>NZ_JNZP01000029.1 GCF_000725545.1 Streptomyces exfoliatus | reverse complement strand
GGGGGGGGAGGGGGCGGGGGTCGTGGTGACGGTGGCTCAGGCGGTGTGGCGGACCGAACGGGCCAGGATGCCGAGCCCCTCGTCGAGTTCGTCGTCCGTCGCCGTCAGCGGCGGCAGCAGCTTGACCACCTCGCCGCGCGGACCCGAGGTCTCCACCAGGAGCCCGGTCTCGAAGGCGCGTCGGCACACGGCCTCCGCGCGCTCCCCGTCGGCGAACTCCAGGCCCCACACGAGGCCCCGGCCGCGGACCGTCAGGCCCATGCGCCCGTCGCCCGCGCACAGGTCGAGCAGGGCGCTCTCCACCCGGTCGGCCCGGCCCAGGGTGCGTTCGCGCAGGACGCCGTCGCGCCAGTACGCGTCGAGGGCGGCCGTGGCGGTGACGAAGGCCGGGTTGTTGCCGCGGAAGGTGCCGTTGTGCTCACCGGGCTGCCACACGTCGAGCTCCGGCCGGAACAGGCAGAGGGCCATGGGCAGGCCGTAGCCGCTGATGGACTTGGACAGGGTGACGATGTCGGGCGTGATGCCCGCCTCCTCGAAGGAGAAGAAGTCGCCGGTGCGTCCGCAGCCCATCTGGACGTCGTCGACGATGAGGAGCATGTCGTGCCGGCGGCACAGCTCCGCGAGCCCGCGCAGCCACGCGGCCCGCGCGACGTTGATGCCGCCCTCGCCCTGGACGGTCTCGACGATCACGGCCGCGGGGTGGTCGAGGCCGGAGCCCGCGTCGTCGAGGAGCCGCTCGAACCAGAGGAAGTCGGTGAGCTGTCCGTCGAGGTAGTCGTCGAAGGGCATCCGGATCGCGTGGTGCAGCGGGACGCCGGCGCCGGCGCGCTTCGCGGCGTTGCCGGTGACGGCGAGCGAGCCGAGCGACATCCCGTGGAAGGCGTTGGTGAAGGACACGACGGTCTGGCGCCCGGTGACCTTGCGGGCGAGCTTCAGGGCGGCTTCCACGGCGTTGGTGCCGGTGGGGCCGGGGAACATCACCTTGTAGGGCAGCGAGCGGGGTTCGAGGACCGTCTCGTGGAAGGTCTCGAGGAAGTCGCGTTTCGCGGTCGTCGACATGTCGAGGCCGTGGGTGACCCCGTCGTCGGCGAGGTAGTCGAGAAGTGCGCGCTTGAGCGCGGGGTTGTTGTGGCCGTAGTTGAGCGAGCCCGCGCCGGCGAAGAAGTCGAGGTACGGACGCCCCTGTTCGTCGTACAGCCTGCTGCCGGTGGCGCGTTCGAAGACGACGGGCCACGCACGGCAGTAGCTGCGGACCTCCGACTCCAGGGTCTCGAAGACGGAGGGGGTCCCGAGGGCGGTGGGGGCGGCGATGTCGATCAGGGTCACGGAGTCTCTTCTCCAGAGGTGGTTCGGGTGCGTGGTGGGCGCGGACGAGGGCTCAGGACGCCGGGGCGCCGAGGGGACCGATGCGGTACAGCACCTCGGACTCGTGCCCCGAGGAGGGGAACGTGGCCGAAGGGAACAGCACCTCCTGCGTCAGGTCCGCGCCGTGTCGACGCGCGTAGGACCGGAACAGCCGGTCGGACGCGAGGTTCCCGGGGGTGACGGTGGCCTCGACACGGCTGACTCCGTGCTCGGCGGCCACGCGTGCGGACAGGGCGTCGAGCAGGGTCCCGGCTACCCCGCTTCCGCGGTGCGAACCCTCGACGGCGACCTGCCAGACGAAGAGCGTCCCCGGCGCGTCCGGACGCAGATAGCCGGTGACGAAGCCGATCGGGCGTCCGGAGGCGTCACGGGCGACGGCGGTCGTGTCGGCGAAGTCGCGGCACCACAGCAGATAGCTGTACGGGGAGTTGAGGTCGAGTTCCCCGGAGCCGCGGGCGATGCGCCAGAGCTCGGCGCCGTCCGCGATGGTCGGGGGTGTCGTGCGGGCAGTCGTGCGGGCTGTGGTCATGGGCGCCGAAGCTACCGAGTGGATCTCGGAACTTCCTGGGGCTGGACCCTTGTTCGGCGTGTGGTGATCGTGATAGGTGCGCCGACGGCCTCCGTGCCGGGAATGCATGCTTCACCGCACGGCAAAGGGTGGCATAAAGGGGCGAAATGACCGTTTATAACGGCTGGATAACGCCTGGTGGGCGTGTCCATCGTTCACGCGAAGAGCGTGAGAAGATCTGCGATTTCGCGTTTGAAGGCGGCGGGAGCGGTCAGGCGTATAGGCCCTCCGAACGCGCGGGAGCCGGGCCGGGTGCTGCGAGCCCGGCCCGGCTCCGTTCGGTCCTGCGGTGGTGCGGGTGCGAGGGCTACCAGATCGCCTCGACCCACTCGGGGTGGTCGATGAACGGGTTCCGGTTGCCCTGGTAGGTGCCGTAGATGACGTCGTTACGGCGTTCCTCGAAGGCGCTCGGCGGGTCCTGCTGGTTCCACTGCTTCAGGATCGAGAGACGGCCGTGCCAGGGGACGCTGCCGTTGGACGTCGACTCGTTGGGCTCCAGGTCGGCCCAGGCGTCGTCACCCTCGTACCGGACGGCCATGTAGAGGATCATTCGGGCCACGTCGCCCTTGTCGGCGTTGCGCGGCTCGAAGGAGTTGGAGTCGGTGTAGCTGCCGGTCGCGCCGCTGACCGCGCTGCCGCCGAAGTCCCAGTCCTTGTTGCCGCGGATGCTGTTGACCTGGACGTCGCAGGCGCGCAGGTGGTGCAGGTCGGTGCCGGGGCCGGCGGAGGTGCCGAAGCTGCCGTGGGACTGCGCCCAGACGTGCTCGCGGTTCCAGTCGCCCACGTCGCCCCCGTTGAGGGACTTGCTGCGCGAGACGCCGCTGTACAGCAGGACCACGTTGGCGGTGTTGTTGGGATCCTGGTCGGTGACCTTGAGCGCGTTCCAGACCGCGTCGTACGAGATCTTGCTCTGGCTGCTGATGATCGTGTGCAGCGAGGACTTCAGGCTCGTGCCGGTCTTGCCTATCGCGTTCTTGTAGTACGTGGTGTCGTACGCGGTGGTCGTGGCGCTCGCGGGAGTCGCGGTGACCGCGGGGAGCGTGACGCCGACGAGGGTCGCGGCGACGGCCGCCGCCCACACCTTCCATCTGCCGATCCGCACAACGGACATGGGGGGCCCTTTCCCGGGGACGGTACGCGCGGGGCGGCGGGAGCCGACTCAAGGATCCCGCTGTCTACGCGTGTTGACTTCGTGTCACCGGGAGGGTGGCACACGTCAGGTACCTGTCATGTAACGGGGAGGAGGCTGTTCCATGACGTTCTCGCATATGGAACGACAGGACGGGCCTGAGGCCTGATCCGAAGGCGGGCCCAGGCCCCGGCCGCCGCGCGTTCAGATGCTCCGGACGCCCACCGGCATCCCCTTCGGCTCCTTGATCCGCTTCATGATGATCTGGGAGTTGACCTCGGTGACCCCGGCCAGCGTCGTCAGACGCTCGATCCACAGCCGCTCGTACGCCGCGAGGTCGGCCACCGCGATGCGGAGCAGGCACCCCGGGCTCCCGAACAGGCGGTACGCCTCGATGACGTCCGGCACGTCCTGGAGCGCCGCCTCGAAGGCCTCCACCGTCTCCCGGTCCCGTCGCACCTCCACCGAGACGAGGACCTCGAACCCGCGGCCCACCGCCTCCGGGTCGATGATCGCCCGGTAGCCCTGGATCACCCCGTCCTGCTCCAGCTGGCGCACCCGCCGCAGGCAGGGGGACGGGCTGAGCCCCACCCGCTGGGCCAGCTCCTGGTTGCTCAGCCGCCCGTCTTCCTGGAGCTCGCGCAAGATATGCAGATCGATTCGGTCCATGGCGCAATTATCTACCACGGTGAAACATTTCCTCGGCCGATTTCGCAATCGTCTTGCGCGCCTCCTGTCCTATCGTTGCGGAGCAGGAGATTTGGGTACGGAGTGAGGACGGCAGGCATGAAGCGGACGAACGACGGGGGAGCGCGCCGGATCGTCGTCATCAGCACCGGCGGCACGATCGCGAGCCGCTGGCAGGGCACCGGCTACGCCGCCGACGCCTCCGGCAGCGACGTCCTGGCCACCGCCCCCCTCCCCGAGGGCGTCACCGTCGAGGTCGTCGACCTCTTCAACGTCAACAGCTCGCGCATGACCGCGGCCCACCAGCTGACCCTCCTGCGCACCGTCCACGAGACCCTCGCCGACCCCGGCGTCGACGGCATCGTGATCACCCACGGCACCGACACCCTGGAGGAGACCGCCTTCCTCCTGGACCTGCACCACACCGACGTCCGCCCGGTCGTCCTCACCGGCGCCCAGCGCCCCTTCGGCACCGGCGACGGCGACGGCCCCGGCAACATGTACGACGCCCTCCAGGTCGCCGCCACCGTCAGCGACCTCGGCGTCCTCGTCGTCTTCGACGGCCGCGTCCACGCGGCCCGCGGCACCGTCAAGAGCCAGACCCTGGCAGCCGACGCCTTCTCCGACCCCTCCGCCGAGCGCCTCGGCCGCGTCGGCTTCTCCCGCGTCGACATCGAACGGCAGCCGGAGCGCCCCACGCCGCTGCCGCTCCCCGCCGCCGCGCACACGGCGGTCCCCGGCGCCACCGGCCCCGACGCCGTCGCGCTGCCCCGGGTCGACATCGTCACCCACCACTCCGACGGCGACCCGTTCCTGCTGAACGCGGCCGTCGCCGCCGGCGCCCGGGGCATCGTCCTCGAAGCCACCGGCGCGGGCAACGCCACCCCCGAGATCGCCGCCGCCGTGGCCGACGCCGTCGCCCAGGGCGTCCTCGTCGCCGTGAGCACCCGAGTGCCCGCAGGGCCGCTCGCCGAGATCTACACCGGCGGCGGAGCCGTCGACCTCGTCGCCGCTGGGGCGCTGCTCACCGGCACCCTGCGTGCCGCCCAGGCCCGGATAGCCGTCCTCGCCACGCTCCTCGCCGAGGGCGGCGCGGGCACGGGCGACCCGGCCCGCGGCACGGCCCTCCTGCGCCGCCTCCTCGAAGGACCGGTCCGTGTGGAACCGGCCCTCGCCACCGGCGGCTCCCGCTCGGCCTCGGCGGTCGCCGCCCGCGCGTAGGGCCGGTCGAGCCGGGTCGCCGAGACCGGACAGGTCCCGTCCCGGCGCACCCCCCCCAGAACCCCGGTTCGCGGGCGGCGCCCTCCCGCCCGCCCGCGAGCCGGAGCCAACTTCCTCGCACGGTCACCCTCAGAGCCGTACGGCCCTGCCGCCCGGCCGTCTCGGCGTGCCCGCGGCGCCTCCCTCGTACGACCGCACGCACCCTCCCCTCCCCAAGGACCGCATACATGCTTCCCGCCCCGGCCCCGCACCCCGCTCCCGTCCGCCGCGAGCACGATCTGCTCGGTGACCGGGACGTCCCCGCCGGCGCCTACTGGGGCGTCCACACCCTGCGCGCCACCGAGAACTTCACCGTCACCGGCACGCCGATCTCCGTCTACCCGCTGCTGATCGACGCGCTCGCCGCCGTCAAGGAGGCCGCGGCCCGCGCCAACGAGGAACTCGGCCTGCTCCCCGCCGACAAGGCCGGTGCCATCGCCGGTGCCTGCCGGGAGATCCGTACGGGACACCTCCACGACCAGTTCGTCGTCGACGTGATCCAGGGCGGCGCCGGCACCTCCACCAACATGAACGCCAACGAGGTCGTCGCCAACCGTGCCCTGGAACTCCTCGGCCACGCCAAGGGCGACTACGACCGCCTCCACCCCAACGAGGACGTCAACCTCGGCCAGTCGACGAACGACGTCTACCCGACCGCGATCCGCATCGCGGCCATCGGGGCGGCCCGCGAACTCCTGAAGGCGATGGCCGTGCTCCAGGACGCCTTCGCCGCCAAGGCCCTGGAGTTCCGCGAGGTCGTGAAGATGGGCCGCACCCAGCTCCAGGACGCGGTGCCCATGACGCTGGGCCAGGAGTTCTCCACGTACGCCGTGATGCTGGAGGAGGACCGCAGCCGGCTCGCGGAGGCCGTCGAGCTCATCCACGAGATCAACCTCGGGGCCACCGCCATCGGCACCGGCCTCAACGCCGCGCCCGGCTACGCCGAGACCGCCCGCCGCAATCTCGCCGAACTGACGGGCCTGCCGCTCGTGACCTCCGCCAACCTGATCGAGGCCACGCAGGACTGCGGCGCCTTCGTGCAGCTCTCCGGAGTGCTCAAGCGCATCGCGGTGAAGCTCTCCAAGACCTGCAACGACCTGCGGCTGCTGTCCTCGGGCCCGCGTGCGGGGCTCAACGAGATCAACCTGCCGCCGGTGCAGGCCGGTTCCAGCATCATGCCCGGCAAGGTCAACCCGGTGATCCCCGAGGTCGTCAACCAGGTCGCCTTCGAGGTGATCGGCAACGACATCACCATCACCATGGCGGCAGAGGCGGGACAGCTCCAGCTCAACGCCTTCGAACCGGTCATCTTCCACGCCCTGTCGAAGAGCCTCCTCTCCCTGCGCGCGGCCTGCCTGACCCTCGCCGAGCGCTGCGTCAGCGGCATCACCGCCAACACCGAGGCGCTCCGGGCGGCCGTCGAGAACTCCATCGGCCTCGCCACCGCCCTCAACCCGCACCTCGGCTACACCGCCGCCACGGCCATCGCGCAGGAGGCGCTCGCCACCGGGCGCGGAGTCGTCGAACTCACCCTGGAGAAGGGGCTGCTGCCCGCCCACCGGCTCGCCGAGCTGCTCACCCCCGAGCGCCTCACCGGCGCCCCGGGGACGTCCGTGGTCCGATGAAGTTACCCGTCGGTTTCGCGTGACTTCCCCGACGCGCGACAGTAGAACATGTTCCCATTCGCTCACGAGTGAGGAACATCACATGAGTGAACACCCCGTGTCCGCGAAGGGAACCGGCGGCGTCAGCCGTCGCCGGTTCCTCGCGGGAACAGGTTCTCTTCTCGGCGCCGCCGCCCTCGCCGGCCAGACCGTCCCCGCCCATGCCGACACCGGCCTCACCGCCATCCCGCACAGCCCCCTGCCCGCCGGCTCCCACGTCCGCGCCCTCGTCATCGGCACCGGCTACGGCGGCTCGGTCGCCGCCCTCCGCCTCGCCCGCGCGGGCGTCGCCGTCCACATGGTCGAGATGGGCATGGCCTGGGACACCCCGGGAGCCGACGGCAAGATCTTCGCCAACACCACCACGCCCGACTACCGCTCCTTCTGGCTGCGGACCCGCACCAAGCAGCCCTTGAGCAACTTCCTCGGCTTCCCCCTCGACAAGGACGTCCCGCGCCACACCGGCATCCTCGACGCCGAGGACTTCGCCGGCATCACCGTCTACCAGGGCCGGGGCGTCGGCGGCGGCTCCCTCGTCAACGGCGGCATGGCCGTCACACCGCGCCGCGAGAACTTCGCCGCCATCCTCCCCACCGTCGACGCGGGGGAGATGTACTCCACGTACTACCCCCGCGCCAACGCCGGACTCGGCGTCACCGCCGTGGACCCGGCCTGGTGGGAGAGCGCCGCCTGCTACCAGTACGCCCGCGTCGGCCGCAAGCACGCCCAGCGGTCCGGCTTCCCCTTCGTGTTCGTCCCGAACGTCTACGACTGGGAGTACATGAAGCAGGAGGCCGCCGGGGCCGTACCGAAGTCGGCCCTCGACGGCGAGGTCATCTACGGCAACAACCACGGCAAGAAGACCCTCCAGAAGACCTACCTCGCCCAGGCCGCCGCCACCGGCCGCGTCAGCGTCTCGGCGCTCCACAAGGTCACCTCCGTCACCCCGGCGCCCGGCGGGGGCTACACGGTCGCCGTCGACCAGATCGACACCACGGGCGTCACCCTCGCCAGCAAGACCGTCACCGCCGACAAGGTCTTCTTCGCCGCCGGCAGCGTCGGGACGAGCAAGCTCCTCACCCGCCTGAAGGCCACCGGCGCGCTCCCCGCCCTCAACGGCGAGATCGGCAGGGGCTGGGGCGACAACGGCAACGTCATGTGCGGCCGGGCCAACCACATGTGGGACCCGACCGGCAAGCTCCAGTCGGCCATGCCCACCGCCGGCATCGACAACTGGGACGCGGGCGGGGCCTTCGCCGAGGTCGCCCCTCTGCCCACCGGCATCGAGACGTACGCCTCCTTCTACCTCTCGATCACCAAGACCCCCCACCGGGCCGAGTTCACCTGGAACCCGGCCACCGGCAAGGTCGACCTGAGCTGGGACCGGGCCTGGAAGCAGACCTCCATCGACGCCGCCAGGACGATCTTCGACAAGATCAACTCCAAGGAGGGCACGATCTACCGCACCGACCTCTTCGGCGCGTACAAGATCTGGGGCGACCACCTCACGTACCACCCGCTCGGCGGCGCGGTCCTGGGCAAGGCGACCGACAACCACGGCCGGCTCCACGGCTACACCGGCCTGTACGTCATCGACGGCGCCTTGATCCCCGGCAACGCCAGCGTCAACCCGTTCGTCACCATCACGGCGCTCGCCGAACGCAACATCGAACGGATCCCAGGGAACGCCTCGCAAGGCGGAGGAGGGCGCCATGGCGGAGCCATGGCAACCGACGACAACGCGGCGAGGTGCGGTGCCGGACCCCGCGAGCCCGGCATGATCCAAACGAAAGGCCCTAGTGCGTCGGCAGCACGCACACCGTGTCGAGCCCGAGCACCCGGTTGAGCCTGCCGAACGCCAGCCAGGAGCCCAGACTCATCGTCAGCTCCACGATCTCCTCCTGGCTGTAGCGCGCCGTCATCCGGCCCCAGAACTCCTCGTCCAGACCGTGATGGTCGAGCGCGTACCGCTCCGCGTACTCGGCCGCGAGCCGCGTCCGCTCGTCGAAGGCCTCCGAGACCTCCGTCTCCCGCCACGCCGCGACGACCTCGTCGAAGCCCTCCTCGACCTTCACCCCGTCCCGGTCCGTACGCCAGTCCAGACAGAAGCCGCACCCGTTGATCTGCGCGATCCTCAGGCGCGCCGCCTCGAACTCGCGCAGTCCCAGAGTCGTGTGGGCGTACACCGACAGCGAGAAGTTCGCCGCCGCCGTCCCGATCTCCGGGACCATGTCGCCCCACACGTACCCGATCGGCTCCTGGCCCTCGGGGATGTCGATGATCACCGCGGTCTCCTTCCCAGTTTCCCGACCGCCGGCCGCAACGGCACGTCCAGCGCGTCGTACAGTCCAGGCCCGGCCGCCACCAGCCAGTCGATCGCCCCGACGAGCCGGCCGACCGCCGTGGCGTTCCCGCCCGCCGACCTGTTCTCGCCCTCGGCGGTCGCCGCCACCGTCACCTCGATCCGGGGACTCCCCTCGACGATCACCCGGTGCGCCCCCGCGCCGTCCGGCGGCACCGGCCAGTCCGGCGCGCACGAGGCATGGATACGGGTCACGTGCTCGATCACGATCCGCGGCTCGCCGCCGACGATCCCCTGCACCTCGAAGCGGATCGCGCCCTGCGTACCCGCCTCGAAGACGCCCATCGTCCGGGTCTTCACGGTGGACTCCAGCGGGCGCCGGTCCACGGTCTCGCGGATCTCGTCGAGCTCCGCGCCGAGAGCGCGTGCCATCAGCCGCACCTGACCGCCCCACACCATCGTCGGCACCGAAGGCAGCAGCATCGGCGGCTCGTACGCCATCGGCCGGCCCATCCCGATCAGGTCCCGGACCGACTCCTCCTGCTCGTACGTCGAGTAGTCGAAGATCTCCTGACAGCGGATCACGTCCACGGTGCTGCCGAGCCCGCTCACGAGCAGCGGCAGGACGTCGTTGCCCCAGCCCGGATCGACCCCCGACACGAACAGCGAGCCGCCTCCCTCGGCGACCGCCGCGAGCACCGGATCCCGGAACTCGGGCGGCGCGTTGCGCTGGTCGTACAGCGGATAGAGCGCGGGCGTGACCACCACCGCGCCCGCCCGCACCGCACGGGCCACGTCGTCGAGCGCTCCGTCGGGCCGGGTGTCGCCCGAGGCCGCGTACACCACCGCCCCGGGCCGCCCGTCGAGCACCGCCCCGACGTCGTCGACGGCCACCACGCCGAGATCGTGCCCGAGACCCGCGAGCCGCCCCGCGTCCCGTCCGACCTTCGCCGGATCGGCGACCAGCACGGCCACGAGCTCAAGACCTGGATGGGCGTCCACGGCGCGGATCGCCGCGCGCCCGACATTTCCGGTACCCCACACCACCGTCCGAATCATGCGCGGAGGGTAGCGCCGGGCACCGAAGGTTCCCAGCCCTACGACGAGGCCATCTGATGCACCGTCAGGTCGGCTGTCCGGGCAGAAGGGCGCGCCCCGTGCCGCCGGTCGACCGCCTTCCGGTGCGCGGACGACACGGCCGTACGGGTGAGGGCACCGGCGGCGCGGCAGCGCCGCACGCCGAACGGGTACGGATCGCAGCACTGCCCCCGGCCAGGAGGATCCGTCCATGTCCGTCCGCAAAGGCGCCCCCGCGCTGCTGAGCGCCGGCACACTGTGCGCGGCACTGTTGCTCACCGGCTGCGCGAACGGCGCACCGTCCGCCCCCGCCGCGTCCGGCGGGCCGGCCGTCACGTCCCCGCCCGCAGCCGGCGACTCCCGCCCCGAAGGCGCGCCACCCCGTGCCGCGGGCGAGGCGGCGAGCAGCCTCGCCTCCGCCGCCGTACCCGTGCCCCGGATTCCCGGCGTCGGCCCCGCCACCCAGGGCCTCGTCCCCGACGGCACCACCCAGGCACTCGTCGTCACCGGCGCCACCGCCGACGACAACACCTCCACCGCGACGCTGTACGAGCGGAGCCCCGGCGGGGTCTGGACCGAGGCCGCGGGACCGTGGCCCGCCCACAACGCGCTCAAGGGCTGGACCGCCGATCACCGGGCCGGTGACCTGCGCACCCCGATCGGGGTCTTCCGTATCGGTGACACCGGCGGCCGGCTGCCGGATCCCGGCGCGCGCTTCCCGTACGACCAGGACCAGGAGTTCGCCATCAGCGGCACCGGCTTCTCCGGCGAGCCCCTCGAAGGCTCCTTCGACCACGTGATCGCCATCGACTACAACCGGGTACCGGGCAGGACGCCGCTGGACAAGGAGCGCCCGCTCGGCGCGGGGAAGGGCGGCGGGGTCTGGATCCACGTCGACCACGGCGGACCCACCCAGGCCTGCGTGGCCCTGGAACGCGAGGCCCTGCGCGAACTGATCCGCGCACTCGACCCGGCCGCGGAACCCGTCGTCGTCATGGGCCCGGCCCCCGACCTCGCCCGCTGAGCCCGCCGCGACCGGCGGGCCCCACCGGGCCCCACCAGGCTTCAGCCTTTCCCGCCGGTCCCGACCGCCCCCCGGAACGAGGCCGTGTGGCCGCGGACCTGCTCCGGTGTCAGGTACGCGTCGGTGTACTCGAAGTCCCGCAGCGTGCCCGCCTTCGACGCCAGGAACCCGGTCCGTACGAAGTCGTCCCCGGCCACGGCGTTCAGCAGCCAGTTCGTCATCACCCGGGTCTTGGCCACATTGGTCCGCAGGGCCGCCCAGTGGTACGCGCGGGCCACGGCCTGCGCGGGCATGCCGTGCAGCTCCACGCCGAGCGGCTTCGACACGCCGTCCAGCCCGCCGAGGTCCACCACGAGCCCCAGGTCCTTGTGCGCGTACGGCCGGGTCCGCTCCCCGCGCAGCGTCGCGACCAGGTTGTCGGCGACCGCCTTCCCCTGCCGCATCGCGTGCTGCGCGGTCGGCGGACAGATCGCGCCCTCCTCGCCCTTGGCGAGGTCGGGCACCGCCGCCGCGTCGCCCAGCGCCCACAGCCCGTCGAAGCCCGGCACCGCCATCTCGGCCGAGACGGCGAGCCGGCCGCGGAGGGTCTCCGCGCCGAGCGTGCCGATCAGCGGGCTCGCCGCGACCCCGGCCGTCCAGATCAGCGTCCGGCTCGGCAGCGCCCGCCCGTCGGTGAGCGTGACCGTCTCCTCGTCCACCGAGGCCACCGACACTCCCAGCGACACCTCGATCCCGCGCCGGGTCAGGATGTCCATCGCGGCGGCGCCCAGCTTGTCGCCCAGCTCCGGCATGAGCTTCGGCGCGATGTCCACCAGATGCCACTTGATGAGCTGGGGGTCGATGCGCGGGTACCGCTTGACCGCGTTGTGGGTGAGCTGCTGGAGACAGGCCGCCGTCTCCGTGCCCGCGTATCCGCCGCCGACCACGACGAACTGCAGCCGGGCCGCCCGCTCCGCCTCGTCGTTGCTCGCGTCCGCCAGGTCCAGCTGGGCGATGACGTGGTCGCGGATGTACACCGCCTCGGCGAGCGTCTTCATCCCGCGCGCGTGCTCGGCGAGCCCAGGGATGTCGAAGCTGCGGGTCACGCTGCCGGGCGCGAGCACGAGATGGTCGTACGGCTCGGTCACGTACTCGCCGGAGATCGTCCGCACCACGCAGACCTTCGCCGCCGTGTCCACCCCGACCACGCCGCCCGGCACGATCCGGGTGCGGTGCCGTTCACTGCGCCGCAGCGACAGCGCGACGGACTGCGGGGTCAGGACACCGGCGGCGACCTGGGGGAGGAGCGGCAGATACAGCTGGTACGAGAACGGCGAGAGCAGCGCGATGTGCGCCTCCCGCTCGGTGAGCCGCCGTTCGAGCCTCCGTACGCAGGCCACTCCGGCGAATCCCGCGCCCACCACGAGAATCCTCGGTCGCGTCACGCTGTCCGCCCTTCCGTAGGAGCGTGCAAGGAGCCATCGGATACGGCTCGACAAGCCCATGTGGCAGTTTTCGCCGACTCTCAGTCGTTCACCCTTTCTATCGCCATTGCGCCGGTATCGCTCCTCGGCGTGAACGCGGCCCCGGTCAGAGGACCGCGATCCCCAGCGGACGCGAGCCCGCGGCGAGGCGCCGGGTGTCGCCCGAGTCGAGGTCGACGATGCTCAGACCGTCCCAGTACCCGTTCCGGGTGAATCCACCGGTCACGTAGGCGGTTTCTCCGTCCTCCGACACGGCCACGCTCTCGTGCGGCCCCTCCAGCGGGTGGACCCGCTCGGCCCCGCCGGGAGTCCGGACCGTGAGGGAGGGCCCGCGGTCCACGTCGGGGTCGATCGGCCCCGTGCCCACGGTCAGGAGCGTCCCGTCGGCGGTCACCGTGGCCCCGTGCTGATGCGTGTTCGCCGTCATCGGCTCGATCGTGGTGCGGCCGGTGCGGGGGTCGACGACCGCCAGGCGCTCGCCCTCGAAGGGCAGCAGCAGCTTGCCGTCCGAGGGTCGTACGGCCGTGTAGTGCGGCTTGAGCCAGGAGCCGAGCCCGCCCTCGGTGCCGTACGGGGCGACTTCCACCCGGCGCGGCTCCAGCGTCCCCGCCGCGACGACCGTGACGTCGAAGGAGTCGTGGTTGGTCGCGTACACCTCCGCGCCGTCCCGCGACACGTCCACGTCGAAGGGGCGCCGGCCCACCGGCACGGTGTCCGTGACCTTCAGGGTCGCCGTGTCGATCACCTCCAGGGTGCCGTTCCCGCCGGGCACGTTGACCCCCACGTACGCCCGTCGTCCGTCCGGCGCGAGCGCGATGCCCATCCCGCCGCCCCGGTACTCGCCCGTGGTCACGGGCCCGGCGTCCGTCTCGTACGGAACGAGCGCGAGCCGCTGCCGGGTCGCGGTGTCCACGACCGCCACGCCCTCGGCGGTCGCCACCCAGGCCCGCCCGTCCGCACCGACCACCAGGCCGTACGGCGCGGTGCCGACCTTCACGGAACCCGTGGCACCGCGCGCGGGGTCGACGAAGGTGACCGTGTCGGAGCCGAAGTCGCCGACCAGGAGCGTGCCCGGCGCCGGTTTCCCGGTGGGCGCGGCCGGCGCGGGCGTCACCGTGACGGAGGAGGCTCCCGTGGGGGACGTCCCGGCCGGTGGCGTCGAGCCCGACGCCGAAGCCGACCCTCCGGATCCGAGCGCGCACCCGGCGAGCAGGGCCACGGCCGCCGCTCCGGGCAACAGGACCCGGGCGGTTCGGGACGTACGGCGGTACTTCGTCATGTCGGACTCCTCGGTACGGCGAACACGGGCGGTCCCGTCCGGAGCCGGGCCGCACCCTGCCCCGATCCTCCGACCGCGCACGGCGCCGTACGGTCCGACAGGCGGCCCCCGGTGCGCGGCGGGACGGACGACACCGGGGTCGGCCGATCGGCTGACCCGCCCGGCCCCCGGAGCCCTCTGCGTCCGCCGCGGTCAGCGTCCGCCGCGGTCAGCGCCCGACGCGGCCGGCGCTCGCCGCGGTCAGCGATCGACTCCGCCCAGGAAGCACAGCACCCGCTCGACGCACAGCGCGGCGGCCTCCGGCACGTGGGACGGCGCCCCGGCCTCCGCGAACAGGTGCGCGCTGCCCGGGTACAGGAACAGCCTCCGGTCCGCCGCGTCCGCCACGAGCGCGCGGGCCGCCGCCAGATCACCCTCGTCGACGAAGTACGGGTCGGCGTCCATCCCGTGCACCTGCACGGGCACGCCGTCCGGCCAGGACCCGCCGAACTCCGTCACCGGCACGCAGGCCCCGAACAGCAGGGCGCCGCGCGCCCCCGCTCTGGTCTGCGCCAGCTTCTGCGCGGGCAGCACACCGAGCGAGAACCCGGCGAGGACGATGTCCTCCGGCAGTCCCTCGGCGGCGCGCTCGCCGCGTGCCACGAGCGTGTCGAAGCCGATCTCCTGGGCGTATCCGCCGCCGGCCTCCAGGTCGGTGAACGTCCGCCCGTCGTACAGGTCGGGCACGTGCACCGTGTGCCCGGCCCGCCGCAGCTCGTCGGCGAACGCGCCGACGCCCGGCGTCAGCCCGAGCGCGTGGTGGAACAGCAGAACCTCGGCCATGTCGTCATCCCCTGATCCCGTGCGAGGCCCGCCCCACCGTGGCACGGGCCGTCCGGGCAGCAGCATGGCGCACGGCACTGACAACGCCCGGAACCCGGCGGACCGGGGCGGAGCGGAGGGCTGTCGTGAGGCCACCGGACCGGCCGGGCCGACGCGAGGAGGCCTACCGCATCGGACGGTGCGGCAGCACGGCGCCCGCCTGGCCCACGACCCCCGCGTGCCCGTTGACGCCCATCTGCCCGCCGACGCCCATCTGCCCGCCGGGCCCGGTGTGCGCGAGGGCGCCGGTGTGCGCCACGGCACCCTGCGGTCCCGCGACGCCCTGCGGCGGTACCTGGATGACCCGGCTCAGGTCACGCAGAACCTCCTCGGCGACCTGGCGGACGTCACCCGGAACATCCCCCCGCTCCCGTATGAGCTCGGCGTAGATCGGTGCCGTGCCGTCCGCGTGGTTCATGGGGCTCGCTTCCTTCGTCTGCGCCGGCGACGTCACCGGCGGGGAGACGGCGAGTCTACGGGGCACCACCGACACGCCCGGGATCGGGAGCCCGCACATTCCCTCCCTTCCCGGCCCGGACCCGGAAAATCGCTGTTCTCCCCGGCCCCGCCGACCGAGAATGGATCATCGAACACCCGGGAGGGACCCCATGAGCCAGGCGACCCTGACTCTGCACGACCTGATGCCGTCCGAGGAACTGGCCACCGCGCTCGCGGACGGGCACGTCACGCGCAAACGACACCCCGCGCTGCCGCTGTCGATCTACACGTACACGCGCGCGTGCCAGTACGCCCAGCACTGGAACCGGGCGACCACGCGCTGCCGCGGCCTCGTCGCCGACGACAGCACCGGACGGATCGTCGCCCTCCCCCTCCCCAAGTTCTTCAACGTCTCGGAACACGCCACCGGGCGTCCCTACGCGCCGCCGCTGCCCGACGAGCCCTTCGAGGTGTACGACAAGGTCGACGGCAGCCTCGCCGTCGTCTTCCACTACGACGACCGCTGGCACGTCGCCTCCAAGGGCTCCTTCACCAGCGCCCAGGCGACCTGGGCACAGCGCCGCCTCGACGCCGCCGACACCACGGGCCTCACGCCCGGTGTGACGTACCTCGCCGAGATCCTGTACCCGGGGAACCGCATCGTCGTGAACTACGGCGAGCGCCGCGACCTCGTCCTGCTCGCCGCCTTCGGCCACGACGGCACCGAGATTCCCCTCGCCGAGGCCGCCACCGGCTGGGACCCCGTCGGCTCGATCGTCCGCACCTGGCCCGCCATGAGCGTCGCCGAGCTCGTCGCCCTCACCGAGTCCAACACCCTGCCGGGCGGCCACCGGGCCACCGGCACCGACGCCGAGGGCTTCGTCCTGCGCTTCGCCTCCGGCCTGCGCGCGAAGGCCAAGCTCGCCGAGTACGTCCGCCTCCACAAGGTGCTCACCGGGGTCACCGAGCGCGACATCTGGCGCGGCCACGGCATCCAGCGCTTCGCCGCCCTGCCCGCCGCCGAACTGGCCAAGGGCCTGGGCTGCGCCCTCGCCGAGGTCGAGGCCTCCGGCGGCAAGCCCCTCGACGCGCTCCTCGAACAGGTGCCGGACGAGTTCGACGCCTGGGTGCGCGAGGTGATCGCCGGCCTGGAAGCGGCCGCCGCCGAGCGCGAGCGGGCCGTCGACGAGGCGTACGCCCGCCTGGCCCACCTCGCCGGCGACCGCGGCGCCTTCGCCCGCGCCGCCGCGGGCGTGTCCGACCGCGGGCTGCGCGCCGCCCTGTTCCTCCGCCTCGACGGGCGCCCCACCGACCTCCTCGTGTGGCGGCAGCTGCGCCCCGAGACCGCCGACCCCTTCGCCACCGACCAGGAGAACTGACCGTGCCCGTCGTTCACGTCATGACCGGCCTCCCGGCCTCCGGGAAGACGACGGCCGCCCGCGCCCTCCAGGCCGCCGCCGAGGGCCGCGTGCGCCGCGTCAACCTCGACGACCTCCGCGCCATGCTCGACCTCCCCGCGACCGGCTCGGCCGACCGGGGCCACTCCCGCACCCACGAGCAGACCGTCCTCGGCATCCAGGACGCCGCCGTTCGGGCGGCCGTCGACGACGGCTTCGACGTCGTCGTCGACAACACGCATCTGACCCCGCACATCCCCAAGCGGCTGAAGGCCGCCGTCGCCGGCCTGGCCACCTTCGCCGTCCACGACTTCACGTCCGTGCCCGTCGACGAGTGCGTCCGCCGCGACGCCGCCCGCGAGCGGCCCGTCGGCGAGGAGATCATCCGGATCCTCGCCGACAAGCACGCCAAGGCCACCCGGGGCGGCTGGCGGCTCACCGCGGACTGGCTCAACGACCAGCCGACGGTCGAGCCCTACGTCGCGGATCCGGGCCTGCCCACCGCCGTCATGTGCGACATCGACGGCACCCTCGCCCTGCGCGTCGACCGGGGGCCGTACGACTTCACGCGCTGCGACCGCGACCTGCTCAACGTCTCCGTGCGTGACGCCCTGCGCGCCTTCCGGCACAGCGAGAGGGACCGGATCGTCCTCCTCTCCGGCCGGAGCGAGGACCACCGTGCCCTCACCGAGAGCTGGCTCGCCCGCCACGAGGTGCCCTACGACGAACTGTGGATGCGGGCGTCCGGCGACGGCCGCGGCGACGACGTGGTGAAGGCGGAGCTGTTCGACGCCCACGTACGCCACCGGTACGCCGTCCGCGTCTCCCTCGACGACCGGGACCGCGTCGTCGCTCTCTGGCGCCGCATGGGCCTGCCCACCTGGCAGGTGAACTACGGCGCCTTCTGACGCCGGCGAGGCCGTCGCGACGCGGGGGTGGGACGGCCCACCCCCGCCGTCGTGTCAGGATCGTGGGATGGTGGAAAAGATCATCGCGGCCTGCGACGGCGCGTCGAAGGGAAACCCCGGGCCCGCGGCCTGGGCATGGGTCATCGGCAGGACCGACGGCGGCATCGACCGCTGGGAGGCGGGCCCGCTCGGCCGGGCGACGAACAACGTGGCCGAACTCACGGCCCTGGAACGGCTGCTCGAAGCGCTCGACCCCGCCGTGCCCGTCGAGGTCCGGATGGACTCGCAGTACGCCATGAAGGCCGTCACGACCTGGCTGCCCGGCTGGCGCCGCAAGGGCTGGAAGACCTCCTCCGGCAGCCCCGTGGCCAACAAGGAGCTGGTCGTCCGGATCGACGCGCTCCTCGCCGGCCGGGACGTCGACTTCGTCTACGTGCCCGCGCACCAGGTCGACGGCGACCCCCTGAACGACGCGGCCGACCGCGCGGCCAGCCACACCGCCCGCACCCAGGAGCCCACGGGCTCGGACGCCGGTGCCCCGCTGCCGCCGCCGCCGGAGGCCCCGACACGCGCCTCCACGCCCCGCGCGCGCTCCTCCGCGCCCTCCGGCTCCGCGGGCGCCTCCTCCGGTCGTCCCTCCGCGCGCGGGACACGCCCGTCGGGCGCCACGCTCAAGGCGAGATTCGCCGGCCGCTGCCGCTGCGGAAAGGCCTACGACAAGGGCGAGACCATCTCCAAGAACCCCGACGGCTGGGGCCATCCCACCTGCGTCTGAACCGTCTCGCCGTCCGACTGGCGGGCGGCCCCGTCCGTTGTCTGAGACCGGTCCGACCCGGGCGCGCGCGAGCCTTCACCCGCGCGTGTACCCGGGTTCTCCCGGGGTTCTGTTCTCCGAGCGCTTGTGGCTGCATACTGTCCTCCTCGCACCGGTGACGAACCGTTTTACCTGCTTGTTTGTCGCTCTCACGACAAGATCGACACCGGCGAGAACCTCCCCCCTGCTACCGCCGCGGTCACCCCACGGCGGAAGCTCTCCCTGCCCGTGAAAGACCCGAGGTTCCGTGCCAGTACCTGTTCTCCTGACCGGGCGCTCCGTGCGCCTGGAGCCGCTGGCGATGCGGCACGCCGAAGCCCTCGCCCGGGCCGGCGGGGCGGACCGAGCGGCCTACGCCTTCACCCCCGTACCCGACGGCTTCGAATCGGCCCTCGACTACATCGCCCGTGCCCTGACCGATCAGGCGGCAGGACGATCCCTGCCCTTCGCCCTGGTCAGTACGGCCGACGAACGAGTCATCGGTTCGACCCGGTTCCTCGAACTCGACTACTGGAGGGGCCCGCTCACCTGGCCCCCCCTACCCGGCATGCCGCACGGAGATCCGCTGACCTCCGTGCCGGACGCCGCCGAGATCGGCAACACCTGGATCGCCGGGGACGCCCGGGGTACCGGCATCAACACCGAGGCCAAGTACCTCATGCTCCGGCATGCCTTCGAAGCCTGGGGCGTCCGGCGCATCACCATGCGCGCCGATGCCCGCAACACCCGCTCCAGAATCGCGATCGAACGCCTCGGAGCGAGCTGCGAAGGCGTCCGCCGCGCCCACTCGCGCGGGCTCGACGGAGCCGTCCGCGACACGGCCTTCTACTCGATCCTCGACGAGGAATGGCCCACCGTCCGCGACATCATCGAGCTCCGCCTGTCCACCCCCCGCCAGGTGCGCGTCCCCCAGGACCTGCTCCCGGCCTGAACCCTTCCGTCACCGCTCCGGCGGGGGCTCGCGCCCCCGTCGGAGGAGTGGTTCCATGGAAGTGACGGGAAGGACTCCACAGTGAGGACACGGGGTAGCGGCCCTCACGGACCGCGCACCGTGCAATCCGGATCCGCGAGAAGCGGATGAGTCCTTCCCGCCCTCGCGTGCCTCCCCCCTCTCGTCCTTCCTCCCTCACGTCCCACCCCTCACGTCCTTCCCGCCCTCGCGCCCGTCCCGCCCTCGTGTCCCTGCTGCCCCAGGCCTCGGCCCCCGGCACCCCCGGTGACAGGACCGCCTGCCGCTCGTCCCTCCGCACCCGCCCGGTACGGTGATCGCGACAGCGAGCCGCGCCAGCCGAAGGGACCGAGTGATCGTGCCGACCGGAACCGCCGACGTACTCCTCCGGACGGAGGGCCGGGCCGGGATCATCACCCTGAACCGCCCCCGCGCCATCAACGCGCTCACCCACCCCATGGTCCTGGCCGTCGACGCGGCCCTCACGGAGTGGGAGCACGACCCGGCGGTCGCCACCGTCGTCATCGAGGGCGCCGGGGAACGCGGTCTCTGCGCCGGCGGCGACATCCGCGCCATCCACGACGACGCCCGCGCCGGCGGCACCGCCTCGGCCGCGTTCTGGCGCGACGAGTACCGGCTCAACGCCCGCATCGCCCGCTACCCCAAGCCCTACGTCGCGCTCATGGACGGCATCGTCATGGGCGGCGGCGTCGGCGTCTCCGCGCACGGATCCGTCCGCGTCGTCACCGAGCGCTCACGGGTCGCCATGCCGGAGACCGGCATCGGATTCGTCCCCGACGTCGGCGGCACCCACCTCCTCGGCCGCGCCCCCGGCGAACTCGGCACGCATCTGGCCCTCACCGGAGGCCACGTCGGCGCCGCCGACGCGATCCTCACGGGCCTCGCCGACCATTTCGTCCCCTCCGCCGAACTCCCCGCCCTGCTGCGCGACCTGACCCGCCTGCCCGCAGAGGAGGCCGTCGCCCTCCACACCGCCACGGCCCCGCCCGGCGTCCTCGCCGAGCAGCGGGAGTGGATCGACGCCTGCTATCCGGCCGAGACCGTCGAGACCGTCCTGGAGCGCCTCTTCGAGACCGGGCTGCCCGCCGCCAAGGAGGCGGCGACCACCCTCCTCACGAAGTCCCCGACCGCGCTCAAGGCCACCCTGGCCACCCTCCGCCGCTCCCGGACCCTCGCCACCCTCGAAGAGGTCCTCGACCTGGAGTTCAGGGTCTCCTGCGCCGCCCTCACCACCCCCGACCTCGTCGAGGGCATCCGCGCCCAGGTCGTCGACAAGGACCGCGACCCGCACTGGACCCCGGCCCGCCTCGACGAGGTCACGGACGAGGACGTCGCGCGCTGCTTCACCGCGCCCCCCGGCGGCGACCTCGGCCTCGCCGCCGCCCGCCGGACCCGCGAGGACCGGGGAGCCCGGGCCGGCGCATGACCACGACCACCTCCTTCCAGCCCGTGCTCGACCGCATCGCCGAGGAGATCGCCGGACTCACGGAGCGGGGCACCCCGGCCGACTACATCCCGGCCCTCGCCGCGGGCGACCCGACGGACTTCGGCATGGCCGTCGCCGAACTCGACGGCACCGTCTACGGGGTGGGGGACTGGCGCCGCCCCTTCTCCACCCAGTCCGTCACCAAGGTCTTCACCCTGGCGCTCGCCCTTGCCGGGGAGGGCGAGGAACTCTGGGACCACGTCGGCAGGGAACCCTCCGGCGACCCCTTCAACTCCCTCGTCCAGCTGGAGTACGAACAGGGCATCCCCCGCAACCCCTTCATCAACGCCGGCGCCCTCGTCGTCACCGACCGCCTGCACCGGCTGACCGGCGACGCCTCGGGCAGCCTGCTCGCCTTCCTCCGGGCCGAGAGCGGCAACCCGGACCTCGCCTTCGACACCGGCGTGGCCGCGTCGGAAGCCGCTCACGGCGACCGCAACGCGGCCCTCGCCCACTTCATGGCCTCGTACGGCAACATCACAGGACCCGTCCCCGACCTGCTGCGCGAGTACTTCCGCCAGTGCTCCCTCGAAGCCTCCTGCGCCGATTTGGCCCTGGCCACCGGCTTCCTGGCCCGGCACGGCCTGCGCGCCGACGGCAGCCGCCTGCTGACCCGGAGCCAGGCCAAACAGGTCAACGCGGTCATGCTCACCTGCGGCACCTACGACGCGGCCGGTGACTTCGCCTACCGCGTGGGCCTGCCGGGCAAGAGCGGCGTCGGCGGGGCGGTCGTGGCCGTGGTCCCGGGGCGCTGCACCCTGTGCGTCTGGAGCCCGGGCCTCGACAGCCGGGGCAACTCGGTGGCGGGCGTGACGGCGCTCGACCGCTTCACCACGATCACGGGCCTGTCCGTGTTCTGAGCCCCGCGCACCCACTGCCCGCGCACCCACCGCCCCAGCGCCTTCGCCGTTCAGGCGACGAGCAGGCGCAGGCCGAGATCCGCCGCGTCGAGAGAGGCCAGGTCTCCGTTGCGTTCGGCCCACCGGCCCGACCGGAGGTCGTCACCGAGGCTCCGCACCGCCCGCCGCTCGGCCTCGGGCCCGGCCTTCGTCCACACGGACATCGCACGGCGTACGCGCTCCTCCAGGTACAGGTCCGGCCGGCGCCAGTACGCCTCGAACAGGCCGTCGGCGCAGTCCCAGGGAACGGGCACCGTCTCGGCGCGCGCGCCGATCGCGTCGGCCATCCCGGCGAGGGACGGGAAGTCCGCGAGGAGGGCGGCGAACTCGGGCAGGTAGTCACGGGTGAGCCAGAACCGGTCCTGCCAGCCGGGCTCGTCGGTGTCGAAGGTGAGCACCACCACCCGGCGGGCCACGCGCCGCATCTCGCGCAGCCCCGCCATCGGGTCGCCCCAGTGGTGGACGGTGGAGACGGCCATCGCCACGTCGAAGGAGCGGTCCCCGAACGGCAGGTTCTCCGCGGTGGCGGCCACGCACGGCGCCGCGCCGGCGGGCCGCTGACCCCGCATGACCGCCGAAGGCTCCACCGCGGTCACATGGCGGTCGGCGGGCTCGTAGGAGCCGGTGCCCGCGCCGACGTTCAGCACCGTCCGCGCGTCCCCGAGCGCCTCCAGGATCTGCGCGGCGATCCGCGGATCGGTCCGCCGGGTCGCGGTGTAGGCGCCGCCGATCTCGTCGTACAGCCGTGCGCCGAGCATCTCCAGTTGCTCCTCCGGTGTCACCCGCAGCCCCTTCGCCCGTACCTGGAGTTCCCTGTCGATGGCCGTCACCATGGCCTCGGCGCGGTCACGCCGCTCGACGAGCAGCCCGCGCAGTCGGCGCAGACGCGCGACCGCGTCCGTCGACGGGTCGCCGACCAGTTCCGCGACCTCGCGCAGACCGAAGCCGAGGCGCCGGTAGGCCAGCACCTCCCTGAGCCGCTCCACGTCGGCCGCCGAGTAGGCCCGGTAGCCGGCCGCGGTCCGCGTCGACGGGCGCGCGAGCCCGATCTCGTCGTAGTGATGCAGCGTGCGGACGCTCACGCCCGCCAGCTCGGCCACGCGTCCCACGGTCCAGTGATCTTCCACGCCGTCCTCCCCGCCTTCCTCCACGCCGGCGACTATGCGGCCTGACGTCACGTGAGGGTCAAGAGCCGCACGCGGCCGGGGCCTTGCCCCCCGCAGACAGCGCTTGCCATGATCGGCGCGTGCACAGTGCCACGAAACGAGACCTGGACGGATCCGAGATACGACGGGTCGTCGGCGCGGCCCTCGGTCCCACGGCGGAGATCACGTCGCTGCACGAGTTCACCGACGGGTTCTTCAACGCCGTCCACGGCGTCGATCTCGCCGACGGCACCCGCCTCGTCCTCAAGGCCGCCCCGCCTCCGGAGCTGAAGCTGCTGCGGTACGAGGTCGACCTCATGCGCACGGAGTACGAGTTCTTCCGGCGAGCGGCCGAGGCGGGCGTTCCCGTGCCCACCCTCCGCCACGCCGACCTCGACGGCGGCTACCTCCTGCTCGACCGGCTGAACGGCACCTCCCTCCACGCCCTCGCCCCGCGGCTCACCCCCGAGCAGCTGTACCCGATCCGCCGCGAGCTCGGCCGGATCAGCGCCAGGATCACCACCGTCACGGGCGAACTGTTCGGCTACCCGCGCCGCGACGGCCACACCCGCTCCACCAGCTGGCGCACCTCGTTCCTGGACATCGTCGACGACATCCTGGCCGACGCGGTCGAGTACGAGCGGCCGCTGCCCATGGCCGCGGGCGACATCGCCGCGCTGGTCCGCCGCCACGCACCTCTCCTCGACGACGTCACGCGCCCGGCGCTGGTGCACTTCGACCTCTGGGACGGCAACGTCTTCGTCGACGACGAGCTGGGCATCGAGGGGATCATCGACGGGGAGCGCGCCCTGTACGCCGACCCCCTCGCGGAGCTGGTGTCCCTGCTGATGTTCCAGGAGCCCGGCGCGGTGCCCGGCGTGCTCGACGGATTCCTCGGCCGTGCGCTCACCGACCGGGAACACCTGCGGCTGACCCTGTACAACGTCTACCTCGGGCTCATCCTCGTCACGGAGCCGGCCGTACGCGCCTACGATCCCGTCGCGTACGGACCCACGTACCGCTGGGCCACTGACCGGCTCACCGACCAACTCCAGCGCCTGGACGCAGCCGGACCGTGACCGTCTTGGGCCGCTGGTACTCCTGGAGGGCCAGCGTGCTCAGGTCGGTGCCGTGGCCCGAGGCGCCGCGGCCGCCGTGCGGGAGCTCCGCCGTCTGCACGAGATGGCAGTTGAGCCAGCTCTCGCCCGCGTCCAGGGCGGCGGCCAGCTCGAGTCCCGCCGCGAGGTCGGTGGTCCACACACTCGCCGCGAGCGCCTGCGGGACGCTGCCCGCCAGGGCGAGGGCGGCGTCGACCCCCTCGGCCCGCTGCACGGTGAGGAGCGGGCCGAACACCTCCTCGGTGACGGCCGGGTCGTCGTCCGGGAGGTCCGCGAGCAGCCGGGCGGGACGCCAGTGCCCCGCCTCCTCACCCGGTCCCGGGGCGATGTCCGCGACGAGGTTCCGCTTGGCGGCGGAGGAGGCGACCAGCCGGTCGTAGCGCTCCGCCTGGTCCGGGTTGTTCAGCGGCCCGAAGTCACGGCCCGCCACCCGGGACCGCAGGGCCGCCGCGAGCCCCTCGACGGCGGCCTCGTAGTTCTCCGGCAGGGTGATGACCCGCGCCGGGGCGGCGCAGCTCTGACCCGCGTTGTACGTGACCGCCTCCGCGAGGGACGACCAGGTGTCGCCGGGCGCGTCCGGCAGGACGATCGCCGGAGCGTTGCCGCCCAGTTCCAGACTGACCCGCCGGGTGCCCGTGCGCGCCGCCACGTCCGCACCGGCCCGCCCGCTGCCGGTGAACGCCACCATGTCCACCGCCGCCCCGACGAGCAGCCGGCCGGTCTCCCGGTCGCCCGTGAGGCACTGGAGCACGGCGGGGCCGAGCACGGACCCGGCGTGCTCGGCGAGGAGCAGCAGACTGTCGGGGGTCGTCTCGGCGGGCTTCACGACGACCGTGTTCCCGGCCGCCAGGGCCGGAGCGCAGCGCCAGGCCGCCATGAGCAGCGGGTAGTTCCAGGGCACGACCGCGCCCACGACGCCGATCGGCTCCCAGCGCACCCAGCTCTCGTGACCCGCCACGAGGCGGCCCGCCGCCGGGGCGGTGCGCGTCCTGGCCGCCGTGGCGAAGAACCGGAACAGGTCCGCGACCTGCTCGATCTCGCCCGCCACCTCCGCCTCGGGCTTGCCCGTCCCGGCCCGCTCGCGGGCCGCGTAGTCCGCCGCGTGCTCCTCGACCAGGCCCGCGAGGCGGTCGAGTCGGCGCCCGCGGTCCTTGGGCGTGAGCCCGCTCCAGGCGGACAGCGCGCCGCGCCCGGCGGCGACGGCGGCCAGGACCTCGGGCTGCCGGGACCGTACGGAGGTGCCGCGCGGCGCCCCAGTGCGGGGGTCGGTCAGGTCGATGGGGGGAGTCGAGGAGCTGGTGCTCATGAGGGCCTTTCGCAAATCGGTGCACCGGGGATCGCGGGATCGGGGGACGGGAGGGACCGGCGGGCGGGTGGGTCGGTCTGCCGTAGGCGGTTCACACCTCGTACGACCTCAGCCAGAGCTCCAGGGTCAGCACCAGCCACAGCTTCCCGCCCTGCCGGGGCAGCAGGGCGCCGTCGCCCCGCAGCCAGGCACGGACGGTCTCCGGCCGGAACAGCCCGCGCTCCCGGGAGGTGGGGCCGAGGAGCAGGTCCTGGCCGAGGTCGCGGAGCGGCCCCGTCAGCCACTGCTGCACCGGCACCCGCATCCCGCTCTTGGGACGGTCCACCACCGTGTCCGGGAGGAGGTCCCGGACGGCCTCCTTGAGGATCCACTTCTCCGCCGTCCCCCGGAGCTTGAAGGACGGCGGGGTCGCGAAGGCGTGGTCGACGACCGACCGGTCGAAGAGCGGGGACCGGCCCTCCACCCCCTGCGAGGAGGTCAGCCGTTCCACCTTCGTGAGGATGTGGTGGGCCCCCTTGGTCCGCAGGTTGCAGTGGAGCAGCTGGTTGAGGAGGTGTCCCATCCGGTACGGGCCACCGCCGTCCGCCGTCAGGTAAGGCGCCACGTGCCGCTCCAGCGGCGGGGCGTCCCGCAGGGCCGCGAGTGCCGGCGCGGTCAGCAGGTCAGGCAGGTCGGTCCAGCACTTGCGGTACGAGCGGAGGTAGGCGGTCGCCCGGTCCTCGTCCCAGGGCGCGCCCGGCGTCCGGTGCATCTCCTGGACCAGCATGGGGAGGTTCTTCGGGCCGCCGAAGACGGGGTCCCCGCCCTCACCGTTGAGGACGACGGAGGCGCCGTCGGCGGCCACGGCCTCGGCGAGCATCAGGTTCGGCACGGTCAGCGGGTCGCCGACGGGGCTGTCGAGGAGCGCCGCAGCCTCGGCGAGCCGCGCGGCCACGGCCTCGCCCGACACGTTCAGGACCTGGTGGCGGGTGTGGCAGTGCGTGGCGACCAGGCCCGAGTACCCCAGTTCGTTCGGCAGGTCGTCGCCGAAGCTGATGGAGTACGTGTGCACCGGGTGGCTGTGGAGCTTCGTCGCGAGGGCCGTGACCAGCGAGCTGTCGATCCCGCCGGAGAGGAGCACGGCGGCCGGCTCGGCGACGGGCAGCCGGCTCGCTGTCGCCCGCTCCAACAGGGCCCGCAGCTCCAGGACATGACCGGTCGGGTCCTCCGGCGCGGGCTGCTCGATCCGTTCGCGGGGCTCCCAGTGGACGGTCTCGGTGGACGTCCCGTCCCGGTGCAGTCGGAGCACCCGTCCGGGCAGCAGCTCCCGTACGCCGGTGAGCAGGGTCTCCTCCCCGGGCAGATAGGCGAAGGTGAGGAAGGAGCGGACGGCGGACAGGTTCATCGAGGTGCCGAGCGCGGGCCAGCGGCGCAGCGCGCGCAGGGAGGTGGAGGCGGCCCAGGCGCCGTCGGCCCGTGCGTAGAACAGGGTGCGGGCACCGACGTGGTCGCGGATCAGGACCAGGTCCTGACCGTCGAGGACGGCGAGCACGAACATCCCCTCGGCCCGTGCCACCCCCGCGTCCCCGAGCAACGCCCAGCAGCGCAGCAGCAGTTCACCGTCCGAGCAGCCTGGCGGCGGTGGCGCGGACCGCTCCGCGAGGGCGGCGAGCAGCATCGGCCGGTTGTGCAGGGTGACCTCTCCGACCGCCGTCCGGCCGTACGCGGTGAACGGGCCCTCGGCGTGGCCGGTCTCGCCGGTGAGCAGTGACACCTCGGCGCCGGGGACCCCGGCCGGTGTGTGCCCGGGTCCGAGGGCGCCCATCGCGTCGAGATGGGCGCGGGCCTGCCCGGTGGTCGCGGCCAGGCAGGCGCACAGACGTGCCACGTACGGCTCCTTCTTCTTCTCGTGCTGTTCTCGTGGGGTGCGTGCCCGGCTCAGCCGAAGTCGTCGTCGCTCCAGGCGTCCCCGTCGCCGTCCCAGTTCGCGTCCCAGTCGTTCCCGTCGCCGGCCCCCTCCTCGCCGCCACCGCCCCCGCTGTCGCCGCCGCCTCCGGAGGACTGGTTGGCCTGCGCCTGCTGCTGCCGCAGCGCCTCCTCCTGTTCGGGGGACATGCTCAGCGGCGGCAGCTGGGCGGCGGTGATCGCGAGGGTCGCCACCCCCAGGCCGGTGAGCAGTACGCCCATCCGGCCGCCGAAGGAGCTGCGGTTGACCAGGACCTTCTCGCCGCGCGCCCACAGCGTGCGGCCGTAGCCGATGTCCCGGGCGTAGGTGGTGGTGCCGTCCGCGAGGGTGCGTTTGATGATGCGGTCGCCGAGCAGCTCGTCGGTGCCGGAGGCGCCGCGGTTGTCGTGCCAGGACACGAGGTGCGGGCGGCCGGTGGTGCGGCGCCGCCACTCCTCCAGGCCGTCCTCGTAGGTGCGGTGGACGGTGCCGTCGGCGAGCAGTTCGTCCGCGTAGCCGATCTCTTCGGGACGGATCATGTGTGCGTACCTCGGGTGTGTGGAAGGGAGCGCCGGGGGCGGGTCACGCGGCGGGCCAGGTCATGAAGCCGGTTCCGCGCAGTCCGCGCAGGCCGCTCCACAGGGAGTCGCGGGGTGGTCGTGGTCCCCGGGTCAGGCGCAGGACCGTGCGGACGAGCCGGGCCGGTGGCACGGCGGCCACCTGGGCGAACCGTCCGCTCGCCAGCCACGCGGTCTCCCGTGGCCGCAGGGCGGCGGGCCGGTCCGCGAGGGCGTCGGGTCCGGGAGCCGGTCCTCGGCCGGAGGGCAGGCGCAGGGCTGCCGCGTGCCGGGGCACGAGGCCCAGGGACACCACCCGGACGCCGGGCACCGGCCCGAGGCCGGCCCTGACCCGGGCGGGGAGCGCGATCCCGGACGGGCCGGCGTCGTGCAGGACGTGCACGGTGGCGCCGCCGGCCCGCTCCAGGGCGGCGAGCAGTCGCGGGTCGAGCGGCAGGGCGTCCGGGGCGGCGAGGACCGGACACGCCGCTTCCAGGTGGACGTGGTTGGCGAGCAGCATCCCGGCGATCGAGCGGTCCTGGCAGATCAGCAGCCGGGGCAGCCCGTAGTCGTAGAGGTCCGGCTCCGACGGTTCGCCCGCATGCGGGATGCGCGGCGCGGCCGGTGGAGGGAGGAGACCCGGGACGTTCTCCCGGCCGAGGGCGTCCAGCGCGCGGGTGAAGGCGGGCAGGCGCAGGACCGGGGCCGGGGTGCCGGGGATCCGGCCGAGGAGGGCCGCTCCCGGGTTCAGGACGCGGCAGGTCTCGTAGTAGAGCTGCCGCTCGGTGAAACGCAGCCCGCCGGGCGCGGCGGCGCGGTCCGCGGCCACGGCGACGGCCCGGCCGGCCGCCCGGGCGGCGATGCCGTGTCCGGGGCGGCGGCCGGGAAGGGCGACCGGGGCGGCGGGAGGAAGGTGTCGCTGGCTCATCCGGCCGGGGCGCCTTTCGTTCGGGATGTCTCGCCGACCGGCGCCGACGGTTCGGCCGGCCAGGTCAGGAAGCCGTCGGGGGAGCGGAGTTCGGCGGCCCTCGCCGCCAGCGCCTGCCGTACCGCCGCGGTGACGACCGCCTCCAGGCGGCTCGGCGGAACGGCGGCGATCGGGCTCCAGAACCCCTGGGCCAGCCACGCGGCGTCCGCCTCGGACAGGCCCGCGACGGAACGGAGGTCCGCGGCGCTCGCCCTGGGCGCCTTCGCGACCCGGTGGACGGCTCCGCGCCGCGTCCGGACGGCGGCCGCGGGAAGGCCGGCGTCCAGCACGACCCTGTCCGGGTGCGCCTGGCGCAGCAGCGGGGCGAGGAGCGCCCCCAGGGCGCTCGCGTCGTGGAGCACCACGACCGGCAGCCCCTCGGGGACGTCCACGAGTGCCTCGTGCGCGGCGGACGGCCGGCCCTCGACGAGGAGCGCCTTCAGTTTCGCGGGGATGCCGTTGACCCGGAGGAACACGGCGACCGCGTGGTCGGCACAGAGGATCACGGCCTCGGGGCGGTCCACCGGGGCCTCGCGGGGTGCCGGGGCGCGCGGGCCGTCGTCCACCACACCCGGCGGCAGCTTGCGGTAGGCGGCCTGCCAGGGGCCGGCCATCATCTGACGGAACTCGCCCTCCGGGGGGCTGATGTACGACCGGGGGGCTTCGGCGGGCCTGTACCGCATGACCGAGGCCGCCACCAACACGACGGCGACGGCGGTGACGGTGATCGTGCCCGGCGGGCCGTGGGTGAGCGCGCCGGTCGAGAGCAGGAGCAGGGCGAGGGGCGGGGCGACCAGCCACCGGACGCCGGGTCTGATCCCGCGGGCGGGCTTCGCCTCCCGGCAGCTGCTGTAGGTGCGGCTGAGGTACCAGAGCTGGGTGACGGTCATCCGCAGCCGGCCGCCCTCGGTGGCCTTCGCGGCGATCCGTCGGATCCGGAGGTCGTTCATGCCCCGGCCGTGGATCTTCGGGTCGAGCGCGAACCGCTTGGTGCAGCGCGAACACACCTGCCCGGTCCGTTCCTTGGCCAACAGGCGGGCGGCGCAGTGCGGGCAGGTCACCGGTCACCCGCCAGGTCGGGTGCCGCCGTGTCCGGCCAGGTCAGGAAGCCCAGGTCGGCGGCGCGCCGCCGGTCGGCGTCGAGCCCGCGCGTGAGCTGTCCCGCGACCCGCTCGACGACGGTGAGCAGCCGGGCGGGCGGCAGCCCGACGAGCGGGAACCGCCAGCCCTTCGCGAGCCACTTCAGTTCCTCGGGGGTGAACGTGCCGAGTCCGGCGAGGAGCCGCATGTCCTCCGCGCCGGGCCTCCGCCCCGATTCCCGGTACGGAACGGCCTGCGGCAGGGCCCGTACCGTACGCAGCGGCGGTGCGGCGTCGACGACGGTACGGCCCGGCAGGGCGTCCCGGACCCGCAGGACGAGGAGTTCGCCGTACGCGTCGATGTCGCGGAGCACCAGTACCGGACCGCTCGACGGCACCGCGCGGGCCTCCTCGGGGCTCCGGGCGGGGACCAGGCCGTACCGGGCGGGCAGCCCGTCGGCGACGAGGAAGGCCAGGACGGCGGGGTCGGGGCAGACGAGGACCCCGAAGACGGCGCCCGGCTCCGCCGCCCCGGCCCCGGCGGAGTCCCCGGCGTCCAGCACACCGGCCGGCAGGGCTCCGTACACCTTCCGCCACTCGGCGAGCACCTGGGCCGGGAAGGCCTCGCGGGGGACGGTCGGGATGCCCTTCCCGACCCCCGCGGCTCGGGCCGCGGCGATGCCCAGGGCGACGAGCAGCATGACGGCGGTGAGGAACAGCACCTGCGGGACCTCGCTGACGGCGGCCGCGATGGTGGCGATGACGGCCACTCCGACCGCCGGACCGACGCAGCCCGGCGCGAACGCGTCGTCCCGGAGGCGCTTGCGGGACAGGGCGTACCAGAGCTGGTCCGGTGTGATCCGGACGCGGCCCCCGTCGGTGAGCGCGGTGGTGATCCGGCGCACCCGGAGGTCGTTGAGACCGAGCGGGTTGGTCTTGGGGTCGAGCGCGTACGAGCGGTGGCAGTGGGAGCAGCGGTTGCCGGTGCGCTCCCTGCGGAGCAGGCTGCGTTCGCAGTGCGGGCAGATCACCTGGGCACCTCCAGGGCGGAGGCCATCCGGCGCAGCCGGGCGGCCAGCCGTTCCCGGACCGTCGTGGCGGCGATGCCGCGGACCCGCTGGGCGCGCTCGATGTCGCGGAGCGCGGCGGCCAGGGCCCGGTGGTCGGTGAGCGCCCCGGCGGCCAGGGCGGTGCCGCCGCCTGGGCCGCCTGCGGGCGCCTCCGCCCGCCGCTCGGCCTCGGCCGCGGTGATCGCGTAGTCCTCGTGATCGATCCCGTAGCCGGTGTTCGCGGCCAGGATCGTCAGCGGTACGTCGGAGCGGTTGGCGAAGGAGTGCGGCATCATCTCCGGGATCCGGATCAGCATGCCCGGCACGAGCGGGACGTCGACGACGCGTGCCCGGGCCTCGTCGTACAGCCCGCAGGCGGCGTGGCCGAGGCTGAGGACGAAGTGCTCCCCGCCGTGCGCGTGCGGGGTGAAGGCGCTGCGCGGGCCCACGACCCCGAGTTTGACGGTGGCGTTGGACGGCCGCTCGGGCGAGGTGGCCGCGTCCCCCACCAGATAGTGGGCGAACTGCCCGTCGTCGATGAACCGCAGGAACTCCCGCTCCGGTCCCAGTTCCCTGCGGCCCTCCCGGTCGGCGAGCAGGATGCCGCCGTCGGGCCTCAGGTGGTACAGCTCCACTCCGCCCGGCAGGTCCCGAGGGACCCCGCCGGGCATGTCCTCCGGCACCCGGTCCCACGCTCGTACGGGTCGTTCCGCCATCGCGCCTCCCCCTGACGCCCGTTGCACGTGCTCACGCCCAACCAGCGCATCGTAGAACGCCGTTCGGTAACAGCGGGAGTCCTCGGCGTGACTCCCGGGCGGTCCGGAGGTGAACGCCCGACGTCGTACGGCGCCTCGCGCCGAGTGTGACCCGGCGGCGACCCCGGCGACGGGGCTTCGCCGGTCAGCCGCGCGCGGAGGGCTCGCCCAGTGCCCCGGCCGCCGTACGCCATGCCTCCGTGACCGCCCCGTGGGCCAGCGCCGTCGCGGCGGCCACGTCGTCCGGCAGCCGGAGCGGAGTCCCGATGTGGACATGAAGGCACGGCCTGCGTACGGGTGCCGTGAGCACGCCCGCGATCTGCTTCACGCGCCCGCCGGAGGTGATCCGGCGGGCACCGGCCTGACCGATCGGCACCACCTGCGCCCCGGTGACACCGGCCAGCCGGGCGAGGCCGGTGCGGAACGCCTCCGGCGGATTCTCGGCGGAGTCCGGACGCGGCGGGATGCGGCCCTCGGCGTACAGCATCACGTGCCGGCCCGAGGCGAGGGCGACGGCGGCGTGGTCGAGGGCGGCGGCCGCGTGCGCCGAGTTGCGGTGGACGGGCACGTGGCCCTCGCGGGTCAGGGCCCGGCCGAGCAGCGGGACCCGCCAGAGCCCGGCGGTGGCGAGCAGGACCGGCTCGACGGCCAGCCGCTTGCGGAGCGCGGCGAGGACGAGTGCCGGGTCGGCCGTCGAGGTGTGGTTCACGACCAGGATGCTGCCGGGCTCGATCCGGGCTCCGGGGTCGGTGGTGACGGTGAGCCGCCCGAAGAACGGGACGACATGGGCGGCGATACGGCTGAGCACGGGCGGGCCCCCTGGATCCGAGGACGAAGCACTGACCCGCCCATCGTGCGAGACCGCGCCCCGCCCCGCATGAGCACGCGTACTCAGCTGTCGTACCCAACAGCCGTGGCCGAGCGGCCCGGTGGCCGGCGGCCTTGCCTCCCGGTCTAGGCTGGGCCCCACAGGCGGATCGGGGAGGGGAGGGGCGGTGGGACGTTCGGCCCGGCGACTCGCGACCCTGCTGCCCGCGCTGCTCTGCGCGGTCTGGTCCCTGCTCGTGCTCCCGGCACCGGCGACGCAGGACTTCGCCCCGACGCCCCACCCAGTCACCGCCGCCTTCCCGGCCGCCCCCGGCGCCGCGCACCACGCTCCCGGGAACAGCCCGCCTCACGGCCCCGCGCGGGCCTCGTCGCCCGAGCCGCACTTCGCGCCCACCGCCGTCGTACGACTCCCGGCCGCCGTCGAGAACCCCCTGCGGTTCCCCGGAACGCCCCCGGCCACCACCGTCGTTCCCGCCGACCTGTCCGTACCCGCGCGAGGCGTCCTCGCCGGCGACCCCCGCCGGGAGCGCGCGCCCCCCGCCGGACCCCGCGCACCGCGCGCTCCCCGCGGCCCTCCCTCCGCCCGGCACAGCTGACGTTCCCCCGCGTCGCCGTCCGGGCCCCCGGCATGCCCCGGACCGGTCGACGACGCGCATCCGACCGTACGTCCGGCACGGCCGACGAGCGTTCCCACCCTCCGCGTGGACGCGCGCCGTCGCCGTGCGCTGCCCGTGGAGTACCCGTGACCTCTCGTTCCGCGCTCTGGCGCGCGCTGCTCGCGCTCGCCGTCGTCGCGCTCTCCCTCTGGATCACCCTGACCACCCCGCCCCGTCTCGGACTCGACCTCCGCGGCGGAACCCGTATCGTCCTGCAGACCGAGGACGGACCCGCCACCCGTGCGGACGCCGCCGCCACCGACCGCGCCCTGGAGGTGCTCCGCAAGCGCGTCGACGGCCTCGGCGTCGCGGAACCGTCGCTCGCCCGCTCGGGCGAACGGCGCATCGTCATCGAACTCCCCGGGCTCCGCGACCCGCGCCAGGCCGCCGACGTCATCGGCCGTACGGCGCAGCTCACCTTCCACGCCGTCACCGGCGAGGCCCGGGGACCCGCGGGACCGGCCGCGCCGGACGGGACGCGCGTCCTCGCCGACCCCGACGCGCCGGGACGCCTCCTCGCCCTCGCCGCGCCCGCGCTCACGGGTGACGGCGTCGAGAGCGCCGACGCCGTCCTCGACACCACGAACGGCCGGGGCTGGACGGTCGACCTCTCCTTCCGCGACCGCGCCGCCGGCACCTGGGCCGAGCTGACCGGCGACGCGGCCTGCGCGGCGCCCGCCGACCCGGCGCGCAGGGTCGCGATCGTGCTCGACGACCGGGTCGTCTCCGCGCCCGGCATGCAGTCCGGCGTCCCCTGCGGCGCCGGCATCGGCGGCGGCTCCGCGCAGATCACCGGCGGGTTCTCCGCCCAGGAGGCCCGTGATCTCGCGGCGCTCGTGGAGGGCGGCGCGCTGCCCGTCCCGGTGACGACGGTCGAACAGAGCACCGTGGGACCGACGCTCGGCGCCGAGGCGATCCGGGCGAGCGCCCTGGCCGCGCTGATCGGCCTCGCCTGCACCGGACTCTTCGTCATGGTGGTCTACCGGCTCCTCGGCGTCCTCGCCACGGTCGCCCTCCTCCTCTACGGGCTGGTCTCGTACGCCGCCGTGGTCGCCCTGGGGGCCACACTCACGCTGCCCGGCCTGGCCGGCTTCGTCCTGGCCGTCGGCATCGCCGTCGACGCGAACGTCCTCGTCTTCGAACGGGCGAGGGAGGAGTACGCGGCGCTCGGCCGGACCGCCGGGCGTGATCCCCGGCGTCCGTTGGCGACGGCGTTCGACAAGGTGTGGAGCGCGGTCGCGGACTCCCACATCACGACCCTGCTCGCGGCCGGCCTGCTGTTCGTCTTCGCGACGGGCCCGGTCAAGGGCTTCGGCGTGACCCTCGCGATCGGTGTCGTGACCTCGCTGCTCACCGCGATGGTGATCACCCGGCTCCTCGCCGATCTGGCACTGCGGCTGCGCGCGGTGCGCCACCGGCCGCCCGTCACCGGCATCGCGGGCCTCGGCCGGTTGCGGACCCGGCTGACCCGGCGGGTCCCCCGGCTGATGACCCACCGGCGCCGCTGGCTGATGTCCTGCGCCGGGCTCCTGATGGCGGCACTCGCCGGCATCGGCGTCCGGGGCCTGGAGTTCGGCGTCGAGTTCACCGGCGGCCGGGTCGTCCAGTACGCGGCCGAGCGCCCGGTCGACGCCGACGCGGCACGCGAGGCGATCGCCGCGGCGGGCTTCCCTGACGCGGTCGTGCGGACGACGGGCGACGGTGGCGGGTCCGACGGCGAGGACGTGTCGGTACGGGTCCGGGAGACGGGGGACGACGAACAGGACGAGATCCGGGAGGCGCTCACCCGGGTCGCCGGCCCCGTGGAGGTGACGCGCGACGACCTGATCGGCCCGAGCCTGGGTGGCGAGCTGCGCACCCACGCGCTGCTCGCGCTCGGCCTCGCGGTGGCGGCCCAGCTCCTCTATCTGACGGTGCGGTTCCGCTGGACGTACGCGACGGCGGCGGTGGCGGCGATGGCCCAGGACGTGCTGCTCGTGGTGGGTCTGTTCGCCTGGCTCGGCAAGCCGGTGGACAGCGTCTTCCTCGCCGCGCTCCTGACCGTCGTCGGCTATTCGGTCAACGACTCCGTCGTCGTGCTCGACCGGCTGCGGGAACTCCGGCGCCGCGGCGGGGGCGTCGGGCTTCCCGACCTCGCCGACCGGGCCGTCGCCCAGACCCTGCCCCGTACGGTCAACACCGGGATGGGGGCGCTCTTCGTCCTGGTGGCGCTCGCGGTCCTGGGCGGTGACTCGCTCACCGACTTCTCCGTCGCGCTGCTCGCGGGCGTCGTCCTGGGCATGGCGTCCACCGTGTTCACCGCGATGCCGCTGGCCGTGGCGCTGGAGACCCGGCGGCCGGTCAGGACCCCGGCCGTCGGCGGAGGCTCGGGGCCGGGGCGGCGGGCAGGCGCGGACCGGGACCGTTCGGGCGCCGTGGTCTGACCCCGCCGGCGCGCCCCGTCGTCCCCCTCTCGTACGAGAAGGGGTGACGGGCCGCGCCGTGCCCTCGCGCCCACCGGTCGCACGCCGTCCCCGTCAGGACCCCGCGAGTTCCGCCTCGATCAGATCGGCGGCCCGGCGCGTCCCGCCCTCGTGGGCCATCGACTCCTGGATCTCCCGCGCCCGGCGTGCCACTTCGGGGTCGCCGAGCAGGTCGAGCACGTCCTTCCGCAGCCGCTCGGGGGTGACCTCGTCCATCGGCAGGTGCCGCGCCACCCCCAAGGACCGCAGCATGTCGGCGTTTCCGAACTGGTCGACGGCCTGCGGGACGGCCACCATAGGGGTGGCCGTGGCCAGGCCCTCCTGGCTGCCGCCGGCGCCGGCGTGGGTCACGAACGCGTCGGCCTGCCGCAGGATCTCCAACTGGGGCACCCATGAGTGCACTTCGACGTTCGGCGGCACCGCGCCGAGTTCGGCCGGGTCGACGAACTTGCCGATCTGCAGGACGACGTGCCAGCCCGGGAGCCCGGCGAAGGCCTCGACGCAGTCCCGGTAGAAGCCGGGCTGCTTGGTGAAGGCGGAGCCGAGCGAGACCAGGACCACCTTCTCCGCGTCCGCGGGGCGCTGCCACGCGCCCTGCTCGGCGCGCTCGCCCTGGCAGGCGCCGACGAAGGTGTAGACGGTCTCGTCGACGCGGTCCGCCTGCGGCTGGAGCGCCTTCGGGATGAGGACGAGCGCGCGGCGCGGGCGTGCGACGAACCTGTCCGGTTCGGTGTCGAGGCCGTGTTCGGCGAGCCAGGCCTCGAACCGCGCGTAGTACGCCTTGCCGCGCGGTGAGGCCTTGAGCTCGGCGGTCATCGGCTCGGCGACCTCCTCCTCGTACCCCTCCCACGGCACGAGGTTCGGCCACAGGGAGAGGGCGGGGACGCCCCAGGTGTGGGCGAGGACGGGGGCCGGATAGGAGGTGATGTCGTGGAGCACGAGGTCCGGCCGGTCCGCGTCGAAGGCCGCGGCGAGCTGGGGGAGTGCCTGCACGGCGTCGTTCAGGAACGGTTCGAGGTTGTCGATGAGTTCGGTGCCCCAGGCGTCGGGGTCGTCGTCGGTCGGGAGGATCGAGGTGTAGACGACGGGGGTCGCCCCGGTCGCCGCGACCTTCTCGGCGAAGGACGCGGGGACGGCGTAGCTGACGCGGTGGCCCCGGTCGACGAGCTCGCGGATGACGTCGAGGCTGGGGTTGACGTGGCCGTGGGCGGCGATGGAGAACATGGCGATGTGCGCGGGGCGCGCGGTGGTGGTCATGACGACCACTGTAAACGAGACGAGACGTATCGTCTACTTGTCTCGGGTGACGCGTCCGGTTCATCGGGGTGCCTCCTGGCGATGAACTGTTCATGTCAAACTGGCGCCTGTCGCGTCCATGCAGTCCGACCCAGGGGACACAGTGAAGACACAGGCGTACGCCACCCGGGGCGCACTCGCCCTCGCCGGCGCCCTCGCATTGATCATCGCCCTGCCGACCAGCGCCTTCGCCGCACCGCCGCCCGCCCTGCCCGCCAACGCCGACGGCCTGGAGCAAACCTTCCAGCCGGCCTACGACTACGACACGGACGGCTGCTATCCCACGCCCGCGATCGGGTCCGACGGCACGATCAACGGCGGCCTCAACCCGTCCGGGGCTCTCAACGGCCAGTGCCGCGACTCCTGGGACCTCACCCAGACCAACGGATACTCCCGCGCGAAGTGCAACAACGGCTGGTGCGCCATCCTCTACGGCCTGTACTTCGAGAAGGACCAGGCGCTGGCCGGAACCAGCATCGGCGGACACCGTCACGACTGGGAGCACGTCGTGGTGTGGGTGCAGAACAACCAGGCGCAGTACGTCTCCACGTCCGCCCACGGCGACTTCGACATCCACGGCCGTGACCGGATCCGCTGGGACGGCACCCACCCCAAGATCGTCTACCACAAGGACGGCATCGGCACCCACTGCTTCCGCCCGGCGAACACCAACGACGAGCCGCCGGAGAATCACCAGCACACCTGGCAGTTCCCGAGCCTCGTCGGCTGGAACGGCTATCCGGCGGGTCTGCGCGACAGGCTCAGCCAGGCCGACTTCGGCAGCGCGGTCTTCGGCCTCAAGGACGGCAACTTCGCCGCCCATCTGGCCAAGGCCAAGCCCGCCGGCATCCCCTTCGATCCCTACGCCTGACCTGCGGGGCCGCTCCTCCCGGTGACGGGGGAGCGGCCCCTCGCCGCAAAGTGGGGGCGCCAAAGGGGTTGTCAGTGCAATTTCACATTACTATGTTACAGCGCACACGGTGAGATGAACCGCGGTCATACGCCGTGCGAACCACGGCAGTTGCCGTTCCGATCCCCACCCAGCCACCCCCCTCATCAGCAGGAGTTCTGTTGTCTCTCCACAGACGTGTGCGCTCGTCCCTGCTCGCCTCCGCCATAGCCGTCACCCTCCTGGCCTCCGCCGGCCAGTCCGCCGTCTCGGCCGCGGACGCGGACGACCAGCGCGCCCCGGCGGCTCCTTCCGCCCCGGCGGCCGGCGCGGCGGGCCCGCGGGCCGAGCCCGCGACCAACCCCTTCGACGAGGTCGAGCACCTCGCCACCGCTCCCGGCAAGACCTTCGGACCCGCGCCCGCCCCCGGCGGCCTCGCCGCCGGCCGCGTACCCGGCAAGGCCAAGGCCACCACCGCAGAGTCCGCCGCCAAGGCCGACGCCACCGCCGCCGCACGCTCGTCCGCCACGGTCGCCGCCACCACCGCGGCAGGCGTGCCCTGCACGCTCGACGGGATCACCGGCCTCTCCCCGGAGCAGTTCGCTGACTTCCTCGCCGACCCGGCCGTCACCGCGCAGGGCTGTCTGAGCGGACTCATCTGGACCTGGGACGCCCGGCTCACCCCCGTGATGTCCGACGCCCACGTCCAGGCCGTCGCCCGGCGCATATCGAGCCTGGCCGCCGCGCACGACGGCCGTAACTCCTCCCACCTGGAGGAGATGTTCACGTACCTGCACGCCGTCGTGTACCACGACTTCTCACGCGGCGAGATCGACGTCACCGACGCGCCCACCGTGAACGCGATCACCCAGGCCGTCACCGCCTTCGGCAACGCCGCGCGCACCTTCGACGTCACCAAGACCAACGCGAACACCCTGCGCGAGGCCCTCTACGCCGCCAGCGGCCCCGGCCTGCGCCACCACCAACTCGGCCTGATCAAGCGGGTCCTGGCCACCATGGACCCGTCCCACCCCGCCACCCACCTGGACCCCGCCTGGGCGGGCGCCGCGCTCGCCGGGCTCTCCGTCAACTACCTCGGCGTCTACCCGGGCAACCAGGACACCGCCTTCCACACGGCCGTCGCCGCCGACCCGTCGTACCGCGCCGTCTTCAAGGCCTTCGCGACCTACGGACACCTGAAGGGCACCGTCAACGCCTGGGTCGCCCGCGACGCGCTCGGCGAGTACGGCCGCTTCGGTGAGATCGCGAGCCTCAGGACGGGCATCGTCGCCGACCTCGGCGGCCTCCTGGGCACGGTCGTGAACACCTTCGGCCAGGGCAGCCAGCAGTGGGCCAAGATCGTCTCGTGGCTCAACTACTACGACGCCTGCCGGCCGTACGGGGTGTGCAAGGAGGACATCGAGAAGCAGATCTTCCCGTACACGTACACCTACGACAACGGCGCCATCAAGGTCCGCACCGGCCTCGACCGGGCCACCGTCGACCAGCTCTACTACGCCAGCAAGCTGGTCAAGGCGCAGTACCACCGCGTGCTCGGCACGGAGCAGGCGCTCACCGGCGACCCCAACACCAGCCTGAACATCGTCCTCTACGGCTCCCGCGCGGACTACGAGAACTACCACCCCATCCTCACCGGGATGGACACGAACAACGGCGGCATCTACATCGAACGCGGCGCCACCTTCTACACGTACCAGCGGCGCGTCCCTCAGGACTCCTCGCTCACCCTCGAAGAGCTGTTCCGCCACGAGTACACCCACTACCTCAACGGCCGCTACGCCGTCCACGGATTCTTCGGCGAGGGCCCCTGGTACCAGAACGACCGCACCACCTTCATGGACGAGGGCACGGCCGAGTTCTTCGACGGAGCCACCCGCGACAACGGCATCGCCGTCCGCAAGTCCCTCGTCCGCAGCATCATCAACGACACCTCGGCCGGCGGGCCCCGGATGAGCGTCCGCCAGATCCTCAACGCCACCTACGACGGCGACGGCTTCCGCTTCTACAGCTACGCGGGCACCTTCTTCGAGTACCTCTGGACCGAGAAGCCCTCGCTGCTCCGCGAGATGTACCGGCACCTGCGGGCCGACGACGTCCGTGCGTACGACGCCTGGCGCACGCGGCTCGGCGCCGACGCCGGCCTCCAGCGCGACTACGACCGCTTCCTCGACGCGCAGATCGCCAAGGTCGACGAACTCTTCGTCCCCAACACCACGTACACGCCCAACGAGCAGCTGCGCGACTCCGCGCTCGCGAACGTCAAGTCCACGTTCGCCGCCGCCACCTACAACACCCCCGACTGCGTGGAGAACGGCGACCCGGGCAAGCGCCGGTTCACCTGCACCGGCCGGATCACCGCCAACCTGTCCAACTGGGCCAGCGAGGACCAGAACTTCAAGGACATGTCCGAGACCGTCGACTACTTCATCCTCGACCGCGCGGGCGCCGCCTCGAACAACCTCGCCGACATGAACTGCTCCTTCGGGCCGGTCGAGATCTGGTCCACGAAGGTCGCGGGCACGTCGAGCTTCAGCTGTGAGGGCCCCCTGCGCAGCTGACAGCCCCGCTCGCCGGGCCGGTCCCACCCGTGGGGGGAGGGGCCGGCCCGGCGCCGTCCCTCCCCCTCCTGGAGAAAGTACTTCGTGAGCACCGTCCCGCACCCGGTCCGCACCACCGACTACCACACCGCAGGCGAACCGTTCAGGATCGTCGACGAGGACCTCCCCCCGATCCCCGGTGACACCGTCGCCGAGCGCCGGGCCCTCGCACCCCGCCTCGAACCCCTCGACGAGCTGCGACGCCTCCTCGTCCGGGAACCCCGCGGCCACTCCGGCATGTACGGCGGGTTCGTCGTCCCCGCCGACGACGACGGCGCCCACTTCGGCGTGCTGTTCTGGCACAAGGACGGCTACTCCACGGCCTGCGGCCACGGCACCATGGCGCTCGGCGCCTGGGCCGTCGACACCGGCCGCGTCCCGGCCCCCGACGACGGCGACGCCACCGTCCGGATCGACGTCCCCTCGGGTCGCGTCACCGCCCTCGTGCACCGCGCCGCCGGCCGCACCACCGGCGTCACCTTCCGCAACGTCCCGACCCGTGTCACCGCACGCAAGGTGCCCGTCACGACCTCCTTCGGAGCCGTCGACGTCGACCTCGCCGATTCCGGCGCCTGCTACGCCTCCGTCGCCGCCCATGACCTCGGCGTCGACACGACCAGGGCCTCACTGCCCGCGCTCGTCCGGGCGGGACGGGAGATCCGCGCCGCCCTCCCGGCGTACGACGTCTACGGGGTCATCCTGTACACGGACCTGCCCGACACCCCGTCAGGGCCTCGCCAACGCAACATCACCGTCTTCGCCGACGGACAGATCGACCGCTCGCCCTGCGGATCCGGCACCTCCGCCCGGCTCGCCCTGCTCGCCGCGGACGGGCGCCTCGCCCCCGGCGACACCCTGACCCACGAGTCCGTGGCCGGCACGGTGTTCACCGGCCGGCTGCTGCCGGGCGGGATCACCGAGGTCACCGGCTCCACGTACCGCACCGGCACCCACACCTTCCTCCTCGACCCGCACGACGACCTGGGGACGGGGTTCCTCCTGTGAACCCTCCTGTGAACCACCTGTTCCAGATCGACGCGACGACCATGGCGCGCCTCCTCGGCCCGGCGGCGGTCACCGACGTCCTGGCCGACGTCCTGCGCGCCGGACTCGACCCCGAGACCGCCCCGGCCCGCTCCGCCGTCCCCGTCCCGGCGGGCGAACTCCTCCTCATGCCCGCCGCTTTCGGCAACCACGCCGGCGTGAAGATCGCCGGAGTCGCCCCCGGCAACCCCGCCGCGGGCCTGCCCCGCATCACCGGCTCCTATCTGCTCCTCGACGGCGAGACCCTGCGGCCGGTCGCCCTCCTCGACGGCGCCGCCCTCACCGAGCTGCGCACACCGGCCGTCTCCGCGCTCGCCGTGCGCCATCTGACCCCGGACGACAGGCCGTTGCGCCTGGTCCTCTTCGGCACCGGACCCCAGGCGTACGGCCACCTGGAGGCCGTCCTCGCCGTCCGTGAACTCGCCGAGGTGATCGTCGTCGGCCGCAACCCCGTCGGCGCCCGTGCCCTCGCCGGATACGCGCGGAAGCTCGGCGCCCTCGCCCGTCCCGGCACACCCGACGACGTGGGCCGCGCCGACCTCGTCGTCTGCTGCACCACGGCCCGCGAACCGCTCTTCGACGGAGCCCTGGTGGCCGCCGGCGCCACCGTCGTCGCGGTCGGCTCGCACGAGCCGACCGCCCGCGAGACCGACACGGCGCTCGTCGCCCGGTCCGAGGTGTACGTCGAGGCCCGCTCCGCCGCGCTGCGCGAGGCCGGCGACCTGCTCGTCCCCACGGCCGAGGGGGCGATCGAGGAGAACCACATCGCGGGCAACCTCGCCGAGCTCGTGAACGGACCGCGCGTCCCGTCGTCCGGGCGCCCGCGGCTCTTCAAGAGCGTGGGCATGGCCTGGGAGGACCTGGCCGTCGCCGTCGCCCTCCACCGGGCGGCCCGCACCGCCTGAGCGAAGCCGAACGCCCCGGCCCCCGCGCACGCGCGGGGGCCGGGGCGTTCACGCGCTCAGGAGCCCTCGGGGAAGTGGCAGGCGACCTGGCGGGCCTCGCCGGGGGCGGCGATCCGCAGCAGCGGCGCCTCCGTCCGACAGATCTCCTGCGCCTTGGGGCAGCGCGGGTGGAACGTGCAGCCCGGCGGGGGAGCGGCCGGGCTCGGCGGGTCGCCGAGCAGGGTGATCCGCTCCCGGGACCGTTCGGCGGCGGGGTCGGGCAGGGGTACGGCGGAGAGCAGCGCCCGCGTGTAGGGATGCGCGGGGGCCGCGTACACCCGTTCCTTCACGCCGATCTCCACGATCCGGCCGAGGTACATCACGGCGACCCGGTCGCAGACCCGCTTGACGACCGACAGGTCGTGGGCGATGAAGAGGTAGGCGAGCCCCAGTTCGCGCTGGAGCCGTTCCATCAGGTTGACGATCTGCGCCTGGACGGAGACGTCCAGGGCGGAGACGGGTTCGTCGGCGACGACGAGCCGGGGGCCGGTGGCCAGGGCGCGGGCGATGCCGATGCGCTGGGCCTGGCCGCCGGAGAACTCGTGCGGATAGCGGTCGATGTGCTCCGGGATGAGTCCGACCAGATCCATCAGCTCCGCGGCCCGCCCGCGGGCCTCGGACGCCGAACTCCCCTGCACCATCAGCGGGTCGGAGATGATCCGGGCCACGGTCTGGCGGGGGTTGAGGGAGGAGTGCGGGTCCTGGAAGACCATCTGGAGGTCGCGCCGGAGCGGCTTGAGCTCCCGCTGCGAGAGGTGGCTGATGTCCCGCCCGTCGTACGAGACGGAGCCGGCGGTCGGTTCCAGGAGCCGCACGATCATCCGGCCGGTGGTCGACTTGCCGCAGCCGGACTCGCCGACGAGGCCGAGGGTCTCGCCCGCCGCCACGTCGAAGCCGATGCCGTCGACGGCCCGGACGGGCGCGGAACGGGCCCGGCGCCCCGGGAAGGTCATGGTCAGGTCGCGGACGCTGAGCAGGGGCGCGGCTGTCGTGCCGCCGGTCGCGGTCGCGGTCGCGGTGGTGGTCGTGGTCATGGGGCGACGCCTTCGTACGCGGGGAAGTGGCAGGCGGCCGGATGTCCGTCCGGGCCGCCGAGCAGCGGGCGTTCGCCCGCGCAGCGCGCCCGTTCCTCCTCGGAGCCGGCGGCGGCCCGGGGGCAGCGGGGCGCGAACGCGCAGCCGGGCGCCGGTTCGAGCAGGGACGGCGGGCTGCCGGGGATCGCCCGCAGCGGGGCGTCGTCGTCATCGTCGAGCCGGGGAAGCGAGTCGAGCAGGCCACGGGTGTAGGGGTGGGCGGGCGACGCGAAGAGGGCGTCGACCGGGGCGTGTTCGGCGGCCCGGCCGCCGTACATCACCAGGACGTCGTGGGCCACCCGGGCGACCACCCCCAGATCGTGGGTGATCATGACGACGGCGAGTCCCCGATCCTGCTGGATCCGGGTGATCAGCTCCAGGATCTGGGCCTGGACGGTGACGTCGAGCGCGGTCGTCGGCTCGTCCGCGATCAGCAGGTCCGGCTCGCACGCCAGGGCCATCGCGATCATCACGCGCTGCCGCATGCCGCCGGAGAACTGGTGCGGGTACTCGCCGGCCCGGCGGCGGGGTTCGGGGATGCCGACCTCGCCGAGCGCCTCCACGGCCCGTGCGCGGGCAGCCGCGCGGCGGGAGCCGAAGTGGACCCGGTGGTGCTCGGCGATCTGTTCCCCGACCGTGTAGTACGGGTGCAGGCTGGACAGCGGGTCCTGGAAGATCATGGCCATCCGCCGGCCGCGCAGCCCGTTGAGCTCGCGTCCGGGGAGTCCGACCAGCTCGCGTCCGTCGAGGGTGACGGAGCCGGAGACCTCGGCGCCCGTGTGCAGGCCCATGACGGCGAGCGAGGTCACGGACTTGCCGGAACCCGACTCGCCGACGATGCCGAGGGTGCGGCCGGGAAACACGTCGAAGGAGAGGGTGTCGACGGCCCGGACGGGGCCGCGCTTCGTCGGGAAGGTGACCGTGAGGTCCCGTACCGACAACAGGGAGGTGGCGTCGGCCATCAGTACCTCACTCGCGGGTCGACGACGGCGTACAGCAGGTCGACGGTCAGGTTGGCGACGACGATGAAGGTGGCGGCGAGCAGCGTGACCCCGAGGATGACCGGCTGGTCCCCCGTCGACAGGGCGCCGTAGAAGAGGCGTCCGATGCCGGGAAGGCCGAAGATGGACTCCGTGATCACGGCCCCCGCGAGCAGCCCGCCGAGGTCCATGCCGAAGATGGTCAGGATCGGGGTCATGCCGGCGCGCAGGCCGTGCTTGACGACGACCGTGCGGCGCGGCAGACCCTTGGCGCGGGCGGTGCGGATGTACGGCTCCGCCATGGACTCGATCATCGAACTGCGGCTCTGCCGCGCGTACATGGCGGCGTACAGGATCGCGAGCGCCAGCCAGGGCAGCAGCAGGTTGGTGGCCCAGGCGAGCGGGTCGTCGCCGAAGGCGGTGTACTGCGGATAGGGCAGCAGCCCGGCGACCCGGATGAGGCCGAAGATCAGCAGCACCGAGGTGAAGTAGACGGGCAGGGAGGCGGCGGCGACCGCGCCGACCATCAGGGCCCGGTCGGTGAGGGTGTCCTTGTGCAGGGCCGCGGTGACGCCCGCGGAGAGCCCGAGGAGCAGCCAGATCGCGGCGGCGCCCAGGGCGAGCGAGGCGGAGACGGGCAGCCGGTCCACGAGCAGCTCCCAGACGCCCTGGCTGTTCTCGTACGAGTAGCCCAGGCACGGGAAGTCGCAGTGCAGGGCGTACTGGCCGGAGCCCATCGTGCGGCCGGTGAAGATGCCGGTGACGAAGTCGGCGAACTGCCGCCACAGGGGCGCGTCGAGGCCCATGTGGGCGCGGATCGCCTCAAGGCGTTCGGCACTGCAGGACTTGCCGCAGGCGGCGGCCGCCGGGTCGGAGGGGAGGACGTAGAAGATGGTGAAGGTGACGGCGGCGATGGCGACGAGGACGCCGAGCACGCCCAGGAGCCGGCGGCCGAGGTAGAGGATCACGTGCCGCTGCCTCTCGGGTCGAGGATGTCGCGCAGCGCGTCGCCGAGCAGCGTGAACGCGAGCACGGTGAGGAAGAGGCAGAGGCTCGGCACGACGAAGTACATGGGGTCCGTGTCGTAATAGGCGACGCTCTCGGCGATCATCTGACCCCAGGAGGGGGTGGGCGGACGCACGCCGACGCCCAGGTAGCTGAGGGCCGCCTCGGTGGCGATCATCCCCGGCACGATCAGCGTCGTGTACGCGATGACCGGCCCTGCGACGCCCGGCAGGATGTCACGGGCGAGGATCCGCCAGGGTCCGGAGCCGCCGACGCGGGCGGCGTCGACGTACTCGCGGTGTTTCAGGGAGAGGGTCTGGCCGCGGACCACCCGGGCGATGCCGGGCCAGCCGAAGAGGCCGATGACGGCGGTCATCAGGACGATCCGGTTGACGTCCCGGGCCACCGACATCATCGCGATCATGAAGATGAGGGAGGGGAAGGACATGGTGAGGTCCATCAGGCGGGACAGCACGGTGTCGACGCGTCCGCCGAAGTAGCCGGCGGCGATGCCGGCCGCGGTCCCGGCGACGACGACGATGGCCGTCGCCGAGAAGGCGATGAGCAGGGAGACCTGGGCGCCGTGCACGACCCGGGCGAACAGGTCGCGCCCGGTGACGGGTTCGACGCCGAGCCAGTGCTCGGCCGAGACGCCGCCGAGCGGTCCGATCGGGAGGCCGCCCAGGTACGGGTCGACGGCGGTCTTGTCGAACTCCTCGGGACCCCAGCCGCCCAGCGCGCTGATCAGCGGGGCGGCCGCGGTCATGAGCGCGAAGAACGCGACCACGGCGAGCGAGAGTTTCACGGACGTACGACGGCGCAGCTCCGCGCGGGCGAGCTGCCAGGGACCGCTGCCCGCCGGCACGGGTGGCGGGGCGGCCTTCGGAGGGGCGGCGGTGGACGTGCTGGACGTGGTGTTCATCGGGGCGGCTTCCTTCGGTTCGCCTTCCTTCAGCTCGCGCTCTTCGCGGGGTCCTTGAGGCCGACCGTGGCGAAGTCGATCTGCCCGCCGAAGGAGGTGTGGCCGAAGGCACCGGCGATGTTGGTGCCGACCAGGAGGGGCCTGCGCTCGACGACGGCGGGCGCCGTCGGGGCCTTGGCCAGGATCTGGGCGTCGAGCTCCTGCCAGGCCTTGTTCGCCTGCTCGGCGTCGGTCATCGCCGCGATCTCGTCCATGCGCTTCATCGTGGCGTCGTCACGGAAGAGGGAGTGGTTGCCGGAGTTGCCCTTCTCCTTGATGTAGCGGCCGTCGAAGACGAAGGGGAGGAAGGTCGAGCCGGAGGGGAAGTCGGGACACCAGCCGGTGTAGGCGAGGTCCGTGCGGTTCTTCGTGTCGCCGATCGTGTCGTAGAAGGCGGAGGGGTCGACGGTCTCGATGGTGACCTTGATCCCGGCGCGGCCCAGGGACTGCTGGATGGCCTCGCCGACGGCCTTGTCGCCGTTGGAGACGGTGATGCTGGTGGTGAGGGAGGTCTTGCCCGCCTCCTTGAGGAGCTGCTTCGCCTTCTCGACGTCGCCGGTGAGGGGGATCTTCAGAGTGTCGGGCTGCTTGCCGCCGCTGAAGAGGGAGCCGGGCATGAGGGCGGTGGCCGGGTCGTTGAGGGCGGGGCCGCCGGAGGCGGTGAGGACGGCCTCGCGGTCCAGGGCGTACTGCACCGCCCGGCGGACCCTGACGTCGTCGAAGGGCGCGCGGCCGGTGTGCATCTGGAGCATCTCGGTGCAGTTGGTCGACTCGGCGAGGAGCCGCGCCTTGACGTCGGGCTTGGTGAGCACCTTGGGGGTGGACTCGGGGCGCAGCTTGTCCCAGGAGACCGCGGAGGCGTCGGCGCCGGCGGCGGTGATGAGACGGTCGTCGATCTGGTTGGCCTTGAGGCCCATGGTGACGACGATCCGGTCCGGGTACGCCTTGCGCACGGTGTCCGTCGAGGCGTTCCAGTGCGTGTTGCGCACGAGGACGAGCTGCTTGTCGCGGGCGTACGACTCGATCTTGTACGGGCCGGAGGAGAAGGGCCGGTTGTCGTACTGCGGTCCCTTGTCCTGCGCCTTGGGGACGGGCGCGAAGGTGGGGAGCACGGTGGCGTAGGGGAACTCGGCGAAGGGCTTGCGGAGTTCGAAGACGATGGTGCGGTCGTCCGGGGTCTTCACGGAGTCGAGGTGCTTGCCGTGCGCGGGGCCCTGGTAACCCTCGGCGCCGACCAGGTAGCGGGCCGCGTAGTCGGGGCCTCCGGGCAGGTCGGGGGAGAAGGACCGCTCGACGTTGTACTTGACGTCCTGGGCGGTGATCGGGGTGCCGTCCTCGTACTTCAGCCCCGGCTTGAGCGTGAACGTCCAGGTCTTGGCGCCGTTGGAGGAGACGCCGAGGTCCTCGGCGAGGTCGGTGGTGAGTTCCCCGCCCTTCGCGCCGGGCTCCGCCTTGTAGGTGAGGAGGGTGCGGTAGAGCAGGCGGGTGCCGAAGTCCATGTCGCCCATCACCCAGTTGCGGGCGGGGTCGAGGTGGGTGAAGTCCTGGTTGGACAGGATGGTCAGCGTGCCGCCCTTCTGCGGGGTCCCGCCGAGGACGGCGCCGCTGTTGGCGAGGGCGGGATTCTTCCCGCGGTCCCGGGAGCCGTCGGGCTTCTCGCCGCCGGCGCAGCCGGTCGCACCGAGGGCCAGGGCCGTCACCAGAGCGGTGGCGAGGACGCGTGTGCGCTTGTTCATGAAGGTCACTCCGGGAGAGCGGTCGGACAGCCGAGGGCTGGAATGTGACCTGTAACATAGTAATGTGAAATTGCACTGACAAGGCATCGGGGACTCCGTTACCCATCCGTGTCCGGATGGTGCGTGAGGGGAGGTCCGGGGGCTGGAATGCTCCGACGCGGGGTCTTGGCAACGTCAGTGCCATGTGAAATATTACTGCTGTGCCCACGAGAAAACCCTCGGACGTCATCATCGTCGGCGCCGGCGTCGTCGGCGCGGCCTGCGCCTACTACGCCGCCCTCGCCGGCCTCTCCGTCACCGTCGTCGACCGTGGTTCCGTCGCCGGCGGAACGACCGGAGCGGGCGAGGGAAACCTCCTGGTCTCCGACAAGGAACCGGGCCCGGAACTCGAACTCGCCCTCCTCGCCACCTCGTTGTGGCGGGAGCTCGCCGACGTACTGCCCTCACGGATCGAGTACGAGACCAAGGGCGGCCTCGTCGTCGCGGCGGACGAGACCGGGACACGGGCCCTGCGGGAGTTCGCGGCCCGCCAGGAGAAGGCGGGCGTCACCGCCCGGGAGATCCCCGGGGACCGGCTCCACGACCTGGAGCCCCACCTCGCTCCCGGGCTCGCCGGCGGCTTCCTCTATCCGCAGGACGCCCAGGTGATGCCCGCCCACGCCGCCGCCCAGCTGCTGCGGGCGGGCGGCGACCGCGTCCGGCTGCGCCTGGACGAGGAGGTCACCGGCCTCCTCACCGGCGCGGCCGGAGAGATCCGCGGAGTGCGCACCGCCAGGGGCGAACTCCACGCCCCGTACGTGGTCAACGCCGCAGGAACCTGGGGCGGCGCCCTCGCCGAACTCGCGGGCGTGCACCTCCCGGTGCTGCCCCGCAGAGGCTTCGTCCTCGTCACCGAACCACTGCCGCGCGTGGTGCGCCACAAGGTGTACGCCGCCGACTACGTGGCCGACGTGGCCAGCGACTCCGCAGCCCTCCAGACCTCCGCGGTCGTCGAGGGCACCCCCGCGGGACCGGTCCTCATCGGCGCGAGCCGCGAACGGGTCGGCTTCGACCGGACGCTCTCCACCGAGGTCATCGGCCGCCTGGCCGCCGGGGCGGTCGGGCTGTTCCCGGTCCTCGGCACCGTACGGGCCATCCGGACCTACCTGGGCTTCCGGCCCTATCTGCCGGACCACCTGCCCGCGATCGGCCCCGACCCACGCGTCCACGGGCTGCTGCACGCCTGCGGTCACGAGGGAGCGGGCATCGGCCTGGCGCCGGTGACGGGCCTGATCGTCGCGGCCTGCCTGACCGGCGACCGGCCGCCCCTCGACATCCGTCCGTTCCGGCCCGACCGGTTCACCACCCCCGCGCCCTGAAGCCCGCCCGCACGGGCAGGTCCGTACCGTCACCGTCATGAGAGGAGGGCCCGTGGCCCGCACGCCCGCCGACCTGGTCGGGGCACAGCCCGATCCGCCGTTCGAGATCACCTTCGACGGCCGGCGCGTCACCGCGCTGCCCGGCCAGACGGTCGCCGCCGCCCTCTGGGGCGCCGGCATCCTGGCCTGGCGCACGACCAGGGAAGGCGGCAGGCCGCGCGGCGCGTTCTGCGGCATCGGCCAGTGCTACGACTGCCTCGCCACCGTCAACGGCGAACCCAACCGTCGCGCCTGCCTGGTCCCCGCCCGTCCCGGCGACGCGATCACCACCCAGGAAGGGCACGGCCATGACCGCCTCACCGTCTGAAGCGGAAACCGGCCGCGACCCGCGCGCACCGTACGACCTCGCGGTCGTCGGCGCGGGCTCCGCGGGACTCGCCGGTGCCGTCACCGCCGCCGAACTCGGACTCTCCGTCGCCCTGCTGGACTCCTCGCCACAGTCCGGCGGGCAGTTCTACCGGCACCCGGCACCCGCCCTCGGCGCGGTACGCCCCGAGGCCCTGCACCACGCCTGGTCCGCCTTCTCCGGCCTGCGGCGACGCCTCGCCGAGAGCACCGTCGACCACCTCTCAGGACACCATGTGTGGTCCACCGTGCGCGAGGCCGACGGGACCTGGTCCGTGCACGCGGTCACCGGCGCCGACGGGACGGCCGAGGCGCCCGCCCTGATCCGCGCCCGGACACTGCTCCTCGCCACCGGCGCGTACGAGCGTCAACTGCCCTTCCCCGGCTGGACCCTGCCCGGCGTCGTCGGCGCCGGGGGAGCGCAGGCCATGCTCAAGTCCGGGCTCGTGCTGCCCGGACGGCGCGTCGTCGTCGCGGGCAGCGGCCCCCTGCTGCTCGCCGTCGCCTCCTCGCTCGCCGCGGCCGGCGCGCGGGTGCCGGCCGTGGTCGAGGCCGCGGGCTATCTGCGGTACGCCCGCAGCCCCCGGGTGCTCGCCGCCAACCCGGCGAAGGCCGCCGAGGCCCTGGTGCACGGGGCCGCGCTGCTCAGGCACCGTGTGCGGGTGCTGCCGCGCAGCGCGGTCACCGAGGTGCACGGCACCGACCGGGTGGAGGCCGTCACCATCAGCCGCCTCGACGCCGACTGGCGGCCCGTACGGGGGACGGGCCGCCGGATCGTCTGCGACGCACTGGCCGTCGGGCACGGCCTCGTCCCCCAGATCGAGCTGGCCACCGCCCTCGGCTGCGACACCCGTCCGCTGCCCGACGGCACCCTCGGCCTCGCTCTGGACGACCTCCAGGAGACCTCGGTGCCCGGACTGTGGGCGGCGGGTGAGACCGGCGGCGTGGGAGGCGCCGAACTCGCCCGCACCGAGGGGGAGCTGGCCGGACGGGCGGTGGCCGCACGGCTGAAGGGCCGCCGGGCGGACGCCGGCCGGGTCGGCGAACTCCGCCGCCGCCGGGACCGGATGCGGGTCTTCGCGGACGTCATGTCCGCCGCGCACGCCCCGGGCCCCGGCTGGTCCGCCTGGCTGGAGGACGACACGGACGTGTGCCGGTGCGAGGAGGTGACCGCGGGGCGGGTGCGCGAGGCGGTCGCCGATCTCGGGGCGCGGGACGCGCGGACCGTGAAGCTCCTGACCCGGGCCGGGATGGGGTGGTGCCAGGGCCGGATGTGCGGATCGGCCGTGGCCTGCCTCGCGGCGGACGGGCGAACCGCCGAACCGCCCGCCGAGCGGCGCCCGTTCGCCGTCCCCGTACCGCTGGCGACCCTGGCCGCGCTCGGTGGGGCGGAGACCGAGGCCGCCGGAGCGACCGCGCCGCGCCCCTGCACTCCCTAGACCGAAGACCGAAGACCGAAGACCGAACTCGAGGAAGGGGCCGAGCGGCCCCTTCCTCCCCCCCTTGTGAAATGTCACACGCTATAGAAAGGTCCTCGACATGAGCGACACCAACTGGAGCCCCACCCGTCCCTGGCGCGGCATCATGGTCGCCACCACCCTGCCCTTCCGCGAGGACCTGACCGTCGATCACGACGCCTACGCCGAGCACGTGGCCTGGCTGATCGCCCAGGGCTGCGACGGCGTCGTCCCGAACGGCTCCCTCGGCGAGTACCAGACCCTCACCGACCAGGAACGCGCCCAGGTGGTCCGTACCGCCGTCGAAGCCGCCGGCGACGGCGCGCGGGTCATGCCCGGCGTCGCCGCCTACGGCAGCGCCGAGTCCCGCCGCTGGGCCGAGCAGGCCGCGGAGGCCGGCTGCGGCTCCGTCCTGCTCCTGCCGCCCAACGCCTACCGCGCCGACCCGGAGGCCGTGCGCGCCCACTACTCCGAGGTGTCGGGCGCGGGCATCCCGGTCGTCGCGTACAACAACCCGATCGACACCAAGGTCGACCTCACCCCCGACCTCCTCGCCCGCCTGCACGGCGACGGCAGCATCGTCGCCGTCAAGGAGTTCAGCGGTGACGTCCGCAGGGCGTACGAGATCGCCGAACTCGCCCCCGAACTCGACCTGCTCATCGGCGCCGACGACGTCCTCCTGGAACTGGCCGTGGCCGGCGCCGTCGGCTGGATCGCCGGCTACCCCAACGCCTTCCCCGCGAGCTGCGCCCAGCTCTACCACGCGGCCGTCGCGGGCGACCTCGCCACCGCCGTGCCGCTCTACAGGTCCCTCCACTCCCTCCTGCGCTGGGACTCCAAGACCGAGTTCGTCCAGTCCATCAAGCTGTCCATGGACATCGCGGGCCGCCGGGGCGGTCCCACCCGTCCGCCGAGGCACCCGCTCACCGGCGCGATCGAGAGCGGTGTGCGCACCGCGACCGAGAAGGCCGTCGCCGACGGCCACCGCTGACCGCCGCCGCCGACCGCCGTCGTCGACGGTCACGGCACCCCCTCCACCGAAAGGAACCCCGTGCGTACGCGTCATGTCTTCCACGCCGTCGACTCGCACACCGAGGGCATGCCCACGCGGGTCATCACCGGCGGCGTCGGGGTCGTTCCCGGTGCCACGATGGCCGAGAAGCGGCTGCACTTCATCGAGCACATGGACCACCTCCGTACGCTCCTGATGTTCGAGCCGCGCGGTCACGCGGCGATGAGCGGCGCGATCCTGCAGCCGCCCACCCGCCCCGACGCCGACTACGGCGTCCTCTACATCGAGGTCTCCGGGCTCCTGCCGATGTGCGGGCACGGCACCATCGGCGTCGCCACCGTCCTCGTCGAGACCGGCATGGTGCCGGTGGTCGAACCCGTGACGACGGTCCGGCTCGACACCCCGGCGGGACTCGTGAGCGTCGACGTCCAGGTGGAGGACGGCGCCGCGAAGTCGGCCACCTTCACCAACGTGCCCGCGTTCTGCGTGGGTCTCGACCGGAAGGTGGTCGTCCCGGGATACGGTACGGTCACCTACGACCTGGCCTACGGCGGCAACTTCTACGCCTTCGTCTCCCTGGACGACCTGGGCCTGCCCTTCGACCGCGACCGCAAGGACGACCTGCTCGCCGCCGGACTCGCCGTCATGGACGCCATCAACGCCTCGCCCGACCGGCCCGCGCACCCGACGCGGCAGGAGATCGCCGGGCTCAAGCACGTCCACCTCACCGCGCCCGGCTCGGACGCCCTGCACTCACGGCACGCGATGGCCATCCACCCCGGCTGGTTCGACCGCTCCCCGTGCGGCACCGGCACCTCGGCACGCATGGCCCAGCTGCACGCCAGGGGCGAGCTTCCGCTCGGCCGGGACTTCGTCAACGAGTCCTTCATCGGGACCCGGTTCATCGGCCGGCTCACCGCCGAGACGGAGGTCGGCGGCATCCCGGCGGTCGTCCCGACCGTCACCGGCCGCGCCTGGATCACCGGCACCGCGCAGTACTTCCTCGACCCGCACGACCCCTTCCCCGGAGGCTTCCTCCTGTGACCGACGCAGCTCCCACCGTCACCTCCCACAACCCGGCCGACCCGGCCGACGTCCTCCTGCGGATCCCGGCACCCGGCGCCTTCGCGGCGGTCGACACCGTCGAACGGGCCAGGGCGGCGCAGCCGGGCTGGCTGCTCGCCGGCGCCGCCGCCCGCTCGGCCGCCCTGGCCGCCGTCGCCGCCGGCATCGAGTCCGCCGCCGGTGAACTGGCCGACCTGGCCGTACGCGAGGTGGGCAAGCCGCTCAGCGAGGCGAGGGCGGAGGTGGCCAGGACCGTCGCGATCTGGCGGTACTACGCCCAGGCCCCGTTCGAGGCGACCGGCGCCGTCCACGAGACCGCGGCGGGACCCGGACTGCTCCTGACCCGCCGGCGACCCCACGGCGTGGCCGGGCTCGTCACCCCCTGGAACTTCCCCTTCGCCATCCCCACCTGGAAGGCCGCCCCGGCCCTCGCCGCGGGGAACACGGTCGTCCTCAAGCCCGCACCCGAGGCCACGGCGTGCGCCCTGCGCCTGGCGGAGATCGTGCGGCAGGCCCTGCCCGCGTCGGTGTTCACCGTCCTGCCCGGCGGGGCGACCGAAGGCAACGCGGTCGTCTCCGCCGCCGACGTCGTCTCCTTCACCGGCTCCACCCCCGTCGGCCGGTCCGTGGTCCGGGCCGCGACCGCCCGAGGCATCCCCGTACAGGCCGAGATGGGCGGCCTCAACGCGGCCCTCGTCCTGCCGGACGCGGACATCGGACAGGCGGCCGCCCACATCGCCGCCTCCATCGCCGGGTACGCGGGCCAGAAGTGCACCGCCACCAGCCGCGTCGTCGCGGTCGGCGCCGCCCTCGACCCGCTGCGCGAGGCGCTCTCCGAGGCGCTGCGCGCCCTCCCCGTCGGCGACCCGGCCGACCCGGCCACCGTGTGCGGGCCCCTCATCCACGAGGCGGCCCGCGACCGGACCGCCGAGGCCGGCCGGGGACTCTCCGTCCTCGCGGGCGGCACCGTGCCCGACAGGACCGGCTGGTACACGGCCCCGACCCTCGTCGAGAAGGTCGACCCGGGGCACCGGCTGCTGCGCGAGGAGGTCTTCGGACCCGTCGCCTCCCTGCTGGCCGCCGACGACCTCGCCCACGCGGTCCGGATCACCAACTCCGTTCCGTACGGCCTGGTCACCTCGGTCCACACCGCCGATCTGAACACGGCCCTGACCGGCCTCGACCTGCTCGACACCGGCATGATCCGGATCAACGCCCCGTCCACCGGCGTCGACTTCCACCTGCCGTTCGGCGGCGCCAAGCAGTCCAGCCAGGGGGCGCGCGAGCAGGGCGGGGCGGCCCTGGAGTTCTACACCTCCGGCCGGACCTACACCCTGGCACCGGCGGGCCCCGCGGCGTGACATCGTACGGTGGTGATGTCAACCGGAACGAAGGGATCACCACCGTCATGGGGCACCTGACCCACCGCGACCTCAACGCCTCCCGGGAGCGGCTGCGCGACCAGGTCGCCCACGCCCTGCGGGCCGCCCTGATCTCGGGCGAGCTGCGGCCCGGGGTGGTGTACTCGGCGCCGACCCTCGCCGAGGACTTCGGCATCTCGGCCACCCCGGTCCGGGAGGCCATGCTCGACCTGGCCCGCGAGGGCCTCGTCGAGCCCGTGCGCAACAAGGGGTTCCGGGTCACCGAGGTCGACGAGCGCGACCTCGACCAGTACACCGAGATCCGCGCGCTCATCGAGATCCCCATGGTCGGCAGGGTCACCCGGATCGCCGCCCGCGAGGACCTCGAAGCACTCCGGCCCGTCGCCGAGGACATCGTCCGCGCCGCCCGCGAGCACGACCTCATCGGCTACCTGGAGGCGGACCGTCTCTTCCACCTCACCCTGCTCGGCCTCGCGGGCAACGAACGCCTCGTCGAGACCGTCGGCGAACTGCGCAAGCGGTCACGGCTGTACGGGCTCACCGCCCTGGACGAGAGCGGCGACCTCATCCCGTCGGCCGAGGAGCACCTGGAGCTGCTCGACCTGATGCTCGCCGGTGACGCCAAGGGCGCGGAGAAGTGCATGACCCGGCACCTCGGCCACGTCCGCTCCCTGTGGGCGAAGGGCGAAGGGCCGGCCGGGGGCCGGTAGACCGGCCGGCGGAGGGTGTGGGTTCCTCTCGGCGGGCGGACGACGGCCACCCTCCGATGACCTGCCACATCCGACCGGCCGTTCCCCGGCCGTGGAAGGAACCCATGAACCCCGCGTACGCCACCGTCGACCACACCTTCACCGTCCCCCTGGACCACCGGGCCCCCGGAGGGCCCACCATCGAGGTCTTCGCCCGCGAGGTCGCCGACCCGTCCCGTGCCGGCGAGCGGCTCCCGTGGCTGCTCTACCTCCAGGGCGGTCCCGGCGGCAAGTCGCCCCGCCCGACGGCGGGTTCGCCCGGCTGGCTGCCCCACGCGCTGAAGACCCACCGGGTGCTGCTCCTCGACCAGCGCGGCACCGGCCGCTCCACCCCGGTCACCGCGCGCTCCGCCGCCCGGTTCGCCTCGCCCGACCGACTCGCCGCGCACCTCTCCCACTTCCGCGCCGACGCGATCGTCGCCGACGCGGAACTGATCCGCCGCACCCTCTGCGGCGACGCCCCCTGGGAGACGCTCGGGCAGAGCTACGGCGGCTTCATCACCCTCACCTACCTGTCCCAGGCACCCGCGGGACTACGCGCCTGCTACGTCGCCGGAGGCCTCCCCGGCCTGACCGCCACCGCCGACGACGTGTACGCCCGCACCTACCCCCGCGTCCGCGACCGGGTCCTCGGCCTCTACGCCCGCTACCCCGAGGACGCCGCCCGGCTCCGGAGGATCGCCGACCTCCTCGCGTCCGACGACATCCGCCTGCCGAACGGCGACCGCCTCACCCCCCACCGGCTGCGCACCCTCGGACTCGCGCTCGGCATGGGCGACGGATTCGAGCGCGTCCACTGGCTTCTCGACGAAGCCTTCGACGCCGCAGGGGAGTTGAGCGACACCTTCCTCCATCAGGTGATGTCCCTGACCGGCTTCACCGGCGACCCGCTCTTCGCCGTCCTCCAGGAATCGCTGTACGGGCAGGGCGAGGGACCCACCGGCTGGGCCGCCTCCCGCGCCCTGGCGGCCTTCCCCGAGTTCGCCGGGGACGCCGATCCGCTCCTGCTGACCGGCGAGATGATGTACCCCTGGATGTTCCGGGAGATCGCGGGCCTGCGCCCCTTCGCGGACGCCGCGGATCTGCTCGCCGCCCGCTCCGACTGGCCGCCCCTGTACGACCCGCACCGCCTCGCCGCCAACAGGGTGCCGCTCGCCGCGATCGTCCACCACGACGACATGTACGTCGACGCGGGCCTCTCCCTGCGTACGGCGCGCGAGATCGGAGCCACCCGCGTCTGGGTCACCAACGAGTGGGAGCACGACGGACTCTCCGCCTCGGGCGGCCGCGTCCTCGCCCGCCTGACGGACCTGGCGGCCGGCCGCGCCTGATCCGGCCGAGGAACGCCCGAGACCCGGGGCAACCTTTCGCGCCCCGGCGGCGACTACCGTCCGCCCGCCCTTCCCGGCGGGCACCCCCCACGGACGGAAGGACGTACGACATGACCGAGACGCGAGGCAGGGCGAGGCACCGCAGGCGCGGAAGGGCTCTGGCGATCGGTGCTCCGGCGGCGCTCACCGCGGCAGGGGTCCTGGCGTACGGCACGGCCTTCGACGTGTTCGGCACGGACGCCCGGCCCGAGGCGAAGGCCGCCGGCGCCGCAGCCCCCGCGTGGGCGAGCGCCGTCGCCGACGGTTTCGCGTCCGTCGACGCGCTCGGACAGAAGGGCACGTACGGCGGACGCGACGGGCGGACGGTCACCGTCAGGACGCTCGCCGACCTGGAGAAGTACGCGACGGCCGCGGAGCCGTACGTCATCGTCGTGGCCGGGACGATCACCGTGAACCCCACCGGCAAGGAGATCAGGGTCGCCTCCGACAAGACGATCATCGGCTCCGGCACCTCGGGCCACATCGTCGGCGGAGGCTTCTTCCTCGGCCAGGGCGTCCACAACGTCATCATCCGCAACCTGACGATCCGGGACTCCTACCAGGGCGTCTGGAACGACAAGGAACACGACTTCGACGCGGTGCAGATGGACGGCGCCCACCACGTCTGGATCGACCACAACGACCTGCGGCACATGGCCGACGGGCTCATCGACAGCCGCAAGGACACGACGTACGTCACGGTCTCCTGGAACAGGCTCGGCCACAACAACAAGACCTTCGGCATCGGCTGGACGGAGAACGCCACCGCCGACCTCACGATCCACCACAACTGGATCCGCGAGACCGAGCAGCGCAACCCCTCCACCGACAACGTCGCCCACGCCCACCTCTACAACAACCTGCTCCAGGACGACCCCGGCACGGGCATCACCTCGTCCTACGGGAACTACGCGCGCGGCAGGACGCGGATGGTCCTGGAGAACAGCGTCTTCCAGGGCGTGAACAACCCCGTCATCAAGGACGCCACCGCCGCGCTCGTCCAGCGCGGCAACGTCTTCTCCGGCACCACCGGCCGCAACGAGAGCGGCGGAACGGCGTTCGACCCGAGGGCGTACTACCCGTACACCCCCGACCCGACGGCCGCCGTGCCCGACCTGCTCAGGTCCGGCGCCGGCCCGCGCTCCACCCTCGGCACCACTCCGGCCCCGACCGCCGCCGCCACCGTCCTGACCGTGGCGAAGGACGGCAGCGGCCGGTTCACCAGCGTGCAGAAGGCCGTCGACGCCGTACCGGCCGGCAGCACCTCCCGCGTCGTGATCCGGGTCGCCCCCGGCGTCTACCGCGAGACGGTCAAGGTCCCCTCGAACAAGCCCCACGTCACGATCGAGGGCACCGGCGGAAGCCGCAAGGACACCGTCATCGTCGAGGGCCACGCCTCCGGCATGACGAGGCCCGACGGCTCGGGCACGTACGGAACGGGCGGCAGCGCCACCGTCGCCGTCGAGGCCGACGACTTCCAGGCGCGCAACCTCACCCTCTCCAACGACTTCGACGAGGCGGCGAACAGGAACCTGAACGGCCACCAGGCCGTGGCCCTGCGCACCGCCGCCGACCGGGTGTTCCTCGACGGCGTCATCATCACCGGAGACCAGGACACCCTGCTCCTCGACACCGCCGCGAAGGACAGGACCGGCCGGGTGTACGTCACCAACTCGTACGTGATCGGCAACGTCGACTTCGTCTTCGGCCGGGCCACGGCCGTGATCGACAGGTCCGTCCTCGCCCTGAAGAAGCGCTGGGACGGCACGTCCGCCGGATACGTGACGGCGCCCAGCACCCCCGCCGGCCGCAAGGGATTCCTCATCACGCGCTCCACCGTCAACGGCGACGTCAGCCCGGGCACCTTCTACCTCGGACGCCCCTGGCACGCGGGCGGCGACGCCACCCTCGACCCGCAGACGACCGTCCGGGACAGCGTCCTCAGCGCCGCCGTCAAGCCCACCCCCTGGACCGACATGAGCGGCTTCTCCTGGAAGGACGACCGCTTCGCCGAGTACCGCAACACGGGCCCCGGCTCGGGCCCCTCCCACCCGGACCGCCCCCACCTGACGGACGCACAGGCCGCCGGCCAGGACACCGCGCACTGGCTCGACGGCTGGACGCCGACGGCGGGCTGACGCCGAACCGCCCCAGGGGGCCCGCCGTGGCTGTGCGATCATGCGGGAGCCCAGGGGTGGGGTCGAACAGATACTCGGTGTAGAAGGAGTGCGGTGTGAACGCGGGTGGGGACCAGGACGGTTCGTCCGTGCCGGACGACGTGTGGGAGCGGTTCCTCCGGGAGTCGGTGGACGGCGTGGCCGACGCGCCCAAGGAACCGTCGGCGCGCGCCCGGCTCGTCACGGAACGCCTGCGCGACGAGCCCGCGGGCAGCGGGGGATGGCGTACGCACACCCCGCCCCCGCCCCGGCGGAAGAAGGGCTGGTACGTGGTCGGGCTGCTTGCCGCCGTGGCCCTCCTGGTCGTGGCGTTCGACCCGTGGCGGATGATCGGCTCGACCGACGGCGACGGGCCGCCCGGGCCGCCGCTCGCCCAGGAGTCGGAGCGCCCGGACGGCGCCCCGCCCGTCGAACCGGCCGGGCGGCCCACGCTCGACCAGCCGTTCAAGGGCTCACCCGCCGCGCGCTGGGCGGACGGAACCGCCGGGATCACGGTCCCGGCGGCCCGTGCCACCGGATGGATGAGCACCGCGCAGGTGGAGAAGGCCCTCCGGCAGACCCGGGACTTCCTCGCCGCGTCCAACCTCGACCCGGCCGTGCTGGCCGGGGAACGCCCCACGAAGGCGATCGCCCTGATCAACCCGCACCAGCGGGACGTCAAGGACTTCCTCGCCGCCGCGTTCCGCACGCCGACCGCGGAGAACGACCCGCTGCTGCTCTTCAGCCGGTTCGACACGACGCACGCGCGCGTGGTCGGCGACGTGGTCAGGACCCGCGGCCGGATCACCTACGGCGAAGGCGCGAACGGCGCCCTCCGGGTGACCACCGACGTCACCTACGTGTATCCCGTCGTACGGGCGGCCGCGGCCGGCGGGGGCGACGAGATCGTGCGCACGATCGCGCGGCGCGAGGTGGTCCTGGACTGGCACGACCCCTCGAAGGTCGTCACCGCGCCGGGGACCTTCTCCCTCGTCTCGTACAAGGTCGACATGACCAACGGCGGCTGCGACACCCACACCGGCTACTTCACCCCGGAGTTCGGCGAGGGAGGCCAGGACACCGGCACGGCCGGCGGCGCCACCGTCGACCCGTACGACCGCAGCACGTCGATGGACGAGGGCCCGCAGTCCCCCGACGGCGGCTGCAGGACGGCGACGCGCTCGTAAGGCCGTGTCCGGAAGTCCTGCCTGAGGACCCGGCTCACGCGCGCGCGTGCCGGGCGGGAACGCCGGTGTCGGGTTCCCGCTGGGCGTCCCACAGTCCGACCACCGCGGGGAGTTCGACCCGGGAGCGGATGCCGAGCCGGGCGAAGACGCTCCGGAGGTGATGGTCGACGGTCCGGGGGCTCAGGGTGAGCCGGTCGGCGACCTCCCGGTTGGTGGCGCCCCCGGCGACGAGGCGGGCGATCCGCTGCTGTTGCGGCGTCAGCCGCCCCAGCGCCGCCGGATCCGTGACCCCGCCCGTGGTGCCCCCGGTGGCGCGCAGTTCCGAACGGGCGTGCTCGGCCCAGCCGTCCGCCGCGGCGCGTTCGAAGGTGACCAGGGCGTCGCTCAACGGACCACGCGCGTCGCCCGGCCGCCGACGGCGCCTCAGCCACGTGCCGTAGGCGAGGAGGGTACGGGCACGCTCGAAGTCGTTGCCGCAGCTGTCGTGACGGCGCACGGCCTCACCGAACCAGTACGCCGACTCCTCGCCCCGCGCGAGCAGCGCCCGGCAGCGGGCCAGCTGGGCAGGTGCCGAGCCGTCGATGCCCTGGACGGCCCAGACCGCGTACTCCTCGGCCGCCACCCGCGCCTCCGCGCGCCGCCCGGACGCGACGGCCGCCTCCACGAAACAGGGGATCACCAGCATCCGCAGCGCGAAGTGGCCGCCCCGCGGACCCGGCCGGACGAGCGGCGCGAGGCGCGACGCCGCCTGCGCCGCCAGACCCCGCCCGAACTCGGCCCGGGACAAAGCCCATTCGGCGAGCGTCGCGGCCTGGACGAGCCCGTGCGGGAGCGCCGTGTCGAGGGCCCGCCCGGCGTGCTCCGTGACGGTCGGCCCGTCACCGGCCACCGAGGCCACCAGGGCGAGGACGGCGTGCTGATGGGCGGCGATGTTGCACTGGCCGGTCAGCTCGGCCGCCCGCAGCCCCTCCCGGGCGGCCCGCGCGGCCCCGCTGTACCGGCCGGCGCGCAGCTCCGCGTAGGCGAGGTGCTCCAGGGCCCGTGGCACCAGGGCGGTACGGTGCTCGGCCCGCGCGCGGGCCAGCGCACGGGCGTGGATCCGGGAGGCCGCCACGGTGTCGCCGAGCACGAGCGCGGCCGAACCCGCCCGCAGCAGCAGCCGGGGATCGTCCAGGGCGCCGTCCCGGGCGACCACCCGCGCCAGGGCGGAACGGGCCTGGTCGAGCCGTACGGTGAGGGCGGCGCGCAGCCCCTCGACGAAGTCGCGCTCGGTGCCCCGGGGCGTGGCCCCCGAGCCGAGGGCGGCCAGGCACGCGGCGACGTCGCCGCCCGCCCAGGCGGCCTCCATCGCGAGGAACCGGGCGTCGGACGCCTCCGCGGGCTCCCGGTCGTCGAGCAACTCGGCGGCCTGCAGCAGTACTTCGTGCGCCTCCATGACGGGGCCGCCGCCGAGCGCCGCGAGACCGCGGACGAGCTGGGAACGGCCGCGGACCACCGGAGCGAGGGCGCGTACGGCGGCCGGCGGGCCGAGCCGGTCGGCGCGGTGCCCCTCGCCGCGGGCGAGCGCGGGGTCGACCGGTGCGGAGGGACGCGCGACGGGCACGGAGTGCGGCGCCGGCGCGGCCGGCGCGGGCTGCGCGGATGCCGGCGTGGTCCGGTCGCAGGCGGCGGCGCGCTCGTGCCCCGCGTACCAGGACGCGGGGGCGGACGCGAGTGCTGCCCGGCCGAGGAACGGGTCTTCAAAGCGGAGCGCGTCGCCCCTGCGGCACAGCAGACCGTCCGTGATCAGACCGTCCAGCGGCTCGACGGAGGTGCGGGTCGCCCGCGCGGTGGCGAGAACGGCGCCGAGCGTGACCTCGTACGCCTGGAACACCTCGGGACCTGCCGCGAAGGCCTGCGACCCCTCGTCGCCCCGGCCCGCCAGGGCCACCACCGCGAGCAGCCGGCGGGAGTCCACCGGAAGACCGTCCACCAGACCGCCGTACACCTCGGCGAGGACGGTGCCGTCGACGAGCGGCCCGGACGGGGGTACGGAGCCGTGCGCGGGACCGGTCGCGAGGCGCCGTACCGCCGAGGCCAGCACACCGGGGTGCCCGGCGGCCTCGTCGAGCAGCCGCTCCGCGACCGCGGCCGGCGGCGGCACCGCGCACAGATCGCCCAGGAGCGCCCGCGCACCGTCCCGGGAGAGCCGCCCGAGGCGTACGGTCTCCGCCTCGGGCACCTCGGGAAGGCGGTGGTGACGGGCCGCCGACACCAGCCAGGCCGTCCTGCCCGACCGGGGGCCGGGCTCCCGCCAGGCCGTGGTGAGAGCGGCCCGCGAGTGGGCGTCCCAGAGGTGCAGGTCGTCCAGGCAGATCAGTACCGGAAGACCACCGGTCAGACCGTCGACGGCCGCGGTCACACCGTCCTCGCCCCGCGCGAGCCGCAGCGCCCGACGACCGGCGGACGGGTGGGGCGCGAGGGCGGCGCACAGGGCCCGCACCCCGCTCCAGGCGCCCCGGTGCGCGGGCGCGGCGATCCGGTGGGCCGTGCCGGGGAAGTCGTGGGCCGCCCGCGCGAGGAGCGCGGTGCGCCCCTCGCCGGGGTCGCCGGTGACGAACAGGACGCCGCCGGCTCCGGCGCCGGCACGGGCCGAGAGCCTGGTCACCGCGGCGAGTTCGGCCGGACGGTCGTACAGCCGCGGGCCGGTCGCGGCGGCTTGCGTCGATCCGCTCACGGCGGTGACGTTACCGACCCGTAGGGAACGGCGGAAGGCTCCCGGGCATGGGCGTGGGCCGTGGCCCAGACCCGGGAGCCGTGTCCTGTGACGGCGCACAGGGCGCCGCCGCAGGACCGGTCGATCGTCAGGAATCGTGCGGGCAGGTGCCCCGGTACTCCTCGATCGTCAGGCTCGGCCGCGGCAGCGGGCAGAGGAACTGCTCGTAGCGGGTGTCGTTGTCGATGAAGCGCTTGAGCCAGGAGATGCTGTACTTCGCGATCGTCGTGTTCGACGTGTTCGGGGTGAAGTGCGTGGCGCCGTTCAGCTCCAGGTACGCCTTGTCGAGCGAGCTCGGCAGGCTCTGGTAGAAGGGCTCCGAATGGCTGGCGACCGGGGCGACGGTGTCGCCGTCCGCGCCGATGACCAGCGTGGGCGTGGTGATCTCGGGCCAGCTCTTGTCCGTGTTCCACCCGGTCAGGGGGATCGCGGCCTGCAGCGAGGGCCGGCTCTTGGCGGCTTCGAGCGTTCCTCCGCCGCCCATGGAGTGGCCCATCACACCGAGGCGGGTCGAGTCGATCCGGCCCCGCACGGAGCTGCGCTCGGTCAGGTGGTCGAGCGCTGCCAGGAGCTGACGTCCGCGGCTGTCCGGCTGGTCGAGGGTGGTGAGGGTGTCGATGGTGAACACCACGAAGCCCTGCGAGGCCAGGCGCGGCCCGAGCCAGGCGATCGAGGACTCGTAGGCGGTGAAGCCGGGGGAGATCACCACCGCGCCGAACGTTCCGTCGCTGGTGGACGTCGGGTAGTAGATGGTGCCGCCGCCGAAGCCGGTGGCGGCGAGGGAGGAGACGGAGGTCTGGGAGACGGCGTACGGGCCGCGCAGGGCCTCGATGCTCGACTGGCTCGGGGCGGGGCCCCGCTCGTACGGGTTGGCGGCGGTGCCGGCGGCGCCGGCGCTCGGGGTGAGGAGCAGGGTGAGGCAGGCGGCGGCGGTGGTGGCGGCTGCGGCGATGTGTCGTTTCACGACGGAGTCGTCCTCTCGTGTCGTGTGACGGCCGCCCCCCGGGGGAACCGGAGGGCGGCGCGTCCTGCACTGGCCCGGTCACTGTCGGCGCGGCACGACACGACGGCATCGGCAGAACCACCGGTCTCCGCTCAGACGAGGGCCTCGACGGCGGTGAGAGCGAAGGCGTGGTCCTGCTCGGGGGCGCCGCCGCCGACGCCGATGGCGCCGATGAGCCGGCCGTCGCGGTGGATGGGCACGCCGCCGGCGATGAAGAGCAGCGGCCGGTCGAGGGCGGTGGTGAGCGAGTGGAAGGGGCCGTCGGGCTTGACGAGGTCGACCAGGTCGGCCGTGGGTGCGTCGAGCTGGAGGGCGGTGTACGCCTTGCGGGTGCTGGTCTCGCCCGAGATCAGCACCGCGCGGTCGTCACGGCGGAAGGCGAGCGGGTGCCCGCCGGCGTCCAGCACGGTGACGCTGACGGTGACCCCGGTGCTTTCGGCGGCGCGGCGGGCGGTCGCGACAAGGCGGTCCGCGTCGGCGGTCGTCAGCGGGGTGACGGCGGTGGTGCTCATGGTGCTTCTCCTCGGGGCGGGATACGGCGGTGTACGGCGGTGTACTGCGGTGGGGGAAAGAGGGGCGTCAGTGGTGCACGGGGGTACGGGCCTCGGCGCCGGTGCCACCGGCGCGGACGGCGTCCGCGGCGACGGGCTCCGCGCCAGGAACGCCGGCCGCCGGGGTCCGGCGCTCCAGCGCGGCGGACCAGAAGGCGAGGCCGAGGGCGGCCGCGGCGAGGGCGGCACCGACCCAGTTCGGGGCGGTGTAGCCGTAGCCGGCGGCGATGACGACGCCGCCGAGCCAGGCGGCGAGCGCGTTCCCGAGGTTGAAGGCGCCGATGTTGACGGCGGAGGCCAGGGTCGGCGCGCCGTGCGCCTGGTCGAGGACGCGCTTCTGCAGCGGCGGCACCGTGGCGAAGCCGAGCGCGCCGACGAGCAGGACGGCGACCGCGGCGAGGACCTTGTCGTGGGCGAGGACGGTGAACAGCGCGAGGACGATCGCGAGCCCGCCGAGGGTGGCGTAGAGGAGGGGCATCAGGGCGCGGTCGGCGTACCGGCCGCCGATGAGGTTGCCGAGGAACATGCCGACGCCGAAGAGGACGAGCAGCCAGGTGACCGCGCCTTCGGAGTAGCCGGCGACCTCGGTCATCATCGGTGCGATGTAGGTGATGGCGGCGAAGACGCCTCCGAAGCCGAGCACGGTCATCGCCATGGCGAGCAGCACCTGCGGGTTGCGGAACGCCCTGAGCTCCCGGTCCAGGCGGGCGCCCTCGGGGCGGGGCATGGCGGGTACGAGCCGGGCGATGCCGAGCAGCCCGACGACACCGAGCGCGGCGACGACCGCGAAGGTGGTGCGCCAGCCGACGGCCTGCCCGATGAAGGTGCCGAGCGGTACGCCGATGATGTTGGCGACGGTCAGGCCGGTGAACATGGTGGCGATGGCGCCGGCCTTCTTGTCCGGGGCCACGAGGCCGGCGGCGACGAGGGACCCGATGCCGAAGAACGACCCGTGGGCGAGCGAGGCGACCACACGGCCGGCCAGCATCGTCCCGAAGCTCGGGGCGAGGGCGGACAGCACGTTGCCGACCACGAACAGTCCCATGAGCAGCATGAGCATCCGCTTGCGGCTCACCCTGCCGCCGAGAACGGTCAGCAGCGGCGCGCCGACGACGACGCCGAGCGCGTAGCCGGTGACCAGCAGCCCGGCGGTGGGGATGGAGACGCCGTAGTCGGCGGCGATGTCGGGCAGCAGCCCCATGACGACGAACTCAGTTGTTCCGACCCCGAAGGCCCCGACGGCTAGAGCGAGGAGCGCGAGCGGCATGGCTCCACCTTTCCGCATGTGCTTGAGCAAGCTGTTTACGAGCTGCAACAATAATTGCAGACGCGCCATAAACGCAAACGCGGGTAGCGTGCTCATGTGAGTTCTGGGTGCCGGGCGGGATGGAAGCTCGTCAGCTCTTGGTCAGAGCGCAGGTGTAGGTGGAGGAGCCGGAGCCGCGGTAGGCCTCGATGTCCACGTAGTACGTACCCGAACCGGATGCGGTCCTCGTGAAGGTGAGGGCTTCGTCGGTGCCGGCGCCGTCGTTGACGGAGCGCTCCAGTGTGCTGCCGGAGGAGTCGAGCCAGTAGAGGTCGGCGTCGTAGGCGCCCGGGACGGCGCACTGCACCGACGCGTTCTGTCCTGAAGCCAAGGTGACCTTGAAGTGGTCGCGGTCGCTGGTCGACTTCATGCTGCCGTTCAGAGCGGTGGGGGAGGAGAGGCCGGTGGCATCGTTCGCGGTGTCGCGGGTGTCGTTCGGTTCGGTCTCCGTCAGGCTGTCGCCGGACGGGTGGCCGCAGTCGGTGACGGGGGTGCCGTTGTAGGGGTTGGCGTCGGTGACCCCGTTGGTGACGCTGCGCAGGTAGTAGCCGCACGTGGGGCGGTTCCTGAAATCGAACGTCGATCCCGGCGTGAGGCGCCAGATCTTGAAGTCGGAGTACGTCAGCGGCTTGCGGTCCACGGCCTGCTCGGGCTGATGGTCGGCGAGGATGACGTAGGCGTCCTTGCCGTACTCGGTCGCCATGCCGTTGCGGTCGATGAACAGCGAGCCGCCGCCCTCCTCGACCCCGACGGCCCAGGCGGCGCCACCCGTGGTGAGTCCGTCCTTCACCGCCCGGGCGACGAACGCCATGCTGCGGCCCATGCGGTCGCGCGTCACGAAGTGCGAGTCGTTGACGACCCCGCCGTAGTGGGCCCACTGGAACATGCCGGTGGTGAAGCTGATGTGGCGGTCGTAGGGATTCGCCAATGCCTCGCCGCTCGTGACGCTGCCGTTGCAGGCGTCGTACACGAGGGGGCTGTTGATGTGGTGGCCCGCGCTGCCCCCGCCCGATCCGCCGCCCTTGGCCACCACGGACTCCACGGAGGCTTCGAGGGCGGTTCCCTTCCAGGTGGCGTACCGGCACTGGTCGCCCCCGGCGAAGTACACGAACTCGGCGTTGCGTACGTCGGTGTTCACCTGGTTGTTGTTGCCGTCCGTGGCCGCGGTGAGCGTCCAGGTCGTACAGGAGTTGACCCCCGTCAGAACCATGACGGAGTCGCACTCCGGTGTCCTGCTGCCCGAGGTCGGCGCCGAGCCGGCGAGCACGACGACGTCGATGCTTCCCGTTCCGCCGCGGATCTCCTCGATGGCTCTGTTCATGGAGGCGGGCACGACGGCACCGGCTCCGTTCATCGTGAAGGCCGGGCCGTTCCACGAGGTGCGGCTGACGTCCGCGGCGGAACCGAGCCGGACGCGCTCGGCAGCCGCGTGGGCGGGCTGCTGTGCCGTGAGCGACATCGTCAGGGTCAGCAGCGTGACGGCCAGTGCCGGGGCGGTTCTGCGGGTGGCGGGTGACGCCATGATGCGCTCCATGGGGGAGAGGGGTGGTGTCGGTGGGGAGGGCCGCGAGTGCCGAAGTGACGTACCGGCGAGTGCGATCTCCGGATCCGAGTTGGTAGCGGAACTTACAGATGGTTCCTCCATTGCGGAAGATGTATGGCCCGTATTCTCTCCGCCGCAGTTCACGACTGCTCTGTTGGCAGCTGAAACGGCACGAATGCCTCACGATGCGATGGATTCAGTGGCTCTACACCGACGTAACGCGCGATACATCTAGCCAACTTGTTCTCCGGTCTGTAACTTCCGTGCTGTGACCGGCGGCTGGAAGCCGTCGGCTGAATTCCCGAGAGGTTCGACCCCGATGAACGCTCGTGTTACCCGCTGCCTTGCGGCGGCCGTCGTCACGACCACGGCCCTCGCGACGCTCGCCGCGTGCGGAGACCCTGACCCCGCCCCCGCCGCAGGCGGAACGGTCACCATCAACGGCGTCCAGATCAAGAAGGACCCGGCCCTCCACGCGATGTTGCCGGACGGCATCAGGAAGGAGGGGAAGGTCCGCGTCGCCACCGACGTGCCGTACCCGCCCTTCGAGATGTTCGTGAAGGAAGGCGAGACCGCGCTGACCGGGCTCGACTACGACCTGGGCCAGGCTCTCGGCGGGAAACTCGGCGTGACCTTCGCCTTCACGCCGCAGAAGTTCGACGGCATCGTCCCCGCCATCCAGGCGGGCAAGTTCGACGCCGCCATGTCGGCCATCACCGACAACAAGGAGCGTCAGCAGGTCGTCGACTTCGTCGACTACTCACAGTCGGGATCCGCCATCCTCGTCGGCAACGACAACCCCGCCAAGATCGCCGATCTCGACGACCTGTGCGGCAAGAAGGTCGCGGTCCAGACCGCGACCAACCAACTCGACCTCCTCAAGGCCCACCAGGCGAAGTGCGCGAAGGCCGGCAAGGGCGCCATGGAGATCCAGACCTTCCCCAAGGACTCCGACGCCCAGCTCGCTCTGCGCTCCGGCAAGGTCGTGGCCCAGGTTCTGACGAAACCGGCCGCCGGCTGGGTCGCCAAGACGGCGGACGCGGGCAAGGCCTTCGACCTGGTCGAGGACCCGGCCGCGCCCGGCGGCTACAACGCCTCACCCAACGGCATCGCCGTCAGCAAGCAGCAGCCCGAACTGACCGACGCCATCCAGAAGGCCCTCCAAGCCCTCATCGACGACGGCACCGTCACCAGGATCTACGACAAGTACGGCGTCGCCTCGATCGCGGTCAAGGAAGCCACCAAGAACGCGGCGGTCGACTGAAGATGACCGACACCACTGCCTCCTTCACGACCACATCCACCCCCGAGGCGGCCGTACAGGACCTCGAAGTGGTCCCCGTCCGCAACTACGGACGATGGATCGCCGCGACAGCGTCGATCATGGCACTCGTCGGACTGATCGGCTCACTGGCGAAGAACGACAACCTGCACTGGGACGTCGTCGCCACGTACCTCTTCGCCGACCTGATCTTCGACGGGCTTGCCACGACCCTCTGGCTCACCGCCGCCGCCATGGCCCTCGGCCTGGGCCTGGGAACCCTCATCGCGGTGATGCGGCTGTCCACGAGCCCCGTGCTCTACGGACTCGCGAACGCCTTCGTCTGGCTGTTCCGAGGCACACCGCTCCTCGTCCAGATCATCTTCTGGGGATACGCCGCAGCCCTGTACAAGTACGTGAAGATCGGTGTCCCCTTCACCGACATCACCTTCCTCCAGGCCGAGACGAACTCCCTCCTCACCCCCGCCGTCGCGGCCCTGCTCGCGCTCGGCCTGAACGAGGCGGCCTACGCCTCCGAAATCGTCCGCGCGGGCATCCAGTCCGTCGACCACGGACAGGCCGAAGCCGCGCACTCCCTGGGGATGCGTCCCGCGCTCACCATGCGACGGATCGTCCTGCCCCAGGCCATGCGCGTCATCATCCCGCCGATGGGCAACGAGACCATCAACATGCTCAAGATGACCGCCCTCGTCTCGGTCATCTCCGCCCACGACCTCATGTCCAACATCCAGGACGTGTACGCGCAGAACTACCAGGTCATCCCCATGCTGGTCGTCGCCAGCCTCTGGTACCTCGCGCTCGTCACCCTGCTCGGCATTCCTCAGGCGTGGCTGGAGCGCCGGTACGGACGCGGCACCGCCCAAGCCGGCCACGTGTCCCCGCTGCAGCGGATGCTGGGAGGAGCCACGGGGTTGACCGGCAGGAAGAACAAGGAGACGGGCCGATGAACGCCCCCATGGTGCGCGCCGAGGGCGTGCGCAAGCACTTCGGAAAGCTCGAGGTCCTCCAAGGGATCGATCTCACGGTCGAGCGTGGTCAGGTGTGCTGCCTCCTGGGTCCCTCGGGCTCCGGGAAGTCCACCTTCCTGCGGTGCATCAACCACCTGGAGACGGTCGACGGCGGCAGGCTCACCGTCGACGGTGAGCTCGTCGGCTACCGGCAGCACGGCAACAAGCTGCACGAGCTGCGCGAGCGGGAGGTCGCCGAGCGCCGCCGCGACATCGGCATGGTCTTCCAGCGCTTCAACCTCTTCCCCCATATGACCGCGCTCGACAACGTCATCGAAGCCCCGGTCAAGGTGGGCGGGGTGCCGAGAGCGGCAGCCAGGGAACAGGCGCGGCAACTGTTGGAGCAGGTCGGCCTCGGTGACCGAGCGGGGTATTACCCGGCCCAGCTGTCCGGCGGTCAGCAGCAGCGCGTGGCCATCGCACGAGCCCTCGCGATGAAGCCCAAGCTCATGCTGTTCGACGAGCCCACGTCGGCACTCGACCCCGAGCTCGTCGGCGACGTCCTGGACGTCATGCGCCGGCTTGCCGCGGACGGCATGACCATGGTCGTCGTCACCCACGAGATCGGCTTCGCCCGCGAGGTCGGCGACACCGCCGTCTTCATGGACCAGGGTGTCGTCGTGGAAGCGGGCGATCCGCGGCAGGTACTCGTCGACCCGGAGCAGGAGCGTACCCGCGCCTTCCTGTCCAAAGTCCTGTGAGCGCGCCCCCTCGTCAGCTGCTCAGCGCGGAGCTGCTGACCCTGGCACGCGCTCGCCACCCCCAGTACCTGACGGACCTTCGCGATCTCGTCTCGATCGACTCCGGCTCCTACAGCCCGGACGGCGTCAACAAGGTCGCCGACTGGGTACAGCGGCGCCTCCTCCGCATCGGATTCGACGTCGAGCGGGTCCGCTTCCCGGCCGACCACCGCTACCAAGCCGGTGACGCCGTCATCGGGCGCAAGCGCGGCAGGCTCGACCCCGCCGCGGACGGTCGCAGGATCCTCCTCGCCGCACACATGGACACCGTCTTCGACGACGGCACCGCGGCCGACCGACCGTTCCACATGAACGGAGCCATCGCCTACGGTCCCGGCGTCAGCGATGACAAGGGCGGACTTCTGGCCGGCCTCACCGCCCTGGAAATCCTCCACGAGGTCTCCGCGCAGGACTTCGGCGAGCTCGTCTTCCTCGCCACCCCCGACGAGGAGATCGGCTCGCAGATCAGCAGGCCGCTCATCGAGAGGACCGCGCAGGGCATGCACTACGGCCTCGGCCTCGAATGCGCCCGTGAGAACGGTGACCTCGTGGTCGCCCGCAAGGGCGTCGCGGACTTTCGGCTGACGGTCACCGGCCGTGCCGCGCACGCCGGCATCGAGCCGGAACGCGGTGCCAACGCCGCTCTCGCCGCCGCCCATCTCACGGTGGAACTGCAAGGACTCAACGGACACTGGGACGACGTCACCCTCAACGTCGGAGTCGTCCGCGCCGGCACCCGCCCCAACATCGTGTGTGCCGAAGCCGAACTGCACGTCGAAGTCCGCGCCGCCACCACGGTCGACATGAGGCGTGCCACCCGGGCCATCGTCCAGGCCGCCGCCTGTCCCGCCGTGCCCGGCACCGCCGTCACGGTCGAGCAGATCGACCTGTGCCCCCCGATGGAGGACACTCCCGCCTCGCGAAGGGTCTTCGAAGCGGCACGCAAGGCCGCGTCCGCCTACGGCGTGCGGCTGGGAGCCGCCGTCACCGGAGGAGTCGGCGACGCCAACCTCATCGCCGGTTCGGGAGTGCCCACGCTCGACGGCCTCGGCCCCGTGGGAGGGGCCGACCACACCCCTGGCGAATGGCTCGACACCTCCAGCGTCGCGCACCGTGTCGCGACGCTGGCCTCTCTGATCGCCTCGCTCGGCAGCGCCGGCAACGACTCCTGACCCGTGCGACAAGCCGGGCCCAGCAGAGCCGTCTGTGCCGCCATCGTCCCCGGCAGTCTCTCCCGTCGCCCTGCCGGGCACCGACCAGGCCCCCCGGCGGACAGCCGTGGGCCCTGGTCACACCCCACCCACACCGCCCACGGAGGCATCATGCGCGCTCACCCCGTATCCGCACGCCGCGTCATCCTTGCCGGCAGCACCGCACTCGTACTCGGTCTCCTCGCCTCCACTCCCGCGGCGCAGGCCACCCCTGTCGGCCCGCGGCACCCCGGCTCGCTCGTTCTGGTGGGCGGTGGGCTCAAGGACGACAACAGACAGGTCTACGGCGAGATCATCAAGCGCGCCGGCGGACTGAAGGCGCGCATCGGCGTGATCACCGCCGCTTCCGTGCCGGAAAGCCAGGATCCCGACGCCGACGACCCCGAGCGGTGCAGCAACTCCGCCTGCAACGGCAACCACTACGCGAGTCTCTTCAAGAAGCACGGTGCCGCCGACGCGCAGTGGGTCCCCATCGACCTCGACCACATCGCGAACGCCGACTCCGACAGCGTCGTCGCCCAGGTCAACGCCATGACCGGCTTCTTCTTCGGAGGCGGGGACCAGTACCGCTACGTCACCACGCTCCTGAACGGTGACAGGCACGCCGACTCCAAGGTCCTCGCCGCCATCCGCGCCAAGCTGGCCCAGGGAGCCGTCGTCGCCGGATCCTCCGCCGGCGCCCAGATCGCCTCCGGACCCGACATGGTCAGCGGCGGCGAGTCCTACGAGGCGCTCCGCGACGGCAGCAGCCCCGGCTACTTCGACGACGCGACCCGCCTCGGGTACGTACCCCGAGGCGGATTCGGCTTCCTGCGCTCCGGGCTCATCGACACCCACACCGGCGCCTACGGCCGTGAGGGACGTGCCCTGCGACTGGCCGGCGATACGCACCATGACCGGGTCTACGCCCTGGAGGAGAACACCGCCCTCGTCGTCGACGACCCCGGTAGCGCCGACGAGCGTCTGTCCGTCCTCGGGCCGAACGGCGTCGCCGTCCTGGACCTTCGCCACGCGCACACGCGCACCACCACGGCCGGTTGGTCCCTCCGCAACGCCCACTACACCTACCTCACCAACGGCGACCGTTACGCCGCCCGCACCGGGACCCCCCTTCCCGCGCCCGGCAAGAAGCTGTTGATCCCACGCGACACCACCCCGGTGCCGGCCAACAGCGACGTCTTCCACTCGCCCGCCAACCCTGACGGCAGGCCCTACGCGTTTCGGACCACCGCCCGTGAACTCGCCGCCCGTCTCCAGACCCGGGCCACGGCGACGACGTACGAGACCCAGCCCGGCTTCACCGTCACCTTCACCGAGCCGCGTGGCTTCACGGCCTGGTCCGACACCGCCGACAATCCGCAGACCCTGATCGGCCTGCGCATCGACATCGCGCCGAAGTAGCCGTCGTCGCCGCCCGGCACGCGGGCCTGCACCCTCAAAGGCCGGCCCCGTCACAGTGATCACCGGGCTCACCGTCGCGCCTGACCCGGCTCTCCACGCGGAACCGCCCGCCGACGTCCGCTCCGCCGGAGCAGGTGGATGGGCAGCGTCGCACTGTGCCCCGGCAGGACATGGACGGCGCCAGAAACTTGCGTTCGGAGGCGTCCGAGATCACCACGGTGATCGCCTCGATGGTTCCTGTGAACGGTGCCGGGTGGGAAGAGAAGAGGCGCTTCACCAGCGAGGTCACGGCCCTTCTGGCCGCACGATACGGCAGGTGGGCCTGCGGACGGGATTGGGCGGTCGGTGAGGGCGGTGGTGGCGGCGTCGTCACGAGCTGGTGCTGCACCTCCCATTCCGTAGGCGAGCCTGAAGTGACGGCCGCCAACGTGGTCGCGTCGCTGCTGGAGTGGCGCGACTGGCTGGAGGAGCTGGCGGACCGGTTCGAGCTACTGGCTCCGCCCGACGGAACGGATGCCGAGGACCGCGGCTGGCACCTGGAACGGGCGGCCAGCCGACTCGTGACCGTGGTCGTGGACCGGACGAGTGCGGAATGCGGCTGGTACGGCTCTGCCACAAGGTGCTGACGTGGTTCCTCTCTTCCACTGGCATGGGGGCGGACGATGCGAAGAACATGGTCGACACCGCGATCGGCGGACGCTTCAAGAGCTGGACCGTGCCGCCGCAGACCCTGATCGACGCAGTGGGAGAGGATCTCGCCGCAGATCTGACCGGAGTGCGGCCCTACCGTGAGCGCTGATGCCCTGGCCGCCTGGATCCAGGTCAGGAACCAGATCGACTGGACGTCCGCGGCCGGTGAGGTGCCGGCCCCCGTCGAGCCCGTCGTGGACGGCCTCCTGAGCTGGTGCGGTGAGGGGGACCGTTCCTCGGATCCCGCTCGAAGCCGCCGACTGTCCGAGGCCATGGCTCAGTCACGCGTAGACGCTTCTCGTAGGCGCCCCCTCACGTGCGCACTTCTGACGGGATGGCAGCAGCTGCTCCTCGGCATCCCCGAGGTCCAGTTCCGGCAAGGCGACGCCTTCGCCAAGGGCGGCCGGGAACGCTACGCACTGACGCCCCACACCCAGCGCGACTTTGAGCTGCGTCTGCGGGACAGCACCGACCCGCGAGTCCCTCTGGCCTCCCGCGCGGCCAGGGCCTACCTGGACGTGGCCTTCTTCCATCCCTTCCCGGATGGCAACGCTCGCCTCGCCATGCTCACCCTCGCCTACGTTCTGGAGTTGCAGGGGGTTCGACTGGACCAGGTCGGCCCGTTGCGGACCACGCGCTGTGCGGACGACGACGCCGGAGCGGCAGACCTGGCTGGCCTGGTCTTCGTCCTCATCCACTCGACCCATCGACGGGGCTCCGGATTCCTTCGATGAGGGGGCAATGAGGCACGGCTCCGGGCGAGGGGGAGCAGAGGTGCGCTGAGGGCGATGGCCGGTGCCGTCGTGCTGTCGTCACCGGGGCCTGGCAGGTGACTCCATGGCGTCCAGCAAGCGGTCGGCAGTCCAGTGCGGCCCACGGCGACGGAGCGCCTCGGACCAGCGCGGCAGGCCCTCGACGTGTGCGAGGAGACGGCGCACAGCCGTACCCGTGTCGCCCTCGGTCAGCGTCGCCGGGTTCAGACACGTGGCCGGCCGTGCGCGCTCGGCATCGTGGGCTAGGGAGAACCGGTCGCTGGAGAAGGACAGGATCAGCGCCGGAGTCGCGGATGCCACGCGCTCGGTGAAGGAGTTGTCGTTTCCTCTCGTTCGTCACCGAGTTCCTCGCCTTCATGGCCGAGGGCTGCCCTCGGGAGCAGTGGAGGTCATGGCGCCGCCCTCTTTCGCCCGCCAGCGCTCCGCGGAACAACCAGGTGGGAACGGAGGGAAGAGATGACCGGCCAGGTCGATCCGCCAGAGGTGCCCCCCGGCGCAGTCGCACTCGTAGAGGCCGGCCCTGGGGGTGTACGCGCCGGGTGTGTGTGTCTCGATGAAGGCCATCGGATCTCCTTGGCAGCTCATGGGTACGGTTCGTCACGGCTTATGGCGATTTCGCGTCGTTGGATGCGACTTTGACCCGTACGGCGCGCGTGCTTCAGGCAGGTGGTTCCATGCAACGCCGAAGGGCGTGCAGGGCCCGCCTGATATGACTCTCGAAGGCTCTGCTGCCGACCCGTCGAGCATCATGGAACGCTCAGCCGTCCACGTTGCCCGGGTGCTGGTCGCGTGCGGCGCCTGTCGGCGACCTTGAGTCGACTCCGAACATCGAGCGGAGACCATGGCTTGCTCCTATGGCACGAGAATGCACCGTCCCTCACACGGTCCGTCGAATCGAAGCGCTGCGGCAATACGCATTGATATTGCGTCGAAAAGACCCGGGCGGGTAAATCTGCATCCCGCCCCTGGTCGCGCGGCGAAGCTCAGGTATCCGCTCACTCGCACGGAGTGAATGGTTCGAAAGGAATCAGAGATGAATCCCCGGACCCCCACCCTGGTGGCAGCCACCCTCGGAACATGCGCCATCGCCCTGAGCGCTGCGCTGCCCGCCTCCGCCGCCGACGAGGACAAGGCCACGGTGTCCGTCCTGCACGCCGTGCCCGGACTGACTGTCGACGTGTACGCCAACGGTGACGAACTCCTCCCGGACTTCAAGCCGGGCACCCTGACCGACCCCCAGGAACTCCCTGCGGGGAGCTACGACCTGAAGGTCTTCCCGGCCGGAGCCGACCCCAAGGGGACTCCCTCGATCCAGAAGACCGTGGAAGTCCCCGCGGGCGCGAACGCGACCGTCGTCGCGCACCTGTCGGCCGATGGCAAGCCCCAGCTCGCCGCATTCGTCAACGACACCTCGAAGATCCCCGCGGGGGAGACCCGGCTGACCGTGCGCCACGTCGCTGCCGCACCCGCCGTGGACGTCAGGGCACAAGGCCAGCCCGTGTTCAAGGCACTCGAGAACCCCAAGGAGGCCACCGCTGAACTGCCCGCCGGCACCGTCTCGGCCGACGTCGTCCTCGCCGGGAGCGACGACGTCGTGATCGGCCCGGCCGACCTCGACCTGAAGGAAGGCACGACGAACGTCGTCTACGCCTGGGGCAGTGCCGCGGACAAGAACCTCGCGCTCAAGGTCCAGACTCTGACCGGCATGCACGGCGCACCCTCCGCGGTGGCCGCCGGACTCGGTCAGCCGAACAACTCCGGTGCCTGGATCGCCCTCTCCGCCGGAACCGGACTGCTCGCGCTCGCCGGCGCCCTCACGGCTCGTCGTGTGGTGGCACGCTCCCGTGCCTGAAGAACGCAGGGCCGCACCGTCCCGAAGGCGTCCGGCGTACTGCGTCGCAGTCGCAGTGCTGGCCGCCTCCGGAACGGCCGCGCTGGCGGTCGGAGTGGCACTCCAGCCGTCCGCCCGGGCTGCCCCGGACATCCCGGCCCGGACGTCACTCTCCGCCTCCGAGCCCAGGCCGGAGGCGTCCCCGGGTCACGCCTCCGTCTCACTCGGTCCCGCACCCGCACGGGCCGAGAAGTCACTCGGAGAACCTGCTCGCCCGCTACGCATCGAGATCCCGCGCGTCGGCCTCGACGCCTCCGTCACACCGGTCGGGGTCGGTCAGGACGGGAGCGCCCAGGTTCCCGCCGATCCCGGACTGGCCGGCTGGTACCGCTTCGGCCCCGCTCCGGGAGAGGCCTCCGGCTCGGCCGTACTGATGGGGCATGTCGACTCCCGTTCGGGAGACCTGGGCGAATTCGGCGCCCTCTTCGACGTCCGCGCCGATGACACGGTGCTGGTGCGACGCGACAACGCGCCTCCTGTCTCGTACCGCATCACGTCCCGCGAAACAGTCGACAAGAGCGAGCTGCCCGCGTCCGCTTTCGCCAGATCAGGCCCACCTGTCCTCACCTTGATCACCTGCGCCTCACCGTACGACCCTGACAAGGGCGGCTATCTGCGCAACCTCGTCGTCACGGCGGTCCCCTTCGCGGGTACAGGCTGACGGTTCGCTGCCCGGGAAGCCTGCGCCATGCGTACGCTGAACCCCGTGCCGGACGGACGTAGGCGAGCGGTCCGTGCCGAGGGGTTCCGTTCGGGGGCGACGGATCAGCGTTCCGATCCCGGCACGGGCTCGCCGTAGATACGGGCAATGGCGTCGAGAGCCTCCCGCAGACTCCGGGGCCGCAGCATGCCGGAGTCGGGGGTCCGGCCCGCCCAGCCGGGGCCCGCCAGCAACACCAGCGGCGCTGTCCGGGCACCGCGCAGACCGAACGTCACGCCCGCCAGGTGGCGTGCCAGTGCGTGGCTCGCCGTCGAACGCGCTTGAGACCACAGCACGACCGCAGCAGGTCCGCACCTGCGCACCGCCGAATCCAGCGCCTCCGCGGGGACGGAGCCTCCGAACATACGGGTCCCGAGACCCCGCTCGGACAGGCCTGCGGCAAGTGCTTCGAGCGGAAGCGTATGGGGCTCTGCGGGCACGCACGCAAGCAGCACCGGAGGCCTCGGCTTCCCCACGGAAGCGATGGCGGCGCGGCGAAGGGCGGTCGAGACCTGCCAGGACAGCAGATGCTCGACTTCGACGTAGCGGTCGTCCGAGGATTCCCATTTACGGCCGACGGCGTGCAGGGTGGGAGCCATCACCTCTTCCCAGGCGGTCACGAGGCCGTAGTCGGAGATCACCCGCTTCAGCAGCCCCTCCATCGCCGGGGCGTCCAGCCGGACTGCCGCCCGGGCCAGCCCCCGGCACTCCAGGCGTACGTCCCCCAGAGGCAGTCCGCCGCCTCCGACCGGCCTGCTGCGCGAGGAAGGATCGGCGTCGGACGCGGACGGGGCGAGGAGCTCCAGGTCCGTGCCGGCGGGTTCCCGGCGGTCGCTCCGGGCGGCCCGAGCGGCTTCCGCCGGGGGAATTCCCGAGGCGGTGAGACGGCACATGTCCTCGAGCATCGCGACGTCGGTGGGGGACCAGCGCCGGTGTTTGCCATCCGCGCGGATGGCCGGCCCGATGCCGTAGCGCTGCTCCCAGGAACGAACGGTGGTCGGCGACACCCCCAGGCGTCGGGCCAAGGCCCCCGTGGTGATTCCCGTGGTCGTCTGTGCCATGCGATCCCCTTACGGTGCATAAACGCTGCGTAGCGGGTCAAGCGCTGCATGACTCCGGGGAGGCCGCCCGCCCTGCGCCGGATGCGCCTGCGCGACGCGCCGGCTACTCCCGCGGTGGAACCGGTGACGTCTCCGTACCGGCTCCGAGCTGGTGCGGCCGGAGGCGGTGTGCCCAGTCTGTGCGGGGAATGTCGAAGGGCCTCCGGTACGCGGACATCTCGCCCGGCAGGCGGTCGGTGGGAGGTCGCAGCGGATGCGAGGCGGGGTCCGGCGGCGGGGCCTCCCCGTCGCGGACCTTGGTGCCGAGGACGAACGCGCCGATCAGGACGGCGACGACGATCACTCCGATCAGAACGAGCACAGTGGCCTCCCGTGAAGCGAGGGATGTACGCGTTGTTTCGGTCGCCGGTACGCGTACGGATGCGCGGGGGAGCCATCTCTGCCCCCTCGACACGAGGGAGGGCGTCATGCCGGAACCGCGACGGGCCGAGAGGCAGCCACTGACCGGAGGAACGCCGTGCGAGGAACCGTGAGTGCTGCTACGGGTCAGATCAGCCCGGTGCGCCTTGCCACACTCTCGGACATCTTCATCCTCTCGTGTCCTTCGTTGCCGATCCGGTCCAGGACCGCGGCGACCAAGGATTCCACGAGAGCCAGGGCAGGCGTGAGACTGTCGTACGGAGAGTCGGACGTCACCTGAGTGGTGAGCACGACGTCCGCGTGGGCAGCGGCCGGCGACAGCCATGGGTCGGTGAAGACGATGACTTTCCCACCTCGCTCGCGGGCCAGTTCGGCCATGACGGTCTTGTCGGGTTCGTAGCGCCTGTAGTCGAACACCACGGTGACGTCGCGGCGCGCGAGCTGCGTGAGGAAGGAAGTCCGTTCCACATCCCTGTCGGGCAGGAAATGCACCTGGTCACGAAACTGGGTGAGATGCAGACCCAGGTACTGGGCCAGTAGGTGGGTGAACCTGCCGCCGGCAACGTGCACGCGACGGCGAGGATCGCTCAACAGATTCACCGCGTCGTAGAACTCATGCGGAGCGACCTCGTCGAACGTCTGCGACACGGCCTGCCGCACGAGCGACAGCGCTGCCCCGAGCCGGGGATCGCTGGTCCCCTCGGGCCGTGTCGACGTGCTGTGTTCCGACGATCCGGAGTTCTCGTACAGGGAGATGGGGGAGGCCGTGCGCGCGTCGAGTTCGGAGCGCAGAGCCGCCTGCAGGTCGGGGAAGCCCTTGAAGCCCAGACGGGAAGCACAGCGCAGGACCGTGGGAGAGGATACCGATGCCCGCTCCGCGATCGTGGCGACCGTCTCGAAGACCGCAGCCGGATAGCCGGCCAGCAAGACCCGCGCGACCTTGCGTTCGGCCGGACTGAGATCTCCCAGTCGCTTGCGAATCTCGTCGGCCAGCGTGTGGCTCATCGACCTTCCTCCCCGGTGTGGCCTCTGCCAAATGTACCGTCTGTTACGTGCAGGACGCAGAGGCCTGTGCGGGGTATCCGGGGCAACGAATCGGACACGGACCGCTACCAGAACCTGCGCAACGACAGCGACACCCTCCGCTACCTGTTCAAGATCCGCTTCAATCCCCGGGTGCGCCGGCGCCGACTGGGGGGACACCTCGGACCTCCACGACCCGCAGGTGACCGGGGAGCGGGACACGATGTTCCCGTGGTACGAGGGAGCGACCGGCCGCCTCGAGCGGTACAACCCCATCCTGCTCTGGCGGCAGCTCGCCGGCGGCGACGGCTGTGTCCTCGCGTCATGTGACGACGCCCTGCCCGTGACCCCGGGAAAGGGGCCACCGGCAGGGCGTCCGCGGCACTCAGGAGCAGACCGCGCCGTTCACCGTGAACCGCGTCGGCACCGCGTTCGCGCCCGAGTACGTCGCCTGGAACCCGAACTCGGCGCTGCCGCCCGGCGCCAGCGACCCGTTCCACCCGGAGTCCCGGACGGTCACCGCACTGCCGGACTGGCTCGCCGTCGCGTTCCAGGCGCTGCTGATCCGCTGGTCACCCGCGAAGCTCCACCCGGCCGTCCAGCCGGAGAACGCCGACGTCCCGGTGTTCTTCACGGTCACCGTCGCCGTGAAGCCGTTGCCCCACGAACTGGCCACCCGGTACGTCACCGCACAGGACGCCGAGGGCGGCGCCGTGTCGTCGTCCGTCTCGGTGGCCGTGAACGTCGCCGACCGCACTCCGTTCCCGGCCGCGCCGAACGTCGCGCTGCCCGCCACCGCGTCCCCGTCCTGCGCGGCGGACACCGAGACCTGCTGCGTCGTGGCCCAGTTCGCGGGCGTGAACACCAGCGTCGTACCCGCCGTCGCGGACAGGTCCTCGTCGCCCGCCGACCGGGCCACCGTCACCGTGACCTCCTGCGCGGGCGCGGCCGACAGCCGGACCCCCACCGTCGCCGAACCGCCCTCCGGAACCGTCACCGCGGCGGGCGTCACCTGCACCGCGGGCGTCGCCGGGGCGTCGCGCCGCTCCGCGGCGAAGGCCGCCAGCCACGCCAGCGCCGAGTTCCAGTTGATCGCCACCTCGTTCGTGGCGTACGAGCCGATGTCGTCCACGTAGCAGGCGGCCGGCGCGCAGCCGTTCAGCCGCTCCTTCGCCACCGGGTCATCCAGCCCCGCGTTCGGCCCGCCCGCGAAGGAACCGGCCGGCGGGTGCGGCAGCGAGGCGTCGTTCTGGTGCGCCCAGAAGCGGTGGTGCTGGTTCTCGGAGGCGCGCTCGCCGTACCCGGTGACGTACGAGCGGTCCAGGGCGTTGCGGCCGAGCAAGTAGTCGAGCGACTCGAGGGCGCCCGCCCGGTAGCGCTGCGCACCGGTCAGTTCGTACGCCACGGCCAGTGTCATCGCGTTGTTGGCGACGGCGCTGTTCGATCCCCACACGTAGCCCGTGGCGGGGATCGGCACGGCGTAGCCCTGGCCGGCCGCGGTGGACAGATGGCCGTCGGCCGCGGCCGTCAGCGTGCCGCGCACCCGTGTCACGTCGTCGGCCGGAAGGGACACGCCGGCGACGGTGGCGAGGGTGATCCGGCCCAGCGTCGCCGTACCGCCCCACCAGGGGCCGTCGGCGGGCTTGGTGTGGTGCGGGGACGAGGTCACGGCGTCCCGGTACTGCGACTCACCGGTGGTGGCGAGCAGTTCGGCGGCGGCCCAGTAGAACTCGTCCGAGACGTCGGCGTCCTCGTACGCGCCGCCGCCGGCGTTGTCGCTCGCGGGGGCGAGCACGTTCGGGTTGGCCTTGGCGGCCGCCCAGGCGACACGGGCGGCGTCCAGGCAGCGGGCGGCGAAGGCGGCGTCGTGCGGCGCGTACACCCGGGCGCACTGGGCGGCCGTGGCCGCCAGGTTCAGCGTGGCCGCCGTGGACGGACGGTGCAACTCGCGCACCTTGTCGTCCAGTTCCGGGCGCGTCGGTACGGCGGTCCACTGGGCGTCGTGCATCTTGTGGAAGGCCATGCCCGCCGAGGGCCGGCCTGCCGGGACCTGCATCCGCATCAGGAACTCCAGCTCCCAGCGGGCCTCGTCCAACACGTCCGGCACCCCGTTGCCGCGCTCCGGCACCCGCAGCGTCGAGTCGCCGAGCGCGGCGTCGCCGCCGGAGCGGCGCGCCCGCTCGTAGGAGTTGACGACCTGCCAGGTCGCGATGCCGCCGTTGACCACGTACTTGCCGTGGTCGCCCGCGTCGTACCAGCCGCCGCGGACGTCCAGCCGGTAGTCGCACACCCCGGCCTGGCACGGCACGCTGGTGTCGCCCTTGTTCGGGGCCACGCCGAGGTGCCCGGCGGGGCGGGCGTAGGCGCTGCCCGCCAGGGCCGCGTCGATCGCGACGCCGCTGCGCTGCTGGTAGAAGAACGACATGCTGTCGGCGCGCAGCCCGTCGTACAGCGAGGCGGAGATGTCGAACGGGTGACTGGCCTGACCGCCGGCCACCAGGGTGAAGCCCGTGCCCGTGCCGGTGAAGGCGCCGAAGTCCACCAGATGGGTCGACTGGCCGGACGCCTGATCGGCGCCGCGCACCGCGGTGCTGCCCGACGCGACCTGGGTGCCGGAGGCGTCGCGGAGCTGCCATGTGAGCGGCGAAGTCGCGGAGCTGACCACGGTGGCCCGTTTCGGGCCGTCGGGCAGGTAGCCGAGCTGGTTGACCCGGACGGGGGATTCGGCGGGCGCCGCGAGAGCGGCCGGGCTCGCCGCGCGGGCGGAGTCCGCCGCGAGGGCGGTGCCCGTCAGGGTGCCGGCGGCCAGGGCCAGGCCGGCGACCGCGGCGGCCGCGCGGCGCGACGCGCCGCGGAGGAGGAGAGGAGGCACGGGTGGGGCCTTCCACGAATGGGGACGGGGTGATGGGAGCGCTCCCATATGCATCAAGCCAGGGTTGTAGGTGTCCCGTCAAGACGCGTGTACGGAATGATCCGTCGACCCGGCCGGCGGGCCCCGGCCATGCGTCCGCCCGAGGGGGAGGTGCCAGAACGGCGGCGCGACCAGGGGAGGGGGAGGAGGACCGTGTCGGAAGACCGCGCCGAAGAGCCTTCGAAGGAAGGCGACAGCGGGGGCGGTGGCGGACCGGTGTCGGTGACGATCGCGTTCATCGCCGAGTCGGCGGGCGTCTCCGTGCCCACTGGTGCCGTGCCTCGCAAGGCGGAGAAGGGCGCCATGGCGGAGCCATGGCAACCGACGACAACGCGGCGAGGTGCGGTGCCGGACCCCGCGAGCCCGGCATGATCCAAACGAAAGGCCCTAGGTCCACCAGCCGCTGGCCGAGATGGCGAAGGCCGCCACCGAGATCGCCCTGGCCCTCGGCCGCGGCGAGGAGGTGCCGCAGCTGGGCCTGGAGATCGCGACCACCCTCACCGTCCGGGAGAGCACGGCTCCGCCGAAGCCGAAGCCGAAGCCGAAGCCGAAGCAGTAGCAGTAGCCGCAGTCCGCGGAGGCCGGGCGGTCCGCGTACTCCGGCCGGTCCGCGCCCTGATCCCGGTCACGCCGACTGCCCCGGCTCGTAGTCGAACCAGTCGAAGTGGACGGTGCCGGCCGCGGCGTACATGCCGATGACCCGGCCGGTGAAGCCTCCGGCCACCTCGGTCGACAGGTAGCGCCCGTCGAGCGTGGCAAGCACGGCGAACGTTCCGTCCGGCTCCTCGACGCCGAAGGAGAGCAGATCGGGTCCCGTCCGCGCGTCCCCCGGCGGCTGCGGCGCGATGTCGAGGCCGAGGACCACCGGCCCCGCCGGTACCGGGGCCGACGCCACCTCGGTGCGGAGCGGACCGATGCGGGCGAAGACCGTCACCGCTCCGGCCGTGGCCTCGATCTCGTAGTGGTGCCGCTCGTCGAGCCGGACGGCCAGGCCGCCGCGCCCCTCCGAGGCGTCGACCAGCGTGCGTACCCCGCAGGTCAGGTGCTGCTGGCGTCGGCCGGCGAACACCGCGTCGTCCGCGTCGAGGGAGTCGCCCGCGGCGTGGAGCGTCAGCCACCCGGACCGCTCCTTCGTCGTGCAGAGCCGCTCGGGGCGCTCGCGCAGCGAGACCCAGCAGGGCCGCAGCTCGGCCTGGTCGAAGTCGTCCCTGACCGGAGCGCCGGGACCGGGACGGAGCGGCCAGGCCGGTGCGGGCAGCTCGGTGGAGACCTTGCCGACGACCGGCCAGCCGTCGACCCAGTCGACCGGCGCGAGGAAGGTCTCGCGACCGAGTACGTGCCAGCCCGGGGTGCCGCCGCGCGGCCGGACGCCCAGCAGCACCATCCACCACGACCCGTCGGGAGCCTGGACCAGATCCGCGTGGCCGGTGTTCTGGACGGGGTGATCGGTGCTGCGGTGGGTGAGGATGGGGTTGCCAGGACCGGGTTCGAACGGACCGGCGGGCGCACGGCCACGGGCGATGGACACGCCGTGGCCACGCTCGGTGCCGCCTTCGGCGATGAGCAGGTACCAGTACTCCCCGATCCGGTACAGGTGCGGCGCCTCGGGGGCCGCGCCCCCGGTGCCCGACCACAGCTGGCGCGGCTCGCCGAGCGTCTCGCCGGTGACCGGGTCGAGACGGACCTGTGAGACCCCCGCGACGGTGCACCAGCAGGTGCCGTCCTCGTCCCAGGCGAGATCCGGGTCGATGCCGGGGACCCCGGGCAGCCTGACCGGGTCCGACCAGGGACCGGCCGGGTCGGTGGCGCTGAACAGCAGGTTGCCCTCGCCCCGTGCCACGTTGGTGACGATCAGCCAGAACCTGCCGTCGTGGTGGCGCAGCGTGGGTGCGTAGATGCCGCCCGATGAGGAGGTATCGAGGCGCAGCTGGCTCGGCCGGTCGAGGGCGTTGCCGATCTGGGTCCAGTGCACCAGGTCGCGGCTGTGGAAGACGGGGATGCCGGGGAAGTACTCGAAGCTGGAGCAGACGACGTAGTAGTCGTCGCCCACGCGGCAGATGCTGGGATCGGGGTGGAACCCGGGAATCACGGGGTTGGTGACCGTTTGCTGAGCTGACACGTGATCAGTCCCTGTCGGCGGATGCGGATGCGGATGCGGATGCGGATGCGGATGCGGATGCGAGTGCGGACGCGTATGCGGTTGTCGGGACGGCGAGTCGGAGCAGCACGGCGACGGGCCCGTGAGCAGGGTCAGGGGGGCACCGGGCCGCGGGTCGCCCGGGGCGTCTCAGCGGGCGCGCAGCACCGCGCGGCCGCCGGGCTCCAGGCGGACGACCCGGCCGCCCGTCAGCAGGTCGTGCGCGGGCTCCGGCAGCGGCACGGGGTCGGCGCGGTGGTTGATCAGCACGTGCCAGCGCCGCCCGTCCTCGGCGTGACGGGTGACGGCCTCGACACCGGACGGCAGGCCCGGGAGCTCCTCGGTCACCCCGGCCTCGTCGAGCAGCCGGGCGACCAGGGCCGCGTAGCCGGCGTCGTCGAGACGGGTGGAGAGGTACCAGCCGGCCCCCGCCCCGAACCCGCGGCGGGTGAGCGCGGGGCTGCCGGCGAGCATCCCCCCGGTGTACGTGGCGAGGGCCTCGGCGCCCTCCGTACGCAGGGACTCGCTCCAGACGGTGGCGCCCGAGCCGTCGGACAGGACGATCTCCTCGTCCCGCCCCAGCGGGCGGTACTCCTCGACCCGGATGCCGAGGGCCTCACGGAGCGGTGCGGCCGGGTAGCCGCCGAGGCGGGCGTGGAGGCGCTCGTCGACGGCACCGCTGTAATGCTGGACAAGCAGCGTTCCGCCGCCGGCGACATAGCGGTTCAGGTTCGCGGCACCCGCGTCGGACAGCAGGAACAGGGCGGGGGCGAGGACGAGCCGGTAACGGCTCAGGTCGTGCTCGGGGTGCGCGAAGTCGACCGTGACACCGGCGTCCCACAGGGCCCGGTGGGCGCGGCGGAGCGTGGAGTGGTAGTCGAGGTCCTCCGACGGCAGACCGTCGACCTCCAGGGCCCACCAGGCGTCCGCGTCGTGCAGGACGGCGACCTCGGCCCGGACGGTGGAGCCGGCGAGCTCGCCGAGCCGGGAGACTGCCTCTCCGACGGCCGTGACCTCGCGGAAGACGCGGCTGTCGGGACCGGCGTGCGGGACCATCGCCGAATGCCACTGCTCGGCTCCGGCCCGGGACTGCCGCCACTGGAAGAACAGCGCGCCCTCCGAACCGCGGGCGATGTGGCCGAGGCTGTGGCGGGCGATGTCGCCCGGTTCCTTGCCGAGGACGCGGTCGCCGCCGTAGACGGTGTTCGTGCCCTGCTCCATCAGGAGCCAGGGGGCGCCGCCGCCGAAGGAGCGGGCCCGGTCGGCGCCGAAGGCGGTGTCGGCGGCGGCGTCCACCCCGGGCGCGGCCGGGTAGTGGTCGACGGAGACCAGGTCGACCTCGCGGCCGAAGGCCCACAGATCCAGGTTCTGGTAGCCGGGCAGCATGAGGTTCGTCGTCACCGGCAGGTCGCTGTGGGCGCGGATCGCGTCGCGCTGCTCGCGGTACGCGGCGAGGGCCTCGTCCGACCAGAAGCGGCGGAAGTCCAGGGCCTGGCCGGGGTTCTTGTGCCACTGGGTGGCGCGGGGCGGCTGGATCTGCTCCCACGCGGTGTACCGCTGGCTCCAGAAAGCCGTCCCCCACGCCTCGTTGAGGGTGTCGAGGGAGCCGTGGCGGGCCCGCAGCCAGACCCGGAAGGCGGCCGCGGTGTGCTCGCACCAGCAGAGGGTCGCGTACTCGTTGTGCACGTGCCACAGGGCCAGGGCCGGGTGGTCGCCGTAGCGTTCGGCGAGGGCGTCCGCGACGCGGCGGGCGGCCCGGCGGTAGGCGGGCGCGGCGAGGCAGTACGTGTCCCGGCTGCCGTGGGTCAGACGGGTGCCCTCCGGCGTGACCGGCAGGGCGTCGGGGTGGGCCAGGGTGAACCAGGGCGGCGGGGACGCGGTCGGGGTGGCGAGGTCGACGGCGACGCCGTTGGCGTGCAGACGGTCGAGGTGGGCGTCGAGCCAGCCGAAGTCGTAGCGGCCCTCATCGGGTTCGAGCAGGGCCCAGGAGAACACGCCGACGGTGGCCAGGTTGACCCGCGACCGGCGCATCAGTTCGTCGTCCTCCTTCCACACCTCCTCGTCCCACTGCTCCGGGTTGTGGTCCCCGCCGAACGCGAGGCCGTCGAGCCGATCGGTGAGCCGGCGCATCTGCATGTCGAACGATCTCTCTGGTCGTGGGTCAACGGTGGGAGTTCCGGCGCGGGGCCGGAGCGGTGCTTTCGCGGACGACCAGTTCCGGTGCCATCAGGTGCAGTACGTCCTCCGGCCCGCCGCCCCCGGCCACCGCGGTGATCCTGGCCAGGACCTGTGCGACGGCCGCCCGCCCGAGTTCCTTCTGCGGGCCGGTCACCGATGTGAGCCGGGGGGAGTGCTGGTCGGCCAGCGGCTCGGGGCAGATGGCGACGACCGAGGCGTCCTCCGGCACGATCCGCCCGCCGGCGCGCAGCAGACTGAGGAGCGGTCCGATCGCCGCCTCGTTCTGGACCACGAAACCCGTGGTGTCCGGCCGGTCGGCGAGGATGCGGGACAGGGTGCCCGCGGTGCTCTCGTACGTGCCCTCGCACGGCCGGTGCAGGAAGCGCAGGCCGCGCCGCTCGGCGCGCTCGCGGAAGCCGGTCAGCGTGCGCTCGGCGTAGCCTGCGTGCCGCCGGTACACCCCGCTGCCGTAGCCGACGAAGGCGACGTCGCGGTGGCCCAGGTCGGCCAGGTGGTCCGCGCAGAGCGCGCCCGCCAGGGCGAAGTCGTTGTCGACGCAGGAGAGTCCGGCCGGGTTTTCGGGCAGGCCGATGAGCGCGGCCGGGGTGTCCAGGGTGCGCAGGACCCTGACGCGGTCGTCGTCCAGCGTGACGTCCATGAGGATCACGCCGTCGGCGAGTCCGCTGGCCGCCACCCGCCACCCGCCCTCGGCGCCTTCGTCGTTGGTGAGCAGCAGGACGTCGTAGCCGTGCTCGCGGGCCGTCACGGTGACCGCGATGGCGATCTCCGTCATCGTCGGCACGTACTCCTCGGTGTGGAGCGGCACCACCAGGGCGATGATGTGCGAGCGTCTGCCGGCCAGGGCCCGGGCGCCCGCGTGGGGGTGGTAGCCGAGCACGGTGATGGCCCGCTCGTGACGATCAGCAGCAGCAGGACGAAGCGGTGTCCGAGCGACCGGGGCCGGGAGAGGCCGTAGGCGCACAGGATCGACACGACCATGGACACCGCCGTGCCGACCACGGTGATGCCGAGGCTCACGATGAGCGCGCTGAGGACCGTCGAGTCCTCCAGCATCTGGACGTACGAGGCGGTCGTCAGGCCGTCCGGCCAGAGCACCAGGCCACCGGCCCGGTTGATCGCCCCGGGAGTGGAGAAACTCGGCAGGACGATGATCCACAGCGGTACCAGGACGACGGCGAGCGTCGCCCCGATGGTGAGGCCCTTGGCCGCTCGGCCGACGGGGGTCGGCGGCTCCTCCGAGGCCGACCGGCTGCTGTGGGCCGGACTTCGGCGGACCTTCGGCCCGCCGCGCTCGTCGCCGCTGGGCCTGATCGTGAGGGTGTTGGTCATTTCCGGTACAACCCGTCCTCGCCGAAGACGTGCGCCAGCCCGTTGGCACCCCAGATGAGCAGCAGCGAGAGCACGCTCTTGACGAGGCCGGCCGCCGCGCCGTAGCTGTAGTCGCCGGTGGCGATGCCGTAGTGGAAGGAGAAGGTGTCGAGGACGTCCGCGGCGTCGTGACCCACCGCCTCGCGTTGGATCAGGAACTGCTCGAAGCCGACCGAGAGCGCGTTGCCCAGGCGCAGCACCAGCATCAGCACGGTCACCCCGCGCAGGCCCGGCAGGGTGATGTGCCACATCCGCCGCATCCGCCCCGCGCCGTCGGCCGCCGCCTCGTACAGCTCGTTGTTGATGGCGCTGAGGGCCGCGAGGAAGACGCCGCCTTCAGGCCCTTCGCGGTGTTCGTACCGGTCTTCCGGTCCGCGCCGCCGCCGCACGCGGTCAGCAGCGGCGCCATGTCGGCGGCCCCGGCGATCGTGGCGGCGGCGTTCACGAAGGTTCTGCGGTTCAGCTCGGTTCTCATGCGGGAGGACCCTTCCTCGTCGAAGTGTCGAAGCGTGTCGATGTGCCGAAGGTGTCGAAGCGTGTCGAAGGTCCGGAGTGCCCACGGTGCCGAGTCGTCGAACGTGTCGAAGGGTCGAACGCGCCGATGCGTCGAAGCGTCGAAATGTCGAAGCGCTTGGATGCTTCGGCGAGGCTAATGACGCGTTTCCCATTCGGCAAGAGCCTGAACAAATTGAAAATTCTTGAGTGCTGGGGGAGTTGACACCCCTACCGGTCCATGTCAGCGTCGAAGCGCTTCGATGTGCGATCGCATCGCCCAGCCTGCAAGGGGTTGTCCACGTGAGTTCCCTGTCCGCGTCCGCGACCGATCGGCCTCCCTTCCGCGATCCCTCGCTCCCTTTGCGTCAGCGCGTCGACGACCTGCTGGAACGGCTCACGCCCGACGAGCGGATCGCGATGCTCCACCAGTACGCGCCGGCCGTTCCGCGTCTCGGCGTCGGCTCGTTCCGCACCGGCAGCGAGGCACTCCACGGCGTCTCCTGGCTGGGGGCGGCGACCGTCTTCCCGCAGGCCGTCGGACTCGGCGCCACCTGGGACGAGGAACTGGTCCGCCAGGTCGCCGAGGCGACCTCCGTCGAACTGCGCGCCTTCCACGACCACCGCCCGGCGGTGATCGCCCCCGACCGCGCCCCCATCAGCCTCCAGGCCTGGGCGCCCGTCCTGAACCTGCTGCGCGACCCGCGCTGGGGGCGCAACGAAGAGGGCTACTCCGAGGACCCGGAGCACACCGCACGCCTCGGCGAGGCCTTCTGCCGGGGTCTGTCCGGCGACCACCCGACCTACCTGCGCGCGGCCCCGGTGCTCAAGCACTTCCTCGCCTACAACAACGAGGACGACCGCTGCGTCACCTCCTCGGGGCTGCGCCCGCGCGTCCTGCACGAGTACGACCTCGCCGCCTTCCGCCCCGTCGTCGCCTCCGGCGCCGCGACCGGCGCCATGGCCGCGTACAACCTCGTCAACGGCCGCCCCTGCCACGTGAGTCCGCTCATCGCGACGGAACTCCGCCGCTGGGCGGAGCCGACAGGGCACGAGCTGTTCGTGGTGAGCGACGCCGAGGCCCCGTCGAACCTCGTCGACCCCGAGCGGTACTTCGACGACCACGCCGTGTCCCACGCGACGGCGCTCAAGGCCGGCATCGACAGCTTCACCGACAGCGGCGAGGACGGCGAGAGGCCGATCGGCCGACTGCGCGAGGCGCTGGAACGCGGCCTGATCGACCAGGACGACGTGGACCTGGCGGTCCGCCGGCAGCTGGAGATCCGCTTCCGTCTCGGCGAGTTCGATCCGGATCTCGACCCGTACGCGGGGACGGGACCCGAGGTCATCGACTGCGCCGAGCACCGCGCCCTGGCGCGGCACGCGGCGACCGAGTCGGTGGTCCTGCTCAAGAACGACGGACTGCTGCCGCTCGACCCGGCCGCCACCCGGCGCGTCGCCGTCGTCGGCCCGCTCGCCGACACCCTGTGCGAGGACTGGTACAGCGGCACCCTGCCCTACCGGGTCACCGTCGCCGACGGACTCGCGGCACGGCTCGCCGCCCACGGCGGCGAGGTGATCCGCGTGGACGACTCCGACCGGATCACGCTCCGCTCCCGCACCACCGGCGAACTCCTGTGCAAGACGCCGTTCGACGTCGTCGACTGGGGCCGCGGCGTGGTCACGCTGCGCGCCGCCGACACCGGCCGCCACCTCAGCCTCAAGGACGACGCCTCACTGGCGGCGGACCGGGAACTGCTCAAGACCTGGGAGATCCACGAGACCTTCCGCCTGGAGCAGGCGGGGGACGGCGACATACGGCTGCGCTCGGTACTCACCGGTCGCTACGCCACCGTGGACCCGACGGACGGCCGGGTGACCGTCACCGCCGAGACCGCGGACGCCGCCGAACACTGGCACCGCGAGCTGCTGCGCGACGGCGTGGCCGAGGCGCGCGCGGCGGCCGAATCCGCCGACGCGGCGATCGTCGTCCTCGGCAACCACCCCATGATCAACGGCCGGGAGACCGAGGACCGCTCGGGCATCGAGCTGCCCGAGCGGCAGGAGGAGCTGCTGCGCACCGTCGCGGCCGTCCGCCCCGACACGGCGCTCGTGGTGATGAGCAGCTACCCGTTCGCCGTCGACCGGGCCGAAGAACACCTGCCCGCCGTGGTGTGGACGTCCCACGGCGGGCAGGAGACCGGCCACGCGCTCGCCGCCGCACTGCTCGGGTACGCCGAGCCCGCGGGCCGCCTGCCGCAGACCTGGTACCGGGGCGACGACCCGCTGCCGGAGCGGCTCGACTACGACATCATCAAGGCCGGCTGGACCTACCAGTACCACCGGGCCGCCCCCCTCTACCCCTTCGGCCACGGGCTGTCCTACACCGACTTCACCTACCGTGACCTGCGCCTCTCCCAGGCGTCCGTCGCCCAGGACGGCACCGTCGACGTCACCGTGACCGTCGCCGACACCGGCACGCGGCCCGGCAGCGAGGTCGTCCAGCTCTACGTCCGGGCCCTGGACGCCCGCTACGACGCCCCCCTGCGACGCCTCGCCGACTTCCGCGAGGTCCGCCTCGCACCTGGCGAGAGCCGGGAACTGACCTTCCGGCTGCCGGCCGAACGCCTCGCCCACTGGGACGTGGCCACCGACGCCTTCACCGTCGACCCCGGCGCCTACGAGATCGCCGTGGCCCGCTCCGCCGCACACCCGGTCCTCACCGCACCCCTCACGGTGACCGGGCCCGCCCCCGCGCCCCGCGTGGTCGTCGGACGTCGAACCCTGACAGGCGACTTCGACGACCACGCGGACTCCACCCTGGTCGACGCCACCCGCACCAGCGGCGACGCCGTCACGCCCACCGATCCGGCCCGGCCCGCGACCCTGCTCTTCCGCGCCGCCGACCTCTCCGGAGCCGTACGCGTGGAGGTCGAGACCGCCCGCGAGGGCGGGGGACCGCGGGCGGCCCGGCTCGAGATCCACGCGGGAGAGCGGCTCCTCGCGGAGCTCGACGTGCCCGTCACCGGCGGCCCCTACACCTGGACGGCCGTCGAGACCGGCCTCGTCGCCCCGGTGGCCGGCGTCCACGACCTGCGCCTGACCCTGCACGGCGACTTCCGCGTGGCGGCCTTCCGCTTCGGGACGTCCGCCTGGGCCGGCGGCACGTCCGCTTAGACCGACGGTACGTCTCCAGACCGGCGGCCCGTTCGAGGGGGACGGGCCGCCACCCCGCCCACCCCGTACGCCCGGACCTGTGAGCCGGGCGTCCCGGCGTCACCCGAAGACCCGGACCACCCGACCGTCACCCCGTCACCCCGGCACCGCCATGACCAGAGGAATCCCATGCCGCTGACAGACTTCGGCCTCGACGAACTCGGCGACTACCGCCCGAAGTCGACCGCCCCCCACGACTTCGACGCCTTCTGGTGGCGGACCCTCGCCGCAGCCCGCTCGCAGGGCGGAGCCGTGACGGCCGAGCGGGTGACCGCCCGGCACCTGCTGCGCACCGTCGACGTCGACGACGTCCGCCTCCCCGGCTGGAACGGCGACCCGGTCGCCGCCTGGCTGCTGCGCCCGCGCGGCGCGTCCGGCCCCCTCCCGGTCGTCGTCACCTACATCGGCTACAGCGGCGGTCGCGGCCTGCCCACCGACCACCTGCTCTGGTCCGCGGCGGGCTATGCCCAACTCGTCGTCGACAGCCGGGGGCAGGGCCACGACACCCCGGACCGGCACGCGGGCGAGGGCACGCAGTGGAGCGAGGGCTTCATGACGCGCGGCATCGAATCCCCCGACCAGTACTACTACCGGCGCCTGATCACCGACTGCGTGCGCGCCGTGGACGCGGTCGCGGAGCTGCCCGGCCTCGACCCCGACCGGGTCGTCGTGGCCGGCGGCAGCCAGGGCGGCGGCCTGGCACTCGCCGTCGCCGGTCTCTCCGGGGACCGCGTGGCCGCGGTGCTGCCGGACGTCCCGTACCTGTGCCACTTCCGCCGCGCCGTCCAGATCAGCGGGGACGGCCCGTACCAGGAGATCGCCAAGTACCTGCGCTGGCACAGCCGGCACCGGGTGGAGCCGACGTTCACCACCCTCGACTACTTCGACGGCGTCCACTTCGCCCAGCGGGCCACCGCACCGGCGCTCTTCAGCGTGGGGCTCATGGACCCGGTCTGCCCGCCGTCCACCGTCTACGCCGCCTTCAACCACTACGCGGGCGAGGACCGCGCCATGACCGTCTGGCCCTTCGCCGACCACGGCGGCGGCTACGGATCCAACCCGCCCGTCCAACTCGACTGGCTGCGCGAACGCGGCCTCGGAACGGAGCTCTGACCGCGATGTCCACCACACCCGAGCCCTCCACCCGCGCGGTTCCCGGCCTGCCCGCGGGCTTCCGCTTCGGAGCCGCCACCGCCGCCTACCAGATCGAGGGCGCCCACGACGAGGACGGCCGCGGCCCGTCCATCTGGGACACCTTCAGCCACACCCCGGGCCGTACGCTCGGCGGAGCCACCGGTGACACGGCCTGCGACCACTACCACCGCCACCCCGAGGACATCGCCCTGCTGCGCGAGCTCGGCGTGGACGACTACCGCTTCTCCATCGCCTGGTCCCGCCTGCTGCCCGAAGGAACCGGACCGGTCAACCAGAAGGGCCTGGACTTCTACGACCGACTGATCGACCAGCTGCTCGCCGCCGGAGTCGCACCGGCCGTCACCCTCTACCACTGGGACCTGCCGCAGGCCCTGGAGGACCGGGGAGGCTGGCGTACCCGGGAGACCGCCGAGGCGTTCGCCCGGTACACGGCCCTCGCCGCCGAGCGCTACGGCGACCGGGTGGAGCGCTGGATCACCCTCAACGAGCCGTACTGCTCCGCCTTCGTGGGCCACGCCGAAGGACGCCACGCCCCCGGCACCGAGGAGGGCCGCGGCGCGCTCGCGGCCGCCCACCACCTCCTCGTCGCCCACGGCCTCGCCGTACGCGAACTGCGCGCCGCGGGCGCCCGCGAGGTCGGGATCACCCTCAACCTCGACCGCGTCCACGCCGCCTCCACCCGCCCCGAGGACCTCGCCGCCCTGCGCCGCGCCGAGGTCCTCCACAACGAGGTCTGGACCGAGCCGCTCCTCGCCGGCCGCTACCCCGCGTACGAGGAGGAGACCTGGGCCGGTCTCGCCGAAGGGCCCTGGCGACGGCCGGGTGACCTGGAGCTGATCGGCGCCCCCCTGGACTTCCTCGGCGTCAACTTCTACCGCCCGATCACCGTGGCCGCCGCCCCCCACCGCGCCGAGGACCCCGAGGCCCGCACGGCCGTCGACATCGGTGTCATCGAGCTGGACCCGTACGGGACCCGGCACACCACCATGGGCTGGCCCGTCGTCCCCGAGGCGCTCACCGAGCTGCTCCGCGCGCTCCACGCCCGCCATCCGGGGCTTCCGCCCGTCTGGATCACCGAGAACGGCTCCGCCGAGACCGACACCCTCGACGCCGACGGCCGGATCCGCGACGACGAGCGGATCGCCTACCTCGCCGACCACCTCGCCGCCGTCGCCGACGCCGTCGCCGCCGGGGTGGACGTACGCGGCTACTTCGCGTGGTCGCTGCTCGACAACTTCGAGTGGGCGCGCGGCTACGACCAGCGCTTCGGCCTGGTGCACATCGACTACGACACCCTCACCAGAACGCCCAAGGACAGCTTCCGCTGGTACCAGGGCATGATCACCGCGCACCGCGCGCGGACGGAGGAAACCACCCGATGAAGTTCACCGACGGGTACTGGCTGATGCGCCCGGGTCGCACCGCACGCTATGCCACCGAGGTCGCGGACGTCCGCGCCGACGAACACCGGGTGACGCTCTACGCGCCGGTGAAGCACGTGCGCCGCCGCGGCGACACGCTCAACAGCCCGCTCCTCACCGTCGAGTGCTGGTCGCCCGCCGAGGGCGTTATTGGCGTGCGCACCACCCACCACGCCGGCTCGGTACGGTCCGGGCCCGAGTTCGCGCTGCCCGGCGCGGAGCAGGGCGCGGGAAAGGTGCGGCGGGACGGCGGCGTCGTCGAGCTCAGCGCCGGAGACCTCACCCTGCGGGTGGACACGTCCGCGCCGTGGAAGCTGGAGTTCACCGCCGACGGGCGGGTCCTCACCACCGTGGGCGAGCGCGGCACCGCCTTCGTCACCGACGACGAGGACCGCCACTTCATGCTCGGCCAGCTCTCCCTCGGAGTCGGCGAGTTGATCTACGGCCTCGGGGAGCGGTTCACCCCCTTCGTCAGGAACGGCCAGACGGTCGACATCTGGCAGGCCGACGGCGGCACCAGCAGCGAACAGGCCTACAAGAACGTCCCCTTCCACCTCACCAACCGGGGCTACGGCGTCTTCGTCAACCACCCCGGCAAGGTCAGCTACGAGGTCGGCACCGAGGCCGTCGGCCAGGTCCAGTTCAGCGTCGAGGACCAGTCGCTGGAGTACTTCGTCGTCCACGGCCCGACCCCGAAGCGGATCCTGGAGCGCTACACCGCGCTCACCGGCCGCCCCGCCCTGCCCCCGGCCTGGGCCCTCGGACTCTGGCTGACCACCTCCTTCACCACCGACTACGACGAGGCCACCGTCAACCGCTTCGTCGGCGGCATGGCCGAGCGCGGCATCCCCCTGAGCGTCTTCCACCTCGACTGCTTCTGGATGCGCGAGTACCAGTGGTGCGACTTCGAGTGGGACCCCGACACCTTCCCCGACCCGGCCGGCATGCTGGCCCGGCTCAAGGACCAAGGGCTGAGGATCAGCGCCTGGATCAACCCCTACATCGCCCAGAAGTCCGCCATGTTCGAGGAGGGCATGCGCCTCGGACACCTCGTCCGGCGTCCGGACGGAAGCGTCTGGCAGTGGGACCTGTGGCAGCCCGGCATGGCCCTGGTCGACTTCACCGACCCGGCCGCGCAGGAGTGGTACATCGCCAAGCTGCGCACCCTGCTCGACCAGGGGGTGGACTGCTTCAAGACCGACTTCGGCGAGCGCATCCCCACCGACGTGGTCTGGCACGACGGCTCCGACCCGGAGCGCATGCACAACTACTACACCCACCTGTACAACCGGGCCGTCTTCGAGCTGCTGCGCGAGGTACGCGGTGAGGGCGAGGCCCTGCTCTTCGCCCGCTCCGCCACTGCGGGCGGACAGCAGTACCCGGTGCACTGGGGCGGCGACTGCGAGTCGCACTTCAACGCCATGGCCGAGTCGCTGCGCGGCGGACTCTCCCTCGGCATGTCCGGCTTCGGCTTCTGGAGCCACGACATCGGCGGCTTCGAGGGCACCCCCACCCCCACCGTGTTCAAGCGCTGGGTGCAGTTCGGGCTGCTCTCCTCGCACAGCCGCCTGCACGGCAGCAAGTCCTACCGCGTCCCGTGGGACTACGGGGAGGAGGCCGTCGACGTCACCCGCGCGTTCACCCTGCTCAAGCACCGCCTCGCCCCCTACCTCCAGCGCGCCGCCCAGCAGGCGCACGCCACCGGCATCCCCGTCATGCGGGCCATGGTCCTGGAGTTCCCCGACGACCCCGCCGTCGGCACGCTCGACCGGCAGTACATGCTCGGCGACGACCTGCTCGTCGCCCCCGTCTTCACCGACGACGGCACGGTCGAGTACTACGTGCCCGAAGGGCCGTGGACGAACGTCCTGACCGGTGCCCGGATCGAGGGGCCCCGCTGGGTCCGCGAGCGGCACGACTTCCACACCCTGCCGCTGCTCGCCCGCCCCGACTCGGTGGTCCCGCTGGGCGCCGACGACCAGCGCCCGGTCTCCGACTGGGCGGACGGAGTCGAGCTGCGGGTGCACTCCTTCGCCGACGGCGCCGAGCGGACCCTCGTGATCCCGCGCTCCGACGGCCCCGGCGAGGCCGCCCGCTTCAACCTGCGCCGCCGGGGCGACCGCCTCCACGTCACCACCGACAGCCGGCGGCCCTGGCACCTGCGTATCGGCGGCCCGGACGGAAGCGTGCACTCCCAGCCCGCCGACACCTTGGAGGCGGACCTCCCGTACCCCGCCTGAACCGGCGGCGAGAGGTGTGCGGTGGCCGGGCGCATGCGCCCGGCCACCGTGCCGGATCAGCCGCGCGGGCGGACCCGCAGCCCGCTCATGCCGCCGTCCACGACGAGATCGGTGCCGGTGGCGGCGCCGGCGAGCGGGCCGCCGGACAGGCGATGGCGGCGGCCGCCTGATCGGCGGAGACCAGGCGCCCGGTGGGCTGGCGGGCTTCGAGAGCGGCCCGTCCGGCGAGGGAGTCGTCGGCCTGCGCCAGGAGCCGGTCCACCCACGGCGTCGCCACCGTGCCCGGGTTGACGCCGGTGACCCTGGTGCCGCTGTGCGCCGCCCGCGGAGTCGGTGTCCTCGTCGGCGGGGCCTTCAACAGCGGCGTGCTCGCGAACCCGCATGCCGGGGTGATGTACGACGACGCCTCCGCCTCCGCCTCCGTGCTCCGGGCCGCACGGGAACTCGCCCTGCACGGCGCGGAGCGGGAGGTAGGCCGACAGGTTGGAGAACTCGTCGTACGACGCCCCCGCCGCCGCCACGAGACGCGCGGGTCCCGGCTCGTGGCGCGCCCTGGCCTCCTGGTCGGCGTAGCCGGTGCGGGGGCCGAGGACGAGATGCCCGCCGGCGTGGGCGTAGGCCGCGAACCAGTCGAGCAGCGACTCCTCGGCGAGGTAGAGCCCGGGGACGACGAGGACGGGGTGGCGTGCCGCGGCGACGTCCGGTGCCAGGCCCGCCCGCTCGCCGCGGGCGTCGTGGAGCTGGCGGGCGTGCAGGACCCGCACCTGACGGCCGGCCTCGAACGGGCCGCGGTAGAAGGGGTCGAAGAGGCGGTGGTACGAGGAACCGTCCTCCCCGCCGTCCGCCGTGGCGAGCGGCGGGTACTTCTGCATCAGCCACTTGCTGGGCATCGAGTAGACCATCGCGATGTCGGCGTCGGGATCGATCCCGGCGGCCAGCGCTCCGGCTGTCTCGAACTCGGCGCCCAGGCGGGCGAGTTCGGCGTAGACGCGGCCCGGGCGGCCGCTGTGCGGCAGGATGCCGCCCCAGTACGTCTCGGCGCCGAAGTGCAGGGTGTGCCAGTGCCCGTGCGTGCACCTCGGGACGTTGTGGGGCCCCGGCCGCCGACGGGGAGGCCGGCGGCCGGGGAGGGGAGGGTACGGGTCAGGCGAGGGTGCCGGTCACCGTGGTGCCGGACTTCGTGACCTTGTAGGTGACGGTCTGGCCGCTGTAGAAGTGGAAGACCAGCGTCGCCGTGACCCCCTCGCGGAGCGAGCTGAGGAAGTCGGGGGTCAGGGTGATCGCGCCGTTCGCGTAGTCCGGCGAGAAGGCCCTCCTGAACTCCTGGTACGGCGTCCAGTCCGTCGGGCCGGCGTTGGTGCCGTCGGCGTACGTGGAGTGCATGGTCGCCAGGTTGTTGCCCCGGTACTGGGTGGGAACGGCGAACGCCGTGGAGGTGCCGGTGGTGTTCGACAGCACCGGAGCGTCGTTGGTGACGACGTCGATGTTCCAGGGCAGCCCGCTGGTGAACCGGGCCTGGAGCGTCGCGTTGACGCCGTAGGCGCGGTTGCCGACCAGGCGGGTCAGCGCGTTGGCGGTGAGGGTCAGCCGGGTGCCGGACACGGTGTAGTCCCGTCCCGCGACCAGCTTGGTGCCGCCCTGCCACACCCCGCGGAAACTCGTGCCGTTGAGGTTCAGGGTGAGCGACTTGGCCGTGATCGGTGCCGACTTCGGCACGAAGACCTTGTCGAAGGAGGCGGTCCCCGAGCGGGTGGTCCAGCTCGACTTGATCCAGTCGAACAGGGCCTGGTCACGCCACTGCAGGGTGTCGCGGTTCAGGTAGCCGAACGGGTCCCACAGGGCGGTGGTGACGCCGACGGCACGCGCCGTGTGGTTGACGTGCTCGTAGTACTTCAGCGCCTCGCCCCGCTCGGTCCGGTCGGGGTGGAAGTGGTTCGGGTAGTCGAGCAGACCGTACTCACCGATGTAGACCGGGATGCCCCGGGCGACGAAGGTCGTGCGGATGTTGGCGAAGGTGTCGTCCAGGTGCTTCTGCGCGACGGCGTCGTAGAGGGTGCCGCCCGCCACGTTCACGCTGAACGGGTACCAGCTGTAGAAGTGCACCTGCGCCACGAGCTGGCTGTCGTTCAGCCCGGCGATCGTGGTGTAGAGGTCGTTCATGAAGGCCGGTTCGGGGGCACCGGCGGGCGTGGTCAGGCTCAGCAGACGGTTCGCGTTCATGCCGCCCGAGGCGCGGACCAGGCGGTGGAACGAGGTCTGCAGCTCCCTCAGGTACTGGAACTTCTGCGCTTCCGTGGCGTTGGCGAAGCTCGGCTCGTTGATGCCCTCGAAGACCAGGGTGCGCGGGGCTTCCCGGAAGGTCGTGGAGATCTGGGACCAGGTGGAGTTGAACCGGGCCATCACGTTGTCGTGGTCGCTCGTGATCTTCTCGACCCACATCCACGAGTCGTGGTGGACGTTGAGCACGACGTACAGGCCGCTCTCCAGCGCCCAGTCGACGAGCTGCTTGACGCGGGCCATGTACGTGGCGTCGATGGTGTACGGCGCGGTGGCGGACTGGTGGTCGCTCCAGGTCACCGGGATGCGGACACTGCGGAACCCGTCCGCGGCGACCTTCTCGAACGTCGCCTTGGTGGTCTGCCCGTTGCCCCAGGAACCCTCGTCGGGAATGGCGTCCAGGGTGTTGCCCAGGTTCCAGCTGGGCTGCATCGCGGCGACGACGTCCTTGGCGGAGGCCGGTACCCAGACCGCGTGTGACGGCTTCTCGGCGTCGTCGGGCGCGGCGAACGCGGTGCCGCCCGACAGCCCCAGCATGACGAAGAGCGCCAGCGCGAGGGCGATCAGGCGGCCTGGGCCCCGGCCGCGGTGGCGCGCCGGCTGCCGTATGTCGTTCATGGATCGTTCCTTTCGCGGGGCCGAGCCCCTCGGTCGGGAGTGGGGGGTTGATCCGAGTGCTGGTCAGGCGGCGCCGAAGGGCGACGCCGGCCTTCCCCAGAGGATGCGTCGAAGCGCTTCGCTGGCCGCCGAAAGTAACGGACAAGTTTCGTGCGAAACAAGGGCTTTGACGGAAGGAAACTTTCTTGAGACCGCCCAATTGACAGGGCGTGAGGGCGATGCGATTGTCGATGCGCTTCGACTCGCGGCATGAAAAAGGGCCGGCGCCCCGCCCGGGCAATGCCCCCGGGCGGGGTGCCGGCCTACGCCGGGCGGGAACGGGCGACGGACTGGGCTCAGCGGTTGAACGTCAGGCGCGGGGCCGCGTTGCGGGCCAGCGAGTGCACCTGGTCGGCCCACCAGGTGCCGGCGGGCGGGTCCACGATGCCGTACTCGGGGTCGATGGTGCCGCCGGTGTTGCGCGTGCAGCTGCCGTCGGACTCACCGGGGATCTTGATCCACAGGTAGGCGTCGACGAGCGGGACCCCGGTGTCGGCGGTGGGGCGTGCCCCGAGGCCGCGGCCGGGTGCGTTGCACCAGATCTCCGGGTCACCGGTGTACTTGCCGGGCTCGGGGGTCCAGGCGCCGAGGCCGTTGCGGCTCGTGTCGATGACGAAGTGGTGCAGCGCGTCGGTCGCCGGGGTGCCCACGTTCTGGTCGAACCAGGCGTCCGTCCAGCGCCAGGTGGTGGGGTTGGCGGAGTCGACGGCGTTGCCGGGGGCGCCGTCGTTGGGTGCGGCGGGGGAGTAGTACTGGGTCGCGCACCAGTCCGCGTGGCCGCGTGCGTACTCCGGCCCCTCGGTGGCGAACCACATGCACTTGGCTATCCAGGTGCCGTACCTGGCGTTGTGGTCGGTGGGGTGGGTGTTGGACACGTTCAGGGCGAAGCCGTCGCTGTGCTCGACCCCGGCGTCGAGCAGCCGTTGCGCCATGTCACCGACGGACCGCCACAGGACGTTCCCCGCGTCCAGGTAGACCGCCGTGCGGGGCTTGGCCTTGAGGGTCCTGACGGCGTACTCGAGATCGGCGATGCGGGTGGCGGTGAGTTCACCGGTCGGGTCCACGGTCGGCCCGCAGTCCTTGGGCAGGAGGGCCAGGCCGTCGGGCTCGACGACGACCACCGCCTTGTTGTCACCGATCCCGGCGGCGAAGGCGTCGATCCACTGCCGGTAGGCGGCGGAGGACGCGGCGCCGCCGCTGGAGTACTGCGTGCAGTCCCGGCCCGGGACGTTGTAGGCGACCAGAACGGGGGTCCGGTCGACCCACCGCGCCTTGCGGACGAGCCTGTTCACCTCGACGCGGACCTCCCCGGGCGTGCCCTCGGTGAACCAGTCGGCCTGCGGCCAGCTCGCCAGCCTGGCCATGTTCGCGGCGTTCGCGAAGTCGCCGTTGCGGAAGTCGACGAGAGCCTGCCCGGCGGCCTTGCTGTGCGGGTCCACGTAGAACTTCGTGGCCGGGGTGACCACGTCCTGCGCGGGTGCGGCCTGCGTCTGCGTCTGCGCCTGTGCCTGTGTCGCGGTGAGGGCGGCGAAGGCGGCGACCGCGGCGATTGCGGCGGTCGCACGGCGCCGTAGGCTGCGTGGCTTCATGAATGCTCCTGGTCGAAGGATGGAGGGAGTCAGGGCGGAGGGGGTCAAGGCGGCGGGGATCAGAACGGAGAGGTCAGGGGTGGATGGTCCCTGTGGCCCGGTCGCGGGGCGGGCTGTACCGGGCCACAGGAGTCGGGGGTCAGTAGCCGTAGATCATCTTGTAGGCGACCTCGGGGAGGAACTGTCCGGCGGAGGAGCCCGCTCCGACACCGCAGTTGCCGTCGGACTCGCCCGGGGCCTTGATCCACAGGAGCATCTCGGCGCCACCGCCCAGCCGGGTCGGGGTGCCGATGCGGCGGCCCGCCGCGTTGCACCACTCGCCGTTGGCGCCGTTGCCGTTGCGGCTGGTGTCGACGACGAACGGCTTGGTGTAGCCGTAGCGCGCGCTGAGTTCGCTGTTGACGGAGTTTCCGTAGGCGGTGTTCTGGGCGGTGGTGAAGTAGTTGGAGATGTTGAGCGAGAAGCCGTGGGCCTGCCGGAGGCCGGCTTCGTGGAGGCGCTGGGCCATCGCCGCCGCGCTCACCCAGCCGGGGTTGCCGGCGTCGAGGTAGACCCAGGTGTTGGGCGCCTGGCGGTTGAACTCGGCGAGGGCGCCGGTGATCATGCCCTCGCGTTCGCGGATCTGGGTCTGGTTCATGCAGCCGTAGTCCGCGATGGCGTCCGGTTCGAGGAGGACGACGGCCGGACGGTTGGCGATCCCGCCGGCGAACTGCGCGATCCAGGTCGCGTACGCGGAGGGCGAGGCGGCTCCGCCCGCGGAGTGCCCGCCGCAGTAGTCGCGGTGGTAGATGTTGTAGGCGACCAGGACGGGCAGCTTGTCCGCGTTGTCCGCGGCCCCCACGTACGCGCCCGTGGCGGTGCCGATGGTGCCGCTCCAGGCGCCGAACCAGCGGGCCATCGGCGTGTTGGCGAGGGAGGCGTTGATCGCGGGCGTCCGGCCGTCGGCGGGGTTGGCGGCGACCCACTGCTTCGCGCTGGAGTTGGGGTCCACGTAGAACCCGCTGGTCATGGTGGTCGGGTCGGCCGCGTGTGCGGACGGCGCGACGGTGAGCGTCAGCGGCAGCGCGAGGAGGGCTGCTGTGAGGGCACGGAATCTGCGGCGCATGACGGTACCTCGATTTCCTGACGGCGGACGCGCCGCACGCTCTCGTCCCGAGCGGGCGACGCACTGGGGAACTGCGGTGGTACGACGTCCCCGTGTGCCGGTGGCTCTTCGGCGGGGACACCACATCCTGGACCTACGGAGACTTGTGGAAGCGCTCCCACTGGAAGCGGTCCCAATAAGCACTCGATCGGCCTGGGGTTGTGGCCGGTATCGTGTGACGCCCCGCTCAGGCTGTCAAGTAGCCACTCGTAACCCGCACTTCACACGGCGGCCCGAAAGGTTTACAGTCCTGGAACTGGAAGCGCTCCCAGTTTTCCGGTCGGTGCACGAGACCCCCGGGGCGCAACCGTCGGGCCACGAGAGAAGAGGGCAGTTCATGACGGAAGGTGTGCCACGCCGGCAGTCGACACTCGACGAGGTGGCCGAGCTGGCGGGCGTGTCGCGATCGGTCGCCTCTCGTGTGCTCAACAACGCCCCGCACGTCAGCCGGGCCAAACGCGAGGCGGTCGAACGGGCCGTCCACCGGCTCGGGTACGTACCGAATCCGACCGCTCGCGCGCTGGCGACCCGTCAGACCGGGGCTGCCGCCCTGGTCGTCTCGGGAGAGGATCCGTCGATCTTCGCGGATCCGTTCTTCGCACAGGTGATCGTGGGGGCTTCGGCCGCCCTGGAGGACGCCGATCTGCACCTCATGCTCTGCCTGGCCGCCTCCGACCGGGGCCGCAGGCGAGTGGAGCAGCTCCTCCGGTCCAAGGGCGCCGACGGTGTGATGCTGATGGCGCTGCGCGAGGACGACCCGCTGTCCCGCATGGCCGAAGAGGCGGAGATGCCCGTCGTGTTCGGCGGCCGCCCGGTCGGTTTAGACCCTCGCTGGTACGTGGACGTCGACAACGTCGGCGGAGCGCGCCAGGCGACCGAGCACCTGATCTCGGCCGGCCGGACCCGGGTGGCCACGATCGCCGGGCGCCTGGACACCGAGGTCGGTCGGGCACGGTACCGCGGCTACCGGGACGCCATGCTGGCGGCGGGCCTCGATCCGTACCCGCCGGAGGTCGGGGACTTCACCGAGTCCACCGGCGCCGCCGCCATGGCGGCGTTGCTGGCGCGCCATCCCGACCTGGACGGGGTGTTCGCCGCCAACGACAACATGGGAGCCGGGGCGCTGCGTGCGCTGCGCGAGGCGGGCCGGCCGGTCCCCCGTGACGTCGCCGTGGTCGGCTTCGACGACCTGGCCGTCGCCCGGATAGCCGATCCGCCGCTGACCACGGTTCATCAGCCCATAGAGGCTCTCGGAAGGGAGATGGCCCGCATGCTCGTCGCGCTCATCGGCGGGCAGGATCCCACCCCTCTCATCCTCCCCACGCGTCTGGTCACGCGCGCCAGCGCCTGACAGACGCCCCTGCGGGCCTGCCCGCGAGCAGTGCCCCCTGCCGTCCCGGCCTTCACCCTTGACAGGCCGTCAGAGGGACGGCAGGGTTTCGATGCCATGTTTTGGGAGCGCTCCCAATCCGGGAAGCGACCCTCAGAGCGTGCTCTCGCCACGACATTCGAAGGCCGGGTTCTTGAACGCCCTGGTCCTCGAACGACCGGTCTTGAAGGCCTGGCCCTGTAAGCCCCGGTCTTCGAACGCACCGGCCTTCGACGCAAGGCCCTCGAAAACCCCCACGCCGACCGCCCAAGAGGCGAGGTCCCGCCCGGCGTACCCCTCCACCCCCGTTGACGCATCGAGGAGATGCCATGTCCCGCTTGTCCCTGCCGCGCGCCCGCTCCGGCTCCGCCGCACTCGTCTCCGCGGTCGCGGCCCTCGCGCTCGCCCTCACCGGCTGCTCCTCCGACGAGGGCTCCGCCTCCGCCGACGGGAAGATCACCCTGACCGTCGGCACCTTCGGGACCTTCGGCTACAAGGAAGCCGGTCTGTACGACGCCTACATGAAACAGAACCCCGGGATCACCATCAAGGAGAACCCGACGACCGTCGAGGGCAACTACTGGACCGCCCTGCAGACCCGGCTCTCCGGCGGCGGCCTCGATGACGTCCAGGCTCTCGAAGTCGCCCGGATATCCCTGGCCACCTCCGAGGACCTCGCCGACGCCTTCGTCGACCTGTCCGACGCCCCCGGCGTCGACAAGAAGGACTACCTGCCCTGGAAGTGGGACCAGGCCACCACCGCCGACGGCCGCACCATCGGCCTCGGCACCGACGTCGGCCCGATGGCCATCTGCTACCGCCAGGACCTGTTCAAGGCCGCCGGCCTGCCCTCCGACCCCGAGTCGGTCGGCAAGCTGTGGGCGGGCGACTGGGCGAAGTTCGTCGAGGTGGGCAAGCAGTACCAGGCCAAGGCCCCCAAGGGCACCGCCTTCATGGACAGCGCCAGCGGCCTCTTCAACGCCGTGGTCTCCAGCAGCCCCGTCCAGTACTACAAGGACGGCAAGCTCGCCTACAAGGACTCGGCGAGCGTCAGGACCGCCTGGGACCTCGCCGTCAAGGCCGTCCAGGGCAAGACCAGCCAGGGCCTGAAGATGTTCGACACCCCCTGGCAGACCGCCTTCTCCAAGTCCACCTTCGCCACCACCGTCTGCCCCTCCTGGCAGCAGGCCAACGTCCAGCAGTTCTCCGGCCCCGGCAACAAGGGCAAGTGGAACATCGCCCAGCCCCCGGCCGCCGGCAACTGGGGCGGCTCCTTCCTCGCCGTGCCCGCCTCCGGCAAGCACGTCGACGAGGCCAAGAAGCTCGTGGCCTGGCTGACCGCGCCCGAGCAGCAGGCGAAGGTCTTCCAGAAGGTCGGCAACATCCCCGCCAACCAGGCCGCCTACGACCTGCCCGGCGTCGTCGGCTACAAGAACGCCTACATCGGCCCCGACGCCGCCACCGGCCTGATCTTCTCCACCGCCGCCAAGTCCATCAAGCCCGCCGAGACCGGCCCGCGCGCGGGCGACCTGACCGGCGCCTTCAGCACCGGCGTCCTGCTGATGGAGCAGAACGGCAAGACCCCCGAAGAGGCCTGGAACGCCACCGTCCGCCAGATCGACAGCACCATCCAGTAAACCTTCCCCGCCTCTCCCCGGGCCGCCGTGGCGGGGGAGGGGCGGCCGGTCACAGGGGAGCCGGCCGCCCCTTCCCCGTACCGGCGCGACCGCCGTCACCACCGAAGGAACCCGCCCGTGGCCTCCACGACCGCACCCAGCCGCAACGGCTCCGCAGAGCGGCCGGACACCCAGCCGCCCCCCGCCCGCCCCACCGGACCGTCGGCCTGGCGCAGCCGCCTGCACCGCTGGGACACCAAGGGCACGCCGTACGCCCTCGTCGCGCCCTTCTTCCTCGTCTTCGCCGCCTTCGGCCTCTTCCCGCTGCTCTACACCGGCTGGCTCTCCTTCCACCGGGTGAGCCTCTACAACGTCGACCGCGCCGAATGGGTCGGCCTGCGGAACTACGAGGACCTGTTCACCGGCCAGGTCAGCCACTACTTCTGGAACGCCCTGCTCAACACCTTCACCCTGGGCGTGCTGTCCACCGTCCCCCAGCTCCTCATCGCCCTCGGCCTCGCCCACCTGCTCAACTACCGGCTCCGCGCCCGCGGATTCCTGCGCACGGCGCTCCTCGCCCCGTACGCCACGTCCGTCGCCGCAGCCACCCTCGTCTTCGCCCTGATCTTCAGCCCCGAGGGCGGCATGGCCAACTGGGTCCTCGGACTGTTCGGCGCGGGACCCCTGCACTGGGAGGCCGGCCGCTGGAGCTCGCAGTTCGCGATCTCCGTGATCGTCACCTGGCGCTGGACCGGCTACAACGCCCTGATCTTCCTCGCGGCCATGCAGGCCGTTCCGCGCGAACTGTACGAGGCCGCGGCCCTGGACGGCGCCAACCGCTGGCAGCAGTTCCTGCACGTCACGATCCCCGCCCTGCGTCCCACGATCCTGTTCACGGTGATCGTCTCGACCATCGGCGCCACCCAGCTCTTCGGCGAGCCCTACCTGTTCGGCGGCCAGAGCGGTCACCAGGGCGGCACCGACCACCAGTACGAGACCCTCGGCATCCTCATGTACGACCAGGGATTCCACTCCAGCATGCTCGGGCGCGCCAGCGCGGTCGCCTGGACCATGTTCGGCCTGCTGCTGCTCATCGGGCTCGTCAACGCGCTGCTCACCCGCCGCCTGCGCGCCTCCCAGTGACCCGGAGTACGACATGACCACCACCACACCCGTCCCCCACAGCCGTCACCGCACGGCGGGACGACCCTCCGCCCGCGCCGGCCGGGCCGGCGGCCAGCACCGGGCCGGACCGCTCGCCCACATCGTCCTCGGACTCGCGGCCCTGGCGTCGCTGTTCCCGCTGTACTGGACGCTGGTCGCGGCCTCCACCGACAGCCACGCGGTCGTCTCCAGCCCACCGCCGATGCTGCCCGGCGGCAACCTGTTCAAGAACCTCACCTACGTGTGGCACAACGCCGGCGGGCGCGGCATGGGCGTCGCCCTGCTCAACTCCACGCTCGTCGCCGGGGCCGTCACCGTCAGCACGGTGACCTTCTCCGTCCTCGCCGGCTTCGCCTTCGCCAAACTCCGCTTCCGCGGCATGAAGGTCCTGCTCGGACTGGTGCTCTCCACCCTCGCCGTGCCCGCGCAGCTCAGCGTCGTCCCCCTGTTCATCCTGACCAAGAACCTGGGGCTGAGCAATCACCTCGGAGCGCTGATCCTGCCCGTCCTCGTCACCGCCTTCGGCGTCTTCTTCATGCGCCAGTTCCTCTCCCAGGCGCTGCCCACCGAACTCCTGGAAGCCGCCCGCGTCGACGGCGCCAACTCCCTGCGCGTCATCTGGCACGTCGTGTTCCCCATCGCCCGGCCGGCGATGGCGGTCCTGGGCATGCTGACCTTCGTCCAGTCCTGGAACGACTTCCTCTGGCCGATCATCGTCATGAACGGCTCCACCAACCCCACCGTCCAGGTCGCCCTCGCCGGCCTCGGCACCGGCTGGTCCACCGACTGGTCCGTCATCACCGCCGGAGCGCTCATGGGCACCCTGCCGCTCCTGCTCGTCTTCGCCCTCTTCGGGCGGCACGTCGTCGGCGGCATCACCCAGGGCGCCGTCAAGGGCTGACCCTCTCCGCCTTCCTCACCCTCCTCGTCCCACACCCTCCGCCGAAGGAGTACTCCGCCATGCCCGCAACCCCCGCCACCGCCCCTGCCTTCGCCTCCGCCGCCCTCGACCGGCTGCACTTCCCGCCGGGCTTCCTGTGGGGCGCGGCCACCGCCGCCTACCAGATCGAGGGCGCCGTCGCCGAGGACGGCCGCACGCCCTCCATCTGGGACACCTTCTCGCACACCCCCGGCAAGGTCGCGAACGGCGACACCGGTGACATCGCCTGCGACCACTACCACCGCTACCGCACCGACGTCACCCTGATGTCCCACCTCGGCCTCCAGGCCTACCGCTTCTCCCTGTCCTGGCCGCGCGTCCAGCCCGGCGGCCGCGGCCCCGCCAACCCCGCCGGACTCGACTTCTACCGCCGGCTCGTCGACGAACTCCTCGACGCGGGCATCCAGCCCGTCGCCACGCTGTACCACTGGGACCTTCCCCAGGAGCTGGAGACCGGTCACCCGAACGGCTCCGGCGGCGGCTGGACCGAGCGCGAGACCGCCGAACGCTTCGGCGAGTACGCCGCCCTGGCCGCCGACGCCCTCGGCGACCGGGTCGCGCTGTGGACCACCCTCAACGAACCCTGGTGCTCGGCCTTCCTCGGCTACGGATCCGGCGTCCACGCCCCGGGCCGCACCGACCCCGCCCTCGCCCTGCGCGCCGCCCACCACCTCAACCTCGCCCACGGCCGCGCCACCGCCGCCCTGCGCGCGACCCTGCCCGCCCATGCCCAGGTCGCGGTCTCCCTCAACCTGCACCAGGTCCGCCCGCTCACCGCCGACCCCGCCGACCTCGACGCGGCCCGCCGCATCGACGCCGTCGGCAACCGGATCTTCACCGGCCCGATGCTCTCCGGCGGATACCCCGCCGACCTCCTCGCCGACACCGAGCACGTCGTCGACTGGAACACCCTGATCAGGCCGGGGGACGAGGCGGCCATCGGCGTCCCCATCGACCTCCTCGGCATCAACTACTACACCCCGGCCGTCGTCTCCGCGCCCACCCCAGGAGCGGCCGCCGCCAGTCACGCCCACGGCGAGAGCGACCACTCCCCGTGGCCCGGCTCCGCGGACGTCAACTTCCACGCCCCGCCCGGCGACACCACCGACATGGGCTGGACCATCGACCCCACCGGCCTGTACGACCTCCTCATGGCCGTCTCCCGCTCCCACCCCGGCCTCCCCCTGGCGATCACCGAGAACGGCGCCGCCTTCCCCGACGCCCCCACGGCCGACGGCCAGGTCCGCGACCACGACCGCATCGACTACCTCCACCGGCACCTCGCCGCCGTCCACCAGGCCGTCGCCGACGGCGCCGACGTCCGCGGATACTTCCTCTGGTCACTCCTCGACAACTTCGAGTGGGCCTACGGCTACGACAAGCGCTTCGGCGCCGTCCACGTCGACTACGCCACGCAGCTGCGCACCCCGAAGGCCAGCGCCCGCTGGTACGCCAGGGCCATCGGCGCGAACTCGGTCCCGCACCTCTGACCCCCCTCCGGGAGGCGATGACCGTACGCGGCGCTCCCCCCGGTCCGAAGGGCTGTTCCGATCCGTTGTCAGTGGGCGGGGATAAGTTCGTTCCCGTTCCGCCGCGACGGCGAGAACAACCCCTTCGACGTGCATGGGAGAGGTACGTTGCCGGTCTGGGAGAGGTCGAGTACGGCGCGGGTGGTACCGCCCGCGCGACCGCGGAAACTCGCCAAGGTGCCGTTCGTGGAACTGGCCGACGGACGGCTGCAGGGCGTCGTGTCCAGCGGGTCCGACATAGGGCGCGTGTACGTGTCCTCGATCGCCGCGGGAACGTACGCGTTCGCGTGCAGCACCAACAACAACCGCCCCTGCGGCGGCGCGCGCGGCACCTTCTGCAACCACATCCGCGCCCTCGTCGGCGAGGCGGTCCTGCAGTACGGGGCCGAGCGCGTCGCCCGGTACCTCAAGGCCGAGACACCGGGCGGCGAGCCCGACGCCGAGGCACTCGTCTCGGTCATGACCGGCACGCGCCCCGCGCAGGGCGACACCTCGGCCGCCGCCCCGGTGTTCAGCAGGTTCCTCCGGCACCTCGCCTACCTCGAACTGGAGCCGACCACCGCTCCGTTGCCCGAGATGCAGTGGTTCCCCGCGACGAGGACGGCCGCCTGATGCGCACGGACCTGCTCACCGACCCCGTGGACGGACTCGACGAGGCGCTGGCCGCCGTCGACGCCTTCGACCGCGTGCTCGTCGCCGGACTGCTCCGGCCACAGCCCGCCCAGGCCGCCGGCCTCGCGGCGCTCGCGCACTCCGTCGCCGGCACCCCGCTGGCCTCGCTGGTCGCCGAGGCGGCCGACAAGGCCGCGGCGGGCGCCGCGGGCGAGGACCACCTCGTCGCGCTCGCCGCCGCCCGCACCGCCCTCATGGGCTCCGTGCACGACGCGCTCACGGACCGCGTCGCGGACGCCACCGGCCGGCCGCGCGCCGAGCGGAGCACCCGGGACACCCCGGCGGACACCCCCGGGGCGAACGTGCTCGCCGCCGCCCGCGCCTGGCTGTGCGACCTCGCCCGCGCCGGCTGGCAGGGCATCGACCACGAACTGGTCTCCGGCGCGGGACCCGTCGTCTCCGCGATGCTGCCGGACCCCCGACTGCGCCGCCAGGCGACCCTGCTCGACGGCTTCGCCGCCGAACTCGCCGCCTCCTGCCCGGGGGCCACCCTGGAACGCGTCCCGGTGCGCCGCTGGGCCGACCTGTGGACGCGCGCCCTGCTCCTGACCCTGCCCGGAGCCGCTCGGACCCCCGCCGCGGACACGGTGACCGGCCGCCTGTTGCCGCTGGGCGTGGACGTACAGGAGCACGCGACCGCCGTGCAGGCCCAGGTCCACGCCGTCTTGGAGCCCTCCGACGGCTCGGCGCCGCGACTGGTCCGGGCGGCGGTGTCCGCGCCCAAGCCCGACACCGTCGTCGGTGCCGGCCTGTGGCAGCTCCTCCGGCCGCGGATGTCGCTGCTCGGCGCGGCGGGGGAGGGGCGCGCCGTGGAGCTCGACGCCATGCCCGTCACCGCCGAGGGCGACCTCGTGTGGGACGACGAGCGGGCCCGCACCGGGGAGTCCGCCGACCCCTTCGCCACCGCCCGGGTGATCCTGTCCACCGCCGCCGACCCGGTGACCGCCCCGCTGGACCGTCACCCCGCCGGCATCGCCGTCCCCGTCCTCGTCGAGGGGTACACGGCGGAGCGCGAGGACGACGGGCCGCTGACCTTCACGCTCGCCGGACACCGGCTGACCGTCGACACCGAGCGCGTCCCCGCCGCGAGCCCGCTCACCCCTGAGGCCGTCGCCGCGTCCGGGGCCTGCCTGGGCCTGCTCCGCTGGGACGCGGGCGAGTTCGTCCTCCAGCCGCTCGCCGTGGAGACGACCGTCCGGAAGAAGACCGTCGCCCTCCACGCCGGCGCATGGGCCGGGGGCACCACCGACAAACTCGGCGCACGGGCGGAGAAGGCGGCCACGGACTCCGTCGCCGTCCTGCGCGAGCGAGCCGGAAAGCTGCTGCGGAAATGAGCGACGACAACCGCCGCCAGGTCCTCTACTGGCGACTCCTCGCCCGCCTCTTCGACCCCCAGGAGCAGGCCGCCCTGGAATCGGCGAGCCTCGCCGTCGTCGAGGACATCGGCCTGCCGCCGGCGCTCCTCGACCCGGGCGCCTCCGTCGAATCCGTCGTACAGCGCCATCCGGAACTGGCCGGCGAGTTCGACGGGCTCATGATGCCGGAGCCCGAGCCGGACGGCGCGCGCGACCGGGCGGCGGAGGTGCGGCGCGCGGCGCTCGCGTCGAAGCTGCTGCTCAACGTCTTCGCCACCGGATCGGGAGCGGTGTCCGCCGGGCAGCTGGCCCGCTGGCAGTCGGACGCCGGGTGGCTGGAGCGGGCGCTCGGCTGCCCGCCCGGCGGACTGCGCGGCGGACAGGGGGCCGGCGCGCTCGCCGGCGGCCTCGGACCCGAACTCGGCGCGGTCGAGGCCGACCTCGTCAGTCGCATGCGCCTGCGCGAGGTGCTGGCCGACCCCGAACTCGCGGCCCGGCTCACGCCCAGCATGTCGCTGATCGAACAACTCCTCCGCGACAAGGGCAACCTGTCCGGCGTCGCGCTGGCCAACGCCAAGTCCCTGATCCGCCGGTACGTCGAAGAGGTCGCCCAGGTGCTCCGCACCCAGGTGGAGAAGGCCACCGTCGGGGACCTCGACCGCTCGGTCCCGCCCAAGCGCGTCTTCCGCAACCTCGACCTCGACCGCACCATCTGGAAGAACCTCACCAACTGGAGCCCCGAGGAGGAGCGGCTCTACGTCGACCGCCTCTACTACCGGCAGACCGTCCGCAGGACCACGCCCCAGCGGCTGATCGTGGTCGTGGACCAGTCGGGCTCCATGGTCGACTCGATGGTCAACTGCACCATTCTCGCCTCGATCTTCGCCGGACTGCCGAAGGTCGACGTCCACCTCATCGCGTACGACACCCGGGCCATCGACCTCACGCCCTGGGTGCACGACCCCTTCGACGTGCTCCTGCGGACCAACCTCGGCGGCGGCAACGACGGGCCGGTGGCGATGGCCATGGCACGGCCGAAGATCGCCGAACCGAAGAACACCGTCATGGTCTGGATCTCCGACTTCTACGAGTTCTCCCGCTCACAGCCCCTGTTCGAGGGCATCGAAGCGGTCCACCGCTCCGGCGTCCGGTTCATCCCGGTCGGATCGGTGACCAGCTCCGGACGGCAGGAGGTCAACCCCTGGTTCCGTGAGCGCTTCAAGGCGCTCGGCACCCCGGTGATCTCCGGCCACATCGACAAGCTCGTGCACGAACTCAAGACCTTCCTCACCTGAGACGCCCAGAAAGGCCCTTCGCATGTCCGACCTGCTCCGCGCTCCCGCCGAGATCAAGTACGCCGAGGAACTCGACTGGCTGGAGTCGATCGACGACAACCCCAAGCCGTTCTCCTGGCGCCTCTCACCGAAGATGGTCCGCCTGTTCGTCCTCGGCTCCGAGCGCGCCGACGGCCTGGACAGGGAGGTGTCGCAGAAGTGGTTCGGCGACCGCAGCTTCGTCGAGCGCTCCATCGTCACCCTCGCCTCCGACCGGGGCCTGCTCCTCATCGGCGACCCCGGCACCGGCAAGAGCTGGCTCGCCGAACTCCTCTCCGCCGCCATCAGCCGCAACTCCACCCAGGTCGTCCAGGGCACCGCGGGCACCACGGAAGACCACATCAAGTACTCCTGGAACGTGTCCATGGTCATCGCCAAGGGCCAGTCCCGCGAGTCGATGATCCCCTCGCCGATCATGACCGCGATGGAGACCGGCACCATCGGCCGCTTCGAGGAGCTCACGCGCTCCACCAGCGACGTCCAGGACGCGCTCATCTCGATCCTTTCCGAGAAGTACATCTCGGTCCCGGAACTCGACAGCGCCGGCGGCGAGAACATCGTGTTCGCGAAGCCCGGCTTCTCGGTCATCGCCACCGCCAACAGCCGCGACCGGGGCGTCAACGACCTGTCCTCCGCACTCAAGCGCCGCTTCAACTTCGTCCGCATCCCGGTCGTCACCAACAAGAACAGCGAGGCGGAGATCGTCCGCTTCCGCACCGAGGAACTGCTCCGCCGGCACTCCATCGAGCTGGACGTGCCCCCCACCCTCCTCGACGTCCTCCTCCAGAGCTTCGCCGATCTGCGGGCCTCCGCCGCCGCGGCCGGCAGCGACGAGGAGAAGCTGGAGTCCGCCCTCTCCACCGCCGAACAGATCGGCGTACTGGAGGACGCGGTCCTGCACAGCGACTTCTTCGGCGAGCGGACCCTCACGGCCCGCGCCCTCGCCGCCTCGCTCGTCGGCACCCTGGCCCGCCGCGAGCCCGAGGACCTGGCCATCCTCAACAAGTACCTGCACGGCGTCGTCGAGCCGCGCGGCAAGGAGGAGGGCGGCTCCTGGCCCGAGTTCCTGGAGGGCGGCCGCGACGCGATCGCCAAGCTGTCGTGACCGGGACCCCGGAGACCACGGCCGTCCCCGAGCGGCCCGCTTCACCGCCCTTCGCCGCGCTGCGCGGACAACTCCACGACGCGGCCGCCGAGTTCGCCGGAGGCCAGGACGCCCTGGAAGGCATCCTGCTCGGCATGGTCGACGACGTCGACCGCGCGGTCGCCGAACCGCTGGAGATCTTCCCCGTCTGCCACCACTCGCCCGCCTCCGCCCTCGCCATGGCCCGTCGGCTGCGCGAGAAGCAGCCCAAGGTCGTCTACCTGGAGCTGTGCGAGGACATGGCACCGCTCCTCACCGAGCTGCGCAACTGCCGGCTGCCGGTAGCCGTGCAGGCCTTCGCGAGCGACATCGAGGGTTTCCCGCCCGGCTGGGCCCCGCTCTCCGTCGTCGCGCCGATCACCGAGGCCTCCGCCGAGTACCAGGCCGTCGCCTACGCGCTCGACACCCCCGGCGTGGAACTGGTCCTCGTCGACCGCTCCTCCGACCACGTCTTCCAGTGGGACACCCGGCACGAACAGTCCGGGAAGCTGTCCGCCGAAGCCGCGGAGCCGCCCGCGGAGCCGTCCACCGAGCCCGAGGCCGCACTCCACGGCGAAGCCGTCGGTGTCGAGATCGGCGACCTGCGGCCCCGCTTCGCCGAACTGGAGCAGCACCTGCTGCGCCACGGCAAGGTGCGGCACTGGTCCGAATGGTGGCACCAGTACGTCGAGGTCCCCCTCGGGGACAGCGACCACGACACCTACCGCCAGGTCATGTTCCTCATCGGCAGCCTGTTCCGGCGCCTCGCCCCCGGTCAGGGGGACCGGGTGCGCGTCGACGAGGACCGCGAGCGCTACATGTGGACCCGGATGCGCGAGCACCTCGCCGCGACGGGCACCGACCCGGCGGACTGCCTCTACGTGTGCGGCGCCTTCCACGCGGCCAGCCGCGTCGACGAGTTCGGCGTCCACGGCACCGGCGGCTTCACCATCTCCCCGCGCACCGCCACGACCTGGCAGTACGGGCTGATCCCCTCCAGCCACGCGGCGATCGAGGCGCAGTTCGGCCTCGCCGCCGGCTCCGTCTCCATCGCCGCTACCGAATGGGCGAAGAACCTCAAGCGCACCCGGGTGAAGCCGTTCCGCCTGGAAGGCCAGGCCGGCACGAAGAAGCCGCGCCCGGCGAAGACCGCTGCGCGGGCACCCCTGCCCGCACCCGCACCCGAGGCCACCGAGGACCGGCTCTCGGGCTTCCTCCAGCGGCCCCCTGCCCTGCACACCCTCGACGAGGCGGAACTGCTCGGCTGGTCCGTGGACATCGTCCGCGCCGCCCGCCGCAACGGCTACCTCGCCTCCACCGCCGACGCCATCGCCGTCTTCGAGACGTCGATCCTGCTCGCCGCCATGCGGGACCGGGCCAAGCCCACGCCGTACGACTTCCAGGACGCGGCGGTCACCTGCATCGAGAAGGACACCGTCCCCGGCCGCCGGGACGTGCGCCGGCTCGTCGAGATCATGATGGGCGGAGACCGGATCGGGCAGGTCGGCTACGACGCGCTGCCGCCCCTCGCCCGCGACGTGCACGACCGGCTCGCACCCCTGGAACTGAACCTGCAGCAGCGCGGAGTGCGCAGGGCCCTGCTCGACATGGCGTCCGAGCCGGACCTGAGGTCCTGCTCGGACGTGCTGTGGATGCTGCGCCGGCTCCTTCCGCCGGGCGCCGCGCGCCCGGTGATGGGGGAGCGGCGGCTCGGCGAGCGGTCCATCCAGGAGTCGTGGGACCTCTCCCTCGGCACCCACCAGCGGGCCCTCATCGAGCTCGGCTACGAGGGCGTGAGCCTGGAGCAGGTACTGGAGCAGCGCCTGCGCCGCACCGCGTACGGGGCCCAGGCCACCACGGCGCAGGTCCTCGCCGCCGTCGAGGACGCGACGCTGTACCTCGGCGGCCGGCGCCTCGCCGACGAACTCGGCACCCGTGCGCTCGAGGTCCTCGCGGGCGAGCGCAGCGTGGACGGGGCGCCGGAGGTGCTCCGCAGGGTGCGCGGCCTCCTGGCGTACTACCGCACCGCCGAACCGGTGTTGCCGCCGTGGATCGAGTCCTTCGTCAGAGCCGGGTACGCCCACTACTGCACGCTGCTGCCGACGGCGTTCCGTGACGAGGACGCGACCGTGGGGCAGGTGGCGGCGATGCTGGGCTTCCTGTTCGGCATGGAGAGTCTGGCCCTCTCCCTGGGCTGCGACCGGACGCAGCTGGAACTGGCGGTGGCGCAGTCGCACCCGGGGGACCAGGCGAAGACGGCGCTCCTGTGGGCCGCTCAGGTCCAGCTCGGCACCCTCTCCCGGGGCGAGCTGCGCGCCCGCTGCGACGAACTCCTCGCCAACCCCCTGGTCGTGCCCTCCTACCCGCGCTACCTCAGCGGTTTCGTGCACGCCCTCGAGCCGGTGCCGGGGCTCGCGGACGTGGTGGTGGAGGCGGTGTCGAACGCCTTCGGACGGCTGCCGGACGCCGTGCTGCTGCCCTGGCTGCCGACCCTCATCACCACCCTGCGGTCCAACGCCGCGGAGCTGGCACCCCTGCTCATCCGCGAGGCGGGACGGGTCTTCCCGGCGCGGCTCGCGGCCCTGGACGCCTGGGTCCCGCCGTGGCGCGCCCAGCCGGAGACGCACGCCCTCCCGTCGTCCGGCGACGAACGCGGCGCGACGCTACTCGCCCGGTACCCGGAGACGTGCGACGCGGTGGCGGACCTGGTGGGCGCCGGGGAGGCCTGGGCCCCGGCGGACGGCCGGGCCGCCGGCCCGACGGGCGTGGCACTGCTCTCCGCCCACCGGGCCACCTGTGACGCCGTGGCGGACATCCTGGGCTGCGCGGAGTCCTGGGCGGCGGCCGCCCCGGCAGGGCACGCGCCGTCCCTGACGGCCCGCCACCCGGCCACGGCCCACGCGGTGGCGGAGCTTCTCGCGGCCCCATGACACCGTGCCGTCCGCCGGGCCCGGGGGCTTCGGCGGACGGCACGGGCGCGTGGCGGCGCGGGATCAGTCGTCGAGGGCGTCCATGACGGTGCCGAGGTCGACGAACTTGAAGTTGGTCGCGGGCCGGTCGCCGTCACCGGGCGCGTCGTGCCCGTCCTGCACGACGAGGAGGCCGTTCGGGTACCTGTCGCCGAGCGGGGCGTTCAGGACCGCGGCGCCGTCGCACTCCTCGGAGCCGTCGAGGGTGCTGTTCGCGGGCGCGACGCGGAATCCGCCCTCGTACTCGTTGGCGTCCTCGAGCTCCCGGTCGTAGGCCGCGAAGGTGTTGTCGCCCTGGCTGGAGGCCAGGAGGTAGCCGTCACCGTCGGACTCGGTGAGCAGCGTCAGGCCCTCGACGTCGGCGCTGATCTTCGTACCGCCGTAGCCGGGGTCGGCACCGGGCGTGCACTCCTCGGTCTCCTCGTCGTAGGTCCCGGGGACGCCGTACTCGCGGACCTTGTCGATCAGCTTCGGCGTGCCGGTGAGGTCGGCGCGCAGGCGCCAGATGCCGATGTCCTCCTGGCCGGCGTAGAGGGTGCCGTTGGCCGGGTCGACGACCATGCCCTCGACCTGCGGCAGCTCGTCCGGCTCGGCGCACGGGGACCACGAGGTGCCGTCGGGCAGGCGGAACGAGGAGGGGAGGTCCAGGGTCCGGACCGTGCGGTAGGTGACCGTGCCGGTCGCCGTCGGGAGCAGTTCGAGCAGCGTGATGCTGGTCCGCTCGCGGCGGCTGACCAGGGCGAAGGACTTTCCGGACGCCGGGTCGGTCCAGGTCGCGAGCCCGTAGGCGGTGCGCTGGTCGTTGATCTCGGCCTGGTCCCGGGAGAAGACGGGCGGCGCGGCGGCGTCGGTGACATCGGTCAGCGGGCCGCCGACGCGGTCGCGGTCGATCCGGTAGAAGCGCAGCCGGTCGTGGCCGCGGTCGCTGGTGACGGCCAGGTCGGCGCGTCCGGAGGACAGTCGCAGACCGTGGACGAGGTCCACGTTGTTGAACCGGCCCGGGGCGTCGTCCTCGCCCACGGCGGGGGGCGCGGCTATCGACTGCACCGGTCGCGCGTCCAGGTCGTAGACGCGCAGACCGCCCTCCTTGGCGGTCGCGATGACGAGGCTGCGGCCCGGGGCCGCGGAGTTGCGCCAGATCGCCGGGTCGTCGGCGTCGGCGTTCCCGCCCTCGTCGTCGTCGTGCAGGACCGGGGTCTCCGCACGGGGCGTCACGGTGGGCAACGGGCTTTCGGAGGAGCGGTGATGGGCCTGGGCCGGCACGGCGAGGGCCGCTGCGGCGAGCGCCGTGGTCATGACGAGCAACAGTGACCGGGCGGTGATGGGGCGAGTCACACAACTCTCCTCTGCAGGGGGCGTTCAGTCCTGCGTGAGCGTGCTGCCCGTCCGTGTCGGTACGGCGCCACCGGGTGACCGGAGGCAGGAAATCCATGTGTACGTGCGATGAACCGCCGCCCGGACGACGACACGTGTCGCCGTCCGGGCGGGGCGTGCCCGTGGGTGCTCAGGCGGGGTTCCTCACGTTCGCCAGGTAGGTGGCGCCGCCGAGGCAGTCACGCACCTCGTAGCGGGGCGCGACGGCCCCGGTCCAGCGGAGGAACCCGGTCGCTCCCGTCGCGGTCGGCATGTCGATGAAGCGGCACCCGTCGTACAGCAACTTGCCCGCCGTCGTCGCCGTGGACCCGGTCGTCACCTGGTGCGAGCCCATCAGGCCACAGTCCACGTAACGCACCATCGGACCGCGGGCACCGTTCGCGTCGAAGTCGTACACGTGGGTGACCGCGTCCGGCGCCCAGGACTTGAAGCTGAGGGCCATGTCGTCGCACGACTCGAAGGTGATGTTCCCCTTGTACCAGCGGGAGTCGATCACCTTGTGGCCGAGGCCGCGCAGTTCGAAGCGGATCCCTGGACGTACAGACGCGTCACGGAGTCGGCGCGGGTGGTCGCGTCGGCGGTGAGCTGGAAGAACGTACCGTTCGACGCGGCGTCGGTGAGGATGTAGGAGCCGCCGACGAAGTTCATCGAGCCGCCCCGGTTGTTCTTCACGAACACACCGGACTGGTACTCCACCTTGCAGTCGCGGAACCAGTAGTTGAGGAACTGGTCCTGCTGCGTCGCCGCCGGCGTCATCCCCATGACGAGGAAGGCGTCGGAGTAGGAGCCGCCGACCTGGCAGTGGTCCCAGCCCATCTCGCTGTTCAGGTTGGACGTCGTGGCCGGGCCGTCCAGACCGATGCCGCGCTTCCAGCTGCCGCGCCACTCGACGTCCGTGTACCAGGTGTCCTGGGCGCCGTAGTCGGCAGAGGAGTAGGCGTAGTTGAAGCTCGACGTGGCGTTGGTGCTCGTGAAGGTGAGCCCGGAGATCCGGATGTTCTTGTAGCGCTGGTAGTTCGTCCACAGGGTGGTGTCGTCGGCCGCCGGCGCGTACACGATCCGGGACAGCCGCTTGCCGTAGCCGGTGATCGACACGCCGTCGACGATGCCGCCGTTGCCCTCGCCGTCGACGTTCGGCAGGAGCGAGTCCGGCTGCGTCAGCAGATAGCTCAAGATCGTTTTCACCCGGCCGGTGCGGCGCTCGTCACGCGCGCGACGAGCGCCGCACCGGAGGGGGGAGCGTCCGGGCGGTTCCTGTCACTCCGAGGCGACCGCGACCCCTCCCGACAGGCGGGCGCGCTGAGCCTGGCGCGACGGGACCGTGCCCGGGCAGCGGCCCGGGGCGACCCGCCGCACTCGGGCGGCGGGCGGTCATGTGACCCGGGCGGCCAGGCGTGTCATGGCCTCTTCGAGCTCGCGTCGCGCGCCGAACGGCACCAGCGCGGCGCGCCCGGGGGCACGTACGCCACCGGTGAGCGCGACCCGGGTCCGCCCTCCCTCGTCCACCGCAGCCATCCCGATGACGAGGAACCGGCTCTGCAGCCAGCACCAGCCGGGCCGCAACACGCCGTGGAAGTGCGCCCGCAGGCCGTAGCGGCTGAGGGCGAGAGAGGTGCACCAGCGCGAGGACGGCGAGCAGCGCGGCGACAGCACGCCGACCCGCGCTCGTGCGAGGCCGCTCGATGCCGATGACCGCCATGGGGTTCCATGGGGTTCCCCTCCGTTCAGAGGCCGGCGCCGCAGCGCGCCGACACCCCGAGGAGGAGCTGTACCGCCCGAAGGTTCCCTGTGATCCGGATCACAGGGGTCGACGTGGGAGGTGTCCCGGAACGCGGACGACCCGTGGGCCTTGGTCCCGTCCGCTCGAGTTCGGACGGGAGCCGGCCGGATTACCGGCGGCCCACGGGTCGGGTGACTGCGTGGTTTTCGGCAGGTGACCTGCCGGGGTGCACAGAGTGCGACGGCAGGCCGTTAGCCCGCAGTCACCTCACGAATCCGAAAAGAAACCATGTTCTCGGATCACCTCCTTTCAGCGTGTACCCACAGCCTAGGAAGGCCGCGGGCGACGCTCAAGCCATTTATTCGAGCCGTTTCTCCCGGGGTCAGCCGAGCTCGGCCGCCACCAGGGCCGCCGCGTCGGCCACCAGCGCGTTGACCGGCGCCGCGTCCTCCTCGAACCGTGTGGTCATCACCGCGAGCACGATCGGGCCGCCGTCCGGAGGCCAGGTGACGCCGGCGTCGTTGTTGCCGCCGTACCGGCCGCCGCCGGTCTTGTCGGCGAGGAGCCAGTCGGCGGGCAGCCCCTTGCGGAACCGCTCACCGCTGGTGGTGTTCGCGAGCATCCACGCGGTGAGCCGCTCCCGGTCCCGCGGCGCGAGCGCGTCGCCGAGCACGAGCCGTCCATAGGTCCGGCCGATCGCGCGAGGGCTGCTGGTGTCGGTCTCCCGCCAGGGCTCGCCCGAGTTCAGCTCGGGCTCCCAGCGGTCGAGGCGCGTCGTGGTGTCGCCGATCGACCGGGCGAACCGCGTGACCGCGGTCGGGCCGCCCAGCTCGCGCAGCAGCAGGTTGGCGGCGGCGTTGTCGCTGTAGCGCAGGGTGGCGTCGCACAGCTCGGCGACGGTCATCCCATGGGCGAGGTTCTCGGGCAGCTCGGTCTTGGGGGAGTAGCCGGACCGCTCGACGTACGCCTTGGTGTAGTGGATGCGCCGCGCCAGGAACGCGCCGTCGTGATCGAGGTCGCGGAGCACGGCCGCGACGGCGACGGTCTTGAAGAGCGAGCACATCGGGAAGCGTTCGTCGGCGCGGTACGCCACCGTGCGCCCCGTCCGCACGTCGTGCGCGAACACACCGAGCCGGGCGGAGTGCAGCTGCTCCAGCTCCCGCAGCCGCGGGGCGAGGTTCTCGCCGCCGGACCCGGCGGAGGCGTGGGCACTCCCGCCGAGGGGTAATGCGGAGGCGAGCGCGGCACCCGCGCCGAGGGCCAGCGCGGTGCGACGGGACGGGCTGAATCCTGAGAAGGACAAGGGAACTCCCTTTCCGGAGTGATCACTTCACAGGGAAACACGCCCAGGGACCACGACCGGTTGCGACACCGCCGAGGGCCTCAGCTTCCGTCGAACGACCAGGACTCGATGTCGCGGTACCGGATCGGCCCCGGTCCGCGCCCGAAGTCGCTGCCGACCAGGTGGAGCCGTTCGGCCGGCCAGCGGCGGCCGGCGAAGCCGGCGAGTCCCGCGGCGATGTCCACCACGCTCGACCGGTCGTCACGACGGGCGCGGGCCAGCGTCAGATGGGGCCGCAGGGGGCGGTCCTCGAAGGGGACACCGCACTCCCTGACGACCGTGCGCACATCGGAGGCGAGCCGCTGCAGCTCGTCCAGGTCACCTTCGATCCCGCTCCACAGGACCCGCTCGTCGAAATGCCCGGCGCCGCGGAGCGCCAGTCCGACCGGCCGGCGGAAAGCCGCCAGGCCGGCGAGCGGCGGACGCAGGAGCGGAACAGTCCCGACCGGGAGCTCGCCGAGGAAGGCCAGGGTGACGTGCCAGTCCTCGATGCGGTTCCACCGCAGGTGCGGGTAGGCGTCGTACGCGGGGCCCAGGGCGCGCGCGAGCTCGTCCTTCGCCCCGTCGGGCGGAGCGAGGGCGATGAAGACGCGCACGGTGGCGGCCCGGTCACGGTCGTCCCCACCGGGCGGCTCCGTCCGCTGCCCGTGCGCCTGCGTCATGTTCCGTTCCCCGCTCGCCGTGCGTCCGGCATCCCGCGATCCGCACCCCTGTCCCGTCCGAGGCGAGGGTACGCGGTGCCCGAGGCGCCCCACGCCCCCGGGGCACATCGCCGACCCCGGCGGTCTCCCCCAGGGGCCGACGGACGGAGCGCGCCCCGCGCGCGCTCCCTCGCGGGGGTGGTTCCCGGGGGCCGGTGGGCCTATTCCGGCACGGCCCGCGTGAGAGGGGAGCGGACCGGCACGAAGCTGTGCGCTGCTCCCCGTACAACCGCGAAGACGGAGGTTCTTCCCCCATGACCCATGGACAGCTGAGACCGGCGGAACGCCGCCGCGGACCGGGTGGGAGGGCAGGGATGCCGGCCGCGCTCGGAACGGCACTCGGCATGGCGCTCGTACTCGCGCTCCCCGCGCCGGCCCTGGCCGCCCCGGGCGATCTGGATCCGACCTTCGGTCCCGACGGCCGGGTGACGACCTCCATCACCGGGTACGCGGAGGGCCACGACATCGCGCGGCAGACCGATGGCAAACTCGTCGTGGCCGGGGTGAGCGAGGCCGGCTTCGCGCTCGCCCGCTACAACACGGACGGGAGCCTCGACCCCGGCTTCGGCGGCGACGGCACGGTGATCAGCGACTTCGGCGGCGGCGGAGGCACGGCCAACGCCGTCGCGATCCAGCCGTCGGACGGGAAGATCGTCGTGGCCGGCACCACCGCGGTGTTCGACGAGGTGGGCGGCGGCTGTTGCTTCTTCTCCGTGGCCCGTTACCACCCCGACGGCCACCCGGACCTGAGCTTCGGCGACGGCGGCCTGGTGCGCGTCGACGAGTTCGGCGGGTCCGCGGACGGCGCGGACGTGGCGGTGCAGCCCGACGGCAGGATCGTCGCCGTGGGCAAGCCCGGTGGCGGCGGTTTCGCGCTGGTCCGCCTCGGCGCCGACGGGAGCCTCGACCCCAGCCTCGGCGGTGACGGCGCGGTGGTCGCGGGATTCACGGCCACCTCGCCCCAGGACGGCGGCGGCATCGCCCATGGCATGGCCCTCCAGCCGGACGGGAAGATCGTCTCGGTCGGCTACGTCGGGAACACCGCCTTCGACATCGGCGTGGCCCGCTACAACTCCGACGGCAGCCTCGACACCACCTTCAGTGGCGACGGCATGGTCACCGCGGACTTCGGCGGCACCGAGTTCGGCAACGCCGTGGCCGTGCAGCCCGACGGCAAGATCGTCGCGACGGGTTCCGGCGGCGCCGGCTTCGCGGCCCTCCGCTACCACGCCGACGGCACCCCCGACGCCGGCTTCGGCACCGGCGGGCGCACCTCGGTCAACGTCCCGGGCGACGGCGGCATCGCGTACGACGTGGCGCTCCAGGAGAACGGCAAGATCGTGCTCGCCGGGCGGGCGGACGACCCGAACAGCTCCGAGGCCAACGACTTCGGCCTGACCCGTCTCCACACCAACGGCACGGTGGACACCGGCTTCGGCGGCGACGGCTTCGTGGTGACCGGCTTCAACGACTTCGACGAGGCCCGCGGGGTGCTCGTACAGCCGGACGGGAAGATCGTCGCGGCGGGCTACGGCGCGGGCTTCGCCTTCGCCCTCGCCCGTTACCAGGGCGGCGACGGCACGACCCCGCCCCCGCCCACGCCGAGCGCGGATCTGCGGGTGACGAAGACCGGGACGACCACCGTCGGCATCGGCGACCGCGCCACGTACACGGTGACGGTCTCCAACGCCGCCACGTCCACCGCCACGGCGACCGGCGTCACCCTGACGGACACCCTCGGGGGCGCCGGCGCGACGCTCGTCTCGGCCGTCCCCTCGCAGGGCAGCTGCACCACCACCGCGACAGGCGCCGGCTGCGCCGTGGGCTCCCTGGCCCCGGGGGCGAGCGCGACCGTCACGGTCACGGCGGAGCCCAGGAGCACCGGCACGCTCACGAACACGGCCGGCGTCACCGGCACCCCCCAGGACCCGGTGACCTCGAACAACACAGCCGTCGCCTCCACCTCGGTGAACAACAGCCGCGGCTGCACGATCATCGGCACCAGCGGTGCGGACACCCTGAACGGTGGCAACGGCAACGACGTGATCTGCGGCCTCGGCGGCAACGACACCCTCCGGGGGAGCTACGGCCACGACACCGTCCACGGCGGCTTCGGCAACGACAACATCGACGGCGGCTTCGGCGACGACACCCTCAACGGCGGTCCGGGCGGAGACACCCTGACCGGCAACTACGGCAACGACCGCCTCACCACCACCGACGGCGTCGCGGGCAACGACACCGCCAACGGCGGCCCCGGTACGGACACCTGCACCACCGACCCCGGCGACATCCGCGTCAGCTGCCCCTGACGCGCGGTCGGCCCGGCCCCGCACCGACCGACTGGAGCACCGCGCTCCGGGCGGTCGGTCAGGCGTCGCCGTCGCGCGGACGCGGGACGGACACGACGTCCGGCCGCCGCGGCGGCCCGCCGAAGCGGACCGGTACGCCCGGTGAGTAGAGCACGCTCACGGGCGCACCCGGGGGCCTGGGCAGACCCGCGGCCGCGACGAGCGTCTCGTCGCAGTCGAGGAGCCGGGCACGGTGCAGCGGCCAGCGGGGATGGGTGTTCGGGAGGTACATGGGACGCCCGCGGAAGGAGCTGTGCATGCCCCAGCGGGCGGTCAGGAAGTGCTCCAGCGCGGTCGGCTCCTCGACCCGTTCGCCGATCCCGACGCGGATCGCGCTGCCCGCCCCCCGGGGACCCGGCCACCGCCGGCTGCTGGTGTACGTCACGGTGGAGCCGTCGCTGCGGACGCTCATCCGCGACCAGACGTAGGGGATCCGGAACGCCCAGCGGCCGACGGCCACGGGGACCAGACGGGACGCGTCGAGGGAGCGGAAGACGACACCGCGGCGTCCGTGCCCGTCCACGGAGTACAGCCGGACGTTGGTCTCGGGGAAGCTGCCGAGATAGGGGAGCCCGGGGAGGCGGAACCAGCCGACCCGGTGCATCCGGAAGGCGACGAGTCCCACGTAGGTGACCCCGTCGAGCGTGTCGGGCACCGTCCCGGCGGGCAGCAGCGGGGCCACGTCGGCGGGGTCCACGGCCCAGTGCAGGAAGGTCAGGTCGAGCCAGGACTGGGTGAGCAGCGTGCGGTCCGTGCGGTGCGGCGGGTCGGCCGATATGGGCTCCGGCTTCATGGTGGGCGACGTCTGCGGCATTGCGGCAGTATCTCGCCGTCCCACGCGGAAGGTGGCCCTCCACGGGTGTGTGAAGGGCCACCTCTCGTGACGCGGTGGTCGGCCGACCGGTGGTGCGGTGGTGCGGTGGTGGGTCATGCGGTCATGCGGTCATGCGGTCATGCGGTGGTGCGGTGTGGCTACGGGGCCACCTTGAGGAGCTTGTTCGCGGTGCCGGCGGAGGGGTTCTTGATGGCGTCCGCTGTGGCCGCGCCGGTCAGAGCGGCGGAGATGTCGGCGGGCGTCGCCGACGTGTTGGCCGCCAGGTAGAGGGCCGCGGCGCCCGCCACGTGAGGCGCGGCCATCGACGTCCCGGAGATCGTCTTGGTGCCGGTGTCGCTGTCGTTCCAGGCCGAGGTGACGTCCGAGCCGGGGGCGTACAGGTCGACCACGGCGCCGAAGTTCGAGAAGTCGGACTGCTCGTCGTCCTTGGTGCTGGAGGCCACGGTGAGCGCCTCCGGCACGCGGGACGGCGAGCCCTGCCCGGCGTCGGCCGACTCGTTGCCGGCCGCCACCGCGAAGGTCACGCCGGAGGCGATGGCCCGCTTGACCGCCGCGTCGAGCGCCTCGTCGGCGCCGCCGCCGAGGCTCATGTTCGCGACCGAGGGACCGGAGTGGTGCTGGGTCACCCAGTCGATGCCCGCCACGACCTGCTCGGTGGTGCCGGAACCGTTGTCGTCCAGGACGCGCACCGCCACGATCTTGGACTTCTTGGCGACGCCGTGCGCGGTGCCGGCGATGGTGCCGGCCACGTGGGTGCCGTGGCCGTTGCCGTCGTCGGCGCTGTCGTCGTTGTCCACGGCGTCGAAGCCGTGCTGCGCCCGGCCGCCGAAGTCCTGGTGCGAGATCCGGACGCCGGTGTCGATGACGTACGCCGTCACGCCCTCGCCGCCGTTGTCGGGGTAGGTGTACTTCTCGTCGCCCGCGGTCGCGGCCTGGTCGATCCGGTCCAGGCCCCAGGACGGCGGCTTCTCCTGGGTCTCCTTGATGCTGAAGCGCTTGTTCTGCACGACCGTGCCGACGGCGGGGTCGGCGGCGAGCCGCTTGGCCTCCTCGACCGTGAGGCCGGACGCCGAGAAGCCGTTCACCTCGGAGCCGTAGGCGCGCTGGAGAGTGCCGCCGTACTTCTTCGCGAGGTCCGCCTTGTTCGCGGATGCGTCGAGGATGACGACGAAGCTGCCGGCGACGGCGCCGGGGGCGCCGAGACCGTGCACGGTTCCTTCGGCCGGGGTGGCTGCCCCGGCGAGATTGCCCGCGAACAGTGCCGCGGCGGCCGCGGCAGCCGTACCTGTGGCTATGGCCGCGTTGCGAAGGCCGTGGGATCGCTTGTGAGTTGCCATGAAAGAGGTTCTCTCCTCGTGTTGACGTGTGGGGCGTCAAACGTTCGAGAGAAACCCTGTGCGGGTTGGCAGGAGCAAATCAAGAGCGAACCCGGGGTACGGGGTTATTCAACAAGGTTTCTTAATGATCCCTCCGCATCGTCTTCACGGCGCACACGCGATCTCGCGAACTCCCTTGCCGAATAATCGTTTGTGCCCCGGGTCCCGGCTCACCATCCTCGGCACGTGAACACAGCGAGCGACGTACCCGAGCGGTGGAGCGGGGCCAGCGTCCACCCGGACATGTGGGCGGACCCCGACAAGGACCCCCGGCACAGCGAAGGACCCGGTCCCGACGGTGAGTTGGCCACCCTTCAGGACTTCCTGGGCGGCTACCGGCACACCCTTCTGATGAAGTGCGAGGGCCTCGACCCGGAGCAGCTGGCCCGCCGGTCGGTCCCGCCGTCGACCATGTCCCTCCTCGGCCTGGTCCGCCACCTCGCCGAGGTGGAGCGGGACTGGCGCAACTGGATCCTGCCGGAGAACCCGGAGCCCGAGCTGTACGGGGCGGCCGACGGCGACTTCGAGGGAGCCGTCGCCGAACAGGATGTGGTCGAGGGCGCCTTCGCGGATCTCGCCCGCGAGCAGGCGGCGACCGATGCCGCCCTTCTCGCGTGCCCGGACCTGGGCGCGCGGGTGATCCAGGACGACACCGCGGTACGGGAACTGTGGGTGCACCGGATCGAGGAGTACGCCCGGCACTGCGGACACGCCGACCTGCTGCGCGAGTGCGTGGACGGACGCGTGGGGCAGTAGCGGTTCCCAGCGTGGTACGCGCCGGGGGCGCGCGGCGTCAGAGCGTGCGCGCCCCCGGGAGGACCCGGATCGGCCGAGCGGATCCTCAGCCCACGGGCGGCAGCCCCCGGCCGGCCACGTCCGCCACGGCGTCGAGCGCCGCACGCCACGGATACGTCTCCGGATTCCCCAGGCCCGGCTCGTGGGGGAGGAAGCCGCCCTCGCCGTACACGACCCTCACCCCGGCTCCCCGCAGCGTCTCGATCGACCGCTCGAACTGGGGATGCGCGACGTACGCCGAGTTCACGCACGGCATCACCGCCATCGGTAGCCCCTTCCCGATGCCTTCCGCCACCACGCCCACGAGCCACTTGCCCGTGAGCCCGAGAGCCCACTGGTTCACCGTGTCGAAGGTGGCCGGCGCGACGACGACCGCGTCGGCCTCCGGCCACACGGCCGGGTCGCCGGGCAGGGAGTAGTCCCAGCGCACGGGATGGCCGGTGAGCGCGGCGAGGCCGTCGAGGGAGTGCGCGAGCCAGCGGGCCGCCGTCGGCGTGAGGCCGAGGCACACGTCCCAGCCATCCGCCTGCGCCTCCTCGATGACCCGGGCGACGTCGAAGACGGGCGGGGCCGCGCTGCAGAACAGGTACAGGGTCCGAGAATCCATGGCCCCATCCGATCACAGGCATACGCGCAGGCCACGAGGGTGTCCCGCGACTCCGTCGCGACGAGGATCCCGAGCGGCGGAGGCGACGGCCCCGCCGCCCCCTGCCGCGCCCGGCGCCGGGCCGCTACCGTGGGCGCATGGCACGCGAGATCAGGATCGAGATCAGCGAAGAGGCGTACCAGGCGCTGGAACGTGCCGCGGCCGAGCAGCGCCTGCCCGCCGAGGACTACGCGGGCCGTGTCCTGGACGCCGACCTGAAGCGCACTCGGTTCTTCGAGGGCGCCCGCTCCTTCGTCGGCCTGCACGGCCCCGCCTTCGCGGAGCGCTTCGGCCGCCCCGCGCAGCCCGGCGCCGGCGCCGGCTGATCCGGGCCCGAGCGTTGCTCCGGATCGACCTGTCCTGGCTGCTCGCCGTCGCCCAGTCCGAGATACCCGGCGACCCGGAGATCTCCGACTGGGGAGCGCTGGAGGCCGCCCGCGCCCGCCACGTCTTCCATGTGATGGACACCCCGGTCTACGACCAGCCGCACCACCGGGCCGCCGCGCTCCTGGAGACGTTCGTCCGCGTCCCGGCCCTCGAACACTCCAACGAGCTGTACGGCGTCGTCGTCGCGGCGGCCTATCTCCACGCCTCCGGGTACCCCGTCGACGTATCGGCGGAGGAGGCCATCGACCTCGTCGAGCGGGTGGCCGAGGGCCGCATCGACGTCCGACGGGTGGCGGACGTCCTCAAGGAGTGGACCCACTGACCCCACTGACCCCACTGGTTCGCTGAACGCAAACCGCCGCTGACCGAAGGCCCCACCGGCCCGCTGACCAGCGCGGTCAGGGCGTGGCGATGAGTTCGCCGAGCCGCGTCGCGAGCCACGGCCTGCGCCCGCCGGCCCGCAGCCCGCCGCGCGCCATCTCCTTCCAGATCGGTGTGCGCCGGAACGACACCAGCAGGAATGTGACCGGCGCCGCCGTGATCCTGCAGTCGTACGCGCGCGGCGGGGCGTCGCGCGTCACGGTCGCCGTCCCGCCGCCGACGACGACCGCCAGCCGGGGGCCGCCCTTGAGTACGAGGTCGAACGCGATGCGGACCCCGCGCGCCTTCACCGTGTCCAGGGCCAGTGGCATCATCGTCGGCATCGACTGACCGATCACCAGACCCGCCTCGTCCGCGCCGATGGGCCAGGGCCGTCGGGCCCCGCGCGCCATGTCCAGACCGTGCACGAGGCCCTCACCGAGCATCAGACCGGTGGCCGCCGACAGCGGGATCGTCCGTTCCCTCCCGAGCCAGGGCGCGGCGACGGGAGTGTCCGGGGCCAGACCCTCGGTGAGCCGCAGGAACGTCTCGCCCCGCTCGGCGACGACCTCGTGGAGACGGGCCCGTTCCTCCCGGCCGAGGAGACCGACGGACAGGGCGTTCACGGCCGCGATCCGCTCGCCGAGCGGCCCGTCGCCCCGCGGGACGATCCCGTCCCAGTCCATGGGCTCGTCGGTGAAGCCGGCGGCGTACGCGAAGTACGCGCCCGCGAGGTGCGCGCCGACATCGCCGACCGTCCACGCCGGGACGCCGGAGGGCGCGTCCATGTCGGGGGTCTCGCGCAACAGCCGGGCCAGCCCCGGGAGCACGGCGCCGAACGCGGCGCGGGTCCTCTCGTGCTCGGCGACCGGATCGAACGACGTGACGGCACCCATGGGAATCCCCCGAATCGCGGACAGGGCCCGTAGGTTACCGCCAGTTACACCCGAGGCGACAGGGGCCGGGCACCGGCGTCATGAGTCCGTTCTGTCACAGGCCGACGGGATGTCGCACATGAGCTTGCCCGCCCCGCCGCACCCTCCGGTGGGCGTCGGGGCCGCGGTCGAGACGGCCTACCGGGAGCGGGTCGCCGTCGAGGTCCCCGCCGACCTCGCCGCGTACCGCGTGCAGCGCGCGGCCCGGCCGGCCATCTCCGCCACCCTCCCGTGCCACCCGGGGCCTCTCGCCCCGCCGCCCGCCCCGCTCACGGGGACACCGTGGCGGCGGGCGGCGTCCAGCGCCGGGTGCGGGACGGGGCACCGGGAAGGCCGTGTTCCTCCCTGAGGTGCTCGGGGACGGCGTAGTGCATGACGCGCCCCCGCGTGAGCGAGGACAGCTCGAAGCGGGTGGTGAGATCGCCGAGCCGGTCGAGCGCCCAGGCGCCCAGCGGCGAGCGGTCCTCGATGGTCTCGAGGACGCCGAGGAAGTGGGGCACCGTCTTGACGACGGTGTCCCAGGGCGTGCTGGGGACGTCCAGCCAGTCGGCGCAGGTGTCCCCGACGAGGTGGCGGACCAGCGCGGGCACCATCGGGTCGAGCAGGGTCCCCGGCACGACGTCCTCGTACAGGTCGATGAGCTGCCGGGTCAGCAGGGCGCCCTCCGGGGACGGACCCATGTGCCGGATCATGTACCGGTCGAGGAACTCCCGGGCCTCGTCCAGGGACTTGGGGACGACCTCCTGGTCGACGCCGAGGAGGGCGCCGACCACGCGCCAGGCGTAGTAGTAGGAGGCCGCTCCCTCCTCGGACATGTGGATGCCGAGGCGGTGCAGGCTGTCGAGGACGAGCAGCGAGAAGAACATCTGCCCGCCGATCATGTCCTCCTGACAGATCGGCACCCCCGACACCGCGGTGTCCCAGCGGTTCTCGCGCGTGAGGTGGTGACGGATGGAGGCGTGCAGCAGGCGGACCTTCTGCGCGGCGGGCAGGAAGCGGCTGCCGGCCTCGAACGCGTCGGGCCGCATCAGGTAGACGGTGAACTGACCGGTCGCCGCCATGCGCGTGGCCGGGTACTTCAGGCCGTGGGTCGTGGACAGCAGCTTCGCCACGTGCGGGACGAGGTAGCAGGCGGGCATGGCGGCGAAGGACAGCGCGGTGGCGACGTGCACGTTGTTGTCGACGAGGAACAGCCGGGCCCGTTCCATCTCGTCCCAGTCCACCCAGGAGGGTGGCGCGCTCGTGGCCTCCAGGTACTCCCGTGCGACATCGGGCAGTCCGTCCGGCAGGGGGGCGCCGGCGGTGGAGAAGAACCGCATCAGGGTGTTGTACGTGCCGGTCTCGCCGCGCTCGAAGAGAGCGGCGACGGTGGCGTCGGCGAGTTCGTCACCGGACTGCCGCAGGGCGTTCGTCGATGCGTCGGTGGGCGCCATGGCAAGGCTCCTTGTCTACGCCGGGGCGTCGGCCGCGCCCCGGCGACGGGTGTCAGGACCGCCGGGTCGCCGCCGAGTGCGCCAAGGCGGTCAGGGCGGCGTCGGCGGGCGCGGGCACGTCAAGGTCGCGGAGGGCGGCGAGCGCCTCCTCGACCCGGGCGGTGATCATGTGCTCGACGCGGTCGGGCGTCCGCAGCCGGCGCATCACGTCGCGTACGGCCTCCAGCCCGTCCTCGTCCAGGTCGGACCGGCCGAGCAGGGCGCTCAGCCGTTCCCGCTCGTCGGGCCCTGCGAGGCGCCACGTCTCCGCGAGCAGGGCGGTGGGCCGATGGCCGCGTACGTCGTCGGAGCCGGCCTTGCCGGTGTGCCGCGGGTCTCCGAACAGACCGAGGAGATCGTCCCGCAGCTGGAAGGCCTCGCCCAGCGGCAGCCCGTAGGCGCTGAACCCCTCGCGCAGCCGCTCACCCGCACCGGCCAGGGCGCCGCCGATCAACAGGGGCTGCTCGACGGTGTACTTGGCGGTCTTGTAGCGGATCACCTTCAGCGAGGCCGCCGTGTCCGGAGCGGCGCCGGTGTGCAGGATCTCCAGGCACTCACCGGCGATCAGGTCCCGGGCCAGCGCGGCCCACAGCGGTCTCGCCCGGCCGAGGTAGGCGGCGGGCAGGCCGCTGGTCGCGAACAGCTGCCCGGCCAGCGACATGAGCAGGTCCCCGACCAGCATCGCGAGCGACCTGGCCGCCTCCGGCGCCCGCGGATGGTGCCGTACGGCGCCGCCGAGGGCCACATGGGCGGTGGGCCGCCCGTGCCGCAGCGGGCTGTCGTCGATGAGGTCGTCGTGCACGACCGCGGCCGCGTGCACCAGCTCCATGGACGCCGCCGCTCGCAGCAGCGCGTCGCTCTCGGGCTGCCGGGCCGCGCGCCAGCCCCAGTAACAGAACGCCGCCCGCAGCCGTTTGCCCGCCGCTACCGCCGCCTCCACCTGCTCGGCCACCGGAGCCAGGGCCGGGTCGACCGCCGCGAGGAGATCGACCTCGTCGGCGACGAACCGGTGCAGCACCGCGTCGACCCGGGCCCGGAACGCGGCCGGCTCCCACCGCTCAGTCACCTGTGCCGACCCGCCGGGCCAGCACGTGCTGGGCGAGCACCTCCAGATGGGCCGGGGGCACGGCCGTGTAGCGGTCGAGCACCAGACGCCCCCGCGCGGCCAGGTCCCGCTCGGCCTCCGCGACCAGTTCCGCGGCGTCCGAGCGGTGGGCGAGGCCTCGTACCGCGCTCAGGGCGGAACCGAGCGCGCTCACCGCCACGTCCGCGAGCCCGGCCGCCAGCAGCACCGCCTGCCCGGCCGGGCCTCCGTGGCGTCCCGCGTCCCGCGTCATGACCTCTCCCCACCCACAGCCGGCTGCGACAGGGCGGCAGGATCGCGGCCCGCCCACGCAAGGATCGGGGCGCGCGTGCAGCGTCGGCGGTGCAACTCACGGACGAGTGATCGACTCGCTCGGACGTACGGATTTCGAGGAGCGCGGTAAGAAGATCGGAAACATGGGTGTAGGTACGGGCGAGGCGGGGGAGGACAGGTGTGGACGCCCGCAGAAGGGCGCCGCAGCGCCCGGCACCGGGGTCGCTGCCGGATTGACCAGAAGGACGAGCATGGCCAGCGGCACCGTGAAGTGGTTCAACTCCGAGAAGGGCTTCGGCTTCATCGCCCAGGACGGCGGTGGACCGGACGTATTCGCTCACTACTCGAACATCTCGGGCAACGGATACCGCGAGCTCACCGAAGGTGAGGCCGTGACGTTCGACATCACGCAGGGCCAGAAGGGCCCGCAGGCGGAGAACATCGTCCGCGGCTGATCCGGCCCCGCGCATCAGCTTTCCACGGCGCCCGCACTCTGTGCGGGCGCCGTCTGCGTGCTGCGACATGGGCGCCTTGAAGGCGTGGAAAAAGGTGTAGAAAGGGCAAAAGTAACGAGAAGGCGGGTGAGCGCATGCGGAACGAAGAGCGGACGGAAGGCGGGGAGGGAGACCTGCCCGACCGGTTCGGAGTCGGCGGCGTCAGCGTGGAAGTACGGCCCGTACCGGACTCGGACACCGTCGTTCTGGTGCTGGCGGGCGAACTCGACCGCGATTCCGTCGCGCCGCTGCGGAAGCAGCTGGAACGGGGCGACGGCAGCGGGCGGGTCATCGTCGACTGCTCCGGCCTCAGTTTCTGCGACTCGTCCGGACTCAACGTGCTGCTCCGGGCCCGGCTGCGGATGCTGGAGGCCGGAGGGAGTCTGGACCTGTCAGGACTGCGTCCCCCGGTGGACCGGATGTTCGACATCACCGGCGCCCGGGGCATCTTCGCCGTGTACGAGGACACGGACGAGGCGCTCTCCCGGCACGGCCACGAAGGCGGCGGGTGACATGCCGGCGGGTGACATGCCGGAGAGCGTCGACGGCTCCCGGGAGCAGGTGCGGAGGCTCGCGCTGTACGGGACCCGCGGCGTGGTGTCACGCTGTCGCGACTTCACCGCGCGGGCGCTCGCCGAGTGGGGCTGGATCCCCGCGGAGAGCGAGGAGGCCGAGCAGCGGGTCGAGGACGTGCTGCTCCTGGTGTCCGAGGTGGTCACCAACGCCTGTCTGCACGCCGGCGGCCCGGAGGAGCTGGTCCTGCGGCACGGCGGCGGGTGGCTCCGCGTGGAGGTGGCCGACACCAGCCCCGAGCACCCCCACGTCCAGAGGTCCCGGTCGCCCGCGCTGCCCGGCGGCCACGGCCTGATGGTCCTGGACAGGCTGGCCGGGGACTGGGGCAGCGAGGACAGGGGCCCGGGAGCGGTCGGCAAGGTGGTCTGGCTGGAGGTCAGTCGCTCGTCGAGGCCGCCGTGGCAGCCTCCTCCGTGGCCTCCTCGAGGAGACCCTTCCTGAGTTCGCCGAGGATCCGGGTGAGCAGCCGCGAGACGTGCATCTGGGAGAGTCCGATCCGCCGGCCTATCTCCGCCTGGGTGAGTTCCTCGCCGAAGCGGAGCTCCAGGATGTGCCGGTCGCGTTCGGGGAGCCGCTCGAGGAGCGGACGCAAGGACGTGAGGGACTCGATCAGCTCGTAGGAGGGCTCGGAGGCGGCCAGGTGCCGCGGGCTCGCGCCGGGCGCCGAGTCCTCGTCGCCCGCGGGGACGTCCAGGGAGCGCGCCGCGTAGCCGTGGGCCGCCAGCTGGCCCTCCGTGATCTCGTCCTCCGTGAGGTGCAGCCGCGCCGCGAGCTCGGCGCGGCTGGGCCGCCGGCCGAGGTCCTGCTCCAAGGCGTCGGCGGCCTTCGCGAGATCGATCCGCATCTCCTGGAGGCGGCGCGGGACGCGGACGGCCCAGCTGGTGTCGCGGAAGAAGCGCTTCATCTCCCCGACGATGGTGGGAAGGGCGAAGGCGGAGAAGTCGATGGAGCGGCCGGGGTCGAAGCGGTCGATCGCCTTGATCAGGCCGATCGTGCCGACCTGGATGATGTCCTCCACGGGTTCGGCGCGGTTCCTGAACCTGCGGGAGGCGAACTTGACCAGGCTGAGATTGAGTTCCACGAGGGTGTTGCGGACGTACGCGTGCTCCGGTGTGCCCTCCTCCAGTACGCGCAGGCGTTCGAAGAGTGCGACCGAGAGGGTCCGGGCGTCGCCCGTGGAGACGGCGGTGGGCCGGGTCGTCTCGGGCAGGCCGTCAAGCGCGGCCCGGCGCATCATGGCGCCCGGCGTCCCGGCGGTTCCCGGGGTCGTGGGGGAGGTGGCCGAGCGGTCACGGACGGTGGCCATGGAAAGCTCCTTCGACGGCGGCGAGGGGCCTCCGTTGCCGCCGAGGGGGCGGAGTCGTGGGGCCCGTCAGTCGAGCGTCCTGAAGGAAGGGTTCCCGTTGCCTGGAGGTTTGACACGGTTTGGTCCGTATTCGTCCTCGGGGCTACGCACCAGAGCCCGCGCCCCGGAGTCCTCCGGGGCGCGGGCGCCGGCCTTCATTGCGCGAACGGCCTCCGTGACGAGTTGACCCACCGCCTCACCAGCGGTACCAACGGCCGTTGCCGCTCCGCATCAGGAACCCGAGCAGCCACACCACGAGCACCGCGATGGCGATCCACCAGAGCACGTCGAGAGCGAAGCCCGCGCCGAACAGGATCAGGATCACCAGGAGGACGAGAAGAAGGGGAACCATGGCAGAACCTCCGTTGCCTCTGGGGCCGGCCGGTCCTCGGCGCGAAACCCTTGGATCCCCGGCGTTTCCCCCCTCGTCGGGAAATCATGTGTGGCTCGTTCTCGCCGGGCGTACGAGGTTTGAGCGGCGCCTGCGCGGTGACCCGCAGGAACGGTGGGGCCCGATCCGCAGAGAGGAACATGTCGTGTCGCCTGACGGCAAGCCCGACGGAATGCTCGACGGAAGGAACGTCCTCGTCCTGACGACGAACTACGGGACGGAGCAGGTCGAACTGGAGAAACCCATCGCCGTCCTGCGCGAGGCCGGAGCCCGCGTCACGGTGGCCGCGCAGAAGGACGAGCCCGTCCACACCCTCGTATCGGACCGTCGCCCGGGCTCCGAGGTCGCACCGGACACGACGCTCGCGACCGCCACCGCGGACGGTTTCGACGCCGTCGTCGTCCCGGGCGGCACCGTCAACGCCGACCGGCTCCGCACCGACGAGGAGGCGCTGCGCCTGGTCTCGGCCTTCGCCGACGCCGGCAAACCGGTGGCCGCGGTCTGTCACGGCCCCTGGCTCCTGGTGGACAGCGGACTGGCCCGGGACCGTGAACTGACCTCGTACCCGTCGCTGCGCGCCGACCTGGAGAACGCCGGCGGCACCTGGGTGGACCGGGAGGTCGTCGTCGACACCTCCGGACGCCACCCCCTGATCACCTCCCGCAGGCCCGACGACATCGACGCCTTCGCGGCCGCGATCGTCGACGCCCTCGACGGCGGCGGGAACGGTGGATGACGCGTACCGACGAGAAGAACGAGATGAGAAGAACGAGAAAGGAGCCCCTCATGGCCAAGAAGAGCGGTATGGAGAAGGCCAAGGGAAAGATCAAGGAGACCGTGGGCAAGGCGACGGGCAACAAGCGGATGGAGGCCGAGGGCAAGACCGAGGAGATGAAGGGCAAGGCCCGTGAGGCCATGGAGAAGGGGAAGGGGCACCGGCGCAGCGGGAAGGCCGTCGACGACATGAAGCCGCGCCCGCCCGCCTAGGGCCTGCCGGCCTCACCTGTCAGACACAGTCACCACGACCCTGAGTGCAGGTGATAGTCATGACCACCGCACGCGACATCATGACCCCGGACGCGACCTGTGTCCGCTCCTCCGAGACCCTCGTCGACGCCGCCCGGAAGATGGTCGAGCTCGATGTGGGCGCGCTGCCCATATGCGGCCCCGACGAGAAGCTGAAGGGCATGCTCACCGATCGCGACATCGTCGTGAAGGCCGTCGCCCAGGGCAAGGACCCGGCACAGTGCACGGCCGGCGAGTGCGCGCAGGGCGAGATCATCACCGTCAAGGCGGACGACAGTGTCGATCAGGTGCTGAGCGTCATGAGCGAACACAAGATCCGCCGCGTCCCCGTCATCGACGGACACATCCTCGTCGGCATCATCGCCCAGGCCGACGTCGCCCGTTCCCTCTCCGACCGGCAGACCGGCGACCTCGTGGAGACGGTCTCGGAATCCTGACCCGGCCCGGAGACCGCCCGGCCCGGTGGCGAGCGCGCCGTCACCGGGCCGCGGCGCGCGCCAGGGACCCACCGGATGCCGCCGGGTCACCACGAGATGTCGACGGCGTCGACGATCCGACCGCCCATGTTCCGTTCCACCATGCGCAGGGCCGCGTCCGCCAGGTCCCCGTGGATGTGGGCCACCGCGTCCCGCGGCACCGTGACCCCGAGGTGCCGGATGTGCGCGTCCAGGGCGGAGTAGAGGACGCACTGCTCGGTCACCTGGCCCGTGAGGACGAGCCCGTCGACCTCCAGACCGCGCAGCAGATAGGCGAGCGGCGTCTCGTAGAAGATGGAGTGGCGGGCCTTGACCACGAACAGGGAGTCCTCGTCCGGCCGGACCGGCTCGACGAGTTCGGGATGGTCGCCGGAGAGGGCCATGTCGAGGATCTGGCCGTGGTGGGATCGCCAGCGGCCGAAGTTGTCGTTCGCGTAGATGACCGGAACACCCGCCGCCCTGGCGCGCCGCAGCAGATGCACGATGCCGGGGAGGGCCCGGCCCACCGACGGCACGAGCCGCTCCGCGTCCTCGTGTCGGTAGGTGTTGAGCATGTCGATGACGACGAGCGCGTCCTTCGCCAAGACCGACTCCCGGTTCATTCCCTGTACGTACCGGTACATACCCGCATGTCCACGCTACCGGCCCGTCCGCGAGGCGCCAGGCGACCGGGCATGGGGCGCCGATCGCCGGGTACGCGCGATGGTGTCCGTGACACGACGTGAAGGAGAGGCCGTCATGAGCAGGGTCGAGCAGACGATCGACGTGGATGTGCCGCTGCGGACGGTGTACGACCAGTGGACGCAGTTCGAGGAGTTCCCGAGGTTCATGGAGGGCGTGGAGGACGTACGGCAGACGGACGACCGGCATTGTCACTGGCGGACGAAGGTGGCAGGGGTGCGGAAGGAGTTCGACACGGAGATCGTCGACCAGCTGCCGGACGAGCGCGTGTCCTGGCGGACCGTCGGCGGCGACGTGCAGCAGAAGGGCGTCGTCAGTTTCCAGCCCCTCGACGGTGAGCACACCCGGGTGCGGCTGGCCATGGACGTCGAGGCCGACGGCGTCCTGGAGAAGGCCGCGGACGCGATGGGCCTGCTGGACCGGCGGGTCAAGGGCGACCTGAGGCGGTTCAAGGGCTTCATCGAGGAACAAGGCCGGGAGACAGGCGGCTGGCGTGGCCGTATCCGCCCCGCCGACGCGGGGACGAGCGCCGGCGGGGAGACCGGCCAGAGCACCCCTGGCGCCGCCATGGGTGAGGGACCCGGTCCGGTCCCCGCGGAGCCCGGACCCAAGAACATGCCCACGCCCGGGAACGAGCGGAACGCCTGGCCGATGCCGCCCGGCCCCGAGGACCCGGACCCCCGCGCCGGCATGTGACGGGCCGGGGACCGTTTCAGGCACGCCCCCCGTGGCAAGTCGCGGGTCATGATGCGCTTCGGATACACGATGATGACCGAGCAGGCAGGCCCCCGTGAGCTGGTCGGGCACGTGGTCGAGGCGGAGCGGGTCGGATTCGACTTCTCCGTGATCTCCGACCACTCCTTCCCCTGGCTGGCGTCACAGGGGCACGCGCCGTACGCGTGGAGCGTCCTCGGAGCCGCCGCGCAGGCGACCACCCGCATTCCCCTGATGACCTTCGTGACCTGCCCGACCTTCCGCTACCACCCCGCGGTGATCGCGCAGAAGGCGGCGACGCTGCAACTGCTGTCCGAAGGCCGGTTCCGGCTGGGCCTCGGCTCGGGAGAGAACCTCAACGAGCACGTGGTCGGCCGGGGCTGGCCCTCGGCGCGCGTCCGCCTGGGCATGCTCGACGAGGCGGCCGAGATCATCCACGCCCTGTTCACCGGGGAGTACGTGACACGGCACGGCCGCCACTTCCAGGTCGACGACGCCAAACTGTGGGACGTCCCCGACACCCCGCCGCCCGTCGGCATCGCGGTCTCGGGCCCCCGCTCCTGCGCGCTGGCCGGCCGCCACGGCGATCTGGTCATCGCCACGGAGCCCAGCCGCGAGCTGCTTGACGCCTTCGACGCGCAGGGAGGGGCGGGCAAGCCCCGCATCGGCCAGCTGCCGGTCTGCTTCGACACCGACAGGGACGCCGCGGTGGCCCGTGTCCACGAGCAGTTCCGCTGGTCCGTCGGCGGCTGGCGCCTCAACGCCGAGCTTCCCCTCCCGGCGGGTTTCGAGCAGGCGACCGAGTACGTCCGCCCGGAGGACGTGGCGAAGAGCGTCCCCTGCGGGGACGACGTCGGAGCCGTCGTGGACGCCGTCCGCCCCTTCGCCGAGGCCGGCTTCACCGACCTCGCCCTCGTCCAGGTCGGGGGCGCCCACCAGACGCCCTTCCTGCGCTGGGCGGAGACGACGCTGCTGCCCGCCCTCCGCGACCTCTAGGGACGACCCCGGGACGCGTCACCGGATCCTCGGGACCGGGCCGTCCGACCGTACGGACCCTCCGTACCCCGCAGGGAGATGAGACCCCATGACCGCACCGAGCAACCCCGACCCGGACCCCAGGAACCTCCCGGCCGGCGGCATGCGACCGGGCGAGACACCGCCGGCGGAGTCGGGGACCGGCACGGGAACCGGCCCGCACCGGCCGCCCCGGCGCGGCTGGACCACCGGCCCCCTCCTGCTGCTGTGGATTCTGGTCGTCGTGTGCGCCCTGTTCTTCCTGGTGTACGCGATCATCCTGGCCACCGACTGACCGGACACCGGCCCGCAGCGCAGCCGCCCACCCGCCCCTCCCACCAAGACGAAGGGAACCGGCCATGGCCCCCAACGAGCCCGACCCCGGCGCCCGCGGCGACGACGTCTACCAGCCCACCCACTCCGACGCGGCCAACCGGCCCTCCGGCGAACTCGATCCGGACAACGCGATCGTGTCCGACCCGCTCGAGGACATGTCCGTCCCCGGCTACTCCCCGCCCGAGCGCCCGCGCGGCGTCACCCGGCACGGCACCACCCAGCGCGAGCAGCGGGAGGGAGAGTCGCTCGACGACAGGCTCGCCCAGGAGGTCCCGGATGTGCTGCCGCCCGAGGGCGACGGCATCGGGGACCTGCCGGAGGGAGCGGGCGAGCCCGTCGACGAGGAGGCCGGTGCGACCCGGGCCGGCCGGCTCGCCCCGGTCGCCACGCGGACGGGCCGGGTGGACCGCGCCGTCGCCCGGGACGTGGGCCCCGACGACGGGGCCGCGCCCGCCGAGGAGGCCGCGATGCACGTGGACACCGCGGCGGACAGGACCGAGGAGGAACGGACGGCGGCGTCCGAGAGCGAACCCTAGGGGGGCGGCGGAGCCCCCGCATGGCCGCCGTGCGCCGGGGCAGTCGCCCTCCGAAGACCCCGACGAGTGGAGGAAGGCCATGAGCGCGCGCAAGGACGGGCCCCGCGAGCACGCGTCGGACGACGCGACGCGGCGGCAGCATGAGTTGGACCGTGAGGCCGCCCGTGCCCGCGAGGCACAGCTGCTGGGCGACGGCGACGACGCGATGCGGCAGACCACTCCCTCCCAGGCGGAGGGCGAACGCGGGACGGAGGACGAGACCGGCACGAAGGAGAGGAAGGGGCGCCGCGGAAGGTGAGTGACCGGCACCGACCCGGGGACCCGTGACCGAGCGAAAGGCGAAGGCTCAGGCAACGACGCCCGCCCGACGACATTGGGGACACCATGGACCTCGACTTCCTCAAACCGCTTCTGGAACGTTTCGGCCCCTGGGCTTCCGTCTTCATCGAGACGAACCGGGCCACCGAGGACGCGGTGAAGATCCAGAAGCTCCGTGACCGGTCCGTCGTGGCCGCCCTCGTCGACGAAGGCGCCGATCCGGCCTCCATCCGCGCGGTCGCCGAGCGGCTCGCGGCCGAGCCGGCCTCGGGTGCGCCGCCCGGCCGCGCCCTCTTCGCCACGGCCGGTGAGGTCGTGCTCGACCTGCCGCTCCCGGTGGCCCCGCCGGCCGTCGAGGTGACCTGGTCGAGCCTCCCGCACATCGCCCCGCTGGTGTTCCTGCGGACCGACGAACCGGACTGCATGGTCGCACTCATCGACCGCACGGGCGCCGACCTGGAGCGGTGGCACTCCTTCGGCAGGGAGCGCATGGGCACGGCCGAAGGGGAGCGGTGGCAGGGCCGCGGCCACCGCAGCATCCCCGAGGACCGCTACGAATGGCACTACACCAACAAGGTCGAGGACGCCTGGGACGAGACGGCCGAGATCATCGCCGCCGAGATCGCCCGGCGCTGCCCCCAGGACGGCGGCACGCTGCTCGTCCTGGCCGGCGACGCACGCGAGCGCAAGGCCGTACGGGAGCGGCTGCCGCAGCAGCTGCGGAACCTCGCCGTCGAGGTGGAGAACGGCAGCCGGGCCCCCGGCGCGTCCACCGAGAACCTCGCCCGCCAGATCGAGGAGGCGCGCTCGCGGTACGCCCGCGAACGCGTGCAGCGCAAGCTCGACGCGTTCCGCGCGGCGCGCGGACGGCCCGGCGAGCACCGTGAGTCGACCGTCGAGACCGCTCCCGGACCCGCCGCCGAAGGCGTACCCGCCGTGGTGGAGGCCGCACGGGAACACCAGGTCGCCACCCTGCTCCTCGGCCACGACGCCTCCGACGCCGGACGACCGGTCTGGGTCGGCACCGGCGCGTACGACATCGCCGTCGGCCGCACCGAGGCGAAGGGCTGGGGGTTCGGCAGGCCGGAGGAGGCCCGCGCCGACGACGCCCTGCTGCGCGCCTGCGTGGCCGCCGACTCCGAAGTGCTCGTGGTGCCCGAGGACATGGCGGGCCCGGCGGGCGGTTTCGGCGCCGTACTGCGCTGGACCCCCGGCCCGTCGTCGTCCTCCCAGACGCCGACGACCGTGTGACCGCCGACCCCGGAACGCCCCGTACCCGCCGGCGGTTCCGGCGGGTACGGGGCGATCAGGGGTTTCGATCGGAAGCTCGCCGCTGCAGTCCTCGCCGCGCACGATCTGCGGCTCCGGGCCGCGTTCCTGACCCACCGTCTCGGGGGACCGTGCGTGCCAGACCATCCGACCGGAACGGCCGTCGTAGGGCGGTCCATCCTCGCTCCATGCGTCCGATCACCGCCTGTCTCCTGACGAGCACCCTGTGCCTCGGGCTCGCCGGATGCGCCTCCTGGAAGAGGGTGTGGGTGAAGGCCCGCAGCCCCGCCTCGGGTCATCTCCTCGGCCGTCACGCGGACGCGTCGGAACCGTCCGAGCGGGCGCCGGCGCGACTCCTGACGGCAAGGATCGTCAGGAGTCGCGCGCCGCCTCATGCAGGGACGCATCCGGCGAGGTTCTCCGTGTTCGTGATCTCCTTGTCCAGCTTGTCCAGATGCGGGGTGACCTGGTCGACCGCCGCCGGCCCGGTCATGTTCCTGTCCAGGTGGTCCATCGTGACGTCCAGCTCCCGGAAGGCGGCCTGCAGGGCGTCGGTGTTCACCCCGGCCTCCTCGGCGGCGTCCCGGATCTCCGCCATGTCGTCGGTCATGTCGGCCCTGACGTCCTGGATGCCCTGAACCGTCTCGGACGGGTCCAGGTTCCGCATCTCGCCGCTGTGGCCCCGGAGACCCGTCAACTCCTCGCAGACGGCCGCCGTGGCGTCCGCCCGGTCGTCCGCGACGCCGCCGGACCCGCCGCCGTCGTCGGAGCATCCGGTCAGGGCGAGCACGAACGTCGCGCCCGCCGCGACCAGGACGCCCGGGACCACCCGGCGCCCGCGCCGGCCTCCTACGGTGCTGGGGGACATCACGCACCACCTCCTCGGTAGGCACTCCTCGTGCGCGGACGTCTCGCCGCGGCGGCTACCCGCTGCCGTGTCCCGCACACGCCGGGGGAGAGTTTCCCTCGCCGGCCCGTACGCCGACCGGCCTCACGGCTTGAAGAGGATCTTGACCGCGCCGTCCCGCTTGGTCTGGAACATCTCGTAGGCGTCCGGTGCCTCCGCGAGCGGCAGGCGGTGCGTGGCGAAGCCGTCGAGTCCCAGCGGATCGTCGTCCCCGAGGAGGGGCCGCAGCTTCTCCACCCAGCGCAGGACGTTCGCCTGGCCCATGTGGAGCCGGATCTGCTTGTCGAACATCACGAGGAGCGGCATCGGATCGGCCGCACCCCCGTAGACGCCCGCCAGCGACACCGTGCCCCCTCGGCGTACCAACTCGACCGCCAGGTGCAGCGCGGAGAGCCGGTCGACGCCGTAACGGCGCATCAGGCGCCCGGCGAGGGCGTCGGGCAGTCGGCCGACCAGCGACTGCAGACCGCGGGCGATCGGCGCGCCGTGGGCCTCCATGCCGACGGCGTCGACGACCGCGTCGGGCCCCCGGCCGTCCGTCAGGTCACGTACCCGGTCGACCAGTTCGTCGTCGTCGGCCGGATCCAGGGTGTGTACGCCCCGGGCCGCCGCGCGGTCGAGTCTCTCCCGAACGGGATCGATCCCGATGACCAGGCCGGCTCCCTTCAGAAGGGCGATCCGGGAGGCCATGTCGCCGATCGGGCCGAGCCCGAGCACCGCGACCGAGCCGCCGGGCGGCACCTCCGCGTACTCGACGGCCTGCCACGCCGTCGGCAGCACGTCCGAGAGGTAGACGAAGCGGTCGTCCGGCGGGCCCTCCGGCACCGGGATGGGCAGGATGTTCCCGAACGGCACCCGCAGGTACTCGGCCTGACCGCCCGGCACCTGCCCGTACAGCTTCGTGTAGCCGAACAGGGCCGCCCCCGTGCCGTACGCGTGCACCTGCGTCGTCTCGCACTGGGAGTGCAGTCCGCGGGCGCACATCGCGCAGGTGCCGCAGGAGATGTTGAACGGGACCACGACCCGGCTGCCCGGCCGGATCCGCCGTACCTCGGGGCCCACCTCCTCGACCACGCCCATCGGCTCGTGCCCCAGCACGTCCCCCGGATCGAGGAACGGCCCCAGCACCTCGTACAGATGGAGATCGGATCCGCACAGCCCGGACGTCGTGATCCGCACGATCACGTCGGTGGGCTCCTGGATGGTGGGATCCGGCACCGTCTCCACCGAGACATGCCGCCTGCCCTGCCATGTGACGGCCTTCATCACGGCCACCTCCTTCCTCTCCCTCCGCGCCGCGCCGGGCGGCTCACGGCGTCGCGGCCATCGGGACGCGGGCGGCGACGACCGACTGTGAGGACTCCTCCGTCGCGGCGGCGACACGCGCCCAGGTGAACCGTTCGAGGACCCGGCGCCGGCCGGCCCGCCCGTACTCCGAGCGCAGGGCCGGGTCGGCCGGCAGCTGCCGTACCGTCGCGGCCAGACGCTGCTGACGCCCACGGTCTGCCGCTGCTCGGACAGGTAGCGGCACGAGTTCTCGGCCGACTCCGCGCCGGACGCGGCATGCGCCAAGTGGTGCCCGACGAACCGCACGGACGCCGGGTCGAGGCCCGGCAGGGCGGTCGGGAGGAAGCCGGGGGCGCACCGGGCGTACGCCTGGCGCAGGGATTCCCCCACGGGTCGCCGATGCCAAGAGGGCGTTGACGCCGAGTACACGCATGGGGGCCTTTCCGGTGTCGGCGGGGAGGGTCCGCCCTCGGGACGCTGAACGGAAGGGGGCGGGGGAGGGGGAGGGATCGGGACGCGCGCCGGAGCCTCTCGGCCGGATCGGAAGACGACGGCCGGTCCGGAGGACCACGGCCCGCCCGGCGACCACGGACGGTCTCGCGGGCCTCGGGCTGGTCCGGATGTCCCGGGGCGTCCACCTGGAACCCGGCCGTGCGGCTACCCGTGTCGAGCAGCGCTACTCCCGGGATGCGGATATTTCCGACGAGAAGCGAATAATCCAGGGGAATCGGCGGCGCATGGACCGGCACCGTCCGGGCAGGGGCCCGTTGCCGCTGCCCGGACTTTTCCCCTCCCGTCCGGGCAGTGGTGGCGACGGCGCCCAAGAGCGCCGGGACGAACCCCGCCGACGATCAGCGCTCGACCAGCGCGCGGGCGACGCGGACGATGTGGGAGCGCGAGATGCCGGCCGCGTCGAGGAGTTCCCCGGACGTGCCGGAGCCCGGAAGACCGGTGACGGCGAGGTGGGCGAAGGCGGGACGGGCGGAGGCGCGGGTCCCCGCGTCCGTGGCGAGGGCCGACAGGACGGCCTCGCCGATCCCGCCCTCCTGATGGTGGTCCTCGACGACGACGAGCGCGCCGGTGTCCCGGGCCGCGCGGGCGAGGACCTCGGTGTCGATCGGCTTCACGGAGTACAGGTCGACGACGCGGGCCCGGACGCCGTCGGCCGCCAACTGCTCGGCGGCGGCGAGGCACTCGTGGACGGTGACCCCCGCGCCGACGAGGGTGACCTCGTCGTGGTCACCCTGGCGGAGCGTCTTGGAACCGCCCACCGGGAAGGCCTCGCCGTCGGCGTAGAGGACGGGATACGCCCCACGGGTCGTCCGCAGGTAGGAGATGCCGTCCAGATCGGCCATGGCGAGGGTCAGGGCCACCGCCGAGGTGGCGTCACTGGGATAGAGAACGGTCGAACCGCGCACCGCCCGCATCATGGCGAGGTCCTCCAGGCCCATCTGCGACGGGCCGTCCGCGCCGATCTCGACACCGCAGTGGGTGCCGCACAGGGCCATGTCGATCTGCGACACGGCGGCCATGCGGATGAAGTCGTGGGCGCGCGTCAGGAAGGCGGCGAAGGTCGTGGCGTACGGGCGGAAGCCGCGTACCGCCATGCCGACGGCGTCGGCGATCATCTGCTGCTCGGCGATGTACGTCTGGAAGTACCGCTCGGGATGGGCCGTGCGGAAGTCCTCGGCGTGGGTGGAGTTGCCGACCTCGGCATCGAGGGCGACGACATCGGGCCGTGCCGCGCCGAGAGCGGCGAGGGCGCCACCGAAGGCGACCCGGGTGGCGACCTCGTCGCCGACGTCGTAGCGAGGCGGCGACGACGGTCCGCCGTTCGCGCCCGCCGCCACGCCGGTCGCCGCCACGTCGGCCGGTGGCGCGTCGGGCGGCCGGGGGCCGCGCACGCGCAGGTCGCGCACGCCGCCGAGCTCGGCGACGGCACGGTCCGCCATGTCCACCGGCAGTGGTTTGCCGTGCCAGCCGTTCTTGTCGGCCACCTCCGTCACACCACGCCCCTTGACCGTCCTGGCGACGACCACGGTGGGCGCCTGTCCGTCGGCGGCCGTGGTCAGGGCCCGGTCGACGGCCGCGAGGTCGTGGCCGTCGACCACGATCGCCCGGCACCCGAAGGCCTCGGCCCTGCGGGCATAGGCCGACGTGTCCCACTCCAGCTCGGTGGCTCCGCTCTGCCCGAGACGGTTCACGTCGATCAGGGCGGTGAAGTTGGCCAGCCGGTGGTGCCCGGCCTTGTCCAGGGCCTCCCACACGGAGCCCTCGGTCATCTCGCTGTCACCGCACAGCACCCACACCCGGTACGACCGGCCCTCCAGCTCCCGGCCCGCCAGCGCCATCCCGACGCCGTACGCGATGCCCTGGCCGAGCGAGCCCGTGGCCACGTCCACCCACGGCAGCACGGGGGTGGGGTGGCCCTGCAGGCGGTGGCCGGAGCGGCGGTAGGTCGTCATCAGCTCGTCGTCGCCGATCGCACCGGCCGCCTTGAACATGGCGTACAGGAGCGGCGAGGCGTGCCCCTTGGAGAAGACCAGGTGGTCGGCCGCCGGATCGTCGGGAGCGTCCCAGTCGTAGCGCAGGTGGCGGGTCATCAGGACCGCCATGAGGTCGGCGGCGGACAGGCTGGAGGTGGGGTGCCCCGACCCGGCGGCGGTGCTCGCCCGCACGGAGTCGACCCGCAGCTGCTGGGCGAGCTCGAAGACCTGCGCGAGATCGCTCGCGGGGCCGAGGGCGGTGGTGGGGGGCGCGGTCATGGCGCAGGTCCTTTCACGCGGGGGGACCGCACGGCCCGTGCGGTCCCCCGTCTATCCGGAGCGGGCTTCGCGCGTCTGCGTACGGTTCTCCTTGCGTATCGCCTCCAGCAGCTCGCTTCTGCTCATCCGTGAGCGGCCGTCGATGTCCAGGCGCCGCGCGAGCTCGTACAGGTGCTGCTTGGTGGCGCTCTCGTCGACTCCCTCACCGCTGCGGGCCGGTCGCTCCCTGGGGGTGGCGGCCCGTGGGTCGGAAGGGCCCTTGCGGCCGTGTTCCTTGCGCTCCCAGTGGTCGCCGACCTTCTCGTACGAGTGCTTGAGCGCGCTGAAGGCGACCCGATGGGCCCGCTCGCCCTCCCCGTACTGCTCCACGGCCGAGTCGTGGGCCTTGACCCAGGTGCGCTGCGCCGCCTTCGGGGAGCGCTCCAGGGTCGAGGGAAGCTCCTCTCGTCCCGGCATGGTCGCCTCCGGTCATGTGCGGGGGACGTCGTACGCGGGACGGGGCGCCGGGCAGTCCCCGGCCCGGTCGCCTCATCGCGGTCCCACCCAGCGGTGCCCCCGGGGCCGCGCCACAAACGGGGTCGGTGCCGGAATCCGGCGGGTCGTTCGGCGCCTGCCCCTGGGGAGGCGCCGACCCGGCCGGCACGGCGGCGCGCACCGTACGTCGCAGGCCTCACATGCAGCCCGAGCCGATGCGAGTACGCGCGGACAACGCGTCCGACGGCCCTCGGGCTCACCGTGAGTCTGGGGTGCACCGGGACCCTCCGGCGGTTCACCGTGACGTCCGACGGCCCTCGGGCTCACCGTGAGTCTGGGGTGCACCGTGACCCTCCGGCGGTTCACCGTGAACCTCGGGTCGACGGTGACCCTCGGGCGCGGGGTGACCCGAGGGCCCCGTATCAGCCTGGGGTCCGCCCGTGTCAGCCTCGGCGTGAGGCTCCGCCGCGACCCACGGGCCCTCGGGCGGGGCTGATCGCCGGAGTACGAAGCGTGGAGATCACCTCGTTGTCAGTGACCTGGGGGAACTCCTCGTACCACTCGCCGACGGACCGGAAGGAGTCCGGCCGGTACAGGCAGATCACGTCGTCGGCCTCGCGGCGCATGGCCTCGGCGGCCTCCGGTGAGCCGACCGGCACGGCGAGAATCAGCCGGCCCGGATCCGTGCCCCGCAGATGACGCAGTGCGGCACGCGCGGTCACGCCCGTGGCGAGCCCGTCGTCGACGAGGACGACGGTCCGCCCGGCGGTCTCCGGATCCGGCCTGCCCTGCCGGTACAGATCCTCCCGGCGGTGCAGTTCGGCCCTCTGCCGTGCGACCTCGGGGGCGAACTCGTCCTCACTCATCCCGAGCATCGCCAGGCTCTCCTCATCGAACACGGGCGCGTCCTCGCCCACGAGGGCGCCGACGCCGACCTCGGGCCGGTCCGGCAGGCCGATCTTGCGTGCCACCAGAACGTCCATCGGTGTTCCGAGCGCACGGGCGATCTCCGCCGCGACGGGCACGCCGCCGCGTGGAAGGGCCAGCACGACGGGCTCGCCGAGGTCGCCGTCGGCCGCCCACTCGACGAGCCTGGCCGCCAGCTCCTGTCCCGCCTGCCGATGATCGTGGAACCGCATCGGGGATCACCCTTCCCGCTGGTGCCGTACGCGGCCGACGACGGCCCTGAGACCCCGGCGGCCCGAACTCTCGGGCGAGTACCCGGTTCGGGCCCGGAAATGACCGCTGGGACGGGTCGTTCGTATTGCGTCACGCGTTCTGCCGTTCGTCATGGAGGGTGGTCCGGTGGCCTCGGGCGCCACTCGGTGAACCGGTCGCGCGTTGGGGTAGCCGTGACGCCGCTTGCAGTGACGGTTCTGCACCCGTGGCCTGCGGGTTCCGGCCGCGGGTCCTGACTTCTGAATCCGTGCCGGAACCCGACATCGGACGTGCGGCGTCCCCGACGGAAGCGGTGGCGACAGGCTGTGGAGCATCCCGACGTATGGACACGTGGCGACGGCTACGGGCCCGAGCCCGGGGACCGGTCGCGCGGAACGCGCGGGCTTGTCGGCCGCGAGGGCGAACTGGCGGAACTGCGGTCGGCCCTGGCCCTGCACCGGCTGGTGACCGTGACGGGAGCCGCCGGCATCGGCAAGAGCCGGCTCGCCCGGACCCTGGCCGCCTCCCCGGCCGCTGACGCGGGACAGGCCGTGGTCCGGGTGCGCTGGCACGACGGTGTCCCCGTCGGACCGCGCGCGCTGACGGCCAGGCTGCTCCGCGCCCTCATCGCCGCGGCGGGGGCGCCGCCCGGCCAGGGCGTCCCGTCCCTCCGCCGTACCCCTGCCGTGGTGCGCGAGTGCGTGGACATCGCCGAAGCGGCGCGTGCCGTACCCGCCGAGGCGTTGCTGGTCGTCCTGGACGACGTCGACCCCGTGCACACCGAGTGCGCGGGCCTGGTCCAACGCCTCCTCATGGCCGTGCCGGGTCTCCGCGTCCTCGTCACGGCCCGCCGCGCGCTCGGGCTCGGCGACGAGCACGTGATCCGTGTCGCGCCGCTGGAGGTCGACGGCCTGCCGGGCGGGACGGAGCCGTCCCCCGCCGTCGCGCTCTTCCTGGCCCGCACGCCGTCCCGCGCCCACGGCGGCCGGCCGGTGCGGGCCTCCGAGCTGCCCACGGTCAGCAGGGTCTGCCGCCTCCTCGAAGGCGTCCCCCTGGCGATCGAACTGGCCGCGGGCCAGCTGGCCGACCGGACGCTCGGGGAACTCGCCGCCCGCCTGGAGGCGGACCAGTGCTGGCTGACCGGCCCGGGCCCCGCGCTCCGGCGGCACCGCTCCCTGCACGCGTCCATCGGCGCGGTCCACACGCTCTGCGATCCGCTCGTACGGACGGTGTGGCACCGGGCGAGCGTCTTCGAGGGCTCGTTCACCGAGGCCGCCGCCGTACTCCTGTGCTCCGGAGCCGGTGTCGAACCGGACCTGGTGCCCTCCTGCCTGGCCCTTCTGAGCGCCACCGGGGTGCTGCGCGCGTTCGGAGAACCGGGCGCGGTGCGCCGGCCCCGCTACCGCATGGCGCGCGCCGCACGGGACTTCGGCACGGAACGGCTCCGCGGCGCGGGGGAGCTGCCGGGCGCGCTGGCCCGGCACGCCGTCCACTACCGTGGCGTGGCGGCGGTCGCCGAGACCCTGTGGCACATGGGTCTGCAGCACCAGGCCCTGCAGACCGTCCTGGACGAGTACGACGACCTCATGGCGCTCGCCCCCCGGGCGCTGGCCGGCGCCGACGGCCGCCCGCCCGACGGCGATCACATCGAGGAAGCCCTTGAGGCGGTGCTGAGTCTCTGGTTCTGGTGGGCGGTCCACGAACAGGGCCGCGAGGGCAGCGCCCTCGTCCTCGGCCTCCTGCCCCACCTCCCGGCCGGGAGTCCGCTCGCACCCCGCGGACAGTGGCTGGCGGCCTGGCTGACCGCCGCTCACGATCCGCGCACCGCACGGCGGCTCCTGGACCTCGCCTGGCCTGCCGCCGTCATGGCCGGCGACGACGCCCTCATCGGGCGCGTCTCCCACGTCCACGGCACGCTGGCCTGGCACCGGCACGACCCGGAGGAGGCCGTCCGGTACTACCGCCAAGCGGCCGACATGGTCCCCGAGTCGGCGCCAGGCGGTCCTCCGCCGACCGTCAGCCTGGCCGCGCTCGCCGTCGTGCAGGCCCACACCGACCCCGAGTCCGCCGGCCGCACCGCTCTTCGCGCCCTCGCGCAGCCGCGCAACCGCGACGACGCCTGGGCCACGGCGCTGGCCCAGTACGCCCGCGCGTTCGCCGACCACCGCGCCGGCCGCACGGGCCGCGCACGGCGCCGGGCCCAACGCGCCCTGACGCACCTCGCGACGGGCCCGGACACCGCTCCCCAGGCCCGCGCGGCGCTGCGCCGCCTGCTGGACCACCTGGAGCCCTCCGCCGACGGCGCCGCGCGCCACGACAAGCCGTTCGTGCCGGTGCCCCACGCGGGAACGCGGAGCGGAGCGCTCCCCTCCGCGACGGAAGCGACGTGGCCGCAGGGATGAGACCGCGGGGGCACCTCCGGCCCGTCGGGGGCACCTCCGGAGCTGCGTCGTCAGCCCCCGGGTGCCCCCTGCCTGCTGTCAGCCGGCCGTCAGGACCTCCACACCCCGAGAGGTGAGCTGCTCGATCACCGCATGGCCGGGATCCGCGTCGGTGATGAGCCCGGTGATCTCCTCCCAGGGCAGCACGCGGAACCGTGACGCCGTGCCGATCTTCTCGGAGGACGCGAGGATGTGGGTGTCCGCCGCCCGTGCGGCCAGCGCGCGCTTCATCGCCGCCTCCTCGGCGTCTCCGGTCGTCAGCCCCGCCTCGGGGTGCACGCCGGTGACACCGAGCAGGCAGAGGTCGGCCGAGACGTTCTGCGCGGCCTCCACGGCGGCGGCCCCGCAGGCGACCGCCGAGTGCTTGAAGACGCGGCCCCCGAGCAGAAAGAGCTCGGCGCACGGGTGTTCGAGCAGCGCGGCCACGATCGTCGGGCTGTGGGTGATCACGGTGCACTCCAGGTCCTGCGGGAGGGCGCGGGCGACGGCGAGGGCGGTGGTCCCGCCGTCGAGGATCAGGGCACTGCCCGGCCGGACCAGCGCCGCAGCCGCCGTGGCGACCTTCCGTTTGCCGTCGGTCGCCACGGTCTGCCTGGCCGCGTAGTCGGCCACCGCGGGCGATACGGGCAGCGCCCCGCCGTAGACCCGCTGGCACAGTCCCTCGGTCGCGAGGTCGCGCAGGTCGCGCCGCACGCTGTCCTCGGAGATCCCCAGTCGGGCGGCGACGTCCTTCGCGACGATCTTGCCCTCGCGGGCGAGCAGTTCGAGCAGGTGGTCGCGCCGTTCAGCAGCCAGCATTCCGCATTCTCTCCTGTTGTTGCACGTTTTTGCATGTATCGTAGCGCGGCATGACCGACAAGCCCCTGCTCATCCTGATCGCCGGCCCCTATCGTTCCGGCACGGGCGGAGACCCGCAGGCCATGGCCGCCAACCTCGCGCGCCTCGAAGCCGCCGCCTGGCCCGTCTTCGCCACCGGCCACCTCCCCGTCATCGGGGAATGGATCGCGCTCCCCGTCCTCCGGTCGGCCGGTGCGGGCCCCGCCGACCCCCTCGCCGACCAGGTGCTCTACCCGGCCGCCGACCGCCTGCTCGCCCACTGCGACGCCGTGCTGCGTCTGCCCGGCGACTCCGCGGGAGCCGACCAGGACGTCGCCGCCGCCCGCCGCCGCGGCCTGCCCGTCTACCACGACGTGGCCGAGATCCCCCGCCGCACCGCACGGGAGGCCGTGTGACGGGCCGCCCCGGCATCGACGTCCCCGACCATCGCGGCCGCACCGGCCTCGACCGGGCCGGCCGCGATCTGGACCGCAACCCCGACGTCGTGGTCCGGGACGTGGAGCTCACCTCCCAGGGCTGGCACGTCCTGCGTCGCACCACGTACGACTACCGGCGCCGCGACGGGCGCTGGGTCACCGAGCAGCGCGAGACCTACGACCGTGGCAACGGGGCCGTCGTCCTGCCGTACGACCTCGAACGCCGTCGTGTGCTGCTCACCCGTCAGTTCCGCTACCCCGCCTACGTCAACGACCACCCGGACGGCATGCTCGTCGAAGCGGCCGCGGGCCTGCTCGACGGCGACGATCCGCTCGACGCCGTCCGGCGCGAGAGTGCCGAGGAGCTGGGGGTCGCGCTCGGCCCGCTCACCCACGTCCTCGACGCCTACATGAGCCCCGGCTCCGTCACCGAGCGCCTCCACTTCTACGCCGCCCCCTACACGCCGGCCGACCGCACCGGAAGCGGCGGCGGCCTCGAGGAGGAGGGCGAGGACATCGAAGTCCTCGAACTCGACTTCACGGAGGCCCTCGTCATGGTCCGTGACGGACGCGTGACGGACGGCAAGACCATCCTCCTCCTGCAATGGGCCGCCCTGGACGGCCCTTTCGCCGACATGCGCACGCGATAGCCGCGACGGGGACGGGCCGCCGAAGGCCGGACGCATGGTGTCCGGCCCTCGGCTCCGTCATACTTACCGTCCAGTAACCTCGTTCCTCGTCGCGAAGGAATCCGATGCCCACGCCCGCACGTTCCGCCCTGCTGCTCGCCGGACTGCTCGCTTCCGCGGGCGTGGCCCACTTCGTCGCCCCCAGACAGTTCGACGCCACGGTGCCGCGAGCCCTGCCGGGCAGCCCGCGCGCCTGGACGGCGGCCAGCGGGGCGGTGGAGCTCGCGCTGGCCGCGGGGCTCGTGGTTCCGGCGACCCGACGGGCGAGCGCCCACGCCACCGCGCTCTTCTTCGCGGGCGTCTTCCCCGCCAATGTGAAGATGGCCTACGACTGGCGGCACCGCCCGGCGGTTGCCATGGCTCCGCCATGGCGCCCTTCTCCGCCTTGCGAGGCACGGCACCAGACCCCGCTCCCTGATCCGGCCTGATCCAAACGAAAGACCCTAGGGCCTGTCCGGCGGGGCGTGTGGATCACACCGCGTCGAGCAGCAGGCGCGCGGCCACCGTCGTCCCGTCGGTGCGGACCGTACCGGCCACGGCGGTGGCCCGTGCCCTGATCCCGGGGAGCAGGGCCGCCTCGAGCAGGGCGGACAGGGAGGCGACGGTCGGCAGGGGGCCGTCGTGCGCCACCCCGACACCCAGCGCGGACACCCTGCCGGCCCAGTACGGCTGGTCGGCACCCTGCGGCACCACCACCTGAGGCACACCCGCCCGGGCCGCCATCGTCGTCGTGCCCGCACTGCCGTGGTGCACGACGGCGGCCACCCGGGCGAAAAGCGCCTGCTGGTTCACCTCGCCGACGGCAAGGCAGTCGTCCCCGTCGTCGACCACGTCCAGGCCGGCCCAGCCACGGGAGACGATCGCCCGCAGGCCCCGCGCCCTGAGCGCCTCGACGGCCACCCGGGCGAGTTCCTTCGAACCGCCCAGGGGCATGCTGCCGAACCCGACGTAGACCGGCGGTTCGCCGGCGTCCAGGAACGCCACGAGGTCGGACGGCAGCGGACGCTTGTCCGGCCGTATCCACGCCCCCGTCTGCACCACGGCCAGATCCGTCGGCCGCCACGGGCTCAGGAGAGGGTCCGTGGCCAGCCAGGGCCGGTCGGTGAAGGCGTAGTCGCGGACGTTGTCCAGCGGGGGCAGGCCGCAGGACGCCCGGTGGGCGTTGACGACCGCGCCGAACATGTCGTTCGCGTTCCGCGCGTCCACCTCCCACAGCTCCCGGTTGTCGTCCATGTCCTCGGGCAGCCGCCGCCCCCGCCGCGCGGGCGGGGGCTGGTACGGCGACGGCAGGACCACCGGCTGGTGGCTCACGTGCACGTAGCGGATGCCCAGTGCGTCGGCCACCGACCGCGCCCCGGCGGTGACCGGCAGCGGCCCGGTTGCCACCAGGGCGTCGCACCCCTCGGCCGCCGCCGCGACCGGGCCGAACTGAGCGGCGATCAGATCGGCCGCGCGCTGCGCCAGTCCGGCGGCGGAACCGGGCCTCACCGAGGTCACGAGGGGGCGCACCGGCTGCCCCACCGGCACCATCGGCACGCCGGCACGGGCCAGCAGCTCGCCGAACTCCTCGTCCGGCGGCGCGCAGACCCGCGCCTCGGCGCCGAGTTCCCGCAGCCGCACCGCGAGTCCCACCATCGGCTCGACGCTCCCGCGTGACCCGTACGTCGACAACAACACACGCACTTCGTGGCTCCCCTGTGCAAGATCTACGACCTGGGTCGCCGATTCTGCGCCACACCCCCGCCCTCGCCGCAAGGCCTGCGGGTCACACAGCCGCGGGGAACCGCTGCCACACCCGGTGGCTGCCGAGCAGCCCGGCGAGTTCGGACAGCACCTGCTCGGCGTCGTCGCCCACGACGACCCCCGGCGCGTCCACCGGCAGCCGCGCCGCCTCCAGGGCCGTCGCCCCCTCACCCGTACAGCCGACGGCCTTGCCGTGGCGGTAGGCCTCGGTCAGGAGCAGCGCCACCCGCGGGTCGAGGGACGCGGCGTCCGTCGCGATGTGGCCGGCCTTCGCGTCCCGCGCGCCCTGCGCGTCGAGGCCCGGAGCGGGGCAGGCGGCGACGTACAGGGCGTCGAACTCGGTGGACCGCGCGGTGGCGAACGTACGCTGCACGGCGACCGCGTCCCCCTCGGCGTCGAGGACACCGCCGGCCGCGGCGATCACCAGCGGGACCGTTCCCGCGCTCAGGGCCGCCGCGCGGAACGCCCGCACGGCCTCCATGCCCGCGCTGTCGGTCTCGTCGGCGACGATGCCGATGACCCGCCCGTCGAGTGGCCACGTGGCGCCGAGCTGCGAGAGCGCGGGACTGGGCCGTACGTCGGCGAACGGCACCGTGGCCGGTGGCACCGGCAGGCCGAGGCCCGCGGCGACGCCTTCGCAGAGGACGGGGTCGATGTTGGCGAGGACCGTCAGGGCGCGCTCCTTCACGGCCTGCTCGAAGCACTTGCTCAGCTCGAAGGTGTAGGCGGCGATGATGTGCTCGCGCTCCGTGGGAGTCATGCTCAGCCAGAACAGCCTCGGCTGCCCGAAGTGGTCCGCGAACGACTGCGGCGCCTCACGGACCTTGTTCGACGTCGGGACCTGGACCGGCGTCTCGATGTACGCGCCGGTGTCCGCCCCGGCGAGGAAGGGGCAGCCGCCGTCCAGGGAGTTGGGCCGGTAGGGGGCTACGCCGGTGTGGACGGCCGTCTGGTGCATGCCGTCGCGCAGCATGTCGTTGACGGGGGCGTGCGGACGGTTGATCGGCAGCTGGGCGAAGTTGGGGCCGCCGAGCCTGCTGATCTGGGTGTCCAGGTACGAGAAGAGGCGGCCGGCGAGCAGCGGGTCGTCGGTGATGTCGATGCCGGGCACGAGGTGACCTGGGTGGAAGGCGACCTGCTCGGTCTCGGCGAAGAAGTTCTTGGTGTTGGCGTTGAGGGTGAGCAGGCCGACCGGCTGCACGGGAGCGAGTTCCTCCGGCACGATCTTCGTGGGGTCGAGCAGGTCGATGCCCTCGAAGGTCTGCTCCGGGGTGTCGGGGAAGGTCTGGACGCCCAGCTCCCATTCGGGGAAGGCACCCGCCTCGATGGCGTCGAAGAGGTCCCGCCGGTGGAAGTCGGGATCCATGCCCGCGACGAGCTGCGCCTCCTCCCACACGAGCGAGTGCACGCCGAGCCGGGGCTTCCAGTGGAACTTGACCAGCGTCGTGCCGCCGTCCGCGGCCACGAGGCGGAAGGTGTGGACGCCGAAGCCCTCCATCATCCGGAACGAGCGGGGGATGCCCCGGTCGGACATGTTCCACAGCGTGTGGTGCGTGGCCTCCGTGTGCAGCGACACGAAGTCCCAGAAGGTGTCGTGGGCGCTCTGCGCCTGCGGGATCTCCCGGTCGGGATGCGGCTTGCCGGCGTGGATGACGTCGGGGAACTTCACCGCGTCCTGGATGAAGAAGACCGGGATGTTGTTGCCGACGAGGTCGAACGTGCCCTCCTCGGTGTAGAACTTCGTCGCGAAGCCGCGGGTGTCGCGGACGGTGTCGGCGGAGCCGCGGGAGCCGAGGACGGTGGAGAAGCGGACGAACACGGGTGTCTCGACGTCGTCCCCGAGGAACGCGGCCTTCGTCAGTCGGCTCGCCGTCCCGTAGCTCCGGAACACGCCGTGGGCCGCCGCTCCGCGCGCGTGGACCACGCGCTCGGGAATGCGCTCGTGGTCGAAGTGAGTGATCTTCTCGCGCAGGTGGTGGTCCTGGAGCAGTACGGGCCCGCGGCTGCCGGCCTTGAGCGAGTGGTCGCTCTCGTACAGCCGGACGCCCTGAGCGGTGGTCAGGTACGCGCCGCTCTGCGCCGACCGGGCGGGGTCCTCCCCGGTGGCCTGACCCGTGGGGCTGACGGTCTCCGGGCCGCTCTGGTCCGGCTTGGGAGGCAGCGGGCCGTGTGGCTGCGTGGGCTCCTCGAGGGACGAGGGCTTGGCGCCGGGCCGACCGGGGACACCGGACTCGGCGGCCGGGTCCGGGTTCGGGTTCGCTGTCATCGAAACGCTCCTGTTCGGGTGGGGATCACGCTCTCCCACGTCTTCCCTGTCGCGAATGTCCCGAACATACGAGATCGCCCGAATGTGGGCGACTCGGGTCGGCCGGGCGGACGCGAGAGCGTCAGCCGTGGAAGGGCCGGGGGCGGAGCCGTCGCGGCGACCGGGCCGACCGGGGTGCGCGCAGGGCCGCGCGGGCCGCGTTGGCGCCCGGCGCGCCGTGGACACCGCCGCCCGGGTGGGCGGTGGCCGAGGCGAGGTAGAGCCCCCGGATGGGCGTCCGGGGGCGTCCCGTCCCGGGAACGGGACGGAAGACCAGCTGCTGGTGCAGGCTGGTGGTGCCCTGGTTGACGGCGCCTCCGACGAGAGCGGCGTTCCTGTCCTCCAGGTCGGGCGGCGCGAGGACGCGCCGGGCGAGGATCGACGCGCGGAACCCGGGAGCGAGACGCTCGATGCCCGCCTCCACGCGCGCCGCGACGACGTCCTTCTCCCGCTCGTCCCACCGCCCGCGCAGCCCGTCGTCCCCGGCGTCGCCCCGGATCTCCTGCGGCACGTGGGTGTAACCCCAGGCGGACTCCGTGCCGGCGGGGGAGCGCGTCGCGTCGGCCGTGGTCATCTGGCCGAGAACGGTGAACGGAACGTCCGGGACGCGCCCCATGGCGAGCTGCGCCCCGAAACGGGTGAGGTCGTCGACGCCGTCCGCCACATGGACGGTCCCGGCGCCGTGCGCCCCCTCGGCGGTCCAGGGAATCGGACGCGCGAGGGCCCAGTCGACCTTCACCGTGGAGAAGTCCCAGTGGAAGCGGCGCAGATCCGCGCGGAGGGCGGCCGGCACGTCGTCCTCCGCGACCAGCCGCCCGTAGAGAAGAGGAGCCGGCAGGTCGGCCAGGACGGCGCGCCGCGCCGGCACCTCGGCGCCGTCCTCCGTGCGGACGGCGACGGCCCGGCCGCCCCGCACCACGACACGCGTCACCGCACGCCCGCAGTGCAGTGCCCCGCCGCGCGCCCGCAGACGCCGCACGAGAGCCCCGGTGAGGCCTGCCGCCCCGCCCGTGGGCACCGGGAAGCCGTAGGACTGGCCCAGCATGCACATGAGCCAGCCGAAGCCGCCGCCGAGCGCCGACTCGGGCCCCAGGTCGGCGTGCAGGGCGTTTCCCGCGATCAGTAGCCTTCCGCCTTCGCCGGCGAAGTGCTCCTCGCCGAACCGCCGGGCGGGCAGCAGCATCGTGCGAGCGAGGCGCAGGCCGTCCGAGGGGCCGGTGCGGGCGGCGAGCCGCAGCCCGGAGAGGACCGGCGGGAAGGGGGTGAAGAGACACCCCAGCAGGTCGTCGTCCACCCGCCGCCAGAGACGGTAGAGGCGTTCCCAGGCGCCGTCGTCGCCGGCGGCGAAACCCGCGAGGGACGCGGCCGTCCGCCGGACGTCCCGGGAGAGCACCGGGCACCGGCCGTCGGGCAGCGGGTGGGCGAGCACGGTCGGGGCGTGCGTCCAGCGCAGCCCGTACTCCTCCAGACGCATGGCCCGGATCACGGGGGAGGCGGCGGCCAGCGGATAGAACGCGCTGAACAGGTCGTGCACGTAGTCGGGGTGGACGCCCCGGTCGCTGCGGACCGCCCCGCCCGGCTCGTCCTGGGCCTCCAGGACGACGACCCGCCATCCGGCGTCCGCGAGGACGTTCGCCGCCACGAGACCGTTGGGACCGGCCCCGACGACCACCGCGTCAGGCGCCGACACGAGGGCCGCCCTCCTCGGCGTACGAACCTGAGTGCTCCCCCGACTCCACGACACGGGCCAGCCTGGACAGCATGGCGCGATGGCGCAGTTGGAGGGCGGCGTCGAGGACGGAGTTGTGCCAGCGTGCCGCCGCCCCGCTCAACGGGTGTTCGTCGACGATGACGAGGGTGTCCTCGGCCCAGGGCTGCACCGTGATGGCGATGCGGACACTGCCCGACCTGCCGCCCATCGACTCGAGTTCGAGACGGTGCCCGGGCTCGAAGACGCGTGAGACGGTACGGCCGCGGTATTCCAGGGGCCCGAACTTCACCACGTATCCGATCTCGGAACCCTCGGCGGGCCACCGCCCGTCCCGGTTCCAGGAGTCGTCGGTGCCGACCACCCAGTGGGCGTAGAGCGAACCGTCGCGCAGGACCGACCAGACCGCGGCCGGCGGCTTGCGGATGAGCTGGTGTCGCACGGCCATGAGAGGCCTCCTTGTGAGCTGTGAGCTGTGAGCTGTGAGCTGTCGGTTCTCACCCGCCACCGCCACCGCCACCGCCACCGTCCCGTGCCGCCGTGTCGCCCGACGGGACGTAGAGGACGCCGGTGGTGACGGGTTCGGCGGGGGTCTCGCCGAAGCGCGACAGGTAGTGCCGATCCGTACGCCTGCCGATGGCGGCGCGGACGACGCCCGGGGCCACGGCGTGCGCCCGGACGAGGAAGCGCGCGAACAGACCGACGACGACGCGCCTCGGCCGGTGCTTCGCCGCGCGCACGACGGCCCGGGCGACCCGCTCGGGCCGGACCACCGGGGGCAGGGCCCGCACGCTGCGCCCGGTGTGGTTGGCGGCGTGCCGGAAGAACGGGGTGTCGACCCCGCCCGGCAGGACGGTGCAGACGGAGACTCCGCGGGCGCCGGCGAGCGCGAGTTCCTGGCGGAGCACGTCGTCGAAGGTGACCAGCGCCGCCTTGGACATCGCGTACGCCGACATGTACGGCGCCCGGACGACCCCGCCGAGCACCGAGGAGACGTCGATGAGCACGCCGCTGCCCTGCCGCCGCATGACGGGAACGGCGGCGCCGGCCCCGTGGACCACTCCCATCACGTTGACGTCCAGGAGACGGCGTACGTCCTCACTGGGCGTCCGGTCGGCGTGGCCGAGGATGCCGACACCCGCCACGTTCACCCAGACGTCGATCCGGCCGTGCCGTGCGAGGGCCGCCGCCGCCAGGGCGTCCACGGCCCCGGCGTCGGTGACATCGGTGGGTACTGCCAGCGCGTCGGCCGCCCGGTGTGCCGCCGCGCATCGCCGCGCCACCTCGTCGAGGGCGGCCCCGCTCCGCGCGGCGAGCACCAGTCGGGCGCCGCGCCGGGCGAAGGCCAGGGCCACGGCGCACCCGATGCCGCTGGACGCGCCGGTGACCACGACGACCCGGTCACGTATCCGGTCGTTGCCACGCTTTCCCATGCCACGGCGTCTGACCCCTTCGCGGGCACTTCATGCGCCCGCCGCGGCTCCTTCTGCGCGCGCCGCACCCTCGTACGCGCGGGTGTGCGATCACGACCGGGGTCCGCCTAGCCTGGAAGTCCGACAGGGCCTCCCGGGGAGGCGCGCCACGCGCCCGAGGGGAAGCCGTGCGCACCGGTCGTGGACGTGAGGGGCGCCCAGGGAAGGAGTCCGTCATGGAGACGGCTGTACGGGGCATGCTGAACACCTACCCGGCCGACCTCGGAGGTGTCGACGCCGACGCCATGGCCCGGTGCATCGAGGAGTGCATCGCCTGCGCGCAGGCGTGTACGGCGTGCGCGGACGCGTGCCTGTCCGAGGGCATGGTCGGGGACCTCACCAAGTGCATCCGCACCGACATGGACTGCGCCGACATCTGTACGGCCACGGCCGCCGTCCTGTCCCGCCACACCGGCTACGACGCCAACATCACCCGTGCGATCGTCGCCGCCTGCCAGATCGCCTGCCAGGCCTGCGCGGACGAGTGCGAGCGGCACGCCGACGTCCACGAGCACTGCAGGCTCTGCGCCGAGGCCTGCCGCAGCTGCGCACAGGCGTGCGCGCGGCTCCAGGACCGACTGGGCTGAACTCCGGCGGTCCCGGCTGAGCCCCGGCGGTCAGGCGCTCGGGGCCGGCAGGGCGACACCCGGCCCGCCGAGTTCGCCCGGCGCAACCGGGCGCCCGGCCACCGCAAGGAGCAGCGGAAGAACGGGGCCGTTCACCTCCGGGCCGGCCCCGAGCGCCAGGTCGGCGTCCGTGGCGACGAGCCGGACCCGCGCCGGCAGCTCCTCGGCCCCGCCGAACGCCGCGGGGGTACGCCCCTGCAGACGGAGCGTCCTGACGACGGCCGTCGGCGGGTAGCGGCTGGTGAGCCCCAGGGGCCGCCCCTCGATGAGCGCGGCCCGCTCCGCGTGCACCATCGCCCAGACGTCGACGTCATCCCTCACGGCTCCTCCTTCGTCGAACACAGCGTCCACGGGGAGGACACCGAGGACAGCGCGAACTCATCGGGTTCCCGGCGAACTTTCCGTTATCCGGTTCCGGCCCCGGGGTCTCCCATGGGCCGGCATCGAACGGATGGGACGTACAGGTGAACCAGGGCATGGGCGCGAGCACGGAAGTCGTGGAACTGATCAGGGCGGCGCAGAGCGGCGACCCGTGGGCGAGAGACCGGGTGATCGCCACCCATCTGCCCCTGGTCTACAACCTGCTGGGCCGCGCCCTGAACGGACACCGGGGTGTCGACGACCTCGTACGGCAGACGATGGTGAGGGCGCTCGACGGACTCGACGGACGCGAAGGCCCGGGAGGCTCGGGAGGTCCGAGGGATCCGGGCGGATTCCGCCCCTGGCTGCTGGCCCTCGCCCTGCACGCCGTCCGCGAGCACGCGCAGCGGTCCTCCCTCCTCGGCGCCGACGGCGTGCCCGCCGCGCAGGGCCCGGACTTCGCGCATCTGACCGTGGAGCGGCTCCGTCTGTCGGGCCAGAGCCGCGAGGCCGCCGAGGCGGCCCGCTGGATCGAGCCCGAGGACAGCGCACTGCTGGCCCTGTGGTGGCTGGAGTGCGGTGGCGAGGTCGGTCGGCACGAGGTCGCGACGGCTCTGCGGTGGTCCGACGAGCACACCGCGGCCCGGTGGGAGGGGATCCGGCTCAGGGTCGAGGCCGCCCGGGTCGTCGTCGCGGTGCTGGCGGCGGATCCGCCGTGCCAGGGCCTGAGGTACGAGGCGGCGACATGGGACGGTCACCCCTCCGCCCCGTGGCGCGAGCACCTGGCATGGCACATACGCGGCTGCGTGCGCTGCGCCGCGTGCTGCGACGGCCTCGTACCGATCGAGGCCCTGGTGGCGGGACTGCCGCTGGTTCCTTCGCCGACGCACCTCCTCACGGAGGTCCGGGGGCCGCGAGCGTACGATCCGTCCGGACGACAGGAGGCCGTGAAGCCGCGGACCGCGCCCACCACCCCCGCCGCCGACCCCGCCGTCACCCCCGCCCGGACGGCACAGGGTCCGCGGAGCTCCCGGAGCACCCGTCGTCGCCGACGTCAGGAGAGGGAACGCGGTCGCCGCAGGGTGATCGTGACCACGGGGCTCGCGGTCATGGCGCTGGCCGGCGGATCGTTCTACCTGAGCCCCGGGCGCGGGGGAGGCGGGGACGGCCTCGACCGCGCGGCGGCCCCGGCTCCGGACCTGCCCTCCGGGGCGCACGAGCCGGCGGGCCTCACCCCCGCCCCCTCGACCTCGTCGGGTCCGGCCTCCGCGACCGCCTCCGCCCCGCCCGCCACCCCGGCCACGCCCTCGCTCGGCGCCCGCACCAAGGCCGCCACCACGTCCGCCCGCCCGGCCCCCACCGCCACTCCCTCGCCGGCGAAGACGGCCGCTCCCCGTACCTCGGCGCCCGAACCCGAGCCCACCCGCACCGGTACGGGTTCGGACACAGGAGCAGGAGCAGGAGCAGGAGCAGGAACAGGAACAGGGGCGGGCGCGCAGGGCGGGTCCGGTAACGGCTCGGTCGCCGACCAGGTGATCAGCCTCGTCAACGCTGAGCGCGCGAAGGCCGGCTGCGGCCCTCTCGCGGCGAACGCGACCCTGGCCGACGCGGCTCAGGGCCACTCCGACGACATGGCCGCGCGCGACTTCTTCGACCACACCAACCCCGACGGCGAAGGACCGGGCGAGCGCGTCACCGAGTCCGGCTACCCGTGGTCGACGTACGGGGAGAACATCGCGATGGGCCAGAGCACTCCGGAGCAGGTCATGGAGGCCTGGATGAACAGCCCGGGCCACCGCGCGAACATCCTCAACTGCGACTTCAAGGAGATAGGGATAGGCGTCCACACCGCAGGCGGTCCCTACTGGACGCAGGTGTTCGGGGCCCGTTGACGCCACGGCCCGGCGGCCCCGAACCGGCACCTCGTCCGCGTCAGCCGCAGTGGTACGTGAACGAGGCAGCCGACGAGTGGGCGGTGGGCGAGGTGATGACGAGGCGTGCCACGGCCTGGTGCGTACCGGGTCCGTGGAACGTCCACAGGAGGTGGAGCCTGGCCTCCTCCTGCCCGCGGGCCAGTCGTTCGCGCAGCGGGGCCGACCGGGTTCCGTCGCTGCGTTCCCAGCGGTACGTGAGGGCGCCAGGACGCCCGTCCGTCCGTACGACCCCCACGACGTCGGCCGTCCCGTCACAGCCGAGGCGCTGTTCGGCGGCGGTGACCGTGACGTCCCGTACCGCGACGCGGGGCCCGTAGTGCTGCCAGGCGAGGAGGGCGAGGACGGCGGCCAGTACGACCGCGGCGAGCGCGTACCGGCGCGGCCACCGGGCGCGCGCGGGTCGTGGTGCGGGGGCACCGGGGAGGGTGCCGTGCCAGATCTCGACGGCGGTGGGGGTGTTCCCCGCGCGTCGTACGGCGGCCGCGGTCACTCCGGGGCCGAACCGCAGGACCTCGCCTTCGGCGGCCCGGACGGGGGTCGCTTCGGGCGTCGGACGCTCGAACCAGTGGCTGCCGAGTTCGGTGGCGCTGTAGTCGTCGTCGTTCATGAGATCGTGCACCGCCGGATGAAGATCTGCTGCAGGGAGCCGCCGTTCGCGGCGGCGGGGTCGGTGGTGGCGCGCGTCCCCCAGTAGCACCCGGTGCCCCGGACGTCATGGGTGAGCGTGAGGGTGTAGCGGGTGGCGCCTTCGCGGCGGAAGGTCTCGGAGCCGTCGGGTGCGCCGGGCGATCCCTTCTCGTCCCCGGTGAACCACTCGACGAGGATCGTCACGGGTCCCGTCCCGTCCGTGCTGACGTCGACGGTGGCCGTGGCGGTGGTCGGCCCGGTCTGTCGCAGGCCGGTGACGGAGACCGCCGTCACGGAGACCGGCGGGGTGGGGGGAGCGGTCGTCGGGGGCGTGCTGGTCGGGGTCGCCGGCGGGGTGTCGGTCGGCGGTGGCGTCGGGGGAGACGTCGTGCCCGCGGGGACGGTCGGCGTCGGGGTGTCGGTCGGCGCGGTGGTCGTGCCGTCGGTGGGGGACGCGTCCGGGGTGTCGCTCGGCCCGGGGCTCTCCGACGAGGAGGAGGGCTCAGGAGTCGTCGGCGTCGGAGGGGGAGCCGTCGACGGGGGAGCCGTCGACGGTGTCGCGCCGGGACCCGGCGGGAGCGTGGTCGGCACGGTGCTCGTGGTGGCGAAGGCCTCGGCGGCCTCGTCGCCGGCGGATTCGCCTCCGGCCCGCGCGGCGAGGGCGAGCAGCAGCGCCAGGACGAGCGCGGCCGCACCCGCGGGCAGCCCGCGGGGAAGACGCCACCGGAAGCGGGGCTGCGGGGAGGCCAGTGTCGTGGTGGCGAGCGACGTCAGGCCCTCCGACGCACCGCCGGAGGAGGGGAACAGCAGGGGCAGGAGCGCGGCGAGCGCGGCCAGCCGCCCCCGGCCCCGCTCTTCCCAGTCCGGTCCGTACGCGGCCGTGGCGACCGACTCCAGCTCGCTCACGAACGCGGCGGCGTTCTCCGGCCGTTCGTGCGGCGACTTGGCGAGGCCGCGCCGGATGAGCGGGCGCAGCGGCTCCGGTGCCTGCCCGTCGGGAACGGGCGTGTCCAGGTGCTGGAGGGCGAGTTCGGCGAAGTTGTCGCCGGAGAACGGCTTGTGCCCGGTCAGGCACTCGAAGAAGGTGGCGGTCGCCGCGTAGACGTCGGCCGCGGGGGAGGCGGGAGCGCCGTTCCACTGCTCGGGCGCCATGTAGGCGGGCGTTCCCGCGACTCCCGGTGTCGCACCACGGCCGGTCGCGATGCCGAAGTCGACCAGCTTCGACGACCCGTCGGCGGAGACGAGGACGTTCTCGGGCTTGTAGTCGCGGTGGACGACGCCGGCCCGGTGAGCGGCGGCGAGGCCGAGCAGCGAGCCCTTCAGCACGACGAGAGCGGCCTCGGGGCCGGTGGATCCCTCCCGCGCGAGGAGGGCGCGCAGCGCGACGCCGTCGACGAGCTCCATCACGATGGCCGCGCCCCGCGGAGCCTCCACGTACTCGTAGAAGCCCACGACGTGGGGGGTGTCCAGCTCCCCGAGCAACCGGGCCTCGGCCCGGAACCCGTGCACGAACGTGTCGTCCGAACAGAACCGCTCACTCAGGTACTTCACGGCGACGGGCAGGCCACTGCCGTCGTGCCTGGCGAGCACGACACGCCCGCTGCCGCCGGCCCCCAGCTCCCGGACCTCGGTGTACCCCGGGACCACCCATGCGTCCATCCCCGCCCCCTCGACGCCGTGCCCGTCACTTCCCCTGACAGGGACAGATTCTCGCCACGGCCGGTTCCCGGCGGAAGGGGAGAGTCTGAGGTCAGTCCCCCTCCACGCCCGACAGGGCCTCGGTGATCAGACGGGTGGCGAAGTCGCGGTCGTCGGTGATCCGGTTGATGTGCTCCGCGAGCAGGAAGGCGGTGGCCTCCAGGGGATTCATCTCCTCGCTGGTCCAGTCGCCGTACTGCCGTCGCCAGAGGCTGGGGCTCAGACCGGTGCCCGCCGCGACGACCAGGCCGGCCATGGTGGGGATGGCCTCGGGTCGGATGCTCCTGGGCATCATGCGCATCGCGGCCACGAGGGTGGGCACCACGTACTCGATGACGTCCTTGTCATGCTCTTCGTGGGCCATGCGCAGCCACTTCATGAACATGAAGATGAGCGTGCACGCGCCGTCCAGCAGGTCGTGGGCTTCCTCGGGGCTCATGGACGCGGTGAACTGCTCGATCAGCTCCTGCTGTTCGGCGTCGGCCCCGGTCCTGCCGTCATAGATGGCCTTGAGTCGCGAGTCGATGACCATGAGGGCCCCGCCCACATCGCCGGCGGGGGCGAACCGGGGGTCGCAGGACGATGTCACAGGCTTCCTCCTCAGGCGACGGCGACCGCGGAAGGCAGCGCGCGGTACGTCCGTACGGTAGACCGCCGAACGGGCGGAGGTCTGCCGAATCCGGAGGGGGACGTTCGTACGAGATCGGACCCACGGCACGCGCGTGCCTCTGCTCCACCCGGTGGACGACTGGACCTGGACCTGGACCTGGACCTGGACCTGGACCTGGACCTGGACCTGGACCTGGACCTGGACCTGGACCTGGACCTGGACCTGGACCTGGAACAGCGGGCGGCGGCGAGGAGCGAACGGTGCGGACGGACAGGCGGTCGCCGATCGACACGGAGGCGGCCGACCCCGACGCCGGGTGGCTCTCGACCGTGATGCACGTGGCGTTCTTCGTCCTCCTGTGCTCGTCGCTGACCCGCTATCTGATCGTCCACCCCGGGGCGCCCTCCACCCCGTGGGTGAACGTCCTCGCCTTCGCGCTCGCCCTGCTGTACGTGCTCGGTCCGATCCTCGGCCCCCAGCACGCCGGCGCGCGCGGCGCGGCTCCCGGCACGGCCGCCGGGCTCTGGCTCGCGGCCGTCATCGGAGTCTGGTTCGCGCTGGTGATCCTCGCGCCGAGCTTCGGCTGGTGCGCGGTCCCGCTGTACTACACAGGCCTGCGCTCCCTGAGCCCCCGGTACTCGATCATCCTGATCGCCCTCATGACCGCCATCGTCGTGGGCGCGCAGGCCAAACTGCGGCTGCGCTACGGGTTCGACCCGAACCTGCTGTTCGCGCCACCGGCCGGCGCCGCCGTGGCCACCGCCGTCTTCATCTACTCCCAGCGCCAGGCCGAGCGGCTGCACACCGTGATCACCGATCTCGTCCGCACCCGCAGGGAGCTGGCCGCGACCGAACGCCGCGAGGGCACGCTCGCCGAACGCCAGCGGCTCTCCATGGAGATCCACGACACCCTCGCCCAGGGCCTGTCCAGCCAGCAGATGCTGCTCCAGGCCGCCGAGCGACTGTGGGACAGCGACCCGGCGGCAGCCCGCCGCCACATCCGCACCGCCGAGTCCATCGCCGAACACAACCTCGCCGAGGCGCGGCGCTTCGTCCACGACCTCGCTCCCGCCGACCTGGCGGGCGGCGGTGGTCTCGGCGAGGCGCTGCGCACCCTCGCCGACCGAGAGACCTCCGGCACCCTCCAGGTGCGCTTCCACCAGGACGGCACGCCCGCGACGGCGCTGCCCGAACGGGTGCAGGCGGCGCTGCTGCGGATCGCGCAGGGGGCGCTCGCCAACGTCCGCGAACACGCCGGCGCCACCACGGCGGCCCTGACCCTCAGTCACCTGGACGACCAGGTCGTCCTGGACGTCGCCGACGACGGCCGAGGCTTCGATCCGGTCGAGAAGCCCGGCGGGCTGCGCGGCCACGGACTGCCCGCGATGCGGGCCCGCGTCCGGCAGCTCGGCGGCACCCTCACCATCGAATCGACCCCCGGCGAGGGCACCGTGCTGAGTGCCGCGATCCCCCTGGTCCCCGACACCGTGACGTGAGCGCCCCCAGAGGCGTACGGGCGGGCCCGGAGGCCGGCCACGGAGGGCCGTGGGGTGGAGCGGGGCCCGACGCCACCCGGAAAGGCCGCGGCGCGGCCGGGTGAGGGGAAGCACCGTTCGCACGGTGCTCTCCTCGCACCCGGCCGGCCGGAACCGCGGGGGCCTTGGCGGCGAGGCCGTCAGCCGTCGTGGCGGGCCGCCTCAGGGGTACGCCGTACTCCGAACGCGGCGAGCGCCGCACCGGCGACGCACAGCGCCCCGGCCACCAGCACGGCGGTGTGCACGCCGTTCATGAACGCCAGGTGGCTTCCCTCGGCGACGGCGGCCCTGAGCCGGTCGGGCATCTCGGCGGAGACGGGAGCGACTCCCATGGCCACCGCGTCCTTCGCCTCCTGCAGACCGGCCGCCGCGGAGGCGGGAACCCCCGCGGAGGTCAGTTCACCGGTCAGGGTGGAGCCGACCCGGCTGCTGATGAGGGACACGAGCACGGACGTGCCGAGCGCGCCGCCGATCTGCAGGGCGGTCGCCTGCAGGCCGCCCGCCACGCCGCCGTCCCTGACCGGGGCGTTGCCGACGATGGCGTCGGAGGAGGACGCCATCACCATGCCCACGCCGAGACCGAGTGCGATGAACGGCGGCCACATCGTGGCGTACGAGGAGTCCGGGGTCCAGCCGAGCATGAGGAAACAGGCGATGCCCTGGAGCGCCATGCCGAGCGGCATGGTGAGCCGCGGGCCGAAACGGTCGGTGAGCGCCGCCCCCAGCGGCGAGGCCACGACCGAAGCCAGGCTCAGCGGCAGGGTGCGCACACCCGCTTCGACGGGGGTGAAGCCGCGGACGTTCTGCAGGTAGAGCATGACGAAGAAGATCACGCCGAGCAGGACGAAGAAGTTCAGGGCGGTGATGATCGTGCCGATGGTGAGAGCAGGGCTGCGGAACAGGCGCATGGGCAGCAGCGGTGACGCGACATGGTTCTCCACGTAGCCGAAGACCAGCAGGACCGCCACGCCCACCGCGATCACGCTGAGCGTGCCGGCCGATGTCCAGCCCCACGTCTCGCCCTTGACCACGCCGAACACGACGGCGAGCAGGCCGATCGCGAGCAGGACGACTCCGGGGACGTCGAACTTCCCGTTCGCCTCGGCGCTGTTCTTGCTCTGGGGCAGGACGAGGGCGCTGAACACGAGCGCGACGATGCCGATGGGGAGGTTGATGTAGAAGACGGACTCCCAGGTGACGTGTTCAACGAGCAGGCCGCCGACGATGGGCCCGAGCGCGGTGGACACGGAGGAGACCATGGCCCAGATGCCGACCGCCATGCCGAACTTCTTCGGCGGGAAGACCGCGCGCAGCAGACCGAGCGTGTTGGGCATCAGCAGGGCGCCGAAGAGGCCCTGCACCGCCCGGAAGGCGATGACGCCCTCGATCGATCCGGCGAGCCCGATGGCGACGGACGCGGCGGTGAAGCCGGCGACGCCGATCAGGTAGAAGGTGCGGCGTCCGAACCGGTCGCCGAGCTTGCCGCCGAGAATGAGGGTCGCCGCGAGGGCCAGCAGATACGAGTTGGTGACCCACTGGAGGTCCGCGGTGGACGCGCCCAGGTCCTGGCCGATCGCGGGGTTCGCTATGGCGACGACCGAGCCGTCGAGGCCGACCATGAAGAGGCCGAAGGAAACGGCGATCAAGGTGAGCCACGGGTTGGCGCGCGGGCCGCCGGGCTTGTCGACGGCTGGCGAAGGGGCCGCGAGAGAAGGTGACTTGATGGTGCCGGAGGGCATGATGGTGCGCCTGTCCTTTGTACGTCATGATGAAGGGCGCGGACACGGGGCGTGCCCTGTCCGCGGAAACGACGGAACCTGCGTCCGGTACGCGGACGACCGGAGCGCGGACGACCGAAGCGCGGAAGAGGGAGCGCCTCGCGGCAGCCCGCACGCCGGACCCAGGGGATCCGGCGCGCGTGCTCAGTGGGCGGCGGGGCGGTGCAGGTTCCGGTTGAGCGACTGGAGCGCGCCCAGAGCGGAGCCGAGGGCGTCGAGCTCGCCCTCGGTCATGGTGCGCAGGGCCCGCGCGAAGTGGGCTCCCATGAGGCGGTTGACCTCGGCGACCTCCCGGCGGGCGGTCGCGGTCAGGTGGAGGTGCGCCACGCGCTTGTCGGAGGAGTCCTGCCGACGCTCGAGGAGCCCCTGGTCCGTCAGCTGCCTGACCAGCGCGCTGACGTTGTTCGGCTTCATCAGCAGGGCCTCGGCGCTCTCGCGCACGGTGACGCCGTCGTGGGCCTGGACGTGCCGCAGCAGCGCGAGCTGGGCCTCGGGAGGCTTGGGGAGCGGAGGGTCCTGGTCGATGTGCCGTTCCACGGCCCGCGCCAGCGCCGGCAGGCACGCCACGAGGCCGGCGGCCACGTGGTCGATGTCCTGAGGGGACGCGGGGTTGTCGGGCATGCCATCACTCTAAGTATGGCGAGATATGTATGTCAAAATAGGTAACGAGCTGTCCGCGGTGCCGGCTCACCAGGCGTCGGGCTCACCGGGCGTCGACGGCGGCGCTCGCACCGGTGCCCGGACCGGCGGCCGGCAGAGGCGGCAGCGCGGCGAGCACGGCGGCGGCCTGGACCTCCGGGTCACCGGTCGCGGTGGTGGCATAGGTGTCGCGCCGGCGGTTCCAGGCGTCGTCGTGGAGGAACCAGTCGATGGGCGCGGGGGCGCCGCCGGAGACGAGCGCGGCGTCCAGGCCGTCCAGGCACCTCTCCCAGCGCGGCGCGTAGAACCCGGAGACGAGCCCGGCCCACTCACGGTTGGCGTAGTCGTGCAGCCGGCCGGCCTCGCTTCCGGAGCGATGGCCCCACGTGGTGAGGATCGACCGGGCGTCGTACTCGAGCAGTGCCCGCTCCGCGTCCGTGGAGCCCCAGCTCCTGGCGTCCGCCAGCCACGGTCCGAGGAGGAAGCGCTCGTCGGTGGCGAGCAGCCGGTCCAGGAGCGCCATGTCGTCCCGCCACTCCTGGGCGCGCGAGCGGAACTCGGCGAGGTTCCCCGCGTCGTAGGCGGACTTGATCTCGGGAAGCAGCGTACGGCTGCGGTTCGCCAGCGCCTGCCGGGTCACGTCGACCAGGTCGAAGCGGTAGGCGTCACTGGCGCGCAGGGCGGGGGCGACCCGGAGCAGCTCGGCCAGGGCGCGGTGGACGGTCGCGGCGTCGTAGCGCATCATCCGGGGGCTCCAGGCGGCGGCAGCGGTGGCCGTCAGGCTGGGCCGGGCGGTGAACAGGCTGTCCTGGGGTTCGCTCCAGCGCCCGGCCGGCGTGCTGTACGGGCCGGTGCGCAGCAGCTCCCACGCCTCGGCGGCATGGGGGTCGTGGCCGCCGTAACGCTGGGTGGCGTACTCGGCGAACCACTGCCGCTGGTCGATCGGCGCCCGCGACCAGCCGAGCTCGGTGAAGAGCTCGAAGGCGGCGGGGTTGGTACCGGTGCCCTCCGGCAGATACGCGATGCCCTGGAGCATGCTGCCCGGCTTGGTGCGTGCCCGCTCGAAGCGGTCGAGCCACACGCCGGTGTTGGCGCCGATCGTGGTGTGCCCGCCGAAGTTGCTGATGGCGCCGAACGCGTACGGCGTGCCGCTCCAGGAGGCGTCACGGTCGAGGCTGGGTCCCGTGTCATAGCGGTCCGACAGGCCGTCCACGACGAGGAGCCTGCTCTTGTCGACCGCGCTCAGGGTGGCGGCCGACGGGTTGTCCTGCCAGCCCAGCAGGACCCAGGTGGCCCCGGGGTGAGCGGTCTGGAGCTGCCGCATGACCGCGCCGGCCGCGTCGGCGAGCGGTACGTCACCGGCCTTGCCGCCCTCGTGCAGCAGATCCATCTTGAACATGGTCGCGCTGCCGAAACGGGCCTGCTGGTGCCGGTAGAAGGCCTCTGCGACCCTCGGGAACATGTCGTTGCGCGGGTCGAGCCAGTCGGGGCGGGCGAATCCGACCCAGGTGCCCTGCGGCACGATCCGTGCCGAAGGGTTCCTGTCGCTGAAGCCCGGTGGGACGGTTCCGAAATAGCCGGGCAGGACGGCCCGCATGCCCAGCTCCTTCAGCCGGTCGACGATTCTGCGGCCCAGAGCGGCACGCCTGTCGATCAGCTCCTCGTTCACCGGCCCCGCGAAGGCGGACATGTTCTGCATCAGCCACCACGGCTGGTGGGCCGGGCCGGGGATCCACGCCTCGATCTCGGCCTTGGAGTAGCCGAACTCCTGGAACGCGTCGAAGTAGACCGCCTCCGCGCCCGTCTGTACGAAGACCTCGTTCACGCCGTGCAGGGCGAGCAGATCGATCTGCCGCTCGAAGTCCTCCCAGGTCCGATACGGGCCCGAGTACCCGGCGTCGGTGTCGTTCAGCGCGAACCGGTGAGCCACCGACGCGTCCTCCCGTACGGCGACTCGGGGGGCCGGCAGCACGGCGGGCAGCCGCGAGGTGCTCCGCCCGGGCCAGCCGATGTCCACCCGCGCGGTGTGTTTCAGGTAGTGGTCGACGCCCCTGAGGATGACCGCCGGGCTGGTTCCCGTCACCCGCACGGCACCGGTGCCGCCGGTCACGGTGAAGTAGTCGCCCGAAGGCGGACAGGGCACCTGGAACAGCAGGAACTGCCTGTGGTGCCGGGGAAGCAGCCGCGCGAGAGCGGACCGCGCGGGATGCCCCCCTCCGGCCGGGACGGCTGTGGCGAGGGCCGGCGCGACCGCGGACGCGGGCACGGCCGGGTCGGCAGGGGTCAAGCCCGAGGCCGTCGGCGTCAGAGCCGAGAGGACGGCCAGGGCGGCCGGCAGGAGAGGAGTTCTCACCAGGGGACTCAAGGGGACTCCAGGGAAACGTGTGCAAGACGAGTCGATGGGCCCACCTCGGCACGATGCCACCTGCCCATGAGCGAAGAGTAGTGTCACGACTCCTTTACGTGAGTGAGGCCGTGGTGGTACCGGCCGCGCGCCGGTAGCCTCGCGAGGATGACAGTGGGTACCCGGGACACACGACTGGTCGTGCTGCGAGGCAACAGCGCCTCGGGCAAGTCGTCCGTCGCGGCCGGCCTCCGCGACAGATTCGGCCGCGGCCTGGCCCTCGTCGGCCAGGACAACCTCCGCCGGATCGTCCTGCGCGAACGGGACCGGCCGGGCGCGGTGAACATCGGCCTGATCGACCTGACCGCCCGCTACGCCCTGGACGCCGGATACCACGTCGTCGTCGAAGGGATCCTCTACGCCGACCACTACGGCGAGATGCTGGCCCGGCTGCGCGCCGACCACAACGGTCCGACCCACGGCTACTACCTCGACGTCCCGTTCGAGGAGACTGTCGCCCGGCACGCCACCAAGCCCATCGCGAACGAGTTCGGCGAACCGGAACTACGCGGCTGGTACCGGCAGCGGGACCTGCTGCCCGGCGCCGTCGAAACCGTCATCGGTGCCGAAAGCGCCGTGCACGAGACGGTCGAACGCATCATGCGCGACACCGGCCTGGACCGGCTCCCCGCGCGGGAACGCTGATCGGCACATCAGCTGAGGTCAGGTCAGTTCATGAGCAGAAGCCGGGTGTTCGACACGAGCTTCCGGTTGACGCTGGTGCTCTGCACGAAGATCGTGAACTCGTCGTTGTGGTCCGGCTTGACGCGTACCTCCACGTCCGGCAGACCGAGAAGGGACCGGGCCTCGGGCCCGGTGTACACCAGGTCGGTCTGCTTCTCCAGGACCGCGATCTGCTTCCGGGCCTGGATCTTCTCCGGCTTGCTGAGCTGGTAGAAGGCACCACCGGTGCGGTACGTGTGACCGGATTCGACGACCCAGTCCCGGATGCCCGCGTCGCGAGCCACCGGAATCAGCCGGTAGTCCGACTGCTTCACCGGGGTGAGGCCGGCCGCCTTGATGGTGTCCTTGTTGACCGCCTCCGCACCCGCGGAGAACACGGCCCGGGACCCCCGGATGCCCTTGGTGCGGCCCACCATGAACTTCTCGGTGGCCTCCTGGATGACCTGACCGGCCTCTTCGAGGCCCTGGGTGCTCGTGGCGTCCCAGATGGCGATGTTGTCCTTCGGGAAGCCGTACTGCATGGCCTCGCGCTTGCCCATCTGGTCCGGAACGAGGACGGCCAGCGTCCAGTTGTCCTGCTGCGTCGCGATCATCTCGGCCACGGCCCGGACCAGTTCGCGGGGCTCCTTGGAGGGCGCACCCGGGCAGCGGTGGCTCGCGTTCTCCTGCCCGTCGGTGAGCACGAACGTCAGGAAGCTGTGGTCGCCGTACAACTGGGCCGTCTGCGCCAGCTCCCCCTGCGACTTCAGCGCGGCCGCCAGCAGGGCCGTCATGCCACCGACCCGGTACAGCTGCTTCAGGGACGGCATCCGCAGCACGTCCTTGTCGTAGATGACGCACTGGACCTTGTCCGCGAACACGTACACCGTGACGCGGGTCTCCTGGTCCAGCTCCCTGGACCGGCGGGCGAGGTAGGCGATCTGCTGGTCGGCGACTTCGACGACCTTGCCGCTCAGCCGCGACATGGACGAACTGGCGTCCAGCACGAGAGCGACGTGGTTGATGTAGTTCTGGGTCACGGACAAGGCGACTCCCCCTCTTTCCGGATCGATGCTCCTAACGTCTCACCCACCACTGACAATCGATCAGAGGTCCGAACCCCCTCTGAAGCGCCGCCCGTCGGAGCCACCGCTCGTCAACCTGACAACGACCCGGGTGACGGACGCTGACCTGCCGTTTCCCGGCCGGGACGCCTGTGACGGCGAAGGCCGCGCTAGATACGTCGAGTGGATGAGCGAGATGATCACCGAGCGCCGCAGCCGGATGCCGTGCCGACGGACGGCCGACGTCCTTGCCCACGGTCGCCCGACGAGGGGACCGGCCCAGAGGAACCGCGGCGCGCCATGAAGGAGGTCGGTGCGATCCCCACCGCACCCCGGGCGCTGCCCCTGATCGGGCACGTCGTTCCGCTGCTGCGGGATCCGCTGGCGTTCCTGAACTCGCTGCCCGACCTCGGCGAGCTGGTCCGCATCCGGCTCGGCCCCCTCGCCGTCATCGTGATCTGCGATCCGGAACTGACCCGGCGGGCTCTGCTGGACGACCGCGTCTTCGACAAGGGCGGCCCGCTCTACGACCGCCTACGAGAGGTGATCGGCGACGGAGTGGTCTCCTGCCGGCACCAAGCGCACCGCCGGCTCCGGCGGCTGTCCCAGCCGGCCTTCCACCAGGCCCGGCTTCCGGACTACGCACGGGCCATGACCGGCTGCGTGCAGGAGACGACCGATTCCTGGAGCCCCGGCCAGGTCCTGGACGTCCCCGCCGAGATGATGACGACCAGCTCCAGAATCATCACGGCGACCCTGTTCTCCGACACCCTGCCCTCGACCGCGCACGGCCGTCTGGTCGACGATGTCACCACTGTGGTCAAGAGCCTCTACCAGCGCATGTTCCTGATCCCGCCGCTGGATCGTCTGCCCACCCCGGGCAACCGCGCCCACCTCGCCGCCCGCGCCCGCCTGCACGACACCGTCGGGCGCATCATCGCCCAGCGCCGCGCCGACGGCGTCGACCACGGCGATCTGCTCTCGGCCCTGGTGGCGGCCCACGACCCCGAGGACGACCGCCCCGGGATGACCGGCGCCGAGATCAGCGACACGGTCGTCTCCTTCGTCCTGGCCGGCATCGAGAGCACCGCCGCCACGCTGTCCTCGGCCCTGGACCTGCTGGCCCGCCACCCCGAAGTCGAGCGGGGCGTGCACGCCGAGGTCGACACCGTCCTGGCCGGCGCCCCGGCCACCCACGCCGACCTGCCGCGCCTACCACTGACCGAGCGCGTCATCACCGAAACCCTCCGACTGCGCCCGCCCGGCTGGTTCTTCACCCGCGTGGTCACCGCCGACACGCACCTCGGCGGGTACGCGCTGCCGGCGGGGACGAGCATCGCCTACAGCCCCTACCTCATCCACCACCGGCCGGACCTCTACCCCGACCCCGAAGCCTTCGCCCCCGACCGCTGGGCCGCCCCGCACCCCCAACCGCCCCGCCACGCCTTCCTCCCCTTCGCCGCGGGCGCCCGCAAATGCATCGGCGACTCCTTCAGCATGACCGAGGCGACCGTCGCCCTCGCGACCATCGCCGCACGATGGCGCCTGGAACACCTGCCGACCCACCGAGGCCGCCTGGCGGCGGCGGTGACCCTCGAACTCCGGGACCTCCACATGAAGGCCCACCCCCGCACCGCACCACCCGCGCCGACCGCACGCCTCAGGTCGGAACACCCCTGATGCGCGGCACTTTGGTCAGCATCTGGCCGAGGAGGTGCAGGGCTCGTGCCCGCGTGGGCGCGCCGCGCGCCGTTCCCGTCCAGTAGGCGTCGGTGAGCCCTTCTGTGACCGTGAGGATCCGGTCCGCGTCCTGGGAGGCGAGGACGAGGACGAACCGCACGTAGTCGCCGATCTCGGTGCCCGGTGGGTGCTGGTGGATGAAGGTCCGCAGGCGCGGTGTCAGGGCGGACAGGGTGCGGTCCGTCGGGAAGACGACGGCGAGACCGGCAAGAGCCAGCCGAATGGCAGGGGCCTTGACCGGTCCCGAGCCGGTAACCGCCGAACAGCGGTTCGAGGCCCCCGCGGCAGTCTTGGGCCGGGAGGTTTCCTTCGCCGAGCAGCCGCCAGGAGGCACACGCACAGACGGCCGCGGTCCTCGGGACGGGGCCGCGGACGCCGTGCTCGACGTCACCGGCGGCGACGGCAGCGACGAGCTGCTGACGGTGCGGGACACGGCTTCACAGGTCACCGGAACCCCACCCGCCCGTTCTGGCAGTGGGCCGCGGAGAACGCCACCGCCTTCCACTGAAGCGCCTGGAGCTGAGCACGTTCGGCTGTACTGAGGTGGGTACTTCCAGAAGCACGCCGACAGCGGGCGCTTCGATCCGCGCGGGGCCGGTGAGGCGGAAGGTCCGTCCGTCGTCAAGCCCTGGCAAGGCGACGACGAGTGCGCGCTGAGCCACGGAGAACATAAATGCGTCGACAGCGCCCCTCGATACCCGGCACAGTGGCCACCCGTGACGAGCAGTGAACTGTGGACCCGCGCGACCGCCGACCGCTACGACGCCGAGGAAGCCGAAGTGTCCTCGGCTGCCGTTCTCGGACCGACGCTCGATTTCCTCGCCGATCTCGCCGGAGAAGGCCGGGTGCTGGAGTTCGCCATCGGGACCGGACGGGTGGGAGTCCCGCTCCGGGAACGCGGCGTGCCGGTGGTGGGCATCGAGCTGTCCGAGCACATGGCAGCGGTGCTGCGGCGCAAGATCGACGAGGACGCCCTCCCGGTAGTCATCGGGGACATGGCCACCACCGTCGTTCCCGGCGGGTTCACCCTGGTCTACCTCGTCTACAACACCATCTCGAACCTGCTCACGCAGGACGAGCAGGTCGAGTGCTTCCGCAACGCCGCACGGCATCTGGAGCCGGGCGGCCGATTCGTCATCGAGCTGGGCGTGCCGCCGCTGCGGCTCCTGCCGCCCGGCCAGGTCGCGGTGCCGTTCGACGTCTCCCATCAGCATCTCGGCTTCGACACCTTCGACCTGGTCGAGCAGATGCTCGTCTCGCACCACTTCACCCGCGACGGCGACGACGGCCACTACCGCCGCGAGAACTCCCGGCACCGCTACGCCTGGCCGGCGGAACTCGACCTGATGGCGCGGATCGCCGGGCTCGAGCTGGAACGTCGCGTGGCGGACTGGGACGGGTCACCGTTCACCCAGGACTCCGCGAAGCACGTCTCCGTGTGGCGCAAGCCAACCTGAGGCCGGCCACCGGGCCCTGGACGTCGGCCGTGCCTCTCCTGAACTCCTCTCTGGAGTTCAGGAGTCGCCGGCGCCATGGGGCGATGACCCATGTCATGGCCGCCGCCTCACCAGCCTACGAGCCCTCTCCCACAGCGAAGACGGAGCCGGAACGGGTGGGGTGGGGTGGGGTGGAGCGGGACTTTGTCAGGGTGTTGATTCCGCAAGGCTGCTTGAGGCGTTTCATCGGTGCGGCAGGTGCTGGCCGGCCGGCATCGGTGTCAGTGTCGAGTGAGAGGATCCCAAGATGCCTCTTCCTCAGCCTGATGACCTGACATCGCTTGTCCTGCGTACCGACTTCGGTGACGACAGAGCCTGGGATGCGGTCCGCGCTGCAGTCGACGCGGCTGACGAGTACCCCCATGCCACGTATGTCAGCGAGCTTCGCTATGCCGGTGTGGAAGTCCAGACGTTGCTGGATGAAGAGACCGCTGCGGACGAGGACAGCCAGATCGGCGACGTGTTCCTGGCGGACGCGACCACGATGAACGACCCGGATCATCCGCTCCTGGCCGTGGACCTCTCGGACGAACCTGGGCGGACCTTCAGGGTCCCAGCCCGGTGGTTCCCTGGCATCTCGGCCAACCTCAGCATCGCCAACATGGACTTTGCGGAATTCGCCGACGCTGCCGACGGGTCAGGGACGTTCCACGGCTCGTGAACTCCCAGCGGACGCGCCCGTATTGACGTCATCTGACGAGCCGCCCGTCACGCATGGTGAGTATGCGGTTGCTGAGGTGCCGGACTGCGGTGATGTCGTGCGAGATGAAGAGGTAGCTGAGGCCGAGGCCGTCCTGGAGGTCCAGGAGGAGGTTGAGGATGCCCGCGCGCAGGGAGGCGTCCAGGGCCGATATCGGTTCGTCGAGGATGAGCAGTCGAGGCGTGTTCGCCAGCGCGCGGGCGATGCCCGCGCGCTGGCACTGCCCGCCGGACAGCTCGTGGGGGAATCGACTCCCGAGGGCTGGATTCAGGCCGGTCATGTCGAGGAGTTCGGCGACTCTCCGCGGGCCTGCGGAGTGGGACCAGCGGCCATGCAGGCGTAGTGGTTCGGCGATCTGGTCCCGGATACGGCGGCGGGGGCTGAGGGAGCCGTAGGGGTCCTGGAAGACGGGTTGCAATCGCTGTCGGACGGGGCGCAGTTGGCGTTCGTCGAGTGCGGTGAGGTCGACGTCGTCGAACCGGACCTCTCCGCTGTGGGGGCGGCGCAGTTGGAGGACGGCGGCGGCGGTGGAGGACTTTCCGCAGCCTGACGGGCCTACGAGCCCGACGGTCTCGCCGGCGTGGATGTCGAAGGAGACGCCGTCGACCGCGGTGGTGGTGCCATAGCGCACGACCAGGTCACGGACGCTGAGCAGTGGCTGCCCAGCGGGCCCCGCGTGCGGGGGAGCCAGGGGCTCCGCAGAGGGTGTCGGCTGCGCGGGGGAGTCCGCGACGATCAGCGGTGTGGCTGGGACCGGCGGGTTCATGGGGTCTCCAGAGCGGCGTTGTGGCAGGTGATGATTCGGTTGTCGAGGCTGCGGGGCTCGGGCTGCTGTGTGTGGCAGCGGTCGGTGGCCTGGGGGCAGCGAGGGGCGAACGCGCAGCCCGCTGTCGTTTCGCCGGGGGTGGGCGGCCTGCCGGGGAGGGTGGCCAGCCTGGTCCGGGGAGGGGTGTCGGCTGTGGGGAGCGAGGCGAGGAGCGCCGTGGTGTAGGGGGTCAGAGGGCGGTTGAGGACGTGGTCCGTCGGCCCGTATTCGGTGAGGGTTCCGGCGTACATCACTGCGATGTGGTCGGCGTGGCTGCGTGCGGCGTCGAGGGCGTGGGTGACCAGGAGCAGGGAGGCGCCCGTGGCTGTGCATCGTTCGCGCAGCAGGGTGAGGACCGTGTCCTGGGTGGCGGGGTCCAGCGAGGTGGTCGGTTCGTCGGCGATGAGGAGGTCGGGGGTGTTCACGGTCGCGAGCGCGATCACGGCTCGTTGGCGCATTCCGCCTGAGAGCTCGTGAGGGTGGGCGCGGGACGCGGTGGCGGTGATGCCGACCTCTGCCAGTGCCCGCTGTGCGCGACTGCGGGCGTCCTTGCGGGACAGGCCCTGGACCGAACGGAGGGCCAGCGCGATCTGTTCACCCACGGGGTGGACGGGGGAGAGGGCGGAGAGCGCGTCCTGGGGAACGAACGCGATGCGACGACCCCGGTCGGCCGGTGTCACGGCGGTGCCGCGCAGGAGCACGGTGCCGTCGGTGGTGGCCTCGCGGGGGAGCATGCCGAGCAGGGCGCGGGCGGTCAGGGACTTGCCGGCTCCCGACTCGCCGGTCAGGGCGAGGACTTCGCCGGTGTGGACGTCGAAGGAGACGCCGCGGACCACGTCGACGCCGCCGAGACGGACGCGCAGGCCGTGGACCGAGAGAAGAGGTTTCCCACCGACCGGGAGAAGAAGGTTCTGGCCGACCGGGTGGCGAGTCTTCGCGTCGCGCGTGGGGCAGGAAGGGGCGGGGATGCGGCTGTCAGCGGGCAAGGGAGAGGGACTTTCGCTGCGAGGTCGTCGTGCGGCGGCGTGTCGTCATGGCGGCGAGGGTGACGGCGAGTGCGGCGAGGAGGGCGAGCGCGGCCGCCGGCGCGAGGGCGGCTACGGGAGCGCGTTCCGCGTAGTCGGCGGACTCGTTGAGGAGGAGGCCCCACTCGGGTGTCGGCGGCTGGGCGCCGAGGCCGAGGAATCCGAGGGAGGCCAGGGCGAGGGCGGTTCCGGGCAGTCGCAGGACGGCGTGGCGGGCGACGGGTCCCGCGACCGCGGGCAGTACGTGGCGGCTGAGGATCCACAGAGGGCTTGCGCCCATGGCGCGTTGGGCCGTGAGGAAGGCGGAGGCCCGTACCTCCTGGGTGAGCGCGGCGGCATGGGAGGCGAGGGGCGGCCAGGCGGTGAGGGTGACGGCGAGGGCCGCGGCGCCGGTGCCGGGCCCGGTGACGGCGGCGACCATGATTCCCGCGACGACGGGGGGCAGGGCGTTGGTGACGTCGGCGAATCCGGTGGCGGTGTCGGGCAGGAAGCCGAGGAGGAGCCCGACAAGGCCCGCGAGGAGGCACACGGCGGCGGCGGTCCCGATCGTGGGAACCGCGCCGTGCCCGAGCCGGGCGAGTACGTCGCGGCCGAGCGCGTCGGTGCCGAGCGGGTGCGCGGCTGAGGGGGCGGCGAGCCGGGCCGTGGTGTGGATGGCATAGGGCTCGCGCAGCAGTCCCCAGCCGATGGTGGTGAGGAGCACGGCGCCGAGAGCGACGGGTACGGCCGTGGGGACGGGCGTGGGGCGGGCGGTGGGCAGGGTCAGGCTCGCGTCGCGCAGCGCGGGGCCGAGGAGACGGCGGCGTACGGCGGATCCGACGGCGCCCGCGAGGAGCCCGAGCGTGAGCAGGGCGAGGATGGCGCCTTGGAGCAGCGGCAGGTCCTGGGACTTGGCCGCTCCGAGCGCGGTACGGCCGAGTCCAGGGACCGCGAACACCGTCTCGACGGCGACGGCGCCGCCTGTGAGGCCGACGGCGACCATGGCGAACTGTGGGACGAGCGGGGGCAGCGCGCGCCGGAGGGCTGCCGTGGTGACGTACCGGCGGCTGGTCCCGGCGCCTTGCCAGAGTTCCACCCACCGTTCCTCGAGTACGGCGGGCAGCGCTTCGGCGACGAGCCGGCCGAGGAGCGCGCCGGCCGGGATCCCGAGGGCGAGGGCAGGGAGGACGAGGTGCGCGGGGCCGGTCCAGCCGGAGGTGGGGAGCCCGCCGAGCCACACCCCGACGGTGATCAGCAGGAGGAGGGCGAGCAGGAACTCGGGCAGGGCGGCGAGTACGGCGGCCGCTGTTCCGGTGCCCGCCCTGCCTCGCAGGGCTGCCGGTGCGGCCAGGGCGGCGCCGGTCAGGAGTGCCACCGCGGCGGCGGCGCCCATCAGGGTGAGTGACACCTGCAGGCCGGCGAGGACGGCGGGCAGGACCTCGGTGCCCGACACCCACGAGACGCCCAGGTCGCCGTGGAGCAGTCCGGCGGCCCACCGGCCGAGGAGGGCGACGGGGCCGCTGTCGAGTCCGAGGTCGGTGCGGATGGCGGCCAGCGCTTCGGGGGTGGGTTCCTGTTCGGCGGATCGCGCCCGCAGCAGGCTCAGGGCGGGATCCGTGCCGGACAGCCAAGGCAGCAGACCGGTGAGCGCGAGTACGGCGGTGAGCGCGGCGGCCCGCGCGGCGGTCGCCCTCACCTGGCGAAGGTGTCGAGCGTGATGAGTTCGCGTTCGCGGGGGTCGTGCGCCGCGCCGGTGACGTTCGCGGCGTCGCCCTGGATGACGCGTTCGTGGAGCAGGGGTATGGCGGCGTCGGTGGAGAGTACGGCGGCCTCGGCGTTCATGACGCCGCGGCGGCGGGCGTCGCCGGCCGGGGTCTGGGCGGCGGTGTTCAGGGCGCGGTCGACGGCGGGGTCGGCGAGCTGGGAGATGTTGAAGGAGCCGCCGGCGGCGAAGTCGCTGAAGAGGTAGGCGGCGGGATCCCCGGAGTCCAGGACCGTGGCGCGCGACAGGATGAAGGCGTCGAACTTGCCCGCCAGGGCGTCGGCTTCGATGTGGGCGTACTCGCGGACGTCGAGGGTGACCCGGAAGCCGGCGGCCTGCAGTTGCTGCTGCAGCACCTGGGCCACCTCCGGGAGTTCGGCCCGGTCGGTGAAGGTGCCGATGGTGATCCGGGCACCGCGGGGGTCGGTGGCCGCGGCGCGCTCGGGGGCGCCGCGCAGGGCGGCGGCCCAGGGCAGTGCGGGGCCCAGTAGCCCTCGGGCGACGTCGGCCCTGCCCTCGTAGACGCCTGTGACGATCTGTCGGGCGTCGACGGCCTCGCGGGCCGCGGCCCGCAGCCCCGCGTCCTTGAAGGGGCCGGAACGGGTGTTCAGGTAGAGGGTGTTGGTACGCGGCATGGGCACCTCGGTGATCAGTTTCCGGTTCATGAGGCCGGCCTGCGAGACCGGCACGGCCTCGACGATGTCGGCCTCGCCGCTGCGCAGGGCGGCGGCTCGCGCGGTGCCGTCGGGTACGAAGCGCACGTCGATGCCGGAGGCCTTGGCCTTGCCGCCCCAGTACCGGTCGTAGCGGTCGAGTCGCGCCGAGGCGACTCCGTTGACGGCGACGATCTCGAACGGGCCGGTGCCTGCGCCGACGGGGCTGACGGTCTTCCCGCGGTAGGCCTTGGCGGCCAGGATCGACAGCTGCGGTGAGCTGAGCCGGTGCGGCAGGAGGGGGTCGGGCCCGGCGGTGGTGACGGTGAGCGTGTGGGACCTGGTGGCCCGGGCGGTCAGGTCGACGCCGTCGAGGATGCGGGGCTTGGGGGAGGCGCCGGCGGCGGTGGTCAGCGACGTCACGGCGGAGTGTGCGGTGAGGGCCGTGCCGTCGTGGAAGGTCACGCCCTGCCGGAGGGTGAACGTCCATGTCCGCCCGTTCTGCCTCCACCCGGTGGCGAGCGCGGGCCGGGCGTCGCCGCCCTTGTCGAGCTTGACGAGCGTCTCGGCGGAGGACCAGCGCGACAGCTTGAAGGCGTCGTCCGACAGGGGTGAGAGCCCCGACCGCGGCGGCTGCATCATCGCCAGACGCACCCGCCCGCCGCCGTCCCCCTGGGCGGACGTCGCACCGCCGGAGAAACATCCGGTGATCAGGGTGGCGGCTGCTCCGGTGACGAGAAGGGAGAGCCGCCGGAGCCGTCGAAGGGGGCGGCGGCGCGGGTGGGGGTTTTCGGACATGGGCGGCATGGACAAGGAAGGCCTCGTGAGGGAAGGGAGGAAGGTTGACGAGGCAACGACCTTAGCATTATGACAATCATTTTCATTCAAGGGGTGTGTATGTCTGCTCCCGCTCTGGCGACGGCTGGTCAGCGGATGTGAATGGCGAGGATGCAGGTGTCGTCGGTGTGGGGATCGTCGGCGGCGTGGTGGGGCGGGGCGGTGGGTGTGGCGAGGAGGGCGTTGATGAGTTGTTCGGGTTCGTGGGTGGGAGAGGAGGTGATGGCGTCGGTGAGTCGGTTGATCCCTTGGGTGATGTCTTCGTCGCGGCGTTCCACCATGCCGTCGGTGTAGAGGACCAGAAGATCGTCCGGGCGGAGGGCGGTGGTGGTGGTCGTGTAGGTGTAGCCGGGGAGTGCGCCGAGCAGGGGGTCGGGTTGCGGTGTCTGGAGTGGTCGGGTCTGCCCCTGACGCAGAAGGAGGGGCGGGGGGTGCCCGGCGTTGGTCCACCGCAGGACTCTGTCGTGGTCGAGGTGGCCGGCGACGACGGTGGCGGTGTGTCCTGCCGGGTCGCTGCAGACCAGTTCGTTGAGCCATGTGGTGATCTCGCCGGCGGACGCACCGGTCTGTGCGAGGCCCGCGAGGGCGTGGCGCTGTTGTGCCATACGGGCGACGGCGTCGAGGCCGTGTCCGGAGGCGTCGCCGATGGCGATGAGTACGCGGCCATCAGGCAGGAGGCGGCATTTGTACCAGTCGCCGCCGACCGCGGCGTCGGGTTCGGCGGGGCGATAGGAGGCCGCGACGGTCAGTCCGACCGCGGCGAGCGCTTTGGAGTGGGTGGGCAGAAGCGCTTCGCGGAGGGCGTCCGCGACTTTTCGTTCGGTTTCGGTCCGGCGTCGCAGGAGGTCCGTCTCCCGTTCGGTCTCCGCCAGTCGGCGTCGGCTGCGGATCTGGGGGGTGAGGTCACGGGCGACGAGGTTGAGCGCCCATGCCCTGCCGTCTGTACCGGTGACCGGTCGCCCCAGGAGGTCGAGGGTCCGGAGCTCGCCGAGGATGACGAACCGGAGGCGTGTCCAGGCGGGTTCCTCGCCCGCGAGTACGGAGGTGAGGAACTCGGCGAGCGCTGTGAGGTCGTCGGGCAGCAGCGCGTCGCACAGTTGCTCCAGTGTCCATGGCATGCGGACATCGGCGTGGAAGATCCGGCACAGTCCTTCGGACCAGGTGATCTTCCCTGACAGCAGGTCCCAGTTTCCCCACCCCATCGATGCCAGGAACTGGGCGTCGATGGTGAGGAGTTCGGCCTGGCTCTGTACGGGCTGCCACGTGGCGAGTACCTGTCCGGCGCAGCGTGCCGCGGAGTACAGCAGCGGTACGCGGTGGATCCGGCCCAGGCGTTGTTCGGTGTAGTCCGCCACCCGCCGTTCCAAGGGCACGCCTGTGTCCATGACGTCCGCCAGTGCGGCCAGCAGCCCCGAGGACGTCGCGCCCGGCCGTGCTTCTATGAACCGCTGGCCGACCTGCTGGTGGGGGGCTTCCAGCCAGTGCGCGGACCGGACCCGGTTGCCGGCCACGATCTGGAAGTCCAGCAGGGTGCCGGCGTCGTCACGCACCGGCTCGAGCAGGACGGCCGAGGCGGGGATCGCGGCGAGCAGGGAGCACGATCCGCTCCCGCCGGGTTCGTGGCTGTGACACAGGCACGGCGGTGCTCCGTCGGTGCCCGAAGGCGGTGTGAGCACGGACAGTGACTGCATCGGTGAAGCCAGGTCCGTGCCGACCGGTCCTTCGAGGGGTTGCTCGGAACTGCGCCGTACCGCGGCGCGCAGTGCGGAGACCTCGCGGCCGATGGTGGCCTTGAGGGCATCGACACTGTCGGGCAGGGGGAAACTCATCATCCGCCTCCACGACCCACTCGGCGCGCCCCGCCCCGGCGCCACGCCGCTGCTCGGTTCCACGGACACTCGGCCGACCCCGGGACCGGTACGGATACCGGCCCAAGCCACCCTTGAGCGGCTGGCCCGCCCCCGGCCGCCAAGACGGCGGCTGCCCGTGCTCCGGTGTTTCATGCACAGCGGCCCAAGGCGGCCGACTCTCGGCGGGAGCAGTCGTCTGCGGCCCCTCGAAGGGGAGGGCACCCGAGCCCGACGAAAGCCGTAGGCGGTCCACTTGCCCGGTACTCTGCGGCGCGGTGTTCAGGGGAGGCGAGGGGATGTACGTGTCGAGGGTGGAAGGCGGGGCGCCCGCTTCTGTCCCGGGGTTCGGCTGGTACCTGCTCGCTCCCGCCCTTGCCGCCTTCGGCGCATACGGCGGCACAGTGTGGACCGTTCGGTCGTGGGCGAATTGTCCCCTGGGGAACGATGCCGGCAACAACGTAGGGCTGCTGATGACGCTGCCTGTCGTGTGGCTCTGCATGACTCTGTTGCCGCTTCCGTTCCAATTCGCACTTCGGCGGTGGCCCCTTCGGGGTGGACGGGCAGTCATGTGGCTCGCACCGCTCGCGGCCGTCGTCGCACTGGCGTTGCTGTACCGGTTGGGGATGGACTGGCCGTACCACCCACCCGGAGGCCAGTGCGCGGAGGGCTATCCGCTCTTCCCGTTCACAGGAAAGACGGGCCCGCACTCCACCGAGTAGCCGCTGCAGGGCCGAAAATGCGCGGAGCTGGATCGCGACGGACGCCGCGGTGACGGTGCCGATCAGTCGAAGACGTAGAGAGAGACGCAGACGTGGACGCGTGCGTCGTGCGGGTGGGGCGACCCGTCCGCCGGCCTCCCGGACCGGCTGGCTGGTCAGACCGGGCTGATATCGCTCGGCGCGGGCACGGCGCAGGGGCGGAGGACCATGAGCGAGTCCTCCAGGGCCGCGATCATGGCGAAGGGGAACCGGTCGACTTCAAGGCACAGCGCGACGTCATCGGGGTGGACTCCTCGGCGTACTCCCTCCGTCAACTCGGCGGCGGCCCGTGACCGGGCGGCGCGGTGAAGGTACTCGGCGGCGTCCGTCCCGGACTCGGTGGCTCTCCGGGCGATGTACTGAGCGCACGCCAGGTCTTCATCGGCCTGCCCGTCCTCGCCGGTGACGACGAACGTCACGCTGTCGCACGCGCGTGTCCGCAGGATCTGGGCCGTCGCCTCCGCCACCACGAAGCCGGCGCACAGCACCAGCGAGGCGTCCTTGACCGCGAGGGCGCCGACCGTACCGGCGGTGGTCTTCTGTACGACGGTCCGGCCGCCGAGGTCGATCGACCGCAGCATGCCCGGCGAGTTGACCATGTCGAACCCGGGTACCGCCGGACCGTCTTTGAGCGCTGCCCAATCCGGATGGACGGCCTTGAGGGCGAGGGCTTCGTCCAGCGACTCGGCGAGAACGATCTTTTCCGCTCCCTGGCCGAAGGCCCAGGCGGCCACGGTGAACGCACGCATGACGTCGATGACGACAGCCACGGACGGGGTTTCGGTCAGCTGGGCGGTGCCAAGGAAACGAGTATCCATTGCGATCATGATCGCGCAGGTTCGACCCGAAGCACCCGGAGAGTGGTCCACGTCACAGAGGCTCCTCCGGGGGCGCCCGCTCGGCCACCGCACGGGAATCTGGTCAGACAGGGCCCCACGGACACGCGCACGTTCTCCGTCAGGGAGGCTCCCCGAAGTCGACATCGCCGGTGGCGAAGAGGAGCGCCGAGGTGGCCCGGCGGCAAACGCACCGAAGCGCGGCGTCACCTCGGGGCGAACCGTGGTGAATTCGGCAAGGCACCGTCACCAAACCGTGAAGCGCACGCGCGAACCTGTAGCCCAGAGAGCGCAGTTCGTTCCTTGCCACCGGGGGAGATCACCATGAGTACCGTTCACAGAGCCCTCGCCCTCGTCGCCATGTCGACGCTGGCGCTCACCGCCTGCGGGCCCTCGGACGACAGCGCCGGGGGCGGAGGCGACGTGCCGACCGCGACGCCCACCACCTCCACCTCCCCTTCCCCCTCCGCGCCGGCCAAGCCGCCGAAGCCCACCCCGCCCGCCAAGCCGACGACGACGGCGCCGTCGACCGACCCGGACTACGACGTCTTTCCCTGCAGCACCTACGACGTGACGTTCGCCGTGAGCCTGGCCGAGCCCACGACGAGCAGCTACCTGCTGAAGATCACCAACAAGTCGGGCAAACCGTGCCGGGTACTCGGGCACCCGGTCGTGACCTTCGGCGACCTGGACGGACAGGCGACGCAGCGCGGCACGGCCCCCGGCATCGAAGAGGCCATCCGGCTGGCGCCGGGCCAGTCCGCCTACGCGGGACTCATGGGCGGTCTCAAGGACACCAAGAGCAGGACGGTCTCCTCGATCGCGATGACCATGAACACGGAGTCCGACCTCAAGCAGATCCCGCTCAAGGCCGCGACACCCCACCTGAACGTCTCCGACGCCAACTCCGTCACCGCATGGATGAACGACGCCGAGGACGCGCTGAGCCTGTAGCGAGGCCCCGCTCCTCTGGATGAGGAGGTGGGCCAGGCGGCGGTGGTCGGGCGTGTGGCCTGGTTCATTGCCCAGGGGGCTTCGGGGGAGAGGCCGGCGGTGTCATGCCGGCGAGGAGGGCGCAGAGGGCGGCGGTCGCTGCGAGGCCCGCCGCGCCTGGGCCGACGAAGCCGGGTACGTCGTCGGTCGCGTAGTTCTCGCCGCTGCGCCGCAGACAGATGTACCGGGGTGGCACGTACTCGATCCGGTGACCCACGACATCCGCTGCCGCCTCCGGGGCGCTCGCCGTCCGGCAGGGCCGGGTGGGGAAGGCGTCGGTGCCGCTGTCGTCCGTGTCGAGCATCGCCACGCCGAGGTTCAGAAGGCCCCACACGTACACGGCCGCGGCAGCCGCGCCCGCCAGCGCGGCCGCGCACCTCAGCCGGGTCTGCCGGTCGGCCCGGCGTACCCCGATCTGGCCGAGTCTGCCGAAACCGTAGCCGGCGAGCCCGAAGCATACGAGGGCCGCGACGACGAGGAGGGCGAGGATCGTCATCCGCCGACCTCATCAGCAGGCGACCTCAAGGGCTATGGCGGAGGCCACAGTTCCGGTACGCGGTGGGCGGCGGCGCAGCGCATCGCCGCCTTTCCGCCTGACTGGCCCTGGGGCTTCGGGTTCAGCTCGCTCGCCGGCACATGCCGGGTGCCGTCCCGTGTGTGCGTTCGAACGCGTTGGCGAAGGCGAACTCCGACGTGTGGCCCACCTGGGCGGCGATGGACCTCAGTGGTGCGTCCGACGTGCGCAGCAGGCGCGCTGCCGTGGTCATCCGCCACCAGGTCAGGCAACCGAGGGGCGGTTGGCCGGTCAGCATCGCGAAGCGCCTGGCGAACGGTGCCCGGGAGCTCACCGACCCGGGAGCGTCCAGGCTGGTCGCAGCCTTCCGTCGAAGCCGCCCCGGCATGGACATCAGCATCCGCGACACCGCGTACGGCTCCGGTGGGTGTGGTCCCGTTGATCCGATCGTTCGTCAGGGCCGCGACAGCCGCGTACAAGCCGTGAACATTCCCTCCGGAAACGTGCACAACGCGCCCCGCCCTGAACCGACTTCGAGGCCAAGGCTTCTTGCGGCCGTGAAAGTTACCGGTAACATTCCCCGTGCTTCGAGTGATCCTTCGTGCCCGACCGGGCCGCTTAGTCGGCTCCGGCGACCCACTGCGAGGAGTTCATGCTGTGCCGCAGAAGGGGCAGTACCCCGGCACCGGGAAGCCCTCCAGGCGCGCCGCGCGGGCGCCCTGGGCATCTCAGCCTCCCTGGCGGCGGAGTGGCCGCGGGATCAGCGCTCGGCAAGGTCATCGAAGGGCGGGCATCCGGGCGGTCCCCCTGCTCCTTGCCGCCGCCTCGCTCTTGTGCCTTGCCGCCACTCGCCGGCTGATCAGCGCCCGCGCCCCCCGTACGTCAACCGCCCCCGCTCCCCGTACGTCAACCGCCCCCGCCTCAGAAGGACTCGCCAGACGATGAGCGCGCTCACCACCACCGCCGACGGCTTCGCGCTGCGCGGCGAACCCTTCCGGATCATCTCCGGCGCCCTCCACTACTTCCGTGTTCATCCGGGCCATTGGGCGGACCGGCTCCGCAAGGCCCGGCTGATGGGGCTGAACACGGTGGAGACCTACGTCCCCTGGAACCTCCACCAGCCGGCCCCCGGCACCCTCGACCTCGACGGACTCCTGGACCTCCCGCGACACCTGCGCCTCGCCCAGGAGGAGGGGTTGCACGTCCTGCTTCGGCCCGGACCGTACATCTGCGCGGAATGGGACGGCGGCGGGCTGCCCGCCTGGCTCACCTCGGACCGCGACATCAGGCTGCGCAGCAGCGACCCCCGCTTCACCGACGCGGTCGACGGCTACTTCGATCTGCTCCTCCCCGCGCTCGCGCCCTTCATGGCAGCGGCGGGCGGGCCCGTCATCGCGGTGCAGGTGGAGAACGAGTACGGGGCGTACGGCGAGGACGCCGACTACCTGAAGCACCTGGAGCAGGCACTCCGTCGACGAGGCGTCGAGGAACTCCTCTTCACCTGCGATCAGGCCGACCCCGCCCACCTGGAGGCCGGAAGCATCCCCGGTGTGCTCGCCACCGGCACGTTCGGCGGAAAGATCGACCAGTCCCTGGAGCGGCTGCGCGCCCACCAGAAACGGGGACCGCTGATGTGCACCGAGTTCTGGATCGGGTGGTTCGACCACTGGGGCGAACCGCACCATGTGCGCAGCGCGGACGACGCCGCCGCCTCCCTGGAGACCCTGCTCGCGTCGGGCGCCTCCGTGAACATCTACATGTTCCACGGCGGCACCAACTTCGCCTTCACCAACGGCGCCAACCACGACCACGCCTACACCCCCGTCGTCACCTCCTACGACTACGACGCACCGTTGGCCGAGTCGGGCGACCCCAGCCCCAAGTACCACGCCTTCCGCGAGGTCATCGCCCGCCACGCGCCCGTGCCCGACGAGCCGGTTCCCGCTCCGTCACCGAAACTGCCCCCCACCACGGTGACCCTGGACCGCCGCACACCGCTCCTGGACCGGGCCGGCGATCTCGGCGCCCCCGTGCACTCCCGTGAACCGCTGACCATGGAAGCGATGGGGCTGCGCGCCGGATTCGTGCTCTACCGCACCACCCTGCCCGCCGCGGGGGACGGGGTCCTGCACTTCACCCACGGCGTCGGCGACCGCGCCCAGGTCTTCGTGGACGGCGCCCCCGCCGGCGTCCTCGAACACGAACACCACCAGGAGAGCCTGACCGTGCGGGTGCCGCGCGCCGGCGCCCGACTCGACGTCCTGGTGGAGAACATGGGCGGGGTCAACTACGGACCCCGCATCGGCGACGACAAGGGCCTCCTGGGCCCGGTGTCCTTCGACGGCGCCGTACTGCGGGAGTGGGTCGCCTACCCGCTGGCGTTGAACGACCTCGCCCCCCTCACCGACGCCACACACGGCGCCCCACACGACGCCACGCGAGCCGGGCCGGCCTTCCACCACGGCACCTTCCACGTCGGCACACCCGCCGACACCTTCCTCGCCCTGCCGGGCTGGACGAAGGGGCAGGCGTGGATCAACGGCTTCAACCTCGGCCGGTACTGGAACCGCGGCCCACAGCGCACCCTCTACGTGCCCGCGCCCGCTCTGCGCACAGGGACCAATGAGCTGGTGCTCCTCGAACTCGACGCCACGGTCGCCTCACGAGCCCTTCTGACCGATACACCCGACCTCGGAGTGGCGAAGATCTGATGCGGAACCACCTGCGGCTGCCGCCGCCCGCCGCCCCTCCGCTCTCGGGACACCTGCCGTTCGGCGACGCGCCCGAAGCCACCGACCCCATCGAGGTGACCAGCCGCTACCTCACCAGGGGCGGCCGCCCCTGGTTCCCCGTCTCCGGCGAATTCCATTTCAGCCGCTACCCCGCGGCGCGCTGGGAGGAGGAACTCCTGAAGATGAAGGCGGGCGGCATCACCGTCGTCGCCGCGTACGTGATCTGGATCCACCACGAGGAGCACGAGGGCCGCATCCGGTTCGACGGCGACCGCGACCTGCGGCACTTCGCCGAACTGTGCGCCCGCCACGGTCTCGACTTCGTTCCCCGGATCGGACCCTGGTGCCACGCCGAGGTCCGCAACGGCGGCCTGCCCGACTGGGTACTCGGCCTCGACTGCGTACCGCGTACCGACGACCCGGCCTACCTGGCACCCGTACAGCGATGGTTCACGGCCGTCGGCGAACAGCTGCGAGGACTCGACCGGGCCGACGGCGGTCCCGTCGTCGCCATCCAGATCGAGAACGAACTCTACGACCAGCCCGCCCACCTGCTCACCCTCAAACGACTCGCCCAGCGCAGCGGCCTCAGCGCCCCGCTGTGGACGGCCACCGCCTGGGGCGGCGTCGAGCTGCCGCCCGACGAACTGCTGCCGCTGTACGGCGGCTACCCCGAGACCTTCTGGACCGAGGCCCACGGCGGCTGGCCCGACACCTGCCGAACCCACTTCTTCTTCACCCATCAGCGCGACGACGAGGGCATCGGCGCCGACCTGCGGCCCACGACCGTACGGGGCGGGGAAGGCGCGCCTACCGACCGGTTCCCGTGGGCGACCTGTGAACTCGGCGGCGGCATGGCCCACTCCTACCACCGGCGGCCACGGGTCGACGCCGCCGACGTCGCCGCTCTGGGACTCGTCAAGATCGGCTGCGGATCGACGTGGCAGGGCTACTACATGTTCCACGGCGGTACGAACCCGAAGGGCGATCTCAGCACCCTTCAGGAGTCGCACACCACCGGCTACCCCAACGATCTGCCCGTACTCACGTACGACTTCCAGGCCCCACTGGGCGAGTACGGCCAGTACCGGCCCTCGTACCACGAGCTGCGCCTCCAGCACCTGCTGCTCGCCGACTCCGGGCACCGCATCGCACCCATGACCTCCGTCCTGCCCCAGGAGCGGCCCAGCGGACGGGCAGATCGTTCCACCCTGCGCTGGGCGGTGCGCTGCGATGCCTCCTCGGGGTTCCTGTTCGTCAACAACCACCAGCCGCACGAGCCGCTGCCCTCCCATCCCGACACGACCTTCGACATCGTCTGGCCCGACGGCACCGAGGTCACGCTGCCCAGCACACCCGTCACGATCCCCTCGGGCGCCTCCTTCTGCTGGCCCCTGCGCATGCCGGTGGCAGGGGCTCTGCTGGAGTGGGCGACCGCCCGGCCGGTGTGCCGGGTCGACCACGAGGGGCAGACCGTCCTCGTCCTCGCCGCCGTCGACGGCATCCGCCCCGAACTCGCCCTGGACGCCTCCTCGGTCTCCTCGGTGAGGGCTCCGAGCGGCGCCGTCACGCATGTCGACGGGAGCATCCTGATCACCGGCCTGACACCGGGAACCGACGCCCTCGTGGAGATCGGCACTCCTGACGGCGGACGCGTCGGCCTGCTCGTACTGGACGGGACCACGGCTCCGAGCGTCTACCGGGGCCGTGCGTGGGGCGCCGAACGCCTGGTGCTGTGTCATGACGGGGTCGTCTTCGACCGCGACGAGGTACGCGTCCACAGCGCGGCCGCCGAACCGTCCTTCGCGGTCTTCCCGCCCCCGCGGCAGCGGCTGAGCGTTCCCGGCGCGCAGGTGCACACGGAACCCGACGGGATCTTCACCCGCTACCGGCTGCTGTCGGCACAGCCGCCGACGCAGGCCCCCGCACGCCTCCCCGTCCGGCGCACCCGGCCGGCCGGACCCGCACCCGTGCCCACGGCCAACTCCCTGGGCCGGGCGAGCGCTCCGGACGACACGTACTACGAGACCGTGGCGGCCGAGTACCGCATCGACGTACCGGACACGCTCCTCGACCGGCCCGACGGAGTACTCCTGAGCATCTACTGGACCGGTGACGTGGCGCGTGCCTACACCGGCGAGACGCTCGTGGCCGACCAGTTCCAGTCCGGGGCGCCCTGGGAGATCGGCCTGGACCGGCTGGACGCGGGCGCGGTGCGGACCCAGGGGATCACGCTGCGGCTCCTTCCTCTGCACCCCGGACAGCAGGGGGTGCACCTTCCGTCGGGAACGGCGCCGCACCGGAAAGCCCACGTCGGCGGTGTCACGTGGACCGCACAGCGAGCCTGGCGGGTCCGCCTGGGCTGAGGCCCGCCGTTCGGGTCTCGTCGGCCTGATACACCTGGCAACACCTGGCACAGGTGGCTGGCCAGGGCCGCGGCCGACGCCACGGCCGTCCGGCATATCCTTGAACCGGCCGGACGGCCGACGACCGAGATCGATCCGGTGCTCCCGAGGAGACCACGATGTCCGCAGCCGCCAGCGGCAGACCGGCCACCGGCAGACCGGCCGCCGGCGGGCGCAGCCGCCGCAGCTTCGCCGGCACCAAGCCCGTGATGGATGACGTCGCCCGGCTGGCGGGGGTCTCGAAGCAGACCGTCTCCCGCGTTCTCAACGAGCACCCCTCCGTACGTCCCGACACGCGAGCGAGAGTTCTGGCGGCGATGAACGAGCTGGGCTACCGGCCCAGTTCGAGCGCCCGTTCCCTGGCGAGCGGCCGTACCCGGGTCCTCGGCGTGATCTCGTTCGACGCGTCCCGACACGGCCCCGCCTCCATCCTCACCGCGATCAACCACGCGGCCCGCGAGGCCGGGTACCTGATCAGCTCGATCGCTCTGTCCCAGTCCGAAGCGAGCGCCGTCGCGCAGGCCGTGGGCCGGCTGGCCGCGGAGGGAGCGGACGGCGTCATCGCCATCGCTCCGCAGCAGGACACGGACAAGGCACTGGCCGACATCGCTCCCGGCATCCCCCTGGTCATTCTGGAGAGCCACCTCGGGCCGGACGTCCCCGTGGTCACCTCGGACTCGGCCGCGGGCGCCGGCCTCGCCGTCGAGCACCTGCTCTCGCTCGGACACCGCACCGTCCACCACATCGCGGGGCCCCGTGGCTGGCTCGCAGCCGAACAGCGCGTACGGGGCTGGCGCCGGGCCCTGGAGGCGGCGGGCGCGTTCGTGCCCGAGCCCCTGATCGGGGACTGGAGTGCGAGCTCCGGCTACACCCTGGGCCGGCGACTGGCCTCCCGGCCGGACGCCACCGCCGTCTTCGCCTCCAACGACCACATGGCGCTGGGCGTTCTGCGAGCCCTGCACGAGGCGGGCCGGCGGGTGCCCGACGACGTCAGCGTCATCGGCTACGACGACATCCCCGAGGCCCCCTACCTGCTGCCGCCTCTGACCACCGTCCACAACGACTTCGCGGAGACGGGCCGCCGCGCGGTCGACCTGCTGGTACAGCGGCTCGCGGGGAGCGGGGAGCGCGGTGTCCGGTCGGTCGTCCCTGTCGAACTGATCGTGCGGGGCAGTACGGGGCCGGCGCCCGGGCGAGCCGACGGCTGAGGATTCTGTCGCAGGGATCTGATCACCGGCGGCGGTGAACCGCGACCTGTCCATCCGGCCCGCGGACGATCCATCGAACGCGCCTGCACGGGAGTTCCGGCTGAGTGTCGGTCCCCGGAGTCCGGCAGCCGCCTGCCCGGCGCCGCAGGCCGTTCATCCGCGTGAACGGGCGGACGCCTGGGCGACGGCCCGACGACCGCAGTCCCACTGGTTGGCGGCCGCACCGTGGTGGCGTCCCCAGCCGCCGATTTCCAGGGACTTACCACTGTCGACGTTCACGTAGTAGCACGCGCCGGGGTCGCCTGCCTGGGAGTAGCGGTGCCACTTCTGGTTGTCGCCACCGGTGCAGGGCCCCTGGCGGACGGCTGCGCCGTTCGCCCTGCTCCAGTCCGCCACCTCAAGACAGTGGCCGGAGTGCTCCGCGCGGATCTCGACGGTGGCCCGGTAATACAGGGACGGCGCGGCCTGGGCCGGAGCGGCCGAAAGGCCGAAGGCGAGACCAACGAGGGCCGGCCATGCCGTGTGCGGCGACGCCTGGGATCGGCCTGCTGAGCGCTGCGCGCGTCACGTGAAGGAGCCCCCGCCGGACGCACCGGGCGGGGGCAAGCCCAGTCAGCCCTTGAGGTCGATCGTGAAGCGCCTCGTGCCCGTAGCGATCGTGTCGGCGTGCACCGAGCCACGAGCCCGGTCGTACTTCCCGGTGCCGCCGGTGATCGCGTTGTCGAACGAAGGGGGAGGACCCGGGACCAGATGGCCGAAGACCATGCCCTGCACGGAGATCTGACCGTCCGGGAGGGTGTAGGTCACGATGCACACCTCCGCTCCGCCGTCGGCGACGCGGGTCGTGGTGCAGGTGCCGGCGGTCTCGCCGACCTGCTTGCCGGCCTCGTCGAAGAGGGTCGAGCGGACGACGGTCCGATCGCCCTGGGCGGGGGCACCGCCGGGGTTGACGGGGAAGCGGGACTGCTCCGCGAGTCGGCCGATGAGCGTGATGACCCGGTCCTTGCCCGTGGCGTGGGCGGAATCAATGCCCGTGGCGGAGGCGACCGCGACAGGGGCGCAGGCGAGAAGGGTGACGAGCGCAGTGGTCGTGCCGAGACAGGCTGCTCTGATGGGGGGCATCGTGTGGCTCCTGAGGTTGACGCTCATGGATGGTCCGGTGACGCATTCATAACCTCAGCTGCGCCACACCTGGCACGACAACCGCAAGATCCGACCAATCGGACGAGGAGCCGCGCAGCTGCAGACGGACGTTGCAGGACGGAGTGACAGCCGGTCCATCCCCGGCGAGCCGTCGGCAGCGGCCAACCGCCGGCGCCGCGGCAGCCAAGACGGCCGACCCACAGGATTCGACAAGACGATCTATCGCCGCCGCAACGAAATCGAGCGACCATCAACCGGCTCAAGAACTCCCGAGCCATCGCCACGCGCTTCGGCAAGCGGGCGTACGTCTTCTGCGGGACGGCAACCGTGGCGGCGGTCCCTCTATGGCTCCATCCGGAGCGAAGGCCGCTCAGAGGCCTGTGGAATCCGGGTAGTGGTGGCGAAGTTCGCTGAGCGCAGCGAGGATCGATGATCTCGTCGAATTCGACGCGCCACGTCAGCTCCGGGCCGAAGCTGCCGAGGCGAACCAGTAGCTCAGCCACGGTCACGTAGTGCTTTCCGTGCCAGGCAGGAAACGTGATCCCCTTCATCCCCGCCTTTGCTTCGGCTGTATCGCACGACACGACCGGGGCCTCGACGGCGGCGGCGGGGGAGGCCGCCCCTTTCGTTCAGCGAATACTAGGACGTCTTTTTCGGATCTTGATGAATTTGGGTCTGCGGAGGGCTTTGACGCGTACGTAGGGTGATGACGGGGCCTCTGCGGTGAGGGCCGTAAGGGGATGAGGTTCCTCATGATGGGTAAGCAGGCGCGGATGGAGTGGTGGGCCAGGCTGCCGCAGGGGATCCGTGACGAGGTCGACGGACATGTCCTGCGGGATGCCTTGTTCCCTGCTGTCAGCCTTCTCGTCGATGTCGGCTTGATCAGGGACGGCGTTGGGGCCGCCACCGCGCAAGCAATTGTCAACGAGCGGTACGTCCACTTCGGAGACAGGATCGCCCGTACCCCGGAAAGCCCTGTGGACCTGGATTCCTTGACTGTTCGGGCCGCTGGGGTCGCTGGCCGTGTCGCGGCAATCGAAGCGATCTGGGACGGTGACACCGTCGATGATTGGTTCGTGGTTCTGCTGGCCATCCCTGAACAGCCTGGGGAGGAAACGCCCCTGGCAGCCATCACTTGGCGCAGCGCCGAACGATATCCGGGGCAGGATTCGGCTGGAGGTGACCGCCATCCAGCGGCGGTTGTCGCCGAACAGGTGGGGGCGGCTTTGCCGCTCACCTTGGCGTTCCCTTCCATTTCGCGAGCCCAGGCACCCCGGACGACCAGGCGCCGCGTTGGAACCCCAGCGAGGGAATCTCCGGAACATCGGGCTGACGAGATGAAGATGGCGGCGATGTGGAGTCCCGCGAGGTAGATGGAGGCGGTCTTGTCGTATCGGGTGGCCAGGCCGTGCCCTGCTTGAGTTTGTTGATGCATCGCTCGACGGAGTTGCGCTGTTTGTAGGCCTCGCGGTCGAAGGCAGGCGGACGACCGCCGGATCGGCCTCGCTTCTTGCGTTTGGCGATCTGATCAGAGGGCTCGGGATCACCGCCCGGATCCCACGCCTGCGGAGATGGGTGCGGATCGCGCGGGATGAGTAAGCCTTGTCGGCCAGGACCACATACGGGGTGGTCCGGGGCCGGTCTATCGGCCGCGGCACCCGTAATTGGGCCATGACCTCGGGAAACGCGGGACCCTCCGACGGCATGGTCGTCCGGCTCGCCGGCCGGGGCCCCTTTTGACGGCCCCCGGCGCGCACGAGGGTGGAGTCGACCGAGACGATCCAGTCGAGGTCGCCTTCGGCGTCGGCCTGGGCGAGCGGGGCGGTGAAGACTTTCTCCCAGGTGCCGTCGGCCGCCCACTTCCGCAGGCGGTTGTGGGCGCCTTCCACGAGCCGAAGCGCTCGGGCAGGTTCATACAGGGCGTCCGGTGCGGTACTTGAACGCGATCGCGTCGATCACCTGCCGGTGATCACGCCACCGCCCACCCTGCTTCGGTGTCCGGTCCGGCAGCGGTGGCTCGATCCTCACCCACTGGGCGTCAGTCAACGACATACGTCAACCGGCGATCAGATGATCCGAAGGAAGGTCCACTGGTCGAGTTGAGCGCACGCCCAGCTGGGGTCGTACGCCGCAGTGGGCAGCTGCGGGATCCGCTTGCGACCCGTCTCGTCCAGTCGGTACGGCTCCTCGAAGGCCGAGCTGTTGATCGACCGTCCGGCGTGGAGGCTCTGGAACAGCCGCTTGGATCCCTCGAGCGGGACGGTGGCAGCGCGACCGCCCCATCCGGCACAGGCGAGCCCGCCACGCTGACACCTTCCGGTACTCGGTGGTACCGTATAGTGGTACTCGGTGCTACGCAGTACCGCTACACCGAGGAGGACTCCGGATGGACGACCTGACGGAGATGCTGAAGGGCACGCTCGAAGGGTGCGTGCTCGAGATCATCGGCAGTGAGGAGACCTACGGGTACGCCATCACGCGTCAGCTGAACGAGCTCGGCTTTGTCGACGTCGTCGAGGGGACGGTGTACACCATCTTGCTGCGACTGGAGAGGAACAAACTCGTCCAGGTGACGAAGCGGCCGTCCGGGGTCGGTCCGCCGCGCAAGTTCTACGCGCTGAACGACGCGGGACGCGAGGAACTCGCGAAGTTCTGGACGAAATGGCAGTACGTCTCATCGCGCATCGACAAGCTCAAGGAGGGCGGCAGATGAGCTTCTGGGAGACCATCACGGGAAGTGATCTCACCAGGGACTGGAAGGCATTCGAAGTCCGGGCCAAGGCCCTGCCGGACGACTATCAGGCGGCGTGGGAACAGATCAAGGGCCACCTTCTTCCTCACGGGAACTTCACCGGCCGCAACCTGATGCCGATCCTCGACGCCGCCCTGGGGCTGCTCGAAGAAACGGCGGCGGACGGGCAGAGCGTCCACGAGGTCCTCGGCGACGACATCCGGGGCTTCAGCGCGGCGCTGGCCGGTGGCGAAGGGGCCCGAACCTATCGCGACCGGTGGCGCGAGCAGTTGAACAGGAACGTCGCGAGGAAACTGAGCCGGCTGGGAGACTGACGTGGGCATCCAGGACATCATCGAGGGCAAGAAGCAGTGGCGGGCGCACATGGCTCGGGTCAAAGCGCTCCCGCCGGACTACCAGATTGTCTACAAGGAGATGCAGAAGTACCTGTTCAAGGTCGGACCGGTCGACCTGCCTGACGGACCCCTGCTCCCCGGGATCGTCGACTTCTTCGAGGAGGGCGTCGCCTCGGGCAAGGGGGTATTGGAACTCATCGGCGACGACGTCGCCGCATTCTGCGACGACCTGGTCAAGGACTCACGCACCTATGCGGACGTCTACCAGGAGTCCATCAGCAAGAATCTCGGTAGCGACAAGAACCGGTAGCAACGTGCAGTAGCCACCGTCGCCTCATGTCAGTGGGCGCAGTAGCCCACGCACGCGGTTCGTTCACTTCGGCGCAACGTGAACACGTGCGTGCCGACTGAACGCCGGACGCCGCCGCAGATCGTGGCCACCGGGGTCGCCGAGCAGGCCGGCGCTCCTTGCCTCAGTCCTGCCCAGGCCCCCGGCGGACAGGTCTCCGGCGGCGGGCCGTTCGGCACCATTCCCCAGGACGACACGACTGGCGTGCGATACGGGCCGTCACTCGAGCGGGGTCCGAAACAGCTTCTGTTCCCCCTGTGTCTTCAGTCTCCGAAAGGAAACCACCATGCCTTCATCTGTCATGCCCACGCCCAGAAGGGGAGACGGTCAACCGGCGTCGGCCGCCGTCTCCGCCGTCGGTCTGCGCAAGTCATACGGCGAGAAAATCGTCCTCGGCGGTATCGATCTGACCATTCCGGCCGGATCGGTGTTCGCGCTGCTCGGCCCGAACGGGGCCGGCAAGACCACCGCCGTCAAGATCCTCTCCACCCTCATCACCGCCGACGCCGGCGAAGCGCACGTCCTCGGACATGACCTGGGCACCGATGTGCAGGGGGTCCGCGCCGCCATCGGCGTCACCGGGCAGTTCTCCGCCGTCGACGGCCTGATCACCGGCGAGGAGAACATGCTCCTCATGGCCGACCTGCACCACCTGCCCAAGGCCGAAGGGCGCCGGATCGCCGCCGAACTCCTCGGACGCTTCGACCTCACCGAAGTCGCCAAGAAGCCCGCCTCGACCTACTCCGGCGGCATGAAGCGCCGCCTCGACCTCGCGATGACACTGGTCGGCAGCCCGCGGGTCATCTTCCTCGACGAGCCGACGACAGGGCTCGACCCGCGCTCCCGCCACAACATGTGGGGCATCATCCGCGACCTCGTCTCCGACGGTGTGACCGTTTTCCTCACCACCCAGTACCTGGAGGAGGCCGACGAACTCGCCGACCTCATCGCTGTGTTGAACGACGGCAAGATCGTCGCCGAGGGCACCGCCGAGGAGCTCAAGAGGCTCATCCCGGGCGGGCACATCCGGCTCCGCTTCACCGACCCGGTCGCGTACCAGTCCGCCGCCTCCGCGCTGCGCGAGGTCACCGGGGACGAAGACGCCCTCACGCTTCAGATCCCCAGTGACGGCACCCAGCGCGAACTGCGCTCCGTCCTCGATTGGCTCGACTCCCTCGGCATCGAAGCCGACGAACTCACCCTCCACACCCCCGACCTCGACGACGTGTTCTTCGCCCTCACCGGCAACAGCCAGAACAAGGAGAACGCCCGATGAGCGCCCTCGCCCTCGCCCTCGCTGTCCGCGACTCGAACACGATGCTGCGCCGGAACCTCCTGCATGCCAGACGCTACCCGTCGATGACCCTGAACCTTCTGCTCTCGCCGATCATGCTGCTCCTGCTCTTCGTCTACATCTTCGGCGACGTGATGAGCGCGGGCATCGGTGGCGGCGGAGCCGACCGCTCCGACTACATCGCCTACATCGTTCCCGGCCTCCTGATGATGACGATCGGCAGCACCGTGATCGGGGCCGCGATCGCCGTCTCCATGGACATGACCGAGGGTCTCATCGCCCGCTTCCGGACGATGGCGGTCTACCGCGGCTCGGTGCTCATCGGGCACGTCGTCGGCAGCGTGCTGCAGGTGCTCGCCAGCCTGGTCCTCGTCGGCGCCGTCGCGGTGGCCATCGGCTTCCGGTCGACCGACGCCACGGCGTTGGAATGGCTGGCGGCGTTCGGACTTCTCGCGCTGTTCGCGCTCGCGCTCACCTGGATCGCGGTCGGCATGGGCATGGCCAGCCCGAACCCCGAGGCGGCCAGCAACATGGCCATGCCGCTGATCCTCCTCCCGCTCGTCTCCAGCGCCTTCATCCCGGCCGACACCATGCCGGCCTGGTTCCAGCCGATCGCCGAGTACCAGCCCTTCACGCCGGCCATCGAGACCCTGCGCGGCCTGCTCCTCGGCACCGAGATCGGCCACAACGGCTGGCTCGCGATCGCCTGGTGCGTGGCACTCACCGCGCTCGGCTACCGCTGGTCGACGGCGTTGTTCAACCGCGACCCGAAGTAGCCCACCAATGACCGCACGGGCCCGCCTCCCGCAGCGCAGATGCCACGGGGTTCGACGATGCCCTTCAGGCCTGCGGGCCGCGCCGCGCCGTGCCCGCAGGCCGGCCCAGGCCTCGACGTACGCCACGGTCAGCTGGCTGCAGAGCCAGCGGCGCAGGAGGCCGCCGGCGCCCACAGCGCGCTCCTCAAGAGCCGTGCGCCTCGCCCAGGAAGCACACGCTCGTCACCCTGAAACTCCTCACCCAGCGGTGTCTGCTCGGATGCCGCCGGCGGTCCACTCGCGGGGAGCCGGTCGACCGGGTCAGGCGGCGGGAGTGCCGCTCCGCGGAGCTCGCGTGGAGAGCAGCGTCCAGATCCTGCGCCGCTCTCACCGGAGGCATCGCAACGCTCGCGGTGCGGCGAGGGTGATGGCTTCGCCGCTTCCTCGCTCCACCACCGCAGCCTCAGGTGAATCGGACCGGTTCAGGAGGTACGGACCCCGGGCTGTAGGCATCCTTGGCCGACTGAGGGAGCGTCCTCTGTTCGGGCGGACCGGCTCTCTATGCTGATCGCCGCCGAGGGACGCGGGAACTCCTGTGGACCGTCGGCGGCGGAGGATGCCTCGCCGCCCGCGACGCTCCTCACCGCCGGAACCGTCGCCACCGAGCAGGAACAGGGGCACACGGTCCGGCGGTTGCCTCCGCCGGGCGCGAGCAGGCTCGCGAGCGTCTGCGTCGTATCGCGCCGGCCCGCTGCGCGTGGTCGTTCTCAGCAGCGTGGACCGGGGCGTCAGGGCATGACGCGCGTGCACTGACCGTGCGGACAGTACGGGAGATCCCCGTCCGATCCGCTATCGGTTCGGATTGCGGAAGAGGCCGAGCGTCTTCGTGAGGGATTTCAGCGGTGAGGTGCTCTGCTCGGCCGCAACAGGCATGGGCGTCCGGGGCGCGTCGCTTCCGCCGGTCGTCTCGGCGAGCGCGGCGAGCGCCGACTCGGCCGCTTCACGGTACAGGTCACAGGATGCCGTCATGGCTTCGAGCGCCTTGGCGTACCTGGTGACCATGGCCCGTGCGTGGGCAAGCTCCTCGTCCGGGGTGAGCAGGTGCCAGCTTTGCCGCAGTCGTGTCAGGACCTGTGCGGCGTCGTCCGGCAGCGGTCGCGGCAGCGAGGCGAACTCCGTGATCGCATGCAGGAGTTGCGTCGGCTCCGTACCGTCCAGGAAGACGTCGCGTACGGTGAAGCGTTCCGCGTCATAGCCCGGGACCTGCGGCGTCGAGGACAGGACGACGGCCCCGCCGCGCGGTAGCCCCACGCCCAGCTCACGCTTCATCGCGAAGTCGGCGATCAGCGCCTGCTCCGGCGTGGCCCGGTGCTCGACCACCTGGTGCCGCAGGCTCGGTGGCAGGAACGCCGTGATCGGCCGCCGTCCCCGCGCGTCCGGTGTCATCGCCTCGTGCACCACGACATGGATGAACCAGCTCTGCCGGGTACAGTCCCGCAGCAGGCGCCGCAACTCGCCGTCGTCCTTCGGCAGGTGGTTCGCACTCCGCAGACGTACGCCGGGCACCATCTCGTGATCCCAGGCGACCTGGTCGCTGTCTGGCCAGAACGCGGTGGCGGGGGAGGGCCAGGTCGCTTCCCACGCCCGTTCCGCCTCGGCGGCGAGCACCCATGCGACGCCGTCACTCTCAACGCGGCGGGTTTCCGGCTCATACGTGGTCAGTTGAGCGCGCACCGTGACACCGTCGGCCACCCGCCAGCGGGCCTCGAAGAGCCGGCGGGCAGAAGGGCCGGCATCGGCGGACTCGTCCCGAGGGAACAGATCGGTGGAGCGGGCCGCCTCGATCGGGTCGAGGTCCAGGAAGTCATCGACCACCCCAGCCGCTTTGAGGGCGAGCAGGTTGCGCCGGACGTCCCGCTCGGCATCGGGTCCGAGGTGACGCCCGCGCGCGAGCCACACGGTGTCGGGGACAGTGGTCGATGAAGAACTGCTCTTGGCCATGGAACCGTCCAGGTGGGTGATCAGTGCTCGACCAGTATGGTCCGCAGCCCGAGCGGCAAAGTCCATCGGGCCGCACCGGTACGGTCGGGCACGCTTCTGGCGGCGGAGAACCGATGTGCCGACCCTGCCGCGTGGCTTCGCCTGGAGCAGGAGCTCGGCAGAGAGCTCCCCACGGACTACAAGGCGATCGCCGACGCCTACGCGCCCGTTCACCGGGCACGATCCCGCGGACGGCAGAATCACCCGAGCCGAGGTGCTCCTGGCCGAGGCGACCGAGGCCGCGTCGGCCGCGGCCGGCTGCAAGCTCTCCGAGGGGGAGTGGCTGTCGCTCAGCGGCTGGCCCGGGCGTCCGTTCGCCGTGCTCGTGGATGCCGCCACCGAGGCGACGGCCCGTACGGGGGCCGTCTTCACGCCGGGTCCCAGCCGGCACCCGCACTGGTCGACCGCCTACACCGCCGCCGGCGCCGAGCACGTCGACCCCATCACCCTCGACGCGGCGGGCCCCGGCCGGCATCGACCGCCCGCTGTCCGCCGCAGTCCGCGCCGACCGGATCCACCCCGTCGAGCAGTGGCACGGCGACGCCGTCCACATCATCGTAGGCGCCGACCCCCTGGTCTTCGCCGGGAAGATCGCGACCCGGGGCGTCCTGAGCGGCGGTCGCGGCTTCGCGGAGCTCGTTCTGCCGGACGCCGACCACAGCAGCGGTGTGACCTCAAGCGCGCCAGGCACTACCGGTACGAGCTGTACGTAGCAGGTAAACTGCGCTATTTCGCACCGGAGCCGACCCTCCGCGCTGCTCGGCGGGATGGTGACGGCGCCCTGGTGGTGACCGGCTCCCCCAGACCGACGCCGAAGGGTGGAGCCTGGCCGCCCGCGCGGCGGCCTCCTCACCCCGCTCGCGGAGGTGGACCGGATGGCCCCGCCCGCGACCGATGCCGGCCGCCTGGAAGTACCGAACTGGCTCGCCCTGGCGGGACCTTCCCGAAGCGCTCGGTTCGTTCCGGACCGAGCGGCCTCACCGCGATCTTCATCTGGGCACGCCCAGGATCACGGAAGAAGGGCCTAGACCCGCTCCAGCGGGCGGTGGGGAAGGGGCGGGGGTTCGACCTGGATCGAATCGTGGGGGCGGACGATTCCTCCCCGGCGGACCACGGCCATGACGCCACACTTGAACGTGAACTCGCCGGACAGGGGGTCCATGGCGAAGACCTCGCCGAGCAGCCCCTTGCGGAAGTCGTTGATCTTCGAGCACGGGTTGCGCAGTCCCGTCACCTCGAGAACCGCCTGCTCTCCCAGATGGAGCAGAGCGCCGGTGGGCAGGCCCAACAGGTCCACGCCGCGCGTGGTGATGTTCTCGCCGAGTTGGCCCGCGGAGACCTCGAAGTCCTTGAGCGCGAGCTCCTCGAAGAGTTCTTCGTGCATCAGGTGGACCTGGCGCAGGTTGGGCAGGTCCGGCTCGTAGGTCATACGGAACTGGTGGCGGATCGTCTCGCCTGCGTGAACGTCTCCTTCCACTCCGAGCCCCGTGAGCAGCGTGATGACATCGCGATTGGACTTGCTGAACGAGTACGTCTCGTTGCGGCTCACTGCGGTGACCTGACCAGTCATCACGCCCCCTGTGGTTGTTCCGTAGCCGGTCGATCGTAGACGTGGTGCAGTCTGCCCCGTGAGTGAGGCATGCCGTGAGAGACCTCGTCCGGCGCGGATGTGCAAGCGCGTAAGGAATCCGTCCGCGTTCCGTCACCCGACATCCAAGCGACAGGATCTGATGACCTGTGTCAGAGATTCGGTGGCAGCAGGCGGCGACCTTGCCGTGGCTCTCGTCGGCGGTCTTGCCCCGACGAAGGGGTGGGGCGGTTCCTTCAAGTCGGCGAGCCGACTGTGGATGCCGCGGGTGAGGCCGCCCCTGAGTGAGGCCGCGCAAGCGTATCTTCGCTCTACAGGAGTTGATCACAATGGTCACTCCCTCCACTCTCATGGGGGATCCATGCACCAGTTGACCCGTGGCCGCCTCATTGCCGTGGCCGCCACCACCGCTGCTCTCGTGTTCGCCGCACAGGGCACTGCCACAGCAGCCCCGCAACGCGCCGTCACGGAGGGCGGCTACGCCGAGTGGAACGCCGACCCGTACAACGGAATACCCGGTGACTCGATCCGCGCCTGTGACACCACGGCCGACGGGTGGGGAATCGAGGCCTGGCTCGACATCGACCGGAACGGCACCATCGACCGCATCGCCTCAACCCGTGGTCACAACGCCCCTTACTGCACCGGTTGGATCAGCGGCAACATCGAACCTGAAGGGCGGCCCATCCAGATGTGGGCGGTCACGGTGAAGGGCAGCAGCACCAAGGAAAAGGGCGGCCTCATCTGGAGCCACTCCTGATCCACCACGGGCACCGCGCGAGGGCCGCATCCGCGGAGACGACAGCGATCTACGTCGAGCGGGCGCGGCCCACGCTCGTGAACAGACCAACTGCACAGGTGGCCGGTCTGCTTGACGTGCGGTGCCCGGGCCAAGTCCGCGCTCAGCCCGTACTGTCACACCAACATCCAGGAACAACACCGTTCGGCATCTCGATCTTCTTCGGAGTGGCCGTGGCCAGGGCGTCCCAGACTCCGTTGCCGAAATCGACGCCGGTGCACCGCCATCGACCAGGCACCTCACGCCCCCGATCCGCCGAAGCCGCACCTGGAGGGGCTGTGCGGCGCCCTTGACGAAGACGGCGTCGCCCTGCACCGGGTCGCGGCGGGGCGAAGTCGGGGGTGGAACTCGCGCAGCCCTCGCCGCCGGCCGTGCAGTGGACGGGGAAGCTGTCTCTGAAGCCGGGGGTGTCGGAGAAGTGGCTACCGGGGTCGATGTGGTGGTCCCCGGGTGGCGACGACGTACTGGTAGTCGCCGGTGCCCGTCCGCCTACGCGTCGCCGTAGCGCCGCCCGCGAGGACTTCGTCCCGGAGACTGTTCACTGGGACACGGGCCCGGCGGCTGCCCCGTCTGCACAAGGGACGTACGCGCGGGACCGGTGTTCGTCATCCACCGCCAGTCAGGCCCGGGCAGTGTCCTCGCACCGCGCGACGTCTGCCCGGACACTGGGCTCGCCCGCCTCTCCTGCGGACCGGCACGGACGCTGCCGCACGCGCACCGGCTGGGATCTACATGAGTGGCCACACTCCGGCCCGACCCACCTCGGCGAGGGCGAGGCGAGCCTGCGCATGCCGGCGAAGTCCCGGCACGAGGAGGCGGAGAACGCACGGAGGCAATTCCAGTCCTCGGCGGAGGCGATCGCGGAGGGCACCAGCATGCTCGCGCCGGGCGACCGGAACCGCTGAGCACGGGTTGGCTGCCCGGTGAGTCAGCGGTGGGCGGCGCGGTTCATCTCGACGACGTCGTCCAGCATGAAGTCGGCCGGGAGGGCGGCGAAGCGCTCCGGCAAACTGTCGCGGACGGCCGTGTCCTTGACGCGGTCGGCTGCGGCCAGGGCCCCCGGCAGTTTGTCGAGGGTCAGCTCGGTGCAGTAGGCGGGGCTGTTGGGCTGCTGACGCCAGGAGTCGGCCAGCACACCGGCGTCGTAGGGGTCGAAGCCGGTGTCGTCCACGAGCTGCATGGCCACGCGCCGCGCCTGCTCGGAGTCGGCGGCGACGGGGATGGCGATGCGGCCCGGCGTTCCGGCCGGAAGGCCCCGGGTGCGCTGAGTCTCGGCCAGGGCGGCGTTCCAGGCCTTGACCACGGGCCGCCCGAGCTGCTCGGCGTTCCACACGCTCTCCACCTCCCCGTTGTCCACGGCCTCGATCTGCCCGCTGAGGTGCGGGTAGTAGTTCGAGGTGTCGACGACCACCGTCTCGTCGGAGACCGCAGCGAACAGGCCGGCCAGCTTCGCCGCCGCCCCGAACGGGATGGCCAGGATGATGACGTCCTGGCCCTGGACGGCGTCGGTCAGCTCTGCCGCGCGGGCCCCGGACTCAAGCACCTCGGCCCGGATGGCCTCGGGGCCGCGGGCGTCGGCAACCTGGACGTCGTGACCGGCCGTGCTGAGCTTGACGGCGAGGTTCCCGCCAATGGCACCTGCACCTATAACGGCAATTTTCATGATTTGTCCCTTAGGAGGCTGTGCTGCCCCCGTAGGGGTGGCGTGATGTGGTGGGTGTGCGGGGCGGGCTGCCGGGTCGTGGCCGGGGCGTGTGGCGGTTTACGCCCCGGGGTCCTGCTCGCGGTAGCCGCTCGCGATGAGCATGCGGAGGCGGTCGAGTGACTTCTCCTCGGTGCCGGTGCCCTTGATCCAGGCAACGGAACAGGCCGCGAGGAACAGGTCGTACCCCTGCACCGAGGCGCGCACGTGCCCCGCGCGCTGCGCGGCGCGCACGTACTGATCGGTGGCGGAGATGAGGATGTCGCAGGGAATCGTGAGGGGGTTGTCCGGATCCTGGGCCCGAGCCGCGGCCATGAGCGGGTCCGGCAGTCCGCTGAAGGCGCTGAGGTACTCCTCCATCGCCCGCAGCCACCGCTCCAGCGCCTCGGCGGCGTTGTCGAGCTGCTCGATGCCGGCCCGGCGGGCCACGAACTCCTCGGATCGCGTCTGCAGCACGGCCGCGAGCAACGCCTCCCGGGTGGGGAAATGCCGGTACAGCGTGGCGGGTCCGACGCCCGCCTCCTTGGCCACCGCCTCCAGGGAGGTGCCGACCCCGTGCTGCAGGAAGTGACGCTGGGCCGTCTCCAGGAGGGCCGCGCGGTTGCGCTGGACATCGGCACGGGGCCTGCGTTCCTGCTGCCCGCCAGCGTTCATGCGCACTCCCGTCTCCTGCGATCCTGCGGCGCACCCAAAACGGATGCTGCCTCCGTACACGGTCGAGCGTAAACCGGAGGCAGCATCCGGTCAAACGGGCAGTTCACCCAGGTGGGCCGTGCTGCGAAGTGCTCCAGCGCGCTGGAGCACTCATAGTCGCTCTCCAGCAGTTCCTCGGGGATGCTCACGTAGCCGAGGTCGGCCAGCGCCCGCTCCACGGTGGCGAGGTCGCCGAGGTCCAGCGCCCCTCCTCGCGGGCCTCGTCCGTGCCGAGGAAGGCCCCCGGATCGTCGGCGCAGACCTCGGCGAGGGAGCCGAATTTGTTCACGCAGACCACGATCCGCGTCCCGCAGACCGTCGCGTCCGCAGGCACGTGGACGCGCCCGTACTCGCTGGAGTCCTGGGTGTCCCGCTCGGACTCGCACGAGGCCCCGAAGTCTGCTTCGAGCCGGCAACGAGCCCCCGAACTTGAGGCCGGTCGCGGCGCGGTCTGGTGCAGCGACCGTTCCAGCCGCTCCGGGGCATCAACTTCGCGCAGGAGGGCCAGCAGTTCCATCTTGCTCTTCGCCATCCACACATCCGGACACCAAAGGAAATGATGTCCCAGTACGCGATAGCCGTACGGAGAGGTTGGGGTCATGGGCCGGGCCGGCGGCGGGCGCTGAGGAACTCACCACCGCTCCGGTCGCTTGCCACCGTACCGGCCACGGACCCGCGCGGTCCGCAGACCGGCAGCACTCCTGAACAGGCCGACGGATCCTCAGGTGGGCCGTGTACGGCCCAGGAGGGTCCCGTACAGAAGTCGTGGGCGCCGCCGCGCGCCCGCCCGGCCCTGACCCGCAGGCCACAACTCGTAGGGCAAGCCCGCCAGGACGAGCGGTGCCGGACTCTGGTCCCGGGGCGCACAGTGAAAGGCTGGACACCGTGATCGGACCGACTCAGAACCCGGAGCTCTGGGAGTTCCTGGGCTCGCTACGGGAGGGAGACCTGCTTTCCGGTACCGTCGCGGCCATCGAACCGTTCGGGGTGTTCGTCGCCCTGGACGAAGGTCCCCCGCACCCCTGCTTCCCGGGGGTCGGGTTCCTCACGCTGCCGGAGCTGAGCTGGCGGCGTGTCGACGACGCGTGGGAAGTCGTTCAGGTGGGCGAGCGCGTCACCTGCGAGTTCCTCCAGTTCGACACGTGGAACGGGGAGGCCCGACTGTCGCTCAGGGCCACGGGGCCCGATCCCTTCCAGGCGTTTGCCGAGCGCGTCGGTGTGGGGCGCGAGCTGACGGGGCGGGTCGTCCAGCGACTTCCGTTCGGTGTCTTCGTAGAGGTCGCTGACGGGATCGAGGGGCTCGTCCACGTGAGCGAGCTGGCCCCTGACCGCCCCGATCCCGAGGCCGACCTTACGGTGGGTGAAGAGATTGCTGTGGTCGTCGTCGGGGTCGACCGGCAGCGCCGAACGGTGAGGCTGTCCCAGCGGGGGGCCGCGCCCTGACGGACCCCGGAAGTCGGGTCTGGATGACGGAAATCCAACAGTTCCACGCGCACCTTCGCATGGTGAGGGAGACCTCGAACGACACACCTCCCAGGGCGCGTATCGAGTCGTGATCATCGGGTGGTCCTGGTGAGGTCTTTGATCCAGATCATCGAGGCGTGCAGGTGGAGACTGGCGAGGTAGCTGTCGGGAGTCTTGTCGTATCGGGTGTCTCACCGTCCCAGTTCCGGCCTCCTGGTACGTCACGCTCCGGGGCGGGTGAGGCACGGGGAGCCGACGTGAGCCGACCGGTGCACTGATGCCCGGGCGGGGACTCATGGGACATGGCCCGGCACCCGGCTCAGGTTCCGGGGAGGATACGGCGCGTTTCGTAAGCCCACATCGCGATCTCGACCCGGTTGCGGGCGCCGAGTTTGGCCATCAGGCTGGCCAGATGCGTCTTCACCGTGCTGAGGCTGATGTGCAGTGCGTCGGCGATCTCGGTGTTGGTCAGCCCGCGAGCGACGGCGAGGAGCACCTGCTCCTCGCGGGCGGTGACGGGGGAGACCGGCTGGACCACGGGCCGGCCGGCGGGCAGGTCCGCGAATGCCTGGAGCAGACGGACGGTGACGCTGGGCGCGATGAGCGCCTCACCGTCGGACGCCGACCGTACGGCCTGCGCCAGAAGGTCCGGTCCCGTGTCCTTGAGGAGGAATCCGCGGGCGCCGGCACGCAGCGAGCCGTAGACGTACTCGTCGAGGTCGAACGTGGTGATGACGACCACGGCCAGCGGGTCGGCGACGCCCGGGCCGGCGACCAGCCGGGTGGCCTCGAGCCCGTCGAGTACGGGCATGCGGATGTCGAACAGGCAGACGTCGGGGCGTAGTTCGCGGGCCAGACGTACCGCTTCCCGCCCGTCGGCGGCCTCGCCGACCACCTCGATGCCGGGCTGGGCGTTCAGTATGATCCGCAACCCGGTGCGGATGATCGTCTGGTCGTCAGCGACGAGGACGCGAATGGACACCGCTCTCGCTCCTCGTTCTCGGTAGTTCGGCGTCGACATGCCAGCCCCGGTCGGTACCGGGGCCGGCTCGTAGTGTGCCGCCGAGCAGCGTCGCGCGCTCGCGCAATCCGGTAAGTCCGTATCCGTCGCGACCCCGGCCGGTGCGCCGGCCGTTGTCGCGCACGCTCACCCGTACCGTGTGCCGTTCCGCGGCGACCCGGACGACGAGCTCGGTCGCGTCGACCGCATGGCGCAGCGCGTTGGTCACCGACTCCTGCACGATCCGGTAGACGGCCGCGTCCACGGCCGGGGGCAGCGCGTCCAGCTCGCCGTCGAGCCCCAGGTCGACCCTGAGGCGACCACCCGGGGTGCGCACCAGGCGCTCCAGATCCGCGACACCGGCAGGCGGCGCCAGCTCGGCGCCGACCCCGCGGTCGCGCAGCGCGGCGACCATGGCGCGCATTTCCTCCAGTGTGCGCGCCCCTTCCTCCTCGACCCCCTCCAGCGCCTCGACGGCGGCGGACGGGTCGGTGCCCGCGAGCACCCGGCCCGCCTGAGCGATGATCACCATGGCCGACACGTGGTGGGCCACCGTGTCGTGCAGTTCCCGGGCGAGCTGCTCGCGCTCGCGGGAGCGCACCTGCTCCAACTGCCGCTCGCGAGCGGTCACACGGAACCGCACGGCGGCCCCGACCACGCCGGGCAGCAGCAGGAAGACGATGCCCACGACGTTCTCGAAGACCGGGCTCTCGTCCGTGACGGAACACAGCGCGCCGGCCGCGAGGATCACCGCGCCGCCCAGCACGATCTCGCGTCCCGATCCCCACCGGGGCAGCGCGTACACCAGTACGAGCACGACCATGCCGGTGTACAGGCCGACGGGCTCGGGCGGTGCGGCGACGAGCGAGGCCACCGGAAGCAGCACTATCGAGCCGAACGCCAGCGTCACCATTGCCAGCGGGCGGGTCCGGCGCCACAGGGGCAGCAGGCACAGCCATGCGGCGAGCACCACCGCCACCGGCCGCCATACGACGTTCTCGCGCAGGGTGGCCTCCAGCGCCACACCGGCGAGGCCCACGGCGAGCAGCGCCCAGTCCCGCCGCACCCGGGCGGGCGGATCGGGCGGCCGGGGTTCGGTCCACAGGGTTCGCAGGTCGTCTCGGAGCACGGTTCTCAGCCTAGGGACCGCGGCGTGCCGCGCATCGGCCGAAAGGACGGGTCGTCACTCCGCCCCGGGGCCGACGGATCCGCGGCCCGCGGGCCGATGCCGCGGAGCGCCGTGGCGACGAGCCTCGGTATCGGCGGCCGTACAAGGACGGCCGACGAGGTGGTTGGAGGACCCGATGCTCTCGAAAGCCCTGTTGCGCCTGGGCGCAAGCGCCGCCCGCCATCCCTGGCGGGTGATCGCGGCATGGCTGATCGCCGCAACGCTCGCCGTCCTCGCCGCCGTCGCCTTCGGCGGGCGGACCGCGGACTCGATGACCGCTCCGGGACTGGACTCCCGACGGGCCGCGGAACTGATCGAGCGGGCAGGCACCGGCCAGGAGGGGATGACCGCCCAAGTGGTCGTCACCCCCCTCGACGACGGTGCGACGTTCTTCGACGACGACGGCGCGCGCACCGCTCTCACGCGGCTGCGGGCCGAGGTGAAGCGGCTGCCGCACGTGCTCGGCACGAGCGACCCGGCGGGGGCGCTGGACGCGGGCGGGGACACCGCCGTGCGCGGCGGTCTCGTTTCGGCAGACGGGCGGATCGCGGTCGTCCGGGTGCAGTACCCCGACCAGAGTCGGCTGTCGGCCGAAGACCTTGACGCCCTCGTCGATCTCGGCGACCGGCTGCGCGCCGAACTGCCCCTGCGCATCGAGATGGGCGGGAACCTCTTCTACGCCTTCTCCGACCCCGACGGCGGCGTGAGCGAGCTGATCGGCCTCCTCGCCGCGGCCGCGATCCTGTTCCTGGCGTTCGGTTCGCTCGTCGCCGCCGCGCTGCCGATCGGCATGGCGGTCTTCGGGCTGACCGTCGGGGTCGCCACGATGACGGTGCTGGCGGGGGTCACGGACGTGCCGACCTTCGCACCGGTCCTGGGCAGCATGGTCGGGCTCGGAGTGGGCATCGACTACGCGCTGTTCGTGCTCGCCAGGCACCGGGAGTACCTCGCGGGCGGGCTCGATCCGCACGAGGCGGCCGGACGAGCGGTGGCCACGGCGGGGCGGCCGGTGGTCTTCGCCGGCGGCACCGTCGTCGTGTCGATCCTCGGCCTGGCGGTCGCGAACGTGCCGTTCATGACGGTGGGCGGGCTTGCCGTCTCGATCGTCGTCCTGATCATGGTGCTCGCGTCGGTGACGCTGCTGCCGGCCTTCCTCGGCGCGGCGGGCCCGCGCCTGGCCCGGGCCGGCCGGATCGGCCGGGCTCTGCAGACCAGGAAGCCGGGCCGACTCGCACTGCGGCGGGACCCGGCGGCAGGCGCCGCCCACGCCGCCGGGTGGCGTCGCTGGATCGGGCACGTCGGCCGGCACCCGGTGCCGTACGCGGTCGGCGCGGCGGGGCTGCTGCTGACCGCGACGCTGCCCGTGCTCGGCCTGCGCGTCGGCCTGCCCGACGACGGCTCACTGCCCCACAGCCGTACCGAGCGCCGGGCCTACGACCTCGTCGCCGAGGGGTTCGGCCCGGGCACCAACGGTCCCCTCGTCATCGCCGCGGACCCCACCGGTGATCCGGGAGTGCTGGACCGACTCGTCGCAACGGTCGCTGCGGATCCGGGCATCGCATCCGTCGCGCCGACGCACATCGATCGGGCCACCGGCATCGCGACCCTCGTGGTGTTCCCGACCACCAGCCCTCAGGACAAGGCCACGGCCGACACCATCGCCCGGCTGCGCACCGAGGTGCTGCCCACGGCGATCGGGCACGGCCCGGCCAGGGCCCACGTCGGCGGCGCGGCCGCGAGCCTGTCCGATGTGGGCCAACGCACCAGCCAACGCCTGCCGGTGTTCGTCGCCGCCGTGCTGGCGATGTCGTTCCTGCTGCTGATGCTGGTCTTCCGCTCGATACTCGTACCGCTCAAGGCGGTGCTGCTGAATCTGCTGAGCATCGGCGCGGCCTACGGCATCATGGTCGCGGTCTTCCAATGGGGCTGGGGAGGCGCACTCATCGGGCTGGAAGCGACGGTTCCGATCGTGTCGTTCATCCCGATGTTCCTCTTCGCCATCCTGTTCGGCCTGTCGATGGACTACGAGGTGTTCCTCCTCTCCCGCGTACGCGAGGAGTACCTGCGCACCGGCGACAACGGCACGGCGATCGTTGAGGGCGTCTCGCGCACCGCCCGGATCATCACCTCGGCCGCCCTCATCATGGTGGCGGTCTTCCTGTCCTTCGCCGTCGCAGAGGACCCCTCCACCAAAATGTTCGGGCTCGGCCTGGCCACCGCGATCTTCATCGACGCCACGGTCGTACGCATGGTGCTGGTACCGGCGACCATGACGCTCCTCGGCCGGACCAACTGGTGGCTGCCGAAGTGGCTGGACCGGATGCTTCCCCGCGGCCCGGTCGGCACCGACGACACCGACGCGGAATCCACGGGTGAGGCCCCGCGTCCACGGCTGGTTGACCGTTGACCCAACTCCTGCCCGCCCTTGGCGTCCGGTCCCTCAGCGCGTCACCTAGGGGCATATCGAGTCGTGATCATCGGGTGGTCCTGGTGAGGTCCTTGATCCAGATCATCGAGGCGCGCAGGTGGAGACCGGCGAGGTAGCTGTCGGCATTTGTCGTATCGGGTGGCGTTGCCTCGCCATGCTTGAGCCTGTTGATCAGGTACTCGACGGTGTTCCGCTCCTTGTGGAGATCGGCGTCGTGGCTGACGGGTCGGCCACCTCCGGAGCCCTTCTTCTTCCGGTTGGCGGCCTGGTCCTTCTTCTCCGGGATGACCGCCTTGATACGGCGTTTGCGCAGGTGGGCGCGGTTTCCGCGGGACGGGTACGCCTTGTCCCCGGCGACCGCGTCCGGCCGGACGCCGGGTCGGCCGACGGGCCCGCGTACCCGCACCTTCCTCAGGACGGGCTGGTCTGCCCGCCTCTGGAACGTCCGAGGAGGGCGGCCTTCTGCCGGAGTTTCCGCCGACGCCGGACGCGTCGGCGTTCTTCCAGCGCGGGATCACTTTCGGTCTCGTTCTTCCGTGATCAGGCCCTCCAGCAGGGCCTCGAAGAGACAGGCGTCACGCCACTGCCGGAAGCGGTTGTGGACGGTCGACCAGGCGCCGAACCCGTCGGCATCTCCCGCCACTGCCCGCCCGTCCTGAACCGCCAGATCAAGCCCTCGAACTGCTGCCGCAGTCGCTCGGGGTACGGGCCGTACTCGCCGATCGGCAGGTACGGCTCGATGAATTCCCAATCGGGATCGGTCAGTCGCACGCGCGTCACGTAAGACCGTCTATACAACCGGACCGTGCCGCGGAGGCACATCCCGCAAATTGATCACGTCTCGATACGCGCCCCAGGGGCCATCTTGGCGATCATGTGTCGAGCCAGATGAGGGTGCTGGCGAGGGTGACGGCGGCGAGGTAGCGGTCGGGACGCTTGTCGTAGCCGGTGGCGATGCCACGCCATTGCTTGAGCCGGTGGAAGCAGCGTTCCACGACGTTGCGACGCCGGTAGGCGGCCTTGTCGAAGCCGCAGCGCCGTTCCCGGCACCGCTTCCGGCCGGCGAGCTGGTGGCCCGCACGATCGTGGAGTCGATCGCGACCAGCCAGTCCACCTCCGCCCGGGACTGAGCGGCGGACAGCGGGCGGTCGAAGGTGCCGTCCGCGGCCCAGCGGGCGAACCGTCCATGGACGGTCTGCCAGGGACCGAACCGCTCGGGCAGGTCCCTCCAGGGCAGACCGGTGCGGAACTTGAACACGATGCCCTCAAGCACGTGCCGGTGATCCCGCCACCGCCCCCGGGCCCGGCCCCCAGACGGCAGCAACGGTTCAACCACCGCCCAGGTGGCGTCAGAAATCTCGCCGACCCTCACGACCGGACCACGATCCGATGATCGGAAAGACACCCCCTAGGGCGCACCGGGGCGTGTCCCCGAACCTGTAGCCCCGGCCGGCTGTTCCTTCGGAGTCCTGTGCTCGGCGGCCTTGCGCCAGCGGGCTTCGCAGAACGAGTACAGGCCGAACAGCAGGAGGCCCACGGCGGCGGCGATCAGCAGGGCGGGCCCTGCGGGGGTCGCGGCGAACGAACGCAAGGTCTCGTCCAGGCCTTTGGCCTGGCCGGGGTCGTATCGCACCGCGGCCAGCAGGACGGACAGGCCGGCCCCCGCCGCGACCACGCCACACGCCACCCCGCCGACGATGCCCAGGAACGCGACGACCCGCCGCGTCGCCGGGCGCATCTCCTCCATACGGAGGTTCTTCTCGAACTTCCTCATCACGCTGCGCACCAGGATCACCACGCCCACGACGATCAGCACGGCTCCGAACACGCCGACGATCACCCGGCCGCCCGGCCACTCCAGCACCCTGGCGGTGTACTCCTTCGACGTCTCGTCACCGGGGCGGCCCCCGGCGGAACCGCCTACCAGCGCCGTCTGCACCACGCCGACACAGATCACGGCGTAGAAAACCGCCATCCCCATAGAACCCAGACGGCGAGACCACTTCTCCCCGCCCTCCACCGTCTGCCCGAACGCCGCCTCGCACAGCCGCCACAGCGTCATCGCCGCCAGCCCCACCACCAGCGCCCACAGCAGAGCCCGGCCGAACGGCTGCTCGCCGAGCGTCCCCACTGCTCCGGACCGGTCGGCCTCCTGGCCGCTGTCGCTGCCGAGGCCGATCCGCACGGCCAGAATTCCCACCAGCACGTAGATCACTCCCCGGGCACAGAGCCCGACCCTGGACGCGACCTCCACCGCACGGCTGTCGGCCACACGCCGCCCCCGCGACTTGGGCTGAGCCAGACTGTCCTGACTGTGCTCCATATCTGGCACCTCCTGTGCCGGACCCCATGAACAGCGCACCCTCTGTCGGGGCGGGCGCCGCGAGTCCGGGACGGAAGTCACCACCCCCACGCGGACCGTCCCGCGCCCACGGACCCGGATCACTCCGGGGGATCGGAGCCCGTATGTGCCCGTCTACAAGTGTCCTCGAAACCAGCCTGCGGGGCGACGGCTACGTGGCCGGCTCGCTCTTCTCCAGACCGTCGGGATCGTAGGGTGACGGAACCGGCTACGCGATGAAGGGGGACCTCGGGCTCCCGTCACGGTCGGGTTCCTACCATGTGCACATGGCTGCCCGTGACGCCCAGCAGTCCGATCCGGGAGGGGAAGCAGTGTCCCGAGACGACGCCGAAGCCCGCAGTGTCCCTTCCCCGCCGACGGTCAAGGGCCGCGACTCGATCGGCCATTCTTCGGGACCGCAGCGAGACGGGGCCGCCGAGGACTCCCGCCCGGTGGCCGATCTGGTCGAGCGGGCAGCCGATCTGGTGGACCCGATCAAGCCGAGGCTGCGCGGCTGGCTTCACGCCGGCATGGTCCCCACGTCGCTGGCAGCGGGCATCGTCCTCGTCTGCCTGGCAGGGACGCCACAGGCCGTGTTGGCCTGCACCGTGTACTCCGTCACGGCCTGGCTGCTGTTCGGGACCAGCGCCGTCTACCACCTCGGCACCTGGGGACCCCTCGGTGAGGCCGTTCTGCGCCGCCTCGACCACGCCAACATCTTCCTGATCATCGCCGGCACGTGTACTCCGCTGGCTGTTCTCCTGCTCTCCCCGGGCCAGTGGACCCTCCTGCTATGGATCGTGTGGGCAGGCGCGCTGGTCGGCATCGCCTTCCGTGTCCTGTGGGTCGGAGCTCCCCGCTGGCTGTACACCCCCTGCTACCTGGCCTTGGGCTGGGCGCCCGTGCGATACCTGCCCGACTTCCTGCACAGCGGCGGGGCGGCCGTAGTCTCCCTGGTCGTGATCGGCGGGCTTCTCTACAGCGCGGGCGCGGTCGTCTACGCCCTCCAGCGCCCCAACCCCTCACCCCGCTGGTTCGGCTTCCATGAGGTTTTCCACACACTGACAGTGGCAGCCTTCACCGCCCACTACATCGCCATCCTTCTCGCCGCTCACTGAGCGCTCAAGGTGTGGGCCGCCTCACCCACTCGCCGGCCACCCGGAGGACTGCGCGTGGGCCGGTGGGCCACTCCCACGAGACGTGGTGGGCCGCCCCCACCGTCAGAACGCGGTGGGCCGGCCTCGGCGCGAGTGCCGTATCGAGCGCACCAGCAGGTACAGCACGGCGACGACGAGAAGCAGCACTCCGGACTCCGGTGGAGAGCAGGTACAGCATCGGCGTAGCCGACACCTGGGCGAAGGGCGACCGCTTCCGCCCACGTCGGCAGCTCCGGGGTCCTGCACTTGCCCGACCACCGCGCCGTCGAGGCATTCATGGCCCCCTCCCGGTCAAGGCGCTGCACGGCATCGGCCCGGCCCAGGCCGCAGCACTCGAGCGGTATGGGCTCTACACGGTCGGCGCACTCGCCGCGATGGAGGAGACCATGGTCTGCCGGATCCTCGGCGGGAAGAACCGGACGCATCCTGCGCGACCGCGCCCGCGGAACGACCCCCGCGCGATCACAGCCCGGCGCATGTCCCAGTCCACGAGCACCTTCCACGTGTACGACCCACCTAGACGCGTACGACCCCGTGAGGATCTCGGCTGTGCCCTTGCCAACGCCGCCGAGCCACCGACGGACCCGGCAGGACGTCGCGTTCCCCGTGTTCACGGGGAACGCGACGAGGGCCCGCAGGCGCGCTCAGCACCTGCGGGCCCTCCTTTGGGCTCACTCCCAGTGTTCTCCCGGTCCCACATGGCCGCACCCAGGCACTCGTCCGCCTACCCCGCGCCCTTCAAACCGCAGCGGCTTGTGGTCATCCCATGAGGCGGACAACGGGGCGAGGCGTCGCCCGGACCAGGGCGGCTGCGCCCAGGCCATCAGCTCCGTCACCGCCATGGCGGTGGCCCCAGCAACGGCGGCCTTGCGGTCCAGCCGCCGCCCGGCGCCACGATCACGGCGGCTGCCCACCACAGTTTCGTGTGCTCGGCGGCTTTCTCGACCGGCCGCAACAGTCGGCGGGCCCACGCGGAGTTCCACGCGGCAGCCCGTTCGGTCAGCCAATGGTCATCGCTACGCAGGGACGCCAGGATTTCCATGCTTCGCGGCTTGCCCGCCCGCGGCCGCCCCACACAGGGCTCACTCCATGCGGCGGCGGTCTTCATCACTCCACTTCCGAGTGTCCCGGGGCTCGACGTAGGGCTCCTCGTCCTCGGGGTGCCCGCCGGCGATGGCGCGCTGTCGGACCATCTCGGCGTCGAACTCCAGGCCCAGGAGGATCGCCAGGTTCGTGATCCACAGCCAGATCAGGAAGATGATGACGCCTGTGAGAGTGCCGTACGTCTTGTTGTACGAGCCGAAGTGCGCGACGTAGAAGGCGAAGCCGGCCGAGGCGACCATCCAGATCACCAGCGCCAGGAAACTCCCGGGGGTGATCCATTTGAATCCGCGGCCTTTGGCGTTCGGGGCAGCCCAGTACAGAATCGCGATCATGATCGTTACGAGCAGGACGAGGACAGGCCACTTGGCGATCGACCACACCGTCATCGCCGTGTCACCCACGCCGAGCGCGGCGCCCGCCTGCCGGGCCAGGCCGCCACTGAAGACCACGATCAGGGCGCTGGCGACCGCAAGGACCATCAGCGTGATCGTCAGCGCCAGGCGCAGCGGCAATACCTTCCAGACCGGGCGGCCCTCGGGCATGTCGTACACAGCGTTCGAGGTACGGATGAACGCAGCCACGTAGCCCGAGGCGGACCAGATCGCCACCGCCAGGCCGACGAGGGCCATCAGGGATCCGACACCGCTGTTGCCCTGGAGCTGCTGTACCGCGTTGCTGATCACGTCCCGTGCGGAGCCGGGGGTCAGCTTCTGTAGGTTGTCCAAGACCTGCTTGGTCGCGGACTCGCCGGCGATACCCAGCAGCGACACCAGCACCAGGAGGGCCGGGAAGAGCGCCAGCACGCCGTAGTAGGTCAGGGCAGCGGCCCGATCGGCCAGCTCGTCGTCTTTGAACTCCTTCAGTGTGCCGCGCAGCACCGCCATCCACGACCCCTTCGGCATCTGCGACGGCCGATCCGGCGCCCGCTCCTCAACCCATTCATCGGGACCTACGCGGCCAGTCCCGCTCCCAGTGGGCTCGCGGTCCCCGCCGTGCTCCGGTTTCGGTGTACGTGTCATACATGGCGGCTTTCCGCACGCAGCCCATCCCATGCACCGATCGGAGGCCGGGCGGCCTGGGCGGGTTGCTCGCACAATCGCACTCCTGCCCCCCCGATTCCCCGCCAGGCATCGGGGGCAGCTTCTCGCCCCGCAGGGCCGCCAAGGGCGGCCCGCTGCGTGCCCTCCAACCGCCTGTGGAATGTGTGACGCTGGAGGTGCCGGTGGGCGCGCTCTTGCCGCACACGACCGCGAGTCGTACCCGCCGTTGTGGGCGTGGACGTGGACGTGGGCGTGGACGAGGGCGCAGTGGTCGTCCACGCGGGGTGTCCCCGACCCAGCCGCAGACATTGAGGTGCCGCCGGAGCAGGTCAGCGTCCAGTGTGCTTGGGCACCGGGGATCACCGGTGATGCGGAGGACGGGGCGCTCGCCGACCAGGATCGCGCTGAGCGGTGGTCCGGGATCGTGCAAGTGCCCTCCTCGACAGCACTCCGACGCCGCCTCCTGGAAGCCTGAAGCCGACAAGTGGGCCTGCGACACGCGCCGCGCGTAGCTCTCGGCAGTAACGTTCCGGGCGTAATCCCAGTCCCCCCCAGTACCTCGACATCGGAAAGGCCCCTCTTCCGCACTTCACGATCACAGCTCAGGGGGGAGGGTCGAGTTCCGAGCGGTCCAGGAGAAGGACCGAAGCAAGCACGATCCGACGGACCAAGGAACTTGACGGGGCGAAGACGTACTCCTTGGTCAGGGTCCCCCGGTACGACTACACGCCCTCGATCGGCTGCGGTTCGACCTTCGTGGCGGCCATCCCCATCATGGGTCCGAACGGGTCGACAGCACGGAGCGGCTCGTGTGGAGCAGCTCTCAGAAATCGTCCACGAGAGCGGACTACGAGGTGAGGCGGCCGAGCGTAAGCGCCTAGCCGATCTTGAGCGGCGGTGAGGTGCGGTGCTGTCTGTGCTGGGCGGTTCCTCATGGCAGGTGTCGTTCGGCCGGTGAAGGGTGGTGTCGTTTCCGGGGTAGGGCGGATGGCGTCTGTGCGGTGCGGTCTGGTCCTCGCCCCGGTGCTGTTTTTCGGGTCTGTGGTTCTGGGCCTCGGGCTCGTCCTGGCGGTGCTCGGCTTCCTCGGCGGGGCGCCGGTCCTGCCCGGTCTTCCGTCTCGGTCGTCTTCGCGTTGCGCCGTTCCGGCCTGTGCCTGCGGTGGGTGGCATGTGGGCTGAGGGCGTTGTGTCAGTCGTGGTGGTGGAACTTCAGAGTGTGTGGAAGGCGTTAGCCGGGTGGTGCACGATGATGCGTGTCCAACGAGGGACGACGTGGCAGAAGCTGAGGTGGCACGAGTGGCGATGTGGGATCGGATCAAGGACCAGGCGACCAGAGGTCTGCAGCAGGCCCAAGGGGTGCGCGGCGGCTCCGGCGGCCATGGGCCGTCCGGCGCACGGTCCGGGGGCGGTTCCAGGGCCGAACTCGTGAGCGCGCTGAAGTCGCAGCTCACGTCGCTGAAGACGGAGCTGAAGAGCGGCGCCTTTAGGGACGCCAGCATGGCCATGTGCGCGTTGGTGGCCGCCGCTGACGGACGGGTCGATCCGGCCGAGCGCCAGTACGTCGAGTCGCTCATCCTCACCAACGACGTCCTTCAGAACTTCCCCGCCGACCAGCTCCGCCAGCGTTTCAACAAGAACGTCGACCAGCTCTCGGCTGGCTTCGTCATGGGCAAGGCGGCGGTGCTTCAGGAGGTCGTCAAGGTGGCGAAGAAGCCGACCGAGGCACGGGCTGTCATCCAGACCGGCATCGTGGTCGCGGGTGCGGACGGCTTTATCGAGCCTGCCGAGGAGCAGATCATCCGCGAGGCGTGCGCTGCGCTTGGCCTGCCGGCGGCGGAGTTCGGCATCTGACCCGCTGACCTCGGCGAAGAAACGCGCGGCCATGTACCTTCCGCTGGCCCGTCGGGTCCTGTGGGTCGTCCCGGTCGTGCCGGTCGACCAGTGAGGCATAGGTGGCGAAGATGACGGGCCCTGACCCGGCCCACAGGGCGAGCTGGATCGGGTTGGTAGTGGTCCGTACTCCCAGCTCGTTGAGCACGGGGTCGTTCTCCAGCGAGCAGACCGCCCCCGTTGACGCCCGATGCCCCACCGCCCGCCACGCCTGCCGTGTCCACGCTCGCCCTGCTCGTTGTCCTGCTCGTTGTCCTGCTCCTGGTCATCACCGACATCCTGTTCCTGGGCGCGATCGGTTACCTGACCGACCGCCACCCGCGGCTGGCCAAGCCGCTGGCCGCCTGCGGCACCTGGGCCGACGCCCTCATCGCTACCGTCGCCCTGGTCGTGGCCCTGCGATGATTCGACGATCCTGTCGCGCCCTCTGTCACGCGGGCTGACCCGCGCCGAGAGCCCGAAACCTCGCCGCCGGCCCCGGCGGGACAGCACCCCGCGTGACAGCCCCGCGCGGCAGCCGTCCGCCCGTCTGGATCTGAGGAGGGCACCCCTTGACCGCCTTGCATCGCATGGCCGCGGCCACCTCGACCACTTACGGGTCAAGAGGCCGTAGTCCTACCGATACAGCCTCTGGCGTCGCCTGTCCGGGGGCTAGGGGTTGTGGCATAGGGACGCGTGTCAGGACAGGGGGGTGGGCCGGCGGGGCGGGGGGATGGCCTGCAGAAGTTCCCACAGGGGTCTGGAGCCGCCGGCCCATTGGGCAAGGACGGTGCGGTCGACCAGATGCAGACGCTGGGAGCGGGCGAACTCGAGTGCCGGTTTGGAGAACCTGCCGTTGGTGACGAGGACGACGACGTCGCCCTTGTGTACCGGCCGACCGGTGCCGTTGAGTACCTGCAGATCCGGCGTACCCACCGCGGAGCCGGCCAGACCGGCCTTACGGTGCTTGCACTGAATCACCCAACGCCGCCCATACGGGTCGGTCGCCTTCACATCCGCGCCGTTGTCCCCGGCACCACCGACCTGCACCGCGTCCGCGCACCCATCGCGCCGCATCAGGTCCCGCACCGCGTGCTCGAACTGCCGGTGATGCAAAGCGTCCAGCTGCGCCAGCGCATAACGCAGCCCCTGGGACCTGACTCGTTCCCACCGTGCCGCACGCTGCCGCTGGACCATCCAGCTCGCCATGGCCCCGCCCACAAGCAGCACCACGAGGACCGGCACCCACGGATGGGCGGCCATGAAACGCACCACGCCCATGAGCAGCATCCACGCCACCACCAGACCACCGACCACCAGGACCAGCTGCTCGTTGCCCGAGGCCTTGCTCGAGCGCCGCCTGCTCGTACGACGCCGCACAGGCCGACGCCGACTCACCTCCCGCTCCCGTCGCGCTCCCACTTGATCGGGTAGGAGACCGTCGGCCGGGGACGGGGAGCGGGCTTGTCCCACCCCGGCCACCGGATCGGATAGGAGACCGTCGGTGCCGGAGAAGGCGCCGGCCTGTCCCAGCCGGGGAACTTGATCGGATAGGCCACCCCCGAGGTTGGCCGTGGTGCGGGTAACCGCTCCGTCCCCGCTGCACCGCTGGCGGAAGTGCCCGACGAGGCCCCGAACACGAACACGGCCGCCACGATCCCGATAGCCAGCGCTGTCTGCTTGCTCGTCCCCGCCGGCGCCCGCCAATGAGACCGCACCGATGTCCCGTCCCGCCTGAGATACCCCTTGATGAACGGCAAAACCGACAGCCCTCCCCGATCGACGACGCGCTCTCCCACGCGACCGACCAATGTAGAGCGCCCGCTGACAGTGCGTCACTTGAATCAAGCCGAAAGTGATCTTGTCGTCGGCGGCGCTGCCTCGGTTAGCTGCACAAAAGGAGGCGGCGGGCTGGGTGCGCGGGGGTTGATGCCGACCGCTTCTGTGCGGTTCTGAAGGCGCCCTCTGCGCCTTCTCTTCAAGGCGAGGCTGCACTCCTTCTGGGTTTCAGTGGCTTGGTATGCCGATCTGAAGATTGGCCTGTTCGGGCTATTCGTGATCACTCGGTCGCACTGAGCTACCTCCGTGGTGGTTGGTGAAGATGCCCAGTTGAAGGGTTTCTCGGGTGCCCGCAGAGCCAAGCAGTGGCTCGAGGGGACGATGTGCATCTTCGGGGCGTACGCGATCACGGACTCACCGTCCTGTGGCCGCCGGTTGACTCTGGCGTGGCCGCATGGCGGGCGGACGTTCTCCTTCGACCTGGGTGAGTGTTGTACCGAAGGGTGTCCCCACCGTTGTCTGCAGAGGTGCAATAGGGGTTGCACCGGAGGTGGGACCCACACTTTCGTGATCAAGAGCGTTCCCTCTGGTCAGGCCTCGTGGGCAAGCCGGATCCGCGTGCCGACACCTCTAATTCGTTAGTAATGAGAGGTTCTGGATCTCTGAGGGGCCCGGGGCGGTTGTCCAGCCCGGGGCAGGACGTGTGTGGTCCGGTCGGTGCCGTGGTGACCCCTACGACACCTCCGACCGTGCGAGGTCTTATTAAAGACTGGTGGCGCTGGGCGCCGGCCGGTCCTCGCACGTTCTGCCCGCACGGGCTCGTCGGGTTCGGGATCCTCGATGGATGAGCTGCCGCACGGTGACGGGTTTCTCCTCACGAGCTTCGAGCTCTGGACACGGCATGCGCCCGTGCGGTCCGGCGGTGCCGCGCACGGCTGATGAGGTGGCGGGCCTTGGAGCCCTGGAATTAGTGCGCCGTGCGGCCCCGCGTGCTCGCCTTTGAGAACGGCACCGGCGAAGGGGTGGGATACATGGACGTGTTCTGCGGGATCGACTGGGCGGACGGACACCACGACATCGCGCTCGTCGATGACACCGGCAAGCTGCTGGCCAAGTGCCGCATCAACGACGACCTGGACGGCTACCGGCTGCTCCTCGACCTCCTGGCCGAGCACGGCGACACTGCGGAGGCTCCGATCCCGGGGGCCATCGAGACCAGCCGCGGCCTGCTGGTCGCCACACTGCGGCAGGGTCCCCGGAAGATCTACGCGGTCAACCCGATGGCCGCCTCCCGCTACCGCGACCGGCACGGAGTCAGCCGCAAGAAGTCGGACCCAGGCGACGCCCTGGTCCTGGCGAACATCATCCGCACTGACGAGCCGATGCACCGGTCGCTGCCTGCCGATACCGATCTGGCCCAGGACGTCGCCGTCCTGGCCCGCGCACAGCAGGACGCGGTCTGGAGCCGGCAGCAGGTAGCCAATCAGCTACGGTCCCTGCTCAGGGAGTGCTTCCCGGCGATGATCGAGGCGTTCAGGGACAAGCCGGGAACCCTGACCCGCCCCGATGCCCGCCGCGTCCTCGCCGTCGCGCCCACACCCGCCCTGGCCGCCAAGCTGCAGATGTGGAAGCTGACCGCCATGCTCCGTCGAGCTGGCCGCCGCCGCGGCATCGAAGCGGACGCGGAACGAATCCAGCAGCTCTTCCGTCAAGAAGCCCCTCGGCAGCTGCCCCTTGTCGAAGACGCCATGGGCACGCAGGCACGAGCCCTTCTCCTGCAGCTCGACGCCGCCTGCGAGGCGGTCGATGACCTGGCGCGGGCCGCCGAGGATGCCTTTCGGTCACACCCGGACGCGGCGATCATGCTGAGCTTCCCCAGGATCGGCCCCCAGGTCGGTGCCCGCATTCTGGGCGAGATCATCGGAGCCGGTTCGCCACGGCTGGAGGGCTAGGGTTTGTCCGGCCGATCATGGATGCGGGCTGTCGGGCATGATGCCCGGGTGAGCAACATCGTGAAGTTTTTCGTGGCGCCGGACGACACGTCAGCGAGCCTGGCCCTCCAGACCGGGCCGGGACGGGTATTCGAGTCGCTCTCCTTCGGCAACTTCGATCCCGAAGAAGCCGTGCTGGAGTGGGAATGCCTTCTGGTCGGCGGCAGCTTCGAGGAACTCGTCGAGGGCGGGGAGCCTCGCATCGTCGCCGGCCAGGACAACGACGGATGCGTCGTCTTCGCGATCTCGCCTCGCCTGTCCGCTGCGCTCTCGGACGCCACGCACTCTAGGTTGAGTGACCTCGCCGCCTCGTGGACTCAGCTGCGTGCGGAGGACGGCGAGGTCATCGGCGCGGAGATCGCGGACGCGATCGTGGGGGATCTGGCTGCTCTCATCAGCAGTGCCCGGCGCCAGAGCCAGGGCGTCTACTGCTGGGTTGCGTAGGAGTTCATGTTCGGAGCCAGATCGCGACGGCTGCCGCGGTGGCGGTGCCGAGGAAGACGTAGCCGCGCTTGTCGTAGCGAGTGGCGACCGCTCGGGACTGCTTCAGACGGTTGATTGCCCGCTCGACGGTGTTGCGCTTCTTGTAACGGTCCTCATCGAAGCCGGGCGGCCGTCCACCGCGTGCGCCTTTGCGCAGCGGGCCGCCTGGCTGTCGGTCTTCACCGGGATGGTGTGGCGGAGTCCCCGCCGTCGCAGGTACTCACGGATCGGTCCGTTGCTGTAAGCCCTGTCGGCCGCAAGGCTGTCCGGCTTCTTGCGCGGCCTGCCCAGGCCAGATCTGGGCACCCGAATCTTCTCCAGGACCGGCTTGAACGGGGTGCAGTCCGCCCGCTGACCTGGAGTGACGATGAGGGACAGCGGGCGGCAGCGGCCGTCCGCGCTCAGATGGAGCTTGCTGGTGAACCCGCCGCGCGAGCGGCCCAGACCCTCGCCTCCAGCACCACCTCCACCAGGCGGGCGACGAGACTCTGCCGCGGCGTCTCGTCCTGGTGTTCCATCACTGTGGCCCCCTTTCCTCCCGGGGCCGGAGGCGGGTCAGTGCGGGCACCGGCCGCATGCTGATGTGCACGGACGATGGTGGAGTCGACCGAGATTTGCCAGTCGATCTCGCCCGCGGCGTCAGCCGCGGCCTGGACCCGCTGGAGCAGACGTTCCCAGGTGCCGTCGGCCGACCACAGGCGATGGCATTCGTAGACGGTCTTCCACGGCCCGAATCGTACGGGCAGTCACGCCACTGCACCCCGGTCCGCACTCGGTGCAGAATCCCGTCGGTCACCTGCCGGTGATCCCGCCCCATGCCCACATCAACGGCTCGGACACGCCGGCCGTCACGTGACCGGCACGACACCTTCGTGCCGGTCACACTCCGGTCGGGAAAGGACGATCCGGCGGGCTGGCAGCTCGATTTCCGTGACGACGACGGCAATCTCCTCTCCGACCTCGAATTCTTCCACCGGACTCACCGCGGGCCGACCGTAGGTTTCTCTGGAGGGGACCAGCCCGACGATCCCGTCCCCGAGGTCGACAAAGACGCCGATGGAAACCGTCTTCTCCACCGTCCCGCGGAGTTCCTGGCCCACCGCTGTGCGGTCGGCGAAAGCCCGGAGCGGGTCGGGCTCCAGTGCCTTCAAGGACAGTCTGGCCTCCAGGTTGTAGGTGTCGAACTGGAGGAACTCGCACGAGACCCGCTGGCCTACCTGAACGACATCGGTGGGAGCGTCGATGTGCCGCCAGGACAGTTCGGGGATGACGATGAACCCGACACCGGGCAGGGTGGGATGGGCAGGCCCGTCGTCCAGGGCCACGAAAACCCCGAACCGTTCGATCGCCGCGACGGTGCCGGACAGAATGTCGCCGCGGTGCAGGGACTCCAGGAACGCCCAGAGTTCCGGGCTCTCAGACTGCCAATCCATACCGCCACCCTGGCATACGACATCGTGGGCCGACCATGCCCTCGACGAACTGCCGATCTGCAGCCCCCGCCACGCCTCAATAGCCGGGACCATGATCGGCCGGACAAGTCCTAGAGGCGTACGCCGGCTCGGCCCCGATCACGCGGGCCTCCCGTAAACGCCGCTACGTCGGTCGCCGGTTCGTGAAGAACAACCGGCTCAACCACGTCGGCCACCTGTGGGCCTTCGCCTCCCTCAGCGGTTCAAGCGGCGCGGACTCCCACTACCGGCGCCGCTGGGCAGGAGGGGACTGGCACATGCAGGCCCTGCGGCACCTGTTCAACCGGATGCTCGGCCAGCTCCACCACTGTCTCCTGGTACGTGTCCCATTCGATGAAGCAATCGCCTTTCCCTCAGAGCCCCAGGCAGCAGCGACAGCTACTGCGTGGCTAGGACGGCCCTGTCTCTCCACTCCTGCCTGACGGGCGGCAGGATGTGCGGATGGCGAAGAGCGAGACGGAACTGCTGGCCCTGCTGCGCGAACTTGATGACCCGGAGCGGTTGGAACGGCCTCGGCACTACGACCACGCTGCGACCGGCCTCAAGTTCGGCGGGCTGGTGCGTCGGCTCGAAGCAGACTTCGGGGCCTCGTGCGAGTCCGAGCGGGACAGCCAGGACTCCAGCGAGTACGGGCGCGTCCACGTGCCTGCGGACGCGACGGTCTGCGGGACGCGGATCGTGGTCTGCGTGAGCAAGTTCGGTTCCCTCGCCGAGGTCTGCGCCGACAATCCGGGGGCCTTCCTCGGCACGGACGAGGCCCGCGAGGAGGGGGTGCTGGACCTCGGCGACCTCGCGACCGTGGAGCGGGCGCTGGCCGACCTCGGCTACGTGAGTGTCCCCGAGGAACTGTTGGAGAGAGACTACGAGGGCCCCAGCGCGCTGGAGCACCTCGCAAGGCGGCCCACCTGGTGGACACGGTTCTTTGGCCTCTGGTAACCCATCCGCCCGGCCTCCGCGCTCAGCTGGCCTCTGGGCGCCGGCAGAGGTCTGGACGGGGGCCGTCCGCGCCCGCCGTGTACGGGCCGCCTACACCGCGCGGTTTCCTTCTTTCCTTCCTTCCCTCACGGAAGGTCGGCTCCCGTTCCCGTGCGCCCGTGAATGAGGCTTTCGCCGGGAAAGGGAAGGAAGGAAGTCACCGCCCGGCACCGCAGCGGCCTGCCACAGCAGGCCGGCCCGCGCTCCGAGGAGCCGTCCCCCGCCCTGTCACGGAGCCGTCATGAGGCCGTCATCGGACCGGGCCCGGCCGTCACTGGTGATACCCGGATGACGGCCCGGAGGCATCGGGGCAGGGCCGTGCAGAGACACATCGGCTGCTCCGGTCGGCGGCCCCAAGGCGCGGGGGAGACTGGGACGGTGAGTACCGCACGACGCCGTCCCCTGGGACCCGGCCGCACCGATCTTCCCGAGCCGGCCGCCCGCGATCCGCGGGCGATGACGGCCGCCGAGCGGGCCGCTGCCGGCGACTGGACCGCGGAGCCCGGCCCCGTGCTCGCCGGGCGGTCGGAGCCCCGGCCCGCCCGGCGCCGTCTCGGCGGCGGTCCGGCGAATCCCGGGACCGCGTCCGCGCCGCTGTCGTAGGGTCGGCTCCAGCCCGCGCCGATATGGCGTGCGTGGGTGAGGCCCGGCGCCCAGACGCGCTCTGGGAGCAGTACCGCCGGTCCGCCCCCACCCTTCTCACCGTGCGCCGGCACCAGGCCGGGCGGGTGCTTGCCCAACTGGGCGAGAACGGTCTTCCTCGCCGTGCGCGAGCAGCAGGGCGGCACCGCCGTTGGTACGTGCAGAGGCGGCGCCTTCGACCTGTAGCCCGATGTGCAGCACTGGCATGGGGACCGGAATCGCACCGGCGGGGCACCGGCAAGAAGCCGGTCCTGTCTAGGACGGTCTCTTTTGGCCCCGCTGCGACGGCGTCGTCTGGCCCCTGCTGAGGAACGGTTTGGAGTGGCCCCACCTTGGCTGTGATGACGTCGACGCCCCTCCTGGACGCCCTGTCTGACCGCCTTGATACAACCTCGTCATGACGTACCGATTCACCGCTCGCGTCGCCACCACGGAGATCGATCCTGACGGCTACTTCGTCGAGGCCGCCCTCGCGGAGGGCGAGGACGGCAGCGGCTTCATCATGATGTTCATGGGGGGTGAGGAAGAGCCCGACGACCAGGAGGCCGCGCTGGGAATGGACACGCACTGTCTCGTCACTGCTGGCCAGGGGACGGCCTACGGATGCGTGCGCGAAGCCGTCCTGGACGGCAACGTCCTCCGCATCTCGCTGGATCCCGAGGCGCTAGAGAGCCTTCGGCTGGACGAGGGCGAGATCGAGGCCGTCCTGGAGGCGCCGGCCGAGGACGTGGCTCGGTTCCGCGAGATCCTTGCCCAGGTGCTCGCCCACGGGCGGGCGGACGCCGTGCCCACGAGGCTGGGAGTCTGACGAGAGGGGTGGGGCCAGCCCGAACCGTTCCTCCCCGACACTGCTTGAGCCGATCACCCGAATAGCCCAAAAGTGAGACCACTCGAAACCGTTCTGGTGGGGCCAAACCATGCCGTCGAAGAAACCGGTCCCCTCGCCCGTCCGGCCGGTCACGCGCCGGTGCGATTCCGGTGCGATTCCGGTGCCCGTGCCGGTCCGGATGGCGGTCCTGATCAGCGACAGCCGCCGCCTAGCCGTCTGCGGGATGGTTACGGGTTACCGGTTACAGGCTGGTGAGGACTCCGGTTCGCGCTGTTCAGAGCGGTCAGGAGCGACTCTCTTGGGCCTGTAACCGGTAACCCGTAACCACCCTGGCCGCTGTCCAGTTCGGCCTCAACGCCCCCGCCGACACCGGACCCGAGACCAGAAGAGCGCGTCCCAACGCCCGCACGCTCGCCCACCGGCCGGCCCGCACTCAGGCATACGTACCCGCGAGGCGCGCCGCGCCCCTCGGGGGCCAGGGCGCATCGAGCTCATCCAGTTCGACCTGTAGCCGACATCCTCGTGCACGCCGTACGACGGCGTGTGAGGGCCAGTGGCCTCAATCGGAGCCGCCCGTTCGTTCCCTCGAACCGTCTGGGGGAGACGCAGCGGAGCCCCGGAGGGATCGAGGAGGCCCTGTGCGGGATCAATAGTCAAGACCTGTGGACAAGGAGTGGTTGGCTGTCGGCAGACGGATGGGCTTGAGTCTCCACTAGGGGGAGACCCGAAGGTGGGGGCATGCACCACGACACGCTCTACTCGATCGGCGAGCTGGCCCAGCGGACCGGTCTCACGGTCAAGACCATCCGGTTCTACTCCGATCGCGGGATCGTGGCGCCGACTGACCGCAGCCCGGCTGGCTACCGCCTTTACAACATAGATGCCGCTGCACGCCTGGACCTTGTGCGAACCCTGCGCGAACTGGGACTGGACCTTCCCACGATCCGGAAGGTCCTGGACCGGGAGCTCTCGTTTCCCGAGGTCGCCGCGGCGCACGCCGAAGCACTGGCAGTGCAGATCAGCACTTTGCGCCTGCGCCGCGCGGTGCTGATGACGGTGGCCAAACGCGGGTCCACCCCCGAGGAGACGGATCTCATGCACAGACTTGCCCAGCTCTCCGAGGACGAACGCCGACGTCTGATCGGCGATTTCCTCGACGCCGTCTTCGGCGGTCTCAGCGGCGACGCCGCCCGCGCATTCGCGGGGGTCATGCGCTCGATGACCCCCGAGCTGCCCGACAACCCGGAGGCGGAGCAGGTCCAGGCGTGGGTGGAATTGGCCGAAATCTCCGAGGATCCGGATTTTCGAGCCAGCGTGCGGCGGACGGCCGAGGATCAGGCAGCCGAGCAGGCCCGCAGCGACACCACGGGCCCGCGCCGCGACATTGCCGCAACCGTCCGTGACCAGGCCGGCCCTGCCCTGACCGCCGGCATCGACCCGGCCTCGCCCCAGGCCGATCCGATCGTCGCGGCGCTCACGGATCACTACGCGCACCTCCTCGGTATCCCCGCCGACATCGAGCTTCGCCGCCGGCTGGTGACTCGCCTGGAGAGCGTGAACGACCCCCGCAGAGAGCGATACCTCCAGCTGCTCGCAGTGGTCAACGGCTGGCCGGCCCCGGAGAGCCTGGCTCCAGTGTTCGAATGGTCCGTCCAGGCTCTGCGCTTCCGGACACAGTAATGACGGGGCGGTCGCAAGGCGGCATGGGCCGGAGGCGGCTGGCGTCGGGTGGAAACGCCGCCGCACGTGATCGGTTTGTGAATGCCCCCGTCATACTGCAGGCGGGAGCGACGCCGTCTGCTCCCGCTCTCGTTCTTCGCCCCTGGCGGATGGAGGACGTTGCCGCACTGGTCGAGGTGAGCCGGGATCCCGCATTGCGCCAGTGGGCGAGCTCTGTCGTGGACAACGATGCTGACGGGGCACGGTGGGTGCAGGCCCAGCAGCGGGGCTGGGCAGCAGTGGACCGGTTCGGCTTCGCCGTCCTTGAGGTGCAACCCGGGTCAGTTCGCGAACAGTTGGTGGGCAGCGTGGTCCTCAAGGAAGCCGCCCCCGGCAGACCGGTGGCCGAGGTGGGCTACTGGACCGCGGCGCACGCTCGCGGGCGTGGCGTGGCCCCCCGCGCTCTAGAGGTTCTCACCGGCTGGGCCTTCGACACCTTCGGGGCCGCCGGGCTGCAACGTCTCGAACTCCTTCATCAGGAGGACAACCTCGCGTCGTGCCGCGTTGCCCAGAAGAGCCGGTACGAGTTCGACAGAGTTCTGCCCGCAGCGCCCCCCAGCTTCCCTCTCGATGGCCATCTGCACATACGGCGCATGGATGTCTGAGGTCCACTCGACGTCTGCGGATCGTTTGAGGCCGCCTGTGCGGCGAGGGTCTCGGGGTGCACAACGAGGTGGCCGCGTTCGAAGTGGGCGCCAGCCCGGACCAGGGCGACGGGGTGGGTGCGTTGACCTTGATCCCGCTGGCCGGGCCGGTCACCGGGTTGACCGGATCCTGGCTGACAGGCGACTCGCTTCCCTGGCGTTCCGTCCCAGGGCGGCACCCTCGCGGACGAACCCGCCGGTCCGCAACGCGGCGAGCCGCCGAGTGCATCAGCTGCCGCGCGGCCACGCCCCTTATGACGGGCCCTTTCCCTTGCAGGACCGGATCGGCGGCATCAGCCGCCGATCCGGTCCGTGCGACGGCCACGGGCACAGGCCGCCGCCGCAGTGGAGAAGGAACGCGCTCTACGACACGATCGTGACCCTGTCGCAGCCATAGAAGCTGAGCGGTCCGCTCGGGCCGGCGAACCGCCCGAGGACGCAGGCGCTCGTATCCGTCGGGGCCAGGGCGTCGCTCCGTGGCTGGAAGTGCAGGATGGCGTCCAGGTCGCGGTCACGCGTGACCTCGTCCGGTTCCAGGGAATTCGCCGGATGGATCCTGCCGTGGGGCTCCGGAACCCCGCCGCCGAGCAGCAGCACGCTCGGGGACCCGAAGCGCAGCGAGGCGGAGTTGATCGCGGTCGCGTCGAAGGCAAGCGGGTTCCCGTACTCGCCCGCCCTCGTGGTCAGCGCGGCCACCGGAAGGATGCTGCCGTTGAGGTTGACCGGATTGCGGGCGCTGCCCGGCTGGATGTTGATGGTCACCGGGACGGCGCAGTCCACGGTCAGCCGGGTGGTGCGTCGGTTGTTGGCCTCCTGGGGGTCGATCACGGAGGCGCGCTCGGGTGCCACCGCCGTGGTGAAGTCCAGGGTCCGCGCCCCGGGTTGGGTGCAGGTGACGGTGTACGTCTTCTCCAGTCGCCGGGGAGAGCCCACGGCCAGTGCGACCTCGGTGGTCTCGGGGGCGGTGGGGGTGACGGTCACGCCGGTTCCGGCGGTGACCGTACGTTCCACGCGCGCGTCGGTGGGGCCGTCCGGGCCGGCGTTGGAGATCGTGCTGCCGACGATGACGGTGACGGGTTTGCCGAGGACGGCGAAGAGCGGGGCCCGCGGCTCCACGGAGTCGACCGACAAGTCGCTCTCCAGGCAGTCGGGGTCACCGGGGTGTGCCACGCAGAAGGCACGGATGGCGGGTTTGACGTCGACGGTGACGACGTCCCTGTTCAGTGCCGTGTCGCTGATGGTCATGGTGGAGAGTGCGGGCGAGAACGGCACGATGAAGCTGCCCGCCCCGGAACTCTTGACGTCCACCCGCTCCCGGTCGCCGTGGGAGTACACCCACAGCGGGCTCCAGGCGTTCATACGGTCGATGACCTGGCCGTCCACGTCGGTGAGGCTGAGCTTCAGGATCGGCGGATCACCGATGTGCGTGTGGGCGCGCTGGAGGCTGACCGACGTGCGGTCGACGGTGGCCTGGGTGCGGCTGGTGAACGTGACCCGGGCGACGACCGCCTTTGCCGGGTCGTCGTCGTCGAGGACGGGCAACGGGATGGTCGCCGGATCGGGGTCGTCGAGTCGGGTGGAGACGGCGGAGCCGTGCAGCGGGGCGATCAGCAGGGTGAGAACGACCATGGTGATCATCGCGAGCAGTGAGCGGTAGCGGTGAAGGCGACGGTGCATCGTGGGCTCCCTCAGCACTTCGCCGACGCGCAGTCGTCGAAGATCAGTTTGAATCTCCTGATGTCGGCGGCGTTCGCCGGACCGGTGTTGTTGTACATCACATCGTTGGGGGCGGGTTCGGAGCTGAACCAGTCCGGGTCGGGCCACCAGTCGGTGGGCCGCTCCCACCTACGGCAGGCGGTTGCCTCACGGCCCAGGGCGGGCGCGTCGGCGATGCAGCCGGCCATGTCCTCGTAGACGTTGGGTGCGACGTCCTGCTGGAAGTAGCCGCCGTCCGGGGGGTACTCGTCGGCGAGCCCGAAGGGCTGGTGTCCAGACTCGTGGGTGACGACCTGGAGGGCGTCCGATCGCACAGCGGTGTCGACGACACCGGAGAAGATGCGGTCGCCCCGAAGGGCGCAGTCGCGCTGGTTCTTGCGGTGGAGGATGGCGCCGGCGTCCGCGAAGGCGAAGGCGTCGTCCCAGCCGGCGGGCAGGTCGTGGTCGCAGTCGCCGTCGTTGGCGTCGTCGGCCCGTCCTTGCGCACGCGCGATCCAGAAGTTGAACTTGTCCTGGCGGGACAGGAAGTCGTTGAACCCGTAATAGGAGGTTTCGACGACCCGGCGGACGTCGTCCAGGAACCGCGGATCGCGGGCGCCCGTGTACGTGTCACGGTCCGCGACGAATACGATGTCGATGCGGCTGCTGCGGGGGCCGGTGTAGGAGATCGGCAGGGGCTCTGCCGAGCTGCCCGGGTTGGTGTCCACGCGACGCCAGCCGGTGAACAGGCCTGTGGTTCCCTCGCGCAGCCGGCAACCGTAGAGGAGGTCTCCGCCCTCGCTGGGGGTGAACGTCACGGACGTACTGTTCACCCCGGACACCTTGCGGTCGGCGACCGGATACCTGACGGAGTCGGTCGACCTGTTCCGTACGGCCACGATCTGCAGCTCATCGGCGACGATGGTGGGCATCAGCGCACCGTCGAGCGCTGTGGCCGTGATCGTCACGGGGGTGCCGATGGTGGGTGCGGCCGGGTTGGACATGCACCTGATGCGCAGGCCCTGAGCGCTGGCCGGGTCGTCCACGGCCACCGAGTAGGTCACTTCGGCCCGGTCCGTCGCGGTACCGGAAGAGATGTGTCCGTTCCCGCAGGGGAAGCCGTCGGCCGCGCCGAAGAACATCCGGCACGGGGAGACGCCCAGCTGGAAGTTGATGCCCCTACCGACCTCTTGCGTCGCGTCGTACTGTTCGTCACCGAGGCAGAATCCGCCGTCTTCGTCCCAGACCTCGATGGTGACGGGGATCTTCGCGACGCCGGTGCTCTGGTCGAGGGTGGCGACATCGACCTCCGTGGAGAACTCCCAGCCGGGGCTGATGTCCCCCTGGCCCTCCAGCTCGTCCTGGCTCGCGGAGTCCTCGTTGTTGAACGGCACGCCGTTGATGAAGACCTTGGCGTACCAGTCGATCGAACCGCACGCTCCTTCCTCGGAGCTGTGCAGCACCTTGATGCGGTCGAGCGTGACCGTCACCTTCACGTTGGGCGCGGCGCTGGCTGTCGGTGTCATGACGCCGAGCATGGCCGCGCAGGCGGTGAGGACCATGGCCAGACTCAGGCACCGCTGCCGCGCCGCCGTTCCCCTTCGCGGTGGGCTCTCCGGCCTTTCCAGGCCGCCGACCGTATTTTCCACCCGGATTCCCCTTTGCGTTCGCTTACATCCGTGGTAACGGAGCGTAACTTCAGAGTCGGCGTGGTGTTGAACTGACGCGCCCGGCATGACTATTGCTGGGGTAAGAGGGATCGCATGATGAGCTTCTCAGTGTGTATGTCTGCAATCCGTCCGGCAGTAGGGCGGTGTGCCTAGTCCGCCAGGAGGTGGTCGGCCTTGCCCGCCTTGATGTCCCGGATCAGTTGGCGGAGGGCGTCCGTGGTGTCGGTGAGGTACGAGGCGTTCCGCCAGCTGGGCACACCGAACGTCCACCGCTGGGCGTAGCCCCGCGGATCGCCGGCCATGATGTTCCGTCAGGGGCCGCGCGGGGCGTACCCGTCTTCGCCGCCGGGGCCTCGACCGTCGGAGGAGGGTCGGCTTGGCGTCGAGCAGCCGTAGGGTCTGCCCGACCAGTGAGTCGCTGTGCGCGCGGTACCAGGCCGGGACTTCTGTGCCGGGGCGCGTGGAACAGGAAGGCCTGCAGGCGGCCGCCCGGGCTCGCCGCGCAACCGCGTACGGGACAGCCCGGCGGCGCCTCCGCGCCGACGCTGCCCCAAGGGCCCCGTTATCGAGCAGCCCCTGTGACCTTCGGTAGGAGTCGTCGTTGCTGAGATCATGATGAAGCGAAACATCCTGACCACTGCCGTGCTCGCCGCCGGCATGGCCCTCACGGCCGCTGTACCAGCGCACGCCGGAACCGTGGACGGCACCCTCAACAACGCCGACATCCTGGACGACATCGCGCTGCTGAACACCGCCGTAAACAGCGACTCGCAGAAGACCGAGAACAACAACGCCAACACCCGCGCCGACGGCAAGAAGAACAACTCCACAGGGCAGCACGGGTAGTCATCCTGATCGTCACCGCTCACCATCCGGTCGCGCACCAGCGGCACAACGGCAAACTGAAAGAGCAACGGGTGCCGCGAAACGGCAGCAGCACATCGCGTCCTGATGGGTCGGTCACCGGTTGATCTCTGTGGGGGAGACTGCTGAGCCGGTGACCGGCGACTACCTGGCTTATCGAGCAGTAGCGGGTTCTGGCACAGATCTTGGGGAGCCGTCGCGGAGCGTTACCTCGGTGTTCGATTGCGAGTGACTGGCTCGTGCGAGACGGCGTACGCCTTGGTGCCT
>NZ_JNZP01000028.1 GCF_000725545.1 Streptomyces exfoliatus | reverse complement strand
CCGTGCCATCGGCGAAGCCCGCCTGATCACCCCGCTGCGCTCGGAGGGCGGCCACCGCCGCTACTCCCGCTACCAGCTGCGCATCGCCGCCCGCGCCCGGGAACTCGTCGACCAGGGCACCCCCATCGAAGCCGCCTGCCGCATCATCATCCTCGAGGACCAGCTCGAAGAGGCCCAGCGCATCAACGCCGAATACCGCCGCGCAGCCGAGTCGTCCGGACCGTCGACCGACGCCTGAGGCGAGGGAGTGGGGCGCTTGGTGAGCGAACCCGGAAACCACGCAGAGGCCTGACCCGCACACGCGGATCAGGCCCCTGACCTGGTCGGGAAGGGTGAACATGCGGAGCGTTCCGGCCAGTGCTGCAATGGACCAAGAGCTCCGTCCGACCATCCCCCGCGGAATGCGGCAGGGATGAAACGGGCGTGGCCAAGTCCTGCGAGCGGCGTGTACGGAGTGGCCATGAGCGACGTTCTGGAAGACATGGGACCGGTGGACTTCCTGGTCATCGAGTTCCCGGGCAACCGCATGACGGGTGAGGGCTTCCCCCTCCTTCTCGATCTGGTGGACCGAGGCGTCATCCGCGTTCTCGACCTCCTGTTCGTCCGAAAGGACGTCGACGGAAGCGTCGTCGGTCTGGAGCTGGCGGATCTGGACGGTGACGGCCGGCTCGACCTGTCCGTGTTCGAGGGCGCCTCGTCCGGGCTTCTGGGCCAGGACGACATCGAGGAGGCGGGGAGGGCGCTCGAACCCGGTAACGCGGCCGGAATCCTGGTGTACGAGAACCTCTGGGCCGCTCCCCTCGCGCGGGCGCTGCGGCGCGGCGGTGCGCAACTCGTGGCGGGCGGACGCATCCCCGTACAAGCCCTCCTGGCCTCGCTCGAAGCCGCGGAGGCGACAGAGGGTGACGGGCCCGCCGCCTGACGCCCCTGAGGACAAGCAAGGAGCACCGACATGCCAGGACTTCTTCGAGGTGTGGCACGCACCGCCGTGGTGGCCGGGACGGCGACCGCGGTCTCCAACCGGGTCTCACGGCGCCAGGCGGGCCGCTGGGCCCAACAGGAACCGGTGGCACCGGAACAGCCTGCGCCGGCACCTCCCCCGGCGCCGGCGCCCGCCGCACCGGTCGACGACATGAGCGCCAAGATCTCCCAGCTCAAGGAACTCGGACAGCTGAAGGAACAAGGCGTCCTGACCGAGGAGGAGTTCGCGGCGCAGAAGAGCCGGATCCTCGCCTCGTGACACCACCCGCCGCCCGCCGCGGTGCCCCGGGCCTGCCGAAAAGCTCCCGGAAACCACTCAGGGGCCTGATCCACTGAATGGATCAGGCCCCTGAACTGGTCTTACGGCTGTCGGGGTGGCGGGATTTGAACCCACGACCTCTTCGTCCCGAACGAAGCGCGCTGCCAAGCTGCGCTACACCCCGATGTCGCTGCTCTGTTGTTCTCGTCGCGGCGACATCGATTACTTTAGCCCACGCGCGCGCTGAGACGAAATCCGGTTTCCGGGGCGTCGCGGCGCTGGTCGGACGCGGTCGAGGCCGACCAGCGCGAGGCCCAGGGCGTAGAAGGCCGCGCCGAGGACGACGGCGTTCGTGAGGACGGCGGCGTAGCCGAGCGCGGCGACGTCCAGGAAGGGGTACGTGTAGCGGGTCGGGGCGCCGGGGGAGAGCAGGGCGCCGCGGGTGAGCGCGAAGGTCAGGTAGAGGCCGGGGAGCGCGAGCCACTGGGCCGCGTGGCGCCACCTCAGCGCTCCCGGCAGGGTGAGCAGCAGGAAGTCGAGGGCCGTGCCGATCGGGGTGACGGTGTGGAGGAGCTGGTTGGCCACCGCCTTCGCGCCGGTCAGGCGGGCGATCTCGGCGGCCTGGTCGAACTCGCTCGCCTCGTTGTCCAGGACCAGGTGGAAGACGAGGCCGACCACCGTGATGCAGAGCAGGACGCCGCCGGTCCACAGGGCGGGGAGCGGCGGGCGGCGGGTCCAGGCGCGGACGGCGCCCCAGCCGAGGGCGACGGCGACCAGCATGTTGGACCAGACGGTGAAGAAGCTCAGGACGACGAGAACGTTCCCGTACACGCACTCGATCACGAGCCCCGTCGCAGCGGACAGGGCGATCAGGCCCCGGAAGGCCGCCGCGTACGGGCGCGGCGGGGCGGCGGGCATGACGGCGGAGGCCGGCACGGCCGCCGAGCGTGGCGTGAGCATGCCCTCACCGTAGGGGCTCAGGCGCGGGCCGTCAGGGTGAGCAGGGTGACCTCGGGCGGGCAGGCGAAGCGGACCGGGGTGTACCGGTTGGTGCCGCAGCCCGCCGAGACGTGCAGGTAGGAGGTCCGGTCGCCGACCGTGTGGGTGGAGAGCCCCTTCACCCGGTCGGTGTCCAGGTCGCAGTTGGTGACCAGCGCCCCGTAGAAGGGAATGCAGAGCTGCCCGCCGTGGGTGTGCCCGGCGAGGATCAGCTCGTACCCGTCGGCCGTGAAGGCGTCGAGCGAGCGCAGGTACGGGGCGTGGACCACGGCAAGCGTGAAGTCCGCCGTCGCGTCGGGGCCGCCGGCCACCCGCTCGTACCGGTCGCGCTTGATGTGCGGGTCGTCGAGACCGGTGAACGCCAGCTCCGCGTGCGGCAGTCGGAGCCGGCCGCGGGTGTTGGTGAGGTTGACCCAGCCCGCCGCGTCGAAGGCGTCCCGCATCCCCTCCCAGGGATTGTGGACGGCGCCGACTGCGGGCTTGTTGCCGTTGAGGCCGTGGCGGCCCTGCGCCTTCTCCAGGAGGTAGCGGGCGGGGTTGCGCAGCTTGGGCCCGTAGTAGTCGTTGGACCCGAAGACGTACACCCCGGGGAACTCCATCAGCGGGCCGAGCGCGTCGAGCACCTCCGGCACCGCCTCCGGATCGGACAGGTTGTCACCGGTGTTGACGACGAAGTCCGGGCGGAGCCCCGCGAGGGACTGGAGCCAGGCGCGCTTCTTGCGCTGACCGCTCACCATGTGGATGTCGGAGACCTGGAGGACCCGCAGGTCGCTCATGCCGGGAGGGAGCACCGGCACCGTCACGCGGCGGAGCCGGAACGAGCGGGCCTCGTAACCGGCCGCGTAGACGATTCCGGCGGCGGCCGTCGCCGTGAGGCCTGCCGTGATCTTCAGGGGGAGCCCGTACCGTGCGCGCATCCCCCCATCGTCGCAGACCCGTGGAGCGTAAATGCGCGGGCGGGTGCGGCTGCTCACCTGACACACTTGACCTCATGACCACGCTGAAGGCGAAGCTCCAGGCCGACCTCAACGCCGCGATCCGGGAGCGCGACGAACTGCGCTCCTCGACTCTGCGGCTGACCATCACCGAGATCTCCAAGCAGGAGGTCGCGGGCAAGACCAAGCGCGAACTCTCCGACGACGAGGTGCAGAAGGTGATCGCCAAGGAGGCGAAGAAGCGCCGCGAGGCCGCGGACGCCTTCGCCCAGGGCGGTCGCGCCGAGTCCGCCGAGCGGGAGCGGGCCGAGGGCGTGCTCCTCGACGCGTACCTCCCGAAGCAGCTCAGCGACGAGGAGCTCGACGGGATCGTCGCGGCGGCCGTCGAGGAGGCGAAGGCGGCGGGCGCCGAGGGCCCGCGTGCCATGGGCGCCGTCATGAAGATCGTGAACCCGAAGGTGGCCGGCCAGGCCGAAGGCGGCCGGGTCGCGGCCTCGGTGAAGAAGCTGCTCGCGGGCTGATCCGGGCGCGAAGCCGGTACGTCCGCGAGTCGGTGCGTGTCGGCGCTGAGCTGGTATGAGGAAGGGCGCCCCACCACGGTGGGGCGCCCTTCCTCATACCTCTGCGGCTACGGCCCGTGGCGTCAGCGGTTTCCGCCGCGGCCGTTTCCGTTTCCGCCGGTCAGCATCTCCGGCGGGATCGTGATCCCGGGGAACGGGTTGGTCGGGTCGGTGTCGCCCGGCTTGTCGCCACCCGGCTTGCGGGGTTTGTTCGGGCCCTCGTCGCCCTCCTCCGGGTCCTTGGGCTTCTCGGCCCTCGGTACGGAGACGGGGTTGAACTGCGGCCTCTCGGAGGGGTCCAGGGCGCCCGTCATCGCGATCCTCCAGATGGGACCGGGGAGGCAGCCACCGCAGACCTTGTCGTAGTAGACGCCGCCGATGGTGATGCCGAACATCTCGTCGCGCTTGCCGACGTCGTCACCGACCCAGACGGCGGTCGACAGGTTCGGCGTGTAGCCCACGAACCAGGCGTCCTTGCGGCCCTCGGTGGTACCGGTCTTGCCCGCGTTGTCCCGGTCGCTCAGACCGGCTCGGGTACCGGTGCCGTCCTCGACGACGCCCTTCAGCATCTGGTTGATGGTGTCGGCGGTCCGGTCGCTCATCGCGCGCGTGCACTTGGTCTGCGGCACGTTGAGCTTGTCGCCGTTGGCGGCCTTGACCGACTCGATCGCGACCGGGGTGCAGTACATGCCGCGGTTGGCGAAGGTCGCGTAGACGGAGGCCATGTCGAGCGGGGTGCTCTCCAGGCTGCCGAGCGTGGCGGAGGGGCTCTGCCTGATGGGCTTGCCCAGCTCGCGCTCGTAGCCCACCTTCTTCGCCATCGTCAGCGTCTCGCAGAGGCCGGCCATCTGCTCCAGCTTGGCGAAGTAGGTGTTGATGGACTTGCCGAGGGCGCTCGTCATGTCGTACGCCCCCTTCTCCGACTCGAGCTCGTTCTGGACCGGCCACTCCTGGTTGCCCGCCGGCCTGCCGTCGCAGCGCGTGAAATCGCTCTCCTGCATGGCGATCTTCCACGGCGTGTCGAAGCTCTGCGCCGGGCTCAGCCCCTTCTCCAGGGCGGCGGCGGCCGTGATCGGCTTGAAGGTCGAGCCGACCGGGAAGCCGTACGTGGTGCCGCCCATCTTGCTGCCGACGGCGAGGTTGAGCGTGGTCTGGTGCTGCTTCTGGTCCAGGCCGTACGGGCGGGACTGGCTCATCGACAGGATCTTGCCGGTGCCCGGCTGGACCTGGACGACGGCGGTCGCGACCCCGTCGTCCTTGTTCACCTTGGCCACGGCGGCCTCGTTGGTCGCCGCCTGCGCCTTCGGGTCGAGCGTGGTCCTGACGGTGAGACCGCCCAGGTTCCACAGCTTCTGGCGCTCTTCGGACGTCTTGCCGAAGATCGGGTCCGTGAGGATCGTCTTGCGGACGTAGTCGCAGAAGAAGCCGGCGCCGTCGACGGCGGTGATGCAGCCGTTCTTCGGGGTCTTGACCTTCAGCTTGAGCGGGGCCGCCTTCGCCTTGTCCGCCTCGGCCTGACTGACGTCCCCGACGTCGGCCATCCGCTGGAGGACGACGTTGCGGCGCTTGGTGGCTTCCTGGATGTCGTTGATGGGGTCGTAGCGGCTCGGCGACTGGACCAGGCCGGCCATCATCGCGGCCTCGCCCAGGTTCAGGTCGGCGGCGTGCTTCGAGAAGTACCGCTGCGAGGCGGCCTCGATGCCGTAGGCCTGCTGCCCGAAGAACGTGATGTTGAGGTAGTTCTCCAGGATCTTGTGCTTGCCCAGCTCCTCCTCGACCTGGATCGCGAACTTCAGCTCGCGGACCTTGCGGCCGATGGTCTGCTGGGTGGCCTGCGCGACCTTCTCGGGGTCGTCACCCGCCTCCTCGACGAAGACGTTCTTCACGTACTGCTGGGTGAGCGTCGACGCGCCCTGCGCGACCCCGCCCTCCTGCGCGTTGCGGTTGATCGCGCGCAGCACGCCCTTGAGGTCGATCGCCCCGTGCTCGTAGAAGCGCCCGTCCTCGATCGCGACGATCGCCTTCTGCATGTACGGGGAGATCTTGTCCAGCGGCACGACCTTCCGGTCCCGCGAGTACACCGTGGCGAGAAGCCCGCCCTCGGAGTCGAGGATCGTGGTGCGCTGACTCAGCGGTGGGGTCTTCAGGTTGGAGGGGATCTCGTCGAAACCCTCCACCGTGCCCTTCGCGGCCAGCCCGAGTGCGCCGGCCGCGGGCAGGGCGATGCCTGCCAGCACGGCTCCGGCGAGCACACTGACACCGAGGAACTTGGCGGCCTGCTGGGTCCCGGTCAGACCACCGCCCGAGCGCTTCTTTGCCATGGGGGGCAGCCTAATCCGAAGTTCTGTGCGTACCGCAGAGCGGGGGCTTCTCGGAGCGTTCGCGTACCAGACCGTGACATCCAGGGGCCGCCGGGGCGTGGCCGCGCCGCCCGGGCGCCGACGTTCTCATTCGCCGGACAGGCGTATATGCCTTGGCCTAAGCTGCTCCCAACTGTCACAGCAGTGTGGTCCCGCATCACGGCCCGGGTGTGACAGCGGCGCACGTTCCCGTGACCCCGAAACACGGGAACCTCGTGTCCGAATCCAGCTCATGTGTCACGCGGTGCCCGAAGTGGCCGCGCCGAGGACGGGCATGTCTGAGCGCTATGTCCGCTATCACACGCATGTCCTTCGCTCACTCCCCTGGGTGATCTGACGCGTACGCATAGTCCGTTCGGGCCATCCAAGATTGGGCCCGAAGGGGGTGTTGCGCTGTGTCTACCTTCCGTAACGTCCCAACTGGCAGCGGTGAATATGCCGCTGCCGCCGTGGGGGAGCCTCGATTCGGGAGAGGACGGCGCCGGTATGGGCTGGGTAGCTGACTGGAGTGCGCAGGCGGCCTGCCGCACTACCGATCCGGATGAACTTTTCGTGCAGGGAGCGGCACAGAACAGGGCAAAGGCGGTGTGCACCGGATGCCCGGTGCGGACCGAGTGCCTCGCCGACGCCCTCGACAACCGCGTGGAGTTCGGTGTGTGGGGCGGCATGACGGAGCGCGAGCGTCGCGCACTGCTGCGCCGCAGGCCGACCGTCACCTCGTGGCGCCGGCTGCTGGAGACCGCGCGCACGGAGTACGAGCGGGGAGCGGGCCTGCTGCCCGCGTCGATCGAGGACGACGCGACGTACGAGGCGTATGCCGCCGTGAGCTAGGGCGTCCCGGGGCCAGGGGGTGTCATGGGCGCCCCGGCGGAACAGGGCGAAGGGTCAGGGCCGGACAGGCGCTGGACCCCCGGTCAGGCCGAAGGTCTTCCTCCGGTCGTGAGCCGGTCACCGATGGCCCGCAGCCCGGCGAGGTCGTGCACATCGCCGGGCAGGGCCGCCACCTCGGTCACCGCCACCTCGGGGTGGAGCGCCGTGAAGCGGTCACGTGTGCGCTGCTCACGCGCGAGCACCCGCATGCGCTCGGCATGCAGGTGCAGGAGGCCCGCGGTGAGATGTCGTACGTCTACGTCTGTTTCCTGTGCCGGTTCGGCTGTGGGGGCAGCCTCGGGTACGGGAGTTGCGGCGGCGGTGGCGAGATCGGACGGCTCGGACTCCGTGGTCGGGGAGCCACTGCGACCAGTCTTCCCGCCCCTCTGATCCACAATGCGCCCCTCGTCAAGATTTTCCGCAGCCGCCCGCGCCCGCTCGGCCGACAGTCGGGCGGCACCACTGCCGTGCACCCGGTTGAGGACGAGACCCGCGAGGGGCATCCCCTCGGCGGCCAACCGCTCCACGAAGTACGCCGCCTCGCGCAGCGCGTCGCGCTCGGGCGTGGCCACCACGAGGAACGCCGTGCCCGGGGCCTGGAGCAGCCGGTACGTGGCGTCCGCGCGGGTACGGAAACCGCCGAACATCGTGTCCATCGCCGCGACGAACGTCTGCACGTCCTTGAGGAACTGACCCCCGAGCAGTTTTCCGAGGGTCCCGGTCATCATCGACATGCCGACGTTGAGGAACTTCATCCCGGCCCGGCCGCCCACCTTCGCCGGCGCCATCAGCAGCTTGATGAACGTGCCGTCGAGGAAGGACCCGAGCCGCTTCGGCGCGTCCAGGAAGTCCAGGGCGGACCGCGACGGCGGGGTGTCCACGACGATCAGGTCCCACTCGTCGCGCGCCCGGAGCTGCCCCAGCTTCTCCATCGCCATGTACTCCTGCGTACCGGCGAATCCTGCCGAGAGGGACTGGTAGAAGGGGTTCTCCAGGATCGCCCGCGCCCGCTCGGGGTCCGCGTGCGCCTCGACGATCTCGTCGAAGGTCCGCTTCATGTCCAGCATCATGGCGTGCAGTTCGCCGCCGTCGGAGCCCTTGATGCCCGTGACCTTCCGCGGGGTGTTGTCGAGGGAGTCGATCCCCATCGACTGGGCGAGGCGGCGGGCCGGGTCGATGGTGAGGACGACGACACGCCGGCCGCGCTCCGCCGCCCGCACGCCGAGGGCCGCGGCCGTCGTCGTCTTGCCGACCCCGCCGGCACCGCAGCAGACGATGATGCGGGTGCCCAGGTCGTCGATCAGCGGGTCGAGCCGGAGGACAGGCACGGCGTCGAGCCCGCTCGAACCGGGCTCCGCGTCAGGCCCGCTCGAATCGGCTGCCGTGTCGCGCCCGCTCGAACCGGGTGCCGTGTCGCGCCCGCTCGGATCGGAAGTCGTGTCGCGCTCGTCCGGACCGGGAGCCGTGCCGCGCTCGTCCGTCGCCTTCTCCGTCACGCGTCGCCCACCCCTTGCCTCCGCAGTTCCTTCGCCAGTCGGTAGAGCCCAGCGATGTCCGCCCCGTCCCCCAGGAAGGGAAGCTCGAACGAGGGGACGCCGACACCGTCCAGGACCGCGCGCTGCGCCCGCTCCAGCTCCACCCGCCGGGCGTGCTCGGCGGCCTGGTCGAGCAGCGGCTCGACCAGCCTCGTGGCGCCCGTGACGCCCGCGGACGCCAGCGTCCTGGCGATGGCCTCCCGGTGGTCGCCGGAGGCGGCCCGTACCGCCGCCTCGTCGAGGACGTGCGGCCTGACCATGTTCACCACCACCCGCCCCACCGGCAGTTCGGCCTCCCGCAGCTCCGCGATGCCGTCCGCCGTCTCCTGGACCGGCATCTCCTCCAGGAGGGTCACCAGATGGACGGCCGTCTCGGGGGACTTGAGGACCCGCATGACGGCCTGCGCCTGGTTGTGTATCGGACCGATCCTGGCCAGGCCCGCCACCTCGTCGTTCACGTTGAGGAAGCGGGTGATGCGGCCGGTCGGCGGCGCGTCCATGACCACGTGGTCGTAGGTGTGCCCGCCGTGCTTCTCGCGCCGCCGGACCGCCTCACAGGCCTTGCCGGTCAGCAGGACGTCCCGTACGCCCGGCGCTATCGTCGTCGCGAAGTCGATCGCGCCCAGCTTCTTCAGGGCGCGCCCCGCACCGCCCAGTTTGTAGAACATCTGGAGGTAGTCGAGGAGCGCGCGCTCGGCGTCGATCGCCAGCGCGTACACCTCCCCGCCGCCCGGGGCGACGGCGATCTTGCGTTCCTCGTAGGGAAGCGCTTCCGTCTCGAAGAGCTGTGCGATGCCCTGCCTGCCTTCGACCTCGACGAGGAGGGTGCGCTTGCCCTCCGTCGCGAGGGCGAGCGCGAGGGCGGCGGCGACCGTCGTCTTACCGGTACCACCCTTGCCGCTGACGACCTGAAGCCTGCTCACGTAGTCGAGCCTAACCACTGGCGGCGGCGCCCAATCAGGAGGCTGCCCCGGAGAAGCCCCCTAGGGGGAGCTTCGGGGCGGCGGCGGGGGGCCGCCTCGAAGGGCACCCCCGCGGCAGCGGATACAGTCGCCTCCATGACCAAGTGGGAGTACGTCACGGTGCCGCTTCTGGTGCACGCGACCAAGCAGATTCTGGACACCTGGGGCGAGGACGGCTGGGAGCTCGTCCAGGTCGTACCCGGGCCGAACAACCCCGAGCAGCTCGTGGCCTACCTGAAGCGGGCCAAGTCGTGAGCGGGGCCGTCGAGGCGAAGCTCGCCGAGCTGGGCCTGACCCTGCCGGCGGTCGTGCCGCCGCTGGCCGCCTACCAGCCGGCCGTGCAGTCGGGCGCGTACGTCTACACCTCGGGCCAGCTCCCGATGGTGGACGGCAAGCTCCAGCTGAGCGGCAAGGTCGGCGGCGAGGTCACCGCGGAGGAGGCCAAGCAGCTCGCGGCCACCTGCGCGCTGAACGCGCTCGCGGCCGTGAAGTCGGTCGCCGGTGACCTGGACCGGATCAAGCGGGTCGTGAAGGTCGTCGGCTTCGTCGCCTCCGCCCCCGACTTCACCGGGCAGCCGGGCGTCATCAACGGCGCCAGCGAGCTCCTCGGCGCCGTCCTCGGCGACAAGGGCGTGCACGCGCGCAGCGCCGTCGGCGTGGCCGTGCTGCCGCTCGACGCCCCGGTCGAGGTCGAGGTCCAGGTGGAGCTGGCCGAGGCCTGACCTCCTCGCGGCGGCCTCTTCGCCGTACGTCGAGAGCCGGTTCCCCGCGCGTACCGCGTGAGGGGATCGGCTCTCGTGCATTCCGGTGCTTGCGCATAGCATCCGGCCATGTCGAATGGTCAGTGGTACCCGCCCGAGTGGCCCGACCGCATCCGCGCCCTCGCCGCCGGTGAGCTCGTCCCGGTGGCCCCCCGGCGCGCCGCGACCGTCCTGCTCCTGCGGGACGCGGCCGCCGGGCCCGACGTCCACATGCTGCGCCGCCGTACCTCCATGGCCTTCGCGGGCGGCGCGTACGCCTACCCCGGCGGTGGTGTCGACCCGCGCGACGAGCATCCGGTGCGCTGGGCGGGGCCCTCGCGGGAGACCTGGGCGGCCCGCCTCGGCCTCGACGACCCCGCGCAGGCCCAGGCCGTGGTCTGCGCCGCCGTACGAGAGACGTACGAGGAGGCGGGCGTGCTGCTCGCAGGGCCGACCGAGGACACCGTGGTCGGCGACACGACCGGCGATGACTGGGAGCGGGACCGGGAGGCGCTGGTCGCCCGGGAGCTTTCCTTCGCCGACTTCCTCGACCGGCGGGGGCTCGTGCTCCGCTCCGACCTGCTCGGCGCGTGGGCCCGCTGGATCACGCCGGAGTTCGAGCAGCGCCGGTACGACACCTGGTTCTTCGTGGCCGCGCTGCCGGCCGGGCAGCGCACCAGGAACGCCTCCACGGAGGCCGACCGCACCGTCTGGATCCGTCCGGCGGAGGCCGCCGCCGGCTACGACCGGGGCGAGCTGACGATGATGCCGCCGACGATCTCGACCCTGCGGGCCCTGGAGGGGTACGGGACGGCGGCCGAGGCGCTCGCGGGGGCCGCGGAGCAGGATCTGACGCCGGTGCTCGCACAGGCGCGTCTGGAGGGCGACGAGCTGGTCCTGAGCTGGCCGGGACACGAGGAGTTCACCAAGATCATCCCGGCGGGATCGGCGGGTTCGGCGAGTGCGGCAGGGCCGGTGGGTCCGGCGGGTTCGGCGAGTGCGGCAGGTCCGGTGGGTCCGGCGGATTCAGCGAGTGCGGCAGGTCCGGCGGGATCGGTGGGATCAGCGGGAGGCGAGCGATGAGCGACGCCGCCGCCCTGCCGGGACAGCCGCGCGGAGTCGTGGTCTCCGGGCCGGCGACCGCCCGCGCCGTGAACGTCCTCGCGCCGAACCCGTCCGCGATGACCCTCGACGGCACCAACACCTGGCTCCTCTCCGAGCCCGGCTCGGAACTCGCCGTCGTGGTCGACCCGGGCCCGCTCGACGAGGGCCATCTGGGCCGGGTGATCGAGACCGCGGAGAAGCTCGGCAAGCGGGTCGCGCTCACCTTGCTGACCCACGGCCACCCGGACCACGCCGAGGGCGCGGGCCGCTTCGCCGAGCTGACCGGGACGGCCGTACGGGCCCTCGACCCGGCGCTGCGGCTCGGCGACGAGGGACTCGGCGCCGGGGACGTGGTGTCGGTCGGCGGTCTCGAGCTGCGGGTCGTCCCGACGCCCGGCCACACCTCGGACTCGCTCTCGTTCCATCTGCCGGCCGACCGGGCGGTGCTCTCGGGGGACACCGTCCTGGGGCGCGGGACGACGATCGTGGCGCATCCGGACGGGCGGCTGGGTGACTACCTGGACTCGCTGCGCCGGCTGCGGTCGCTCACGGTCGACGACGGGGTGCACACGGTCCTGCCGGGGCACGGGCCGGTCCTGGAGGACGCCCAGGGGGTCCTGGAGTTCTATCTCGCGCACAGGGCGAGCAGGCTCGCTCAGGTGGAGGCGGCGGTCGTGAGCGGCCACCGGACGGCGGCGGAGGTCGTCGCCCATGTGTACGCGGACGTGGACCGCTCGCTGTGGCCCGCCGCCGAGCTGTCCGTACGGGCACAGCTGGAGTACCTGCGGGAGCGTGGCCTGATCTGACGGCCGCGCCCGGGGGAGGGGCTCATGGGGCGGCAGTGACGCCCTGGGTGGTTCTGCCGGGACCCGGCATGGTCCAGGGGACACGCCATGCTTTACGGTCCCTTTACATCGGCAGTATCAGTAGTCGTTTCATCGGGGGGATTCTCGTGTTCGTCCTGGCCATCATCCTGCTCATCGCGGCGGGCGTGCTCTTCGCCGTGGGGCGGTCCACGGACCGCTCTCCCTTGCGCCTCGGCGCGCTGGGCGCGCTCATCGCCGCCCTCCTCGCGGGCGTCACCAGCATCATCCACGTCGTCGGCGCGTACGAGGTCGGCGTGCCCGTGACCTTCGGCAAGGTGGGTACGCCCATGACGCCCGGCGTGAACGTGATCTCGCCGTTCACGACGGTCACCACCTTCTCCACCCGCCCCGTGGACCTCAACCTCTCCGACCGGGACGTCGTCGAGGTGCGTTCCTCGCAGGGCGGCGTGATGGAGGTCGAGGTGACGGTGAAGTGGGCCGTCGCGCCGACCAAGGCCGTGGAGCTGTACCGGCTCGCCGGCAGCGAGGCCGCCATCCAGCAGCGGCTGGTCTTCCCGGACAGCCGGGAGATCATCCGCAACGTCTTCGCCCGCCACACCAGCGAAGAGGGCTACAGCTCGGCTCGCGAGAAGATCAACGCCGAGATCGGCGAGCTGGTCAAGGAGCGGCTCGCCCCGCGCGGCATCGACGTGACCACGGTCAACCTGCGCAACGTGAAGCCGTCCAAGGCGCTGCAGGACCAGATCGACCGCAAGATCCAGCAGCAGCAGGCCACCGAGCGTGCCCTTGAGGCCGCCCGCACCGCCAAGGCCGAGTCCGACCGGCGCCGGATCGAGGCGGAGGGCATCGCCCGCGCCAACAAGATCCTCAACGAGTCGCTGACGGACAGGGTCCTGATGAACCAGTGCATCGACGCGTTCAAGGAGGCCGCGGCGCAGAACCCGATCTACACCGTGCCCTGCGCGAACGGTTCCTCGGCCCCGGTGATCGTGGACGGTTCCAAGCGCTGACTCGCTGGTCAGCGCATACGCGAAAGGCCGCCCCGGTCGTCGGACCGGGGCGGCCTTTCACGTACGGCGTCGTACGGCGGTGGCTACCGCGAGCGCTTCGCGAGGCGCTCCACGTCGAGGAGGATCACGGCGCGGGCCTCCAGACGCAGCCAGCCGCGCTGGGCGAAGTCGGCGAGCGCCTTGTTGACCGTCTCGCGGGAGGCGCCGACCAGCTGGGCCAGCTCCTCCTGGGTGAGGTCGTGCACGACGTGGATGCCCTCCTCGGACTGCACGCCGAAGCGGCGCGACAGGTCGAGGAGCGCGCGGGCGACACGGCCCGGGACGTCGGAGAAGACCAGGTCGGACATCTGGTCGTTGGTCTTGCGGAGGCGGCGGGCGACCGCGCGGAGCAGCGCGGTGGCCACCTCCGGGCGGGCGTTCAGCCAGGGCTGGAGGTCGCCGTGGCCCAGGCCGAGCAGCTTCACCTCGGTCAGCGCGGTAGCGGTCGCGGTGCGCGGGCCCGGGTCGAACAGCGACAGCTCGCCGATCAGCTCGCCGGGGCCGAGGACGGCCAGCATGTTCTCGCGGCCGTCGGGGGAAGTGCGGTGCAGCTTCACCTTGCCCTCGGTGACCACGTACAGGCGGTCGCCGGGGTCGCCCTCGTGGAAGAGAGCGTCGCCACGGGCGAGCGTCGCCTCACTCATCGAGGCGCGCAGCTCGGCAGCCTGCTCGTCATCGAGCGCCGCGAAGAGCGGGGCGCGCCGCAGAACGTCGTCCACGAGTTCTCTCCATACTGTCGACCTGCTCAGGGACCTGCGTCCCATGATGCCGGACGTACAAAACAGTGCGATCAATCACAACAAGTTTGACGTACGGAGCCGCCGGTCCGTACGTCAGGGGCCCGATTGGGGGCTGATCGGCCACGCCCGGGGCGGATGTCGGTGTCGGCCCCTAGGCTGGTCGGGTGTCCAACTCGCCGGTGAGAGCGCAGGCCAAGGGGGCTGAAAGAGTGTCGGCCGAAGGTAATTCCGCCGTGGGCGAACACGGCGTGTCGAAACGGGTGAAAGCCGCGAATCGGAAGGCGGTGAAGCCCGAATCGCGGCTCGCGATGGTCCGCAGGGCCCGCAAGATCAACCGCGAACTGGCCGAGGTCTATCCGTACGCCCACCCCGAGCTCGACTTCCGCAATCCCTTCGAGCTGCTCGTCGCCACGGTCCTCTCCGCCCAGACCACCGACCTGCGGGTCAACCAGACCACCCCTGCCCTCTTCGCCAGGTACCCCACGCCGGAGGACCTCGCCGCCGCCGTGCCCGAGGAGGTCGAGGAGCTCATCCGCCCCACCGGCTTCTTCCGCGCCAAGACCAAGTCGATCATGGGTCTCGCCGCCGTCCTCAGGGACGACTTCGGGGGCGAGGTCCCCGGCCGCCTGGACGACCTCGTCAAGCTGCCCGGCGTCGGCCGCAAGACCGCCTTCGTCGTCCTCGGCAACGCCTTCGGGGTCCCCGGCATCACCGTGGACACCCACTTCATGCGACTGGTCCGGCGCTGGAAGTGGACCGAGCAGGATGACCCGGTGAAGATCGAGGCGGAGATCGCCGAGATCTTCCCGAAGAGCGAGTGGACGATGCTCTCGCACCGGGTGATCTTCCACGGCCGCCGGATCTGCCACGCCCGCAAGCCCGCCTGCGGCGCCTGCCCGATCACCCACCTATGCCCCTCGTACGGAGAAGGCGAGACCGACCCCGAGAAGGCGAGGAAGCTGCTCAAGTACGAGAAGGGCGGCTTCCCCGGCCAGCGGCTCAACCCGCCGCCCGGCTACCCCGGCCTCCCTGCGCCGCCCCTCGGCGCGGGCGACTGAGCCCGGCCCCCGGACGGCCCCGACGGCCCCGGGAACGAACCCGTCCACCGATGGCGTTGTGCAACAACGGGGGTGCCTATGACGCGCACTGACGAAGAGATCCACGAGCCCGGCACCGGCGGGCTGGTCAGCCGCGACGGGCTGCCCGACTGGCTCGGGCCCGTCGACCGGGCCGCCCGCACGGTCGAGCCCGAGCAGCTGAGCCGCTTCCTGCCGCCCGCGAGCGGCGCCGGACGCCAGTCCGCCGTCCTCGTCCTCTTCGGCGAGGGGGAGCGCGGCCCCGAGCTGCTGCTCATGGAGCGCGCCGGCAGCCTGCGCTCGCACGCCGGACAGCCCTCCTTCCCCGGCGGCGCCCTCGACCCCGAGGACGGCGACCCGGCCGACGGCGGCCTGCTGCGGGCCGCCCTGCGCGAGGCCCAGGAGGAGACCGGCCTCGACCCGGCGGGCGTCCAGCTCTTCGGCGTGCTGCCCCGGCTCTACATCCCCGTCAGCGGCTTCGTCGTCACCCCGGTCCTCGGCTGGTGGCGCGCCCCCAGCCCGGTCGGGGTCGTCGACCCCGGAGAGACCGCCCGGGTCTTCAGCGTCCCCGTGGCGGATCTCACGGATCCCGCCAACCGCGCCACGGCGATCCACCCGAGCGGCCACCAGGGCCCCGCGTTCCTCGTCGCATCGGCTCTGGTCTGGGGTTTCACGGCCGGGGTGATCGACCGCCTGCTGCACTTCTCCGGCTGGGAGCGCCCCTGGGACCGGTCCAAGCAGGTCCCGCTCGACTGGCGCTCATGACAGGCTGAACCCCGGCGACCGGAAACGAATCTGCGAGGCAATTGACGGTGAACGTGCTGGACATCTTGTTGCTGCTCGCCGCCGTGTGGTTCGCGATCATCGGTTACCGCCAGGGATTCGTGGTCGGCATCCTGTCCGTGATCGGCTTCCTCGGCGGCGGCCTCGTCGCCGTTCTGCTGCTTCCGGTCCTCTGGGACCAGCTGACCGACAGCAGCGAGGTCTCCACCACGGCGACGGTCGTCTTCGTGATGGTGGTCATCGTCTGCGCCTCCGTCGGCCAGGCCTTCACCACCCACCTCGGCAACAAGCTGCGCCGCCACATCACCTGGTCACCCGTGCGCGCCCTGGACGCCACCGGCGGCGCCCTGGTCAACGTCGTCGCGATGCTGCTCGTGGCCTGGCTCATCGGCTCGGCCCTCGGCGGCTCCTCGCTGACCGCCCTGAGCAAGCGGGTGAAGGACTCGATGGTGCTGCGAGGCGTCGAGGAGGTGATGCCGGATCAGGTCTCCGGCTGGTTCGACGACTTCAGCTCGACACTGGCCCGCAACGGCTTCCCGCAGGTCTTCGACCCCTTCGTGAACGAACCCATCACCGAGGTCCTGCCCCCGGACCCGGCGCTCGTCGGCAGCCCCGTCGCCGCCCGCGCCCAGCGCTCCATCGTCAAGGTCGTCGGCACGGCGCAGAGCTGCGGCAAGGTCCTCGAAGGGACCGGCTTCGTCTTCGCGGAGCGCCGGGTCATGACCAACGCCCATGTGGTCGGCGGAGTCGACGAGCCGACCGTCCAGATAGGGGGCGAGGGCAAGACGTACGACGCCAAGGTCGTCCTCTACGACTGGCAGCGCGACATCGCCGTCCTGGACGTGCCGGACCTGAAGGCCACCCCGCTGCGCTTCACCGAGGACGACGCCCGCAGCGGCGACAACGCGATCGTCGCCGGGTTCCCGGAGAACGGCTCGTACGACGTGCGCTCGGCGCGCGTGCGGGGCCGTATCAACGCCGACGGACCCGACATCTACCGCCGTGGCGATGTGCGCAGGGACGTGTACTCGCTGTACACGACGGTGCGGCAGGGCAACTCAGGCGGCCCGCTCCTCACCGAGGACGGCGAGGTGTACGGCGTGATCTTCGCCCGCTCCCTCGACGACCCGAACACCGGCTACGCCCTGACGGTCGACGAGATCCGCGAGGACATCGAGCGCGGCCGGACCGCCGACCAGCAGGTCGACAGCCAGGCCTGCGCTCTGTAGGTCCCCGCCCGGTCGGCCCCGGGCCCACCCTCCGGGGCGGGCCCGGGGCCGACTAGGCGGTGTCGCGGGGATGCCGGAGTCTGGCCGAGACCCAGCGGGCCCGGCGGCGCAGGATGCGGGAGATCCCCACGTCCTGCACGGTGTGCGCGCCGCCGGCGTCCGGCGGGCCACCCCCCTCGCGGGAACTCGGCGCGGCGGCCGAGCGGCGGTTGCGTGCTGTCGTGTCACCGTAGTCGTGCGTCCAGCCCATACCTCGACGTCTGCCCGTGGCCCAAGGTCGGTAACCGCCTGAGGGCCCGCCAATTGGAGTATGCGCGGGGCACATGGCCGTTCGAAGGAAGTCTGTACGCCCCTGCGGGAGAGGGCCCGTCAGCGGTCGGGCTCGGGGTCCTTCAGCCAGTTGACCAGCTCCGTGGAGAAGGCCACCGGGTCCTCCTCGTGCGGGAAGTGACCGAGTCCGTCGAAGAGCCGCCAGCGGTACGGCGCCTCCACGTACTCGCCCGACCCCGCCGCGCTCCTGGTCCGCATCACCGGGTCGAGGGAGCCGTGCAGATGGAGCGTCGGCACCCGCACCGGCCGCTTCATGCGCCGGTTGAACTGGATGCCGTCCGGGCGGGCCAGGGAGCGCACCATCCAGCGGTACGGCTCGATCGAGCAGTGCGCCGTCGACGGGATCAGCATCGCCCGCCGGTACACCTCGATCGCCTCGTCGTCCGCGTCGCGCCGGGGCTGCGGTCCCGACCAGTCCCGGATCAGCTCACCGACGAGCGCCGCGTCGTCCGCGACGAGCTGACGCTCCGGCAGCCACGGCCGCTGGAAGCCCCAGACGTGCGAGCCGGCCCGCGACTGGGCGAAGTCGGAGAGCATCGCCGAGCGCCAGCGGCGCGGGTGCGGCATCGAGGAGACCGCGAGCCGGCGCACCAGCTTGGGCCGCATCACGGCCGCCGTCCAGGCGAGGTATCCGCCGAGGCCGTGCCCGACGAGCGCCGCGTCCGGCTCGCCGAGCGAGCGCACGACGCCGGTGATGTCGAGGGCGAGGTTGGCGGGGTCGTAACCCCGGGGGGTGCGGTCGCTGCCGCCCACCCCGCGCAGGTCCATCGCGACCGCCCGGAACCCCGCGTCGGCGAGCGCGGGCAGCTGGTGGCGCCAGGTCCACCAGAACTGCGGGAAACCGTGCAGCAGCAGCACCAGCGGCCCGTCGCCCATCTCGGCGATGTGGAAACGCGCGCCGTTGGCGGCCACGTCGCGATGGGTCCAGGGCCCGTCGAGCCGTACGGGCCCGCCGTTGCCGTTGCTCTCGGGAAGGGTCATACGGACGAGCGTGCCACAGACTCGGCCTTCTCAAGGGCCGGGCGCTGGGCCGGACGGGGGTGCGGCTTCGCGTTCTGCATGATCGCCGCGGTCTGCTTCGCAGAGGCGATGGACCTCTCCGGCGGCTTCACCTTCTTGAACTTGGCGACGGCGATCGCCCCGAGGAGGCCCGCCACCAGCACGTTGAAGGCGAACGACAGGAGGAAGCACCAGACGAGGTTCCAGCCTCCGTTGCCGTTGTGGCCGCCGGTCCAGGTGTTGATCGCGTACGCGAGCGCGAAGCTCAGCATCGGCAGCGAGAACAGCAGTACCACCAGGGCGCCGACACCCAGGATGCTGCCGATCCCGCCACGCTTGACGTCCTGCCGCAGCTCGGCCTTGGCCAGGGCGATCTCATCGTGCACCAGCGCGGACATCTCGGCGGTCGCCGAGGCGACCAACTGGCCGAGGCTGCGCTCGGTTCCGTCGAACGGGTCGCTCATCGGTGCTCCCTCTTCTCTTCTGCGGTCCGACTCAGATCATGCCGGACGGTCGGCCTCATCGCGCGGTGCCCCCGCCAGTTGGGCGCGCTCCCTGTGTTCGGCGGCCTTCCGTTCGTGGATCTCGGCCATCCTCAGGTGGTACGCCGGGTTGTCCTCCTCGTAGATGTCGGGGATGCCGTCCTCGTCGTCGTCGCGCTCCTCTGCGGCGACGAGCGACTGGTACCTGCGGACCCGCAGCTTCAGCAGGACGGAGGCGAGGACGGCCGCGATCAGGGAGCCCATCAGGACGGCGGCCTTCACCTCGTCGGTGAGGGCGGCATCCCCGGCGAAGGCGAGTTCGCCGATGAGGAGCGAGACCGTGAAGCCGATTCCGGCGAGGGAGGCCACGGCGAACACGTCCGGCCAGGCCAGGTCGGGATTGAGCTCGGCCCGGGTGAAGCGGGCGGCCAGCCAGGTGCCGCCGAAGATGCCGACGGCCTTGCCGACGACCAGGCCGAGGACCACGCCCAGGGTGACCGGCTGGGTGAAGACGTTCCCGATCGCGCCGCCGGAGACGCTGACGCCCGCCGAGAAGAGCGCGAACAGCGGTACGGCGAGGCCGGCCGAGATCGGGCGCACGAGGTGCTCGATGTGCTCGCCGGGGGAGTGCTGCTCGCCGTCCCGGGTGGTGCAGCGCAGCATCAGGCCCATGGAGACGCCGGCGATCGTGGCGTGGACGCCGCTGTTGTACATCAGCGCCCAGATGACCAGGGCCAGCGGCACGTACACGTACCAGCCCCGCACGCCCTTGCGGAGCAGCAGCCAGAAGAGGACGAGGCCCGCGACGGCGCCGCCGAGCGCGGCGAAGTTCAGGTCGCTGGTGAAGAAGATCGCGATGATCAGGATCGCGAAGAGGTCGTCGACGACGGCCAGGGTGAGCAGGAAGGCGCGCAGCGCGGACGGCAGCGAGGTGCCGATGACGGCGAGGACGGCGAGCGCGAAGGCGATGTCGGTCGCGGTGGGCACGGCCCAGCCGTCCATCGAGCCGTTGCCGAGGGCGTTGACCAGGACGTAGACGAGGGCGGGCGCGGCCATGCCGCAGAGGGCGGCGACGACGGGGAGCGCGGCGGCCCTGGGGTCGCGCAGCTCGCCCGCGACGAGCTCGCGCTTGAGTTCGATGCCGGCGACGAAGAAGAAGATCGCGAGGAGGCCGTCGGCGGCCCAGTGCTGGATCGACAGGTCGAGACCGAGGGCGGCGGGGCCGATGTGGAAGTCGCTGACCGCCTCGTAGCTGCCGCTCAGCGTGTTGGCCCAGACGAGGGCGGCGACGGCGGCGACGAGGAGCAGTACGCCGCCGAGGGTCTCGGTGCGCAGGGCGTCGGCGAGATAGCGCCGCTCGGGGAGGGAGAGACGGCCGAGGAACCTGCGGTCGTCGTGCTTGCGGTCGTCGGTCGGTGCGGGGGCGGCCACGGGGATCCTCCGGTCGGGCGGGCAGGACGAATCACATTGCCGACCAGACTTCCCGGCGCACCTAGGTTCTCTTGTCGCGTCACTGACGCGGTCTTTACTTTACCTAACGAGCGCGGGCGACGTCCGGCGGGATTCACTTTAGGGAGCTTTGCCTTGTTCGTCCCGTCGGCTGTGGCGAGACGCGAACGCCCGCCCCCATGGACTCGGGGCGGGCGTGCGCGGGGTACGGGCCGGGCGCTCGTACGGGTGGGGCTCAGTCCTCGCTGGAGGCGGCCGGCAGCTGGGTCTGGATGAGCGACATGACCGAGGAGTCGGTCAGCGTGGTGACGTCACCCAGCTCACGGTTCTCGGCGACGTCGCGCAGCAGACGGCGCATGATCTTGCCCGAGCGGGTCTTCGGCAGCTCCGCCACCGGCAGGACCCGCTTCGGCTTGGCGATCGGGCCGAGGGTCGCGCCGACGTGGTTGCGCAGCTCGGCGACCAGGCCCTCGTCCTGGCTCGCCGTACCGCGCAGGATGACGAAGGCGACGATCGCCTGACCGGTCGTCTCGTCGGCGGCGCCGACGACGGCCGCCTCGGCGACGGACGGGTGGGAGACGAGGGCCGACTCGACCTCGGTGGTCGAGATGTTGTGCCCGGAGACGAGCATGACGTCGTCGACCCGGCCGAGCAGCCAGATGTCGCCGTCCTCGTCCTTCTTGGCGCCGTCACCGGCGAAGTACTTGCCCTCGAAGCGGGACCAGTACGTGTCGATGTAGCGCTGGTCGTCGCCCCAGATGGTGCGGAGCATCGACGGCCACGGCTCGGTGAGGACCAGGTAGCCGCCGCCGCCGTTCGGCACCTCGTTGGCCTCGTCGTCGACGACGGTGGCCGCGATGCCCGGCAGCGGACGCTGGGCGGAGCCCGGCTTGGTCTCGGTGACGCCCGGCAGCGGCGAGATCATCATCGCGCCGGTCTCGGTCTGCCACCACGTGTCCACGATCGGGGTCTTCCCTGCGCCGATGTGCTCGCGGTACCAGACCCAGGCCTCGGGGTTGATCGGCTCGCCGACCGAGCCGAGGACGCGGAGGCTGGAGAGGTCGAACTTCGCGGGGATGTCGTCTCCCCACTTCATGAACGTGCGGATCGCGGTCGGCGCCGTGTAGAGGATCGTGACGCCGTACTTCTGCACGATCTCCCAGAACCGGCCCTGGTGCGGGGTGTCCGGGGTGCCCTCGTACATGACCTGCGTCGCGCCGTTGGCCAGCGGGCCGTAGACGATGTACGAGTGCCCGGTGACCCAGCCGATGTCGGCGGTGCACCAGTAGACGTCGGTCTCCGGCTTGAGGTCGAAGACGGCGTGGTGGGTGTACGCGGCCTGGGTGAGGTAGCCGCCGGAGGTGTGCAGGATGCCCTTCGGCTTCCCCGTGGTGCCCGAGGTGTAGAGGATGAAGAGCGGGTGCTCCGCCTCGAAGGCCTCCGGGGTGTGCTCGGCGGACTGGCGGGCGACGATGTCGTCCCACCACACGTCGCGGCCCTCGGTGAAGGCGGTCTCCTGGCCCGTACGGCGGACCACGAGGACGTGCTCGACCTGCGGACACTTGGCGACGGCCTCGTCGATGGCGGGCTTGAGGGCGCTCGGCTTGCCCCGGCGGTAGCCGCCGTCGGCCGTGACGACCAGCTTGGCGTCGGCGTCCTGGATACGGGAGGCGACGGCGTCGGCCGAGAAGCCGCCGAAGACCACCGAGTGGGCGGCGCCGACGCGGGCGCAGGCCAGCATCGTGATGGCGGCCTCGGGGATCATCGGCAGGTAGACGGCGACCCGGTCGCCCTTGCGGACGCCCAGCTCGGTCAGGGCGTTGGCCGCCTTGGAGACCTCGTCCTTGAGCTCGGCGTACGTGATCGCGCGGCTGTCGCCCGGCTCGCCCTCGAAGTGGATGGCGACCCGGTCGCCGTGGCCGGCCTCGACGTGGCGGTCGACGCAGTTGTACGCCACGTTCAGCTCGCCGTCGGCGAACCACTTGGCGAACGGCGGGTTCGACCAGTCGAGCGTCTCGGTCGGCTCGGTGGCCCAGGTCAGGCGCTTGGCCTGCTCGGCCCAGAAGCCCAGCCTGTCCGCCTTGGCCTGCTCGTACGCCTCCGCCGTCACGTTGGCGTGCGCGGCCAGCTCGGCGGGCGGCGAAAATCGACGCTCTTCCCGAAGCAGATTGGCCAGGCTTTCGTTGCTCACGACATCTCCCTTTCCCAGGGCGTCCTCTGTGCGTATGTGTCCCGCGTCATAGCTCATCAGTCAGATGCCCGGGTGACAAGAGCCTCCGGACAATTGGTTTAGACCTGTTGGGCGAATGGCGTGCGGGGGCCCCTTCTTCCCGAGCGGTGGGAGAAGGGGCCACACAGTCTCACGGACGGGGGAAGCGGAAGGTTCAGGGCACGCGGGTTCCGGCCGCGGCCGCGGGCGCGGCCGGAGGTGAAGCGTCCGGAGCGCCCGTGCGGTCAGGACGCGCGGGCCGTCTCCCGCGGGCCCGTCGGCATGACCTGGGTGAACACGTCGTCGTAGCTGTGCACCTCGTCCGTCCCCGAGAGCAGGTACGCCTGCGCCTCGCCCACGTGGAAGTACATGCCGTGCAGCGTGAGCGTGCCCTCGGAGAGCCGCCGCGCCACCGGCTCGTACGCCCGCAGGTGATCCAGCTGCTGGACCACGTTCGTCAGGCAGAGCTGCTCGACCGCGTCGGCCGGAAGGCGTCCGGAGATCCGGGCCCAGGCGTGTCTCCGGCTCACCATCCGCTCCAGGCTGGGCCGCCCGTGGCGCAGCCAGCGGCGGAGCGGAGTCGGCGGGTCGTCGGGACCGCTGTTCAGGAGAGCCTGCATCGCGCCGCAGCCGGAGTGGCCGCAGACGGTGATCGACGCGACCCGCAGCACCTCCACCGCGTACTCGATCGCCGCCGCCACCGAGTCGTCGCCGCTCTCCTCGCCGGGGAGGGGGACGAGATTGCCGACGTTGCGCACGGTGAACAGGTCACCGGGACCGCTCGACGTGATCATGCTGGTGACCAGCCGGGAGTCGGCACAGGTCAGGAACAGCTGTGAAGGCGTCTGGCCCTCCCGGGCGAGCCGCGCCAGCTCGTCCCGTACGAGCGGGGCCGTGTTCCGCTGGAACTGGCCGATGCCGCTGGCCAGATGCAGCCCCGTCGCGCGCCGGGGCTCGGCCGGCTCCGTCGACTCGTCGGGCGCGTCCGGCCGGTCGGCCGGCTGCACCCCGCACTGGTGGTTGTGCCACGGCGTCCAGGGCCGGCAGCAGGTGTGCGCATCGGCGGCCGACGCGGTGGCGGGGGCCGGCTCGGCGATCCGGGTGCCGGACGGTCCTGTCGTCTCGACCGTCCCGCCGTGGGCGAGGTGCCCGGCGGTCCAGTCGCTCAGCGTCTCGTACGCCGCGTGGTCCATGAAGGACCCGTCGAGCTCGACCACCACGTCGGAGCCGTACGGCAGTTGGTGCAGGGCGCGGCTCAGCCGGGGGACGGCGAGGAAGGTCAGCTGGCCCCGCACGCGCAGCAGGTGGCGCCCGTCCTTGTCGTCGCGGGTGATCCGGGTGCGGGCGAGCCGGTGCAGGGCGACCGCGACGGCCACGGCGATGCCGAGGGCGACGCCCTCCAGGATGCCGACGAGGACGACGCCGGCCACCGTCACCGCGTAGACGACGACCTCACGGTGCTGGGTGACGGTACGGATGTGGGTGATGCTGACCATCTGGATGCCGACCACCATGACCAGCGCGGCGAGCGCGGGCAGCGGGATCAGATCGAGCAGGGGGACGAGCAGCAGGGCCGCGAGCACGATCCACAGGCCGTGCAGCATCGTGGAGGCGCGGGTCTTCGCGCCCGCCGACACGTTGGCGACGCTGCGGACCGCGACACCGGCGACCGGCAGCCCGCCGAGCGCCCCGGAGACCACGTTGGCCGCGCCCTGACCGGCGAGTTCACGGTCGAGAGCGGCACGCGGAACACCCTGCCCGCCGTCCGGCCGGGCGGCGACCAGCTTGTCGACCGCCACGGCGGACAGCAGCGACTGCACACTGGTCACCAGCGTGATCGTCAGCACCCCGGCCGCGATGCCGAGCACCGGGCCCTCGGGCAGGCCGGGCAGCGCGTGGCTGCTCCAGGACGGCAGGTCGACGCGGGGTACGGCGATCCCGGCGAAGGTCGCCACCGCCGTGGCCCCGGCCACCGCGACGAGCGCGGCGGGAAGCTTCCGGGCGAACCGTCCGGCGCGGCCCGGCAGCCGGGGCCAGCACAGCAGCACGGCCACGGTGAGGGCGCTGAGGGCGAGGGCGGCCGGGTGGATGTCCGCCAGCTGGGCGGGCAGGCCCAGGACGTTGTCCACGGCGGAGCTCTGCGGAGTGCCGCCGAGCACGATGTGGAGCTGGGCGAGGGCGATGGTGACGCCGATGCCGGCCACCATGCCGTGCACGATCGCGGGGGAGACGGCGAGCGCCGAGCGGGCCACGCGGAGTGCGGAAAGGGCGAGTTGGGTGAGTCCGGCGAGGACGGTGATCGCGCAGGTGGTGCGCCAGCCGTACCGCTGGATGAGCTCGGCGGTCACGACGGTGAGGCCGGCGGCGGGGCCGCTCACCTGGAGAGGGGCGCCTCCGAAGCGCCCGGCGACGATGCCGCCGACGGCGGCGGCGACCAGACCGGCCTGGAGCGGGGCTCCGGTGGCGAGCGCGATGCCGAGCGAGAGCGGCAGGGCGATCAGGAAGACGGCGACCGAGGCGGACAGGTCGGCGCCGTGGATGCGGAAGCGGCGGGGTCCGTCCGGCGGGCTGTGGGGCCGCTGGACTTCGGGCCGGTTGGTGATGCGGTCAGGGGTGCAGAGGGTCATTCCCGTCTCCTCCGGGGCAGCGCGGTCGCGGTTCGTGCGGGACGAACTGGGGGGCTCGCGGCCGTGGGTCACGGCGTGCAGCGGCGGGATTCCGGCGGGACCCCGCCCAGGGCGAGGATCAACGCTCGGTAAATGGATCGTAATGGAGAGTAAAGTCTCCGGCATTATTTTCGGGGCAAACAGGGCAATGATTCACCGGTTCCGGTGATAGGCGAACGGATTGCCGCTTGTCGTTTCATCTCCCCAGGGCGAGTGGTGCGACGTTGACGCGGCTCGTACGGAACGTGCTCTGAGGAGAGGTGGGCGGATGCCAGCCGCCGGGAGAAGGACCGCAGTCCACAAGGCAGTCCCCAGGAAGACGCTCGCCGCCGGTGCCCTCGCCGTCGCCCTGATCACCGGCCTCGCCGGCTGCTCGGGCTCCGACGGCGACGCCACGAAGGGGGCGCCGGGCGGCGCGGGCGCCAAGAAGGGGCCGGCAGCGGCCCCGCCGAACGCGGTCCAACTGATCGGCGACGGCTCCACGGCCTTCACCGGCGCCCAGCCCCGCCAGCCCGTCTGGCAGCGCCTCAAGCCGGGCGAGACCCCGCCGCAGTTCGTCGTCTTCTCGTGGGACGGCGCCGGCGAGGACAGCCAGAAGCTCTTCTCGCACTTCCGCTCCGTCGGCAAGAAGTACGACGCCGCCATGACGTACTTCCTCAGCGGCGTGTACCTGCTGCCCGAGGAGAAGCGGAAGCTCTACCAGCCGCCGCAGCACAGGGCCGGGCGCTCCGACATCGGCTTCAACGACACCGAGGGCATCCGCGCCACCGTCCGCGAACTGCGTGCCGCCTGGCTGGAGGGCAACGAGATCGGCACCCACTTCAACGGGCACTTCTGCGGGAAGGAGAGCGGCGTCGGCAACTGGTCGGTCGAGGACTGGAAGAGCGAGATCGACCAGGCCAAGTCCTTCGTCAAGAACTGGAAGACCAACGCGGGCCTGCGGGCGGAGCAGCCGCTGCCCTTCGACTACGAGAAGGAACTCGTCGGCGCCCGCACCCCCTGCCTCGAAGGCCGGAAGAACTTCGTGCGGGCGGCGGCGCAGATGGGCTTCCGCTACGACACGAGCGGCGTCAACGACCAGATCTGGCCCAAGAAGGACACGGGCCTCTGGGACCTGTCGATGCACCTCGTGCCCGTCCCGGGCCGCGCCTTCCAGACGCTGGCCATGGACTACAACTTCCTGGTCAACCAGTCGCCCGGCACCACCCAGGGCGACCCGTCCCAGCACCGGTACTGGGGTGACCAGATGCGGGACGGCCTGGTGCAGGCCTTCGAGCGCTCCTACCGGGGCAACCGCGCGCCGCTCGTCATCGGCAACCACTTCGAGTCCTGGAACGGCGGCACGTACATGCGCGCCATCGAGGAGACCATCGCCACGGTGTGCGTGCAGAAGGACGTCAAGTGCGTGTCCTTCCGCCAGCTCGCCGACTGGCTCGACGCCCAGGATCCCGACGCCATCGCCAAGATGCGCACCCTGAAGGTCGGCGAGGCCCCGCCGGGAGGCTGGGCGGGCTTCCTCGCGGCCCCGTCGGCCGTCCCCGCAGCGGGCGCCAAGCAGGCCGAACGGCCCTGATCCCTTCGCACCGCCGCACGATCCCGGGGGCCGACCTGCGCCGGCAGGTCGGCCCCCTTCGTGGGCGGTGCGGCCGTCAGCCGAGGCCGGGTGCGGCGGCCATCGGATCGCCGAGCACGAACTCGGGGTCGACCTGCGCCGCCAGATCCGCTCCCGTCTTGGCGTTGCCCCAGCTCTCCGCGTTGCGCAGGTGGAAGTGGACCATCTGGCGCGTGTAGCGGTCCCAGTCGCGGTCGGGGTACGAGTCGTCCGCCGCGTCCTGGAGGGCCTGGAGCGACATCCGGTTCTCCACCTCCAGGTGCTCGAAGCGGGGCGGTCGGCCCTTCTCCATGGCGCGGACCCAGTCCGAGTGGCCGACCGTCACGAGCAGGTCGTCGCCGACCTCCGCACGCAGGAAGTCGAGATCGTCCTCGCCCTGCACCTTGTTGCCGACGACCTTGAGCGCGACGCCGAAGTCCCGCGCGTACTCCTTGTACTGGCGGTAGACCGAGACGCCCTTGCGGGTCGGCTCGGCGACCAGGAAGGTCATGTCGAAGCGGGTGAAGAGGCCGGAGGCGAAGGAGTCCGAGCCCGCGGTCATGTCGACGACCACGTACTCGTCCGGGCCGTCGACCAGGTGGTTGAGGCAGAGCTCCACCGCGCCGACCTTCGAGTGGTAGCAGGAGACCCCGAGGTCCGACTCCGTGAAGGGACCGGTCGCCATCAGGCGGATGTCGCCGTCGTCGAGCCGGACCGGTCGCGCGCAGGCCTCGTAGACCGGGTTCTCCTCGCGGACCCGCAGCAGCCGCGAACCCTCCCCGGGCGGCGTCGTCTTGATCATCGTCTCGGCGGAGACGATCCGCGGATTCGTGCCCCGCAGGTACTCCTTGATGAGCGGGAGGTGCGCGCCCATCGCGGGCAGCGCGGCGGCCTCCGCGTCCGGCAGGCCGAGCGCGGCGCCCAGGTGCTGGTTGATGTCGGCGTCGATGGCCACGACCGGGGCTTCGTTGGCGGCGAGGTGGCGGATGAAGAGCGAGGACAGCGTGGTCTTGCCGCTGCCGCCCTTCCCCACGAAAGCGATCTTCATGTTCACCTAGGGTAGCGGCATGAACGCGGCCCGTGGTCAAGGTGCGTGAAGAAGACCACTCCATCGTGGGGCGGAGCGCCGGGGCGCGTAGCCTCCCTACCTATGAGTACGCACGCCTCTGACCCCTTGGCCGCCCTCGGCTCCCTGCCGGGCGTCGCCGACGCGGTGGACTCCGTACGCAAGGCCGTCGACCGGGTCTACGGCCACCGTGTGATGCGGCGCCGCAGCAACGAGATCTCCTCCGAGGCGGCCCTGCGCGGAGCGCGCGGCTCGGCCGCCCTCTCCGGCGCCGACTGGGCCCTGGAAGAGGTCCGCCGCCGCACCGACTTCGGCGCGGACCCCGAGGCCCGCACGGTCGGGGCCGCCCTGCGGCTCGGCGCCGAGGCCGGGCAGCTGCTCTCCATCTGGCGCCAGTCGCCGCTGCGGGTGCTCGCCCGCCTCCACCTGGTCGCGGCCGGCGACCCGGGCTCGGGCGCATCCGGCGGGGGCGCGGCCGGTGACTCCGTGGGGCGCCCGCGGCTGGACGGCGAGACGGTCGACGAACCGCTCGTCACGTCCCCGCTGCCGTCGCCCGACGAGGTCGCGGGACGGCTCGAAGGGCTCGCGGAGCTGATCGTCGCGGGCAGCGAGGCTCCGGCGCTCGTGACGGCCGCCGTGGTCCACGGCGAGCTGCTCGCGCTGCGCCCCTTCACCTCGTACAACGGTCTGGTCGCGCGGGCGGCGGAGCGGATCGCGCTGGTCGGGAGCGGCCTCGACCCCAAGGCGGTCTGCCCGGCGGAGGTCGGCCACGCGGAGCAGGGGCGGGCGGCGTACCTCGCGGCCTTCGAGGGGTACCTCTCGGGGACCCCGGAGGGCGTGGGCGGCTGGATCGCGCACTGCGGGCGCGCGGTCGAACTCGGTGCCCGTGAGTCGACGGCCGTCTGTGAGGCGCTTCAGCGCGGCGCGGCCTGAAATGGGTTGCGGCGGTACCAGTTCTGGTACCGCCGCTGGCACGTCCACCCAGTTACCATGCGTCCTCGATATGTGCCCATCAGGCCGGGTGCTTTGCCCTTGGCCTGGTGCGGCTGGCCCGTAATCGACGGGTCGACGTCGCGTGGGTGCTTGGTTTCTGTGCTAGGTCCGTGGGGCCTTCATGCTCAACAGGTGATCCTCTCGGATGTCCTCGGTCTCGCGGGCCTGATTCCTTTCTACTCCTGTCCGAGTGGAAGCGAAAGTGCTGGCTCCGCTTCTTTGCTTCTCATTCAAATCCGGGCAAAGGCCTCGGCCGGTCGAGGGGCCCGGGCCGCCTGTCGCCGGCGCGAGGCGTACCAGACCAGTCCGGCGCCCAGGGCCGCCGCGCCGACGGCCGCCGCCGCGACGAGCGTGGGGCGGGGCGGCATCCGGAACGCGGGAAGCCGCTGCTTCAGCCGCACCGGCTTCTCGAAGGCGAGAACCGGCCATTCCCGGGCCACGGCCTCCCGGCGCAGCGCCCGGTCGGGATTGACCGCGTACGGATGGCCGACGGCCTCCAGCATGGGGATGTCGGTCGCCGAATCGCTGTACGCGAAGCAGCGTGAGAGGTCGTAGCCCTCCGACGCCGCGAGGTCGCGGACCGCCTCGGCCTTCGTCGGGCCGTAGGCGTAGTACTCCACCTCCCCGGTGAAGCAGCCGTCCTCGCCGACCACCATCCTGGTGGCGACGACCCGGTCGGCCCCGAGCATCTCGCCGATCGGCTCGACGACCTCGGCGCCCGAGGTCGAGACGATCACGACGTCGCGGCCCGCGGCGTGGTGCTCCTCGATGAGCGAGGCAGCCTCGTCGTAGATGATCGGGTCGATCAGGTCGTGAAGGGTCTCGGCGACGAGCTCCTTCACCTGGGCGACGTTCCAGCCTTTGCAGAGCGCGGAAAGATATTCGCGCATCCGCTCCATCTGATCGTGATCGGCCCCGCCCGCCAGGAAGACGAACTGGATGTACGCCGTCCGCAGGGCGGCGCGGCGGCTGATCAGTCCGCCCCGGTAGAAGGACTTGCTGAAGGTCAGCGTCGAGGACTTCGCAATGACCGTCTTGTCCAGGTCAAAGAAGGCGGCTGTGCGCGGCAAGGAGTGGTTTTCCACAAGGCTGAGCATAGGTGGCGGCCATTCGGCGTACGCTGGGGCGTGTGGGTTTGCCTGAGAAGGCTCTCGGGTACACCATGGAAGTCACGGATCGTTCGCGACCGTGCTAACCCGGCCCGGCTCCTCCCCCCCCGAGTCGGCCGGAAAGACGACCCCCGCTCTCCCCCCCGGCGGGGGTCGTCGCATGTCCGGAGCCGTTTCGGCGCTGTGGGACATCGTCCACTCCCTTCCTTTCGGCCGTCGGCCGTGATCCGGCCTGAGCTCGGCCCGACCCTCGATTCATCACTCACGGTAACCGGCGGGCTGCGTTCCGGGCAGTCCCCGGAGAGGTGACGAAGATATTCACAGGGCTTCGGATATCCACAGTTTTTCGGTGACATCCCCAAGATTTCCGGTACGGCCCCACGGTGATTCCTGTCGCGAAGTTCGCGGTCGGCGGGAATCACGAGAGGGCGTGTGCCATGGAGACGTTCAGGACATCCAGGACCGGGGCGGCGGCGTCGGCTTCGGCGCCGGGCAGAGCGGAGGCGCAGGGCGGACCGGAGGCGCAGGGGGCCGACGAGCCGCGCCGCGCCGGGCCGCTGATCGTCACCGAGGATCTGGGGCTGCTCGACGACCTCCTGCGGCTGTGCGCCGCTGCCGGAGTCGAGCCCGAAGTGCACCACCGGGTGCCGGAGCGGCGGGCGAGCTGGACCGATCCGCCCCTCGTCCTGGTCGGCGACGATGTCGCGGCCCTCTGCCGGGGAGCGGTGCGCCGCCCCGGGACCGTTCTCGTCGGCCGTGACCACGACGATCCGGCGGTGTGGCGACTGGCCGTCGAGATCGGCGCCGAGGGCGTGCTCAGGCTGCCCGACGCCGAGGCCGTCCTCGTCGACCGCATCGCCGACGCGGCCGAAGGCGTGGGCCGGCAGGCGCTGACCGTCGGGGTCGTCGGCGGGCGCGGGGGCGCCGGCGCCTCCACCCTGGCCTGCGGGCTCGCGCTCGCCGCCGCGCGGACCGGGCGGCGCACCCTGCTCGTCGACGGCGATCCGCTGGGCGGCGGACTCGATGTGCTGCTCGGCGGCGAGCGCGAGGAGGGCAGGCGCTGGCCCGACTTCGCGGCCTCGAAGGGCCGGCTGGCCGGCGGCGCCCTGGAGGAGTCCCTGCCGTCCGTGCGGGGAGTCCGGGTGCTCAGCTGGGGCAGGGAGCCCGTGGACGCGGTGCCGCCCGAGGCCGTGCGGTCCGTGCTGGCCGCGGCTCGCCGCCGGGGCGGAGTCGTGGTCGTCGACCTGCCGCGCGGAACCGACGCAGCGGCCGCGGAGGCGCAGGCGCAGCTCGACCTCGGACTGCTCGTCGTTCCCGGCGAGTTGAGGGCCGTCGCGGCGGCCCACCGGGTCGCCTCGACGCTCTCCGTGGGCGTGCGCGACCTGCGGGCCGTGGTCCGTGGCCCGTACGCGGCGGGACTCGACGAACGATGGGTGGCCGACGCCCTGCGGTTGCCACTGGCCGGTGAACTGCCCTACGACCCGGGGATCGTGGAGGACCAGGACGCGGGGCTGCCGCCGGGCGCCGAGCCCCGTGGGCCGCTCGGCCGGTTCTGCGACGCGTTCTGGACGCGGGCCCTCGGCTCCGGCGGTGCGGTGTGACCGGGGCGGGAGGCGCCGTCGGCGGCGGTGCCGGGCTGCTCGACGCCGTGCGGCAGCGACTCGCTGCCAGCGGGTCCGATCCCACCCCGGCCCGGGTGGCGGCGGCGCTGCGTGCCCAGGGGCGGCTGCTCGGCGACGCGGAAGTGCTCGGCGCCGCGGAGGAGTTGCGGTGCGAACTGATCGGCACCGGCCCCCTGGAACCGCTGCTCGCCGACCCTGCCGTCACCGACGTCCTGGTCTCGGCGCCCGACCGGGTGTGGGTGGACCGGGGCGCCGGTCTCGAACGGGCCCCGGTGTCCTTCTCCGACGCCGCCGCCGTACGCAGGCTCGCCCAGCGTCTCGCGGCGGTGGCCGGACGCAGGCTCGACGACGCCCGGCCCTGGGTCGACGCGCGGCTGCCCGACGGCACCCGGATGCATGCCGTGCTGCCACCGGTGGCGGTCGGCTCGACCTGCCTGTCGCTGCGGGTGGTGCGGCCCCGCGCCTTCACCCTGGAGGAGCTCGCGGCGGCCGGCACCGTGCCGCCCGGCGGCGCCCCGATCCTGCGCGCCCTGATCGACGCCCGGGTGTCGTACCTGGTCAGCGGCGGCACGGGGACGGGCAAGACCACGTTGCTCGCCTCGCTGCTCGGCCTGGTGGGAGAGCGGGAGCGGATCGTCCTCGCCGAGGACTCGGCGGAGCTGCGGCCGGACCACCCGCATGTCGTGCGTCTCGAGGCGCGGCCCGCGAACCAGGAGGGCGCCGGTCTCGTCACGCTGCGGGACCTCGTCCGGCAGGCGCTTCGGATGAGGCCCGACCGGCTGGTGGTCGGAGAGGTCAGAGGGCCCGAGGCGGTGGACCTGCTCGCCGCCCTCAACACAGGTCATGAAGGCGGCTCTGGAACTGTCCACGCCAACACCGCGGCGGACGTACCGGCGCGACTCGAGGCCCTGGGGACGGCGGCGGGGCTCGACCGGGCCGCCCTGCACAGCCAGTTGGCAGCCGGTCTGTCGGTCGTGCTGCACCTGGCGCGGGACCGGGGCGGGCGGCGGCGGATCGCCGAGGTGCACGTCCTGGAGCGGGACCGGGACGGTCTCGTGCGGACGGTTCCGGCGCTGCGGTGGGGCGCGTCCGGTTTCGCGCGGGAGCGTGGCTGGGAGCGGCTGGGCTCGCTGATCGGAGCGGGCTCGTGGTGACGACGGAACTGCTGCCGGTCCAGGCCGTGGCCCACGGCGCGGCGGGGCTCTGCGCGGGCCTCGCGCTGGGGTGGGCGGCCGAGCGGCGCCGTGGGGTGAACAGGGCACGGGCGGTGCTCGTAGGCGGCGGGTCCGACGGCTCCGGCGCTCGCCGAGCCCGGGGTGGCCGGTGGCCGGCCGTGGGCGCGCGGTGGTGGGCCGTGGTGCGCGGACATCGGGCGTGGCTGTGTCTGCCGGTGGCGGGGGCCGTCGCGGTGCTCGGCGCGTCGCCGCTGCCCTTGGTCGCGGGGGCGGTCGCGGTGCCGCTGGTGGCGCGGCGATGGAGGGCGGTCGAGCGGCGGAGGGAACGGGAGGCGAGGGGCGAGCGGGTGGTGGCCTTGTGCGGGGCGGTCGTCGGGGAGCTGAGAGCCGGGTGGCAGCCCGCCCAGGCACTGTCCTTCGCGGCCCGGGAGACGGGAGCGCTGGGCGGTGAGGAGGCGGCGGTGCTGGCGGCGGCCCGGTTCGGCGGGGACGTGCCGGACGCGCTGCGCAGGGCGGCAGGCCAGGACGGCGCCGGCGGGCTCGCGGGCATGGCGGCCTGCTGGCAGGTGGCCGTGGACGGGGGCGCGGGCCTGGCCGCCGGGCTCGACCGGCTGGAAGCGGCCCTGCGGGAGCACCACGAGCGGCGGGAGCGGTTGCGGACCGAACTGGCCGGCGCCTGGGCGACGGTGGCGGTTCTCGCGCTGCTCCCGGTGGCGGGCGTCGCCCTCGGCGCGGCCCTTGGCGCCGACCCCCTGCGGGTGCTGCTGCACACGCCGGCGGGCCTGGGCTGCCTGGCGGTGGGCGGGGCGCTGGAGGCGGCCGGACTGTGGTGGGCCGCACGGATCGTACGAGGAGGGGAGCGGGCGTGATCGCGGCCTTTCAACTGGCGGTACTCGTGGTCCTGGCGCTGGTCTGCTGCGCGCAGGCCGCCCGGGAGGTGGTGAACGGCCGGCGGGCGCGTGGCGTGCGGCGGCGGGTGAGAAGCCTGTTCCCTGCACCGGCGCCACGGGCCGTGAAGTCCCGGGCGGGGCTGCCCCGGTGGGTGGGGCACTGGCTGGCGCCACTCGCGGCGGCCGGCCTCGGCTGGGCGCTGTTCGGCGGGCTCGGCGGCCTGCTCGCCGGGGCTCTGGTGGCAGCCGGGGTGCGGCGAGGCGAGGCCAAGAGTTCCGCCACCTCGGCGATCGACGACGAGGAGGCGGCACGGCATCTCCCGCTTGCGGCCGACCTGCTGGCCGCCTGCGCCTCGGCGGGAGCCGGACCGGGGGAGGCGGCGGAGGCCGTCGGCCGTTCCGTCGGCGGGCCGCTGGGTGAGCGTCTGACCCGCACCGCGGCCGAACTCCGGCTCGGCGGTGAACCGGCCGAGGTGTGGCGGAGGTTCGGCGCGACACCGGGCGCCGCAGGGCTGGCCCGCTGCATGGAGCGGGCCGGTTCCTCGGGTGCGCCGGCGGCGGAGGCCGTCGCCCGGCACGCGGCGGCGCTGCGGTCGGCCCGCGCCCGTACGGCGGAGGCCAGGGCGCGCCGGGCGCAGGTCCTGATCAGCGCCCCCGTGGGGCTCTGCTTCCTGCCCGCCTTCCTGGCGGTGGGAGTGGCCCCGGTGGTGATCGGCCTCGCGACGGGACTCCTGGACGGATGAACGGCGAACACGGCGGACACGGCGGACACGGCGGACACGGCCGGGCACGGACGGACGAGGCATGACGAAACGCGACAGGCGACGACGGAACGAGGAGCACGGCATGGCAGGCACGGGAGACATGGCAGGCAGGGCGGCGGCGGTGGTGTGTGGATGGTGGGCGCGGCGGAAGGCGGCGGCGCGCCGGGACGCGGGGATGACGACGTCCGAGTACGCGGTGGGAACGATCGCCGCGGCGGCGTTCGCCGCGGTTCTGTACAAGATCGTGACGAGCGGGGCGGTCTCGGGGGCGCTGGAGTCGGTGATCGGGAAGGCTCTCGATGCGTCGTTCTGACCGGGGGTTCGTGACCGTGGAGGCGGCGATGGTGCTGCCCGTCCTGGCCCTGTTCACGGTGACGCTGCTCTGGGCGCTGGCGGCGGCCGCCGCGCAGATCCGGTGCGTGGACGCGGCACGGGCCGGAGCACGGGCGGCGGCCCGCTCCGAGCCGGTGTCCTCCGCCGAGTCGGCCGCCCGGGCCGCCGCGCCCGAGGGAGCACGGGTGTCGGTGACGCGGGCGGGGGAGCTGTGGCGGGTGACGGTGGAGGCCAGGGCGCCCGGTCCCCGGGGCCTGGGCGTCACGTTGCGGGCGGACGCGGCGGCCCTCGCGGAGGACACGGTGGCCGACGGCGCGGCCGGCGGAGGTCCGGGGCCCGGAGCTGCGTGGTGACCGGCTCGGCTCCGGGCACGGGAGGCCGGGGGTCCGACCGGGGTGCGGCGACCGTGTGGGCGGCGTTCGCGGCCTGTGCGCTGTGCGTGGTGTTCGGGGCGGTGCTCATGCTCGGACAGGCGGTGGCGGCCCGGCACCGGGCCGGCGGGGCCGCCGACATGGCGGCCCTGGCCGCCGCGGACCGGGCGCTGTGGGGCGAGGCCGAGGCGTGCGCCGTCGCCGCCCGGGTGGCCGCCGCGCAGAGTGCCGAGCTGGTGCGGTGCGCGGTGCGGGGCGAGCGCGCGGAGGTGACCGCCCGGGCGGCGCGCGGCCCCTACCGGCCCGAGGTCAGGTCGCGGGCGGGCCCTGGGGGCCCTGCGGGGCCGCGGCAGGGCCTGCGGGACCCTCCGGGCCTTCCGGGGCCGCAGAGGGCTCCGGGGCCGCCGGGGCCGCCGGGGCCTCCCGGAGGATCTCCGTGAGGAGGCGGACGGCGCCCCGCTTGTGGAGCGGATCGTTGCCGTTGCCGCACTTCGGGGACTGGATACAGGAGGGGCAGCCCGCCTCGCACTCGCAGGAGGCGATGGCCTCCCGGGTGGCGGTCAGCCAGGCGCGAGCCGTGTGGAAGGCGCGCTCGGCGAATCCCGCGCCGCCCGGATGGCCGTCGTACACGAAGACGGTGGGCAGCAGGGTGTCGGGGTGCAGCGGCACGGACACGCCGCCGATGTCCCAGCGGTCGCAGGTCGCGAACAGGGGCAGCATGCCGATGGAGGCGTGTTCGGCCGCGTGCAGGGCGCCTCCGAGGATCTCCGGGGTGATCCGGGCGGCGTCGAGCTGGTCCTCGGTGACCGTCCACCACACCGCCCGGGTGCGCAGGGTGCGGGGCGGCAGGTCGAGCTTCGTCTCGCCGAGGACCTCGCCCGTGATCAGCCGACGGCGCAGGAAGGAGACCACCTGGTTGGTGACCTCGACGGAGCCGTAGCAGAGGCGGCCGGCTCCCCAGGGGATCTCGGTGTCGGTGTCGAGTACGGCGATGGAGGTGGTGTCGCGGGCGGTGGTGGAGTACGGCGGGACGGCCCCCTCCACGAGGGCCACGGAGTCCTTGAGGTCCAGCTCCCGCACCAGGTAGGTGCGGCCCTGGTGGAGGTGGACGGCGCCCTCGTGGACGGCGGTGTGGGAGGCGGCCTCGTCGACGGTGCCGAGGAGGCGGCCGGTGCCGGCCTCGACGATCCGGACGGGGCTGCCGCCGCCGCCCCGGATGTCGGTGAGGTCGGCGGCCCGCTCGCGGCGGGTCCAGTACCAGCCGGTGGAGCGGCGGCGCAGCAGACCGGCGCCCTCCAGCTGGGGCAGCAGGTCGGGGACGGCCGGGCCGAAGAGGGCCAGGTCCGGTTCGGTGAGCGGGAGCTCCGCGGCGGCGGCGCACAGATGGGGGGCGAGCACGTAGGGGTTGTCGGGGTCCAGGACGGTCGACTCGACCGGCTGGTCGAAGATCGCCTCCGGATGGTGGACCAGGAAGGTGTCCAGCGGGTCGTCGCGGGCGACGAGGATCGCGAGGGCGCCCTCGCCCGAGCGGCCGGCGCGGCCCGCCTGCTGCCACAGGGACGCCCGGGTGCCCGGGTAACCGGCGATCAGGACCGCGTCCAGGCCCGAGACGTCCACGCCCAGCTCCAGGGCGGTCGTGGCGGCCAGGCCCAGGAGCTCGCCGGAGTGCAGGGCCCGCTCCAGGGCGCGGCGCTCCTCGGGCAGGTAGCCGCCCCGGTAGGCGGCGACACGCCGGGCGAGGGACCGGTCGGTCTCGGCGAGCCGCTCCTGGGCGATCACCGAGATCAGCTCCGCGCCGCGCCGGGAGCGGACGAAGGCGACCGAGCGGACGCCCTGGCGGGTCAGGTCGGTCAGCAGGTCCGCCGTCTCCGCCGTGGCGGTGCGGCGTACGGGCGCTCCGCGCTCGCCGTGCAGCTCGGTCAGCGGCGGCTCCCACAGCGCGAAGACCAGCTCGCCGCGCGGGGAGGCGTCGTCGGAGACCTCGGTGACCTGCAGGCCCGTGAGACGGCCGGCGGCCACGGCCGGGTCGGCGGAGGTGGCTGAGGCGAGGAGGAAGACCGGCTCGGAGCCGTACCGGGCGCAGATCCTGCGCAGGCGCCGCAGCACCTGGGCGACGTGGGAGCCGAAGACGCCCCGGTAGGTGTGGCACTCGTCGATCACGACGTAGCGCAGGGACCGAAGGAAGGAGGACCACCTGGGGTGGGACGGGAGGATGCCCCGGTGCAGCATGTCGGGGTTGGTGAGGACGTAGTTCGCGTACTGGCGGACCCACTCGCGTTCCTCGACCGGGGTGTCGCCGTCGTAGACGGCGGGGCGGATCCGGTTGCCGAGCGGGGCGGCCAGTTCCCGCACGGCGCGTCGCTGGTCGGCGGCGAGGGCCTTGGTGGGCGCGAGGTACAGGGCGGTGGTGCCGCGCCCGTTGGCGGCCTCGGAGCCGTCCAGGAGGGTGCTGAGGACCGGGGCGAGGTAGGCGAGCGACTTGCCCGAGGCGGTTCCGGTGGAGATCACGACGGATTCGCCGTCGAGGGCGTGCTCGGCGGCCTGCGCCTGGTGGGCCCAGGGGTGCTCGATCCCGGCCGCCTCGATCGCCGCGATCACCTCCGGGCGGATGCGGTGCGGCCAGACGGCATGACGACCCTCCCGGGCGGGCATGTGCTCCGTATGAGTGATGCGCGCGGCCCGGCTCTCGCCCGAGGAGAGCCGGTCGAGGACCATGCCGGGGGAGGGTCGGTTGCCCATGTCTCCGGCGGGACGACGGGGGCGCTGATTCTTGGCCATCGGCACCGAGTGTGTCACTGCCATGACGGACAATGCTTCCAAGGCGTCGTGCATGGCTGCTGGTAAGTGATTGAATGCCATCGCGGCTGACGATCAGTTCCCTGACTCCGTCCGGGAGACCCCGGGGGACGATCGTTCGATAGCAAGGTGCTGGAGGATCCGTGGACCTGTCCCTGTCGACTCGCAATGTGTCCGGCGCTGGTGGTGACCGTACGGTCGTCGAGGTCGGTGGCGAGATTGATGTGTATACCGCGCCCAAGCTGCGCGAGCAGTTGGTCGAGTTGGTGAACGACGGCAGCTACCACCTGGTTGTCGACATGGAGGGCGTGGACTTCCTGGATTCCACGGGCCTCGGTGTGCTCGTCGGTGGTCTGAAGCGCGTCCGCGCGCATGAGGGCTCGCTGCGTCTGGTCTGCAACCAGGAGCGCATTCTCAAGATTTTCCGGATCACGGGTCTCACCAAGGTGTTCCCGATCCACACCTCGGTCGACGAGGCCGTCAACGCCGTCGACTGAGCCCAGGGGGTTCGTATGGCCACCGTTGAACTCCGCTTCAGCGCTCAGCCCGAGCACGTCCGTACGGCCCGCCTGGTGGCGGCCGCGGTGGCGCGCCGGGCCGGCGTGGACGAGGCGGTCCTCGACGAGGTGCGTCTCGCCGTGGGTGAGGCCTGTTCCCGAGCGGTCGGGCTGCACCGCAGCAACGGCGTCACGACCCCCATCAGGGTCGTGCTGACCGAGGAGGAGAAGACGTTCTCCATCGAGGTCGGCGACGAGGTGCCGGGCGCGGGGGTGGCGGCGGCCGACGCCGCCGGTGTCCCCGGCGCGCGGTCCGAGGCTCCGGCCGAGGACTTCGACGACGCCGACGGTGAGGACGAGATGGGTCTCGCGGTGATCCGCGGGCTCGTCGACGACGTCGAGGTGAGTGCCGGCGAGTTCGGCGGCACGATCCGGATGAGCTGGCCGGTGAGTTCGGCGGACGTTCTGTCCTGACCCGTAGGCGTGTACCCGTACGCGTAAGCGTGTACCTGTAGAGGAAGAGGCCCCGCATCGCGGGGCCTCTTCCTCTTCCCGGGCGGCGATTGGTGCATCCGCGCGGGTGGGCCTCCGGCATCCCCGTATGTCCCGGTGTGTCTCCCTATGATCCGTCCCCATGTACCCCACTTCTCTCGCCGCGGCGGTGCTCACGAGCGGGAACCGGACGATCGTGATCGTCGTCGGCGCCGTCGCCCTCGCCGCGCTGGTCGTCGCCCGGCTCCTCGTCCGACAGGTGCTCGCCGCCGGTGAGGGCACCGAGAAGATGAGGGAGATCGCCGCAGCCGTGCAGGAGGGGGCCAACGCCTACCTCGCGCGGCAGCTGCGGACCCTCGCCGTCTTCGCGGCCGCCGTGTTCTTCCTGCTGATGCTGCTGCCCGCGGACAACTGGTCGCAGCGCGCGGGACGCTCCCTGTTCTTCCTGGTCGGGGCGCTCTTCTCGGCGGTCACCGGCTACATCGGCATGCGGCTCGCCGTACGGGCCAACGTGCGGGTCGCCGCGGCGGCCAGGGAGGCCACGCCGGCGGAGGGCGAGCCGGCGAAGAGCCTGACCGAGGTCGCCCACCGGGCCATGCGGATCGCGTTCCGCACCGGCGGGGTCGTCGGCATGTGCACGGTGGGCCTCGGGCTGCTCGGGGCCGCCTGTGTCGTCCTCGTCTACGCGGCCGACGCGCCCAAGGTCCTGGAGGGATTCGGGCTCGGTGCCGCGCTCATCGCCATGTTCATGAGGGTGGGCGGCGGCATCTTCACCAAGGCCGCCGACGTCGGCGCCGACCTGGTCGGCAAGGTCGAGCAGGGCATCCCGGAGGACGACCCGCGCAACGCGGCCACCATCGCCGACAACGTGGGCGACAACGTCGGCGACTGCGCGGGCATGGCGGCCGACCTCTTCGAGTCGTACGCCGTGACCCTGGTCGCCGCGCTCATCCTCGGCAAGGCGGCCTTCGGCGACCACGGCCTCGCGTTCCCGCTGATCGTGCCGGCGATCGGCGTGGTCACCGCGGTGATCGGCATCTTCGCGGTCTCCCCGCGGCGAGCCGACCGCGGCGGGATGACCGCGATCAACCGCGGGTTCCTCGTCTCGGCGGTGATCTCGCTCGTCGGCGTCGCCGTCGCCGCCTTCGTGTACCTCCCGTCCTCGTACGCCGAACTGCAGGGCGTCACCGAGCCGGGCATCCGGGACCACGCCGGCGATCCCCGCGTCCTCGCGCTGGTCGCCGTCGCCCTCGGCATCGTCCTCGCCGCCCTGATCCAGCAGCTCACCGGCTACTTCACGGAGACCAGCCGACGGCCGGTCAGGGACATCGGCAAGTCCTCGCTCACCGGCCCCGCGACCGTCGTCCTCGCGGGCGTGGCCCTCGGCATGGAGTCCGCGGTCTACACGGCCCTCCTGATCGGCCTCACGGTGTACGGGGCGTTCCTGCTCGGCGGATCCTCGATCATGCTGGCGCTGTTCGCGGTGGCGCTCGCCGGGACGGGGCTGCTGACCACCGTCGGAGTGATCGTCGCCATGGACACCTTCGGCCCGGTCGCCGACAACGCCCAGGGCATCGCGGAGATGTCGGGGGACGTCCAGGGCGCCGGGGCCCAGGTCCTCACCGACCTGGACGCCGTCGGCAACACGACGAAGGCCATCACCAAGGGCATCGCCATCGCCACCGCCGTCCTGGCGGCCGCGGCGCTCTTCGGCTCGTACCGGGACGCCATCGCGACCTCGGTCGCCGAGGTCGGCGCGAAGGCGGACGCGGTGACGCTCTCGATGGACATCTCGCAGCCCAACAACCTCTTCGGTCTGATCCTCGGCGCGGCGGTCGTCTTCCTCTTCTCGGGGCTCGCGATCAACGCGGTGTCCCGGTCGGCGGGATCGGTGGTGTACGAGGTGCGGAGGCAGTTCCGCGAGCACCCGGGGATCATGAACTACACCGAGAAACCGGAGTACGGACGGGTCGTCGACATCTGCACCAAGGACGCGCTGCGCGAACTCGCCACGCCCGGGCTGCTCGCGGTGATGGCCCCGATCGCGGTCGGCTTCGCGCTGGGGGTCGGCCCGCTCGGCGCGTACCTCGCGGGGGCGATCGGCACGGGCGCGCTGATGGCGGTCTTCCTCGCCAACTCCGGTGGTGCCTGGGACAACGCGAAGAAGCTGGTCGAGGACGGCAACCACGGCGGCAAGGGCAGCGACGCGCACGAGGCGACCGTCATCGGGGACACGGTCGGCGACCCGTTCAAGGACACGGCGGGCCCGGCGATCAATCCGCTCCTGAAGGTGATGAACCTGGTGGCGCTGCTCATCGCCCCGGCGGTCGTACGGTTCGGCTACGGCGGCGATGCCAGCGCCGGACTGCGGGCGGCGATCGCGGGGGTCGCGCTGTTCGTCGTCATCGGAGCCGTGCGGGTCTCCAAGAGGCGCTCCGTGGCCGTGTCCTGACGTGTCGTCCGTCTCATTACCGCATGTTTACGGGGCTGATGTGACGTCTCTCCCTTGGTTCAAAAGGCTGCAATCCGGGTCGAATCAGTCGTACGAAAGGTGGAAGTAGCCCGTTCGGCGTGTATGTTCCGGGGCCGAGAGCCTTGGAAGGGACCGATCCGGTGAACAAGAAGCTTGCGGCCGTACTGTCCGGCGGCGCGGTGCTCGTACTCGCGCTGTCCGGTTGCAGCGAAGACGAGGGCGACAAGGTGGGTGACTGGGCGAAGACGTTCTGCGACCAGGCGAAGCCTCAGATCCAGAAGCGGGCCGACGCCCACCAGATCATCATCTCGACGGCCGCCGACAGCAAGCCCGCCGAGATCCAGGCCGCCGACTCGAAGGCGTTCCAGGACATCGCCAACGCCGACCGTGCGCTCGCCAAGGCCGTCGAGAGCGCCGGGGTCCCGCCCGTCGAGAACGGTCAGAAGATCCAGCAGGACGCGATCAGGGAGCTCAACGCCACCGCGGTGGCGTACGAGGGGCTCAAGAAGCAGGTCGACGCGCTGGACCCGACGAACCAGCAGAAGTTCGCGGACGGCCTCCAGAGCGTCGCCGACGGCCTGACCAAGATCGAGAAGATGGACCAGGACGCCCTGTCCAAGCTGGAGGAGGGCGAACTGGGCCAGGCGATGGCGAAGCAGCCCGGCTGCCAGAAGCCCACCGCCTCGGTCCCGCCGAAGACCTCCGGCTCCGCCTCGCCGCAGCCCGGCTCCACCTCCTCGGACTCGGACAAGGGATCGGACGCGGAGCCCACGGGCGAGGCCTCCACGAAGCCGAGCACGAAGCCGAGCACGAAGCCGAGCACGAAGGCCTCGGGCACGAAGACCGAGGAGTAGGCCCCGGCTTTCGCGGACCGCCGCCCGCCGTGGCCGGGTCGGGCGCCCCGATGTCGGTGGCGGCGGTCACAATGGGGCGGTGAGTACGACCAGCCTGCCTCCCCGCCTCCCGGTGCCCGCGCACGCCGCCCGTCTGCGCGAGGCCCTGCTCGCCGCCGACTTCACCGCCGACGGCCTGCTCGACCTGCTCGGCGCGCCGGCCTACGCGGCGCTCGCGCGCAGCGAGACCGTGCCCGCCCTGCGCGCCACCCGTGGCGGCTCCCCGCTGGAGAGCCTCGTCCGGCTCTTCCTGCTCCAGCAGGCCGTCGCGCACGACCGGGCCGCCGCCGCGCTGCCGCTCGCCGAGGCCCTCGCCGACGGCTGGGTGGTCCGCGAGGGCGACACCGTGTCCGCGACGGTCGACGTCAGGCCCTACGGCGGGCCGGACGGCGAGGACTGGTTCATCGTCTCCGACCTGGGCTGCGCCGTCGGCGGTGCCGGGGGCATCGGCAAGAAGGCCGAGGGCGTCGTCCTCGGCGTCGGCGGCGCCTCCACCACCCTCGCCGGCATCACCGTCCGTGCGCCGGTGGCCTCCGCGCTGGACCTCGGCACCGGCTCCGGCATCCAGGCGCTGCACGCCGCCCAGCACGCCACCCTGGTCACCGCGACCGACCTCAACCCGCGGGCCCTGGACTTCACCCGGCTGACGCTCGCCCTGTCCGGGGCCAGGGAGGCCGAGCTGCTCACGGGCTCGCTCTTCGAGCCGGTCGACGGGGACACGTACGACCTGATCGTCTCCAACCCGCCGTTCGTGATCTCGCCCGGCGCCCGGCTCACCTACCGGGACGGCGGGATGGGCGGCGACGACCTGTGCCGCACGCTCGTCCAGCAGGCGGGCGAGCGGCTCAACGACGGCGGATACGCCCAGTTCCTCGCCAACTGGCAGCACGTCGAGGGCGAGGAGTGGCAGGACCGGCTGCGGTCCTGGGTGCCCGCGGGCTGCGACGCCTGGATCGTGCAGCGCGAGGTCCAGGACATCACCCAGTACGCGGAGCTGTGGCTGCGGGACAGCGGCGACCACCGCGGCGACCCGGAGGCCTACCGGCTGGCGTACGAGCGCTGGCTCGACGAGTTCGAGTCCCGCAAGACGCGCGCGGTGGGCTTCGGCTGGATCACGATCCGGCGGAACGCGGCGGTGGCGTCCGGCGAGGTCGAGCCGTCGATCCTCGTCGAGGAGTGGCCGCACCCCGTCGAGCAGCCCCTCGGCCCCACCGTCCGCGCCCACTTCGAGCGCCAGGACTACCTGCGCGCACACGACGACGCCGCGCTGCTCGCCGACCGGTTCACCCTCGCGCCCGAGGTGGTGCAGGAGCAGGTCGGGCTTCCGGGCGCCGAGGACCCCGAGCACGTCGTGCTCCGGCAGAACCGTGGCATGCGCCGCGCCACCAGGGTCGACCACGTCGGCGCCGGTTTCGCCGGGGTGTGCGACGGCACCCTCAGCGCGGGCCGCATCCTCGACGCGATCGGGCAGCTGATGGGGGAGGACCCGGTCATACTGCGGGACCGCACCCCGCAGGCGATCCGGCTGCTCGTCGAGGAGGGCTTCCTGCTTCCCGCCGGAGCCGGGGAGTACGGCGAGCAGTACGGCGAGGAGAGCGGCGCTTGATACGGATCGAGCTGGACGAGGACTCGCTCGGGGCGACCCGGATCGCGATCAGCCCGCTGCGGGACGCGTTCTGCTCGATGCACCTCGCGCTGCCGCACCGGCACCCCTCCTGGCCGTACCAGGAGTGGGTCGGGCAGGCGCGCGAGGTGTGGCGGGAGGACGACCGGCTCCGCCCGCTGTGGGACCTGTTCGTCGAGGGGCGGTTCGAGGTCTCCGACTTCCTGCTGCCCCGGCCGTTCGGGACGGTCGACGTCCACGAGGAGCTGGCCGCGCTGCGGGCCACCGACCCGGAGTTCGTCCGCGCCCAGGTGGACGTCTGCTACCCCGGCATGTCCGACGAGCCCTTCGTGCGGCCCTACCTGAAGGACCCGGAGGCGGCCTGCGCGGCGCTCGCCGACGCGTACGCGGCCTACTGGGAGGGCGCGATCGAGCCGTACTGGCCGACGATGCGGCGGCTCGTCGAGGACGAAGTGCTCGTCCGGGCCAGGACGTTCGCGACGGAGGGCGTCGACGCGCTGTTCGCGGGCCTGGAGACGCGGGGGCGGTGGCAGCCCCCGGTACTCGAACTGACCAAGTACATCGACGCGGAGTACGCGCCCGGGGAGCGGCGTCTCGTGCTCGTGCCGCTGGTCTTCGCGGAGGGCTGCCGGCTGTACTCGACCGACGACCCCGAGGTGTTCGCGCTCAGCTTCCAGGCCCGGGGCGCCGCCGCCCTGCGCGAACCGCCCGAGCCCGTCGCAGAGGACAGGCTGGGCCTGATGCTCGGCCGGGGCCGCGCGGCGGTCCTGCGCGAGCTGGGCGGGCCGCTCACCACGGCGGGGCTCGCCGACCGGCTCGGCCTCGCGCCGAGCACCGTCTCCGAGCACCTGTCGGTGCTCGCGGAGGCCGGCATCGTCACGCGGCACCGCGTCGGACGCTCGGTGTACTACCAGCTCACGGACACGGGCCGGTCGCTGCTCGCGCTGCTGGCCGGGGAGGGCGTGCTGCGCGCGGTCGCCTGAGAGCCGGAGGGGGCGAACGACGATTCGGGAGCTCCCGAATCGATGGCCCGGCCCCCCTCCCCGCTTCTACCGTCCGGCGCATGCTCGCAATCGAGGCGGACGCGCTGCGCCGCACCTACACCAGCAGGACCGGGTGGCCGAAGTCCCGGCGCACCGAGACCGAGGCCGTGCGCGGGGTCACCTTCGAGGTGGCTCCGGGGGAGCTGTTCGGCCTCCTGGGGCCCAACGGCGCCGGCAAGACGACCACCATCAAGATGCTCAACACCCTGCTCCTGCCGACGTCCGGCACCGCCCGGGTGTTCGGCCACGACGTGGCCCGCGACCCCGTCGCCGTACGCCGTCGCATCGGGTACGTCTTCGGCGGCGACCGCGGCCTGTACGACCGGCTCTCCGCGCTCGACAACCTCCGGTACTTCGCCGAGCTGTACGGGGTCGGCGCCCGCGAGCAGAAGCGGCGCATCGCCGAACTCCTCGACCTGGTGGGCCTGTCGGGCCGGGAGAAGGAGCGGGTCGAGGGCTATTCGCGCGGCATGCGGCAGCGCCTCCACATCGCCCGCGGTCTGCTCCACTGCCCCGACGTCCTCTTCCTCGACGAGCCGTCCATCGGCGTCGACCCCGTCGCCGCCCGCGACCTGCGCCGCACGGTCGCCGACCTGGCGGCGGCCGGCACGACCGTCCTCCTCACCACCCACTACATGGCGGAGGCGGACGAGCTCTGCGACCGGATCGCCGTCATCGCGGGCGGCCGGATCCGCGCCCTCGGCACCCCCGAGAGCCTCAAGTCCCTGGTGCGGGAACGGGACGTGCTGGAGGTCGAGGCCTACGGCGTGGACGAGGAGCGGCTCGACCGGCTGCGGCGCGTGCCGGGCGTGCGGGGGGTGGCCGCGGAGGACCGGGGCGCGCTGCAGATCATCACGGTGCAGACCGGTCGCGGGGCCGCCGAGCTGCACGGGCCGGTCCTGGCCGCGCTCGACGGCGTACGGATCGGCCGGGTCACGAGCCGTGAACCGTCCCTGGAGGACGCGTACATCGCGATCGTGGAGGAGGCGGCGGGCGGCACCCCGCAGGAGGTGGTGCCGGCATGAACACCGGCCCCCTCGTGAAGCGCGTACCGCGGCTGGTCCTCGTCGGGGTGCGCACCCATGTCTCGTACATGTCGCGGTCGCCGCTCGAGATCACCTTCGCCGTCCTCGTCCCGCTCGTGTACGCGACCCTCGCCGTCTACCTGTTCCGGGCAGCCGGAGACCCGGACCGGCTGCTCACCGCCTCGGTCGGGGCCGGACTCATGGGCATCTGGGGCTCGGTGCTCTTCGGTTCGGGCGGTGCGGTGCAGAACCAGCGCTGGCTCGGCACCCTGGAGACCCTGGTCGTCGCGCCGACGCCGCTCGCGCTCGTCCTGCTGCCGATCACCCTCGCGACCGCCGTCATCGGCACGTACGCGATGGGCGCGACCGTCCTGTGGGGCGTGCTGCTCTTCGACGTGCCGCTGGACTTCGCGCACCCGCTGCTCTTCCTGGTCGCCGTCCCGGTGTGCGTGCTCGCGCTCGGCATGACCGGCCTCCTGCTCGCCGCGACCTTCGTCCTGCTGCGCAACGCGAACGCGCTGGCGAACCCGCTCGACACCCCCGTCTGGCTGCTGTCGGGGCTGCTCGTGCCCGTGACCGTGCTGCCCGCCTGGACGCACCCGGTCTCCTGGGCGCTGCCCACCACCTGGGGCGCGCGGGCCGTGCACGCGGCGACCTCCGGCGGGGACGTGGTCGCGCCGCTGCTCGCCGCCGTCGCGCTCGGGGCCGGATACGCCCTGGCCGCCGTTCTCGTCCTCGGCCGTGTGGAGCGCCGGGCGCGGGCCGCGGCCACCCTCGCCCTCACGTGAGTTCCCTCCTCCTGAAAGGCCAGAGAGCCATGTTCCGCTTCCTCGGCACCGCGCGGCTCGTCGTCGTCGGCGGGGCGATCTCCTACCGGGCGCTGTTCAACTGGACGACCCCGCCGATGTTCATCGGAACCCTGCTGGTCGGGCCGCTGTTGCAGGTCTTCTTCTTCGTCTTCCTCGGACGGGAACTGGGCGTCGCCGACGACCGTTTCCATCTTGTCGGCAACGCCGTCCTCGCAGCTTCCGCCTCCTGCGTGTACGGCGGCACGATGGCCGTCGCCAACGAGCGCCGGTACGGCACGCTCGGCGCCGTCCTGCTCTCACCCCGCCACCGGGTCCCGCTGTGGGCCGGACGCGCCCTCCCGTACGTGCTCAACGGGCTGTTCGTCAGCGCCTTCGTGCTCGCCGCCGCTTCCCTCGTCCTCGGGCTGCCCGTGCCCACCCGGGCCCTGCCCGGCCTCGCCCTGGTGCTGCTCGTCGCCGCGGGTGCCTGTTCGGCGTTCGGGCTCGCCCTGGGCGCGCTCGGACTCCGCTTCCGGGACGTGTTCCTGGTGTCGAACGTGGCCAGTTCGGGGCTGCTCCTCCTGACCGGGGCCGCCGTGCCCCGGGAGACCCTGCCGCAGTGGATGAGGGCCGCCGGTGAGCTGCTGCCGCTCACGCACGCGGCGGACGCGGCGCGCGGGCTGACCGCGGGTGCCGGACTGGACCGGGTCCTGCTCGGGGCGGAGCTCGCGGTGGGCGCCGGGTGGGCGCTGGTCGCCGTCGCCCTGCTCGCGCTCTTCGAGCGGGGCAGCAGGCGCCGGGCCACGCTCGACACGATGTGACCCGACCCGACCCGATCCCACCCGACCCGATCCCACCCGACCCGATGTGACATGACGCGGACCGATGTGACGGAAGAGCAAGTGAGGGGTGGGTCACTACCGGCCATCTTCGTGAATGCGTACGGAACGCTCCGCGTCGTTCACCCGGAATTCGCGCCCACGACTCCCGGAGGTGTCAGCCTCGGCTCCGGGAAGCGAACACCGCACGTGGACGGAACGGGGTACGGGCATGGAGAGCGGGCCGGCGATCTTCGCGGGAGCGGCGTTCACGCTGTTCGGAGGCGCGCTGCTGCTGTGGACCACCGTGCGCACGCTGCACCGCGAGCCCGTCGTGTACGGGGTCGCGCCCGGTACCGCCGTCGCGCTGACGAGCGTCTTCGGCGCCGCCTCCCTCGTCCTCGGCGTCTGGTGCTTCGCCAGGCTCTGATCCCTCCCGCGATCTCTCTCCCCGACCTCCGGCGCGGGGGTCCCGCCCCGCCCGACCGGGAGTCCGGGCGGCAGGAATGCCAGGACTCGGGTTACCGTTCGAGTGGCCGTTGCGGGCTTTCGCCGTTTGACACGGGGGCGGGTTGTACCGTCACACTCCGCAGCGACGGGAGCGTCACCGTCCGTGCCGCTGCCGTGCGTGCCAGCACCGTACGTGCCAGAGAGTGTCGATCCGGAGAGAAGAGCGAAGTTGTCCCCGACCAGCGAAGCCGCACACGGCGGCCGCCGACTCGTCATCGTCGAGTCGCCTGCCAAGGCGAAGACGATCAAGGGCTACCTCGGCCCCGGCTACGTCGTCGAGGCGAGCGTCGGGCACATCCGCGACCTCCCCAGCGGCGCCGCCGAGGTGCCCGAGAAGTACACGGGCGAGGTCCGCCGGCTCGGAGTCGATGTCGAGCACGACTTCCAGCCCATCTACGTCGTCAACGCCGACAAGAAGGCGCAGGTCAGGAAGCTCAAGGAGCTCCTGGCGGAGTCCGACGAGCTCTACCTCGCCACCGATGAGGACCGCGAGGGCGAGGCCATCGCGTGGCACCTCCAGGAAGTCCTGAAGCCCAAGGTCCCGGTCCACCGGATGGTCTTCCACGAGATCACCAAGGACGCGATCCGCGAGGCCGTCGCCAACCCGCGCGAGCTGAACCAGCGCATGGTCGACGCCCAGGAGACCCGTCGCATCCTCGACCGGCTGTACGGCTACGAGGTCTCGCCGGTCCTGTGGAAGAAGGTCATGCCGCGGCTGTCCGCCGGCCGTGTGCAGTCCGTCGCCACCCGGCTCGTCGTCGAGCGGGAGCGCGAGCGCATCGCCTTCCGTTCCGCCGAGTACTGGGACCTCACCGGCACCTTCGGCACCGGCCGCTCCGGTGACGCCTCCGACCCGTCCCAGCTGGTCGCGCGCCTCGCCTCGGTCGACGGCAAGCGGGTCGCGCAGGGCCGTGACTTCGGTGCCGACGGACGGCTCAAGAGCGAGAGCGTGCTCCACCTGGACGAGGCGAACGCGCGGGCACTCGCCGCCGCGCTCGCCGACACCGCGTTCGCGGTGCGCTCGGTCGAGTCGAAGCCGTACCGCCGTTCCCCGTACGCCCCGTTCCGGACCACCACCCTCCAGCAGGAGGCGAGCCGCAAGCTGGGCTTCGGTGCGAAGGCGACCATGCAGGTGGCGCAGAAGCTGTACGAGAACGGCTTCATCACCTACATGCGTACGGACTCCACGACCCTCTCCGACACCGCCGTCGCGGCGGCGCGGGCGCAGGTCACGCAGCTCTACGGCGCCGACTACCTGCCGGAGAAGCCCCGCGTCTACGCGGGCAAGGTCAAGAACGCGCAGGAGGCGCACGAGGCGATCCGCCCCTCGGGTGATCGTTTCCGCACCCCGGCGGAGACCGGCCTGACCGGCGACCAGTTCCGGCTGTACGAACTGATCTGGAAGCGGACCGTCGCCTCCCAGATGAAGGACGCGACCGGCAACTCGGTCACCGTCAAGATCGGCGGCCGGGCCGCCGACGGCCGCGACGCCGAGTTCAGCGCGTCCGGCAAGACGATCACCTTCCACGGCTTCATGAAGGCGTACGTGGAAGGCGCCGACGACCCGAACGCGGAGCTCGACGACCGCGAGCGGCGTCTGCCGCAGGTCGCCGAGGGCGACGCGCTCAGCGTCGAGGAGATCACCTCGGACGGCCACGCGACCAAGCCGCCGGCCCGCTACACCGAGGCCTCGCTGGTCAAGGAGCTGGAAGAGCGCGAGATCGGCCGCCCGTCGACGTACGCGTCGATCATCGGCACCATCCTCGACCGCGGCTACGTCTTCAAGAAGGGCACGGCGCTCGTGCCGTCCTTCCTGAGCTTCGCCGTCGTCAACCTCCTGGAGACCCACTTCGGGCGGCTCGTCGACTACGACTTCACCGCCCGGATGGAGGACGACCTCGACCGCATCGCGCGGGGCGAGGCCAAGTCCGTGCCGTGGCTGAAGCGTTTCTACTTCGGTGAGGGCCAGGGCACGGGCGAGGGCGGTGCGGCGGACGCCGGGAACGGCGACGGCGACCACCTCGGCGGCCTCAAGGAGCTCGTCACCGACCTCGGCGCCATCGACGCGCGCGAGATCTCCTCCTTCCCCGTCGGCAACGACATCGTCCTGCGCGTCGGCCGCTACGGCCCGTACGTGGAGCGCGGCGAGAAGGAGGCCGAGGGCCACCAGCGCGCCGACGTCCCCGACGAGCTCGCGCCCGACGAGCTCACCGTCGAGCTCGCCGAGGAGCTGCTCGCCAAGCCGAGCGGCGACTTCGAGCTGGGCGCCGACCCGGCCACCGGGCACCAGATCGTCGCGAAGGACGGCCGCTATGGCCCGTACGTCACCGAGATCCTGCCCGAGGGCACCCCGAAGACCGGCAAGAACGCGGTCAAGCCGCGGACGGCCTCCCTCTTCAAGTCGATGAGCCTGGACACCGTCACCCTGGAGGACGCGCTCCGGCTGATGTCCCTGCCCAGGGTCGTCGGCGCGGACGCCGAGGGCGTCGAGATCACCGCGCAGAACGGCCGCTACGGCCCGTACCTGAAGAAGGGCACGGACTCGCGGTCGCTCACCGACGAGGAGCAGCTCTTCACGATCACCCTCGAAGAGGCGCTCGCGATCTACGCCCAGCCGAAGCAGCGGGGCCGGGCCGCGGCCAAGCCGCCGCTGAAGGAGCTGGGCACCGACCCGGTCAGCGAGAAGCCCGTGGTCGTCAAGGACGGGCGCTTCGGCCCGTACGTGACGGACGGCGAGACCAACGCCACCCTGCGCACCGACGACAGCGTGGAGACGATCACGCCGGAGCGCGGTTACGAGCTCCTCGCGGAGAAGCGCGCCAAGGGACCGGCGAAGAAGGCCCCGGCGAAGAAGGCCCCGGCCAAGAAGACGGCCACCAAGACGGCGGCGAAGAAGACCACCGCCACCGCCGCCAAGAAGACGGCGGCGAAGAAGACGACGACGGCCAAGAAGACGACCGCCGCGAAGAAGACGGCGGCGGCGAAGCCGGAGTAGTCCTCGCGGGCGAAGCCGGAGTGGTCCTCGCAGGGCATGAAGGGTGGGGTGGAGGCGCGTGCCTCCACCCCACCCTTCGCCCTGTCACAGGCTCGTCCTGATGTTCGGGCGCGGGCCGCGAGGAGCAAGGCCGTCCGGATAGGGTGGACGGATGACGCGAGCAGAGCAGCCAGACCGCCTCGGCGATTCCGACGCCGCACTCGTCGCGGATTCACGGGAGCGTGCCGTACGCGCCCTCTTGCGCCATCAGCCGCTGCGCCGGCTGTGGAGCGCCCACCTCGCAGGCGGCACCGGTGACGCCCTCGCCCTCCTCGTCCTCGTCCTCCTCGGCCTCCAGGCGGCCGTGTCCGAGGGCGCGCTCGGCGGGGGAGAGCGGGGCGCCGCGTTCGCCGTGGCCGCCGTCGTCGGCGCCCGCCTCCTCGCGTCGGTCCTCTTCGGAGCCGTCCTCCTCGGCCCGCTGACCGCGCTCACCGGGCCCGGCGGCCCGCTCGACCGGCGCTGGACCATGATCGGCGCCGACGGCGTCCGGATCGCGCTGCTCGTCGTCGCACCCCTGTGGATCGACTGGACCCCCGGCAGCGCCCTCTGGTACCTGCTCGGCACCGTCTTCGTCACCGGAGCCGCCGAACGGCTCTGGACGATCAGCCGCGAAGGCGCCGCGCCCGCGCTGCTGCCCGCCCCGCCGATCGAGGGCGGGGCCGTACGCCCGCTGCCCGACCACCTCGGCGCGCTGCGGCGGCTCTCCCTGCGCACCGGCTTCCTCGCCGTCCCCGCCGCCGCGGCCGTGCTGTTCGCCGCCACCCTCGTCGGCGACCTGCTCGGCCTCGGGATCGACTGGTTCTCGCAGCACCAGGCCGCCCTCGGCTCGTACGTCGCCGCCGGCCTCTTCGCCGCCTCCACCGCCGTCCTGTACGCGATGGCGCTGCCGGGCGGAGAGACGCCCCGGCCCCGTTCGCCGCTGGAGGGCCTGCGCCGGCCCGCCGCCGAGAAGGGCCGTACCGGAGCCGTCCCACTGCTCGTCCTCACCTGCGCCACGGTCGCCGGGGCCATCGCCGCCGCCGCGTCCGTCTCCGTGCTCCACGCGTACGACCTGGGCGGCGGCCCCGTCACGTACGCCCTCCTGATCCTGGCGCTCAGCGGCGCGACCGCCGTCGGCATCCGCACCGCGGGCTCCGTCCTGCCCGTGCTGTCCCGGCGCCGCCTGCTCGCCCTCGTCACCGCCGTCACCGGCGTCGCCCTCATCGCGATGGGCCTGGTGCCGGACACGGCGACCGTGCTGTTCCTCGCCGTCCTCGCCGGATACGCGGCCGGAGTCGCCGGGAACACCGGCCACGTCCTCGTCGACCAGGAGTCCGAGGAGCCCCGCAGGGCCCGGACGACCGAGCACCTCCAGGCCACCGCCCGCGTCGGCATGGGCATCGGCGCGCTCGCCGCCCCGCTGCTCGCCGCCGCGATCGGCCCGCACCGCCTCGCCTCCGGCGAGTTCGTCTTCGCGCACGGCGGCGCCGCCTTCACGCTCGCGCTGATCGGCGCCCTGCTGCTGCCCGTCGCCGCGCTCGTCCTCGCGAAGACCGACGACCGGGCGGGCGTCCCGCTCCGCCGCGACCTGCGCGACGCGCTGCGCGGCTCCGACCCGGTGCAGGCGCCCTCGCGGACCGGCTTCTTCATCGCCCTGGAGGGCGGCGACGGCGCCGGCAAGTCCACCCAGGTCCAGGCCCTCGCCGAGTGGATCCGCGCCAAGGGCCACGAGGTCGTCGTCACCCGCGAACCCGGCGCCACCCCGATCGGCAAGCGGCTCCGCTCGATCCTCCTCGACGTGTCCTCGGCGGGGCTCTCGAACCGCGCCGAGGCCCTGCTGTACGCGGCCGACCGCGCCGAGCACGTCGACTCCCTGGTCCGGCCGGCCCTGGAGCGGGGCGCCGTCGTCCTCTCCGACCGGTACATCGACTCGTCCGTGGCCTACCAGGGCGCGGGCCGCGACCTGTCCCCGACGGAGATCGCCCGCATCTCGCGCTGGGCGACCGACGGCCTCGTCCCGCACCTGACCGTGGTCCTCGACGTCGCCCCCGAGACCGCGCGGGAACGGTTCACCGAGGCGCCCGACCGCCTGGAGTCCGAGCCGCCGGAGTTCCACGCGCGCGTACGGGCCGGTTTCCTCGCCCTCGCCGCCGCCGACCCCAGCCGCTACCTCGTCGTCGACGCGGGCCAGGAGCCCGAGGCCGTCACCACCGTCGTACGCCACCGGCTCGACCGGATGCTGCCGCTCTCCGAGGCCGAGGTGAAGGCCGTCGAGGAGGCCCGCAGGAAGGCCGAGGAGGAGGCGCGCCGCCGGGCGGAGGAGGAAGCCGCCCGCAAGGCCGAGGAGGAGCGCCTGGAGCGCGAGCGCCAGGCGCAGCTCGCCAAGCTCCGCGCCGAGGAGGAGGAGCGCAAGCGGCGCGAGGAGGAAGAGGCGCGCCGCCTGGAGGCCGAACGGCAGGCGGAGGAGGCCCGGCGGCAGGCCGAGGAGGCCCGGATCGCGGCCGAGGCCGCCGCCGAGGAGGAGCGGAAGCGGCTCGCGGCGGAGGAGAAGGCCCGCCAGGAGGAGCAGGAGCGACTCCGCAAGGAGGCCGAGGAAGAGGCCCGGCTGCGGGCCGAGGCGGAGGCACGCCGCCTGGAGAAGCAGCGCAAGGCCGAGGAGGCCCTGCTCCGCGCCGAGGAGGCCCGCCGGATGGCCGAGGCCGCCGCCGCCGCGAAGGCGGCGGAGGAGACCGCGGCCAGGGCGGCCGCGGCGAAGGTCGCTGCCGAGGCCGCCGCGAAGGCCGCGGCGGAGCGTGCGGCAGCCGAACGGGCGGCGGCGGAGATGGCCGCCGCGCAGCGGGCCGAGGCGGCGAAGGAGGCGCGCCGGCGGGCGGCCGCGGAGAAGCAGGCGCAGGAGAAGGCGGCCGCGGCGAAGTCCGCCGCGGAGGAGAAGGCCGCTCGCGAGAAGGCCGCGGCCGACGCCGTGGAGCTCTCCGCGAACGAGGTCACCCAGGCGACACCCGTCGTGAAGCCGGACCCGCGGGACCCGCGTACGGCCGTGCGGCAGGACGGGAGCAGGGCGGGGAAGCGGCTCGCGAAGCCGGGCGGGGAGTCGGACGCGCCCACCGTCTCGCCCGACGAGGTCACCGTCGCCACACCGATCGTGAAGATCGCCGAGCCGGAGGACGAGACGTCCGTGATGCCCCGGATCCGCGAGGAGCGGGAGCGCGGGGGCAATGACGAGACGGCGGTCCTGCCGCCGGTGCGGGACGCCGAGACGACCTCCGTGCTGCCTCTCGTACGGGACACCCCGCCGTCCGACCCCGTCGACCGGGTCCCGCCGGGCATCTTCCGGGACGCACGGGACACCCGGGACGCGCAGGACGCACGGGCTTCGCGGGACGCGTCGCTCGGTGCCGACGACCGGACCCGTGAGCTGCCCCAGCTCGACGAGAACGGCCGGCCGCGCCGCCGCTCCGACTGGGCCGAGGAGACCCCACTCGACGATCTCCCGACCCTCGCGGACGAGCTGTTCGGCCCGCACGACGACGAGGACGAGGGCCCCCGCCGCCGCTGACCCCGGCCGGGGCGGCCGTCCGGCGGGGGTTGTCAGAGGACTGCCCCACAATGGGAGGCGTACCTGAGGAGGGGCAGACATGGCCGTATGGGACGACCTGGTCGGACAGACACGGGTCGAGGAGCAGCTGGCCGCCGCCGCGCGGGACGCCGACGCGTTCGTCACCGCCCATGCCGCGGGGGAGCCCGAACCCGACACCTCCCAGATGACCCACGCCTGGCTCTTCACCGGTCCGCCGGGGTCCGGTGTGGAGACCGCCGCGCGGGCGTTCGCCGCCGCGCTGCAGTGCGTGAGCCCCGACCGGGCGCTCGGCGGGGCGCCGGGCTGCGGCTTCTGCACCGGCTGTCACACGGCGCTGGTCGGCACCCACGCCGACATCACCACGGTCACCGCCGTCGGCGCCGTGGTGCGCGTCGAGGACATGCGCGACACCGTCCGCAAGTCGTACACCGCGCCGGCCAACGGCCGCTGGCAGGTGATCCTGGTGGCCGACGCCGAGCGGCTGAACGAGAAGTCGGCCAACGCGGTCCTGAAGGCCGTGGAGGAGCCCGCTCCCCGTACCGTCTGGCTCCTCTGCGCGCCCTCGATCGAGGACGTGCTGCCCACGATCCGCTCCCGCTGCCGCCACCTCAACCTCCGGACGCCTCCGGTGGACGCGGTCGCCGACGTACTCGTGCGGCGCGACGGCATCGACCCCGAGACGGCCCACGCCGCCGCCCGGGCCACCCAGGGACACATCGACCGCGCCCGGCGGCTCGCCACCGACGACCGGGCCCGGGCGCGCAGGGCCGCCGTCCTCAAGGTGCCCCTGCGGGTCGACGACGTCGGCGGCTGCCTCAAGGCCGCCCAGGAGCTGATCGACACGGCGACGGAGGACGCCGACCAGGTGGCGGAGGAGTCCGACGCCAGGGAGACGGAGGAGCTGAAGGCGGCTCTCGGCGTGGGCCCCGGCGAGCGGCTGCCCCGCGGCACGTCCGGCATGATGAAGGACCTGGAGGCGGACCAGAAGCGGCGCAAGAAGCGGACGCAGATCGACAGCCTGGACCTCGCCCTCACCGAACTGACCGGCTTCTACCGTGACGTCCTCGTCCTCCAGCTGCGCTCAGGAGCGCCCCTGGCGAACACGGACGTACGGGACGCCCTGGAGCGGATCGCCCGGGACACCACCCCGGAGCGCACCCTCCGCCGGATCGAGGCGGTCCTTGCCTGCCGCGTGGCCCTCGACCGGAACGTGGCCCCGCTGCTCGCGGTGGAGGCGATGACGCTGGCGCTGCGCGGCTGAACCGGAGCGGGACGGCCGAGCCGGGGCGGTTGGTGGACACAGCACGATTGGACACGGTCCGTACCGGTCCGGATACGCTCCGGCAATGGACTCCAGGCGTTTGCTCCGTACGTCCGCCACGGCCCTCGCGGCCGCCGGGCTGATCCTCTCCGGCTGCACGAGCGGAAGCGACGCGGCGGCGTCCCGCACCACAGCGGCCCGCTCGGCCCCGTCGAGCTCACCCGACGCCGAGGCGCTGCGGAAGTACTACGCCCAGAAGCTGACGTGGCGCGACTGCGGAGTCACCGGCTTCCAGTGCGCCACCCTGCGCGCCCCGCTCGACTACGCGAAGCCGGACGGCGGTGAGATCGCGCTGGCCGTCTCCCGGGTCCGGGCGACGGGCCCCGGCAAGCGGCTCGGTTCGCTCCTGGTCAATCCGGGCGGCCCCGGCGGCTCCGCCGTCGGCTACCTCCAGGGGTACGCGGGCATCGGCTACCCGGCGCCCGTCCGCGCCCGCTACGACATGGTGGCCGTCGACCCCCGCGGAGTCGCCCGCAGCGAGCCCGTCGAGTGCCTGACGGGCCCGCAGATGGACACGTACACGCAGGTCGACCAGACCCCCGACGACGCCAAGGAGACCGCCGCGCTCAGCGCCGCCTTCAAGGAGTTCGCGGCCGGCTGCGAGAAGCGCTCGGGGAAGATCCTGCCGCACGTCTCCACCGTCGAGACGGCCCGTGACATGGACATCCTGCGGGCGGTGCTCGGCGACGAGAAGCTGAGCTACGTGGGGGCCTCGTACGGCACGTTCCTCGGCGCCACCTACGCCGAACTCTTCCCCGGCAGGGTCGGCCGCCTCGTCCTCGACGGGGCGATGGACCCGTCGCTGCCGGCGGTCGAGCTCAACCGCGACCAGACCGGCGGCTTCGAGACCGCGTTCCGGGCCTTCGCCGCGGACTGCGTGAGCAAGCCGGACTGCCCGCTCGGCACGGAGTCGGTCGCGGCGGCCGGCGAGGCCATGAAGAAGTTCTTCCGCGACGTGGACGCCGAGCCCGTCCCCACCGGCGAGAGCCGCCCGCTCGGCGAGTCCCTCGCCACCACCGGCGTGATCGCCGCGATGTACGACGAGGGCGCCTGGCCCCAGCTGCGCGAGGCCCTCACCCGGGCGATCGGCGGCGAGGGCTCGGGCCTCCTCGCCCTGGCCGACAGCTACTACGAGCGGGAGGCCGACGGCACGTACGCCAACCTCATGTTCGCCAACGCCGCCGTGAACTGCCTGGACCTGCCGCCGGCCTACACCGGCCCGGCCGACGCCGAGAAGGCCGTCCCGTCCTTCGAGAAGGCCTCCCCGGTCTTCGGCGAGGGCCTCGCGTGGGCGGCCCTGAACTGCACCTCCTGGCCGACCCCGGCCACCGGCCGGCCGCACCGCATCACCGCCGAAGGCGCCGCCCCGATCCTGGTCGTCGGCACCACCCGCGACCCGGCCACCCCGTACAAGTGGGCCCAGTCCCTCGCCGGCCAGCTCTCCTCCGGCACGCTCCTGACGTACGAGGGCGACGGCCACACGGCGTACGGCCGGGGAAGCGACTGCGTCGACACGGCCGTCAACACCTACCTCCTGGAAGGCACGCCTCCGCAGGACGGAAAGCGCTGCTCATAGCCATGATCCGAGGGTGGTCGGAGCACCCCTGGAAACTGTGTAGACTTGGCCGCGCTGCTGCACCCACCATGGGTCTGCACGGCAAGCCGCCTTAGCTCAGCTGGCCAGAGCAACGCACTCGTAATGCGTAGGTCTCGGGTTCGAATCCCGAAGGCGGCTCGGAATTACCCCAGGACTCACTCGCCGTGACCTGGGGTTTTTTCATGCCTTCTGCCTGAGCGGACATGCGGCAGCGGGGATCCGAGACCTCGCGCGTGAGCATGCGTGAGCGAAGGGGCTGCGAACCCGTGGACACGGGTCTCGCCCGCCGGTCGTCTCGGGTCAGCGGCCCGTCGCGACACAGCGGAGGTAGCGGCGCAGGCTGAATGCACGACGGTGCTCCGTGCTCGCGATGGCGAGCCGGGTGGCCATCAGGTCGTGGGTTGTGGTGGCGTCGGTGAGCTTGGCCTGAGTGATCTCCGCTTCGTGGCGCTTCTTCTCGGCAGCGAACTGCTGACGGATCGTGGTCCGCTCCTGGGCGCTTACAGCCGTGGGAGCCGACTGCCGGGCCCGTTGCTCCAGTGAGGCCCGCCAGCTTTCGAGTGCGCGCGCCCGTACCTCGCCGACGCCCGGAACCTTGACCTGATGGAGGCCTGGCGAAGCTTGTCCTGGGCGTGGGGTCAGTGGCGATCGAGACCAGGGCGAGGTAGATGACCCAGGACGAGAAACGGTCCATCGTGGGGCCGAGGGGCCGAATTCCGAGCTGGTGCGGGTCGGGGACTGGTAGTGGCGGTGACCGCTCTCCGTTGCTCCCTGACCCTTGAGCGCGGGCACGTACATTCCGTCGTAGTCGACGAGGCGGAGTGTCCTGCGCGACGGGGGCCCAGCACCACGGCATGGGATGCGTGCGAAAACCTGACCCCCCAGGGAGACCGATCGTGCGCCACCGTGCTGCTCAGTGATCGGAATCGGAGGAGGTCGACTGCAGTCGCCCTCTCTCCCTCGGCAGCGGGGGACGGCCCACCCTCCGCTGTCTCCTGCTGGACGGCCGAAGCGCGCATGCCGGCTGTTCTGGCGTCCAACGTGCTGCGGGAGCTGAGACAGTACGCTGAGTTCAGCGGGATCGGGCCCGCCCGCATGGTGTCCGGGAGGTGCGTCATGACTGCCGAGATGGCAGCCCCTGCGTGGATGCACGAGCAGATCACGGCGGAGCAGTACGACTCCTGGTCCGAGGAGCAGTGTGCGGGGATCGAGATCGTGGACGGGATGGTCGTCCTGAGTCCCAGTGCGTCCAAGCGCCACAACCGGCTTGCTCGGATCCTGGCGAATGCCTTGGAGGCGGCTGCGGGGCCTGACTGGAACGCCGATACCGACTTCGATGTCCGTCTCCAGGACGTCCCGCTCACGAATCGGCGCCCGGATGTCGTTGTGTACCGCGCCGACACGATCGACATCACGCCCACCCGCCCTGAGCACGTGCTCCTGGTCGTGGAGGTTGTCTCACCGGGATCGGAGACCACCGACCGGATCGTGAAGACGGACCAGTACGCCAAGGCCGGTATCGCCTTCTACTGGAGGGTCGAGCAGGCCGTTACCGGCGTCCCTCTCGTGTACACCTACGTTCTGGACCCTGCTGCCAGGGCCTACCGGGACGGGGAAGTGTTCACCGGCGTCGTCAAGGTTTCGGCACCCTTCGCAATGGAGGTCGACCTCGGCAGAGTCTGACCCCCCTCCTGTAGGCGACCCGGTTTGCGTGAGCGGCTGCGCGAGCGGACTGGATGGCACCGGAGTGGGGCAGCCGTCAGGCCGATTAGGGCTGCAAGCCTCGGATCAGCGGAAACGGGATTCGGCGGCACCGCTCGGCACGTCCAGGATGATCGTGCGGGCCTCGTCATGCGGAGGTCTCGGGTTCGAATCCCGAAGGCGGCTCGGAATTACCCCAGGACTCACTCGCCGTGACCTGGGGTTTTTGATTTGCCGAATGCGACGGCGGAGCCTTGCGCGGGCCGTCCGGCTGTCCGTGGTCTCAGTAGCGGGTGCGGGTGGGGCAGCCCGCTGGCGCTGAGGCTGGCACGTGTCGACCATCCGCCGCATGGCCTCCCGTGACAACTCGGAGCGCCCCACTTCCACGGGGGAGGCCCCCGGTGAACTCCGGGGGGCCTCTGCGTCTTCGTCGGTCAATCGGTCTGAGGCTGCAACTGGGCGACAAACGCGTTCAGTTCGACCAAGCGCATGCGACGGGAGCGGCCTACCTTGACGTACCGCTCAGAAGATCAGGTCGTAGGTGTTCCAGCCGCCGCCGACGAGGGAGCGGGAGGAGCCGGGGACGAGGCCGGACAGGGGCTTGTACGCGCCCTGGTAGAGCCAGAGCTTGCCGTCCCTGTCCCGTGCGACGAGATCGGGGCGATCGTCACGTCCGAGTTCGGCGGTGCCCGCGATCGCCGTGTACGTGTTCCACCCGCCGCCGACGCGCTGGCGCTGCTGGAAGGGCGGGGAGGGATAGGGGCCGTAGCGGTTGTACTTCCACAGCACGCCGTCCTTGTCACGGCCCAGGGCCCCGTCGTGGGCGCCCGACATGGTCAGGGCGGTGTACGTGTTCCAGCCGCCGCCCACCCGCTGTCGCGGTCCGTACAGCGTGTTGTGCTCCGCCTTGTAGCGCCACATCACGCCGTCCCTGTCCCGGGCGACCAGACTGCCGTCACCGACGCCGACGAGGGCCGTGTAGGTGTTCCAGCCGCCGCCCACCCGCTGCCGCGGCGCGAAGGGCGCGGAGGGCTTGCCGGTGCCCGCGTAGTACCAGAGGACCCCCGCCTGGTCGCGGGCGACGAGGCCGCCCCGGCCGTCCGCCGTGGCGGAGGTGAGCGGGGCGACGGCGGTGTAGGCGTTCCAGCCGCCGCCGACCCGCTTGCGCGTCGCGAACGGCCGGGAGACGTCGCCCGTGCCCTCGTACCGCCACAGCACGCCGTCCTTGTCCCGCGCGTGGACGGCGCCGCGCTGCCCCGGCGGAGGCGTCCCGGGGACGAAGTCGAGGCCGAGCGTGCCCTGGGCCACGGTCGCGCCCGTGCTGTCCATCAGCGCGACCAGGGCGTTCGGGTGGCCCAGGACGGTCGCGGTCCGGTCGGCGTCCAGGGTGACGGTGTAGGTGAGGGTCTCGGCGGCCGGCACCGCGGGAAGGTCGAGGGAGGGCCGGGTGGGCGGATCATGCAGGACGGGCGGGAAGTAGGGCATGTTCCACGCGCACTCCCCGTACGAGACGCCGTTGACCGCGCAGACGGAGCGGATCACGTCCTGGCTCACCGGCGAACTGCCCGGCTCGTCCTCGGTCAGCCAGGTGTCCAGTTGGAAGGAGGCGGTCACCGGCCCCTTGACGCCCGCCGGCAGCGTGGCCGTGAACCGCAGCGTCACCGGCCCTTCCTCGCCGGCCGGAACGGTCAGCCGACCGCCCTCCTGGACGACCGTCCCGACCTCCGCCGCCGTCGGGCCGGCGGCGGTCGCCGCCGGGGACGCGGCGAAGGCCGCCGAGCCCCCGAACGTCGCCGGCGCCAGCGCCGCGACCAATGCCGCCGCCACCACGGCCGTACGCACACGTGCCACGTGGACCTCCTCGATCTCCGGAAGCACCCCTGCGCTCCCCGTCCACCCGTTCGACACGGCGAGGTCGCGAAAGGTTGTACTGCACCTGGACGTCGAGCGACCTCCGGATGGCGAGGCTGCACCGGGTTGCGGAGGGTGGGTGCTGGCTCCACCTCTTGCCCCTGCCCGCATGGCCGTGCATCACCTGCCCCGTCGAAGCCGTTGCGGTCTCGGTCGAGGTCTCAGTTCGCGTGCGGTCCATGGGCGTCCCCCACCTTCCGCCTTCGATCGTGCAGCCGCCTGACCAGCGGCGCAGCTTCCTCGGCAGACGGTGGCGGACGCCCCCGGAACTGGGACAGGGCGGGCGGGTGGGCCCGGGATGCGCGGGCGGTCGTGAACGCAACGTTCTCAAACCCGCCGGGCGGCGGGGGTCGAATCGTTCGGGCAGGTGATGTGGGGTCCCGGCGGCGCTGCCTAGGCTCGCTCCTGTGACGCGACTCGACCACGCGTCGTCCCCAGGAGGGCTCCCATGCCGCAGCACCAGCTTTCACTCCCGGCCCGTCTGTACCTCCTCGCGTGGAACACGGACACGCAGAAGCTCACCAGCACCGACACCATCGGCTACGTGGTGCGGGCGGGGGCGCTGGCGGAGCTTGCGCTGCGCGGGTTCATCGTCGACGCCGGTGGCAGGCCCGCCGTGGGCGCGGGGGCGTCGACGGGAGAGCCGGCGCTCGACGAGCTGGCCGAGTTGATCGCCGGCTCCCGGCCGCTGGCCTGGAAGGGCTGGATCAACCAGGGCGTGAAGCCCACTCTCACCGCCGTGCGGGAACAGCTCGCGGAGGCCGGTCATCTGAGCCTCGACACCCATCGCCTCGGCGGCGTCGTCCCCGTGACGACCGTGAACCTGCGCCTCACCGAGGCGGGCGACACCCTGCGGCATCAGGCCGTAAGGACGCTCCGCGGCCAGGAGCCCGCCGACGCGCTGCCCGACCGCGATGCCGCTCTGATCACGCTGGCCGCGGCGGGCGGCCTGCGCACCGTCGTCAGCGAGGCGGACACCTGGGCGTACCGGCAGCGGCTCGCGGCACTCGCCGGGCGCGGCGGCCCGGCCTTCGAGGTGCTGCGCGGGATCCTGCCGGAACTCCGCGAGACGGTCGAGATCGCCCACGCGGGGTGAGCGGCCCGGCGCCGCCGGGCGATCCGGGGCTCCCTAGAGTGACCGGGGCGTCGCACCGGTCAGACGGACGTCCTGACGGAGGAGAGACCGTGATCCGCGTAGTCGTGGTGGACGACGAACAGCTCGTCCGTTCCGTGCTGCGCCTCATCCTGTGCTCCGCGGGCGACATCGAGGTCGTCGCGGACTGCGGCGGAGGACAGGCGGTGCCCACCGTCGTCGCCCACCGGCCCGACGTGGTGCTCCTCGACATCCGGATGCCGGACGAGGACGGCCTGACCGTGCTGCGCGGACTGCGGACCGCGCTCGCGGGGCGGCTTCCCGCCGTCGCGATGCTGACCACGTTCGACGCCGACGAGTACCTCGGGCCAGCCCTGCGGCTCGGCGCCACGGGGTTCCTGCTGAAGGACACGGAGCCGGAGCAACTGGTCCGGTCCGTACGCGTGCTGGCCGGCGGGAGCAGTGTGCTGGGCCCCGGCGTCACCCGTACCGTCGCCGACCATTACACGGACCCCGCGTCCGCCGGCGGCGACCAACAGGCCGTGCGGGCCGTGCGGTCGCTCACGGCGCGCGAGCGGGACGTGCTCGCGCTGCTCGGCGAAGGGCTCTCGAACCTGCAGGCGGCCGAGCGTCTGGGGCTCGCCGGCAGCACGGTCAAGGACCACGTCAGCGTGGTGCTCGCCAAGCTCGGCGGCGTCAACCGGGTCCAGGCCGCGGTCATCGCCGACCGGGCCGGACTCGTCGGCCGTGCGCACCTCGGCCCTACGTACCCCGGCCGACCGAACCTCGGTTGCGGAGGAGCGGGTTGAACGCTCTTCCGGCGTGGCTTCCGTCCTGGCTTCCGGCGTGGCTTCCTTCCTGGTTTTCGTCCTGGCTTCCGTCCTGGCTTCCCGCGTCGCTGACCACGGTCGCCCCGGTCCTCGCGTGCGGTGTCGAGGCGGTGCTCGTCAACGGCGTCCCGCCCGGTCCCGAACTCGGGTCGGCGCTGTTCGCCGCCGCGGCCCTCCTGCTGCGCCGCCGCCTGCCGGTGACCGTGCTGCTCGCCACCCTGCCGGGGCTCTACATCGGTTACGCCGCCTTCGCCCCGCTCATCGCCCTGTACACCGTCGCCTGCCGGCGTGCCGACCGCCGGCTCCTGGTGCTGTGCGCGGCGCTGGTCGCCGTCGCCCACCTCGTCCCGTACCCGCTCGCCGACGACCTGGTGCCGTCCCCGTCCCGGGAGCTCGCGCTGCGGGTCATCGACGCGTTCGTGAGCGCCGGGGCGCCCGTCGTGTTCGGCCTCTTCGTCACCACCCGCCGTGAACTCGCGGCCCGCCTGGCGGAACTCACCCGATCCCGGGGCCGCGAGGACCGGCTGCTCGCGGAGCGGGTGCTCGCCACCGAACGGGTCCGGCTGGCCCGCGAGATGCACGACGTCGTCGCCCACCAGGTGTCCCTGATCAGCCTCCAGGCGGGCGCCCTCAAGGTGGGCGCCCGGGACCCCGTGTCCCGCGACGCCGCCGCCACGATCCGCGAGCTGTCCGTCCGGACCCTCGTCGAACTGCGCCAGCTGGTGGGCGTCCTGCGCGCGGCGGGCGGGAACAGCGAGCAGCTCAGCCCGCAGCCCCGCCTCTCCGACATTCCCCGGCTGATCGAGAGCGGCGGGGTCGCCGTCGACTGCGCCATCGCCGACGGCCTGGAGGACCGGTTCCCGGAGGCCGTGGAGCGGGCCGTGTTCCGTACGGTCCAGGAGACGCTGACCAACGTACGCAAGCACGCTCCCGGCGCCCGGACGGCGATAGCGGTCCGGGCGGAGGACGGGGGGCTGCGGGTCGAGGTCCGCAGCGGACCGCCCGATCCGACGGTCCCGCGGCCGGACCTGCCCCACGGTGGCCACGGCCTGATCGGTCTCCGCGAACGGGTCCAACTCCTGGGCGGCGCCTTCGAGGCGGGGCCGACGCGCGACGGCGGCTTCCTGGTCAGCGCCTGCCTTCCGCCGACCGCCGGGCGGTGAACGGCCGGCTCGTTCCGACAGGTGGGCGCCTGTGGCGGGCGCGGGCGGGAACCCCGTACAACACCACGAGCAACCAACCGGTACGCGGATCGAGAGGGCAGCATGAGCACCACCACAGAAGCCACCGGCGAACCGTCGGACACGGGTGACCTCGCCGTCACCGAGCGGACCCGGCTGCGGCGCATGCGGGAGAAGGGCAGCCACCGTCGCGCCGATCTGGACGCCGTGCTCGCGGCCGGTTTCCTCTGCCACCTCGGCGTTCCCGTCGACGGTACGACGATGGTCGTGCCCACCGCGTACGGTGTGGAGGGCGACGTGCTCTACCTTCACGGCTCCGTCGCCAGCCGCAGCCTGGTCCAGGCGCCGGGCACCACCGTCTGTGTCACGGTCACCCATGTCGACGGGCTCGTCCTCGCCCGGTCCGTCTTCGAACACGGCGTCAACTACCGCTGTGCGATGGTCTACGGCATACCCCGGCTCGTGACCGACCCGGCGGAGAAGCTGCGCGGACTCCGGGCGCTGACCGAGCAGAGCTCCCCGGGACAGTGGGAGTACGTGCGGCAGCCTAGCCGCAAGGAACTCGCCGCGACCTCCGTCCTCGCGCTCGATCTCACCGAGGCCTCGGTGAAGACCCGCAGCGGCCCGCCGGACGACGGCGACTCCGAGGACGCGGCCCTCGGCCTGTGGGCGGGGGTGCTGCCGGTGGTGACCACCTTCGGCGAACCGGTCACCGACCCCGTGCTTCCCCCGGATCTCGCGCCGCCCGCTCATGTGGCCGCGCGGGCGGGGAGTGTCCTGGGGGCGTGAGCCGGAGGTCCATGCGGCGCAGGTGCTCCGCGTCGGACAGGGCGTCCATGGAGGTGATCCGGCCGTCCAGGACCGTGAAGGCGAGGACCATCTCCGGTTCTCCCTCCGCGGGCCATGCCAGGCCCGCCGCACCGTCCACCAGGGCTTTCCCGGCCGTGCCCGCCCGGCCCGCCAGGGCCTCCGCGACCGCCGCGGGGCCGTGCGCGCCCGTCGCCCCGGCCCGTACGGCCGCGGCGTCGGCCCGCAGCACCACGTCCGGGTCGAGGAGGGCCGTGAGGGCGGCCGCGTCGCCGTTCCGCGCGGCGGTCAGGAAGGCCCCGACGACCTCGCGCTGACGGGGCAGGTCCTGCTCGGGCATGTCCTCGGCCTCCCGCAGCCGGTGCGCGGCGCGGGCCGCGAGGCGACGGGTCGCGGCCGGGGTGTGGTCGAGGACCCGGGCGATCTCCTCGTACGGGACGGCGAACTCCTCGTGCAGCACGAAGGCGAGGCGTTGCGGGGGTGTCAGCCGGGCCAGGACCGCTTGTGGAGGTTGCTCGGGGCCGATGCGGTCGTCCCGCGGGGCCGGTTCCCCCGCGGCCCAGGGGTCCCAGGGGTCCCACCGTCCTCCGCGGTGCGTCTCGCGCGCGCGGAGCCGGGCCAGACAGGCGCGGGCGACCGCGGCGGCCGGGTCCTCCGGCCGCCGCCAGGTCGTCCGCGCGTCCTCCACCGCCTCCTCGGCCTCGGTGGACGTGCCGAGCAGGCGGTGAGCGACCGCCCGCAGACGCGGGCGGTCCTTCTCGAAGGGGGTCTCCGGCGCGCCGGGGAGGACGCCTTCGTCGTTCTCCGGCGCGCCGGGGAGGACGCCTTCGTCATTCACGGTCTTCGCCGTTCACGGTCTTCGCCCTTCACGGGATGACGACCTCGGATAACCGGCCTCCCTCGGGTGCCCGGTCAGTCGCCGTGGCCCGTGCCACCGCTGCCGAAGCCTCCGCTGGAGATGCCGCCCCACTTGCGCTTCTCCTCCGACGGCGGCTCGGGGGACGTCTCCGTGCCCGAGGTGCCCGAGCCCTTGAGCTGGTAGGGCATGAGCCGGTGTTCGCCGTCGGTCTGCGGCATCTCCGCCGGCCTGCGGTATTCGGTCGTCTCACCCGGGGGCCGCTCGGTCTCCGGACGGTGCGGCTGTTCGTCGGGCCTGGGCGTCCGCGACTCGCGGTCGCGGACCCGGAACCCGAGCCACACCGCCCCGATCAGTACGAAGACGACGACGAGTCCCGCGAGGAACTGGCCGAGCCCGGACTGCCAGACTCCCGCGGCCAGGGTCTGGGCTGCGCTGAGAGTGTTCATACAACAGGATTACCCGGTTCCACTTCTTTGGATGCGTCGAGCGGGACACCTGCCTCGATTTTCGGAGCGAGCGTTGAAACATTTGCGCGGCCCCACCGCGTCAATGAGGTGTACGGCGACCACAGCACGTGACCGCGACGGATAAGGAGGGGCATGAGAAAGTCCCGCGCGGACGAGTTCCAGGAGTTCGCCTCCGCACGCACGGGCCATCTGTTTCGCTCGGCATGCCTGCTGACCAGCGGCGACACCCATCTCGCCGAGGACCTCACCCAGGAGACGCTCGGCCGGATGTACGCCCACTGGGGCCGCATGGCCAGGGTCGGGAACCCCGCCGCGTACGCCCAGACCGTGCTCGTACGCACGTTTCTCAGCCACCAGCGGCGCCGCTCGGCCACCGAGCGTCCGCTCGGCGAACTGCCCGACCGCGCCCCCGACACCGGCGAGGACCCGGCGCTCCGGGTCGCGCTGCTCGACGCGCTCGCCCAGCTCGCACCCAAGGACCGGGCGGTCGTGGTGCTGCGGTACTGGGAGGACCGCAGCATCGAGGAGACCGCCGACGCCCTGCACGTCAGCTCCGCGGCCGTACGGACCCGCTGTGTGCGGGCGCTGGGCAAACTGCGGCAGCGGCTCGGCGGGAGCCTGACGGAGTTCGCCGCCCGCTGATCCGTTCGCTGAGCGAGGCCGCTCGGCACCTCACCTCTCTCTCCGCTTCTCTTTCCGCTCCCTTCCGCCATCCATCACCCCCGACCGGAGACGGTGAATTCGACATGCCCCAGAACGTTGATCCCCAGTACGACGGTTTCGAGGAGGAGCTCGGCGCGGTCCTGCGCCGCACCGGCGACGGCTTCGCCGTCGACGACCGGCGCGAGCTGGTCGCGGGCGGGCTCAAGCGCGGCCGCCGCCGCCTGGTCCGCCGCCGTCTCGCCGTGACCGGCGGCGCCCTCGCGCTCGCCGCCGTCGGCATCGGCGCGGTGTACGGCGGCTCGCTGCTCTCGCCCGTCGGCGGCTCCGAGCAGGTCTCCGTCGCGGGACCCAAGCCCACCACCGACCCGGCCGGGCCCGAAGCGGGCGAGCCGGTGATGCCCCAGATCCCGGTCGAAGAACTCGCGGCCGTCCTCAAGGCCCACACTCCGGCCGGCACGTGGGAGATCGACAACCTGGGTGGCACGGGCCAGTCCGTCGCGGGCGTCTACGACGACGGCCAGGGCAAGGCGGGCGTCACCGTCGGCCTCTTCCGCGCCGGCGACACCACCGAGTCGGGCGAGGGGCAGGTGACTTGCCCCTCGCAGGCCGACGTCCCCCACGACGACTGCACCAGCGAGCGACTGCCGGACGGCGCGCGCCTCATGGTCTTCCAGGGATACGAGTACCCCGACAGGCGCGAGGAGACGAAGCAATGGCGGGCGGTCCTGCTCACCAAGGACGGCTTCCTCATCGACGCGAGCGCGTACAACGCCGCCTCCGAGAAGGGCGCCGAGATCAGCCGCGAGAACCCGCCCTTCTCGCCCGCCCAGATGAAGGCCCTGGTCACCGCCGACGCCTGGAACCCGCTGCTGAAGCAACTCCTCACCGAGCCGGAGATGAAGAAGCGCGGCGACGCGCAGCTCCCGCCGGCGCCGAGCGCTCCCGCTCTCCGGGCCACCCTGCGCTCCCTCCTGCCCGAGGGCCTCACGGCGGCCGACATGGACGCGCCGTACGGCCACGCCTACCTCGTCGTCGACGACGCCGAGGGGCGCGGCCTCGTCACCGTCACCGTCCAGCCCTCCGCCGAGCAGCTCAGGGGCGTTCTCTTCGGCGGTGCGGACGTCACCACCCTGCCCGACGGCCGCAAGGTGAGGACCATCAAGCAGCCCGGCGAGAAGGGCGGCGCCGGGGTCGTGCGGTGGACCGTCGACACGATCACCCCGGACGGCTTCCGCGTCTCGGTCTCCGCCTACAACGCCAAGGGACAGCACGAGGAGGCCACGCGCGCCGAGCCCGTGCTGACCACGGACCAGCTGAGGACGATCGCGCTGAGCCCTCTGTGGAAGAAGCTGCCGCTGAAGTAGCCGCCGGGTGTCCGGAGGGGGCGCGCCCGGAGAGGTTCCCGTGCACGCCTACTTCGCGTCCGCGTACCGCTCGACCGTGGCCGTCGTGAACGGGAACCGCACCGGCGTCTCGCCGAACGCGATCCGGCCCGCCTCGTCCCCGGCCCCCCGGATCGCCTCCGTGACCGCCTCCGCCTCCTCCGCGGGGCAGTGCACGATGACCTCGTCGTGCTGGAAGAACACCAGCTCCGCCCGCATCCCCGTGAGGGACCGCCGCAGTGCCGCCAGCATCAGCAGCGCCCAGTCGGCCGCGCTGCCCTGCACCACGAAGTTACGGGTGAACCGACCCCTCGCCCGCGCGTTCCCCGAGGCGTACCCCGGCGTGAACTCGCCCTCCACCGCCTCCGGTTCGCCGCCCTCCTGCGGCAGGCCCGCCTCCTCGTCCTCGCCCGCGCCCACCGCGCGCGGGCTGGTTCTGCCCAGCCAGGTCCGTACGAGCCGGCCCTCCTCGCCCGCCTTCGCCGCGTCGTCGACATAGGCCACCGCGCGCGGGAACCGGCGCCGCAGCGCCGCCAGGTTCTTCAGTCCGTCGCCGCTGGTCTGCCCGTAGATAGCGCCGAGGAGCGCGAGCTTCGCGTGCGCGCGGTCGCCGGAGAACGCCCGGTCCGACAGCCGGGTGTACAGATCGTCGGGGTGCCCCGCCACCTCCATCAGGCCCGGGTCGCGGGAGATCGCGGCGAGCACCCGCGGCTCCATCTGGTCGGCGTCGGCCACCACCAGGCGCCAGCCCGGGTCCGCGACCACCGCCCGCCGGATCACCTTCGGGATCTGCAGGGCCCCGCCGCCATTGGTCGTCCAGCGCCCGCTGACCGTGCCCCCCGGGAGGTACTCCGGCCGGAAACGCCCGTCCCGCACCCAGTCCTGCAGCCACGACCAGCCGTGCGCCGTCCAGATCCGGTACAGCTTCTTGTACGCGATCAGGGGCTCCACCGCCGGGTGGTCCAGCTCCTCCAGCTCCCACCGCCGGGTGGATTTCAGCCGGACGCCGGCCCCCGCGAAGGCCTTCACCACATCGGCGGGCAGGTCGGGCCGGACCCGGCGGCCGAACGCGGCGGACACCTCGTCCGTCAGCTCGGCGAGGCGGCGCGGTTCGCCCCCGCCCGCGTACCGCTCGCCCAGCAACTCGTGCAGCAGGTCCCGGTGCACGTCCGCCCGCCACGGCAGCCCGGCCCTGTGCATCTCGGTGGCGACCAGCATCCCCGCCGACTCGGCGGCCGTGAGCAGCCGCATCCTGCCCGGGTGCTCCGCCCGGTCGTGGCGGCGCAGCTGCTCCGCGTAGACCGCGAGGAGGCCGTCGAAGGGGACGGAGACCACGGGACGGGGCTCGAAGAGGGAGTCCTGCGAACCCGGCTCGGCGCCCCGCTGCGGCGGATCGGGCGGCACCGGCCCGTTCTGCAGGCGTGCCCAGGCCGCCGCCGCCGAACGGGGCTCGCCGAGTCGCCCCTCGTGCCCCAGGAGCAACTGCTCGGCGGCCTCCATGTCGTAGCACCGCTCGACCCGCACTCCGGCGGCGAGCAGCCGTGGGTACACCTCGGCCGTCGACCGCCACACCCAGCGGGCCACCTCGGGCCGGGCCCGTACGGCCGCCACCAGGTCCGGCTCGCGCCGCACCTCCCCGGCGGGCAGCCCGTCCGGACCGAGGGGCACGAGCAGCGCTCCGTCCCCCTCGGCCTCGGCCGCCAGCGCCCACCTCTCGCTCATGGGTACGAGTCTGGCACCCGCCACTGACAGCGCCCCGGAGGCAGGCCGGGCGCTCGCGAGCCGGGCCGCTACGCCGCCGCGTGGAACAGGGCCGCCGCCTCGCCCCGGGAGCCGACGTCCAGTTTGTTCAGGATGTTCGCGACGTGGAACTTCACCGTCGACTCGCTGATGTGCAGCTCCTCGGCGATCCGCCGGTTGCGGTGTCCGAGGGCCAGGTGCTTCAGGACCTCCACCTCCCGATCGCCGAGACCGGCCAGTGGGTGGGCCGCTTCGACCGGCGCGGCCGGCGCCGCCAGCGGGAGCACCGCCGTGATCGTCGTGCCCCAGCCGGGGACCGCGTCCATGTCGAGCCGCCCGCCGAGCACGTCGAGCCGGTCCCGGATCGTGCCCGCCCCCAGGTCGCACGGGGCGAGCGCGCCCGCGCCGTCGTCCCGCACGGAGGCCCGCAACTCGTGCTCGGTCAGCTGCCATCCCACGTGGATCCGGCGCACCGAGTCCTGTTCGAGCACGATCAGGAGCAGCGCGCGGACGATGGCCCGCGCGCTGTGCGCCACGTCCGCCGCGAGCGAGCGGTCCGAGTCCGGCGCCCCCAGCTCGAGCCGGACGGGACTGTGCCGCAGCATCGGCCGGAGTTCACCGGCGAGCCGCTCGAACGCGTCCTGGGCGGGCTCCTCGGCGAGCGCCCGGTCCCGCCGCTGCTCCGCCCGCATGTCGATCAGCGCGGCGGCGGCCAGGTCGGTCGCGGTCGCCCGGGCCGTCGTGTCGTCGAGGGCGCGGCTGCGCAGCACGCCGAGGACGCCGGAGAGCGCCGCCGTGTGCGAGGTGGTCAGCTCCGCGATCACCCGGGCCCGGGTGTCGGCCGCCGCCCGCGAACGGGCGAGGGCCCCCGGCACGGCCTCCGTCGCGAACCGGTCGAAGTGGGCCGACACCAGGTCCCACAGGGCCTGCGCCGCTGTGAGGGCGCCCGCGTCCACCGGGGCGGCGCCGTCCTCCCGTACGAGGACGAGGACCGCTCCGCGCCGGGTCGCGTGGCTGGTGACGGCGACGACCTCGCGCTCCCGGCCGCCGATCGTCGCCGTGCCCTGCCAGGGGCTCCCGGGCACGCCCGCCACGAGCAGCGGCGCCAGTTCGGCGGCGGTGAGCAGCTCCGTACCGCCGAGGGTCTTGAAGGGGGAGTGGGCGCAGTGGGTGGAGAGTTCGGCCGCGTCCACGTGCGGGACGAGGGGGCCGAGGGCGGCCGACACCTTGGGGAGGATCTCCCCGAGCGGCTGCCGGATGATCTCGTACGCGGTGGCCAGCGTGAGCGCGTCCATACGGGGAGCGTACGGCGCGAGGGGCGGGGCGCGACTGGTCTTCCGGCCAGGTGGTACCGGCCGTTGGGAGGGCGGGGAGCGGGTGGCCGAGGGCGCAGTCTTGGGCTCGTCGAAGAGATCGACGAGCGGGAAGCGTGAACAGGCAGCGCTGGAGGCTGAGATGGAAGCGATCGTGTACGAGGAGTTCGGCGGCCCCGGGGTGCTGCGCCACACGACCGGCGTCGCCGTGCCGGAGCCCGGCCCCGGCGAGGTCCGCGTCAAGGTCGCGGCGGTCGGGGTCAACCCGGTGGACTGGAAGCGCCGTTACGGCTGGGTCGAGGCGTTCTACCCGACGACCTTCCCGGCCGTCCCCGGCCTGGAGTTCGCCGGCACCGTCCACGGACTCGGCGAGGGCGTCACCGGTCTCGCCGTCGGCGACGAGGTCCTCGGCTGGACGAAGACCGGCGCCTACGCCGAGTACGCCGTCGCCGGCATCGTCGCCCCCAAGCCGGCCGGGCTCTCCTGGGAGGCCGCCGCGAGCCTCCCGGTGGCGGGGGAGACGGCACAGCGCGTCCTGGACCTGATCGGCGTCCGGGCGGGCGAGACGCTGTTCCTGCACGGCGCGGCGGGTGTCGTCGGCTCGGTGGGCGTCCAGCTCGCCGTCGCCGCCGGGATCACGGTCGTCGGCAGCGCGTCCGAGGCCAACCACGCCTATCTGCGCGGGCTCGGCGCGATCCCGGTGACGTACGGGGAGGGCCTGGCCGACCGGGTGCGGGCCGCCGCCCCCGACGGCGTCGACGCGGTCTTCGACGCGGCCGGGCACGGTGTGCTGCCGGTCGCGATCGAACTCCTCGGCGGGGAGGGCGCGGCCCGCAAGGAGCGGATCGCGACGATCGCGGACGTGGAGGCGGAGAAGTACGGGATCGCGTTCTCCGGGGTCGTGGGCGACCCGGACGTCGTACGGGCCGGGCTCACGGCCCACGCCCGCCAGGCGGCGGAGGGCACCCTCGCGGTCCGGCTCGCGGACACCCTGCCCCTGAAGGAGGCGGCGCGGGCCCAGGAACTGAGCGAATCGGGTCACGTACAGGGGAAGTTGGTCCTGATCCCGTGAGGACCGGCACGGCGCGGCGGACTGGTGAGAGGATCCGTTCGCCGCGACTGCCGGATCCCCACGTGGAAGGTGCGAACGACGATGATGTACGCGATACCCCTCGGGGACGACGGCGCGGAGCTGCGCCCGCTCGAACCGTGGCAGGCCGAGGAGTTCCTGGCGCACATGGACCGGGGACGCGAGTTCATCGGCGCGCGCAACGGACTCCCCGACGTCGTGACCGACCTGGAGTCGAGCCGCGCCTTCCTCCGTGCGTACGCCGAGAAGGCGGCCGCCGACACGGGCCGGATCCACGGCATCTGGTCCGACGGCACCCTCGTCGGCGCGGTGATCCTCCGGACCCTGGACACCCGCGCCGGCAAGGCGGAGGCGGGCTGCTGGCTGGAGCCGGCGGGCGTCGGCAAGGGCCTGGTGACCCGGGCGGCACGGGCGCTCGTCGACTGGGCGATCGAGGTACGGGGCATCCACCGGGTGGAGTGGGTGGTGGCCTCCGGCAACGAGCCCAGCATCGCCGTGGCCCGGCGCCTCGGCATGACGAGGGACGGCGTCCTGAGGGAGGACTACTCCTACCGGGGCAAGCGCCACGACATGGAGGTCTGGTCGGTCCTCGCACCGGAGTGGCGGGCGGCGAAGTCCGCGGCGGCGGCCGAGGGCTGAGGCTGCCCGGGGGCGTGCGCGGCGCATAGCACCGGGTACGCGCGCGTGGGCGGGGCGTCCGGCGGGCCCGTGCGCGTATAGCGCCGGGTACGCGCGTAGGTGGGGCGGTGACCCGGCTCCGACCCCGGTCACCGCCCCGTCCGTCCACCTTCGCCGGTCAGCGGGTCAGGCGCCACGCGGGGAGGGCCGACGCGGCGACCGCGACCGTCGCGCACGCGCCCGCCGCCGCACCGACCGTCCCCCACGGGAGGGCCAGGGCCACCGGCGCCGACAGGGCGGCCAGGCCCGCGCCCAGGGTGCCGAGGACGAGCGCGGTCACCACGAGGCCCAGCAGCGTGCCGATCGCGACGGCGAGCGTCGCCTCGCCCGTCACGACCCGCAGGATCTGCGCCCGGGTGGCTCCCGCGAGCCGCAGCGAGGACAGTTCCCCACGGCGTACGGAGGTCGCCATGAGCAGCGTGTTGGCCAGACCGATCACCGTGTAGACCAGGGCGATCCCGAGGACGAGGATCATGCCGAGCCGGTTCTGCGGGTTGCCGCCCTCCCGGTGGCCCGCGGCGGCCCACGCGTCGGCGGACCTGACGGTGCCGCCGCTCGCCTCCAGGGCCCGGACCGTGGCCGTACCGCCGCCGCGTGCGTCGATCCGGTCGGGGTCGGCGCCGGGCGCGTTCGCGCGGGTGACGTACGGCCCGTTGTCGCCCGTCCCCAGGGCGAGGACGGCCGCCACCCGGAGCCGTACGGGTCCGGTCCCGTCCGCGCGCCAGACCTCGACGGTCTCGCCCACCCGGTGCCGCTCGAACTCCTCGTTGACGACGATCGACCGGTCGTCGAGGTCCCGCAGGTCGCCGGCGACCACGGGCAGCCGGGCAAGGCCGGCGAAGGCCGCCGGGTCGGCCACCGCCGGCGCCTGGTACTTCACGACGGCCTCGGCCCCGTCCCGTACGAAGACGGAGGTCGTCCCGGTGGCCGACACGAGGGCCCCGGGCGGGGCCGTCACCGGCTTCAGACCGGCGCCGGCCACGACGTACTCGGCGGCCGTCTGTTCCCGCGCCTCGACCCCCTTCGCCCGCGTGACGCTCGTCGCCGAGCCGAACAGCGTCCCGGCCAGCGCCACGGTCACGAGGACCGGCGCGGCGACGGCGGCGGTACGACGTACGGAGGCCGCGCTGTTCTCCCGTACCAGCGTCCCCACCGCTCCCCGCAGCCGCAGCAGCCGCGCCACCGGTCGGACGAGCAGCGGCGAGAGCAGGGCGACACCGGTGATCAGGAGCATGGGAAGGGTCGTGTACGTCTTCCGCTTGAGCAGCGCGGACGGCTCGGTGGCGTACGTCCAGACCAGGAGTCCCAGACCGGACAGGAGCAGGCCCGTACCGAGGAGGGCGCGGCCGAGCGGCAGGGTGTCGGCGTCGACGTCCGCCTCGCGGAGCGCCGCCGTCGGGCCAACCTTCCCGGCGCGCCGGGAGGCGGCCACGGCCCCGGCGAGGGCGACGGTGACACCCGTCCAGAAGGCGGCGTGGAAGGGCCAGGTCGCCCCGCCGACCGTGAACCAGCCGGGGGCCAGACCGCCGTCGACCAAGGATCTCGCGAGCAGGGGCGCCCCCAGGGCGCCGAGCGCGCACCCGGCGGCGGAGGCGAGTACGCCGAGCGCCGCGGCTTCGGCGAGGAGGAGCCGCCGGATCTGTCCGGGGGTGGCTCCGGCGGTCCTGAGCAGCCCGAACTCGCGCCGGCGCAGTGCCACGGCGAACGCGAAGGTGGAGGCGACGACGAAGACCGAGACGAAGGCGGTGACGCCGCCGGAGGTGCCGAGGAGGGCGTTGAGGGCGACGAGCGCGTCGGCGTCCCGCTCGGGGTCGGGGTCGGCGCGGACCCGGTCGGCACCGGTGAGGACCTGGGCGCGGTCGCCCACGAGGGCCCGGACCTCGGCGGCGGGGGCGTCGACGCCGACGGCGTCGGGGCGGCCGGAATCGGGGCGGCCGGCGTCGGAGGGGGTGACCGTCCAGCGGGCGCGCAGCTCGCGCAGCACATCGTTGTCCACAGGCTGTGGACGGTCGAGTCGCTGCTCCACGGACACGGTCGACGGCCCGCGCCGCACGTCGAGCGTCAGCCGGTCCTGACCCTGCACCACGACGGGCGAGGAGGCGAATCGCTGGGGAGAACGTTCGGGCGCGTGAAAAGTGGCGGAGAGGCCGAGCCCCATGGTGGCGAGCAGCCCGACACCGAGGGCGAGCGCGACGAACCCCCCGAGGAAGGAGGCCCAGCGGGCCCGGAGCCCGGAGAGGACGACGGTCAGCACGAGGACCTCCGGGCGGTGACGGAAGAGGAGTCGGCCGTTCCGAAAGAGGCGGGCGCTTTGGACGAGGCCGCCGTCTCCGTCTCCGTCTCCGTCTCCAGCGCCGTCATCCGTGCCGTGACCGTCTCCACCCTCGGAGCCCGCAGCTCGCCCGCCACCCGGCCGTCCACCAGGAAGACCACCCGGTCCGCGCGGGCCGCCGCCACCGGATCGTGGGTGACCATGACGATCGTCTGCCCGTCGCGGTCGACGAGTTCCCGCAGCATGTCGAGCACCTCGCGGCTCGTCGTCGAGTCGAGCGCGCCGGTCGGCTCGTCGCCGAAGAGGACGGCGGGCCGGGTGATCAACGCCCGGGCGATGGCGACCCGTTGCTGCTGCCCGCCGGAGAGTTCGCCGGGCCGGTGCCGCTCCCGTCCCGCGAGCCCGACGCGGGCCAGCGCCTCCCGTACCTCCGTACGGGACGGGCGGCGGCCGGCGAGCCGGAGGGGCAGGGCCACGTTCTGCGCGGCCGTCAGGGCGGGCAGCAGGTTGAAGGACTGGAAGACGAAGCCGATCCGGTCCCGCCGCAGCAGGGTCAGACGCCGCTCGCCGAGCCCTTCGAGGGAGGTGCCGCCGACCTCCACCCGCCCGGCGGTGGGCCGGTCGAGCCCGGCCGCGCACTGGAGCAGCGTGGACTTGCCGGAACCCGAGGGGCCCATGACGGCGGTGAAGGTCCCGGCGTGGAAGTCGAGGTCGACGCCGTCGAGGGCGCGGACGTCCCGGTGGTGCCGGGTGAGCCCGCGGAGCCGTACGGCGGTGGTGGTGGCGGTGCCAGTGGCAGCGGTCGTGGTCATGGCTCAAGCGAACCGTTTCCGCCGCCGCCGATCACGACCACTGCCGGGCGTCCGCGAGGTAGGTCTGGCCCTACCCCTCCCGTACGGCCTTCACGAACACGTCGAGCACGTCGAGGGGTTCGCGGCCGCCGAGCAGCGCCCGCAGATCGCTCTCGACGCCCGTACCGTCCATGAAGCCGTGGGCGATGGCCGAGTACGTACTCGCCAGCATCGGCACCTGGAAGGGCACGGCCCCGGAGGCCGCGACGGCGGCGCGGGCGTCCGCGAGGGTGCCGGGGGCGTACGTGGCCCCCAGGGCCGCCGCGAGGTCGGCGCCGCCGAGGGGGCGCTCGCCCACGAGCTCGTACACCCGGTTCCGGTGGGCGGCCGGGTCCGTCGCCACGGGCACCGCGACGTCGGCGAGGTCGGCGCGGGCGACGGCGGCGAGCCGGCCCTCGCCGAGGGGGCCGGTGATGCGGTTGTCGGCGTCGGGCGTGGCGATCCAGGTGAGGAACTCGGCGTACAGGCCGTTGCGGAGGATCGTCCAGTCGAGGGTGGGGGAGCGCCGCAGCCGCCGCTCGGTCCAGCGGTGCGCGAGCGCGTACGTGAGGTGGTCGCCGTCGCCGGAGAGGCTCGTGTAGACGACGTGCCGGACGCCCGCCCGCTCGGCGGCGGAGATCGCGGCACCGTGCCGGGCGACGACCGTGTCGTCCTCCCCGTAGCCGGCGGATATCAGCAGGAGCGTGTCCACCCCGGCGAAGGCCGCCGGGAGCGTCTCGGGCGCGTCGAAGTCGAGGCGGCGGGTGCCGGGCAGCCCCGCGCGCGTACCGAGGACGACGTCGGCACGGCCGGCGAGCCGTTCGGCGACGAGCGAGCCGAGGGCGCCGGAGACGCCGGTGACGAGCAGCATGGTTTCCCCCGAGGGTCGTGATGGCTGAGACCATCGTGGGGGGACGGGGAAGGTCGCGGAAGGAGGCACATTGATGTCGGAGGGGCACACGGAGGTAACCACCGAGCCCTTGGTGAGCTGTGCCGAGGACTGCGGGGTACGGGACGTGCAGGACCGGCTCGGCGACAAGTGGAGCGTGTTCGTCGTCGTCGAACTCGCCGCCGGGGCACGGCGGTTCAGGGAGCTGCAGCGGCTGCTCACGGGCATCTCGCAGCGGATGCTGACCCTGACGCTGCGCCGCCTCGAACGGGACGGCCTCGTCTCGCGGACGGTGTACCCGACGACGCCGCCGCAGGTGGAGTACGCGCTGACGGAGACCGGGCGCAGCATGACCCATCTGATCAAGCAGCTCGTGGACTGGTCGCTCGACCACCGGGCGGTGATCGCTCGCGCGCGCGAGCAGTGGGACGCCAGGGGCGCGGGAGGCACGACGGCTGACGCGGCGACGGGCACGACGAGGGGTACGGAGTGAGTACGGGCGAGGGCACGACCATCGGCAAGGCCTTCGAGGCGCTGTACGCGAGCGACGACGGGTCGCTCGACACGGCGGCGTCGCTGCTGGCCGCCGACCCGGGCGCGGACGCGGAACTCACGCGGAGGGGAGAGGAGTTCCTCCGCACGCTGTGGACGAGGGGCTGGCAGCCGGCGGACGTCGTCCGGATGGCGCGCCGTGACCTGTCGGAGGAGCACATCCGGGTCCTCACCGGCCTGATCCGGTCCGAGACGGCCCGGTACGGGACGCTGCCGCGCCGCTGGCAGGCCCAGCTCGACGCACTCGACGCCGTACCCACCCGGTCGACGGACCGCTTCTCGTACGCGACGACCGTCCTGGAGCTGTACCGGCTCCTGGTCCGGCTGCCGCGCCTGGACGCCGTCGGCCCCGTCCCGGGCGAGACGCTGCCGCCGGCGGCGGCCGGGGAGCCCCGGATGCTCAGCCGGATCAGGGCGCTGCTCGCGAAGGCGGAGGCGACCGGGTACCCGGAGGAGGCGGAGGCGCTCACCGCCAAGGCGCAGGAGCTGATGGCCCGGCACAGCCTGGACGAGGTGACGCTCGCGGCGGGGGCGCCGTCGCCGGAGACGCCGGGGGCGATCAGGATCGGGGTCGAGCCGCCGTACGAGCAGGCGAAGGCGATCCTCCTCGACGCGGTGGCGACGGCGAACCACTGCCGGGCGGTGTGGAACGAGGCCTACGGCTTCTCGACGGTGGTCGGTTTCGAGGGGGACCTCGACCCGGTGGAACTGCTGTACACGTCGCTGCTGGTGCAGGGGACGGCGGCGATGACGCGGGCGGAGGCGGAGCAGCGGGCCGGCGGACGCAAGCGCACGAAGTCCTTCCGGCAGTCCTTCCTGCTGGCGTACGCGAACCGGCTCGGGACCCGCCTCTCGACGACGTCCCGCCGGGTCGCCGCCGAGACCCCGACCCTCCTCCCCGCCCTGGCCTCCCGCGACCTCGCGGTCACCACCCGGACGGACGAACTCTTCCCGGAAACCCGCGCGACCCGGGTCAGGGCGGCCTGGGACGAGGCGGGCTGGACACACGGCGCGTCGGCAGCGGACAGAGCGGGCCTCCACCCGAACCGCCGGGGCCTACGAGGCTGACGGCCCCGGCCGTGGCGACCGGCGTCGCCCGCCGGCATGGACCCCCCCGGCCGGCGCGCGGGGGCCCGCCGCCGAGCCCCAGCCGGTGCCGTAATCCGCCCAGCCCAGCCCAGCCCAGCCCGGCCCAGCCCAGCCAGCCCCGCCCCGCCCCGGGCGCCGTGCTC
>NZ_JNZP01000027.1 GCF_000725545.1 Streptomyces exfoliatus | reverse complement strand
TCGTCTCCGAGGTCATCCGCACCGGCGAGGCACAGGTCTGGTTCCTCGCCGAACACCTCGTGGACACCCCTCTGGTACGCGGCTGATGGACACGTACGACGTCGGCACCGACCTCGTCCGCGATGAGGTCCTCGCCGACGTCGGCCGGCGCCCGCGCACCGCGGACCTCGGTCCGGACTCCGTCGGCCCGGTCGCGAGCGTCGGTCTCACGGAACGCGCGGCACGTGCGGCGGTCTCGCGGTACATACGGTGGAGCGTCGCTTCGACGCCGCAGCCGGGGTCGCGCTCCACGCGGACGAGCACCGAGGCCTCGCCGAGCCCGTCGTCGACGAGCCCCGACGCGTCGTCGGCTGCGTACTCACCGGCCTGACGGCGACCGAGCTCATCCACCCGCCCACCGTTGCCCCCGCGAGAGACCCCCTCCGATCGCCTCGGGTTCGCGCTGCCCGCGTCCCCGACCGGGGGCGGGGTCAGGCTGCGGCTCGTGGAAGCGTACGACCTTCTGAGGCGAGGTCCCTACCGCTCGACCGGCGCATCAGCCCGAGCACGCCCGAGCACGCCCGAGCACACCCGAACGCTTCACCACCCGACAAGGAAAACCCCATGCATCCCACGAGGCGCACTCTCGCCCTCGCCCTCGCCCTCCCGGCCACGGTGGCCTCCCTGCTGGGCGCCGCACCCGCCGCCCCCGCCCGTCCCGCGAGCAGCCCGGCCGCCGCCGACACCGACACCGACCGGCACGGTCCCAAGCCCACGATCGTCCTGGTCCACGGGGCGTTCGCCGACGCCTCCAGCTGGAGCGGCACGATCAGGCGGCTGCAGCGCGCCGGCTACCCCGTCCTGGCCCCCGCCAACCCGCTGCGCGGTCTCGCCGCGGACACCGCCTACCTGCGCAGCGTGCTGGCCGCCGTCGAGGGACCCGTCGTCCTGGTCGGTCACTCCTACGGCGGCGCGGTCATCAGCGGTGCCGCGCTGGGCGACCGCCGTGTGAAGGCTCTCGTCTACATCGCCGCGTTCACCCCGGACAAGGGCGAGAGCGCGGCCGAGCTCGCCGCCAAGTTCCCCGGCTCCACCCTCGGTGACGCGGTGAACCCGCGGTCGTACCCACTGCCCGGCGGTGGCACCGGCACCGAACTCGTCATCGAACGAGCGAAGTTCCACGGGCAGTTCGCCGCCGACGTCCCCGCCGCCGACGCGGCGGTCATGGCCGCGACCCAGCGCCCGGTCGCCACCGCCGCGCTGGAGGAGAAGGCCGGGGAGGCGGCCTGGAGGACGATCCCGTCCTGGGCGCTGATCGCCACCGCCGACAAGAACATCCCGCCGGCCGCCGAGTGGTGGATGGCCCGGCGCGCCGGCTCGCACATCACCGAGGTGGACGCCTCGCACGCCGTGGCCGTCTCCCGGCCGGCCGTGGTCACTCACGTGATCCTCGCCGCCGCGCGCGCGACCCGTTGAACCCGCCCCGTACCCCCTTCGAAGGAGAACCCGTCATGCCGAACCGCCCGATCCTCGAGCCCGCTGCCCAGGCGTTCGCCGATGCCACCGCCGAGCCGCCGTTCCTCTACCAGATTCCCGTGGCGGACGGCCGCAAGGCCGTGGACGGTGTCCAGAGCGGTGAGGGTGTCGCGCTGCCCGCCGTCGACGAGGAGTGGGTCACCGTTCACGGTGGCCCGACCGGCGATGTCCGTGCCCGGATCGTCCGTCCGCGCGGCGTCACCGGCCCGCTGCCCGTCGTCCTCTACATCCATGGGGCCGGCTGGGTCTTCGGCAACGCCCACACGCACGACCGGCTCGTCCGGGAACTCGCCGTCGGGACGGGGGCGGCGGTCGTCTTTCCCGAGTACGACCTGTCGCCCGAGGCCCGTTACCCCGTCGCGATCGAGCAGAACTACACCGTCGCCCAGTGGGTGGCCCGCGAAGGTCACCACAAGGACCTGGACGGCAGGCGGCTCGCGGTCGCGGGCGACTCGGTCGGCGGCAACATGACGGCGGCCCTGACCCTGATGGCCAAGCAGCGCGGCGACGTCCGCATCGCCCACCAGGTCCTCTTCTACCCGGTGACCGACGCGGGCTTCGACACCGACTCGTACCACGCCTTCGCCGAGGGCTACTTCCTGCGCCGTGACGCCATGAAGTGGTTCTGGGACCAGTACACGACCGAGGAGGCCGAGCGGGCCCAGATCACCGCCTCGCCGCTGCGCGCCACCACGGAGCAGTTGACCGGTCTGCCGCCGGCCCTGGTGATCACGGCCGAGGCGGATGTGCTGCGCGACGAGGGTGAGGCGTACGCGGCGAAGCTCCGTGCCGCCGGCGTCCCGGTCACGGCCCTGCGCGTCCAGGGCGTCATCCACGACTTCGTCATGCTGAACGCGCTCCGTGAGACGCGGGCCGCGGAACTCGCCATCGGCCTCGCCACCGACACCCTCCGCAAGGCCCTCGCATGAGCGGGCAGCCGACCGGGCAGCCGACCGGCGGAAGTTCGGTGCACGGCCCGTCGACGAGCATGCCGGTGGCGGGCCTCGTCCCCGCCCCGAGGCGGGAACACGCGCACGCCGACCTCCTCGTCCGTAACGCGAAGGTCTTCACCGGTGACCCCGACCGGCCCGAGGCCCGTGCCGTCGCGATCCGCGACGGCCGGGTCGCGGCCCTCGGCGACGACCACGACCTCGCCCACCTCGTCGGCCCGGAGACGAAGGTCGTCGACGCCCTCGGCCGCCGGGTGATCCCCGGCCTCAACGACTCGCACCTGCACGTCATCCGGGGCGGCCTGAACTACGTTCTGGAGCTGCGCTGGGACGGGGTGCGCAGCCTGCGCCACGCCCTCGCGATGCTGCGGGAGCAGGCCGGCCGCACCCCGAAGGGGCAGTGGATCCGCGTCGTGGGCGGCTGGACCGCCGAGCAGTTCGCCGAACGCCGGATGCCGACCGTCGCGGAGTTGAACGCCGCCGCTCCCGACACCCCCGTCTTCGTCCTGCACCTCTACCAGTCGGCGCTGATGAACCGGGCCGCCGTCAAGGCCGCCGGATTCACCCGCGAGACCCCCGATCCGCGCGGCGGGCAGATCGTCAGGGGCCGAGACGGAGAACCCAACGGAGTCCTCCTCGCGGCGCCGAGCGCCCTGATCCTGTACTCGACCCTGGCCAAGGCGCCGGCTCTGGACGAGGCGGACAAGCGGACGTCGACGCGCCACTTCCTGCGTGAGCTGAACCGCTTCGGTCTGACCTCGGCGGTCGACGCCGCCGGCGGGTTCCAGAACTTCCCCGACAACTACGCCACCGTCATGGACCTCGCCCGGTCGGGGGAGCTGACCCTGCGGATCGCCTACCACCTGTTCCCGCAGACGGCCGGCCAGGAGCTCGCGGACCTGAAGCGGTGGACGGAGATGGTCAAGCCCGGTGACGGCGACGAGTGGCTCCGGCTCAACGGTGCGGGGGAGAACCTGACCTGGGCCGCCGCCGACTTCGAGAACTTCTCCGAACCCCGTCCCGAACTCGCCGCCGGCTACGAGAGCGAGTTCGAGCAGGCGGTCCGGCTGCTGCTCGAGAACGGGTGGGGCTTCCGGCTCCACGCCACCTACGACGAGACGATCCGCCGCGACCTGGCCGTCTTCGAGAAGCTCGCCGCGGAAGGGCTCTTCCCCGGTGGCAACCGCTGGCTCTTCGACCACGCGGAGACCGTCTCGGCGGGCAGCCTGGACCGGATCGCGGCCCTGGGCGGCGCGGTGTCCGTGCAGAACCGCATGTCCTTCCAGGGCACCGCCTTCCGCGACCGGTACGGCCCCGAGGCCGCCGCGCACACCCCGCCGGTGCGGGCCATGCTCGACCGGGGCCTGACCGTTGCCGCCGGAACGGACGCCACCCGCGTCTCCTCCTACAATCCCTGGGTCGCACTGCACTGGCTGGTCACCGGCCGTACCGTCGGCGGCACCGCCCTCTACCCGGCCGGCAACCTGATCGACCGCGAGACCGCCCTCGGCCTCTACACGCGCGGCGGGGCCCGCCTCACCGGAGAGCAGGACGTCAAGGGCATCCTCCGCGAGGGCTTCTACGGCGACCTCGCGATCCTGTCCGACGACTACCTCACCGTGCCCGAGGCCGTCATCCCCGACATCGAGTCCGTTCTCACCGTCGTCGGCGGCCGCGTCGTCCACGCGACGGCGGAGTACGTGGGCCTCGACGAGGTCGTCCCGCCGGTCAGCCCGGAATGGAGCCCCGTGGCCCACTTCGGCGGCTACCTGTCGCGCGGCGCGCGACAGGTGGTGTCCGTGGCCGAGGCCGTCGCCGAGTCCGAGCAGCACCGCCGCTGGCGCGTCGCACGCGGCTCCGTCCCCGACACGACGCCGTCCTTCGTCGACCCCTGCTTCGACCACTGAAAGAGAGATTTCCCCCGATGCCCGCAGCCTCCCCCGCCGCCGACAGCGGCGACACCCCGGCGGCCTCGCCGGACGCGCCTGAGGGCCGCCGTTTCGAGCCGGACCTCCGGTCGATGACACGGATCAACCTGCACCCCATCGCCTCCCCGATGCCGCTCGGCTTCTTCACGATAGCCATCGCCTCCGTGATGACGGGCTGCCTCCAGCTCGGGGTCTTCGACGAGGCGGCCCGCGCCGCCGTCGCCTTCACCGTGCTTCCGGCCTTCGTTCTCCAACTCCTCGTGAGCATCCTGGCCTTCGGCGCCCGTGACGTGATCGCGGCGACGCTCATGGCGGTCTTCGCCGGCAGTTGGCTGGCGTACGCGCTGGTCATGTTCAGCGGCGCGGCCGACGGCCTGCGGGTCCTCGGCGTCTTCAACCTGGCGCTCCTCTGCTTCGGGGCCCTGATGACCGCCGTGACCCGGCCCAAGCGGGCGCTGTGGCTCGTCCTCGCGGTCTCCCTCCCGCGCTGGGCGACCACGGGCCTCGCGGGCATCACCGGCGCCGAATGGCTGACGCGCACGTCCGGGGCGCTCGGCCTCGTGGTGGCGCTGGTGGCGATGTACACGGCGTTCGCCCTGATGTTGGAGGACATGCGCAGCGAGCAGGTCCTGCCCATCGGCCGCAGCGGCCCCGCCCACCTCGCCGTGGAGGGCGACCTGTCGGTGCAGCTCCGCAACCTGGAACGCCAGGCGGGCGTACGCCGCACGCTCTGACCGCGCCCACGCACCCGTCCCACCCGTCCGTCCCACCACGAACGCGCAGGAGCACCCATGGAACCGCAGGTGAAGGACCAGCCCCAGAAATCCCGGTACGAGATCCTCGCCGGTGACGACGGCACCGAGACCGCGGGCTTCGCCGAGTACCACCTCTCGGAGGGCGAGATCGCCTTCATCCACACCGAGATCGACAGCCGGTTCGCGGGCCAGGGCCTGGGCGGGCTGCTCGCCCGTGGAGCCCTCGACGACGCCCGCGCGCGCGGGCTCCACGTCCTGCCGTACTGCCCCTTCATCCGGGGCTGGATCGGCAAGCACCCCGAGTACACCGACCTGGTTCCCGAGGCGAGGCGCGCCCGCTTCGGCCTGTGAAGCACCTCCACACGCCCCCACCTCCGCACCCCGCCTCCCCATCCCCTTTCACCCTCCGAGGAGTACCCCCATGTCCCGCCACGCCCGCCCCACCGTCGTCCTGGTCCACGGCGCCTTCGCCGACGCCTCCAGCTTCGCCCGTGTCATCCCCGAACTGACCGCCGCCGGCATGGACGTGGTGGCCCCGGCGGTGCCCAACCGCAGCCTCGTCGACGACGCCGCGTACATCGCCTCGGTGGTCCGCGCCGTCGAAGGCCCCGTGATCCTGGTCGGGCACTCCTACGGCGGCGCCGTCATCACCCTCGCCGGCGCGGAGGACAACGTCCGCGCACTGGTGTACCTCGCGGGATACGCGCTGGAGGAGGGTGAGAGCCTGGGCGAGCTGCAGGGACGGTTCCCCGACTCCGGTCTCGGCGACGCGCTCGTCTACACCCCGTTCCCGGTGGCCGGCTCCACCGAGACCGGCACCGACGTCTCGGTGGAGATCGAGAAGTTCCCCGCCCTCTTCGCCGCGGACGTCGACCCCGACCTCGCCGCGGTCCTGGCCGTCTCCCAGCGACCCCTGGCCGCACGTGCCTTCTCGGAGGCGGCGCCGGTCGCGGCCTGGAAGACCAAGCCCTCGTGGGGCCTCGTCGCCACCTCCGACCGCACGATCAACCCCGATGTGGAGCGCTTCGGCTACGAGCGCGCCGGCATGACCACCGTCGAGGTCGACTCCTCACACCTCGTCATGCTCGCCCAGCCCAAGGCCGTGGCGGAGCTGATCCAGGACGCGGCCCGGTCCACCGCCCACTGACCCCGGCCGGTCGGGATCGAACGATTAGTCGATTTTGTTCGAGCGCTGGTAGCTTCGGATCGCCCCCGAGGACTCCTCGGGGGGCGATCGGAGGAGATGCACCCATGAGGTTCGGCGCGAGGCACACGCTCGCCGTCATCGCCCTCGCCGCCCTTGCCACCGCCTGCGGTGTTCCGCAGGAAAGTGGTCCGCAGTCGCACACCGCCGTCCACTGCGAGCCGTACGCCAGGTACGGCGAGCACCCCGGCACCAAGGTCACCGTCTACGGGGAGAACCGGGACCGGGAGGCCGATCTGTTCGAAGAGACCTGGGCGGACTTCGCGGACTGCACGGGAATCGACGTCCAGTACGAGGGCGACGGGGAGTTCGAGGCCCGGATACAGCTCCGGGTCGACGGCGGGAGCGCGCCGGATGTGGCGTTCTTCCCTCAGCCGGGGCTCCTGGAACGCTTCGCGCGGGCGGGGAACCTCAAGCCCGCGAGCGCCGGGGTCGTGGCCCTCGCGAAGCAGGGCTGGTCTGCTGACTGGAACAGCTACGCGACCGTGAACGGCACCCTCTACGGCACGCCGCTGGTCGCGAACGTGAAGTCGTTCGTCTGGTACTCGCCGAAGTTCTTCCGCGACAGGGGACTGAGCGTGCCCCGCACCTGGGCCGAGCTGATGGCCGTGACGGAGAAGGTCGCGGCGTCCGGCGTCAAGCCGTGGTGCGCGGGCATCGAGTCCGCCGAGGCGACCGGCTGGCCCGTGACGGACTGGATCGAGGACGTCCTGCTGCGTCAGCAGGGCACGGACGTCTACGACCAGTGGGTCGCCCACGAGATCCCGTTCAACGACCCGCGGGTCATCAAGGCCATGGACACCGTGGGGTCCGTCCTCAAGAACGACCGCTACGCCAACGGCGGTTTCGGCCCCGCCCGTTCGATGGCGTCGATCTCCTTCCAGGAGGCCGGCACACCCGTTCTCTCCGGCGACTGCGCGATGCACCGCCAGGCCTCGTTCTACGCCGACATCTGGCCGAAGGGCACCGAGATCGGACCGGACGAGGACGTCTACGCCTTCCTCCTGCCGGGGACCGACCCGGACCACCGCCCCGTACTCGGCGGAGGAGTGTTCACCGCGGTGTTCGCCGACCGTCCCGAAGTGCGGGCCTTCCAGGAGTATCTGGCCTCCGCGGACTTCGCGAACGCGCGGATGAAGAAGGGCCCCTTCGCCTCGGCGAACAAGGGCGTGGATCCGGCGAACGCCGCCACCCCGGTCGACAGGCTCTCGATCCAGCTGCTCCAGGACCCCGGGACACAGTTCAGGTTCGACGGTTCCGACCTGATGCCCGCGTCGGTCGGCGCCGGGACGTTCTGGAAGGGAGCCGTCGACTGGATCGGCGGCGCGAGCACCCGGCAGGTCGCCGACTCCATCGAACGGTCCTGGCCGAGCCGCTGATGTCGTTCGACGCCGTCGCCCAGCAGCCCAAGCTGCTGTACCTGCTCCAGGGCATCGCCGCCTTCGCGGCGGTGGTCTCCCTGATCCTGCTGGCGCTGCACAGGGGGCCGGTCCGGAGAAGGGCCGCCGCCCTCCTCCTGCTGGCCCCCGCCCTGCTGCTGCTCACGGTGGGTCTCCTCCTGCCCGGCCTGCGCACCCTGGCGCTGTCGTTCACGGAGAACGGGGGAGACGCGTGGGCCGGCTTGGACAACTACGTGTGGACGGTCACCGACCCCCGGGCGCGGGTGGCGCTGCGCAACACCCTGGCGTGGGTGGTGCTCGTGCCCCTGCTGGCGACCTCGGTCGGCCTGCTCTACGCGGCGGCCGTCGCCCGGTCGCGGTTCAGAGCGCTCGCGCTGTCCCTCGTCCTGATGCCGATGGCGATCTCCTTCGTCGGCGCGGGTGTCGTCTGGAAGTTCGTCTACGCCTACCGCCCCGCGGAGGCCGGACAGATCGGGCTGTTGAACCAGCTCGTCGTCGCGTTCGGCGGCGAACCGAGGCAATGGCTCGTGGACTCTCCCTGGAACGTCCTGTTCCTCATCGTGGTGATGGTGTGGACACAGGCGGGCTTCGCGGCCGTCCTGCTGGCCGGCGCGATCAGAGCCGTCCCCGGAGAGCTGACCGATGCGGCCCGACTCGACGGGGCGTCCCCCCGGCAGATCCTCTGGCGGATCACCATGCCGTCGATCCGGCCCACGCTGCTCGTCGTCGTCCTCGCCCAGGCGATCGGCACCTTCAAGGCCTTCGACGTCGTCAGGACCATGACCGGCGGACAGTTCGACACGGGGGTCATCGCCCACGAGATGTACGACCAGGCCTTCCGGTACGGCGACACGGGCCGCGGTGCGGCGCTCGCCGTGCTCCTCTTCGTCCTCGTCACCCCCTTCGTCGCCCACCAGGTACGGGCACAGCGGAGGGCGGCGTGAACGGCGTCCGGGAGCAGCTGTCCTCCCGCGCCTTCACGGCGATCGCCGTGGTGATCGCGGTCCTCTGGACGACACCGGCCCTCGGTCTGCTGATCTCCTCGTTCCGCCCCGAGGAAGAGGTCAAGACGACGGGCTGGTGGACCGTGTTCGGTACACCGCGTCTCACGCTCGACAACTACGGCGAGGTCCTGTCCGGCGGCGGGAACGGGTCGGGGCGGCTCGCGGAGCACTTCGTCAACTCCGTCGTCATCACCCTTCCCTCGGTGCTGTTCCCGCTGGTGCTGGCGTTCTTCGCCGCGTACGCCCTGGCGTGGATCGACTTCAGGGGGCGGGACGCGCTCGTCGTCGGCGTCTTCGCGCTCCAGGTCGTGCCGCTCCAGATGGCGCTCGTCCCCCTCCTGAAGCTGTTCTCCCAGGGCTGGCTGTTCCTGCCCGCGTGGAACCTCACCGGTCCCGCGCGTTTCGGCCAGATCTGGTTCGCCCACACGGTCTTCGCGCTGCCGTTCGCGGTGTTTCTCCTGCACAACTTCCTGGCGGGGCTGCCCCGGGACCTGATCGAGGCCGCCCGCGTGGACGGCGCGTCGCACGGGACGCTGCTGCTCCGGATCGTGCTGCCCCTGGCCCGCCCGGCCCTGGTCTCCTTCGCCATCATCCAGTTCATCTGGGTGTGGAACGACCTCCTCGTGGCACTGACGCTGTCGGGCGGGTCGGCCGAGACCGCGCCGATGACGGTCAGACTGGCGAGCCTGACCGGGACGTACGGCAACGAGTGGCAGCGGCTCACCGCAGGAGCCTTCGTGGCGGCCTGCGTCCCGCTGCTCGTCTTCTTCTCCCTCCGGCGGCACTTCGCACGGGGACTGCTCGCCGGATCGGTCAAGGGATGAGCACCGACCGGCCCCAGGGAGAAGGCACAGCGGTGCCCGGGAGCACGGCGCTGAGCAGGCCCGGGCTGCGGGGCCGCGAGGCCGAGCTGGAGCGGCTGCGCGCCCTCGTCGAGGCGGTGCGCGACGGCGAGGGCGGAGCGACCGCGCTGATCCTGGGCGAGCCCGGGATCGGGAAGACCGTTCTGCTGCGCGAGACCCTCTCGATCGCGCGGGCTCACGGGTTCGTCGTCAGCCATGGACGCGCCGAGGAACTGCACGAGCTGGCACCGCTCGCCTCGCTGGCCTCAGGCCTCCTGCACGGTGACCCGCCACTGCTGTCCAGTACGGACTTCGCCGACCTCGCGGGCCACCACGACCAGCGCATCTGGCTCGTCGAACGACTGGCCCAGCTGATCGAGGAACGCTCGGCGGGCACGCCCGTACTGATCGCGGTCGACGACGTCCACTGGGCCGACCCGCTGAGCCGGTTCGCCCTGAGCGTCATGCCGGCACGGCTGCTCAGCTCCCCGGTCCTCTGGCTGCTCACGGGCAGGAACGACCCGGAGCTGTACGGACAGGGGCCGCGGCCGACGACCCTTCCCCTCCGGCCGCTGTCCGACACGGCCCTGGCCGAACTGGCCAGGGACGTCCTCGGCGGGGACGTGCCGGCGCGCGTCGCGGAACTCCTCGACGGCGCGGGAGGCAACCCCTTCCTCGCGGCCGAGATGCTCACGGGCTTCGCGGCATCGGGCGCGGACGCGCCGGAGCAGCCCTCGGGCGCGGACACCTCGGAGCCGCCGGAGCGGCTGGTCCTCGGCGTACGCGACCGGCTGGCCGATCTCCGTCCGGACACCCTCCACTTCCTGCGGATCGGCTCGGTCCTCGGCCGCGCGTTCTCGCTCGCGGACGCCGCCGCCCTGTGCGGCCGGCCCGCCTCCGGACTCAGCGCCGAAGTGGACGAGGCGCTCGCGGCCGCCCTCCTCCACGACGACGGCGAACGCCTCCTGTTCCGCCACGACCTGCTCCGCCAGGCGGTGTACGCCGATCTCGCCCCCTCCGTACGCCGGGCGCTCCACCGTGAGGCGGCGAGCCGACTCGTCGCGGCGGGCCGCAGCTCCACCGACGCGGTCCCGCACCTGCTGAAGAGCGCCGAACCCGGCGACCAGGAGGCGATCGGACTGCTCGGCACGGCCGCCGCGGACGTGAGCGCCGTGATGCCCGACCTCGCCGCCGACCTGGCCGTACGCGCCCTGGAACTCGTACCGCCCCATGCGCCCATGATGTTCGACGTGGGAGAACGGGCCATCGTCGCGCTGACCCGCGCGGGCCGGTACACCCAGGCACGGGACACCGGCGACACGCTGCTCGCCCGGCAGCCGCCCCTGGACGTCTTCGCCCGACTGCAGTCCGTCCTCGGCGACACGCTGTGGCACCTCGACGACGTCCACGAGCTGACCCGCCGCTCGACGGCGGCACTGGCAGCCGTCACCGACCCGGTGATCCGCGCCCGGCTCACCGCCCGGCAGGCCCTCGCCCGGTCCCGCGGAAGCGACCTCGGGGCCGCTCGGGAGACCGGCGAACGGGCGCTCGCCGAGGCGGCGCGCTCCGGTGACCGGGAGGCCCGTGTCCTCGCGTTGTGGGGCCTCGGCGAGATCGCCCTCAACGCGGGCGACTGCGCCGCCGCCGTCGAACACCACACGGCGCTGAGCGTGTTCGACGCGGCGTTCCTGCCCGAGGAGGCCGTCGCGCGGATCCACATGGACGACTTCGACACCGTACGGCGACTGCTCCGGACGGCCGACGACGCTCCCCTGCGTCCCGCCATGCTGATCTGGGCCCAGGGAACCCTGAACATGGGGCTCGGCCGGCTCGACGACGCGGACGCCGACCTCGTCACCGCCGAGCGGCTCGAAGCGGACCTCCACGTGCCCGGCAACCTGGTCAACATCCGCGTCAACCGCGGCATCCTCGCGCTGCTGCGCGGCGACCGCGAAGCCGCGCGGGAACACCTGGACGTCGTGCGGGCGGCCGTGGCCGACCGGCCGAACACGGGCAACCACGCCACGCACCGGTACTTCGAGGCCGTCGTCGCCGACGCCGCCGGCGACCACGCGGCAGCGGTCGAACTGGTCCGGTCCGTGCAGCGGGACCACCCCTTCCTCCGATGGCGGCTCCTGCGCCCCCACGTCGTCCAGGCCGTGCGGATCGCCCTGCGCGGCGGGGACCGGAACCTGGCCGAGGACCTCGCGGCCCAGGCGGCGGAGCACGCCACCCGCAACCCTTCCGTGCCGACCGCGCAGGGGACGGCCGCCCACGCGGCCGGCCTGGTGAACGCCGACCACGCACTCCTGGAGCGAGCGGTCCGTATCCTCCTCACCGGCCCCCGGCCGCTGTCCCTCGCCGCCGCGTCCGCCGACCTCGGGCGCGCCCTTCTCGCGGCAGGCGACCCCGCCGCGACACCCGCCCTGACCAGGGCGCACGACATCTACGCCCAGGCGGGGGCCGACGCAGAGGCCGACCGGGTGCGGGCCGATCCGGAACGGGCCACACTCCGCTCCGGCCGACGTACCGGACGCCTCCGGCCGCGCCCCGGCCAGGGCTGGGACGCGCTCACGGCCTCGGAACGCAAGGTGGCCCGGCTGATCGCCGCCGGTCACACCAACCGGTCGGCCGCGGAGACCCTCGTCGTCTCCCCGCACACGGTCAACACCCATCTGGCGTCGATCTTCCGCAAGCTCTCGGTGCGCTCCAGGGTCCACCTGGCCCGGATCGTCCTCGCCGAGGACGACGCCGGAACGGCCACCGGCGGCTGAGCGACCTCTGCGCCCCCGTGCAAGGGGTGGTGCGCGGTACGGCAACAGGAGGTGCGGGACCGCTCCTAGCGTGACGGGCATGCCGCGCCGCTTCGACGCGCGGACCAGCCGACCCGAATCGAGGAAGCATCCCCATGCCGTACATCACCGTGGGCCAGGAGAACACCAACCCCATCGAGCTGTACTTCGAGGACCAGGGCGCCGGTCAGCCCGTCGTCCTCATCCACGGCTTCCCGCTCGACGGGCGCTCCTGGGAGCGCCAGAGCGCCGCGCTGCTCGACGCCGGCTACCGCGTGATCACGTACGACCGTCGCGGCTTCGGGCAGTCCTCCCAGCCGACCACCGGCTACGACTACGACACCTTCGCCGCCGACCTGAACACCGTGATGGAGACCCTCGACCTGCGGGACGCCGTCCTCGTCGGGTTCTCCATGGGCACCGGCGAGGTCGCCCGCTACGTGTCCACGTACGGCTCCGGCCGCGTCGCCAAGGTCGCCTTCCTGGCCTCGCTGGAGCCCTGCCTGCTCAAGAGCGACGACAACCCCGACGGCGTCGCCCCGAAGGAGTTCTTCGACGGCGTCGTCGCCGCCGTCAAGGCCGACCGCTACGCCTACTACACGGCCTTCTTCAACGACTTCTACAACCTCGACGAGAACCTCGGCAGCCGCATCAGCGAGGAAGCCGTCCGCCACAGCTGGGACACCGCCGCCCGCGGCGGCTCCTTCGCCGCGTCCGCCGCCCCGGCGACCTGGTACACCGACTTCCGCGCCGACATCCCCGCCGTCGACGTGCCCGCCCTGATCCTGCACGGCACCGCCGACCGCATCCTGCCGGCCGAGGGCACCGCACGCCCCTTCCACAAGGCCCTGCCGTCCGCCGACTACGTCGAGATCGAAGGCGCCCCGCACGGCCTGCTGTGGACCCACGCCGGGGAGGTCAACACCGCCCTCCTCGCCTTCCTGGCGAAGTGACGCCGCACCGCTGACCCGCTGGGTGACGCCGGATCCCCGGCGTCACCCCGGCCCCCGGTTCCCGGCCCGGGAACCGGACGAGCTCAGGAGAGCAGAAACCCCATGCAGTTCGGCATCTTCACCGTCGGGGACGTGACCCCCGACCCCACCGACGGCCGTACTCCGTCGGAACACGAGCGCATCAAGGCGATGGTCGCCATCGCCCTCAAGGCCGAGGAGGTCGGCCTCGACGTCTTCGCGACGGGCGAGCACCACAACCCGCCGTTCGTCCCGTCGTCGCCGACGACCCTGCTCGGCCACATCGCCGCCCGCACCGAGAACCTGATCCTGTCCACGTCCACGACGCTGATCACCACCAACGACCCGGTGAAGATCGCCGAGGACTACGCGATGCTCCAGCACCTGGCCGACGGCCGGGTCGACCTCATGCTGGGGCGCGGCAACACCGGTCCTGTCTACCCCTGGTTCGGACAGGACATCCGCCAGGGCATCAACCTCGCCAAGGAGAACTACACGCTGCTGCGCCGGCTGTGGCGCGAGGACGTCGTGGACTGGGAGGGCACGTTCCGTACGCCGCTCCAGGCCTTCACCTCGACACCCCGGCCCCTGGACGGCGTCCCGCCCTTCGTCTGGCACGGATCCATCAGGTCCCCCGAGATCGCCGAGCAGGCCGCCTTCTACGGCGACGGCTTCTTCCACAACAACATCTTCTGGCCGGCCGACCACACCCGGCGCATGGTGCAGCTCTACCGGCGCCGGTTCGCGCACCACGGCCACGGCCGGCCGGAGGACGCCATCGTCGGCCTGGGCGGACAGGTCTTCATGCGCAAGAACTCCCAGGACGCGGTACGGGAGTTCCGTCCCTACTTCGACAACGCCCCCGTGTACGGGCACGGCCCTTCGCTCGAGGACTTCACCGAGCAGACCCCGCTGACGGTGGGCTCTCCCCAGCAGGTCATCGAGCGGACCCTGTCGTTCCGCGAGAGCGTCGGCGACTACCAGCGCCAGCTGTTCCTGATGGACCACGCGGGCCTGCCCCTGAAGACCGTCCTCGAACAGCTCGACATCCTCGGCGAGGAGGTCGTGCCCGTGCTGCGGAGCGAATTCGCCAAGGGGCGCCCGGCCGACGTGCCGGAGGCCCCCACACACGCGTCCCTCCGAACCGTCCGTGAGGTGTCCGCCGCATGAAGCTGATCGTCGTCTCCGCGGGGCTGAGCACCCCCTCCTCCACCCGCCTGCTCGCGGACCGGCTGGCCGAGGCGGCCCGCGACGAACTCACCGCCCGGGGACAGGCGCCGTCGACCCAGGTCGTGGAGCTGCGGGAACTGGCCGGCGACATCGCCGACCACCTCGTGACCGGCTTCCCGCCGCCGCGACTCAGCGCCGCGATCGACACGGTGACGGCGGCCGACGGCCTGATCGTGGTGACTCCCGTGTTCGCCGCTTCCTACAGCGGTCTCTTCAAGTCCTTCTTCGACGTGATCGATCCGGACGCCCTCTCAGGGAAGCCGGTCCTGACCGCGGCGACGGGCGGCACCGCCCGCCACTCCCTGGTCCTCGACCACGCGGTGCGCCCGCTCTTCGCCCATCTCCGCGCCGTCGTCGTCCCCACCGCCGTGTTCGCGGCCTCCGAGGACTGGGGCTCCGGGGGAGACGATTACACGGACGGCCTTCCCGGCCGCGTCCGCCGGGCGGGCGTCGAGCTCGCCTCGCTCATGGCGGCCCGCCCGGCCGGTGAAGAGCCCGAGGACGACGTCACCGTCCTCGAACGGCAACTCGCCGACCTGCGCTTCGACTGAGACGGGCCCCCGGGGCCGGGCGACGGCGGGGTGGTTCACATGGTTCATACTGATCCGCCGTATGAGCGTGCACCGAGTGACGACAAGGACCCTGCCCGAGGAACCCGAAGGCGTACGGACGCCCCTCCGCGGCAGGGACGCCGAACTGGCGTTCATCGAGGCGCGGCTCGACGCGCTCGACCGGGGCGAAGGCGGGATCATCCGCGTCGAAGGCCCCGTCGGCATCGGCAGGTCCAGGATCCTCGCGGAGGCCGCGGCAGCCGCGGGGCGGCGCGGGACGAGGGTCTTCGAGGGAGCGGCGGACCCCGACGAACAGTTCGTGCCGCTCGGCCCGCTCCTCGACGGTCTGCTCTCCGGCGAGGAACCGCTGCCGGGCGCCCTCCGCCTCAGAGACCTCGCCACGACACCCGGCCAGCGCTTCTGGCTGCTCCAGGAACTCGGGGACCGCCTGAGGGAGACGGCTCGCAACGGCCCCCTGCTCGTCGTCCTCGACGACCTCCAGTGGTGCGACGACCTGACCCTTCTCACCTTCAACACCCTCGCGGCCGGACTCTCGTCGCACCCCATCCTGTGGCTGGTCGCCGTGCGCGGCGGCAGCGTGCCGTCGGGAGTGCGCACGACCCTGGACCGGATCCGGCGGGCAGGCGCACACGAGCTGGCGCTGGGAGCGCTGGACGACGAGGTGACCGCACGGATCACCGAGGACGTCCTCGGCGCCGCTCCCGACCATGACCTGCTCCGCGTCGCCCGCCGCGCCGAAGGAGTCCCGCAGCTGCTGGTCGAGCTGCTCGGCTCGCTGCGGGAGGCCGTGACGATCGAGAACGGCACGGCCAGGCTGACGGCCGGACCACCCGCCCCCCGGCGACTCCCCTCTGTCGTGCGCCGCCTCGACCAGCTGTCCGACGAGGCACGGGAGCTGGTCCATACGGCGGCCGCCGTGGGCGCCCCCGTCACCGTCGCGCTGCTGGCCGAGCTGCTCGGCAGGCCCTCGGCGGCGCTCATCACAGCGGTACGGGAAGCCCTCGACGCCGATCTGCTCACCGAAAGCGGGGATCGCCTCGCCTTCCGCCACGACCTGATCCGCGAGGCGGTGGAAGCCGGCCTCCCCCTGCCGCTGCGTCAGGCCCTGCGCGGCCACGCCGCCGAGCCGCCGCCGGGGACCGTGGCCTCCCCCGTCGAACGTCCCGGGCCGTCGGCCGGGAGAGCACCGGCGGAGGCGGCGGAGGCGGCGGAGGCCGGGGGAGCGCGGCCGCGAGACGTGACGGAGGCCCACCGGCTGCGGACCGCCGCGGCGGACCTCGCGGCCACCGCTCCCGGACCCGCCGCGGAGCGCAGCCTCAAGGCCCTGGAACTCACCACGGCGGACGCTCCGGAGCGGCCGCGGGTCATCGCCGAGACGATCCCGCTGCTCTGGCAGACGGGCCGGGCCGCCCAGGCCCGTGAGCTGGGAGCCTCCGCCCTCGCGGCCGGCGGTCTCGGACCGGAGGACGAGGCCCGCATACGTCTGGCCCTGGCACGCCTCGCCGTACCGTTCGACTTCTCCGAGGCGGCCCGGCAGGCCCGCGCCGGGGCGGCACTGCCCGGGATCCCCGTGGACGTCAGGGGGCGACTGCTCGCCATGCTCGCCGTCGGCCTGTCGATGGCGGGCGAGCACGCGGCGGCCGAGCAGGTCGCCGCGGAGGCGTGGGACACCGCGGCGGCAGCGGGGGACCGCTCCGCCGAGGCCACGCTGACGACGGTCCGCTCGGCCGTGAGTTTCCACCGCATGGACCTCGCCGAGGCGTTCCGGCAGGCCGAGCGGGCCGCCGCGCTGGCCGACGCCCTCGGCGTCAGCACCTCGCTGTGGGTTCCGGAGGCCTTGTGGCACGCTCTCCTGTCGAACACCACCGGACGTTCCGCGGAGGCGCTCGCCGCCGCGGAGGACGGCATCCGGATCACCAGGGAGCAGGGCAGGATCGCGGCCACCCGCATGTGGCTCATGACCCGCTCCCGCGTCCTTCTGGAGGCCGGACGGCTGACGGAGGCCCGGGCCGACGCCGAAGCCGCGTCAGAGACCGCCGACGACGATCTCGGCCCGGGCAACCTCGCCGACGTCACGGGCCGGTACGTGATGATGCGCGTCGCCCTCCACACCGACGACCGGCGGACCGCGCGCGCGTACGCGGCGGAGGCGAGGCGCATGCGCGGCGACCGCGCACCCGTCGTCCGGCACTTCGGCTCCTGGATGCTGGCACTGATGGCCGACTTCGAAGGCCGGCCCGACCGTGCCATGGCCGAACTCGACGAGGTGATGACGTCGCCCGCCGCGGACCGGCCGGCCTACGCCGGCCTGGTCGACCCCGCCGACGCCCCGGTCCTCGTCCGCCTGGCGCTGCGCGCCGGCGCGCACGAACGGGCCGCGCAGGCGGTGACCCTGGCCGAGCGACTGGCCGTGCTCAACCCCGACCTCACCTTCCTCGCCGCCACCGCCGCGCACGCCCGGGGGCTCCTCGACAACGACCTCGCCCCTCTCGTACGCGCCGTACGGCTGTACGAGGACTGCCCCCGGCCGCTGGCCCGGGCGTCGGCGCTGGAGGACGCCGGACGCAAGCTGGCGGCCACCCGCAAGCCCGACGCGGTGCCGTACTTCGACACGGCCCTCGCGCTCTACGCGCGAGCGGGCGCCGAGCGGGACGCCGCACGCGTCCGCGGGCGCCTGCGGGCAGCCGGTGTCCGCCGCCGGCCCTCGACGGCCGGACTCTCCGACGCGTGGCCCGAACTGACGGCCGCGGAGATCCGGGTGGTCCGGCTCGTGGCCCGAGGGCTGACCAACCGACAGGTGGCCGAGCACCTCTCCCTCTCGCCGCACACGGTGAGCTCGCACCTGCGCCGGGCCTTCACCAAACTGGACATCACCTCGCGCGTGGAGCTGACCCGGCTGGTGAGGCGTCGCGACAGCGGAGAGTAGTCGCTTCGTATCCCCCACGGGCGCCATGACAATGGACGATTCGTGTGATGTGCCGGGGTCGTCGCTTCCTCAGAATGATCAAGAGCCGCGGAATGGAGGAGTCCGCGGGGAACCGTTGGTCGAGAGAGGAACAGCGCATGACCGTAAGGCTCCAGCGAGCCCGCCCCGGCAGCCCCGAGCTCCAGGCGCTCGTCGACGACCTCGCGGAGCGGCTCGGCCGGTCCGTCGCCGTCGACGACCCGCTGGTCCGCATGGTCTGCACGAGCCGCCACTTCGGCGACGAGGACCCGGTTCGCATCGGCACCCTGTTGCAGGGCCGCGCCGACAACGCGACCATCCGCTACGTACTCGCCCAGGGCGTGACCCAGTGGTCCCGGGCCGGATTCATCGAGGGCCGGGACGACCTCGGACTGCTGCCCCGTTACGTCGTGCCCCTGCGCGAGCGCGGGCATCTCCTGGGACTGCTCCTGGTGGTCGTGCCCGAGAAGACGCTCGCGGAGCACGAGACACGCGCCATCGCCAGGGCCGCGGACGCCATGGCCGCCCAGATGCACGGAGAGCACATCGCCGGCGACACCCGGAAGGCCGACGAGCGGGACCTCGTCCTCGAACTCGTCGGCACCGACGTCGCCGCCCGTACCACCGCACGGCGGCGGGCCAAGGAACTCGGACTGCTCGGAGCGGCCGAGCACGTCCTGGTCACCGTCGTTCAGCTGAGCTGCGCCACCGAACTCGTACGACAGTCCGAGGCGGCCCTGTGGGGGGCGCTGGAAGGGTTCCGGCAGACGCGTTCGGCCCAGGGCCTCATCGCGATCGGCAAGGAGCGGGCGACACTGCTCCAGCTGCGCGACCGCCCACCCGGCCAGGACGAGATCACCGCACAGTCCGCTCGCATCCTGGACGAACTCCGCACCTTCCTGGGCCCGTCGGCGGACCCCGTGATCGGCGTCGGCGGCCGGCACCCCAGCCTGGACGACGCCTGGACGTCGTACGAGCAGGCGCTCGTGGCGGCACGCGCGGCGCGCCGACTGCCCACCCTGAAGAGCGCCGGTGACTGGGAGCTGCTCGGGGAGCTCGCGGTGCTCCTCCAGCTCCCCGAGCACGCCCTGAACGCCTCCCTGGTCCCGAAACCGCTCCGTACCCTGAGCGGCACTCACGGCGGCGACCGCCTGCGGGACACCCTGCGCTGCTTCCTCGAACACGCGGGATCGATTCCCCGGACCGCGGACACGCTGGGAATCCACCGCACCTCGCTCTACTACCGCCTGCGCCAGATCCAGGAGATCACCGGCCTCGACCTCGACGACGGCGCCCACCGGCTCACTCTGCACCTCGGCCTCAGGATCGAGGAACTCCTCGCCCCGAGCGTCGACGGGGCGCTCTGACCACGGACTCGCTTCGACAAAGCGAGGAGGATCCGCGGCCCGATTCCTACAGCTCGCGGTGGTGCGGGCGACGGCCCGCGTTCGATGATGTGTGAGACGGGCGGGGCCGATGTACCGCCTCTGACCAGGGGAGAGGTCATGAAGGAACTGATCACGACGGACGGCGTGCGGCTCGCGTACCAGGACACCGGCGGCGCGGGCGTCCCGCTGGTGATGCTGCACGGCTGGGGACAGACGCAGGCGATGTTCCGCCACCAGACCGAAGGGCTGGCGCCCGGCCGTCGCGTCGTCACCGTCGACCTCCGCGGCCACGGGAAGTCCGGCACACCGCGTCACGGCTACCGCATCGCCCGGCTCTCCCGCGATGTGCTCGAACTCGTCGACCATCTCGGCCTCGACCGATTCGACGCACTGGGCTGGTCCATGGGCGTCTCGGTGTGGTGGAGCTTCATCGACCAGTACGGGACCGGGCGGATCCGGCGCTTCGTCGCCGTCGACCAGCCCGCGGCGGTCGCCGCCGTGCCCTGGATGACCGAGCGGGAACAGCGCGACTCCGGTGCCATCTTCGATGTGTCGGGGCTGTTGTACCTGGGCGCGGCGCTCGCGGGGCCGGAGGGCGACACGGTCCGCGCCGACTTCGTGCGCGGCATGTTCTCCGGCGAGCCCGACCCCGACGTGCTGGCCTTCGTCCACGAACAGATCCGGTCGACACCCGCCTACGCGGGCGTACCGCTGCTGTTCGACCACTGCGCGCAGGACTGGCGCGACGTGCTTCCCCGGATCGACGTGCCGACCCTGGTGATCGGCTGCGAGGGAAGCCATGTGCACCCCGATTCGCAGCGCTTCGTCGCCGAGCGGATTCCCGGCGCACGCCTGCACGTCTTCGCCTCCGACGTGGCGAGCTCGCACTTCCCCTTCCTGGAGAACCCGCCGGCCTTCAACGCCGTGGTGGAGAAGTTCCTGGCCGAGGAGCCGGCGAACGAGGTGTGAATCCGCCCGCCCGCCCGCGCCTACGGCTAGGACTCCCCATGCCCCTCACGCTGATGTCCCGTGCGCCCGAACGGGTGCCCCGGCAAGCGCCCGAACCGTCCCCACCCCCCTCCCGCTCGGGGTGGCTGGTCCAGATGCTCTCCGCGATGCCGGAGGCGAACGACCCGAACCACATCTACCTCGGCGTCCATGTCCGTGGGCCCGTCACCGTCGTCCACGAGCGCGCCAAGACCCCGCTGGAGCCGAACGACCTGATCTTCTGCGACCCGGCCCGACGCCATCTGCTGCGGTTCGGCGAGGACTGCCAGATGATCTTCTTCCGGGTGCCCCGCTGCTATCTCGGCGTCACGGAGCCGGAACTGAACCAGGTGCTCGGTGTGCCCGTACGAGGCGGGGAGGGGATCGGGGCGCTGGCGTCCGACTTCCTGACCGCGCTCGCCGCCACGGCGGAGTTCCGGCGGTCCACCATCGGGGACCGGCGTGCCCGGACGGCCGTACACCTCCTCTCCGTCCTGGTCATGGAGCTCCTCGAAGCGGACACGACGGACGAGGCCGACGACGCGTCCGGGGCCGGCCACGAGATGCTGTCCCGTATCCACGGCTACATCGAAGAGCATCTGATGGACCCGGACCTCTCACCGGAGTCGATCGCCCGCGCCCACCACATCTCCGTCCGGTACCTGCAGAAGCTCTTCCAGAACGACGGCAGCACGGTCAGCCAATGGGTGCGGCGACGCAGGCTCGAGTTCTGCCGGCTCGAACTGGGCCGCTCCAGCCGACGGATCACCATGGCCGCGGTGGCCCACCGCTGGGGCTTCAGCAGCCCCTCGCACTTCAGCCGCACGTTCCGCGGGGCCTACGGCATGAGCCCCAGCGAATGGCAGGCACTGGCGACCTCGGCCCTCGCGACGACGACCGCCGACCCCCAGGGCGAGCGAAGGCGCTGAGACGCGTGTGCGCCGCCGTGCCGGCGCGGATGCGCGCACGTACAAGAGGTGCCGCTGCCACGGTCCTACCGTGAGCACCCGTCGCGCGGACCTCTCGCCGAACTCCGGGCCACGCCCCGACCGTCGTGACGACGCCGCACCCGTGGCCCGATACCGAGAAGAGAACTCGCATGACCAACCCCACCGTCGTCCTCGTGCACGGTGCCTTCGCCGACGCGACAGGCTGGATAGGCGTCATCTCGGAACTGCGGAGCAGCGGCATCCCGGTGATCGCTCCGGCGAACCCGCTGCGGGGCCTGACGTCGGACGCCGCCTACCTCGCCTCCGTCCTGGCCCAGGTCGACGGCCCGGCCGTACTCGTCGGCCACGCGTACGGCGGTGCGCTGATCACCGTGGCCGGCGCCGCGGAGAACGTCGTGGGACTCGTGTACGTGGCCGCGTACGTGCCCCACGAGGGCGAGAGCCTCGGCCAGCTCCAAAAGGGCTTCCCCGAACCCCCGCTGACGGGCAGCCTGAAGGAGTGGACCTACCCGCTCCTCGACGGCGACTCCGGGGTCGAGGTCACCATCGAGGAGTCGGCCTTCCCCTCCGTGTTCGCGGCGGACGTGCCCGAGGACGTCGCAGGCGCCCTGGCCACCTCCCAACGCCCGCTCGCCAAGACCGCCTTCACCGAGACCGCGTCCACGGCGGCGTGGCGGACCAAACCGTCCTGGGCCCTGGTGGCCGGGGCGGACCGCACGATCAGCCCCGAGGTCCAGCGCTTCGGCGCCACCCGGGCCGGCGCCGTCGTCGTCGAACTCCCGGACGCCTCCCACGCGGTCGTCCTCTCGGAGCCCACCCGGGTCGCCGACCTGATCAAGGACGCGGTACGGGCGGCGAGCTGACCGGTTCTCCCTAGAGCCGGTCCCTCCGCTTGAAGACCACGCACAAGCCGGCGCAGACAACCCCCAGCAAACCGATCCTGCTTCCGCTTCCTGCGGGGGTGTGCGGTACGCGAGGAGTCCGAAGCCGGCCCCGCCCTCAAGGCCGGCCCCGTTCCACAGCCCCCTACAGTCCCGCCCTGCGCCGAACCTGATCGAGCGCGTGATCGAGGAGGCCGGGCACGTCCCTTCCGCCCAGGACGAGCTGCCGGTCCAGCAGCCGGTTTCCCGTCTCGCACGAGGTCTCGCTGACGAGGGCGCAACCGTGGCAGGCCGACAGATTGAGCTGTGACGAGCCCTGACGGTCGCTCTCGATACACACCGGATCGTTCGAGCACACGTCCGCGTCGCTCAGCGCGGCCAGCAGGAGCGGGAGGATCTTGTCCGGTGCGCCCAGCCTCACGAGCCCGCCGAGGGTTCCCTGCGCGTCCCCGGCCGCCGTGTAGATGAAGATGCCGGCCGTGCGGTCCTGCCGATCAGAGTGGGCGTAGATGCGCTCCTGGAGGGCTGCCGACGCGTAGCCGCTGGCGAACGCGAGCCTGCGGATCAGCAGGTGGGAGATGGTGTGGAGCGCGACGAAGCGCGGCTCCGGCACGTCCAGACGGTGGGCCCACGGGCTCGATTCCCGCCGCCGCGCCAGGATGTCGGCCCTGGCGCGGACCTGGGGCACAGCCTCCCACTCCGACATGTGCTCCTCGTCGAACCGGAGGAAGATCCCCTCGCCGAACGTCTCGACGGCCGGATAGACCGGTTTCCGCCGCCGGTCCGGACCGAGGTCGACGGCGATGAAGTCGGCGTCGGCGTTGTGACGCTGGAACCTGCGGAGCGCCCGGACCTCGCGCACGCGGCGCACCTGGCCCACGCTGACGAGTCGGCTCGTGAGGGCCGAAAGTCCGTCCGACGCGGAGGGAATCCGCCAGCCGTCCACGACGAAGTCGCCCACACCGTGGTCTCTGCCGGCATCGAGCTTCTTGAGGAAGGCCGCCCATTCGCCGTCCTTCAGATCGAGGAGCGGAGCGTCCTCGGGGTCGTCGCCCCCTGCCGCGAGGGCGAGGACGTCTTCCGCCGTCACCCCCTGGAGCTCGTCCGCGATCCATCCGGCCACCATCTCCGCCTGCGGACCGCCGTTGTCGGCCACCACCTTCTCGAAGTAGACGTGGCCACGGATCAGGTCAGCCGTCCGCCCGGACTGCGGGCGCTCCTCAGGGATGTCGAGCGCCGAGAGGTGATCCGCGATGTAGTTGCCGGTGGCGCCGCGCTGCACGGCGACCAGATGGTGATCGCAGACCTTCCCGGGCTTCGGATCCTCCCATGGCTGGGTGCCTTCGCAGCGGATGCCGTCCCGGTGCAGTGACTCGCCGCCGACCAGCTCGGAGAGCGGACGGGACCGGTCACACCCGGTGCACTGGATACGGAGCGACCCCAGCCCCTCCCCGAGCCGGGACGACCGCACGAACTTCAGTTCCTTGTAGGCGCGGCAGAACCGCACTGCGTCGCTGACGCCCCCGTCATTGCCGCGGTGCGCCCACTTGAACCAGGGGACGTCCTGGATGTGACTGCCCTTTTGGCACACGGCGACGTAGCGCATGGGAACGAGCGTTCCGCCGCACTCGCAACTGTTGGTGAAGCGACCGTTCTTCCTGCCGGTGAACTGCGAGAGTCTGGTGCAGTTCTCGCAGAACCGCCAGGACGGGAAGCGCCAGTAGAGCAGGTGCGGGGTCCCTTTGGCCGCGCGCCCGGAGTGGGCCGGTGGCTGACGCAGAACACCGGCGCCCAGTCGCGAGAGGAGCCGATCGCAACTGATCTCGGGAGCGGACCTGCGGTCCCACCAGGACGTGTCGGGTGCGATCAGGGATTCCCCGAGCACATCGACGATGGCCCCCACTCCGAACGGTGAGAGCGTCTCCGACAACCGCAGGTCATGCAGGATGCGCTCCACGATCGCCTCCTTCCATCGGCTCACGGACCTGTACGGCGACGTTCGGTTCGACCGACCGCATGGAGTCGCCGACGAGCCATCCCTCGCCCGGCTGGCCGAACCGCTTCAGCAGAGCGTCGTCGTCCGACTTCCGTCGGTCGTACGACAACGTGGACCCGGCCTCCCGCGCGAGGCGCGCTCGGCGGTCCCAGTCGCGTAGAAGCCGCCGTACCTCCTCCTCGGTCTCCTCGGCCTCCGCTCCGTCGGAGCGGCTCACCAGGTCGATGAAAGTCGCGACGAGTTCGTCGACCGCCGCGCGCATCCGATGGTCGGAGAGGTCGAGATCCGAGGCGCGATCGTTGTCGGCGAGGGTGGAGAAGGAATGCCTCAGCAAGGCCACGAGTGCGCCGGCCAGCGATCGCCCACGGGACGCCACCGACCACGGGGTGACGCTCGTCGGCTCGACGCTTCGGTAGAGCGCTTCGTGGTACCCGCGGAACGTCTCGAAGTGCGAACGGTCGCGTGCCCGGTTCGAGCGGAACAGCGTCGTGACGATGCCGTTGTTGAGCCCTCGACCGACCCGGCTGGTGGCCTGGATGTACTCGGCGGTGGTCTTGGGCTGTCCGACCATCAGCATCAGTGCCAGCCGGGGGATGTCGATTCCCACCGACAGCATGTTGGAAGACAGGACCACGTCGACGCCGTCACCGTCGTCTACGCTCCGGCTCAGCGCACGCAGGTCGTTGGGGAGTTCCTCCGGGCCACGCCGGCTGGTCAGTTCCAGGACGCGGTCGGCCCGGATCCGCCGCAACGGCAGGCCCAGGCGCTCCGCACGCGGTTCCAGACGCCCGTTCACGTCGTCGACGACGAGCGTTCCGGAGCGACCGAGCTCACGGAGACTGTTGTGGTACATCACGGCGGTCCAGTAGGAGTCCCGCGTCGTATCCGAATCGGGTGCACCGGCGAGCACTTCGGGGATCTCGATCAACGGAGCGGTCGCGGAGATCACCGCGGAGACCTGCGAGAGGGATTGCGGCATCAGGCCGACGTACAGACGGCCCTCGCCGCTCTCCACGGGGCGGGAGAAGAAGGTCCGGTCGCCGTCGAGGCCTGTGGGCGGGTACAGGGCGACGCTGCGCCCGTACAGTCCCCGGACCTGCTCGTCCGACGCGCGGATCGTGGCCGTCGAGGCGACGATCTTGGGAGCCGAGCCGTTTCTGCCCAGGAGCATCTTGATCACGGCGTCGAAGACGGCGACCGTCGTGCCGAGCGGTCCCGACAGCAGGTGCAGCTCGTCCTGGATGATCAGTGTCGGCTGTCGGAACGGCGTGCCGAGCCCGAGGAGACTGCCCGCCTCCGGCTTGAACTGGAGACGGGCGAACTTGTCCACCGTAGCCAGCAGGATCGTCGGCGGGTCCTTGTAGAGCACGTCGTCTACCATGCCCACGGGCAGCTCGTCACGGAACCGGCAACTCCCGCTGGTGCAGTGGACGACGACGTCGTGACCGACGAGCCGGAAGCCGTACCGATTCCGGTCGTGGGCCTTCGCCTCGGGCAGGAGCGTGGCGCCGCACCACGGGCAACTCTCGACCTGGAACTCGTTCGCCTCCTTCGGCCGGGACGCCTTGTGGAGGCGCTCCAAGGCGTGCTTGGCGTCGAGCCGCGTGGCAGGGGTGACCTCGTTGCCCACCCACAGGCCGATGGAGAACCGGGCCATGCCCTTCGCCCGTGGGTCGTCGTGCCGCAGGACCTCCATCGCGCAGACGAGGGAGGCCGCGCGCTGGAACTGCTGTGCCGTCAGAAGGCGAAGCGTGTATCTGGTGATCACCGCGGTACCGGCACCGGCGACGCCGTGCACGATCCGGCGACGGAAGATCTCGATCGCCGCCAGCCCCAGGTACGCCTCCGTCTTCCCACCGCCGGTCGGGAACCAGATCAGTTCGACGAGTTCCCGGTCGTCGTGCCCCTCGTCGACGGTCGATGCGAGAGACACCAGCAGGAATCCGAGCTGGAAGGGGCGCCAGCGGGGTTCCTCCACCGCGGCCGGGTCCTTGCCGCTCTTGATCGCCGTCTGACGCAGTTGCAGGCGCATGGCGGCCATGCCCAACGCGAACGCCTTCCTCAAGGCGTCCTGCTCCGTGGCCCGCAGCAGGTTCACGCCGGCTTCCATACGGCGCACGGCGATGCGCGCCCGGTCGGTGATCGACCGCGCGACCGGAGCGCCTTCTCCGTAATCGCCGACGCGGTCCTCCTGTTCCGCGACCCACTCGGAGAAGGACCTGACGAACGCGTCCAGGGTCGACAGCACCTCGTCCGGCTCCGTGTCGACCCGCTCCAGGACTTCGAGACGCAGCGCCTTCGACGCCCGGGATTCCGGAGCGAACCCGGTGGTCTCGATCGCCGGGACGACGTGCGCCGGCACGGGGTCGAGGAAGACACGCGTGCAGGCGCCCTCTCGCAGCTCCCAGTCGGCCGCCATGCCGTGACCGACCGCGTAGACCTTCTTGTCCCTGTAGCGCAGACGCAGCTCGGCGGACTCGTCGTCCAGGTCGAAGGAACGCACGGCGTCGTACTCGAAGATCTGTCCGTCATGGGCGGGCATTACTCCGAGAGCGATCTGGAAGAGCATCAGGGCGATGTCGGACCGATCGTCGCCTGTCGACTTCGACAGCACACGCGCGTGCACCGTAACGAGATGCGCGTCGCCGTAAGGCCGCCATCTGGATCCGATCTCCAGCTCCACCTCTCCCGCCCGCAGCTCGTGCGGGGGGCGTGTGCCGGACAGCTCCACCCCCTCGAACCGGAAGGGGCGGCGCTGCCAGCGCGGGGGGCCGTCGCCTGTCACCGCCTGATAGGTGCCCCCTGAGAAGTCGCACGACACGACGTCCCGGTCGGTGATGAAGGAGATCGCAACCGAGGAAGGGCGCCAGTCCTCGGCCAGCGGAACGCCCGCGTCGGACTCCTCCACGTCACCCTCGGCGACATCAGCCGAGATCTCCGCCTCTCCGTCGACGGCGTCGGGCGCCGACGATCCGGCGGGGAACAACATCCCGACGGCATACTGCCGGTCCGGCATGTTGGTGACCACTTCGTCCTCGCCGTTCTCCGGTCCGAGGTAGGCGGCGCGAAGGTGCTGCAACGCGAGATCCTGCGCCTTGGTCCTGCTCATTCGGTCACCGTCCGCTGGGGGAGCAGCTGCTGGAGGCGCCGCCGGTCCTCCTTGGACGCGACGATGTGCAGAGAGACCCGAGCGCGCGTGACCGCCACGTAGAAGGCTGCGATCCCGGCGTCGTCGTAGCTCGGGGGAAGGTCGCAGACGACGACGTGCTCCGCCTCGAGGCCCTTCGCGTACCGCGGGCTCGTCACGACCTGTCCGTGGGGCATCTCGCGAGGAGCCGCGCTCGAATTCGTGCTGATGATCCAGATGTCCTGACCTCGGACCCCGTCGGTGATCAGCCGTCGTGCCACGGAGTCGGCCGCGGCGATGTCGGCCTCCGTGTCCGGGGTGTGCCACTGGACCCGCTCTCCGTGGACGATCCCCGGATCCCCGACGTCCGCCCTGAGGTACTCCTGCACCATGTGCACGATCGCCCGCGTATTGCGCACGTTGAGGTCCAGGTCGACCGACAGCGCTTCGGGGGCGATCAGGTCGAAGACATCCCTGTCGAAGTCGCCGTCGACGTGCGCCTGGTTGTTCATGTCGAGGAACATGCGCCACCTGCCGCCGGCTCGCCCGCCGGCGACGACCGCGTCGAGCGTGTCCATCGCCTCCGCCGTCATCAGGTCCTGCGCCTCGTCGACGAACACCGCGTCGTACGTCCTGGTCGGACGCAGGTCCTCGAACGGCACCACGTCGATGTGCCGATCGGCCACGTGGGGGGCGAAGAAGCGCGCGAGCTCCGGGGACCGGAAGGTCACCAGTACGGACCTGCCCTGGTCCGCCTCCTGCTTGGCCGCTTCGACAAGAACGAGGGACTTGCCCGTCCCGGCGCCCCCGAACACCATCACCCGGGGGTTACGGGCCAGTGACGCGAGGACCCTGGCCTGACTCGCCGTCGCACGGTTCTGCTCCTCGATGACCGCCCCGCGCTGCGCGTCGATCACAGGCATTCTGGTGAACTCGCCGAACAGCCGGGCCCGGAGGTCGTCGATCCTTGCGATCCTCCGGCCCACCGGAGCCTTACGCGAGGCCGTCACGACGCTGTCGAGCGCACTGGTCATACGCTCGACGCTCATGGCGTCCCTCGACAGCCAATGGGTGGGCTGCCATTCGACCGAGTGCGGGAGCGGCTCGGTGTCGGGCGTGACGACCACGGCCTCGTGAGCGAACCAGCCGATGCCCTCCTCGTGGAGGATGTCCCGCAGCGCGTGCATGGCGGACCGGGCCTGCTCCATCGGGGAACCTGCCAGCTTGTGCCAGTCGTTGCGGCGGTCCACGCTGTACCACGCTCCGTCGAACTTCCGGACGCCCCCGCCCTTCACCTCGACGAGGATGACGACCTTCTTCCACAGGATGACGAAGTCCGCCTCCGCTTGCTGCTTGTAGGCGTGGGACCGCAACTTCACCGAATGGAAGGCGACCGCGTCGGGGTCGCCATCGATGTCCCGGAGCAAACGGGCGACCCTGCGTTCGGCGTCGCTGCCGGCGTGCCTTTCGATGTCGGCAAGGTCGGGAACGAGGATCACGCGCGTTGTTCCTTCCAGAGGTCTTCGTACTCGCGGTACCCGAGCAGATCGTTGACGCTTCCGAAGCCGAAGTTGTCGGCCATGTCCACGACGAGGCACTCGGGCTTGCCGCCGTTGGCGGGGCCGCGCAGACCACGTCCGGCCATCTGGATGTAGGCGTTCGGGCTGAATGTCGGCCGGGCGATGTAGAGGGCGCGGACGCCCGGAGCGTCGAACCCCTGGATCAGCAGATCACAGTTGGTGAGGACGCGGATCTCGTTCTTCTTGAACTTCGTGATGATATCGCGGCGTTCCTGCCTTCCGGTCTGCCCGCTCACCGCCGCCGCCTCGACCCCCCGGTACCTCAGCGTCGCCGCGAGCACCTGGGCCGAGAGGACGTTCGGGGTGAACACCAGCACGGGCCAGTCCTCGTCCAGCCCCATGATGTGGTTGACGAGGGTGGCCATGCGGGCCTGGTCCCGGCCGATGCGCTCCATGACGCGGGGGCTGATCCGGCGCTGCTCCGTCGCCTCGCTCACCTCCTCCGGCAGGAGCTGGACGTCGATTCCGGGGAGCACCTGATGTTCGACCCGAGCGAGCACCCCGAGCTCCGCGAGCTGCTTGTACGCGTCCGAACCGAAAGCGTCGAGTTTGCGGTTGCCGAATCGGTTGGCGAGGGCCTGGGTCGCCGCCTCGGACTTCCCCTTGAACGGAGTCGCGGACAGGCCGACCAGGGGGCGCGCCCAGCCGCGTCCGGCCACACCGAGCCACTCCAGAATGCGCGTGTACCGCTCAGAGCCGCCCGCGCGGTGCCCCTCGTCGACGATGACCGCCGACGCGTCGGCGAGCCACGCGTACTCCGGGCTGCCGAGGACGGCGTCGAGCTTGGCGTCCGTCGCGACGACGAGGCTGAACTCCGTGTCCGGTTCGTGCACGGTGTTGCGCTCCCAGAGCCGGCCGACCGTCAACGGACGTTCGTCCGCGAGCCCCCGCCAGACCGTCGTCCAGGTCTGCACCGCCTGCTCGCACAGCTCCAGGGACTGCGCGATCCACAGGACCGGCCCCGTCAGGACGCCGTCGATGAAGGTCCTGAGCACGGTCTCCGCCGCGACGCGCGTCTTGCCCGCGCCCGTGGGGAGTTCCACCATCGCCTTCAGATGCCGGCCGTTCGCCTCACGCAGGACGAGCACGTCCCTGAGCTGTCGACTGATCCTCTCCTGGAACGGGTGGAGGGGATCGAGCTTCACCGCTCCGGGAACGACGAACTCGTGCTCCTGCGGTTCGTTTCGGCGGCCGGCGTACTTGGTCCCGAATCCCATCTTCCGCAGCCACGAGACGGTTGCGGGGCCCCCACCCCACGCGCTCGGCACATCGGGGAAACCCTCCTGCCGAAACAGATCGGCGAGCAGCTTGACCGCGTCCGATCCGTACACGGTGAGGAAGAGCTCGGAGACGGAGGCGTCGTCATCGATCAGACCCTGCGTCTCCAGGGCTTGCCACAGCCCCTTGGGAAGGGCTTCCCGCAGGTCGTCCGGCCCGAAGTAGACGTCGAGCCGGTCGGCGTCGGTGGCTGCCGCCCTGGCTTCCTGCTGCAGCCCCTGGAGCCTGTGGTCGAGGCCCGTCTTGAGGACGTTCTCGAGCTCGGCGTTGTTCAGGCGCAACTCGAACGCCTCGTTGACGTGGCCGAGGAGTTGCCGCTCGTCGGCATCGCCCTGCACGACCAGGGCCGACCCGTCGAGGTGCCAGGGCAGCGGCTGGTCCTCGACGCCGTCCTCCGTGGTCACCCGCTTGACCACCTGGATCGCCCGAGCGACGGTCGCGTTGGTCAACCTGCTTGCGACGTGCGTGCTGCGGAGCCCGGTGAAGACGTCGACGATCCGCTCGCTCTCCTGCTCACCGTCGATCACCATCGAGAACGCGAAACTGTCCTCGAATCGGCGACACCCCACCGAGGCCACGAGTTCTCGCGCCTGGGCGTCCGTCACCCGCAGGTAGGGGCGCTGACGCGAGGAGAGGAACTCCTGCTGCTCGTCCGTCGTGGCCAGGTAGACCGACGAGGGGGAACGCGACTCGGTGACGCGCTTCACTCGGGCGGGGATGCTCTGGGGACGGCTGCCGGGATGGGCGATGCGGCACGCCGTAGTGATGAACTCGACGAGGAGGGCGTCGTCGATGTTCGGCGGGAAGAGCTTCGCTGCGAGGGCCTCCCTCAGTACGGGAGCGGGTACGGTGTCCAGCTCGTCCGGCAGGCCCAGTGCCTCGGCGACCTGGCGCGGTCCGCGGAACAGCGGCAGCAGCTTCTCGTACTTGACCAGGGACGGTGCGACGACGTCGGCCGGTCTGCGGTAGCCGCGGGTCGAATGGAGCAAGCCGGCCCGGTCCACCGCCCAGCGGACCGGGGACTGCACGGAATGCACACGGCCGGTGTCCAGGTCCTCGCAGGTCCACTCGACGTCGCCGGCCTCGAGCAGGCCGACGGTCCAGGTCTCGCGCAGCTTCGGCGACGCGTTCGAGTCGAGCAGGATGGGCAGCATGGAGAACGGACCAGGGCCCTCACCGGGGATGAGATCGATGTTCTCGATCGGCCGTTCACCGGGGCCCTGAGCTGCGTTGAGCGTCGCTACGACCCACTCCCGGTACTGGGCGAACGCCGGCTCGTCCTCGGCGGAGTAGTGGTTCCTGGGAGCGCGGACCACACCCAGCTCGTGCGCCACCTCGGGCAGGCAGCGCCGGCGGTCCAGCGTCCTGGCCGCGTGTTCCTCACCCAGCGGTTCAGGAAGGTCGAAGACCGTGCGGGGCCAGGTCCAACCCCCATCACGAGTGGGTACCTTGACCGTGCTCGCGTGCCCGGCCAACGCCTTGATCGCCTCGCGGGGAGACAGCCCGAGCACGGCGTCCCACAGTTTGGAGAGATCGTCGTCGCCGGAGGAGCTCGAGAGCATGGCAAGGCGCGCGTTGAGGATCGCGCGCGGGTCCAGATCCCGGAAGCCCATTCTCCTGAGGCCTTCGTCGACACCGGGCTGGGCCAGGAAGGACGGGGAGACGAAGACCGCCCCCTCGATCTCGATGCCCTCCTCCTGGTGCAGGAAGACGACGCTCCTGTCCGAGAGCGATCGCATGCCGTCGGTGGTCGGGACGACCTTGGCCCGCTCCACGTCGGACTGGGGCTTGTGCCCGAGCACGAATTTGAACGCGTTGGCGGAGGAGACCGGGTCCGGTCCGTCGGCCCACTCGCGCAGCCAGGAGAGGAACCCGCGCTTCGGGAGCTCCTCCAGGGCCCGCTTCATGTCCCTGTCCGTGGCGTCGATGCCGCCGTGCGGGCTCGCGGCCGTGAACAGCTGCCTCAGGCGGGTGATGCGTTGCGGCGACGTGTAACAGCGCCAATGCGGCACATCGTCGGCCGTGTGCGGGGAGATACTCCACGCGCGGTGGATGTCCGGATGGACGGGGAGGGCGAAGTCCAGAGGGCGCAGTACACCGGCGTTCACCAGAGCCCCCGTGGCGTCGGGGACCAGGGCGACTCCCGCCGCGTACTCCGGCACGTGCGCGCAGAGCAGCTTGTCGCCGAACGACAGCGGTTCCCGTCCTCGCGCGGGCATGTAGTCGAGGTGGGCAGCCGGATCGTCGGGCTGCACCACCTTCGGCAGCATGTCGACGAACATGTCCGAGAGCGTTGCGAGGATCTCCCGGTTGTAGTCGTTCTTCAGCAGGGTGGTCCGGTCGTCGTTCACGCTCCACGGGGCGTTGAAGAGCGCGGACGCCGATGTCTGGTCCTGGAGGGGGAAGTAGGACCAGAACCGTCCCACGCGCTGCCTCGCGTGCCGCTTCGGGATCGCGACGGTGACCTTGACCTCCGCTCGTGAGACGGCCTCCCCGACCTCCTTACGGGCCCCTGCGGACGGCGCGTGCATCCGGTCCGCGACGATCCACTCGTCGCCGCCGCCGTCCGGGGTCTCGATCTTGAAGACGCCGCCGCCGAAGTCACGGGACGTGTGGCTCGTCTCGAAGCCGTCCGCGCCAAGCACCCGGAGCCTGACCTGCCGCACGGCGCCGACGAAGAGCAGGAACTCCGAGGCGAACGACTCGATCTCCCGACGGAGCCGGGCGAGGTTGGCCGCACGCGGCAGCCTCACCACGGTGGAGGCCCAGCCGGCGAGCTCGGCGAGGATCGGGTCTTCCGCGAACTCGGCGAGCGGGTCGACGACGGTGGGCGTGCGGAGGATCGGATGGCGCCTCGCGGTGGACGTGATCCGGCCGATCTCGGTCCGGGCCGTGCGCGAGTTGAACTCGAACGACACCGATCGGCTGAACACCTGCGGTGCGTCCGACACGGCCAGGACGGACTTGAACCCCAGCCCGAAGCGTCCGATCTCGTCCCCTCGCTTGCCGCTGAGGTGCGCATGCGTGATCGCGATGATCCCGTTCTTGGAGAAGGGACGACCGGCATTGGCGCAGTAGAGGGTCTGGTTCTCGGGGTCCAGGACGATCTCGACCCGACCCGCGAATTCACTGCGGTCGTCACCGGCCCCCGACATCGCGTCGGCGGCGTTCTGGACGAGCTCCAAGAGGGTCCGATTGGCATACCCGCCGACCCGGATGGACTCCTCGTGATTGGCGTGCTCGTCGACGAGGTGCGCATTGGCTCGGTAGGTGGCGAGGGCTCTGTCGAACTGATTCCCCACCTCCCCCATGAGGCTTTCGTCCGGCGTCCAGGACTGTGGCGTGATCGTCACTGCTGAACGCTCCTCATGTCGACGACATCCAGGCGGCGGGGCGGCCTGGGCACGCACGGAGCGGCTGGGATCCCGGTGGGATCAAGGCAGGCCGGGTGCGATGTGGACGCACGAGCGGTGCGGGAAGGATCACCCGCCGGACGCCCGCGCGTGCAACAGTCGGTCCGTTCGACAGTGTCCCGGCCGTCTTTCGGCCCGGCCCCACCCCAGTGTCGCAACCTTGACCCCTACGTCGTCGTCCTTCGGTAGCCGGACGCACGCGACCCGGCATATTCCAACCGCAGACGAATCTAGACGATGCGACCGACACAGATGCCATGAACCCGGTCGACGGACAGGTCCACGCGGCCGCCGCCGAGAGGGTTTTCGATGCCGAGCCGCACCTGCGGTGGACTGGTCACGGAGCCGCGCCCGTGTAGCGGTCGTCGGTGCCGGCGGGACTTCGGGCGCTCGACCACGACCCGCGAACCGGTTCCTACAGCCAGTCCCGCCGCTTGAAGACCACGTACAGGCTGGTGCACACCACCGCCATCAGCAGGATCGCGAACGGGTAGCCGAAGGCCCAGTCCAGCTCCGGCATCGCGTCGAAGTTCATCCCGTAGATCGTTCCCACCAGCGTGGGTGCGAACAGAATGGCCGCCCACGAGGAGATCTTCTTGATCTCCTCGTTCTGTTCGAAGCCCGCCTCCGCCAGCGCCCGCATCTCCGCGTTCTGTTGCTGGGTGACCAGGGTCGCGTTGACCGTGAGGATGTCCGTCAGGGCCTGGCGGAAGCCGTCGACGCGTTCGCTGGTGTGGGTGACGTGGTCGGCTACGTCGCGCAGGTAGCGCTGGAGTTCCTCGTCGGTGCCGTACTTCGCGAAGCCGGCCATCAGGGCGTGGAGCATGCCCACCAGGGGGCGGGTCGCGCGCTGGAACTCGACCATCTCGCGGGAGAGTTCGTAGATGCGGCGGGAGACCGCCGGGTCGCCGCCGAAGACCTCCGTCTCGATCTCGTCGATGTCGTTCTGGACGCCCGCCACCACCGGTGCGTAGCCGTCGACGACCGCGTCGAGGATCGCGTACAGGACCGCTTCCGGTCCCAGGGCGAGGAGTTCGGGGTCCTTCTCCATGCGGCGGCGGACCGTGGAGAGGTCCGGGGCGGCGCCGTGGCGGACCGTGATCAGGAAGTCCGGGCCCACGAAGACGTGGAGTTCGCCGAACTCCACCTCCTCCTGGGCGTCCAGGTAGCGGGCGGCGCGCAGGACGACGAAGAGGGTGCTGCCGTACCGTTCCAGCTTGGGGCGCTGGTGGGCCTCCATCGCGTCCTCGACGGCCAGCTCGTGGAGGTCGAACTCGGCTGCCAGGGAGTGTAGTTCCTGCTCGGTCGGGCGCTGGAGGCCGATCCAGGCCATGCCGTCCGGGTGTTCGCGCAGCTGGCGGAACGTCTCCGCGAGCGTCGCGGGGGAGGAGACCCGGTGGCCGTCTCGGTACAGGCCGGCCTGCATCACGCTCGGCCGGTCCGTGGGTGGCTCCGGGGAGGGGGAGGCGGCGGTCGCGGGCGGTTCCGCCGGGGAGCGGCGCCATGCCGCGCGGGGACGGCGGTCGGACATCGTCGGACACCTCCTGGTCGCCTGGCGGGATATGTCGTACATATCCTCGGTCGTCTCCCGGGCAGGATATAGGCGGGCACGGTCCGCTGCGGCGTCCCGCCCCGCAGCTTCGAGCGGTACGGCGCACCCGGCCCCCTTGCGGACCGTCCCTGTCCGCAAGCCCGAGTAGCGTGCCGCCATGGCCCTCAAGACGACCCGCCCCGTGCTCGGCCCGCGCGCCCTCAACCGTGCCACCCTCGCCCGCCAGCTGCTCCTGAGCCGCTCTCCGATGGGTGCCGAGGAGGCCGTCGGTCACCTCCTCGGTCTCCAGGCGCAGAACCCCAAGCCGCCGTACTACGCACTCGCCGCCCGCCTCGACGGGTTCCGGCCCGAGCGGCTGTCCGCGCTGATGGAGTCCCGGGCCGTCGCCCGCATCGTGACCATGCGGTCCACCGTCCACACCCACACCGCCGAGGACGCCGTCGCGCTGCGCGGGCTCTTCCAGTCCGGGGCCGTCGACCGGGAGCTCGCCGCCTTCGTCTCCCGCGGCGGGCTCGACGGCGTCGACCTCGACCGGCTGGCGGCCCGCTCCCGCACGCTCGTCGAGGAGCGGCCCCGTACCCCCAAGGAACTGCGCGAGGAGCTCCTGAAGGAGTGGCCCGGCGCCGACCCGCAGTCCCTCTCCGTCGCCGCCCGCTGCCTCCTTCCCCTGGTGCAGGTCACCCCGCGCGGCCTCTGGGGGCGCGGCGGACAGGTCGCGCTCACCACGACCGGCACCTGGTTCCAAGGGGTCGCCGACCGGGCCGCCGGTCTCGACGAGACCGTGCTGCGCTATCTCGCGGCCTTCGGGCCCGCCTCCGTCAAGGACATGCAGGCCTGGTGCGGCATGACCCGGCTCGGTGATGCCTTCGAGCGGCTCCGGCCCCGGCTGCTCGTCTTCCAGGACGAGCGCGGCACCGAGCTGTTCGACCTCCCCGACGCGCCCCGGCCCGACGAGGACACCCCGGCCCCGCCCCGCTTCCTGCCCGAGTTCGACAACCTGCTCCTGTCGCACGCCGACCGCACCCGGGTCGTTCCCGCCGAGCACCGCTCCCGCACCTGGAGCGGCAACCAGGCGCACCGCGTCTTCCTCCTCGACGGCTTCCTCGCCGGGACCTGGTCCCTGGACGAGGCGAAGGACCGCACCACCCTCACCGTCGAACCCTTCGCGCCCGTGACGCGTGCCCGGCGTGCCGCGCTCACGGCCGAGGCCGAGCGGACCCTCCGGCTCATGACGCCTCCGGGCACGCCGTACGACATCCGCCAGGGTGAGGCGCGCTCCTGATGGATCGCCAGTTCCCCTGGCCCGTAAGCACCTCATGGACGGCTTCGACAAGGGCCTGCAGGGCGCCGAGGAAGGGCTGAGAGCACGCCGTGCCGAGAATGACAGTGGAGGAAGTCGAGGCCGCTCTCACCGAGGCGGGCTGGTCCCGGGGGCGTGACATCGGTTCGCAGCTGCCTGAGCTCCTGAGCTTCGTGACCGACCGATTCGCGGAGGAGGGTCATCCGGTCGAACCGTTCCCGGCCGCCCAGGACTTCGTCAGGGAATTCGGCGGACTGCGCCTGGTGGTTCCGGGAACCCCGCCCGACTCCGTCGGATTCACGCCGCACTGGATCTACGACGAGAGCGGCGAGGACGTCGCCGAACTCGCCGCGAACGTCGGCAAGAAGCTCTTTCCCGTGGGGTACGAGTCGTTCGACGGGGCCATCGTCCTCATCGACGAGACCGGGCGATTCTTTCTGATGCACCACACCGGCCCCTATTTCCTGGGAGCGGACACGTACGAGGCCATCAGCTGTCTGCTGCGCGGCCCCCAGCAGGAAGCGCGGGACCACTTCGTCTGACGTCGTTCCGGGAACGGCCTCCTCCCTGCTCGTCCAGGGGACGGTCACCAGTCAGACCAACCTGACCGGTGACGGCGAACCCCGACTCCACGACGCCTGACCGGGCGCGGCGATGACGACCGAAGGGGGCTGTACGGCGCCGGCGGAGGCCGGGCTGGCACCCAGTGCAGGAGCGCGTCACGGCAGCGCCCCGGCCCGCCGCGCCGCCACCACCGCCTCCATGCGCGTGTGCGCCCCCAGCTTCCGCATCGCCGAGCGCAGGTAGCCCTTCACCGTCTCCGGCCGCAGGCCGAGACGCGCCGCCGCCGTCGCGTTCGTCGCCCCCGAGGCCACCGCCGCCAGGACGTCCGTCTCGCGCGGCGTCAGGGCCGGCCCCGCCGCGGAGCCGGAGGCCGTGGCCGTGGCGGAGCCCGAGGCCGACTCCAGGCGCCCGCACACCGCGAGCAGCCGCTCCCGCAGCTCCGGGTCCGCGACCCGGGGCGCCAGCTCGCGCAGCTCCCCGTACGCCCGCCGCACCTCCTCCCAGGACGGCCCCGAGGCCGGCGGCGCGAGCAGCCGGCCGACCTCGTCGCGTACCGCGAGCGCCTGCTCCACGTCCCGGGCCGCCGCCACCGCCGCGTCGAAGACCCGCTCGCCGATCGGCAGGGCGTCGCGCATCGCCCCGTACAGCACGCCCCGTACCTTCCGGCGTACGACGACCGGCACCGCGATCACCGAGCGCAAGCCCTCGGCGGACACCGGGCCGTCGTACTCGTGCGTGATGTGCCGCGCCGAGGGGTAGTCCGTCACCGCGCACGGCCGTGCGAGGGCCAGGCACTTCCCGCCGAGACCCGAGCCCGTCGTGATCGTGAGCCCACGGAGGGCCGGGGTCACCGCCCCGTTCAGCTCGCCGATCCGCAGCACGCGCCCGTCGTGAAGCAGTCCGCCGAAGACGACCGGGAGGCCGGTGGCGCGGCGCAGCCGCAGCAGTGCCCCGCGCAGCTCCGTGGATCCGGTGTGCTCCCGCACCGCTCTCTCCTGTCTCCCCGTCGCAGGCCGGCCGGTTCACCCCCGAACGGGGGTAGTGAGACCTGGGTCACTGATTACACGATGTCCGGGACCGGTGCCGCAACGAGGAGGACATATGACCGTGACGAGCGCGACCGGCGCGACGGAGAGGTTCCGGGCCGCCCGGGACTTCCTGCTCCAGCATCGCGAGGACTACGAGACGGCCTACGAGGGCTTCGCCTGGCCCCGGTCCGACCGGTTCAACTGGGCGCTCGACTGGTTCGACGTCATCGCCGAGGGGAACGGGAGGACCGCGCTCCACCTCGTCGAGGAGGACGGCTCCGAGACGAAGGTGTCCTTCGCCGGGATGGCCGCCCGCTCTAACCGGGTCGCGAACTGGCTCAGGGCCCAGGGCGTGCGCGCCGGCGACCGGATCATCGTGATGCTCGGCAACCAGGTCGAGCTGTGGGAGACCGTCCTCGCCGCGATGAAGCTGCGCGCCGTCGTCATCCCCGCCACCCCGCTCCTCGGCCCGGCCGACCTCCGCGACCGCGTCGAGCGGGGCCGCGCCCGCCATGTGATCGCTCGCGCCGAGGACACCGCCAAGTTCGACGACATCCCCGGGGATTACACCCGGATCGCGGTCGGCGGCGACGGCGTGAGCTGGCTGGGGTACGAGCTCGCCGACGGCGAGTCCGACGTGTTCGAGCCCGACGGCGTCACCCTCGCCGACGACACCCTGATGCTGTACTTCACCTCCGGTACGACCGCCCGGCCCAAGCTGGTCGAGCACACCCACACCTCGTACCCGGTGGGGCACCTCTCGACGATGTACTGGATCGGCCTCAGGCCGGGCGACGTGCACCTCAACATCTCCTCGCCCGGCTGGGCCAAGCACGCCTGGTCCAACCTGTTCGCCCCGTGGAACGCGGAGGCGACCGTCTTCGTCCACAACTACACGCGCTTCGATCCGGCCCGGCTGATGGGCGAGATGGACCGGAACGGCGTCACCAGCTTCTGCGCCCCGCCGACCGTGTGGCGGATGCTGGTCCAGGCCGACCTGAGCCGCCTGAAGGCCCCGCCGCGCGAGGTCGTCGCCGCGGGCGAACCGCTCAACCCCGAGGTCATCGAGTCGGTGCGGCGCGCCTGGGGCGTCACCGTCCGGGACGGCTTCGGCCAGACCGAGACCGCCGTCCAGGTCTCCAACAGCCCCGGCCAGCGGCTCAAGGAGGGCTCCATGGGCCGCCCGAGCCCCGGCTTCCGCGTCACCCTCGTCGACCCGGTCAGCGGAGCGCCGGACGTGGCGGAGGGCGAGATCTGCCTCGACCTGTCCGCCAACCCGGTGGGCCTGATGACCGGCTACCACGGCGACCCGGAGAAGACGGCCGAGGCGATGGCCGACGGCTACTACCGCACCGGAGACATCGGCTCACGGGACGAGGACGGCTACATCACGTACATCGGGCGCGCCGACGACGTCTTCAAGGCCTCCGACTACAAGATCAGCCCCTTCGAGCTGGAGAGCGCCCTCCTGGAGCACGAGGCCGTCGCCGAGGCGGCCGTCGTCCCCGCCCCCGATCCGCTGCGGCTCGCCGTCCCCAAGGCGTACGTCGTCCTCGCGGCCGGCTGGGAGCCGGGCGAGGAGACCGCGAAGGCCCTCTTCGCCCACTCGCGCGCGGTCCTCGCCCCGTACAAGCGGATCCGGCGCATCGAGTTCGCCGAGCTGCCCAAGACGGTCTCGGGCAAGATCCGGCGCGTGGAGCTGCGCCGGCTCACGGCGGAAGGCGGCGGCAAGGAGTACGCGGAAGGGGACCTCACGTGAGTGCGCCCAAGGAACTCTCGTACGCCCACGGGGTGTCCACCACCGCCCTCCTCGGCGACACCATCGGCGCCAACCTGGACCGGGCCGTCGCCGCCTGGCCCGACCGGGAGGCGCTCGTCGACGTCCCCACCGGACGCCGCTGGACGTACGCCCGGTTCGGCGCCGACGTCGACCGCCTCGCCGGGGCCCTGCTCGGCAGCGGCGTACGGAAGGGCGACCGGGTCGGCATCTGGGCGGTCAACTGCGCCGAGTGGGTCCTCGTCCAGTACGCCACCGCCCGCATCGGCGCCGTCATGGTCACCATCAACCCGGCTTATCGCGCACATGAGTTGGCCTACGTCCTCAACCAGGCGGGGATCACCCTGCTCTTCGCCTCGCTCGCCCACAGGACGAGCGACTACCGGGCGATGGTCGAGCAAGTGCGCGCCAAGTGCCCGGAGTTGCGCGAGGCGGTCTACTTCGGGGACGAGAGCTGGGACGCGTACCTCACCCGTACGCCCGGAGAGCTGCGCCCCGAGCCGCTGTCCTGCGACGAACCCGTCAACATCCAGTACACCTCGGGGACGACGGGCTTCCCGAAGGGAGCCACGCTCTCCCACCACAACATCCTCAACAACGGTTACTTCGTCGGCGAGATGATCGCCTACACCGAGCAGGACCGGATCTGCCTCCCGGTGCCCTTCTACCACTGCTTCGGCATGGTCATGGGGAATCTGGCCGCCACCTCGCACGGCGCCTGCATGGTGATCCCCGCGCCCTCCTTCGACCCGGCGGCCACGCTCAGGGCGGTGCAGGAGGAGCGGTGCACCTCGCTCTACGGCGTCCCGACGATGTTCATCGCCGAGCTGAACCTGCCCGACTTCGCCTCGTACGACCTCTCCACCCTCCGCACCGGGATCATGGCGGGCTCGCCGTGCCCCGTCGAGGTGATGAAGCGGGTCGTCGCCGAGATGAACATGGCCGAGGTGTCGATCTGTTACGGCATGACGGAGACCTCGCCCGTCTCCACCCAGACCCGGCGCGACGACGACCTGGAGCGCCGCACGGGCACGGTCGGCCGAGTGATGCCGCACGTCGAGGTGAAGATCAGCGACCCGGCGACCGGCGTCACCGTGGAGCGCGGCACGGCGGGAGAACTCCGCACCCGCGGCTACAGCGTGATGCTCGGCTACTGGAACGAACCGGAGAAGACCGCGGAGGCGATCGACGCCGGCCGCTGGATGCGCACCGGGGACCTGGCGGTGATGCGCGACGACGGCTACGTGCAGATCGTCGGCCGCATCAAGGACATGATCATCCGGGGTGGCGAGAACGTGTACCCGCGCGAGATCGAGGAGTTCCTCCACGGACACCCGAAGATCGCCGACGTGCAGGTCGTGGGAGTCCCCGACGAGCACTACGGCGAGGAGATCCTGGCCTGCGTCGTCCCCCGCGACCCCGCCGACGCCCCCACCCTGGAGGAGCTCACCGCCTTCTGCCGGGACCGGCTCGCCCACTACAAGATCCCGCGCAGGGTGGAGATCCTCACCGACTTCCCGATGACGGTGAGCGGCAAGGTGCGGAAGGTGGAACTGCGGCAGCGGTACGGAGACACCGGGCGTACGCCCTGACATGCCGGCGACGCCCCGGGGCTCACCCGCCGTTGCGCTCCTGGGCGGCCATGACCTCGTCGCCGTGCTCGAAGGCCCAGGCGCCGAACGCGTCGATCGGACCCAGCAACGTCCTTCCCAGGGCGGTGAGTTCGTACTCGACGCGGGGTGGTGCCTCGGCGTAGGAACGTCTCTCCACGAGGCCGTTGAACTCCAGCCGGCGCAGCGTCTCGGTCAGCACCTTGGGGCTGATGCCGCCGATGCGCTCACGGAGTTCGCCGGGGCGCCTGGGCCCCTCCCGCAGGCTCCAGATCAGCACGGCGTTCCAGGTGTGGGAGAGCAGGTCGAAGGCGAGGCGGGCGCGGCAGTCGGCGAGATAGGCGTCGGTCGTCACGTACCGAATGGTGCCTGACGGGTTTCCTAGTCTCGTCCCCGAAGCGGATGAGGCAGACGCGGAGAGGGGCGGAACGTTGAAGATCGGTGTGCTGGGAACGGGGAACATGGCCGACGCGCTGGCCACGCACTGGGTGAGGGCCGGGCACGAGGTGTTCGTCGGAGGCCGGGACGAGGGGAAGGCCCGACGGCTCGCGACACGCATCGGGGGCTCCGCGGGACACGGCGGTCCGGACGAGGCGGCGCGCTTCGGCGAGGTCGTGCTGGCCGCCCTGCCGTACGGCGCCGGGACCGACGTCGTCAGGGCGTTGCGGGGGGCGCTGAGCGGGAAGGTCCTGCTCGACTGCGCCAATCCGGTCGGGCCCGGCTTCCGGCTGCTGACGGAGGGCGGGCCCTCGGCGGCGCGCCGTCTCGCCGCGGCGGCACCGGGTGCGCGGGTCGTCAAGGCCTTCAACCTCTGCCACGAGGACGTGTGGCGGATGACCCCGCCGGCCTTCGACGGTCAGCCCCTCGCGGTTCCCGTCTGCGGGGACGACGAGGCGGCGCTCGCCCGGGTGTACGAGCTGGTACGGGACGTGGGCTGCGAGCCGGTGCCCGGAGGCGGCCTGGACCGGGCCGGACTGCTGGAGGCGACCGCCGCGCTGTTCATCGGACTGTGGGTGGCGGAGCAGGTCGACGTACGCGCGATCGCGCCGCCGTTGGCGTACGCGACGGGCCCGAGTGAGGAGAGCGGGTGAGGCGCACCGCATGCCGGGTGGGACGCACCGCACGCCGGGTGGGACGCACCGCACGGCGGGTGGGGCGCACCGCATGGCGGGGGGACGCACCGGGCATCGGGTGCGGCGCGCCGGACCGCGCGCGAGGGGTCCTCAAGGGGCGGACCCCTCCACCTCCCGGCGCATGCAGACACGGGGCCAGACGGAGAGGCCGTGGGCGGCCTCGGCGCGGCTGATGGCGCGCAGGCCCTCCGTCAGGGCCGGGTCGGACTCCGCGAGCGGGCGGAAGCCGAGCCGCGTGTAGTACGGGGCGTTCCACGGCACCTCGGTGAACGTCGTCAGGGTCAGCGCCGCCAGGCCCTGCTCCCTGGCGGACGCGGCCAGGTGCTCGATCAGCGCCCGGCCGACGCCCCGGCGCGCGGCCCCGGGATGCACCGACACCTGCTCGATGTGGGCGGCGCCGTCGACCGTGTCGGCGAGGAGATACGCGACCGGACGATCGGCGGCGTCCACCGCCACCCACGCCCGGCCCGCGCAGCGGTACGACTCCATGACGTCCAGCGGCAGGGGGTCGTCGTCGGCGATCGCCGCCATGCCGAGGGTGCGGAACGGCTCGCCCGCCGCCCGTTCGATGTCCTGGAGCAGCGGGAGTTCGGCCGGAGCGGCCGCTCTGATGCGCATACGACAGTATGGCGCGGGCTCACCCCGGACGGTCACCCGTGGCCGGACGGGGATCCGGCGGCGGCCGGTTCCGGTCCGCCTCCGCCGGCCGGTCGAGCAGCCCGCCCTCCCGCGAGAAACGGGGCAGGAACAGGGCGAGCGCCGGATCGCCGTACAACGCCACGTACAGCTGGACCAGCCGGCCGTCCGTCACCTCGCCCCGGTGCGCCGGCAGCGGATACCGCTCCCGCAGGGCGGCGAGGAGGCGCCGCGCCGCCCGGGTCGGCGGCAGCAGCCGCAACAGTGTCAGCGCCGCGAGCAGCGGCAGCGCACCCGCCGCGAACACCACGGTCAACACCGCACCGGACGGCGCCGTCGCGTACGCCCCCACCGCCAGCGTCAGGGGTACGCAGCCGAGCAGCGCGCTGGCCGCCCCCAGCCGCCCGGGCGATCCGAGCAGGCCGGCCGCCCGCAGTTCGCTCCGCAGCGAGTCCACCGCCCGCCGCGCCTCGGGACGCAGCACGAGGTCCCGCAGCGGGAAGGCCCGGCGGAGCGCCCGGTGCACACCCAGCTGTACGGGGTCGGCGGTCCGCCCCGGTCCGCCGTTGGCCCGAATCGTATGTTTGCGGCCCGCCGCGACCGCCCCGCGCTGGTGCAGTGCCACGAGCGCCACGGTGACGGCGGCCCGCCGCCCGCCCCGCAGCAGCGCCAGGGCCTGCGGCGGCGGCACCTCGTCAGGGGGCGGCGCTCCGCTTCTCCGGCTGCGGGTTCCCCACAGCACGGCGGCGAGCAGCAGCTGCCCGCAGGCCGCTCCGATGAACCACCACATCCCCGTCGGCATGACGCCCACCCCCCGAGGGTGTTGTGCCCGGAAGACCGTGATCGTCACGCGTGAATGGCCGATTTCGGATGTCGAGGTCCTGGGGTACCGGCCCGGGATCCCGGCGCGGAGGGCTCAGGCGCCCGTGGCCAGGCCGTCGGCGGCGTCGTTCACCGGCTGCGGGGTGCCCGTCAGGTCCAGGACGAAGAGCGGGAGACCGATCTCGGCGGCGCGTGAGCGGGCCTCCGGTGTGTAGCCGGCCAGCGAGAAGCACACGCTCACGGCGGAGGTGCTGAGTCCGTTGAGCCACAGGCACTCGACTGCCCTGAGTCCGGTGGGCCGGGTGCTGGGGTCGACCTGCGCGACGAGCCCGGGGGCCCGCAGGTCCACACCGGACGCGGGGCGCTCCTCCGGCTGGACGACGTCCCGGAACCCGAGCCACCGCAGGTACTCCGCGGCAGCGGCGACCGCGTCCCGCGCGGTCCTGATGGTCAGGGGCTGGAAGGTGCCCCGGGCCGGAGCGGGGCGGGGGCCGGTGGGCGGCAGCGGTATGTGCACGGGGTAGCGCTCGGCGAACGGGCGCGATCGTGGGGGCGTGAGGGGTGCGTGGGGCCCCTGGGGCCCGTGTGACGGGGGCGGCGTCGGGGACGCGGTCGCGCGGGGCGGATCCTCGGGCTCGGGCTGCGGCCCCGGGCCGGACCGGCCGGAGTCGGGCCCGCCGGTGCCGCTGCCGGTGCCGGGTGCGCTGGTGTCCGGTCCGCCGTAAGGGGTGCCGGTGTCGCTCGCGCGGACGCCGGCCGCACCCTGTCCGCCCGTACCCGTACCCGCGCCGCGGCCGCCGGCAGGACCGGCGCCGAACCACTCCGAGCCGCGGTCGACCGTCCGGGGCCCCTGGGGCCAGGCCGGGGCGGACCCGGTCGAAACCGGCCCGCCGACGTCCGCGACGTCCCCGACCGCTCCGGGGTCCGAGCCGTCCACTTCCGCCTCGTCCGTCCCTCCGGAAGCCACCGGCTCCACCGGTCGAACGGGTGGAACCGGCCGGACCGGTACCCGCAGGACCGTCCCGCACGAGCAGCCCAGTTCCGGGTGGGGCCAGTCGTCCTCCCGTCCGCACGCTTCGCAGCGGACGGTGACCCACGCGTCCGTCCAGTTCCGGTGCGTGATCCGTTCCGCCGTCGCGCCGGCCTTCACGGGCGGTGCCACCGGGCTTCCGCACGCGCAGGGGAAGACGGGCGCCGCGTACGCCTGCGTGTGCAGGCATTCAGGACAGCGCACCGGTACCGACTCGCCCACGGTCAACCCCCTGTCGTTCCGACCGCCCCATCGTCCACCCATCCGCCCCTCCGGGGGAGGCACTTCGGCCACTTCCTCCGTCCCGGCGGGCGGACTTCTCTTGACGGCTCTCCGGGGCCCGACCTACATTGCTTCCGTATAGCAGAACAGTATTTCCGCATTACGGAAACAAGCGGAGACCAGCCGTACCGGGCTCTCGGAGCAGACCGGTGGGCTCGGATCCGCCCGGCCGAAGCAGGAGCACTCCCATGCCTCGTATGACCGCCGCCGCAGCGGCCGTTGAGATCCTCAAGCGCGAAGGCGTCACCCAGGCGTTCGGCGTCCCCGGCGCGGCGATCAACCCCTTCTACCGCGAGCTCAAGAACGTGGGCGGCGTCAACCACACGCTCGCCCGCCACGTCGAGGGCGCGTCCCACATGGCCGAGGGCTACACCCGCGCCAAGGCCGGCAACATCGGTGTCTGCATCGGTACGTCGGGACCGGCCGGCACCGACATGATCACCGGCCTGTACTCGGCGATCGCCGACTCCATCCCGATCCTCTGCATCACCGGTCAGGCTCCGGTCTCGAAGCTCCACAAGGAGGACTTCCAGGCCGTCGACATCGCCTCGATCGCCAAGCCGGTCACGAAGGCCGCCACCACCGTCCTGGAGGCCGCTCAGGTCCCCGGCGTGTTCCAGCAGGCCTTCCACCTGATGCGCTCCGGCCGTCCCGGCCCGGTCCTCATCGACCTGCCGATCGACGTCCAGCTGACCGAGATCGAGTTCGACCCGGAGACCTACGAGCCGCTGCCGGTCTACCAGCCCCGCGCCACCCGCGCGCAGGCGGCCAAGGCGCTGAGCTTCCTCCTGGAGTCCGAGCGCCCGCTGATCGTCGCCGGCGGCGGCATCATCAACGCCGACGCCACCGACCTCCTCGTCGAGTTCGCCGAACTGACCGGCATCCCGGTCATCTCCACCCTCATGGGCTGGGGCACCATCCCGGACGACCACGAGCTGGCCGCCGGCATGGTCGGCGTCCAGACCGCGCACCGCTACGGCAACGCGACCTTCCTGGAGTCGGACTTCGTCCTCGGCATCGGCAACCGCTGGGCCAACCGCCACACCGGTTACAACCTGGACGCCTACACCAAGGGCCGGAAGTTCGTCCACGTCGACATCGAGCCGACCCAGCTCGGCAAGATCTTCGCCCCGGACTACGGCATCGCCTCCGACGCCAAGGCCGCCCTCGAGCTCTTCATCGAGATCGCCAAGGAACTGAAGGCCGCCGGCACCCTGCCCGACTTCTCCGCCTGGGCCGCGTCCGCGCAGGAGCGCAAGGCCACCCTCCAGCGCCGTACGCACTTCGACAACGTCCCGATCAAGCCGCAGCGCGTCTACGAGGAGATGAACAAGGCCTTCGGCCCGGACACGCGCTACGTCACCACCATCGGCCTCTCGCAGATCGCCGCCGCGCAGTTCCTGCACGTCTACAAGCCGCGCCACTGGATCAACTGCGGCCAGGCCGGCCCGCTCGGCTGGACGATCCCGGCCGCGATCGGCGTCGCCACCGCCGACCCGGAGACCCCGGTCGTCGCGCTCTCCGGCGACTACGACTTCCAGTTCATGATCGAGGAACTGGCGGTCGCCGCCCAGCACAAGGTCCCCTACGTCCACGTCCTCGTGAACAACGCCTACCTGGGTCTGATCCGGCAGGCGCAGGGCGGCCTCGGCATCAACTTCGAGGTCAACCTCGAGTTCGAGAACATCAACACCCCGGAGATCGGCGTCTACGGCGTCGACCACGTCAAGGTCGCCGAGGGCCTGGGCGTCAAGGCCATTCGCGTCACCGACCCGGACAAGCTGGGCGAGGCGCTCGAAGAGGCCAAGAAGCTGGCCGTCGAGCACCAGGTCCCGGTCGTCGTCGAGGCCATCCTGGAGCGCATCACCAACATCGCGATGAGCAAGACGGTCGACATGAGCGACGTCACCGAGTTCGAGGAGCTCGCGACCGAGCCCGGCCACGCGCCGACCGCGATCAAGGCCCTCCAGGTCTGATCCGCCTCAAGGCCTGATCCGGGAGCCCTGACACGGCCCCCGCCCCGAGGAGCACCGGGGCGGGGGCCGTTCCGCGCGCCTAGGGTCTGCCCGCCCGTACGAGCACCGCGCCCGCCTCCGTCCACTCGTACAGGACCGACCGTCCCGCCCGGCCCTTCCGTACGAGGCCGGCGTCGAGCAGCACCTTCAGATGCCGTCCCACCGAGCCGAGGCCCTGGCCGGTCAGGGCCACCAACTGGCTGGTGGACTTGGGGGATCCGAGCCGTACGAGGACCCCGGCGCGGGCCCCGCCGAGCAGCGCGCCGAGTGCCTCGGGCACCACGGGACCCGCCGCGTCCGCGAGGGCGCCGGAGCACGCGTACACGACGGCGTACCGTTCGGAGCCCTCCCAGGAGACCCAGCCCTGGCTCGGCGTCACGGGGACGAAGAGCAGCCGGCCGCCGTCGACCCATCTCGGCGGGTACGCACGAGGATTGACCTGCAGACGCCCGTCGCCCAGCCAACGCATCTTCCCCGGGCACATCTCGTCGAGCGCCGCCGCCCAGCCGTCCCTGGCGAGCCGTGCGGTCCGCGCCACGACATCGGCCTCCAGGACCCGGCGGCGGCGCGGCCAGTCGGGCAGCACCGTCTCCCGCCACACCCACGCCAGGACGCCCGCCATCCGGTGCGGCAGATCCCGCGCCGACCGCAGTGGCTCCGGTACGGGCCCGCCGACCGCCACCTCCAACTGCGGCACGGCATCAGCCGGTTCGGTCTCCCGGACCGCCACGACCTCCTCCTCGAAGGACTGCTCGCGCTCGCCCAGCGGCGTCGGCGTCAAGAAGTCGGCGTTCCAGGTGGGCCCCAGGGCCGCCCGTACGAGCAGCGCGTCGAGCGGTTCGGCGGCGAGGCGCTCCCGGTACGCGGGGAGGTGCGCGGCCAGCCAGGACCGCTCGCCCGGGTGGGCGGCGGTCGCCTGGTCCAGGGTCTTCAACGCCGCGACGGTCTCGGCGAGCGGCGAGACGACGAATCTGCTCCCGGCCAGGGAGTCCGTGCCGATCTGCCACCAGCCCATGACGCCGACCCCCGTTCTTTCGCGTCCCGGCGAAACAATACCGGCGTGCACGAGCCGCACCGGAGACTCCCCGGCATGCCCCGCTACCGCGACCTCTTCCGCACGCCCGAGTTCACCCCGCTCTTCCTCACCGGCTCGGCCCACTGCGCCGCCCAGACGGTCGCCGGGCTCGGTCTCGCCACCCTCGTCTTCCGCACGACCGGCTCCCCGCTGCTCTCCGCCCTCGCGATGTTCGGCCCCTCCCTCGCCCAGCTGGTCGGCGCGACCACCCTGCTCTCGGCCGCCGACCGGCTGCCGCCGCGCGCCACGATCGCGGGGATGGGGCTCTTCTTCGCCCTGGCGACCGCGGTCCTGGCGATCCCCGCGCTGCCCACCTGGGCGGTCTTCGTGATCCTGTTCGCCGAGGGACTCGTGGCCTCGCTGGGCGGCGGAGTGCGCTACGGGCTCCTCAACGAGATCCTGCCCCGCGAGAACTACCTCCTGGGCCGCTCGGTGATGAACATGTCCGTCGGCGCCTTCCAGATCGGCGGCTTCGCCACCGGCGGCGTCCTGATCGCCCTGCTCTCGCCGCGCGGCGCGGTCCTCGTGGGCGCCGGGCTCTACCTCGCCGCGGCGCTCCTCGCCCGCGTCGGCCTCGGCGCGCGCCCGCCGCGCGCCAAGGGCCGTGCCTCGGTCGCCGAGACCTGGCGCACCAACCGGCGGCTGTGGTCGTCGCCCGCGCGCCGCCGCTGCTACCTGGCCCTGTGGGTGCCCAACGGCCTCGTCGTGGGCTGCGAGTCGCTCTTCGTGCCGTACGACCCCGAGCGCGCCGGGCTCCTCTTCGCCTGTGGCGCGCTCGGGATGCTCGCCGGGGACACCGTCATCGGCCGTTTCGTGCCGGCGCGGCTGCGCGGCCGGATCCGCTTCCCCCTGCAGGCGCTGCTCGCGGCGCCGTTCCTGCTGTTCGCCCTGGACCCGGCGCTGCCGCTCGCGCTCCTCGCCGTGACGGTCTCGGCGGTCGGCTACGGGGCGAGCCTCCTGCACCAGGAGCGGCTGATGACCCTGGTTCCGGAGGAGCTGAGCGGTCACGCCCTCGGGCTGCACAGCTCGGGCATGCTGGCCCTCCAGGGGGTGAGCGCGGCGCTGGCCGGCACCCTCGCCCAGTACACGTCACCGCGTACGGGCATGGTGCTGCTCGCCCTCGCCTCGCTCACGGTGACCCTGGCGCTCGCGCGGGCCGACCGACGGGCCGACGGGGCACCCACTAGCGAGGCGCCGTCGAGCGGTGCACGACCGTCTCCTCGCACGGACCGTCGGCGAACAGCTTGAGCGCCTCCATCTCGTCCTTGTCGACCGACAGGCCCCAGCGCAGCTTGGTGCCGACCCATTCGCCGACGTAACGGCAGTACCGGGCGTTCTCCGCGGGCACCCACTCGGCGGGGTCGCGCCCGGCCTTGTCCCGCTGACTGCGGGCGGTGACGGCGACGAGGGTCGCGGCCGCCCCCTGGTCGTTGGCGAACTTCTCGCGGCGCGCGGCCGTCCAGCCGGACGCCCCCGACTCCCAGGCCTCGGCGAGCGGCACGAGGTGGTCGACGACGAGCGTGGCGGGATCCGAGACGTTCTGGCCGTCGTAGTACGAGGTCCAGGTGCCTCCCGTGAGGGTGCAGTCCTTGTCGGTCTTCGGGGCGTCGACGGCCTCGGCCACGAGCACCTCCGCGCGGGTGTCGCAGCCGTCCGCCGGGTCGAGGCCCTGGTTCCAGTGGGCGAACGCCGTCTCCTTGTAGCCGGCCGGATCCTCCGAGGCCTCGGGGAGCGCGGCGAGCGCGTCGGGGAGGAGGACGACGTTGGCGGAGAGGGCGGGGGAGGGGACGGCGAGCGGGGACAGGATCAGGGCGAGCGGCGCGAGACCGCGCATCAGGTTCTTGATCATGTCCCCGTGGATAGCGCCGGTCGAGGGGCGCACGGGACCCGAATCGCGGTGCGCTCCACCGAGCGGGTGCGGACATTCACCGCAGAAACGATGCGCTGCGGGGCGGACGGGCTGCGCACACGCACAGAGTTGCGTACACACACAGAAGAGCGCGGAACCAGGGACCGTAAACCTGGTTCCGCGCTCTCGTCTGATGACCGCCCGACGGCACGAGGCTGGCGCGACAGGACGTTCGCGCCGCCGGGCGGGGTCTTGGGGTGCACGGGCTCCGGGGCCGACGGACGGAGTCCGGCGCAGCCGTCCGAAGCCTGCGAAGCAGTGCGAGGGCGGCGCCGAGAACGGGTCGTTCGCGCCGCCGGGCGGAGTCCTGGCGTGTACGGGAGGAGTCTCGGGTCCCCTTGCGGGGGCGTTGGGACCGCGGCGGTGTCGACGGGCGCACCGGCCGTCCCTTCTTTCAGGTCAAGAAGGGGGGCCCGGCGTCCTTACCACCGCACTGGCTCGGCACCGCCGCGGTCCTCACGCTTGTCCGGTTCGCCGGCCACCCCTCATCCGGGTCGGCGATCCGGACCACGTACGACACTGACCTCCCGTCAGGTGTCGTACGCAGTCTGGGTGTTGTGGTGAGGTCAGTCCTCGCGCAGGGCGCGGACCGCCTCCGCCACGCGCTTGCCGTAGTCCGTGTCGGCGGCGGCGAAGTGCGCGATGTTCTTCTCGATGACGTCCTCGCGGGACACCTGGGACAGACCGCCGGCGATGTTGGCGATCAGACGGCCCTTCTCGTCCTCGGACATCAGGCGGTAGAGCTCACCGGCCTGGAAGAAGTCGTCGTCCTTGGTGTGCTGCGGCGCCTCGTGGGTGCCGGTCCAGCCGTGGATCGCGAGGGGCGCGGAGAGCGCGGCGTCGGTCTGGGCCGGGCCCTGGTACGAGTTGGGCTCGTAGTTCTTGTCGTGGCGCGAACCGTTGCGGGTGGCCATGAGGCCGTCCCGGCCGTAGTTCTGCGCGACGGTCGCCTTGGGGGCGTTCACCGGGAGCAGGGTGTGGTTCACACCGAGGCGGTAGCGGTGGGCGTCCGCGTAGGCGAAGAGCCGGCCCTGGAGCATCTTGTCCGGCGAGGGGCCGATGCCGGGGACGAAGTTGTTCGGGGAGAACGCGGCCTGCTCGACCTCGGCGAAGACGTTCTCCGGGTTGCGGTCGAGGACCAGTCGGCCCACGCGCTGCAGGGGGTAGTCGGCGTGCGGCCACACCTTGGTGAGGTCGAACGGGTTGAAGCGGTAGTCCGCGGCCTCGGCGGCCGGCATGACCTGGACGTAGAGGGTCCAGGAGGGGTTCACGCCGCGCTCGATCGCCTGGAGCAGGTCGGTCTGGTGCGAGTTGGCGTCCTTGCCGACGAGCTCGGCGGCCTGGTCGGCGGAGAGGGAGCGGATGCCCTGGTTCGTCTTGAAGTGGTACTTGACGAAGAAGGCCTCGCCCGCCTCGTTGGTCCACTGGTAGGTGTGCGAGCCGTAGCCGTTCATGTGACGGTACGAGGCCGGGATGCCGCGGTCGCCCATGAGCCAGGTGATCTGGTGGGTGGCCTCGGGGGCGTGCGCCCAGAAGTCCCAGACGTTGTCCGGCTCCTGCTTGCCCGTGAAGGGGTCGCGCTTCTGCGAGTGGATGAAGTCGGGGAACTTGATCGGGTCCTTGATGAAGAACACCGGGGTGTTGTTGCCGACGAGGTCGTAGTTGCCCTCTTCGGTGTAGAACTTCAGGGCGAAGCCGCGCGGGTCGCGGACCGCGTCCGCGCCGCCGAGCGAGTCGGCCACGGTGGAGAAGCGGATGAAGGTCTCGGTCTTCTTGCCGACCTCACCGAGGAAGTTCGCCTTGGTGTAGCCGGTGACGTCGTCGGTCACCTCGAAGTAGCCGTACGCGCCGGAGCCGCGGGCGTGCACCACGCGCTCCGGGATCCGCTCACGGTTGAAGCGCGCGAGCTTCTCCAGCAGGTGCTGGTCCTGGAGGAGGAGAGGGCCACCGACGCCGGCGGTGGCGGAGTTCTGGTTGTCGGCGACGGGGGCGCCGGACTCGGTCGTAAGCACGCGCTTCGACATCGTGACCTTCCGTACGGGAACTCTGCTGACGGTCCGAGGAGCGTAAATTCGGCCCGAACGTAACGTCAACAGTTTGTTGAAAAGGAAGTGTGGTGTTCCGGTCGGCGGCGACGCCTGGGCGCGACAGGACAGGTGTCAGCGCCGCCGCCGACCGGAAATCAGGGGCCCCGTTTCACCGGGGCGGTGGGTCAGACCTGCTGGCCGGAGAGGCGCTCGACGGCGCGCAGCAGGGCCGAGTGGTCCAGGCCGCCGTCACCCTGGGCGCGCAGCGAGGCGACGAGCTGGGCGACGACCGCGCCGACCGGGAGGGCCGCACCGACGTTGCGGGCGGCGTCGGTGACGATGCCCATGTCCTTGTGGTGCAGGTCGATCCGGAAACCGGGCTTGAAGTCGCGGTTCAGGAAGTTGTCCTTCTTGCGGGTCAGGACCGTGGAGCCGGCCAGACCACCGTTGAGGACGTCCAGGGCGGCCTGGAGGTTCACGCCGGACTTCTCCAGGAAGACCACGGCCTCGGCGCACGCCTGGATGTTGACCGCGACGATCAGCTGGTTGGCGGCCTTCACCGTCTGGCCGGAGCCGTGCGGGCCGCAGAGCACGATGGTCTTGCCGAGGGCCTCCAGGATCGGCAGGGCCTCGTCGAAGTCGGCCTGCTCGCCACCGACCATGATCGAGAGCACGGCCTCGATGGCGCCGGCCTCGCCGCCGGAGACGGGCGCGTCGATGACGCGGATGCCCTTCTCCTTGGCGTTCTTGGCGAGGTCGACCGAGGTCTGCGGGGTGATCGACGACATGTCGACGATCAGCGCGCCGGACTTCGCGTTCTCCAGGATGCCGTTCTCGCCGTAGGCGATGGCCTCGACCTGCGGGGACGCGGGCACCATCGTGACGATGACGTCGGCGTCCTTCACGGCCTCGGCGATCGACGGGGCGGCGGTGCCGCCGGCCTTCGCGAGGCGGTCCAGCTTGTCCTGCTCGAGCGTGAAGCCGGTGACCGAGTAGCCGGCCTTGAGGAGGTTCTCGGACATGGGGGAGCCCATGATGCCGAGACCGATCCACGCGATCTTGGGGAGATTGCTCATGGTGAGGGTGCCTCTCAAAACAAGGTGGTACGGGGAGAAGTCGCTGGTCAGCGGGAGGCGCGGGCCTCGGCCGGGAGCCACTCGAAGGACGCGGCGGCGTCGGCGGCCTTGTACTCCAGGCCGACCCAGCCGTCGTAGCCGGCCTTCTTCAGCTCGTCGAGGAGCTGCTCCAGGGGCAGGTCGCCGGTGCCCGGCGCGCCACGGCCCGGGTTGTCCGCGATCTGCACGTGGCCGGTCTTGGCCGCGTACTCGGCGATGACCTGGCTGACGTCCTCGCCGTTCATCGACAGGTGGTAGATGTCGAGGAGGAACTTGGCGTTGCCGAGTCCGGTGGCCGCGTTGACCTTGTCGACGACCTCGATGGCGGAGGGGGCGCTCACCAGGGGGTAGAGCGGCGACTCCGGCTTGTTGAGGGTCTCGATCAGCAGGATCGCGCCGATCCGGTCAGCCGCGCGGGCGGCCAGGACCAGGTTCTCCAGGGCGAGGGTGTCCTGGATCTGCGGGTCGACGCCCTCGACGCGGTTGCCGTAGAGCGCGTTGAGCGCCTTGCAGCCGACCGAGGCGGCGAAGTCGGCGGCCACCTCGATGTTGGCGCGGAAGCGGTCCGACTCGTCCCCGGGCACGGAGAGGGCTCCGCGGTCGGGGCCCGGCAGCTGCCCGGCGTAGAAGTTCAGGCCCACCAGCTGGGTGCCGGCGTCCTCAAGAGCTTTCTTGAGGGCGTCGAGCTCGCTCTGCTCGGGGGTGGCGGTGTCGATCCAGGGCCACCACAGCTCGACCGCCGTGAAGCCCGCCGCGGCGGCGGCCGCGGGGCGCTCCAGGAGCGGGAGTTCCGTGAAGAGGATCGACAGGTTCACATCGAAGCGCTGGTCCGTGTATCCCATGAGGGGCGGCGCTCCTTCCGTATCGCGGAAGTAAGTTTCTGTCTGACGGAATGTTGCAAGGTGGGCGGCGCGCTTGTCAAGAGGTCCCCGCAGGTCCGGGGCTCCCCTCGGGCCGGGTGGGGCCGTAGCGTGGGCCCATGGTGCGTTTGAGAGTGGAGTTCACGACCGAGCCGTTCGACCTCGACGAGGCCCCGGCGCACGCGGTCGTGGCCCGAGAGGTCATCCAGTCCGCCGAACTGGACGCGGTCGACGTCGGCCCCTTCGGCAATACGGCGGAAGGCGGCGCCGACGCGGTGCTCACCGCCGTCGACGCGCTGCTGCGCCAGTCGCTCGCGGCCGGCGCCACCCGCGTCTCGCTCCAGGTGAACGTGATCGGGGAGGACGGCAAGTGAGCGAGCACCCCTTGGTTGCGGCGGTGAAGCCGCTGGTCGACGCCATGGGCGCCGAGGTGCTGGTCCCCGCGCAGGCGGAGGCCGACGACGTCGTCCTCTCCTGGGAGGGGGAGGACGTGCTCGCCGTACGGCTGCCCCAGCTGTCCGACTCCCTCGATCACATCCTGGCCGCGATGGAGCGGCGGCACGGGGTGCCGCTGGCCGAGCTCGACCGCAAGTCCAAGCAGGAGGTCGTCCGGCTGCTGGAGGCGCGGGGCGCCTTCTCGGTGCGTCATGGAGTGGAGACGGTGGCGGGTGCACTGGGTGTCAGCCGCTTCACCGTCTACAACTACCTCAACCGGGAGACCGCCCTGAACAGGGAAAAGGCCCCCAAGAGCGACTAGTTGATCATGTGTGACCAGAAGCCGTCGTCCGCATGTCGGGACGACGGCTTTTGCGTGGCCGACTTTTCAACAAAGTGTTGACGTTGTGTTGCGGAGGGCGTTAGCTATCCGCAGCCCGTCCGACGCACAGCGAAAAACAGCCACGGAGGCTTCCCGTGACTTCAGGTACGACACCGGGTCTCACCCGGTTCAACACCTCGGCGGACAGCGAGGCCGCAGCCGCGCTCCACGAGGTGTGTTCCAGTTCGGCGTGGGGGAGCAGGATTCTCGCCCAGCGCCCGTACACCACCGCCGAAGCCCTCTTCCTCGCCAGCGACGCCGCCATGGCCGAGCTGACCGCCGAGGACCTGGCCGAGGCGATGGCGGGGCACCCGCCGATCGGTCGTCCGAAGGCAGGGGACCCGACCTCCTCCCGCGAACAGAGCGGGATGGCCGGCGCCTCCACGGAGCTCAAGGCCGAGATGCTCGAACTCAACCTGGCCTACCAGGACACGTTCGGACACGTCTTCCTCATCTGCGCCACCGGTCTGACCGGCGAGCAGATGCGCGACGCGCTCCGGAAGCGGATCGGCAACTCGCCCGAGGAGGAGCGGGAGATCGTCCGCACCGAACTGGGCAAGATCAACCGCATCCGGCTGACCCGTCTCGTGGAGACCCCTGAGACCCCCGAGACCTCCGAGGAAGAGAGCTCCGTATGAGCACCGACACCACGGCCTCGGTGTCCACACACATCCTGGACACCAGCGTCGGCCGCCCCGCCGAGGGCGTCGCCATCACGCTCGCGGCCCGCAGCGGCTCCGACGCGCAGTGGATCACGCTCGGCGGTTCGGCCACCGACGCGGACGGACGATGCAAGGACCTCCCGGCGCTGCCGGAGGGCACCACCCATGTACGTCTCGACTTCGAGGTCGAGCAGTACTTCGTGAACAAGAAGCAAGCCGAGGCGCAGCAGGACGCCCCCCGCGTAAGGGACAGCGGTGCGTTCTTCCCGGAGGTGGCGATCACGTTCGCCGTCACCCCGGGCGAGCATTACCACGTACCGCTGCTGCTCAACCCGTTCGGCTACTCCGTATACCGAGGGAGCTAGCAGACATGCCCACGATTCTCGGCCAGAACCAGTACGGCAAAGCAGAGAACCGCGTCGTCAAGATCACGCGGGACGGCGACACCCACCACATCAAGGACCTGAACGTCTCCGTCGCCCTCTCCGGCGACCTCGACGACGTCCACCTCACCGGCTCCAACGCCCACTGCCTCCCCACCGACACGACGAAGAACACCATCTTCGCGTTCGCCAAGGAGTACGGCATCGAGTCCGCCGAGCAGTTCGGCATCCACCTCGCCCGTCACTTCGTGACGAGCCAGGAGCCGATCAAGAAGGCCCGGATCCGGATCGAGGAGTACTCCTGGGAGCGCATCGCCTCCTCGGACGCCAACTCCAAGTTCATCGGCGCCGAAGAGGTCAACCACTCCTTCGCCCGCAAGGGCCAGGAGACCCGGGTCACCCAGGTCACCTACGACGGCGAGAAGTGGGAGGTCATCTCCGGCCTCAAGGACCTCGTCGTCATGAACTCCACCAACTCGGAGTTCTGGGGCTACATCAAGGACAAGTACACGACGCTCCAGGAGGCGTACGACCGCATCCTGGCCACGCAGGTGTCCGCCAGGTGGCGCTTCAACTGGACCGACGACGACCAGCGCATGCCCAACTGGGAGCGGTCCTACGAGCAGACCCGCAAGCACATGCTGGAGGCCTTCTCGGAGACGTACTCGTACTCCCTCCAGCAGACGCTCTACCAGATGGCCTCGCGGATCATCAACCACCGCTCGGAGATCGACGAAGTCCGCTTCTCGCTCCCGAACAAGCACCACTTCCTGGTCGACCTCGAGCCCTTCGGCCTGAAGAACGACAACGAGGTCTACTACGCCGCCGACCGCATGTACGGCCTCATCGAGGCCACCGTCCTCCGCGACGGAGCCTCGGCGCAGATCCCGGTCGACATGACCAACCTCTAAGCGGCGTCTGAGTGACCGGTCCCCGCCCGCCCGCAGTCGGGCGGGGACCGCACCAGACCGGAGGGAACCCCCATGGCACAGCCCACAAAGGGGCCGGCAACCGCCGAAGGCCCGTGTTCCACCCCGCCGTCCACCCCTGCCACGGCCTCGACAGAGTGCCACCCGGTGGACGAGAAGCTCCCCGCCTCGCGGCTCGTCCCCGCGGCGCTCCAGCACATCGCCGCCATGTACGCCGGCGTGGTCACCCCTCCGCTCATCATCGGCCAGGCCGTCGGCCTGGACGCCGCCGGGATGACCCGGCTCATCGCGGCCGGCCTGCTCATCGCCGGCTGCGCCACCCTCCTGCAGACCCTCGGCATCGGACGCTTCGCCGGCAACCGGCTCCCGTTCGTCAACGCCGCCTCCTCCGCCGGAATCGCGCCGATGCTCGCCATCGCGGAGACCAGCGTCCCGGGACACCAACTCCCCGCCATCTACGGCGCGGTGATGGTCGCCGGAGTCTTCTGCCTCGCAGTCGGACCCTTCTTCGGCAGGCTCCTGCGCTTCTTCCCGCCGCTCGTCACCGGCGTCGTCATCACCCTCATCGGGGTCACCCTGATGCCCGTGCCCGTCGGCTGGGCCCAGGGCGGCGACAGGACCGCCGCCGACTTCGGCGCCATGAAGTACCTGGCGCTCGCCGGCTTCACCCTCGTCGTCATCCTGCTCTTCCAGCGCTTCGGCAAGGGCTTCGTCAAGCAGATCGCGCTGCTCCTCGGCCTCTTCATCGGCACCCTCGCCGCCGTCCCCTTCGGGATGGCCGACTTCGCCGCCCTGCGCGAGGCCCCCGTCGCCGCCCTGCCCACCCCCTTCGCCTTCGGCGCCCCCGAGTTCCAGCCCGCCGCGATCCTCTCCCTCTGCATCGTCATGCTCGTCCTCATGACCGAGTCCAGCGCCGGGATGCTCGCCCTCGGCGAGATCTGCGACCGGCGCAGCGACGGCCGGACCATCACCCGCGGACTGCGCACCGACGGCATCGCCACCCTCCTCGGCCCCGTCTTCGGCGGCTTCCCGACCTCGGCCTTCGCCCAGAACGTCGGCGTCGTGTCGCTGACCCGGGTGCGCTCCCGGTACGTGGTCGCCGTCGCCGGCGGCGCCCTGATCGTCCTCGGAGCCTTCCCCGCCCTCGGCGCGGTCGTCTCGATGGTCCCGATGCCCGTCCTCGGCGGCGCCGGCATCGTCCTCTTCGGCTCGATCGCCGTCAGCGGCATCTGTACCCTCTCGGAAGCCGGACTCGACGACAGCTCCAACATCATCCTGGTGGCCGTCGCGCTCGGAGCGGGCATCATCCCGCTCGCCGCGCCCACCTTCTACGCCGACTTCCCGGCCTGGGCGCAGACCGTGCTCGGCTCCGGCATCAGCGCGGGCGCGCTCGTCGCCGTCCTGCTCAACCTGTTCTTCCACCATCTCGGCACCCGGAGCCGTCACACGGCCCCGGCACTCAAATCCTCCTAGGGTCCTGCCGTGCCCACACCACCCCAGAGGAATGAAGGAACCACCGCCATGGCAGCACCTTCGGCAGCCCAGCGCATCGTCATCGAGAACGCGGCGATCGCCACGGTCGACGCGAACGACACCGAGTACGCCTCCGGCCACCTCGTCGTCGCCGACAACAAGATCGAGTCCATCGGTGCCGGCAAGGCTCCCGAAGGCCTGGAGAACGTGGTGCGGCGGATCGACGCCACCGGTCACCTGATCACGCCCGGTCTCGTCAACACCCACCACCACTTCTACCAGTGGATCACCCGGGGCCTGGCGACCGACCACAACCTGTTCAACTGGCTGGTCGCGCTCTACCCGACCTGGTCGCGGATCGACGAGCCGATGGTCCGCGTCGCCGCCCAGGGCTCCCTGGCGATGATGGCCCGCGGCGGCGTCACCACCGCCATGGACCACCACTACGTCTACCCGAAGAACTCCGGCGACCTGTCCGGCGCCATCATCGGTGCCGCCTCCGACATGGGCGTCCGCTTCACCCTCGCCCGCGGCTCGATGGACATGAGCGAGAAGGACGGCTTCCTGCCGCCCGACTTCGCCGTCGAGACCACCGAGGGCGCGCTCGCCGCGACCGAGGAGACGGTGAAGAAGTTCCACGACGCCTCCTTCGACGCGATGACCCAGGTCGCCGTCGCCCCCTGTTCCCCCTTCTCCATCTCCACCCAGCTGCTCAAGCAGGGTGCCGAGCTGGCCCGCCGCCTCGGGGTGCGCATGCACACCCACGGCTCGGAGACCGTGGAGGAGGAGAAGTTCTGCCACGAGCTCTTCGGAATGGGCCCGACGGACTACTTCGAGTCCACCGGCTTCCTCGGCGAGGACGTGTGGATGGCGCACTGCGTCCACATGAACGACTCCGACATCGCGGCCTTCGCCCGCACCGGCACGGGTGTGGCGCACTGCCCGTCCTCCAACGCGCGCCTCGCCGCCGGCATCGCCCGCGTCCCCGACATGCTCAAGGCGGGCGTACCCGTCGGCCTGGGTGTCGACGGCACCGCGTCCAACGAGTCCGGCGAGCTCCACACCGAGCTGCGCAACGCGCTCCTCATCAACCGTCTCGGCGCCCACCGCGAGGCCGCGCTCAACGCCCGCCAGGCCCTGCGCCTCGGCACCTACGGCGGCGCGCAGGTCCTCGGCCGCGCCGACAACATCGGCTCCCTCGAAGCCGGCAAGCTCGCCGACTTCGTCCTCTGGAAGATCGACGGCCTCGGCCACTCCTCGATCGCCGACCCGGTCACCGCCGTCGTCTTCGGCGCCGCGGCCCCGGTCACCGCCTCCTTCGTCAACGGCCGGCAGATCGTCGAGAACAACCGACTGCTGTTCGCCGACGAGGAGCAGATCGCGCGCGACGCACGCGCGCAGGCGCAGCGCCTGGCCCGCATCACGGCCCAGGGCTGACCCTTCCCATGGAGTCCGACCGAGGGGGACGGCCCTCGGTCGGTCGCCGCGGACCCGAGCGGGGTCCGCGGCAGCCCGACCGGGAGGCGTCGTACGCAGAAGACGTACGGCGTCTCCCGGGACGGTGATGTCCGCCCGCACCCCCACCGGGCACCCCGTCACCGCGTCGCGGACTCCCCACGCGCGCACCCCACCGCATCGCCCCGCACCGCCCCCGCAACGAGCCGCACCTCCTGCACCTCGCACCGCATCGCACCACCTCCCTGAACCCCGCGTCCCCGCCGACGTGTAACCGACCGGAGGAACCGCCGTGGCCGCCAAGCCCCAGGTTCGCAATGCACCAGACGCAGGCTCCGCCCCCGAAGACCGGGAGACACATCCGGTCGACGAGACGCTGCCCCCAGTAAAGATGCTCACCAGCGGCCTTCAGCACGTGGCCGCCATGTACGCGGGCGTCGTGGCGCCGCCCCTGATCGTCGGAGCGGCCGTCGGCCTCTCCGGCACCGAACTCACCTTCCTGACCGGCGCCAGCCTCTTCACCGCAGGACTCGCCACCTTCCTCCAGACGCTCGGCATCTGGAAGATCGGCGCCCGCCTGCCGTTCGTCAACGGCGTCACCTTCGCCGGTGTCGCTCCGATGCTCGCCATCGTCGACACCACCGACGACAAGGCCGACGCGCTCCCCGTGATCTTCGGCGCGATCATCGTCGCCGGCCTCCTGGGCTTCCTCGCCGCCCCCTGGTTCTCCCGGCTCGTGCGGTTCTTCCCGCCGGTCGTCACCGGCACCGTGATCACCCTCATAGGCGTCTCCCTCCTCCCGGTCGCGTTCGGCTGGGCCCAGGGGCCCAACCCCCGGGCCGAGGACTACGGTTCGACCACCTTCCTCACCCTGGCCGGCATCACGCTCGTCGTCGTCCTGCTGCTCCGCCGCTTCACCCGCGGCTTCCTCAAGCAGATCGCCGTCCTCGTCGGCCTCGTCATCGGCACCCTCATCGCCATACCGTTCGGCGTCACCGACTTCTCCCCGGTGACCGAGGCGGACATCGTGGGCTTCCCGACGCCGTTCCACTTCGGCGGCCCGCAGTTCGCCCTCGCCGCGATCATCTCCATGTGCGTGGTCATGCTGGTCTCCATGACCGAGTCGACCGCCGACATGCTGGCGCTCGGCGAGATCGTCGACCGGCCGGCCGACGAGAAGACCATCGCGGCCGGACTGCGCGCCGACACCCTCGGCTCCGCGATCAGCCCGCTCTTCAACGGCTTCATGTGCAGCGCCTTCGCGCAGAACATCGGCCTGGTCGCCATGACCCGGATCCGCAGCCGCTTCGTCGTCGCCTGCGGCGGCGGCTTCCTGGTCCTGATGGGCCTCTCGCCCGTCGCCGCCTCGCTCATCTCGGTCGTCCCCCGGCCGGTCCTCGGCGGCGCGGGCGTCGTCCTCTTCGGCTCGGTCGCCGCCAGCGGCATCCAGACCCTCGTCAAGGCCGGCCTGGAGAAGGACAACAACGTCCTGATCGTGGCCGTCTCCCTGGCCGTCGGCATCATCCCGATCACGGCGCCGGAGTTCTACCACGCCTTCCCCGAGACCGCGAAGATCATCCTGGACTCGGGCATCTCCACCGGCTGCGTCGCGGCCGTCCTGCTCAACGTGGTCTTCAACCACCTGGGCCGCGGAAAGGACGACGACGACGTCACCGCACCGATGGAGCCGGGCGAGGAGATCTCCGGCAGCGCCACGGCGAAGGCGGCGCACGCCCACTGAACCCAGCCGACGCCCCACCGCCTGCCCCGGTCCCCGCGCACACCGCGGGGCCCGGGGCGGTCGTGCTGATCAACCCGAACACGTCCACCGCCACGACCCGGATGATGACCGCCATCGCCGGGCGGAGCCTCGGCCGCGCGCTGCCCCTCCACGCCCCGGGCGGCGCCCCCTCCGTCCGCGGTGTCACGGTCTCCCGAGGCCCTCGCATGCTCACCGACCCGGCCGCGCTGCGCGCCGCGGCCCCCGAGGTCCTCGCCGCGGGCCTGCGCGCCGTGGCCGCGGGCGACTGCGCGGCGCTCCTCGTCGGCGCCTTCGGCGACCCGGGCGTGGCGGAGCTGCGCGCGGCGGTCGGCGTCCCCGTCGTGGGCCTCGGCGAGGCGGCCCTCGCCGAGGCGGCCGCCGGCGGGACCCCCTTCGGCATCGCCACCACGACCCCGCTCCTCGCCGACGCCATCGCCGCGCACGTGACGGCCCTCGGCCTCGCCGACCGGTACACCGGCCTCCGCCTCACCACGGGCACCCCCGAGCACCTCTCCGCGCACCCTGCCCTGCTCGTCGACCGGCTGGAGCGAGCGGTCCGCGCCTGCGCGGAACGGGACGGGGCGCGGGCGGTCGTCATCGGAGGCGGTCCGCTGGGGGAGGCGGCGGAAGAACTCCGTACCCGCTGCGGTGTCGCAATCGTGGCCCCGATCCCGGCGGCCTGCCGAGCGGTCGTGCGCCTGCTGTCCGGCTGACCGCCACCCGGCCGGGCCAGGTGCGCGGCCACGTGCCCGGCCAGGTGCGCGGCCATCTCCAAGATCAGCATCAGGATCTGCGCCGTCACCGCTCCACCCCGATCCGGCGACGGCACTCGTCGGCCAGCGCCGGGTACGCGCCGGCGATCGCCTCGTACAGCCGCCGCCGCAACAGCCGCTCGGCCTCGCCGCGCCCGGTCTCCCCGTACAGCCCGTCGAGCAGTGACTCGTACCGCGCGAGGGCGTGCCGCAGATAGCTCACCTGCCACCGGACGAGGGCGCCGGCCGGTGTCCCGCGCGCCGCGCCCTCCCGCGCGCCGAGCAACCGCCGGTGGCGTGCCGCCCGCCGCTCCAGTTCGGGCCCGGGGAGCCGGGGCACCTCGATCGGTTCCGCGCGGATCGAAGCCAGTACGGCGGCCCGGCGCCGCTCGGCGTACGCCACGGCGGCCGCCGAGCGGGCCGGGGCGAGCGCCGAGGTCTCCACGAACTCGGGTGTCCGCTCCACGGTCTCGACCCGCGCGAGGAGGTAGAGCCGCAGGGGCGAGAGGGACCAGCGGCGCGGGTCCCGGCCCTGCAGATCGGGTGTTCCGAGCAGGTCCCGCATCATCGTGTCGGTCCAGCCGCGGCGACGTACCCCGGCGAACGTCACATAGGTCGTACGGTCCGTCATGATTCCCCCTGAATCGACTACGGAGAGTGATGTTCTCAGTGAAGCGCACGCCACTGACAACGCCCCCTTGCCCGGCTCCGCCCACCTGTGCGATATAGGTCTGGACCTTTTCGACGGACGGAGGCCGGCCCGTGCAACGCCCGCTCGCCGCAAGCCTGTTGACCCCCCTGGTGCTCGCCCTCACCCTCGCCGGGTGCGCGGGCGCCGCCGCACCCCCGCCCAAGGACACCCGCGCTCCCACCGCACCCGCCGGAGTCACCGCGACCGCGGGCAGCGCGAGCACCGTCCACGTCATGTGGAACGCGGCCACCGACGACCGGGCCGTCACCGGCTACGCGGTCTACCGCGAAGGCCGCAAGGTCAAGGACCTCCCCGCCACCACCCTGATGACCGACGTGGTCGGACTCGCCCCCGCCACCCGCCACCGCTTCACGGTCCGCGCCCGCGACGCCGCCGGCAACGCCTCGCCCCCGAGCACCACCGTCACCGCCACCACGCTCCGCGCCGCCGCCGAGGACCGCACACCCCCCACCACGCCCACCGCCCTGCGCGCCGCACCCGACGGCAGCCGCGCCGCCACCCTCCGCTGGTCCGCGGCCCGGGACGACACCCGGGTCACCGCCTACGACGTCTACCAGGCCGACACCCGCATCCACACCGTGCCCGGCACCGCCACCACCGCGCACGTCACCGGCCTGCGCCCCGGCACCGCCTACGCGTTCACCGTCCGCGCCCGCGACGCCGCCGAGAACTCCTCCCGAGACAGCGCCCCCGCCGACCTCACCACGGCCCCCGTCCCCGGCGCGCCCCCGAACACCGCCCCCACCGGCCTCGCCGTGACCTCGACCGACCGCGCGATCACCGTCACCTGGACCCCACCCGACACCGGCGCCCCTGTGACCCACCACGAACTCCACCTCGACGGCCGCTTCGCCACCACCATCATCTGGGGCACCACCCCACCCCCCGGCCGAGCGACCTACACCTTCCCGGTCCAGGACCCGCCGGGCACCCGCTACACCGTCACCCTCCGCGCCCGGCTCCCCGACGGCACCTGGGGCGACTTCTCGGCACCCCGGACGGCGGTGGTGCGCTGACGGCCGGGCCCGCGCTGACGGGCCGTGAGATTGGCCGGAACCGCCCTCTTTCGCCTCGGACCGCCGCGCCTCACCCTGCGAACAGGGGATGCAGCGGGCCACCGGGGGGCGCCGATGTTCGAGCCGATGTCAGACCTGCCGTCAGAGCGACCGTCGTACGGTTCGTCCGACCTGCCGCCAGACCCGACATCCGACCTGCCGTCAGACCCGAAATCGGACCTGCCGCCAGGGCTCTCGTCCGGACCCCTCTACGTCCCCGCTCTCCCCGCCCGCCGCAGCGCGCTCGCCGCGTACAGCCGGCTCCATCCCCGGGCACGCGCGTGCGTGACGCCGCTGTGGAGCATCCCGCCCCGGGTCGGCGGGGTCCGCGCCATGGGCCGGATGCCCCCTCACCCGCTCGACCCCGACCGCACCGCGCTCGCCTCCCACCTGAGGACCGCCCTGCGCGCGATCGAGACCGCCCAGCGCGGCCGCCCCGCCTGGGTCGACGCCTTCCACACGGAGGACGGGACGGAGCCGCTCACCGCGGGGCCGCTCGCCGCGGAGTCCTGGCTCACGGCGGCGGGCACCCCGCTCCGGCCCGTGACCGGCGTCGAGCGGGCCGCATGGCGGCAGACGGCCGCGGCGGAGGCCGCGCGGCTCAGCGGAAACGGTCTCGGCGTCCGCGTGTTCCTGACCGTTCCGCCGGACGAGGGACTGAGGGACGCGGTCGGCGGTCTCCTGACGCGGATCGCGTTCGCGCACTGCCCGGTGGACCTGCTGCTCGACCTGGGCGCCGTCGTCGACGAGCACCACCCGGCGGAGAAGTGGGCCCTGCGCGCCCTCGGCCTGCTCGGCCCCCTCCACCACTGGCGCACGGTCGTCCTGTTGGCCGGTTCCTTCCCCCGTACCTTCCCCGAGGACTACGGGGCGCCCCTCGCGGAGGCGCACCGCTTCGACTGGGACGTCTGGCACATGCTCGCCGACGGCGCCGAACACCCCGGTCCGCCCGTCGTCCACGGCGACTACGGAGCCGCCCACACCGGCAGCGCCGATTCGCCCACGCGCGCGGGAGGCGCCCCACCGTGGGGCGTGGTGCGCTACACGACCGAGCGCACGTTCCTGCTCGTACGGGTGCCCACCCAGGGGCCCGGCCACGCGGACACGGTCCGCTCGCTGGTCCGGGAGATCGTCCACGCGGAGGGCTTCAGAGGAGAGGAGTTCAGCGAGGGCGAGCGCTGGCTCGCCTCCTGCGCGGCCGGAGCGGGCCCCGCGGGGGTCGGCGGTCCCGAGGCGTGGGCGCGCGCGGGCCACGTCCAGCACATGGCCCAGGTCGTCCGCGCCCTGCGCAGACGCCTGTGATTCCACGCCGCTCCCCGCCTGCGTCGTACGTCCGATTCGTCCCCGCCGAACTACTCTGGGAAGCGTGGCCGAGACCGTTCTGACCAACACCGGGCTCGACAGCTTCCTCGACGGAGCGCCCGAGCGCCGCGATCCCGTGTTCGTCCGCGCCGCCGAGGCGGTCCTGGGGCTGCTCGCCCTGCGGGGAGCCGACCGGGGGAGCGGAGTGCCCGAACCGACGCCCGCCCTCGTGCGGCAGCTGCTCGTCGAGGACCTGCCCACGTTCGTCTACGCGGCGCCGGGAGAGCTCGCCGTCTATCCGGCCGTGCTCGGGGAACTCGCCGGGCGGTTCGACGGGGAGCTGCGTGAGCGGGTCGCCGCCGTCGTGGACGAGGCCGCGCCCGACTTCGAGCGGGCCATGACCGACCCCGGCAACCTCACCTGGCACCGCTGGTACGCCTCCCTGCTGCGGGCCTGCGGCGCCGATCTCGCCGACCCCGACGACGTACGGAGCCGGCTCGCCGCCCTCGACGGCGCGCCGCTGCCCGACGGTGTGCACCCGGCCGACCTCATGGGGCGCACGGCCCTCGCGGACGTGCTCCTCGCCGAGGCGCTCACGCGCGCGTACGTCCGGGACGCCGAGGAGCCGCCCGCCGTCGGGCCGCTGCTCACCGACCACGCCGTCGCGACCGGCATCGGGAAGGTGGCCGCCGCGCTCCAGGACCGGTGGACAGCGGCAGGGCTCGCCGAGGAGCTCGCCGGAGCGTACGCGCGGTTCGCGCCGGGACCCGACGCGTTCCCGCACCTCGTCCTGGCCGACGCCCTCCTCGACGAGCACCTCGACCACTTCGGGGACGCCGCCGTCCCCGTGCCCCCGCCGCCCGCGATCGAGGCCGGGCCGGCCGAGCGGGACGCGGACACCCTCATCGCCGCCGTCGAGGAACTGGCGGAGGAGGAGTTCGAGCCCTACGGCGGGGAGGCTCCCCATCTCCTGTACGTGGTCTACCGGCGCGGCTGCTCGGCCGAGTCCGTGGCCCGCAAGGCCGCCGAGTACGAGGACTGGTCCGTCGATCCGGACCTGGAGGACCTGCCCGTACCGGTACCGGCCGAGGCGCCCGACGGGTACGCGCTGCCGCCCCTGCCGGAGCTCGTCCGGCTCCTCGGCACGGCGGACGTGACCGAGGCCGACCGGGCCGGACTCGAAGGGGCCGCCCGCGATCTGGCCACCGTCCTGGACCGGTTGGCCGCCACCGGCCTCGTCTTCCGCACCGGCGACGCCTTCGGGCTCACCCCGCGCGGCGCGGGCGTCGTGCGCTATCTGCTCGGCGTCCGAGGAGTCGCCGCGCCCGACGTCGGCGAGGCCCGCGGGTGGGCGGCGCCCGAGGTGGTGGCCGCCGCCGCGGGCTGGCCCGGGTGCGTCGCCACGCGCGTGCTCGCCGACTGGCTCCACGCCCGCGGGGACACCGCCGAAGCCTGGTCCGAGCTGCTGGCGGCGCTCGGCTCCGTTCACGCCGGCACCTCCGACGCGGCGGCCGTCCGGGGGCTCTTCCACGCCCTCGACACCGCCGCCGCCCCGCCCGATGCCCTGCGTGGCGCCCTCCGTGACCCGGTGATCGGTGCCTACGCCCACCAGGCCCTGCGCCTGCGGGGCGAACCCTCCGACCTGATCCAGGTGGGCACCTCGGCGCGGGCGCTGTACGTCCTGGACGCGCTGCCCGCCAAGAAGGGCCCGCTGGAGTCCCGGCGTACGACCTTCGACGAGGCGGCGTCGGCCTGGCCGGGCGGGTCCGCCGCCCTGGTGCGGGCGATGGCCGCGGCGGACCGCCATGAGACGGAGCGGGTCCTCGGCCCGCTCGGCCTCACCGCTCCCTGAACGTCACCCCGTGGTGAGGTACATGGAGGACGGTCCCGAGCCCGCCGTGTTGCGGCAGCTGTGGTTGCCGGTCGGACGGGCGTTGACCAGGGCCAGGCAGCGGCCGAGGGCCTGCTGGCCGTAGGCGTTGGGGTGCATGGACTCCTGGACGAGCCCCTGGGTGCTCTGGCTGTCGATCCAGCGCGCCCACTCGCTCGTGGTCCCCGAAGCGGGCACGGTCGAGGTCACCTGCTTGCTCGCCTTGGCGCAGACCTCGCGCCCCTGGAGCGCGTCGCGCAGGTCCATGAACTGCACGCCCTTGGCCGCGGCGACGCCCTTGAGGCGGTTGGCGATCTGCGGGACGAGGGAGTCGCGGGCCCAGTCGGAGTCGGCGTTCCAGAAGGGGCAGCCGCCGGTGTTCGTACGGGCCCAGCCGCTCTCGGAGTACCGGTTGTCGGCGGCACGGGGGATGGGGGACGGGTACGACTGGAGGACGATCCGGTAGTCGGACGAGCCGTATCCGGCGCCCGTCATGACGGCCCGGATCTCGTCGACCGAACGGCCGACGTCCGCCATCACCCCGTCGATCTTGGCGTCGACCTCGGCCTGCTGGTCGTCGTGGCAGTACGAGTACCAGACGATGTAGTCGGTCGCGCAGGTGGAGATGATGTCGGCGAACCCGAGGTCGTTGCCGCCGATGGAGAGCGCGATCAGCTTCACGTCGTGCGTGGCGGCCACGGCCGCCAGCTGGTCGGCCTGCGGGGCCTCGCCCTTGTAGGCCACGCCGCCCTGCGAGGCGCGGAAGACGTTGTCCGTCGTCGCGCCGGAGCAGGCGAGGTTGACGAGGGAGCTCGCGATCGGGCCCGCGCTCTTCACCTCGGAGGTGTCCGAGCGGTGACAGCCGCCCGCCGTGGCGCCGTACACCCGCGAGGTGTCGTAACCGCTGCCGGTCCAGGCGCGGTCGGTGCCGTTGCGGCTTCCGGAGTTGGTGAGGCTGTTGCCGAACCAGCGGCCGGCCTCGCCGGAGATGTAGCTGTCGCCCATGGCGACGACGGCGGTGGGCCCGCTGCCGGGGGAGGCCTGGGCGGACGGAACGGCGACGGAGGCGAGCCCGGCGGCGGTACACAGTGCCAGGAGTGCGCGGAGCGCACGAGAGGGGGACGAAGGCATGGCTGTGCTCCTGCGGTATGCGGTACGCAGTGATGTGGGGGACAGCCGCCGGCGCCGGTGACATGGCGGAATCTCGCACGCCCTGGCTTGTTACCGCTAGGTAGCTGCATATCTCGGTTCCGTCACGTCACCTGTGACCTCACAGGGGTACGAAAAGGCCCCGCCTCCCGGTGTCGTGCGACACCGGGAGGCGGGGCCTTGATCGAAAAGGTTGTGACGGCAGCTGTGCGGGCAGCCGGTCAACCCGTCTCGTGTTGCCGCGGTCAGCCGACCAGCTGCTCGTACGCGGGGAGCGTCAGGAAGTCCGCGTAGTCCGCGTCGAGGGAGACGTGCAGGAGCAGGTCGTGCGCCTGCTGCCACTTGCCGGCCGCGAAGGCCTCCTCGCCGATCTCCGCGCGGATCGCGGCCAGCTCCTCGGCGGCGACCTCGCGGGCCAGCTCCGGAGTCGCCGTCTTCCCGTTCTCGAAGACGACGCCCGCGTTGATCCACTGCCAGATCTGCGAGCGCGAGATCTCGGCGGTGGCCGCGTCCTCCATCAGGTTGAAGATCGCGACGGCGCCGAGGCCGCGCAGCCACGCCTCGATGTAGCGGATGCCGACCTGCACGGCGCTGACCAGGCCCGCGTACGTGGGCTTCGCGTCGAGCGAGTCGATGGCGATCAGGTCGCCGGCCGCGACGGACACGTCCTCGCGGAGGCGGTCCTTCTGGTTGGGCTTCTCGCCGAGGACGGCGTCGAAGGAGGCCATCGCGATCGGCACCAGGTCGGGGTGGGCGACCCAGGAGCCGTCGAAGCCGTCGCCTGCCTCGCGGTCCTTGTCGGCCTTGACCTTCTCGAAGGCGACCTTGTTGACCTCGGCGTCCTTGCGGGACGGGATGAAGGCCGCCATGCCGCCGATCGCGTGCGCGCCGCGCTTGTGGCAGGTGCGCACGAGGAGCTCGGTGTACGCGCGCATGAACGGGGCCGTCATCGTGACCGCGTTGCGGTCCGGAAGGACGAACTTGGCTCCGCCGTCACGGAAGTTCTTGACGATGGAGAAGAGGTAGTCCCAGCGGCCAGCGTTCAACCCGGCGGCGTGGTCGCGGAGTTCGTAGAGGATCTCCTCCATCTCGTACGCGGCCGTGATGGTCTCGATGAGGACCGTGGCGCGGACGGTGCCCTGAGGGATGCCGACGTAGTCCTGGGCGAAGACGAAGATGTCGTTCCAGAGGCGGGCCTCCAGGTGCGACTCCGTCTTCGGCAGGTAGAAGTACGGGCCCTTGCCGAGGTCGATCAGCCGTTGCGCGTTGTGGAAGAAGTACAGGCCGAAGTCGACGAGCGCGCCCGGCACCGGGCGTCCGTCGAAGGTGAGGTGACGCTCCTCCAGGTGCCAGCCGCGCGGTCGCATGACGACGGTGGCGAGCTGGTCGGCGGGCTTGAGGGCGTACGACTTGCCCGAGCGGGGGTCGGTGAAGTCGATGTTCCGGGTGTACGCGTCGATCAGGTTGACCTGGCCCAGGACGACGTTCTCCCAGGTCGGCGCCGAGGCGTCCTCGAAGTCGGCGAGCCAGACCTTCGCGCCGGAGTTGAGCGCGTTGATCGTCATCTTGCGATCGGTCGGGCCGGTGATCTCGACGCGGCGGTCGTTCAGGGCCGCCGGGGCCGGCGCGACCTTCCAGGAGTCGTCGGCGCGGATCGCGGCGGTCTCCGGCAGGAAGTCCAGCGTGGAGGTTCGGGCGATCTCGGCGCGGCGCTCCGCCCGGCGGGCGAGGAGCTCGTCCCGGCGCGGGGTGAACCGCCGGTGCAGTTCGGCGACGAAGGCCAGGGCGGCCTCGGTGAGCACCTCTTCCTGACGCGGCAGGGGCTCGGCATCGACGACGGCCAGGGGGGACGGCGCTGGTGCGGACATGAACTGTCACTTCCTTCAGCGGACTTCACGGGCGGTGCCAGGCGGCCGCCGGGCGTCGCGGAACGGCACGCAGTGCCGCAGGCGCCGAGATACGGCCGCAAGCGCCTTCTGAACGAGCAGGCGCTTCTGAACAGTGGATACTAGTTTCCTCATGGTGGAAGTTCAATGGTTTGTTGATGTCGAGATTCTCTGGATCGACAGACCATGGCGCTCGGTGCCAGCCCGTTCACGCCCCGTTCGCGCTCCTTGGGGCCGGTCCTACGGCCGCTCCTTACGCCGGTCCTTCGAGGTGGGCCAGATCCGCCTCCGTGTCGATGTCATAGGGCTCGGCCACATCCGAACAGTCCACCGGCGTGATCGCATCCCAGTGCGCCGCCAGATAGTCCCGCGCGCCCCGGTCGCCCACCGCCGTCTCCGCGATGCCCGCCCAGTGCCCCGCGCCGAACAGCACCGGATGCCCGCGCTCCCCGCCGTACGACGCCGCCGCGAGCGAGTCCCGCGAGCCGTACGCCGCCCGGACCCGGGCCACCGCCTCCGCCCCGATCCCCGGCTGGTCGACGAGCAGCACGAGCGCCGCGTCCACCCCGCGCGGATCGGCGGCGAGGGAGACCAGCCCCGCCCGCAGCGAGGAACCCATCCCCTCCGCCCAGTCCGGGTTCTCCACCAGCACGCAACCGGCCAGATCCGCCCGCTCCCGTACGGCACCGGCCGACGCCCCGAGCACCACGTGCACCACCTCGCACCCGGCCGCGCGCAGCACCCCCACCGCGTACTCGACCAGCGGCCGCCCCCGGTGGGAGAGCAGCGCCTTGGGCCGGCCCCCGAGCCGTCGCCCGCCCCCGGCGGCGAGGACGAGACCGGCGACGACGGGGTTTCGATCATGCGCTGTTGTCATGGGAAGTGCATACCGCATCAGGCGGAATGACACGGTCGCCTGAATTCCGTCCACCAAGGGTGGCGCGCCGGGGTGGCGAAGGAGTTAACTGGCCCGCGGCTCGCGGCTGCCGACCCCGTTTCACGGGTCGGCCGGGCGAGGCCGGGTGTGTTCGGGGTACGGCGTTCTGCGCACAGTGTCGTGCGAGGGGGAGAACCGTGTTGCGAAGCGTGGGGCAGAGGCGAGTGACCGGCGAGGGCGTGGACCCCAGAGTGGCTGAACTGCGATCCGCCGTGGCCCGGCTCCGACGAGAACTGGCCGCCCACCGGGTGGAGTTCACCGACCGGGGCATCGCGGAGGACGAGCTCGCCGCCCTGGACGCGATGGCGCTCAGCGGCGCCCCCGAGGTACGACGCCTTCGCCGCTCCCTGCTGCTCGTCGCGGGCTGCGTCGGATCCGTCAGCGCGCTCGCCGAGGGACTCGCGGGCGTCCGCCGCGCCGTCGAACTCTTCGGGCCTTCGCCTCAGGACACCGGTCCTACCGTCTGATCACGAGGCGTTCCGGCAGCCGCCCAGGACCTCGGCCCTACCGCCTGATCACGAGGCGTCCCGGCAGCCGCACAGGACCCCGGTCCTACCGCCTGATCAGCCGGCGCGCGGTCGCCGTCGCCACCGCCGCCGTGCGCGAGTCCACGCCCAGCTTCGCGAAGACGTGCACCAGATGCGACTTCACCGTCGCCTGGCTCAGGAACAGCACCTTGCTGATCTGCTGGTTCGACAGACCCTCGCCGACCAGCTGGAGCACTTCGAGTTCCCGCTTGGTCAGGGCCTCCGCCGGCGTCCGCATCCGGTCCATCAGTCGGTGCGCCACCGCCGGGGCGAGCGCCGACTGACCGGCAGCGGCCGTCCGGACCGCCGCTGCCAGCTCCTCCGGCGGCGCGTCCTTCAGGAGGTAGCCGGAGGCGCCCGCCTCCACCGCCGCCAGGATGTCCGCGTCCGTGTCGTACGTCGTCAGGACCAGCACCTTCGGGCCGCCGGGCGCCGCCGTGATCGCCGCCGTCGCCTCCGAGCCGTGCATCCCGGACCCGAACTGCAGGTCCATCAGCACCACGTCCACACCGCCGGCCGTGGCCAGCTCCACCGCCCGTTCGGCGGTGGCAGCCTCCGCGACGACGGCGAAGTCCGGCTCCGTGTCGAGGACCGCGCGCAGACCCGCCCGTACCACCGGATGGTCGTCGGCCAGGAGCAGACGGATGGTCATGGTTCACACTCCAGCGGGGAGGGGGAGGGACACGGCGACGGCCGTGCCCTGGCCGGGCGCGGACTCCACGGTGAACGTGCCGCCCAGCGACTCCGCCCGCGAGCGCATCGCCGGAAGCCCGAAACCGCCGTCCGACGAGGGACGGCCCACGGAGGCGGGATCAAAACCCTTCCCGTCGTCGACGACGTCCAGGGTGACCGAGGCGTCCATGAACGACAGGGTGATCTCGGCCCGCGAGGCCCCCGCGTGCCGCACCGTGTTCGCCAGCGCCGACTGCGCGATCCGCAGCAGCGCCACCTCGTACGGAGTCGGCAGCTCGACCGGCGTACCGCTGACCGAGAAGCGCACCCGCGGCCCCGCCCCGCCCGGCCCGTGCGCACCCGGTCCGGCGCCCGGCTCGCACAGGCGCTCCAGCGCCGCCGCCAGGGAGCCGTGCTCCAGGTCCGGCGGCGAAAGGGCGCGGACGAAGCGCCTGGCCTCCGCCAGGTTGTCCTGGGCCGCCTGCCGCGCCCGTTCGATGTGTCCCGAGGCCGGGGACCCCGGCGGCAGGGCCCGCTCCGCCGCCCGCAGCAGCAGCTGGATCGAGGACAGACCCTGCGCGAGGGTGTCGTGGATCTCGCGCGCGAGGCGCTCCCGTTCGGCGAGCGTCCCCGCGTGCCGCTCCGCCGCCGCCAGCTCCGCCCGGGTCGCGAGCAGCTCCTCGATGAGCCGGCGCCGCCGTTCGCTCTCCCGGTACAGGGCCTGGTAGCCGAGGACCGTCGCCACCGCGACCGCCGCGCCGAGCAGCGGCCCGATGAAGACGCCCGGATTGAGCGGGGCGCCGTGCCCCACGTACGAGAGGATCGCCGCGCCCGCCGTCAGGGCGACCACCGGCAGCGACCAGCGCGCGGGCAGCAGGTGCAGCTGCACGAAGTACAGCGGGAACGCCACCCAGAGCGCCTCCGGGGTCAGCCACAGCAGCACGAGCCAGGACGCGCACAGGACTCCCAGCCACACGGCGGCGCCCCGCCGTGAGTCGCGCACCGACGGCAGGTACGAACCGGCCGCGTAGACCGCGCCCGTCACCACCGCCATCGCCGTCCCGGCCGCCGACTCCGCCCGTACCGCCGTGAGGGCGAGCAGGCCGGCCGTCAGCAGGTGCAGGCAGACACGCAGCGCGCGCGGGGCCGGGGTGAGGGAGGGCCGCTCGGCGGGGTGGAGGGCAGAACGCCGTGGGGGGCGGAGGGAGGAAGGGGGACGCATGGTCCCCCCAGCGTAGACAGCGGCAGACGATCCGGACTCAACCGAAAGTTTGATTGCGGGGCCATCCGTGGCGCGATGCCGGCCGGGCCCCCCGCGGACCACCCTGGTCAGCATGTTCGTGGCATGGAGAGACCTCGGATTCGCCAAAGGGCGATTCGCACTCATGGGCACCGTGATCGTGCTGATCACCCTGCTCGTCGGATTGCTGTCAGGGCTGACGGCCGGACTCGCGCGGGAGAACATCTCCGCGATCACCGGCCTACCCGCCGACCGGCTGGCCTTCGCGGCACCGCCGTCCGGGCAGTCGGTCTCCTTCACCAACTCGACGGTGACGGAGGAACAGTGGCGCCGCTGGTCGGAGCGGCCCGGCGTGACGGCCGCGGCGCCGCTCGGCATCCGTACCCTCAACGCCGCCGCCGGGGACCGTACCGCCGCCGTGTCCGCCTTCGGTACGGAGCCGGACACCGGCCTCGCCCCCTCCCCGCCCGCCGCCGGGCGGGCCGTCCTCTCGGAGTCGGCCGCCGAGGAACTGGCCGTGACCACCGGTGACGCCGTCCGCCTCGGCCCCCTGGAGCTCACCGTCGCGGCGGTCGCCGGCGACGCCTCGTACAGCCACACCCCGGTGGTGTGGACCTCGCTCGACGACTGGCAGAAGCTCGGCCGCACCGGCACGACCGCGCAGGAGGAGGCCACCGTCATCGCGCTGAGAGGCGCCGACGGGGGCGAGGGCGCCGACTGGGCGGCCGGGGACGAGACCGTCGGCACCGAGGCGCGGACCCTCGACGAGGCCCTCACCGCCATAGGGTCCTACCAGGCGGAGAACGGCTCGCTCCAGCTCATGCGCGGCTTCCTCTTCGCCATCTCCGCCCTGGTCATAGGAGCCTTCTTCACCGTCTGGACCATCCAGCGCAGCGGCGACGTGGCCGTCCTCAAGGCGCTCGGCGCCTCGACCCCGTACCTCCTCAAGGACGCTCTCGGGCAGGCCGTCCTCATGCTCACCGCCGGCACCCTGCTGGGCACCGCGCTCGCCGTCGGCATCGGCGCCCTGGTCAGCGGCGGGAACGTGCCCTTCGTACTGGAGCCGCTCACCGTCCTCGGACCTGCGGCGGTGATCGTCGTGCTCGGTGTCCTCGGCGCGGCGCTGTCCATCCGGCGGATCACCGCCGTCGACCCTCTGACCGCCCTCGGGAGCGCCCGATGAGTCTCGTCCTCGATTCCGTCACCCTCACCTACCCCGACGGGGACGGCCGGCTCACCGCCCTCGACGCCGTCTCCCTCGACGTCCCCGCCGGTACGCTCACGGCGGTCGTCGGCCCCTCCGGCTCCGGCAAGTCCAGCCTCCTCGCCGTCGCCGCCACCCTGGTGACCCCGGACCGGGGACGCGTGGCCGTCGCCGGTACGGACACGGCGGCGCTCACCCCCGCCGACAAGGCGCGACTGCGACGCGAGCACATCGGGATCGTCTTCCAGCAGCCCAACCTGCTGCCCTCGCTGAACGCGGCCGAGCAGCTCCAGGTGATGGCCCACCTGTCCGGGCGACCGCCGAAGGCGGTACGGGGCCGTGCCCTGGAACTCCTCGACGCGGTGGGCCTCGCGGACCAGGCCCACCGCAGGCCGCACCAGCTCTCGGGCGGTCAGCGGCAGCGGGTGAACATCGCGCGGGCGCTCATGAACGAGCCGTCCGTGCTCCTCGTCGACGAGCCGACCAGCGCGCTGGACCACGAGCGGGGCGCGGCCGTCATGGACCTCCTGGCGAGCCTCACGGCGGAGCGCGGTACGGCGACGGTCCTGGTCACCCACGACCGCGCGCACCTCGCCCGCACCGACCGCACGGTGACGGTCCAGGACGGCAGGCTCACGGCGGAGCCGGTACGGGTCTGAGGGCCTGGGGGCCCGGGGCGGGGCCACGGTGCGGGCCGGGTCAGCCGAACCAGACGACGAGGCGGACGTTCTCGTCCCCGTGGACGGCCGCCAGCCCGCCCATCGCCGCCCACACCGGGCCCCAGTCGCCGTCCGGCGGGGCGAACATGCGGGGCGTGAGGGTCACCGGGCGGTACACGGCGCCGTTCCATGGGACGTCGGCGCCCGGCGGCCACTCCGGCGGCATCAGGTCCTCGCCGAAGAGCTCCTCCGCCGCGTCGAGGACCTCGATCGGTGTCCAGGGCACCTGGTGCAGGGCGAGTGCGCCGTCGGGTCCGGGCCGCCACTCGCCGACGCGGTTCCCGTCGGGCCCGTCGCCGAGCGGCACGTCCCAGTCGACGGCCGCGATCTCGGCCCACGTGGCGTACGAGTGACCGTGGTGCAGCTCCTCGGACGTGCGCGGGACCGGCTCGGAGACGTCCTCCGGGCAGCCCCGCCGGTCGAACAGGGCGCGGTCCACCCCGAGGGCGCCGCCGAAGCCGAAGAGGCACTCCCAGGCGTGCCGGTCGCGCCCGAGCGCGCGGTCCGGCAGATCGAGCGCGATGCCCCAGCGGCCCTCGCGCTCGCGCATCTCGATCACACCGTCGATGTCCACGCCCATGGCGACGACCCCAGGGCGCGTGCCAGGCCGTGCTCAGCCGTGTCCGTTCCCGTTCCCCGCCGTGTTCGCCAGGGCCGCCGACAGTTCGCGGGCGACCTGCTGGAGGATCGGGACGATCTTCTCCGTGGCCGCCTCGGTGACGCGGCCCGCCGGGCCCGAGATGGAGATCGCCGCGGCGGTGGGGGAGTCGGGTACCGGCACCGCGAGGCAGCGGACTCCTATCTCCTGCTCGTTGTCGTCGACGGCGTACCCCGTCTCGCGGACCGCGACGAGCGCGTCGAGGAAGCCGTCCGGCGTGGTGATGGTCTTCTCGGTCGCCGCGGGCATGCCGGTACGGGCGAGCAGCGCGCGCACCTCGTCCGCCGGGGCGTGCGCGAGGAGGGCCTTGCCGACACCGGTCGAGTGCGGCAGCACCCGCCGGCCGACCTCGGTGAACATGCGCATCGAGTGCTTGGACGGCACCTGGGCCACGTACACGATCTCGTCGCCGTCGAGCAGCGCCATGTTCGCGGTCTCGCCGGTCTCCTCGACGAGCCGCGCCAGGTACGGGCGGGCCCAGGTGCCGAGGAGGCGGGAGGCGGACTCGCCGAGCCGGATGAGGCGGGGGCCGAGCGCGTACCGCCGGTTGGGCTGCTGGCGCACGTAGCCGCAGGCGACCAAGGTGCGCATCAGGCGGTGGATCGTGGGGAGGGGCAGTCCGCTGCTGGCGGAGAGCTCGCTCAGCCCGACCTCGCCGCCGGCGTCGGCCATCCGCTCCAGGAGGTCGAAGGCACGCTCAAGGGACTGGACGCCCCCGCTTGCGGCGGGCTTGGCGGCGTCGGTGGTGCTGGCGTTGGACGTCGGCACGTCAACGGTCCTTTCGGGGCAGGCGGGCAAGGCAGCAGCCTACCGGGCCACCGGCCGGGGCACCTGGCCCCGGGGTCGGCGTCAACGCCGGTCAGGGGGTGTTTGTCCGGTGTCGGCAGGACCCCGGGCGGGGGCCGGGTCGGCCCCGCATGTGCGGAGCTACGTTCTACTGTACGGAACTTCCATTCCACTTTGTGGAAACCTCTAAGCCGGGTTCGACGACGCCCGATGCTGGAAGTGTGCCCTTGACGGCATGTCGCCTGGAAGTGAAGACTCCTTTTCAACAGTTCGTTGAATTTCCTGCTGCAGTGCTTGAAGAAGGGGTACGGGTGGACGTCAACCTGGTCCTGCGCTCGACGCGTGTCATCACCCCCGAAGGGACGCGCCCGGCGTCGATCGCCGTCTCCGGAGGGACGATCGCGGCCGTGCTCCCGTACGACGCCGAGGTACCCCACGGCGCCCGGCTCGAGGACGTCGGCGACGACGTCGTCCTGCCCGGACTCGTCGACACCCACGTGCACGTGAACGACCCGGGCCGCACCGAGTGGGAGGGCTTCTGGACCGCCACACGGGCGGCGGCGGCCGGCGGCATCACCACCCTGCTCGACATGCCCCTCAACTCCCTCCCGCCGACCACCACCGTGGAGAACCTCCGCGTCAAGCGGGAGGTCGCCCGCAGCAAGGCCCACATCGACGTCGGCTTCTGGGGCGGGGCCCTCCCCGACAACGTCAAGGACCTGCGCCCGCTGCACGACAGCGGCGTCTTCGGCTTCAAGTGCTTCCTGTCGCCCTCGGGCGTGGAGGAGTTCCCCGAGCTGGACCAGGAACAGCTGGCGACCTCGCTGGCGGAGATCTCCGGCTTCGACGGCCTGATGATCGTGCACGCCGAGGACCCGCACCACCTCGCCGCCGCCCCCCAGCGCACCGGCGGCGCGTACGCCGACTTCCTCGCTTCCCGCCCCCGGGACGCCGAGAACACGGCGATCGAGAACCTGGTCAACCAGGCCCGCCGGCTCAACGCCCGCGTCCACGTCCTGCACCTCTCCTCCTCCGACGCGCTGCCGCTCATCGCCGCCGCCAAGGCCGAGGGCGTCAAGATCACCGTCGAGTCCTGCCCGCACTTCCTCACCCTCACCGCCGAGGAGATCCCGGACGGCGCCACCGAGTTCAAGTGCTGCCCGCCCATCCGGGAGGCCGCCAACCAGGACGCCCTGTGGCAGGGCCTCGCGGACGGCACGATCGACTGCATCGTGTCCGACCACTCCCCGTCCACCGCCGACCTCAAGACGCCCGACTTCGCGTCCGCCTGGGGCGGCATCTCCTCCCTCCAGCTCGGCCTGCCCGCCATCTGGACCGAGGCCCGCCGCCGCGGCCACACCCTGGAGGACGTCGTCCGCTGGATGTCCGAGGGTCCGGCCCGGCTCGCCGGACTCACCCGCAAGGGCGCCATCGAGGCCGGCCGCGACGCCGACTTCGCCGTCCTCGCCCCCGACGCCACCTTCACCGTCGACCCGGCCGAGCTCCAGCACCGCAACCGGATCACCGCGTACGCCGGCAAGACCCTCAGCGGCGTCGTCACCTCCACCTGGCTGCGCGGAGAGCGCATCGTCGACCGCGGCACCCTCGCCGAGCCGACCGGCCGCCTCCTCGAAAGGAACAACTGACCCGTGAGCACCGGCATACCCTCCTTCACCGGCGACGCCAGCCCCTACGGCGGCGGCGACCCGTACGCCGACTACCGGACGGCCGACTTCCCCTTCACCCGGTACGCCGACCTCGCCGACCGCCGCCTCGGCGCCGGCGTCATCGCCGCCAACGACGAGTTCTTCGCCGAGCGCGAGAACCTGCTCAAGCCCGAGGCCGCCGAGTTCGACCCCGAACACTTCGGCCACAAGGGCAAGATCATGGACGGCTGGGAGACCCGCCGCCGCCGCGGCATCTCCGCCCAGCAGCCGCACCCCACCCAGGACGACCACGACTGGGCCCTCGTACGCCTCGGCGCGCCCGGCGTCGTCCGCGGCATCGTCGTCGACACCGCCCACTTCCGCGGCAACTACCCGCAGGCCGTCTCCGTCGAGGCCACCTCCGTCGCAGGCTCCCCCTCACCGGAGGAACTCCTCGCCGACGACGTGAAGTGGACGACGCTCGTCCCGCGCACCGCCGTCGGCGGCCACGCCGCCAACGGCTTCGCCGTCGACGTCGAACAGCGCTTCACCCACCTCCGCGTCAACCAGCACCCCGACGGCGGCATCGCCCGCCTCCGCGTCTACGGCGAGGTCGCCCCCGACCCGGCCTGGCTCGGCGTCCTCGGCACCTTCGACCTCGCCGCCCTGGAGAACGGCGGCCAGGTCGAGGACGCCTCCGACCGCTTCTACTCCCCGGCCACCAACACCATCCAGCCCGGCCGCTCCCGCAAGATGGACGACGGCTGGGAGACCCGCCGCCGCCGCGACAAGGGCAACGACTGGATCCGCTACCAGCTCGCCGCCGAGTCCGAGATCCGCGCCGTCGAGATCGACACCGCGTACCTCAAGGGCAACAGCGCCGGCTGGGCCGCCCTCTCCGTCGCCGCCGAAGGCTCCGACGACTGGACCGAGATCCTGCCCAGGACCCGCCTCCAGCCCGACACCAACCACCGCTTCGTGCTCGACACCCCGGCGGTCGGCTCCCGCGTCCGGATCGACATCTACCCGGACGGCGGCATCTCCCGCCTCCGCCTCTACGGCTCCCTCACGGACGCCGGTACGGCACGGCTGACCGCCCGCCACCAGGAGCTGGGCGGCTGACCGGCTCCCCCTGAACCGGGCGGGGGCTCACAGGGCCGACCGTGCTCGCCTCCCTCGTTCCTCGGGAGGCTCCGCGCGCTCGGCCCTGTTCCCCCGGCCGCGCCCCTTCGGCTCACTCGCCGGGCACCTGGTGGGCGTCACACGCTTACCGGGCGCACGCCCACCCCCCGTCACGCCGCATGCCCGCCGTCCACCGAGAACTCGGCGCCCGTCACGTACCGCCCCTCCGGCCCCGCGAGGAAGGCGACCATCGCGGCCACCTCGTCCGGCGTACCGAAGCGGCCGAGTGCCGTCATCGTCGCCTGGCCCTCCGCGTACGGGCCGTCCGCCGGGTTCATGTCCGTGTCGGTCGGACCGGGGTGGACGATGTTGGCCGTGATGCCACGCCCTCCGAGCTCGCGGGCGAGGGCCTTCGTCAGGCCGACGAGCGCCGACTTGCTCATGGTGTACAGCGTGCCGCCAGGACTCGGCACCCGCTGGCTCATGCAGGTGCCGATCGTGACGATCCGCCCGCCCTCCGGCAGTCGCCCGGCCGCCGCCTGGGAGGCGAGGAAGGCCGCCCGGACGTTGACCGCGAGGACCCGGTCCACGTCCGCGAGGGGCAAGGACTCCAGCGGTCCGAGGACCCCGACGCCCACGTTGTTCACGAGGACGTCGAGCCGCCCCAGCGCGTCCGCCGCCCACGTCACCGCTCCCGCCGCGTCCCCGGCGTCGGCGGCGTCGGCCCGCAGGGGCAGCGCCTTGCGGCCGGCCGCCTCGATCAGGGCGGCGACCTCCTTGGCCCGGGCCTCGTCCCGGGCGTAGGTGAAGGCCACGTCCGCGCCCTCCCGGGCCAGACGCACGGCGGTGGCCGCGCCGATCCCCCTGCTGCCGCCCGTCACCAGGACCGCCGTGCCGTTCATCGTGCCGTTCGTCGTGGACATCCCGAGACCTCCGTGAGCCGTACCGAGTGGTTGCGGGTTCAATGAAAGTCGCCGTGGCCGCCGGACGCTGGCGGGAATCGGACCCCGACCCGGGAGCGGGTCGGACCCCGCCTCGTGCGCACCGATGACTTTCGCCGGGCGGCGCGGTCAGTACGGGTGAGACACGATGGTTCGGAGAACGAAAGGGCACCCGCCATGGCCACCCTCAGCCTCACCCAGTTCCTCACCCTCGACGGCGTCCACCAGGCCCCCGGCGGCCCCCAGGAGGACCCCAGCGGCGGATTCGAGCACGGCGGCTGGTCCGTGCCGTTCGGCGACGAGGACTTCGGGCAGTACATGAACGAGGTCTTCACCCGCCCGACCGCCTTCCTCCTCGGCCGCCGCACGTACGAGATCTTCGCGAGCTACTGGCCGCGGCACGACGACCCCGCCGACCCCATCGCCTCCAAGCTCAACGCCCTCCCCAAGTACGTCGCCACCACCACCCTCGACTCCGCCGACTGGACCGGGACCACCCTCCTGCGCGGCGACGTGGTGAAGGAGGTCGCCGACCTCAAGGAGAGCCTCGACGGCGAGATCCAGATGCACGGCAGCGGCGGCCTCGCCCGGACCCTGCTCGACCACGACCTGATCGACACCCTGCACCTGCTCGTCTTCCCGGTGATCCTCGGCACCGGCCGCCGCCTCTTCTCCGACGGCGTCCGCCCCACCGCCTTCCGCAACACCGCGTCCCGCACCACCGGTTCGGGCGTCGCCCTCCTCACGTACGAGCTGGTGGGACGCCCCGAGTACGGCAGCTACTGATGCCGAGGCGGGGAAAGGTGTAGCCACCACGGGCCCCGCCGGGTACGGTGATCGCTCCGCGTGTGAGCCGTTGAAGTCTCCACATCACCCTGAGAGTTGGAGAACGGCCCACGATGTCGGCTTCGATCGCCGCCCCGCTGCCCCTCGGCGCCCCCCGGCGCGCCTGGCTCACCGACCTGCCCGTCCTGCTCGTCGCCGTCGTCTGGGGCACCAGCTACCTCGCCGCCAAGGGCATCACCACCACCCACACCGTCATCGCGGTCCTCGTCCTGCGGTTCGCGGTGGTGCTGCCCGTCCTCGTCGTCGCCGGGTGGTCCAGGCTGCGGGCGCTCAGCGCGGCCCAGTGGCGCGGCGCCGCGACCCTCGGTCTGATCCTCAGCGGGATCTTCCTCCTGGAGACGTACGGCGTCGTCCACACCTCCGCCACCAACGCGGGCCTCATCATCAGCCTCACCATGATCCTCACCCCGCTCGCCGAGGCCGCCGTCACCCGGGTCGCCCCGCCCCGCGCCTTCCTCGCCGCCGCCGGGCTCTCCGTCACCGGAGTCGTGCTGCTCACCCAGGGCGGCGGGTTCACCGCCCCCTCCCTCGGTGACCTCCTCATGCTGCTCGCGGCCCTCGCCCGTACCGTCCACGTCCTGGCCATGTCCCGGATCAAGGCCGTCGAGTCGGCCGACTCGCTCTCCCTCACCACCGTGCAGCTCGGCTCCGCCGTCGCGGTCTTCGCCGTCATCGCGGCCTTCCCCGGCACCGGCGCCTCGCCCTGGACGGTGGCCCTCGACTTCGGCCCCCGCGAATGGGCCGGGCTGATCTTCCTCTCCGTCTTCTGCACGCTCTTCGCCTTCTTCGTGCAGATGTGGGCGGTGCGCCGCAGCTCCCCGTCCCGGGTCAGCCTCCTCCTCGGCACGGAACCGCTCTGGGCCGCCGCCGTGGGCATCGCCCTCGCGGGCGACCGCCCCGGGGCTCTCGGCCTGGCGGGCGCCATCCTCGTGCTCGCGGGCACCACTTGGGGCCGCCGGGCCGCCGACAAGGACGCCGGGTAGGTTCTTCGACCATGCGTTCACTGGTCTACGACAACGAGTTCCGGGCCCGAGCCCGCCGCACCCAGGGCTGGGGACTCGCCCTCCTGACCGTCGCCGCCCTGTGCTGGGTCTGGTTCGGGGTCCTGCTCCTGACCCCGTACGAGGACGGTGACGGCGGCGGCAGCCCCTGCCCCGCGCTCCTCACCAGCGAGTACGTCCACCACGACGACTGCGTCGAGGCCCGCGACTGGCCCGGACTCCTCGCCGTCCTCGGTGGTTCCGTCCCCTTCGCCGTCATCGGCGGCGTCCTCTACACCAGCGGATCCGTCTCCCACCGGATGGCCGAGCACCTCGCCGAGGTGAAGCGCCTCGACGCGGCGAAGGGCTGACCCCCGCACACGGGCGGGCCGCTCACGACTTCCTCGGCACCCGGTCCGACACGATCAGGAGAACGACGCCGAGGACCGCGATCACGATGTTGGCGAACAGCTCCCGACCCTGAAGGAACCCCACGTTCTCCGTGAGGAACCGCGTCACGCCGAGGAGCCGGAACCAGCCGTCCGTCAGCTCGCGCACCACCCCCGCCACACCGAAGAGGGCGAGCAGGAAACCGATGACCTCCAGAAACTTCTTCATGAAGTGATCATGACCGGGGGCGGTTCCCCGCCGCGTCCGCCTCCGGTCCACGCTCCCCGCTACCGAAGTATCGACCTCCGCGACTTCGGTACCTCCCCGGGCCGCCCATGCCCCGCCCGGCGCCCCCGCCTGCGTACATTGCGGACATGACTCGCACGGACCGGCAGCGCCGGCTGCTCCCCTCCCACCTGGTCGAACCGGGCGCGAGCGGGACGGCCCGGCCGCGCCGTACCGTCCGCGACTGGATCGTGGACATCTCGCTCTTCCTCCTCGCGTCCCTCGTCGGCCTCGTCGCCGCCGACGCCGCGGCGGAGTACAGCAGCGAGCCGGTCATCCTCTTCGACCAACTCGCCGGCGCCGCCGCCTGCTGCGCCCTCTGGCTGCGCCGCCGCTGGCCCGCCGGCCTCGCGATCGCGCTCACCCTGGCGAGCGTGGTGGCCCCGGTCGCGGGCGGCGCCCTCCTCGCGAGCCTGTTCAGCGTCGCCGTACGCCGTCCCTTCCGCGAGGTGGCCTGGCTCGGGGCCCTCGCCGTGGCCGCCTCCACCGTGCAGGTGTTCGTCCGGCCCGATCCCACCCTCAACGCCGGCGTCTCCGCCCTCCTCGGCTTCGTCCTGATCCTGCTCGTCACCGCCTGGGGCATGCTCGTCCGCTCCCGCCGCCAGCTCGTCGAGGCCCTCAGGGAACGCGCCCGCCGCGCCGAGGCGGAGGCCGAACTGCGCGCCGCTCAGGCCCAGCGGCTCGCCCGCGAGTCCATCGCCCGCGAGATGCACGACGTCCTCGCCCACCGGCTCACCCTGCTCAGCGTGCACGCAGGAGCCCTGGAGTTCCGGCCCGACGCCCCGCCCGAGCAGATCGCCCGCGCCGCCGGCGTCATCCGCGACAGCGCCCACGAAGCGCTCCAGGACCTCCGCGAGATCATCGGCGTCCTGCGCGCCCCCGGCGAGAACGGCGACGGAGGCCACCGGCCGCAGCCCACCCTCGCCACCCTCGACGCGCTGATCGACGAATCCCGCGAGGCCGGGGCGGACGTCGTCCTCGACACCACCGTGGACGACCCGGCGACCGTGCCCGCCGCCACCGGCCGCACCGTCTACCGCATCGCCCAGGAAGCCCTGACCAACGCCCGCAAGCACGCGCCCGGCACGAAGGTCACCGTCACCGTCCGGGGCCGCCCCGGCGACGGCCTCACCGTCGGCGTCCACAACCCGGCACCCGCCGGACCGGTCCCGCACGTCCCCGGCTCCGGCCAGGGCCTCATCGGACTCACCGAACGCGCCGCCCTCGCCGGCGGCAGACTCGAGCACGGCCCGGACCCCGACGGCGGATTCACCCTGCGCGCCTGGCTACCGTGGCCCTCATGACCATCCGGCTGCTCATCGTCGACGACGACCCCCTGGTCCGCGCGGGCCTCACCTTCATGCTCGGCGGCGCCGAGGACCTGGAGATCGTCGGCGAGGGCGCCGACGGCCGCGACGTCCCCGAACTCGTCGACCGGCTCGCCCCCGACGTCGTCCTCATGGACATCCGGATGCCCCACGTCGACGGGCTCACCGCCACGGAACGGCTCCGCTCCCTCCCCGGCGCCCCCGAGGTCGTCGTCCTCACCACCTTCCACGCCGACGAGCAGGTCCTGCGCGCCCTGCGCGCAGGCGCCGCGGGGTTCGTCCTCAAGGACACCCCGCCCGCCGAGATCGTCGCCGCCGTCCGCCGGGTCGCGGCCGGCGACCCGGTGCTCTCCCCGGCCGTCACCCGCCAGCTGATGACCCACGTGGCGGGGGAGCCGCACCGGCCCCGGCGCCCCGCGGCCCCCGACCGGCTCGCCGAACTCGCCGACCGCGAGCGGGAGGTGGCCGTCGCCGTCGGCCGCGGGCACTCCAACGCCGAGATCGCCGCCGAGCTCTACATGAGCGTGCCGACCGTCAAGACGTACGTGTCGCGCGTCCTCGCCAAACTCGGCCTCAACAACCGCGTCCAGATCGCCCTGCTCGTCCACGACGCGGGCCTCCTCGACGCGGAGGACGGCGCCTAGGGTCTTTCGTTTGGATCAGGCCGGACCCCGCGAGCCCGGCATGATCCAAACGAAAGGCCCTAGGTCGTGTCGTTCGGATCAAGCCCTGAATAGGCTGACCGGATGACCGACATCGACGAACCCGCCCTCGCCCTCGCACGGAAGGTGCTGGACGCCCAGCCGTTCAGCCGCCTCCTCGGAGCCACCGTCACCGCCTTCGGCGACGGGGGAGCCACTCTGGAGCTGGCGATCAGGGAAGACCTGCGGCAGCAGAACGGATTCGTGCACGGCGGGGTCCTTTCGTACGCCGCCGACAACGCGATCACCTTCGCCGCGGGCACGGTCCTCGGCCCGGCCGTCCTGACCGCCGGTTACTCCATCGACTACGTCAGGCCCGCCGCCGACGGCACCCTGCGCGCCCGCGCGGACGTCCTGCACGCGGGCCGCAGGCAGGCGGTGGTCCGCTGCGAGCTGCTGACCGTCGACGCGGACGGTGTGGAGACGCTGTGCGCCCTGGCGCAGGGCACGGTCCGCTCGGCGAACCCCTGACGGCGGCCGCCCGGACGTGGCGTCGACCGACCGGGCAGCCGGCCGATCGTGACGCCGGCCGGCTACCCGGTGGCGTCGTCCACCCGTACCGGCCGCCGTTCCCGGCGCGAGCGCTCGCACGCCTCCGCGATCCGGAGTGCCGCGAGGGCCTCCCGGCCGTCGCACGGGTTGGCCGCCTCGCCGCGCACCAGCCGTACGAAGGCGTCGAGTTCCGCCTCGTACGCGGCGCCGAACCGCTCCAGGAACCCCGACCAGGGCTTCCCCGGCGCTGCCGGGCCCTGCGGCTCCACCGAGGTGAGCGGGGTGCGGTCGTCCAGGCCCACCGCGATCTGGTCCCGGTCGCCCGCCAGTTCCATGCGGACGTCGTACCCGGCGCCGTTGCTGCGGGTCGCGGTCGCCGTCACCAGCGTGCCGTCGTCCAGGGTGAGCAGCGCGGCGGCCGTGGACACGTCCCCCGCCTCCCGGAACATCGCGGGGCCCGCGTCCGAGCCCGTCGCGTACACCTCCACGACCTCCCGGCCGGTCACCCAGCGGACGATGTCGAAGTCGTGCACCAGGCAGTCCCGGAAGAGACCCCCGGAGAGCGGCAGATACGCGGCCGGCGGCGGCTCCGGGTCGGACGTCACCGCCCGTACGGTGTGCAGCCGGCCGAGCCTTCCCGACCGGACGGCCTCGCGCGCCGCCCCGTACCCCGCGTCGAAGCGCCGCATGAACCCGAGTTGCAGCGCGGTCCCCGCCTCCGCCACCGCCGCGAGCGCGACCCTCGTCCCCGGCACGTCCAGGGCGATCGGCTTCTCGCAGAAGGCGGGCAGCCCCGCGGCCGCCGCGCGGGCGATCAGCTCGGCGTGCGCGGCCGTCGCCGACGCGATCACCACGGCGTCCAGGGCGTGCCCGAACAGCGCCGTCACGTCCGGTGCCGCCTCCGCCCCGAGCGCCCCCGCGACCCCGGCGGCCCGGGTGGCGTCCGCGTCCGCCACGACCAGCGACGCGACCTCCGGGTGGCGGGCCAGCACCCCCGCGTGGAAGCTCCCGATCCGTCCCGTACCGATGAGTCCGATGCGCATGGGCCCACCGTGGAGGCGCCCGTCCACGGTGTCAAGGAGGTGTCAGGACAACCGGACGTCACGACGTCCCGTCAGCGGCTTCCCGCCGTCACCTTCCTGTCGTCGGCGCCCCGGGCTACGCTCCCCCCGTGTCCAAGCAGTCCGGCTCCTCCCTGCCCCCGCTCGCCGTGGACCGCACCAGTCCGGTCCCGCTGTACTTCCAGCTCGCCCGGCAGCTGGAGGACGCCGTGGCGGACGGGACGCTGACACCGGGCACCCTCCTCGGCAACGAGATCGACCTCGCCACCCGTCTCGGACTCTCCCGCCCGACCGTCCGCCAGGCCATCCAGACGCTCGTCGACAAGGGCCTCCTCGTCCGCCGCCGGGGGATCGGCACCCAGGTCGTGCACAGCGCGGTCCGGCGCCCGCCGGAGCTCAGCAGCCTCTACGACGACCTGGACGCCGCCGGGCAGCTCCCCGCGACCCGGGTCCTCGTCAACCGCCTCGAACCCGCCACCGCCGAGGTCGCGGCGGCCCTCGGCGTACCGGAGGGCCACGAGGTCCTGTATCTGGAGCGGCTCCGTACCGCGCACGGCGAGCCTTTGGCGTACCTCCGCAACCACCTGCCGGCCGGGCTCCTGGAACCGGACGGCGAGCGGCTCGGGACCACCGGCCTCTACCGGCTGCTCCGCGCCGCCGCGCTCACCCTGCACAGCGCCCGCCAGGCCGTCGGCGCCCGCGCCGCGAACGCCGCGGAGGCGGCGCTGCTCGACGAGCGGGCGGGTGCCCCGCTGCTGACGATGGAGCGGGTCACGTTCGACGACACCGGCCGGGCCGTCGAGTACGGCTCCCACCTGTACCGGGCCGCCCGCTACTCCTTCGAGTTCCAGCTGATGGTCCGTCCGTAGCCCTGGACGGCCCCCCTGACGGGCGCCAGGATCCGCATGACCGATACTGCAGTGCACGCAGGACACAGCACGCAGAAGGACACAAAGGAGGGCACCGCCTCGTGACCAGGCTTCGGACCGGAGGGGTACGCGCCGCAGTCGGCGCCGTGCTCGCGCTCGCGCTCACAGGAGCACTCGCCGGATGCAGCAGCACCGGCGGAAAGCGGGCCGAGGACGCCCGCAAGGCCGCCGAGGCCCAGGGCAGGGCGGCCGTCGACACCCCCCGCTGGACCGTCGCCATGGTGACCCACTCGGGTGACGGCGACACCTTCTGGGACATCGTCCAGAAGGGCGCCAGGCAGGCCGCCGCCAAGGACAACATCAACTTCCTCTACGCCCACAGCGACGAGGCCCAGCAGCAGGCGCAGCTGATCGACTCGTACGTCTCCAAGGGCGTCGACGGACTCATCGTCACCCTCGCCAAGCCCGACGCCATGAAGGCCGCCGTCGCGAAGGCCGTCGAGGCGGGCATCCCGGTGATCACCGTGAACTCCGGTGCCGAGCAGTCCAAGGCGTACGGCGCGCTCACCCACATCGGCCAGGACGAGAGTGTCGCGGGCGAGGCCGTCGGCGAGGAACTCGACAAGCGGGGGAAGAAGAAGGCGCTCTGCGTCCTGCACGAGCAGGGCAACGTCGGCCACGAGCAGCGCTGCGCCGGAGCGAAGAAGACCTTCGGCGGCGAACTCGTCAACCTGTACGTCGACGGCACCAACATGCCCGACGTCAAGGCGTCCATCGAGGCCAAGCTCCAGTCCGACAAGGACGTCGACGCCGTCGTCACCCTCGGCGCGCCCTTCGCCGACACCGCCGTGCAGGCCGCGAAGAGCGCCGGGAGCAAGGCCGAGGTCGACACCTTCGACCTCAACGCCAAGGTCGCGGGCGCCCTCCAGGCCGGCACGCTCGGCTTCGCCGTCGACCAGCAGCCCTACCTCCAGGGCTACGAGGCCGTCGACCTGCTCTGGCTGTACCGCTACAACGCCGACGTCCTCGGTGGCGGCAGGCCGGTCCTCACGGGCCCGCAGATCATCACCAAGGACGACGCCGCGGCACTCGTCGACTACGCGGAGCGGGGCACCCGATGAGTTCCACCGCCCCGCCCTCGGACGGCATCGACCACGTCGACGAGCGGCTGCTGCGGACCTCCCCGCTGAAGAAGCTGCTCGCCCGGCCCGAACTGGGCTCGGTCGTCGGCGCCGTCGCCGTCTTCGTCTTCTTCTCGGTGGTAGCGGACAGCTTCCTGCGTCCCTCCAGCCTCGGCACGGTCCTCTACGCCGCCTCCACCATCGGCATCATGGCGGTCCCCGTCGCGCTGCTCATGATCGGCGGCGAGTTCGACCTGTCCGCCGGTGTCCTGGTCACCAGCTCGGCCCTCGTCTCGTCGATGGTCAGCTACCAGATGACGGCGAACGTCTGGGTCGGCGTCGGCGTCTCGCTGCTCGTCACCCTGGCCATCGGCGTCTTCAACGGCTTCATGCTGACCCGTACCCGACTGCCCAGCTTCATCATCACGCTCGGCACCTTCCTCATGCTGACCGGCCTGAACCTGGGCCTGACCAAGCTGATCAGCGGCACCGTCTCCACCAAGACCATCGCCGACATGGAGGGCTTCTCCTCCGCGCGCAAGCTCTTCGCCTCGGAGCTCACGATCGGCGGCGTCGAGTTCAAGGTCACCATCCTGTGGTGGCTCGGTCTCGTCGCGCTCGCCACCTGGATCCTGCTCAGGACCCGCTTCGGCAACTGGATCTTCGCGGTCGGCGGCGGCGCCGACGCGGCCCGCGCGGTCGGCGTCCCGGTCTACCGGACGAAGATCGGCCTCTACATGGGCGTGGCGTTCTGCGCCTGGATCGCCGGCCAGCACCTGCTGTTCTCCTTCGACGTCGTCCAGTCGGGCGAAGGGGTCGGCAACGAGCTGATCTACATCATCGCGGCCGTCATCGGCGGCTGTCTGATCACCGGCGGATACGGCTCCGCCATCGGCTCGGCGGTCGGCGCCCTCATCTTCGGCATGACCAGCAAGGGCATCGTGTACGCCGAGTGGAACCCGGACTGGTTCAAGTTCTTCCTGGGAGCGATGCTCCTCCTGGCGACCCTGCTGAACGCCTGGATCCGCAAGCGTGTGGAGGCCACCAAGTGACCACGGAACGGACCTCCCTCGTCGAGCTCGACGACGTCAGCAAGTACTACGGCAACATCCGCGCCCTCGAAGGGGTCTCCCTGGAGGTCCGCGCGGGCGAGATCACCTGTGTCCTCGGCGACAACGGCGCCGGCAAGTCCACCCTCATCAAGATCGTCGCGGGCCTGCACCGGCACGACGCCGGCACCTTCCGCATCGAGGGCGAGGAGGTCGCCCTCGCCAACCCGCGCGACGCCCTCGACCGGGGCATCGCCACCGTCTACCAGGACCTGGCCGTGGTCCCCCTGATGCCGGTCTGGCGGAACTTCTTCCTCGGCTCCGAGCCCACCAGGGGCTCCGGCCCCTTCAAGCGGCTCGACGTCGGCCTGATGCGGTCCACCACCCGCGAGGCACTGCTCCGCATGGGCATCGACCTGCGGGACGTCGACCAGCCGATCGGCACCCTCTCCGGCGGCGAGCGCCAGTGCGTGGCCATCGCCCGCGCCGTCCACTTCGGCGCCAAGGTCCTCGTCCTCGACGAGCCGACGGCCGCGCTCGGCGTGAAGCAGTCGGGCGTCGTCCTCAAGTACGTGGCCGCCGCCCGTGACCAGGGACTCGGCGTGGTCCTCATCACGCACAACCCGCACCACGCCTACCTCGTCGGCGACCGGTTCGTCCTCCTCAAGCGCGGGGTGATGGCCGGCAGTCACACCAAGGGCTCCGTCACGCTCGACGAGTTGACCCGGCAGATGGCCGGCGGCACCGAGCTGGAGGACCTGCGCCACGAACTGGAGAGGCCCTCCGGCGCGTGACCCCCACGCCCTCATGGTGACGGCCCCTTCACACCCCACCTGGCAGAATCGGAGCCGATGAGTACCTACCGTGACCTCGCGCACCGGGGATCCGCCCGCGGCACCGTGCTGCGGACCGTCGGGACCCGGGAGCGGCGCTCCCACCTGACGGCGCCCCGGGTGCCGACCGTCGGCATCGACATCGGCGGTACGAAGGTGATGGCCGGCGTCGTCGACGCCGACGGCAACATCCTGGAGAAGCTCCGCACGGAGACCCCGGACAAGTCCAAGAGCCCCAAGGTCGTCGAGGACACCATCGTCGAGCTGGTCCTCGACCTCGCCGACCGGCACGACGTGCACGCGGTCGGGATCGGCGCGGCCGGCTGGGTCGACGCCGACCGGGCCCGGGTCCTCTTCGCCCCGCACCTCGCCTGGCGCAACGAGCCGCTCAGGGACGCCCTCCAGGGTCGCCTCGCCGTCCCCGTCATGGTGGACAACGACGCCAACACCGCCGCCTGGGCCGAGTGGCGCTTCGGCGCCGGTCGCGGCGAGGACCACCTCGTCATGATCACCCTCGGCACCGGCATCGGCGGCGCCATCCTGGAGGACGGCCAGGTCAAGCGCGGCAAGTACGGGGTCGCCGGCGAGTTCGGCCACATGCAGGTCGTCCCCGGCGGACACCGCTGCCCCTGCGGCAACCGCGGCTGCTGGGAGCAGTACAGCTCGGGCAACGCCCTCGTCCGCGAGGCCCGCGAGCTGGCCGCGGCCGACTCCCCGGTCGCGTACGGGATCATCGAGCGGGTCAAGGGCAACATCCCCGACATCACGGGGCCGCTCATCACCGAGCTCGCCCGTGAGGGCGACGCCATGAGCATCGAGCTGCTCCAGGAGATCGGCCAGTGGCTCGGCGTCGGCATCGCCAACCTCGCCGCCGCCCTCGACCCCTCCTGCTTCGTCATCGGCGGCGGCGTCTCGGCCGCCGACGACCTGCTCATCGGCCCCGCGAGGGAGGCCTTCCGCCGCCATCTCACCGGCCGCGGGTACCGTCCCGAGGCCCGCATCACCCGCGCCCAGCTCGGCCCCGAGGCAGGGATGGTCGGCGCCGCCGACCTCGCCCGGCTCGTCGCCCGCCGCTTCCGCCGCGCCAACCGGCGCCGGGTCGAGCGGTACGAACGGTACGAGCGCTACGCCCAGGCCCTGCGCAACGGGACCTCGGGCCGGGCCGCCCGTACCCCCGAGGATCCGCCTTCATGACCGTGCGCCACCAGTCCACCCCCGCCCGCACCCCGCAGGACAAGCTGCCCGAGGACCGCCGGCACATGATCCGCCGGCGCTGGCTGACGGCCGTCATCATCGTGCTGCTCGTGGGGATCCCGGCCGGGTATCTCGTCATCTCCGCCGGTCAGAGCCGTGACAGCGGCCGCGACAAGGAGCGCGAGTCCTCGGCGGCCGGTCTCCAGGACAACTGGCCCTCGCTGATGAAGCGCCGGGTCTTCGAGGTCCCGGTCCCGGCCGGTTCCTGGGGTGTCGCCTACTACGAGACCAGCAACTGGAAGACGAGCCGGCTGTACGTCCAGTTCACCACGACCGCCACCGGCCTGGACGCCTTCCTCGCCGAGTCCGGCACCAGCCGGGCGGCCCTCGCCCCGGGCCGCGTCACGGTCGGCGAGCGGGACACCGACATCGCCGGCTGGACCTTCACCGAGGGCATGAACTGGGCGGGCACGACGGTGGGGCGCGAAAGGCCTCGCCCCACCACGGACCTCACCGTCGACCTCACCGACCCCGCGTTCCCGCGGGTCTACGCGGTCTCGACGACGAGCCCCTGACCCGCCGCCCCCCCAGGGGCAGCCGAGCGCCTGATCGGATCCGGTCAGGCGCTCTTCTCCATGCCCGGACGCAGTCGGCCGAGCAGGGCGTAGAGGGTCGCGCTCTCGTCCGCGTCGAGGGTGTCGAGCGCGCCGCTGGTGGCCTGCATCTCCTCGCGGACGCGGCGGATGATCTCGCGGCCCTCGTCGGTCGCGACGACGTTCTTCACACGGCGGTCGGCGGGGTCGGGCTCGCGGCGCACCAGGTCGCGGGCCTCCAAGCGGTCGATGATCCCGGTGACGTTGGACGCGTCGCACACCAGGAGGGTGGCGAGGGCGCGCATCGGCAGCGGGCCGTTGAGCTGGGCGAGGGCTTTGGCCTGGGTGGAGGTCAGACCGTGGTGCGCCGCGGCGGCGGCGAAGTCGCGCCACTGGGCGGTGCCGATGGCGGCGAGCAGCTCCAGGAGCTGGAGCTTCGTGGGGGTCTCGGGGGTCGCGCTCATGGTGCGAGGGTACTCAGAATGCTTGACATTATCAATTGTTTACTTGACCACCTCAACTATCGGGGTCTACCGTCGCCGAAGTACTTGACGACATCAAACATCGATGGCCTGAAGCTCTGACGCTGACAGGCACGAAAAGGCCCCTTTGCCATGAGTCACACCCCCGCCACGTCGGCGCCGTCCGCCGCGTCCGCCGCCGACCCCCGGCGCGAGACGGTCGTCGTCTTCGCGCTCAGCCTCGCCGCCATGGTCGTGTCGATGATGCAGACCCTGCCGGTCCCGATCCTCGGCCTCATCCGCGCCGACCTCGGCGTCTCGACCGCCGACGTCAGCTGGGTGACCACCGCCACGCTGCTCTCCGCCGCCGTCTTCACCCCGCTGCTCGGCCGGTTCGGCGACCAGCACGGCAAGAAGCCCACGCTCGTCGCCGTCCTCGTCGTCATGGTCGCCGGCTCCGTCGTCGCCGCCCTCGCGACCTCGCTGCCGCTGCTGATCCTCGGCCGGGTCCTCCAGGGCGCCGCCACCGCGATCTTCCCGCTCGCGCTGTCCGTGCTGCGCGAGGAGGTCCGCCCGCAGAAGCTGCCCGGCGCCATGTCCCTGGTCAGCGGCACGCTCGCCTTCGGCAGCGGCCTCGCGCTCGTCGCGACCGGCCTGCTCACCTCAGGCTCCGCCGCCGACTACCGCAACGCCTTCTGGATGGCCACCGGCTTCGCCGCGCTCGCCCTGCTCGCCGTCGTCCTCCTCGTCCCGGCGACCCGCCACAAGACCGGAGGCCGCACCGACCTCCTCGGCGCGCTCACCCTCGGCCTCACCCTGCTGCTGCTCCTGCTGCCCATCTCGCAGGGCAACGAATGGGGCTGGACCTCCGGCCGCACGCTCGGCGCCTTCGCGGGCGCGGCCGTCATGGCCGCCGTCTGGGTCCTCACGGAACTCAAGGTCCGCGAGCCCCTCGTCGACATGAAGATGTTCGTTCACCGGCCCGTCCTCATGGCCAACCTGGCCGGCGTCCTCGTCGGCTTCGGCATGTTCGCGAACTTCCTCGGCGTCTCCTACCTCGTCCAGATGCCCGAGGCGCTCACCGGCTACGGCTTCGACGCGTCGATCCTCCGCGCCTCCGTCCAGTTCCTGCTGCCGGGCGCGATCGTCTCGCTGCTCGCCTCGCCGATCGGCGGCATGCTGGTCCGCCACCGCGGCCCGCGCACCGCCCTGGCCCTGGCCGCCGGCCTCGGCGCCCTCGGCTTCGCCTGGCTCGGCCTCGACCACGGGCACACCGCCTCGGTGATCGGTGCCGGCATCGTGGTCGGCGCGGCCGTCAGCTTCGGTTACGCGGCCATGCCGGCGGTCATCATGGCGAGCGTCCCGCACCACCAGAGCGGCATCGCCAACGGCATCAACTCGATCTCCCGCTCCACCGGCAGCGCGATCGGCAGCGCCGTCGTGACGACGATCCTGGCCTCCCAGACCCTGGACCACCTCCCGGCCGGCGCCCCGCCGCTGCCCGCCGAGTCCGGCTTCACCCTCACCTTCTGGATCGGAGCGGCGGCCTTCGCCCTGGTCGCCGCCATAGCGGGCCTGGGCCTCCGCCCCCGCCGGGCCGCCCGCACGACCCCGGCGAACGTCCCCGCCGCGGCCCCCGAGAAGGTGACGGCCGCCTGAGGGAAGGACCGGCTGCCCTAGGTTCTGTCGTCAAATGTCACGCCCACATCAGGAGTGATGCGAGGGTGACGGCTGCTTCGTAGGACTGGGCGGTTTTGTCGTAGCGGGTGGCGATG
>NZ_JNZP01000026.1 GCF_000725545.1 Streptomyces exfoliatus | reverse complement strand
CACCGCAGCGACGGCGCCCTCGAATACCTCGGACGCGCCGACGACCAGGTCAAGATCCGCGGCTTCCGCATCGAACCGGGCGAGATCGAGTCCGCGCTCGGCAACCATGCCGCGGTCGAGCAGTCCGTCGTGGTCGTACGGGAGGACAGGCCGGGAGATCGGCGGCTGACCGGATACGTGGTGCCGGACGCCCGGCACGCGGGTCCCGTGAGGGAGCTCGCGCGGATGACCGCAGCCGGTGAGACCGAGGGCCTCGAACTGCACCGGCTGCCCAACGGCATGACCGTCTTCGGCAACAACCCGTCGGAGGTGGAGTTCCTCTACCAGGAGGTCTTCGAGCGGGAGGAGTACATCCGGTACGGGATCACCCTGCCGGACGACGCGATCGTCTTCGACGTCGGCGCGCACATCGGCTTCTTCTCGCTGTTCGTGGCGCGGACCTGCCCGCGGTCGACCGTCTACGCCTTCGAACCGATCCCGGAGCTGTTCGGGATGCTGTCGCACAATGCGCGGCTGCACGGCGCCGACATCCGGCCGTTCAACAACGGAATGGCGGAGCTGCCGGGTACGTCCACCTTCACCTACTACCCGCATCTGTCCATCCTCTCCGGTCGGTTCGGCGCGGAAGAGGAGGAACGTGCCGTGGTCGAGGCGTACGTACGCAACGACCTGGCGGCGCTCGGCGGCGCGGAGCCGGAGCTCGACACCGCCTTCGACGAGCTGTTGACCGAGCGGCTGCGCAGCGTGCAGGTGGACTGTGCGCTGCGGACGGTCTCGGGGCTGATCTCCGAGCAGCGGGTACCGCGGATCGACCTCCTGAAGGTCGACGCCGAGAAGAGCGAGCTGGAGATCCTGCGCGGTGTGCTGCCCGCGCACTGGCCACTGATCCGGCAGGTCGTGGCCGAGGTGCACGATGTGGAGGGACGCCTGGCGGAGGTCACCGGGCTGCTCTCCGAGCAGGGCTTCCAGGTCTCCGTCGACCGACCCCCGGTGCTGGCCGACACGCATCTGGTGAACGTCTTCGCCGTGCGTCCGGACAACCCGGTCGTCCCGCGACCCGAGGGCTGGGCGTCGGTGGCGTCCGCGAGGGCGGCGGGCCGGTGGTGCGATGCGGCGGAGCTCGCGGCGGAGCTCCGCGCCGAGCTGGGCCGACAACTCCCCGAGTACATGGTCCCGTCCTCGCTCGTGTTCCTCGACGAACTCCCCGTGACGTCCAACGGAAAACTGGACCGGCGGGCGCTGCCGGCCCCGGAGACGGAGCGGACGGGCCCGGCCCGAGCACCGCGTACGGAGACCGAGCGTGCGCTGTGCGCGCTCTTCGCCGAAGTCCTGGGCCGCGAGGACGGTGCGGGGTTCGGCGTCGAGGAGGACTTCTTCTCGGCGGGCGGGCATTCGCTGCTCGGCATCCGGCTGGTCAACCGGATCCGTACGGAGCTCGGGACCGAGGTGCCCGTGCGGTCGCTGTTCGCGGCGCCCACGCCCGCCGCGCTCGCCGCGCTCCTCGACGGCGGCGCGGAGCAGGTCGGCTGGCCCGCGTCGGGGCTGCTGCCGCTGCGCACCGCGGGCACCGGGACCCCGCTCTTCTGCGTCCACCCCGTGGAGGGCACCAGCCTGGGCTATGCGGGCCTGCTCCCCCATCTGCGGGGGGACCATCCCGTGTACGGCCTCCAGGCCAAGGGCCTCGACGCGGGCGGGTCCGTGCCCGCGACGATCGGGGAGATGGCTGCCGACTACGTACGACTGATCCGCTCGGTGCAGCCCGAAGGGCCGTATCAGCTGCTGGGGTGGTCCTTCGGTGGTGTCGTCGCGCACGAGATGGCCGTACAGCTCCAGGAGCAGGGGCAGGAGGTCGCGTTGCTGGCGCTGATGGACAGCTACAGCGGTGACGGGTTCGGGCCTGAGGTCACGGAGGCGGAGGTGCTCCGCGTCCTGCTCGAAGCCTCCGGGGCAACCGTCCCCGGGACTCCGGACCGGTCCGCGGTGATCGAGCGGCTGCGCCTGGCGGACGGCTATCTGGCCGCGCTCGACGCCGGGCAGCTGTCTTCGGTGATCGACGTCTGTCTCGCTCATGCGAACCTCATGAACCGGTTCGCGACCCGGAAGTTCGACGGCGATCTGCTGTACTTCACGGCGGCGCTGGACGACACGGGTGGCGCGGGGCCGGTGGAGGGCTGGCGCGGTCATGTGACCGGACGGATCGAGGAGCACCGGATCCAGAGCCGACATCTGGAGATGACCGCACCCGCGCCGATCGCCGAGATAGGCAGGTTGCTCGCAGAGGCCGGCGACTGGCCGCCGACGGCCCGGTGCTGAAGGGCTGACGGGGCCCAACCGGTGTGCCGGCTCTCCCGGGAGAGCCGGCACACCGGCTTCCTTCACATGGGCACGTCGAGCGTGCCGGCGCGCGGACACATCGGCCCGCTCGGCGCTCAGCATCACCGAAAGGCGGATCTCCCCCAGGAGCGGCCCCGCCGCCTCGGCCGGCCGCCAGGGAAGATCTCCGGGTTCCGTCGTGCGGTGGCCGTTTCCCACCGCGGCCGGAAGCGGCGACTGCGGCCCTGCGGGCTACCGCTGATGAAAGGGAGCGCCCTGGTTCCGGGGGCGCTCCGCGACGAAGGTGTGGGTGATGCCCGTCTGCCAGCCGGGCATCGGCAGACAGCGCACGCGCTCGAACCCCGCGCGACGCATCCGGTCGGTGAAGGCGTCCGCCGTGTCGAACTCCATCACGCTGCGGTAGAGGTGCCGGTAGAGCGCGGCGTCTTTGTTCATCCACGCCCAGGGACGCACGAAGCCGTTCACCACGGCCTTCCAGACGAGTCGGTCGGACAGCCGCCGGCCGAGAGTGTACTCATGGACGGAGAGCCGGCCACCGGGTCGGAGAAGCCCCTGGACGTCACGCAGCACGGCGTCGGGATCGGCGACGTTCCGCAGGAGATAGGCGGCGAACACGGCGTCGTACGGGCCGTTCGCCTCGACCTCGTCCATGCTCTCGACCGGGGCGTGGACGAAGGAGACCCCCTCCGGCCAGGTCTTGGCGCGGGCGCGGGCGAGCATCCCCGCCGAGGCGTCGACGCCGATGACGGTCGCCAGCGGCGCCGCGTGCAGGAGCGCCTTCGTGGAAGCTCCGGTTCCGCATCCCAGGTCCAGCACGGTGAGCCCGGCGCCCCCGCCGGGAAGCCCCAGACGGCGGGCGGACCGGCGGAGGTGCGCGACGTACCCCGGGCTCGCCGAGGTCATGAGGTCGTAGGTCGGCGACGCGTGGTCGAACGCGGCGGCGAGATCGCCGTCACGGAGCGTGGTCATGGGCACCCCTTCGACAGAAGCCCACAGGTTGTCGCATCGAATGCGCGTGAACCACGGGGCACGCCGATGTGACCACCGGTGGCCCCCACGCCCCGATGGAATGAGTCCGTATGGCCGAAGACCTGCTGCATCCGCGCGTCAGGGCGGTACTGAACACCCAGAGACACCGCACTGCCCGACCCACGGCAGCAAGGAAACCCCTATGCACACTCTCGACCCACCGACCGTCGACGCGGATGTCCCCGCGGCCTTGGACATCGTGCTCGACGACCTGCTGCGCAAGCGTCTCGCCGAGGTCCAGGCCGTCGAGGCGGCTTTCGCCACGGATATCGCGCGGCGAGTGATCTCGTTCACGGCGGGTGGTCGGCGCCGCAGATCCCAGCTGCTGTGGTGGGCCATGCGAGCAGCGGGCGGCGGGCGGGACGAGGCCGGTGTCGCCCTGCGTACGGCCGCGGCCGTGGAGCTGATCCAGACCTGCGCCCTCATCCACGACGACGTCATGGACGGCTCCCGACTCCGCAGGGGTGAGCCCGCCGTCCACGTCGCTCTCTCCCGCCAGAACGGGACGCGGGGACGCGACGACACCAGAGCGGACTTCGGCAGGTCGGCTGCCGTTCTGGCAGGTGACCTGGCCCTGGCCTGGGCGGACGACGTGTTCATGGAGGCGTTGCTGCGCACCCCGCACTCGGCCGCGCTGGGTGTTCAGTGGCGCGCGATGAGGAACGAGATGGCCGCCGGGCAGTACCTGGACCTGCACACACAGGTGACCGGCTCGCGGTCACCCGGGCGGGCCATGCGCACGGCGGTCCTGAAGACGGCGGGGTACTCGTCGGCGTACCCCCTGGTCCTCGGTGCCCTGTTGGCGGGGGCCTCCGAGCGGACGGTGCGGGGACTGCGCAAGGCCGGACTCTGCGCGGGCATCGCCTTTCAGCTGCAGAACGACCTCCAAGGAGCCTTCGGCAGCCCGGAGCACACCGGCAAACCCGCCGGAGAGGACCTCCGCGAGGGCAAGGCCACCTACCTCCTGGCCGTGGCGCACGCCCGGTGCGTGCGGCGGGGCGACACCGAAGGGCTGGAGCTGCTGGAGACGGTGGTCGGCCGCTCCTCGGCCACGGATGCCGAGCTGAGCCGCGTCCTCGACCTCCTCGTGGCGCACGGCGCCCGCGCGCACGTCGCGGCGCGCGTGGCGGAACTCTCCGCGCGTGCGGTGGACGCGCTCCGGCAGGCGGACCTGGCCGCGGAGCCGACCGAGCGGCTGGTCCGGCTCCTCATCGACGCCGCCGGCCTCTCCCCCGCCGACGTCGCCGGTCCTGAGCAGGCCGCGGACGACGTGAGCCGCGCCGGACCGGCGCTTCCGCAGTGCGAGACAGTGACGGGAGGAGTCCGTTGAGGCGGGTTCCGGGGAGGACGGACCACGTGGTCGTCGTGGGGGCGGGCTTCGCCGGCCTGTCCGCGGCCCTCCATCTGCTCGGCGCCGGGCGGGAGGTCACCCTCGTCGAGCGGGAGGCGGGGCCCGGCGGGCGGGCCGGGAGGATGGATCTGGAGGGTTTCCAGGTCGACACCGGGCCCACGGTCCTGACGATGCCCGCCCTGCTGGACGAGGCGTTCGCCGCCGTCGGTGAGTCCCTCCGCGAACGGGTGGAGCTCGTTCCGCTGCACCCTGCGTACCGTGCCCTGTTCTGGGACGGCAGCCGGGTCGACGTCCACACGGAGGCCGGCGCCATGGCCGCGGAGGTCGAGCGCTTCGCCGGTGCCCGGGAGGCGGACGGATACCTCCGGATGCGTGCCTGGCTGAGCAGGCTCTACGCGGTTCAGGAGCACCGCTTCATCGGCGCGAACTTCGACTCGCCCGCACAGCTTCTCCATCCCGACCTCGCCCGTCTCGCGGCGCTCGGCGGACTGGGAAGACTCGACCGGGCGATCGGTTCCTTCCTGAAGGACGAGCGGCTGCAGCGCGTGTTCTCCTTCCAGGCCCTCTACGCGGGGGTGCCGCCCTCACGAGCGCTCGCGGCCTACGCGGTCATCGCCTACATGGACACCGTGGCCGGGGTGCACTTCCCCCGGGGCGGGATGCACGCGGTGCCCGCCGCGATGGCGGACGCGGCCCGTCGGGCCGGCGCCCGGATCCGGTACGGGGAGCGCGTCACCGGCCTGGAGCGGTCGGGGGCACGCGTGACCGCCGTCCTGACGGAGCACGGGCGGATCCGGTGCGACAGCGTCGTGCTCACCACGGAGCTCCCCCTCGCCTACCGCCTCCTGGGCCGCACGCCCAGGCGGCCTGTCCGGACCAGACACTCGCCGAGCGCGGTGATCCTGCACGCGGGCACGACGCGTACGTGGCCCGAACTCGCGCATCACACGCTCCTGTTCGGCTCGGCCTGGTCACGCACGTTCGAGGAGATCACCCGGAACGGGGAGCTGATGACCGACCCGTCGCTCCTCGTCTCCCGGCCCACGGCCACCGATCCGACACTGGCCCCGGACGGCCGTCATCTCCACTACGTCCTGGCCCCCTGCCCGAACACCGAGATCGGCCCCGGCCGGCGCCACTGGGGTGAACTCGGCCCCTCCTACCGCCACTCCATCGTCGCCGAACTCGAACGGCGGGGACTCGACGGGTTCGGTGACGCGATCGACGCGGAGTGCCTTGTGACGCCCGCGGACTGGACCGCCCGGGGGCACACCGCGGGCACCCCCTTCTCGGTGTCGCACACCTTCGCCCAGACCGGCCCGTTCCGTCCCCGTAACCTGGTCCGCGGAACGGAGAACGTCGTCCTCGCCGGCTGCGGAACCACACCGGGTGTCGGCGTGCCCCCCGTGCTCATCTCGGGAAAGTTGGCCGCGCAGCGGATCACGGGACCTCCCGGCAGGGCTCCACGTCGCCGGGCGCCCGTCGCGGCCGGTCGACGGGAGGTCTCGTGACGGCCCGGGAGCTCGACGCGGCCCGGATCCACGACCGGGCACTGCGGGTGGCGTACGCGGAGTGCAGGAGGCTGAACGCCCGCCACGGGAGGACGTACTTCCTCGCCACGCGCCTTCTGCCGCTCGAACGCCGCAGCGCTGTCCACGCCCTCTACGGTTTCGCCCGGCGCGCGGACGACATCGTGGACGAGACGGCCTCCACGTCGCCCGCGGAGCGGGCGGCGGCACTGGACGCACTGGAGGCCGAATGGCGCCGTGCGCTGCGCGGCGGATCGACGACGGATCCCGCGGTGGCGGCGGCCGCGCACACCCGCGAACGCCTGGACATCCCCGCGCGTCACTTCGACGACTTCCTCGCGTCCATGCGCAGCGACCTGTTCGTGCGGGAGTACGCGACGTACGCCGATCTACGCGAGTACATGCACGGGTCGGCCGCCGTCATCGGCCTCCAGATGGTGCCGGTCCTCGGGACCGTCGTCCCCCGGGAGGAAGCCGAGCCGTACGCGGCCGCGCTGGGCGTCGCGTTCCAGCTGACGAACTTCCTCCGCGATGTCGGAGAGGACCTGGACCGGGGCCGGGTGTACCTCCCGGCCGACCTGCTGGCCGCGTCCGGCGTCGACCGGGACCTGCTGCGGTGGAGCCGGAGGACGGGGTGCCGCGACCGGCGCATCACGGCCGCCCTGGGTGACGCCGCCGCCCTCACGCAGGGCGTCTACCGTCAGGCGGAGCCCGGCATCGCTCTCCTCGATCCTGTGTCGGCCCCGTGTGTGCGCACCGCATTCGTGCTGTACCGGGAGATCCTGGCGGTGATCGAGAGGGAGGGGTACGCGGTGGTGCACCGACGGGCCGTGGTGGGTGCTCGCCGGCGGGCGTCGATCGCCCTGCCCGGTCTCGTGCGGGCGCTGGAAGCACGCGTCGGTCTGCGCACGGGGCGCCCCGCCCTCTCCCGGGGGCGCCCACCGGAGGAGCGCCGCGCGCGTCCGTCGGCCGGGCAGAAGGGAACGAGCGCATGAGAGGGGACCTGGTGTGACGGATCCACGGCCCGAGGACGACCGGCCCCGTCTGCCGCTGAGCTTCCGGCGCCACGCGGGGGCCTGGGAGGAGCAGCGGGCGACGTGGCGGCAGGCCCGCGCTTCGGAGATCGCCGCCGGACTCGAGCGGGCGTCGTCCCGGCCCTCCGGGAACTGGTACGTCGTGGGGGCGAGCCGTGGGATTCGCGCGGACCGGCCCACCGGCAGGACCGTCGCGGGCACCGAGACGGTGCTGTGGCGGGACGCCCACGGCGCTCTCCACGCGGGTCCGGGTGTCTGCCCCCACCTCGGGGCCGCACTGAAGGACGGGGTGGTGCGGTGCGGGACCCTGATCTGCCGCTGGCACGGTCTTGCCCTGGACGGCTCCCCGTTCGCGGGGTGGGACCCCTGGCCGGTGCACGACGACGGCGTACTGGTGTGGGTGCGGCTGGACCGCGTCGGCGGGGAGGAGCCCACGCAACGGCCTGTGGTGCCGTCGCGGCCGCCGGTGGACCGGGCCGTCACGGCCGTCTACACCGGCGTCGGCATCTGCGAGGCGGAGGATGTCGTCGCCAACCGTCTCGATCCCTGGCACGGCGCCTGGCTGCATCCGTACTCCTTCGTGGACCTGGAGGTCCTGTCGGCCCCGGTGGGCGGTGTCCCCGACGAGGAGGACGCCCTGGTCGTCCGGGTCTCCTTCAAGGTCTCCGGGCGCGTCGTGGTGCCGGTGACGGCGGTCTTCACCGCGCCGGAGCCCCGCACCGTCACCATGCGGATCGCGGAGGGCGAAGGCGCCGGCTCCGTGGTCGAGACACACGCCACCCCGCTGACCCCCGTCGGAACGGCACGCCCGCGTACGGCCGTGGTCGAGGCGGTCATGGCGACGTCGGACCGGCCGGGATTCGCGGTGGCCAAGGCGTTGGCACCTCTGTTGCGGCCGGCGATGCGCTCGGCGTCCGGGCGCCTGTGGCGTGACGACCTGGCGTACGCGGAGCGGCGCTGGCAGCTGCGGAGCACGGGGAGGTTCCCGGGCTCGTGAGCCGCACCGCTGTACATCGGTGGCTCGGCGTCCCTTCTGTCGCGGCCGCTTCCCCTCACCCGTCCGCCGCTGACGTGCCCGCCCGGGCGAGGAGCCTCAGGGCGGCCGAGCGCCCTGCCGCGGGAACGGTCCACAGGGTCTGGCCGCGGAGCCCCCACCGGCGCAGGTGGGCGTTGGCCGCGAGGAACCCGGTGGTGGCGGCCCGCTCCATGAGCGCGACGGGGTACTCCGTACGGACGAGGTCCCCGGCGACCGTGACGGTGGGATCAGGTGTGTGGACGGTGGGACGGTTCAGGTGCCCTCCCACCTCGAAGAGCGGGCAGTCGGAGCGCAGTTCGTGCCGCTGGTCGAGGATCACGGCGCCGCGCGTCTCGGGCCAGACGCGGTGCAGCTGGGCGACGAGCTCGTGGGAGACGACGCGGGGGTCGGCTCCGGAGGGCACCGCGTAGGCGTGCAGCTCGACCACGGAGCCGCCTGTTCGGCGGGCCCAGCGGGAGGCTTCTCCCTCCCAGCGGTCGAGGACGCTGATGTTGTCGAGGGGGCCGTATCCGCTGGTCCCGAGGAAGCCGGGACGCCGCGCGCCCACGGGCCGGTCGAGCCACAGGCGGGAGACGAGGAAGGGCGGGGCCGTGCGCAGTGCGCGGACCATGGCACGCCACGGCGGGTCGCACAGGGCCGGGGATGCTTCGGCGATCATCCGGAGCCCCTGGGTGTCGGTGGCGAGCACGAGGGCGTCCGCGTGCCGCGCACCCGCCGACGAGGAGACGATGTGCCCGCCGTGGGGGGCCGGGGCGATCTCCTCGACCCCGGTCCCGGTCAGGATGCGGACGCCGTGGCCCTGCAGGTAGGAGGCCAGTGGGTCCCACAGTGCCTGCGGGTACGGCTCGTCCGGTACGTCGAACAGAAGCCCCTCGGAGGATCCGAGGAAGTAGATGTGGAACATGAGGACGAGCTCGGCGGCGGACAGTTCACCGGGATCGGCGAAGAAGCTGCGGGAGAACACCTCGAAAGCCAGGTGCTGCGCCGCCGGCGGGAAGCCGATGGCGTCGAGGAAGTCGCGGGCGCTGACTCCGTCGTAACGCCGGTACACGTCGGGGACCCGGACGTCGAGCAGGGGCAGTGCCGCCCGGGCGTTCATGCGGCCCAGATCCCGCCAGCCGAAGCTCGGGCTGAGCGCCACGAATCCGAGGGCGCTCAGGGGCGGGGTACGGGGCACCCTGGCGAAGCTGTCGCAGAGGCCGGAGCTGTGCCGGAGCGGATAGTCCGGGAGCCCGGTGAGCCGCTCCAGTCCGGGGTCGACCCGGCGGAGGAGACCGCGGAGGTTGTAGTACTGACGGAAGAAGGCGTGGAACCCCCGGCTCATGGTCACCTCGGATCCGTCACTCAGCCGGTCCTGCCAGCCGGCGAGCCGTCCGCCGAGGGTGGGCTCGCGTTCGTGGAGGGTGACGTCGACGCCACGCTCGGCGAGGATCGTGGCCGCGGCGATTCCCGCGATCCCGCCGCCCACGACGGAGCACGTGGGCCGAAGGCGGGCGTCCGCTCGGTGCGATCCGTCGGCCGCGGGGATGACGACCGCGTTGCGGTCACGGCCTCGCTCTGCGGTGCCGTACCGGGTGAAGCGCATCGCTGGGCTCGCTCTCGTGGCAGGCTCGCCGGCTCAGGCGCGGCGGGCGAGGAAGGGGATCTCCGCTGTGGTGCGGAGCATGGGGACGAGGGGGGTGTGCAGTCCGATGCGGAACTCCTCGTACGGCTTCGTCCCGCCGTCGAGGAACCTGAGGAGGCGTTCGGCCGGGACGCTCTCGAAGAGGCGGGTGAAGAACTCGGGTCCGGAGAGCCTGCCGGTGTCGATGCCGCGCAGGAGCACGGCGTCCATCGCGAGGGAGCGCCCCGGGTACGCCGCCGGGGGCAGCGGCACCCGGCCCGAGTGGACGAGGGTCGCCACGGCGCGGGTCTGCCGCTGGATCGCGGCGAACGCGTAGCCGGTGGAAGGGCGTACGGCTCCGCCGGCCGTGCCGATCCGGAAGGTGCTCATGCCCGCACGACGGTCGTGCCGGGCGTCGGTCATCGGAATGCGTCCACGTTCCACCGCGCGTACGTCGAACGCTCCGAGGCCGAGGACGGCTCCCGTGTAGTGCCGCAGGGCGTCGTCGTACTCGTCGTCGGTCAGCGGCTCCCTCCCGAACTCGGTGTACTCGACGAGCGCTTCTCTGCTGGACAGCGGAAGCACGTACCCGAAGGAGAGTCCGTGCGGGGGCTGCGGGGTGCGGAAGTCCATGAGGTCGACGGTGTGAGGGTCGAAGACGGGCCGCTCGGTGCGGAGGAACCACCCCTGGAAGTGCTGGAGGAGGCGGACACGGGCGCGCGGCCGGGAAGCCGGCGGGCGGCTGTCGAAGGCCCAGCGCGCCTGGACGCGCTGCTCGGTGCCGTCGGCGGCGCGGCAGGAGACGGTGACGCCGTCGGTTCGGTCCGCGATGCCGTCCGCGACCGCCTCGATCACGCGCAGCCCGGTCAGCCGCGGCCGCACGGCGCGGCTGAACGACTCCGAGGTGAGCATCTTGTAGCTCAGCCGGCCCAAGTCCCGCCGGACCGGTGGCCCGCCGGGCGTCCGGAGCCGCAGGCTGTTCCACGAGGCCTCGAGCCAGGCGTCGTAGTCACCGGGGCCCTGCTCCCAGTAGCACCACGTGCGCGGCGGCGGACGAAGGGGACCCGGGGGCGCGTCGATCAGGACGACGGAAGGGACGTCGAACCCGGGCGGAGGCCGGAGCAGCCGCCACGCGAGCGACAGCCCGGCGGCCCCGGCGCCGATGACGACGACATCGCAGTGCACGGGCCACGTCTCCTCTCGTCGGCTCGCCGAGCGGCCCGGCCGGTGGGACCGATGCCGCGGTCAGGGTTCCCCGGAGCGACTTCGGGGTATCCCTCGCTGCTCCAGGGGGACCAACGGGCCGACGTACGGGCGTCGGCGCGGAGTGTCAGGGTGCCAGGAGCCGGCCGCGGACTCCGCCGTCCTGCCGGGTGGTGCGGAGTCCGCCGTGGCGGGCGAGATCCACGGAACCGACTCCCCCGCGGGGGCGCGCCGACGACCGCGCCGGTCACGGCGACGTTCCGGGGAACGTCGGAGAAGCCGAGGCACGCACAGGGCGGCGCCCCAGCGGTACACCGTGGCGAGGTGGTGATCCAGGGGAGGTTCGTCCATGAGTCGCACAGTCGATCCCCTTGCCTTCCGGTGTCCACTGGTTCCCGTGCGAGAAGAGGGTCCCGGGCGAACCGACACCCCTTGCGGCACCGTTGGTGGTGCTTCAGCCAGGCTTCCTCGACCGATCGGTGTCCGGATGCGGTCCGCCCTCGAAAGGTGTGCGCCGTTCACCCTTCCGTCCGCTGTTCGGGGAGGTTCCGTGCGGCCATGACCCGGTGGGTACGCCCGCGGCCGGCCTGCGCCGGAGCCCGCCGTTCCGGCTGTCATGCCGAGGTGCGGGCCTGGCGTCGGCGCTGCCACCAGCGGGGGCGGGTGCGGGGGTGCACGGCCCGGCCCAGCCGTCGGCCGACGGTCACGTAGCCGAGCAGCGCTCCCGTCGTGTTGAGGAGGACGTCGTCGATGTCGAAGGCGCGGCCCGTGACGAGCGCCCCCTGCACCAGCTCCACGAGCAGCATGGTGGCCGCGGTGAGGAGCGCGACGCGGAGGAAGCCGCGGGCCTTGCGGGACAGCAGCGGCAGCAGGATCCCGAAGGGGACGCCGAGGAGGATGTTGCCCCCGAGCTGCTTGACCGTGTCCACGAACGCGGGCCGGCCGAGGTAGGCCTCGATCGAGCGCCCGGGCGTCAGGTTGCTGTGGGTCAGGGGCACGGAGGCCGGCGAGGCCTCCAGCGTCAGCCGGGCCAGGACCACGGCGAACGCCACCATGCCCGCGAGGGCCGTGAGGGCGACGAGCGCCCGCACGAACCGGCCCGGGCCGCGCCGGACCGGGACCGCGGCCCGAGGCGCCGCGGTGTCCGGCTCCGGCTCCTTCCGCTTCGGGCTCCCGCCGGCCGGTGTCACACGGCCCGCACCCCCCGCGTCTTCCCCGTCACTCCCGTCCCCTCCGGCGGGCGCACCGCCCCGTCCCTTCGACGCTCTACGACCGAACATGAGCCGTCTCCTCCCCTTGGGGTTTTCACGCGGACGGATCCCGCGTACCCCCGCCGGGGGACCGCACGCCCTGCGGTCCCCCGGGGCACTCACCTCGGAACCACTCTCCCCACGGGCCCCAACAGAGCCCGTTTCCGGCCGAGTTGGGTGTGGGAGCGGCGGGCTCGGGCATCCGGCCCGCATGGGAGAAGAGACCGAGAACAGACCCGAGCCGGCCCGCCGTTCGTGGAAGCGCCCCGGAGGGAGGTGGCCCCTCGCCGCCGTCGTCCTGCTCGTGCTCGCCGTCGCCCTCATGCTGATCGGCCAGTTCCTCCGGGTCCCCGGCCTGGACGTCTTCGGGACGGACGTGAAGGACCGCTCCGGCCCCGCCGTCCTGAAGTCCGTCCAGGACCTGAGCCGGTACGAGGGGGCGGCGGGGACCTACCAGGTGGTGGTCGACCTGGAGCACGACGCGCGGTTCCTGCCGGACGCGATCCGCGGCACCCGCACCCTGTACGTGGCGATCGGCAGCGTCGCCTCCTACGTCGAGTTCGGCGGCCTCGGGGAGGACGCCGTGACCGTCGACGCCGACCGGACCGAGGCCACCCTCCGGCTGCCGCACGCCCGGCAGGCCGACCCGGCGCTCGATCCGGAGCGGTCGTACGCCGTGTCGAAGCAGCGCGGTCTGCTCGACCGGATCGGCGACCTCTTCTCGGACAACCCCGCGAGCGAGCAGGCCGTCCACGTCCTCGCCGCCCAGCGCATCGGCGACGCTGCCCGGGAGTCCGACCTGACGTCCCGGGCGGAACGGAACACCGCCGCGATGCTGCGGGAACTGCTGCGGGGCCTGGGCTTCGAGCGGGTGACCGTGACCTTCGTCTGAGCGGGATCCGCCGGCCCGGAGGGCGTTCCGCGGGGCCGGGGCGCCCTCCGACCCGATCGCGCCGTACGGGTGATGTGTCGCCAGTCACGCTCGTGGAGGTCCGCCGACGGGGCAAGGGGCCCCTATGAGCACTCACGACGACGACCGGGACGGCCCCGGCCCCGCCGCCCCGGACGCCACCACGGTCGAGGCCCTCGGTTCGCTGTCCAAGGCCCTGGAGACCGTGGAGCGCGCCCGGGGCCATCTGTACGGCTTCCACCAGCTGACCGGCACCGCGGACTTCGAGCTCGACCGGACGGTCGGGCTGCTGCGGAAGGCGGGGCACCACACCTGGGCCGACCGGGTGGCGACCGAGATCCTGGGGCGCAACGTCATGCCGGGCCGCTGGACGTACCAGATCGTCGACGCCTACAGCGAGACCTACTACGAGCCGTTCCGGGCACTGGAGCGCACCGTGGTCTCGGCCCTGGCCGACGGCCACGAGCACCGCTTCGAGGCCCGGCTCCAGAGGGAGCGCCGCACTCCCGGCCACCCCGACCACACCCCGGCCGAAGGAGCCGACACATGAGCGACGCCGACGACCCCGCCAACGACCCCGGCGACGACCCCGCCGACGATCTGCTGGCCGGGCTGAGCGTGGACACCAGCCAGCCGGAGCAGCCCGTCCTGCTGGACGCGCAGGGGGGACCCATCCGGACCTGGCGCGAGAACCACCCCTACGACCGGAAGATCCGCCGCCAGGAGTACGAACGGACCAAGCGGGTCCTGCAGATCGAGCTGCTGAAGCTGCAGCGCTGGGTCAAGGAGACGGGGGCCCGGCTCGTCGTGATCTGCGAGGGGCGGGACGCCGCGGGGAAGGGCGGCACGATCCAGCGCTTCACGGAGCGGCTGAACCCTCGTGGGGCGCGGATCGTCGCCCTGGACAAACCGACCGAGCGGGAGGCGGGTCAGTGGTACTTCCAGCGGTACGTCCCGCACCTGCCGGCGCGCGGCGAGATCGTGTTCTTCGACCGTTCCTGGCACAACCGCGCGGGTGTCGAGAAGGTCATGGGCTTCTGCACGGAGGAGGAGCACGCGCTCTTCCTCCGGCAGTGCCCGGCCTTCGAGTCGATGCTGGTCGAGGACGGCATCATCCTGGTCAAGTACTGGTTCTCGGTCTCCCGCGCGGAGCAGCGCACCCGGTTCGCGATCCGGCAGGTGGACCCCGTCCGCCAGTGGAAGCTGTCGCCGACGGACCTGGCCTCGCTGGACCTGTGGGACGCGTACACCGCCGCGAAGATCGAGATGTTCCGCGCGACCGACACCGCCGACGCGCCGTGGACGGTCGTCAAGAGCAACGACAAGCGCCGGGGGCGGCTGGAGGCGATGCGCTATCTGCTGTGGCGGATCGACTACGCCAACAAGGACACCGAGGCAGTGGGCCGGCCCGATCCCCTGATCGTGGGCGCCGCCGACACCCTCCTGGAACCGGGTGAGGAGCCGTCGACGCTCTCCCCCACGCCGCTGGCCGGCCCTCCGGTGGGCCGGGGCCAGCACCCGCCCGCATGAGAACGGCTCCAGGGTTCCCGCACCGGGCGCGTTTCCGGTGCGGGAACCCTGGAGCCGTGCGGGCCGGCCGGATCAGCCGGCGCCGGTGCCCAGCAGACCCTCGCGCAGGCGCTTCACGGTGCGCGCGAGCAGCCGCGAGACGTGCATCTGCGAGCAGCCCAGCTCCTCACCGATCTGAGCCTGGGTCAGTTCCTCGACGAACCGCAGATGGATGATCCGGCGGTCGCGCTCGTCGAGGTCGGCGATGAGCGGGGCCAGCGAGTGGAAGTCCTCCACCAGCGCCATGGCGGGGTCCTCGCTGCCGATGAAGTCGGCCAGCGAGGCGTCGCCGTCCTCGTCCTCGCCGCCGAGGGCGGCGTCCAGCGACGAGGAGTTGTAGCCGTTGGAGGCCAGCCGCGCCTCGGTGACCTCCTCCTCGGTGAGGCTCATCAGGTCGGCCAGCTCCTTGACCGTCGGCATCCGGCCGAGGCGGGTGCTGAGTTCGTCGGTCGCCTTGGCCAGCTCCACCCGCGCCTCCTGGAGCCGGCGGGGTACGTGCACCGCCCAGGAGGTGTCCCGGAAGAACCGCTTCATCTCGCCGACGATGTAGGGGACGGCGAAGGTGGTGAACTCGACCTCCCGCGACAGCTCGAACCGGTCGATCGCCTTGATCAGACCGATCATGCCGACCTGGACGATGTCCTCCATCTCGTCGGCGCGGTGGCGGAACCGCCCGGCGGCGTAGCGGACCAGGCTCATGTTCATCTCGATGAGGGTGTTGCGCGCGTACTGGTACTCGTGCGTCCCCTCCTCCAGCGTCGCGAGCTCCTGGAAGAAGACCTTCGACAGAACCCTCGCGTCCTTGGGCGCGACCGCCAACGTGTCCGGGATCTGCGGCAGCGTCCCCGCTCCGGACTCGACTCCCGTGGTCGACATCGTGGTGACCGTCACACCATTCCCCTTTCGCGTGTATTCCTCATCGGGATGCGTGGCCCTGAGAATGCTCGCCTACCCGGACTTCTCACGTCCACTCCCACCAACTTCTCCCGTGTTCGCGGTCGGTTCCTTCCCTCCGGTCGACGGGCGGGCGGCGCACCGCACTTCAGCGCCTCAGGGACGCGAGCAGCGGTCCCCAGTCGATGTGCCGTTCCTCCGTGCCCTGCGGCACCAGGACGAAGGTGTCGCGCACGAAGCGGACCAGCGCCTCCTGCTCGCACCTGACGACGGCGCGCCGGCCCGCCGGCCCGAGCCGCAGGAGAAGTCCGCCGTGGGGGGCGGGACGGAGCCGGATCTCGCCGTCGCCGGTGGGCTGGAGCGATCCGGTGAGGACCATCTCGCGGTCGACGCGCCACACCACCGGGTCCTCACCGGGAAGGTGGAAGGCGATGCTCAGGGCGTGGGGGTCGCGGGAGTCGTAGCCGACGGTCGTGTCGATCGGGGCCGCCGCGTCCGGGGTGAGCAGTTCCATGGTGATGGGCTGGGTGAGGACGCGCGGTGCGGGGAGCGGCGCGACGGGGTGCTGGGGCATGGGGTCCTCCGGCTGAGAGGCTGTCAGCGAGCGGGTGCGGTGTCCGCTTGACCCGTCCCGCCCCTGTTACACCTCGTGCCGCCCTGGTGGATGTGCCGATGATGTCGAGATCGGGTGAAGGTCGTGAAGGGCCGTCAGGGACCGGCGGGACGAGGGCCCTCCGCCGCGCCGCTCGGGATGCCGCCGTCGGGCCCGGCGGTCTCGGACCGGCTCGTCAGGTGCTCGTACGTGCCGGTGAGGAGGAGCAGCCGGTCGAGGAAGGGCGGTCTGCGGTCGAAATGCAGCGAGACGCCCGCGGCCCGGGCGAGCCGGTGGAGGGCCAGCAGGGCGGAGAGGCCCGTCGAGTCGCACAGGGTCAGGCCGGCGCAGTCGACGCGGAGGTCCGTCGGCGCGGAGGCCGGATCGAGATGGGCCCGGGCCGCGTCCAGCAGCTCCTCGGCGCTGTCCCAGGCCAGGTCGCCGGCGAGCGTCACGTACAGGACGCTGTCGGGCGCGGCGGCGGCCTTGACGTCGAAGGTGTGGTCGGGGGTGTTCACGAGCGGGGTCCTGGGGCCGGTGGGGCGGGTACGCGGAGGAGGGCCCGGCGCCCGGCGGCGAGGTGCCCCCGCGCGCGGGGGAAGTCGTGCTGGGCGTCGGCGAGCAGGTCGAGGGCGGCGATCAGGGCGTCGCCCGGGACACCACGGGCCCGGAGGATCCCGGCGGTCCAGGTGACGAAGCCGGTGAACAGCTCGGCGTCGTCCGCGTAGAGGGACGCTCCGAGGAAGTCGACGATGTGGGCGACGTCCTCGGCGGTCCGCTCCCGCTGCCGGTCGGTGTAGGAGGCCATCGCCGGGACCGCGTCCTCGAGGCCCTGGAGGACCTGGCGGACCAGCTGGGTCCGGGCGCGCGTGACCAGGGTGTACTCCTGGTCGGCGAGATGGGGCAGGTCGCCGGCGGCGGGCCGGGCCGCGTCCGCACGCGGCGGGCCGGCGGCGAGGAGACGGGCGGCGGCCCGGGCGTCCTGCGCCCACCCGTCGGCGCCCAGCAGGCGGGCGTACCGGCCGTCGGGGCCGAAGGCGGCTCCACCGACGAGGACGGGGAGCCCGATGGCCTGGATGGCGGTGACCGCGGCGTGGGCGGCAGGGAGCCGGACCGGCAGAGAGGACGAGAGGGCGACGACGTCCGCGCCGGTCTGGTGCAGGTGGGCGATGAGGTGAGGGGTCGGGACGTGCGCCCCGAGGTAGTCGACGAGGAAGCCCCGGCCGCGCAGGACCTCCGCGAGGAGGCGGGCGGGCAGGGCGTGCCACTCGCCGTCGACGCAGGCGACGGTGACGCGCCGGGGTGCCTCCCCGGTCTCCGGCCGGGGTCCGGTCCCGTCCGGCGTGCGGTGGGCGAGGGCGGCGACGACACGGTCCTGGATGGCCGTGGCGGCGTGCTCCTGGGCGACCCCGATGCGGCCGGCGGCCCATTCGGCGCCGACCTTGGCCTGGACGGGGCCGATCACGTCGAGGAGGAGGTCCTCGACCGGGACCCCGGCGTCGTGGGCACCGAGGACGGCGGCGGTGGCCGCCGGCTCGTCCCTCGCCTCCAGGGCCGCCCACAGCTGTCGGCGGGTGGCGGCGAGATCGGCGGTCGAGGTGGTGGTCTGCGTGCTCATGCGGTGTACCTGCCCCGGGTGTGGCCGTTCACCGCGGACAGATGGGTGGTGTGCGGCGCGGTGATGGCGACGACGGCCATGTCGTCGTGAGGACCGCGGCCCACCCAGTCCCCGGCGACCATCTGCACGCGCTCGACGACGGCTTCGGCCGGGAGCCCCACGCACTCGGCGAGCGCGGAGCGCAGCCGGTCCTCGCCGAACATGGCCGAGCCGAGCGGCCCCCCGCGGGCCTCCGTGATCCCGTCCGTGTAGAGCAGGCAGGTCTCGCCGGGCGACAGGTCCACGGTCGCCGACCTGCTGGTGACCACGGGGAGGGCGCCCACCAGGGTTCCGCCGGTGTCCGCCTCCTCCACCTCTCCCGTGGCGCGCAGGATGAGCGGGCGGGGGTGGCCGGCGCTGGTGAGCCGGAGCCGCACCCGGCCGCCCGTGCGCCGCACCGAGGCCAGGACCAGGGTGGCGAAACGGGTGTGACGGGCGGTCAGCAGGGCGCCGTTGAGCAGCCGCAGGACGTCCTGGTGGTCGCCCGCGAGGGGCAGCAGGGCCTGCACGGTGCTGCGGATCCTGCCCGTGAGCACGGCGGCGTCCAGCCCCTTCCCGCACACGTCACCGAGGACGGCGAGCGTCTCCTGGCCGTCCTCGGTGCCGGCGTGCACGTCGTAGAAGTCGCCGCCGATCCGCTCGGTGTCCTGGGACGTGCGGTAGCCGCCGGCGAAGTCGACTCCCCCGACGTGGTGGAGCTGCGGCGGGAGGAGTTCGGCGATCAGCGCACGGGTGACACGGGCCTGCTCCGCGTAGAGGCGGGCGGCCGAGAGGGCGGCGCCGGCGCGGGCGGCGAACAGCCGGGCGAAGAGCTCTTCGGACGTGTCGAAGGCCCGTCGCCCGCCGCGCCGCAGCAGGATCAGGGCTCCGGCGGGCACGCCGTGGCCGGGCAGCGGGGTGATGGAGACGGCTCCGGGGGTTCCTCCGAAGCCCTCGGGCACGGCCCAGGACGGCAGTTCGGCCGGGTCGATCCAGCGGGCGGGCACCGGCGGGAAGCCCTGCAGTGCCTCGGCGAGACCGGGCACGAGGGCCGGGTCCAGGGTGAGCTGGGTCCGCTTGCATCCCCCGCCCAGGGCGGTGACCACGGCGCAGCGGTTCCGCACGGGCGGGGAGATCACGAGGGCCGCGTCGCCGAGGTGAGCGGCGGCGAGGAGGGCCGTCTTCTCCAGGCAGCGGTCGGGGTTGAGCGAGGCCAGCAGCTGCGTGGACGCCTCGGCCAGGAGCGCGGTGCGCTCCCGTTCGGCGCGCAGGGCGTCCTGTGCGGCCGTCAGGTCGGAGTCGTCGACGAGCCACCAGGCCACGTCGCCGTGGCCGGAATCGGTGGGGTGGGCTCTCAGGAGCCGGCCGTCGTGGCTGCCGCGCAGCGGGGCGGGCCCCGCCCGCGTCGGGGCCGCGGCGGCCGGTGTGCGTGCCGGGCGGGACAGCCTCCGGTGTGCGTCGGCGAGCCATCCCGGGACGACCTCGTCCAGCCACTTGCCGACCCCCATCCGCGGGAAGAGGTCGGCCGCGGCGGCGTTGAACTCCACGACCCCGCCCTCCCGGTCGGCCACCACGGCCGGATACGGAGAGCCGAGCCAGGAGGTGCCCTCCGCTCCCGGGGTTTCCCGGGAGCGGCCGTACTCGTCTTCGAAAACAGTCATAAGCGTGGCCCTCGCGTAGTGGCCCGCCACCTTCCCCACTCGACGACAGCTCGTCCGTCCACCCTTGCGGAGTGAGCGCCGCACAACAAGTGAACCCCCCTCTTCCGGTACGCATCCGGCGCTTCCCCGCAGTATCCCCACGGTTCCGGCACAGGAGTTTCACCGGAGGCGGTCCTCGGGTGGCGGTGAGGACGAGGACCGCCCGGCCGTCGCCGGTCTCGTGACCGCCCGTGAAGTCGCGCACCGCCCGGCTGAGCCCGACCGATGACGGCGGAAGGCGTTTCGGCGTGGTGTTCGCGGTCAGTCGGAACCTCGAACGCGGTCCGCTCCCGGAAGGATGACGTCGTGCCGGTCATGCTGGTCCTGGTGTTCGGTGTCGGTGTGGCGATGACGTGGTGGGGCGTCGCCCCCGTCCCCCGCGGTCCGCGGCGAGCGCCCCGGTGACGCGCCGGAGCGGTCCCGCCCGGGTTTCACAAACAGACGAGCGGTCAGGCGAACGGGGAACGAATCCCTACTCATGTGCCAGGAGGCTCACATGGACGGCTGGCGTGCGGCAGCGGCCTGCCAGGAGGTCGACCCCGATCTGTTCTTCCCGGTGGGGACCGGCTCCCCCGCCCTCGCCCAGGCGGAGGAGGCCAAGAGAGTCTGCGGGCGCTGCCCGGTACGCGAACCGTGCCTGCGCTCGGCCCTGGCGCAGCCGCACCCGCCGTCGGGCGTGTGGGGCGGCCTGACCGAGACCGAGCGGCATGCGCTGGAACGCCGGGCCCGCCGCAGGGCGAACGAGCACCGGTGACCGGCCGCCGGATCACGGCCCACGGCCCCCGGCGTCCCCGGGGGCCGTGGTGCGTCCGGCGGGCAGGTGAGATGACGGTGCGTCGGCGCGGCGTCGGCGCCGACGCGGCGGCGTCAGCTCGATCGCCGGCCCGGCGGGTTCGCCGTGTCGGCGTACTCCGGCAGGAGGGAGAGGCGGGCGCGGACCCGCTTCCCCTCCGGGGCGGGCTCCACGGTCACGCTCTCGCAGACGGCGACGACGATCTCGACGCCGTGCTGACCGATGCGGCGGGGGTCGTGGCCGCGGGGCACGGGGGCGGCGGCCTCCTGGTCGAAGACCGAGATCTCCAAGGTGTCGCGGCCCAGTTCGAGGAGCAGCCGGCAGGGGCCCGCCGTGTGCCGGATCGCGTTGGTGACCAGCTCACTGACCACCAGCTGCGCGAGATCGACGCGCTCCTGAGCGACCGGTCCGGGCAGCACGATCGGGGCGGCCGCGAGGAAGTCGGCCGTGAAGGCGCGGGCTGAGGCGATGGCCCCGCCGCCGGAGGCGTCGTCGTAGACGGCGCCCGCGGACAGCAGGGGCTCCGGGACCGCGCGCTCCGCGGTGATCGCGTCCGTCATGACGCTGGCACTCCCCTCGTCCTGGGTCGGCGGCTGGGCTCCTCGTACCCGCTTTTCCCCTCTTCATGGTTCCCACACCGCCCGCACGCGGATCACACCCGCCGACAGCGTGTCAAGGGGACGCCGGCACGGTCGGCGTGGGCGCCCCGTGCCGTCCCTCGTCCGGGGTCCCGGCCTCGTGGCCGCGCCAGTCCAGGCAGAGTACGAGGACGGCGTCCGGCGCGCCACGGGGCGTCCCGCGCAGTGCCCGTACGACGGCCCGGGGGACGTCCGCGCCCTTCCGCCGGCGTGCGCCGGTGAGGGCGCGGACGACGGGACCGTCCGGCGCCTCGTGCCCGTCGCCGGCCGTCGGCTCTCCGGTGCCGTGGGCGACGAAGACCAGCCGGTCGCCGCGCAGGAGGCGCAGGCGCTGGGGGGTGTAGACGGTGTCCTCGAACATGCCCAGGGGCAGCTGGCGGTCCAGTTCGATGCGCTCGGTCACGGTGGAGCGGACACGCCAGAGCGTCGGCGACCCGGCGTCCACCACCTCGGCCTCGCCGGTGGTCAGGTCGAGTCGGAGCAGCAGGGCGGAGAGCGGGTGCTCGCCGCGGTACTGCCCGTAGAGCGCCTGGTCGGTGAGGCTGGCCTGGGTCACCAGGTCGAGCCCGGCCCGCCGGGCGTTGCGGATCGCCGTCAGGGCGAGAGTGCTCGCCAGGGCGGCCGGGGTTCCGGGGCCGGCGCCGTCGGCGACGACGATCACCAGGTCCCGCTCGGTGGCGCTCCAGTCCAGGAGGTGTCCTCCGGAGGTGTAGGCGGGCTCCCAGTGGGCGTGGAGGTCGAAGGCCGGTCCGGCGCAGGCACGGCCCGGCAGGGTGTCCCACTGCATCTCCCCGGCGACGCTGAGGGCGTGCGTCCTGCGGGTGCGGCGGTACAGGTCGGTGTGGCGGTCGGCGACGCGCAGGGCGTGTCCGAGGGTCTCCGCGACCCGGGCGAGGCTCGCGGTGGTCTCCGAGGTGGACCGGTCCGCGGGCAGGACGACGACCAGGACGCCGAATCGGTCGCCGCGGACCGTGACGGGCAGGTAAACGGTCGCTGTGGGCCCGACATCACGGAAAAGATATGGTTGCTGGGTGCGGAAGACGCGGCCGGCGGGGCCCGCGTCCACGGGCGTGTGCGCCATCCCGGCAGGTGTCTGGACGGGCTCCACGGGGCGCAGGGTCGTGAAGCCGTAGTCGACGAGCAGCAGGTCGGCGGAGGTCGCGGCGTGCAGGTGCGCGAGACTGGTACGGAGGGAGTCCAGGAGGAGGTGTGGTGCCGCCCCGCGCAGTGCGCCACCCACTGTCGCGTGTCGATCCAATGGATCCGTACCGCCTTCTGGAGAGATGTGGAGATGACCGGTCCGTCGCAAGGCCGCCGTACCCGGCCCGGGACGTCCGAGGAGGATCGGCAGGCATGAACAGCAACCCCGCCCCGCCGCCGCGGGAACCGCAGCGGACGGCCGAGTCCGCCCGGGAGCTCATCGAGCTGCTGGAGGTGCTGTGGGAGCGCGGCCGGGACATGGTGTCGTCGACACCCGTCTCGGCGAGTCAGCTGCGCGTGCTGTACAGCCTGGACCGCGAGGAGGGCATCAGCCTGCGCACCCTGGGCGAGCTGCTCGGCTCCGCACCGCCCTCCGTGAGCCGCATGTGCGACCGGCTGGAGGCGCTGGGCTTCGTGCAGCGGCTGCCCAGCCCCGTGAGCCGTCGGCAGCTGGAGCTACACCTGACCGTGCACGGCAAGGCGTACCTGCGGGACCTCAGGACCCAGCGCGAGGAGGCCCTGCTCGCGGTCATCGCGAACATGTCGCCGACGAGTCGCAAGGCGCTGCTGCGGGGGCTCACCGGCTTCCACGAGGCCGTGGGAGGGGGCGGAGAGGCAGTCTCGTCACCCGCCCGCACGCCGCTGAAGGACGTCAGTTCGGCCTGATCCCCGCGCGACGCCGGCTCCGGCCGTACGCACACCCCATGTCCTCATTGCCACCTCTGGTCGTCCTTGACGGCGTTCTTCCGGGCAGCCGCCAGGTGTTGCCCCAAGGATACAGTTGTCACACAGCAACTGTTGACACGGAGCCGTGCCAGTCGAGGCACACGACCAGGGCGTCGTCCTCCAGCGGGCTGCCGCCGTGGTGGGCGGCGAGCTCCCGGAGCACCGCCTGGGGCACGTGCGTGGGCGGCAACAGCCGTGTCCCTCGCAGCGCGCGGGCCAGCGCCCGGTCCCCGTAGCTCTCCCCCGCGGGCGAGACGGCCGCGTACACGCCGTCGCTGCCGAACAGCAGCCGGTCGCCGGGCCGCACCACGAACCGCTCGGGCACGTACACGGTGTCCTCGAACATGCCGAGGGGCAGCTGCGCCTCGAAGTCGACGGACTCCACCGCCTGCCCCCGCTGCCGCCAGAGACGGGGCGATCCGGCGTCCACGGCCTCCACCTCGCCCGTGGCCAGGTCGAAGCAGAGCAGCAGGACCGACACGAAGGCCTCGCCCCGGTAATGGGCGTACACCGCCTGGTCCGCCAGCGCCGCCTGGTCAGGCAGCGGGAGGCCGGCCCGGCGGGCGTTGCGGAGCGCGTTGATCGCGAGGTTCGTCAGCAGGGCGGCCTCGATGCCCTCCCCCATGCCGTTGGTGACCGTCAGGGTCAGCCGGCCGTCCGAGACCGACCAGTCGTAGTTGTCGCCGAAGATGGCGTAGGCGGGCTCCAGATGGGCGGCGAGGGCGAACTCGGGACGGGCGCAGGAACGGCCGGGCAGCAGCTGCCACTGCATCTCCGCCGCGAGCGTGAGCCGAGTCGCACGCCGCGCCAGGACGTACAGGTCCGTGTCGCGCTCCGCCACCAGGATCTCGTGGCCGAGCGCCTCGCAGACCTGGGCGAGCCCCGGCAGCAGCGGCGTGAGGTCGGCCTCCGGGGGCAGCTCGGCCGTCAGCACCCCCAGCCGGTCCCCTCGGACGGTGACGGGCAGGTGGAGCCGGAGCGCCCCGGGCTCCCGGACCACGTGCGGCTCCTGGGCGCCGAAAGCGCGCCCCTGGGGACTGTCGTGGATCGGCACCGACTGATCCGCCCCGGAGACGTGCCCGACGGGCTGGAGCGTCCGCAAACCGTAGTCGGCCAGGCGGAGTTCCACCCGCAACGCCCCGCAGTGCTCCCTCAAGGCGTCCTCGACGACCTCCACGAGCCGGTGCGGGGCCGCCCGGCGGAGCGCCTGCTCCAGCTCGGCGATCTCGTGCACGGTCCTCCTCTTCCTCTTCCCTGGGCCGGTCCCGTGCACGGGACCGGCCACCCGTCCGCTATCTCGCGCCGCCGGCCGCGGCCAGCGCGTCCGCCACGCCGTCGTGCGGCGGGATCGTCGTCGTCACGCCGGTGATCTCCAGAATGCGGCGCACGGCCGGGGTCGGCGCGGCGAGATACAGGTCGCCGCCGGTCTCCCGCGCCCTGTTGACCGCCCTGATCAGGACGTTCAGCCCCGAGGAGTCCATGAAGCCGAGGGCGGACAGGTCCAGCACGATACGGCGCCGACCCTCGCCGAACTGTTCCGTCAGAAGGTCCTGCAGCCGGCCGGCGGTCTCCATGTCCAGCTCACCCTCGACGGTCAGCACCGCCGTGCGGTCGTCGCGGATCTCGACGTCGACATCCAGGTTCGGTTCTCGCTCGGACATGTTCCCTGCTTTCCATGGGGGGTGGGGTCGGTCTCGGGGCGGACTAAGGGGGTCATGACACCTGGACACCGACCACGCACGTGTCGTCGTCCGTGTCCGACTTGCTGCGCGCCAACAGCTGGTCCAGCAGGCGTTCGAGGCTGTCGGACGGCTCCCGGGCGACGGTGAGCAGCTGGGCGACGGAGTCGTGGACGGCGGTGTCCCGCCGCTCGACGAGCCCGTCGGTGTACATCAGGAGCGTGTCGCCGGGTTCGAGCCGCAGCTCCGTCTCCTCGTACTCGGCCTCCGCGAGGGCCCCCAGCAGCAGCCCACGCACGAGCGGCAGGTCGAACGCCTCGTCCCCGCGGACCAGCACCGGCGGGAGGTGGCCCGCGCGGGCCCAGCGCAGCGTGCGGCTCCCCGGGTCGTAGATGCCGCACACGGCGGTGGCCGTCACCTGGGCGGTGAGGTGGTGGGCGACGCCGTTGAGCCAGGACAGCAGCTGTCCCGGGCCCGCGCCCGTGACGGCGAGGCCGCGGAGGGCGTTGCGCAGCACCACCATGCCGGTGGCGGCCTCCACGCCGTGGCCGGCGACGTCACCGACACACAGGAGCACCTTCTTGGACGGCAGCACGACCGCGTCGTACCAGTCGCCGCCGACCAGGGACTCGGACTCGGCGGGACGGTAGCGCACGGCGACGTCGAGTCCCGGCGCGTCGAGCGGCGGCTTGGCCGGCGGCATGATGGCGTGCTGGAGCTGGAGGGTGAGCCGGTTGCGTTCCTCTGCCGCCTCCTCCGTCGCCGCCAACCGGTCGCGGGTGGCCGTGAGGGCGACCTCGGTCCAGTGCTGCGCCGAGATGTCCTGGTAGGCGCCCCGGACCGCCTGGAGACCGCCGCCGGTGCGGACTGCGGGTTCGGCGGTCACCCGGATGTGCCGCGTGACGCCGTCGTGGCGGAGCATGCGGAAGGCGGCGGAGCCCACCCGCCGCTGGTGCAGCACCTGCTGGAGGAAGCGGCGGATGGTGTCGACGTCGTCGGGGTGGACGTGGGCGGCGAGGTCGCGCAGGGGGACCGGCGGCTCCGTCGGCATGCGGCCGAAGAGCTCGTACAGCTGGCCGTTCCAGGTGATGTCCCCGGCGACGACGTCCTCCTCGAAGGCGCCGACCCGGCCGAGGCGCTGGGCGTGCTGGAGGAGGCTGGCGAGGCGTGCCGACTCGTCCTCGACGCGCCAGATGAGCAGCACGCTCGCGCCGTACCGGCTGATGCTGATGTCGGCGAGCGAGGCGAGCGGCACCTGGTCCACCAGGGCCGTGAGACGGGTCCGGCGGGCGCGGAACGGCTCCCCCGTGGCATAGACCCGCTCGATCCGTTCGAAGAGTTCGCTGCCGTCCGCCGTCGCCGGGTACGCCTCCAGGAGCAGGGCCCCGTCGACGGAGCCGCGGGGCCGTCCGGCCGGATCGCGGAAGTGCGCGTTGGCGTGCCGAATGCGGAAGTCGACGAGCTTCCCCGCCTCGTCCAGGTGGGGGGTGAGGACGAGGGCGGGGTCGTAGAGCCCGTCCGAGAGTTCGGCCAGCGCCGGCGCCCCGTGCCCGCCGGGGACCGGGAAGCCCCCGGAGAGGGGGGAGCCTCCGGGGGACGCCTCGGGCAGCGCCTCCAAGGTGTGGGCGCAGAGCTCGGCGAGCGCCTCGATCTGGCGCTCCACGGCCTGCGGCAGCGGGTCGAGCGGACGGGCCCAGCAGATCTCCAGGACGCCGTGGATGCGGCCGCCGGTCCCGGCGGGGACGACGACCCGGCCGCCGTCGGGATGGCGCGCGCGGCCGATCGAGGGGATGCCCGCGGCGGCCAGGGAGGCGTACCGGACGGTGCGGCGCCCGATGAGCGCCTGCCGGGCCGCGGTGGTCACCCCCGGCGGCACGTAGTGCCAGCGGGCCGCCTCGTCGAGGCCGAAGCCGGCGTGGCCGCGCAGGCTCAGCGAGGTGTCGGGGCCGGTGGTCCAGATCGCCACGGCGACGGCGCCCAGGGGTTCGAGGGCGTGCCGGAGCAGCGACTCGGCGACGGCCTGGGTGTCGCCGGCGCTGAGCGCCGCGCTCTCCGCCGTGCGCAGCCGCACGGCGACCGAGGCGTCGGGGGCGGCGGGGGCGGGGGCGCCGGGCTCGCCGACGGCCGTCCGCACGAACTCGTCCGCCGCCTCGGCCATCCGGTCCCGGGCCGCCTGGTTGATGATGTCGGCGGCCAGCTCCAGCCGGGACAGTCCGACCCGGTCGGCGAGCTCCGCGAGCTGGCGGGCCGCCTGGGCGGGGCCGCAGCCCAGGCGCTCGACGATGACCCCCTTGGCGAGTTCGATGAGGGCGCGGCCCTCGGCCGCCGCTTGCGCGGCGCGCACCTCGCCGCGCAGCCGTTCCACCGTGGCGGCCAGCCGGCCGTCGACGGACGCGACGGCCGACGTGCCGTCGGCGGGGTACGGGACGGCGGCGCCGGGCGTCGGGGGCGCGGCGGCGCCTGCCTCGGAGAGGCCGGCGGACGGGTCTCCGCCCGGGTAGCTGGGGCCACTCACGTCGGCGACTCCTCGGTCGGGGCAGCCCCGGGGCCGCCGTGCGGACGGGGCCGGGGGGCGCCGGTCCGGCGCTCCGGGGCCGGGCGGGGAGCGCGGGGCGGTCCCGCGGGGACGGTCACGAGGCCGCCCCGCCGTCGAGCCAGCGGTGGACGCAGGCGATGAGTTCGTCGGCGTCGACGGGCTTGGTGACGTAGTCGCTGGCCCCGGACGCGAGGCTCTTCTCCCGGTCGCCGGGCATGGCCTTCGCGGTGACGGCGATCACGGGCAGGTCCGCGTACTGCGGCAGCTCCCTGATCCGCGCGGTCGCGGTGTAGCCGTCCATCTCCGGCATCATCACGTCCATCAGGACCAGGGCGACGGACGGGTTCGCCAGGAGCGTCTCGATCCCCTTCCGCCCGTTCTCGGCGTGCAGCACGGTCATGCCGTGCAGCTCCAGGATGCCGCTGAGGGCGTACAGGTTGCGGGCGTCGTCGTCGACGGCGAGGACGGTCCTGCCGCGCAGGGTGGTGTCGATGGCCAGGGGCGCGGGCGCCCAGTGGTCGCCGCGCACCAGGGGCACGACGTCGCCGGGCTGCTCCGCGGACAGGTGGAGGGCGATCCGCTCGCGCAGCTCGTCCAGGCTGGAGAGCAGTTCCAGCGGACGGCGGCGGGCGAGGGTCTGGAGGGCGCCCTCCTCGTCGGCGGGGAGCCGGCGGTTGTTGTGGGCGAGGACGGGGACGGTGCGCAGCGCCTCGTCGCCGTCCATGGCGTCCAGGAAGCGCAGGGCGTCGCCGTCCGCCATGTCGACGTCGAGCACGACGCAGTGGAACGGCTGGGTGGCGAGCGCGGAGGCGGCCTCCTGGGGGCCGACGACCGCGATCAGTTCGATGTCCGCCCGGCCCGTGTGCCCGCCGTCGGCCGCGAGTTGGGTGACCGCGTTCTCGGCGACGACGGCGAGGAGTCCGCGCGGACGCTCCTCGATGACGAGGAGGCGCCGGGTCGGCCGGGCGGTCGGAGCGCCGGGCAGCGCGATCGCGCCGCTCCGGGCCTGGGCCGGGACGGTGACCGCCGCCAAGGGGTCCGTCGGCGGGGCGGCGGGGGCGGGCTGCTCGGTGAAGTCGGTACGGGTGACGGGGAGGTAGAGGGTGAAGGTGCTGCCCTCGCCGGGCACGCTCGTGACGGTGAGGGCGCCGCCGAGCAGATGCGCGATCTCGCGGCTGATGGAGAGGCCCAGTCCGGTGCCGCCGTACTTGCGGTTGGTCGTCCCGTCGGCCTGCTGGAAGGCGCCGAAGATGGCCTCCAGGTTCTCGGGGGCGATGCCGATGCCGGTGTCGGTGACACGGAGGGCGACGATGGGGCCGCCGCGGTCCACGGACGCGGGCAACTCGGCCTCCGAGGCCGGTTCGATGCGCAGCTCGACGCTGCCGTGCTCGGTGAACTTGACGGCGTTCGACAGCAGGTTGCGCAGCACCTGCCGGAGCCGCGTGTCGTCGGTGACGAGCTCGACGGGGACGCCGGCGGCCGTGGAGACCGTGAAGGCGAGGCTCTTCTGCGAGGTGAGGGGTCGGAACGTGGCCTCGACGTAGTCGAGGAGCCTGCGCAGGGGGACGCGCTCCGGGTTGAGGTCCATCTTCCCGGCCTCCACCTTGGAGAGGTCGAGGATGTCGTTGATCAGCTGGAGCAGGTCGGATCCGGCCGAGTGGATGATGCCTGCGTACTCGACCTGCTTGGCCGTGAGGTTCCGGGGCGAGTTCTGGGCGAGCAGCTGGGCCAGGATCAGCAGGCTGTTGAGCGGGGTGCGCAGTTCGTGGCTCATGTTGGCCAGGAACTCCGACTTGTACGTGGAGGCCAGGGCGAGCTGCTGGGCGCGGTCCTCCAGCTCCTGCCGGGCCTGCTCGATCTGGAGGTTCTTGGCCTCGATGTCGCGGTTCTGCGTGGCGAGCAGGGCCGCCTTCTCCTCCAGCTCGGCGTTGGAACGCTGGAGTTCCTCCTGCCGCACCTGGAGTTCCTCGGTGCGGGAGCGGAGTTCGCCGGCCAGGCGCTGGGACTCGTCCAGGAGTTCGTCGGTGCGGGCGTTGGCGACGATGGTGCTCAGGTTGACGCCGACGGTCTCCATGAGCTGTTCCAGGAAGTCCCGGTGCACGGAGGTGAAGGGGCTGAAGGACATCAGCTCGATGACGCCGAGCACCTGCTCCTCGACGACGACCGGCAGCACCACGAGGCTGCCCTTGGACGTGCTGCCGAGACCCGAGGAGATCGTGACGTAGTCGGCGGGGACGTTCTCGGCGGCGATGGTGCGGCGGCTGCGGGCGGCCTGTCCGACGAGCGACTCGCCCAGCCGGAAGCGGACCCGGTCCTGGTCGCCGGCGGGGCGTCCGTAGGAGCCGACGAGGCCCAGCTCGACGCCGTCGGCGCCCTCCTCCGCGAGGTAGAACGCGCCGTACTGGGCGGCGACGAGCGGGGTCAGCTCGTCCATGACGAGTTCGGCGACGACGGCCAGGTCGCGGTGGCCCTGCATCAGTGCGGACATCCGGGCCAGACTGGACTTGAGCCAGTCCTGCTCCTGGTTGGCCCGCGTCGTCTCGCGCAGCGAGCCGACCATGGCGTTGATGTTGTCCTTGAGCTCGGCCACCTCGCCCGACGCCTCGACGGTGATCGAGCGGGTGAGGTCGCCCTCGGCGACGGCGCTCGCGACCTCGGCGATGGCGCGAACCTGGCGGGTGAGGTTGCCCGCCAGCTCGTTGACGTTCTCGGTCAGCCGCTTCCAGGTACCGGAGACCCCCTCGACCTCGGCCTGGCCGCCGAGGCGGCCCTCGCTGCCGACCTCGCGGGCCACGCGGGTCACCTCGGCCGCGAACGAGGACAGCTGGTCGACCATCGTGTTGATGGTCGTCTTCAGCGCCAGGATCTCGCCCCGGGCGTCCACGTCGATCTTCTTCGACAGGTCGCCGTTGGCGACGGCGGTCGTGACCTGGGCGATGTTCCGGACCTGTCCGGTCAGGTTGCTCGCCATGGAGTTGACGTTGTCGGTGAGGTCCTTCCAGGTGCCCGCCACGTTCGGCACCCTGGCCTGGCCGCCGAGCCGGCCCTCGGTGCCGACCTCGCGGGCGACGCGGGTCACCTCGTCGGCGAAGGCCGAGAGCTGGTCGACCATGGTGTTGATGGTCGTCTTCAGCTCCAGGATCTCGCCCCGGGCGTCCACGTCGACCTTCTTCGACAGGTCGCCGCCCGCGACGGCGGTGGCGACGTGGGCGATCGCCCGCACCTGCGCGGTGAGGTTCCCCGCCATCGAGTTGACGGAGTCGGTCAGGTCTCGCCAGGTGCCGGAGACGCCCTTCACGTCGGCCTGTCCCCCGAGGATGCCCTCGGTGCCCACGTCACGGGCCATGCGCGTGACCTCGTCGGCGAAGGCCGAGAGCTGGTCGACCATCGTGTTGATGGTGTTCTTCAGCTCCAGGATCTCGCCGCGCGCGTCCACGTCGATCTTCTGGGAGAGGTCACCCTTCGCGACGGCCGTCGCCACGTGAGCGATGTCACGGACCTGGGTGGTGAGGTTGCCGGCCATCGCGTTGACCGAGTCGGTCAGGTCGGCCCAGGTGCCGGAGACACCGGGCACGGCGGCCTGCCCGCCGAGCGTCCCTTCCGTGCCGACCTCGCGCGCCACCCGCGTCACCTCGGAGGTGAACAGGGACAGCTGGTCGACCATCCCGTTGAACACCCGCGAGATCTCGCCCATCAGCCCGTCCGCCTCGTCCGGCAGACGGGTGCCGAAGTCGCCGTCCCGCACGGCCGTGAGCCCCGCCAGCAGCTGCCGGAGTTCAGGCTCGACCACCGCGGCCGGTCCGGGGTTCTCCCGGCCGGAGGAGCCCCTGGTCGTCGTCTCAGACATGCCCCATCCTCGTTCCCCACCAAGCTTGCGCACATGGACCGTGCGGCCCGCGCCGCGCGCCGGACGCCCGCTCCCCCGGGAGGCTCCGGCTGCCGCGATCGTTGCCGTACGGCAATCATGACGACACTACCCCTCCGTGATCGACAAGAGGAGGGCGGTGCCGAGTCATCCGGCCGGAACCCGCCCTCTCCGGCCCCGGGACGGAGGGCATACGACGCCGCGACCGGGGTACACGGGCGTCGAACCGGGCGGTCCCCCGCCCCGACGACGAGGGGAGCAGTACGTGCTGATGGCCCATCCCGCGGTCCTGCGCAATCTCATCGAGCAGTACGAGACGCTCAAGGTGCTCCAGGCCGAGAACGGCCGCGAAGAAGTACGGCGGCGCATGGACGACCTCGCCTACACGCTGTGCGTCTCCACCGGTACGCGTGACGTGGACGCGGCGCTGATCGCGGCCCGCCATCGCCTGCCGGGCGCGCGCCCCGAGGACGACTCGGTGCTGAGCGCCTGAGCACACGGCTGAGCCCGGCACTCTCCATGCGGAGGTGCCGGGCTCGGTGCTGAGCACACGGCTGAGCCCGGCACTCTCCATGCGGAGGTGCCGGGCTCGGTCACGCCGACGGGCGGGCGCGCGCCGCGGGGCCGCCTACCAGCGGTACCAGCGGCCCGTGCCGCCCTTCGGCCGGGCCACGAAGCCCAGCAGCCACACGACGAGCACGATGACGGCGATCCACCAGAGCGCCTTGACGGCGAAGCCGGCGCCGAAGAGGAGCAGGGCGAGCAGCAGTACGAGAAGCAGGGGGACCATGCGGATCGACCTCCGTAAGGACGGTGACGGAAAGTAGAGGGACGGCCGGACGGCGTACACACGCACCGGCCTCGTACGAGGGCTGGAAGCGCGCCCGCTCAGCCGCGGCGTTCCAGGAAGAGGGCCACCGGGCCGAGGTCGCGCCGCGCGGCCAGGCGCCCGGCCCGGTGCCCCCACCCGTACACGAGTGCGAGCGCGGCCGCCGTGCCTACGGCGGCACCGGCCGTCACGGTCGGGTGCGCACGCGCGGCGGCCCACAGGTCGCTGCCGGCGCCGCGTGCCACGTACGAGGCCGTGCGGGCCTTCTGCGCGAACGGCGCGGACAGGACGCGCGGCTCCCCGAGAGCGGCCGGCTCGTACCTCTCGTCCACGTCGGGGTCGTCCACCCGCGTCAGGTCGGGGTAGTCCGGGACGGCGTAGGGGCCGGTCCAGGGGAACTGGTTCCGTTCGCTGTTCTCCGAAGCACTCATGGGCATCGTCTCGCCCGACTCCCGCACGCTAAACCTGGTGGACGCGGGCCCACCGGTCCCGCCCCGCCCGTTCCCCTCGCGCGCTTGACCGCGCCGGTCCGGGACAGACGGCCGTCCATGGTGACGTCACTGCTCGTGGTCTGCCCCGTCCTCACCGCGCTCGCCACCGGCCTCGCGGCCGCCTGGGTGTCCCCGTGGTGGTGGTGCGCGGCCGGCCCCGCCCTGTTGCTCGCCGCGGTCGCGTCGTACGACGTCGTCCAGCGGCGCCACTCGATCCTGCGCAACTACCCGCTCCTCGGGCACCTGCGGTTCGCGATGGAGGCGATCCGCCCCGAGGTGCAGCAGTACTTCGTCGAGGGGAACGTCGACGGCGTGCCCTTCGACCGGGACACCCGGTCCATCGTGTACGAGCGGGCGAAGGGGACGGACGCCGAGGACCCCTTCGGCACCGAGCTGGAGCTGGGCCGGACCGGCACCGAGTACCTGGTCCCCTCCATGGCCCCGCGCCCGGTGCCGGACGAGCCGCCCCGGGTCCGGATCGGCGGCCCCGACTGCGCCCGGCCCTACGACATGGCCCTGCTCAACGTGTCGGCGATGAGCTTCGGCTCCCTGTCGGCCCGGGCGATCCGCGCCCTGAACGAGGGCGCCCGGCGCGGTGGCTTCGCCCACGACACCGGCGAGGGCGGAATATCGGAGCACCACCTCGCCCCCGGCGGCGACCTCGTCTGGGAGATCGGGACCGGGTACTTCGGCTGCCGTGCCGAGGACGGCGGCTTCGACTCACGGCGGTTCGCGGAGAAGGCCGCGCTCGACCAGGTCGCCTGCGTCCTGCTGAAGATCAGCCAGGGCGCGAAGCCCGGCATCGGGGGCGTACTGCCCGGCTCCAAGGTCGGCCGGGAGATCGCCGCCGTCCGCGGCGTCCCCGAGGGCCGCACGGTGATCTCCCCGCCGTACCACCGCGTCTACCGGACCCCCCGGGAACTGGTGCGCTTCCTCGGCCGGATGCGGGAGCTCTCCGGCGGCAAGCCGGTCGGCTTCAAGCTGTGCGTGGGCGCGCGCCGCGACTTCCTCGCCGTCTGCAAGGCGATGCTGGAGGAGAACCTCACGCCCGACTTCATCGTCGTCGACGGGGCGGAGGGCGGCACGGGCGCCGCCCCACTGGAGTTCGCGGACACCGTCGGCCTGCCCCTCACCGAGGGCCTGACCACGGTGCACCGGGCCCTCGTCGGCACGGGGCTGCGCGACCGGATCCGGATCGGTGCCTCCGGCAAGATCGCCACCGGGAGCGACATCGTCAAGCGGCTGATCCAGGGCGCCGACTACACCAACTCCGCCCGGGCCATGATGTTCGCCCTCGGGTGCATCCAGGCCCAGCGCTGCCACACCAACACCTGTCCCGTCGGGGTCGCCACGCAGGACCCCCGGCGCGCCCGCGCCCTCGACGTCCAGGACAAGGCGGAGCGGGTCCGGCGCTTCCAGGAGGCGACCGTCCGGAGCGCCCTCGCGCTCATGGCCGCCCTGGGTGCCGACGGCCCCCGGGAGCTGGGGCCCGGCATGCTGCTGCGCCTGGTCGGACCGGACGCCGTGCGGTCCCACGCCGAGCTGTACGAACCCCTCGAACCCGGTCAGCTCCTGTCGCCCGCATCGGTTCCGGACACGTGGGCAGGCGACTGGAAGGCAGCTCATCCCGACCGGTTCACCCTCCGGTGAACCGGTCGACATCCACAGTGAAGGGAGACCCCATGACTCGTACCGTCGCACAGGTGATCATCGACGGGCTCGCGGACCTCGGTGTCGGCCGTGTCTTCGGCGTGGTCGGCGACGCGCTCAACCCGCTCACCGACGCCATCCGGACCACCGAGGGCATCGACTGGACCGGCTTCCGCCACGAGGAGGCGGCGGCCTTCGCCGCCGGAGCACGCGCCCAGCTCTCCGGAGAGCTGGCCGTCTGCATGGGCACGGTGGGACCGGGCTCGGTGCACCTGCTGAACGGACTCTACGACGCGGCCAAGAGCGGGGCGCCGGTCCTGGCGATCTGCGGCCAGGTGCCGCTGTCGGAGATGGGCGGGGACTACTTCCAGGAGGTCGACAACGACCTCCTCTTCCGGGACGTGGCCGTGTACCGCGCCACCGTGACCTCCCCCTCCCAGATGCCACGGCTGCTGGAGTCCGCGGTGCGGGCGGCCGTGACCGGGCGGGGCGTGGCGGTGCTGACCGTCCCCGGCGACCTCGGCGACCAGGAGGTCGAGGAGGACCGGCCGACGCGGTTCGCTCTGCCGCGCCCGGCCGTCACGCGTCCCGACGACCCGGCGCTCGCCGAGGCGGCCGAGGCGATCACCCGGGGCTCGCGGGTCACCCTCCTGGTGGGGCGCGGCGCCCGGCAGGCCCGTGAGGAGGTGTTGCGCGCCGCCGAGCTGCTGTCGGCACCGATGGTGCTGACCCTGAAGGGCAAGGAGGGCTTCGAGGACGACAACCCGTACGAGGTCGGCCAGACAGGCCTCATCGGCAATCCGGCCGCGGCCCACGCCATGGACTCCTGCGACACGCTGATCATGCTCGGGACGGACTTCCCCTATCGGGACTGGTATCCGGAGGACTGCCGGATCGTGCAGATCGACACCCGCGAGGAGCACCTCGGGCGCCGCGTTCCGGTGGACGTCGGGCTCGCCGGTGACGTGGGCGCGACGCTGCGGGCCCTGCTGCCGCTGCTGACGCCCGTCCCGTCGCGCTCCCACCTCGACGAGGCCCGCGAGCGCTACGCGGACTGGCAGAAGGACCAGGCCGACCTCGCCGACCCCGCCCACGACAGGCGGCTGCTGGGACGGGTGCGGGCCATGTTCGACAACCGGGAGGCGGACATCCGTCCCGAGGCTCTCGCGGTGGCCGTCGACCGCCACGCCGCCGACGACGCGATCTTCACCTCGGACACCGGGATGGCCACCGTGTGGCTCTCGCGGCTCGTGCGGATGCGCGGCGCCCGCCGGCTGATCGGCTCCTACAACCTCGGCTCCATGGCCAACGCCATGCCCCAGGCCATCGGGGCCCAGCTGTGGGCCCCGGACCGGCAGGTCGTGGCCTTCTGCGGCGACGGCGGACTCGGCATGCTGCTCGGCGACCTGATGACCATCCGCTCCGAACGGCTGCCGGTGAAGCTCGTCGTCTTCGACAACCGCCGCCTCGGCATGGTCAAGCTGGAGCAGGAGCAGGCGGGGCTTCCCGAGTTCGGGACGGTACTGGACAATCCCGACTTCGCCGCGGTGGCCGAGGCGCTCGGGCTGACCGGCATCCGCGTCACCGCGCCGGGCGAGCTGGACGAGGCCGTGCGCAAGGCGCTCGCCCTCCCCGGCCCGGTCCTCCTCGACGTGCTGACCAACCCCTCGGAGGTGGCCGTGCCGGGGAAGCCGACGGTGTCGCAGGGGTGGGGCTTCGCCATCGCCAAGATCAAGGAGAACCTCCCCTCCGGTGCGGGCTGAGCGGTGGAGCGCCTGATTTCCATGGGTTTGTTCTCGGCGATTCCGGCGAGGCGTTCTGTTGTCAGATGTGTCGCACGGAGAAGGAGTGATCCCTCGTGTCCGGTCAGCAGAAGAGCAAGGCCAAGGGCGAGCAGGTCAAGGGCAAGGTCAAGGAGGCGGTCGGCCGGATGACCGACGACGAGCGTCTCGAGGCGGAAGGCCGGGCCGAGCAGGCCAAGGGCGACGCGCGCAGCGCGAAGGAGAAGGCGAAGGACGCCTTCAAGCACTGATCCGACGGACGACGGACCTCGTCCGGCACGGAGAGGGGCGGCCCGCCATACGGCGGGCCGCCCCTCTCCGTCGTCGTCCTCCCCCATCGGCGGTTCCCGGTGGCGTGCTCCGGTCAGCTTCTGTCGGCGTAGTGGGTGCGGACCCACAGGGGCAGGGCGAACCAGCAGCTCAGGTACCAGGCGAGGACGCCGGAGACCAGCCAGGGCACGTACGGGTCGTGCGTCGCCACCCGCAGGATGAGGAACAGGGCGGCCGTCAGCGTCGCGAGCAGCAGCAGGATGCCGGTGAAGGTGAGCCGGGAGGCCCAGGCGACGGCCTGGGGCTTGACCCGCCGCCCCGACACGATCCGGTGGAAGGAGACGGGGCCTATCAGCGCGCCCGTCGCCAGCGACCCGAGGACGACCGTGACCAGGTAGATCGTCTTGTCGGTCTGCTCCAGGTCGTGGAAGAGCGGGGTGAAGACCACGGTGAGGAGGAAGCCGAGGAGGATCTGGACGCCGGTCTGGGCGACCCGGATCTCCTGGAGGAGCTCCTGCCAGCGCCGGTCCGCGCGCTCCTCCTCCGTCTCGCCGCGCCCGTCGTGCCTGCCGGTACGGGCACCGGTGCCGCCGCCGTCCTCCACTTCTGCGTTCCCGCCGCGCCCAGCCTCCCTCGGCTGTTCCTCCGGCGTACCGCCGTCTCGTTCGTTCATGAAGATCCTCCTCTGCGTCACGGGCGGCTCGAAGAGTCGCGGGGCGATACGGAGCCCGGGGCGGGCCTCGGGGGCACGGCGCGGGCGTGTGGCGTCCTGGATCGGGGTCGGCACGGCGGAAGCCCCCGTCGAGCGTGGGGGCTTCCGTCCGGCGCGGCACGGTGCGGAGTCAGGTCCGCGGCGTACCGGCCGTTCGTGGGGGCGCGTGGTGACGCCACCGTCCGCGACGGGCGTTCCCGTCGTCGCCGGGCGGCCGCCCGCGGTCACCGGCGGCGGGACCGCCGGCCCGCCCGTTCAGCCCCTCCCGCCCCTCCTTCCCGTCCCGTCCGCGCGGCGCGTCGGGGGTCACGGCGGGAGCGTACGTGCGGTACTCCCCGCTCCGGCCCGAGGCACTGGGGTTCTCGGACGGGACTGCGGCCTCCGGCGGCCGCGACGGCGGCGTCACCGGAGAGCGGGTCGGGCGACGGGGCGGGCGGACCGGTGCGGAGGGCTCCGCCGCGGCGGTCCGACCGGAGTGCGCGGGCGTGGGAAGCGTTCCCGCGGGGCCCCCCGGGTACGGCGGCTCGCGCCGATGCCCGTGGAGCCGGAGGACCGTCCCCGGTCCCGACGGGTCACCGGCGGGGTGGGCGAGGCGGTGAGGCCGGGTCGGTCCCACCGGCGCGGCCCACGGCGCCCCACGGACGAGGGCTCGGGTCGGGTTCGACATGAGCGCCTCCTGGGTGGGTTCCGCGGGCGACTGTCCGTCACCCCGCTTCCGGTGCCTACCAGTTCGGCTTGCCGCTCTCCCCGGAGCCAAACCCCGTGGATGCGAGGAGACCGCTCGGCGGTCCGGCCCTCCGGGGAGCGGGCTCGGGGCGCCGGCTCGGGACGGCATGCGAGCGGCCCGCACCTCTACGGGGTGCGGGCCGCTCGCGGGTGCCGCCGACCCACGGCAAGGGGGGGAACCGTGGATCGTCCGGCGTGAGCGTCCCATCGCTCGACACCCGCCTGCCCCGCCGACCGGGATCCATGCCACCCGATCCGGTTTCTCACGGGGCGGGCCCCAAGGACCTCGACACGGGCTCCGCCCCGCGTCGGGAGGGGCCCGAGCGGGGCGGTCGTGTGGCCGTCGGCGCGGGGCGAACGACGGTCGAGCCGGCAGGTACGGGTGCGCGGTGTCGTCCGTTCCTCACCGCGATATCCGGTGGCGCCGGCTCCCGTCGGCGTGACACGCTTCCCGCACACCAGAGGGGTGTAGCTCAGATGGCCAGAGCGCCGGTCTCCAAAACCGGATGCCGCAGGTTCGACTCCTGTCACCCCTGCCAAGGGCGCGCCGGCGCCGGATCCTCAGTCCGATCCGCGCCGGCCGCCTGTCCGCGGGCCGCCGCGCTCCACGATGAACGACTCGAACCGCTTGAGGTCGCCGGCCACCCTCAGAAGCCGCCCATGCCTCCCGGGAAGGGCCAGGACGTGCGGTAGTACTGCCCGATCTCCTCGCGGTACTGGCGGTCCGCCAGGTGCTTGTCGGAGACGAACTCGGGCGAGTCCTTCACCTGTTCCTTCGACAGGGCGAGGTGGAGGGTCTGCTCCTCCAGGTCGACGCGGGTCACCGCCCGCGCCGGGATGAGCACCTCCTTGCCGAAGATCCAGACGCCCGTGTCGACGACCAGATAGGAGGCGTCCACCTCGTCGGAGTGTTTGTCCACCTTGCCGATGTGGCCGTCGGTGGCCTCGACGCGCCACCCGGTGAGGTCGGTACCCGCCAGGTGGCCGGACTCGGTGCTGAAGGACCACAGATGGTCGGTCATCGCTGTCACTCCTCTGTCGCTGTGTTCGTGCAGGGCGCGGCGCCGGACGTGCGCGCCGCCTCAGAGCAGGTCACGACGGTCTTCGTCGGAGACCGTGGTCGCCACCGGCGGGACCACCATCCGACGGCGGCGCAGAACGCTGGTGTAGACGGCGGTCCCGAGCAGGCCGACGCCCATCAGGATCAGGCCGACCAGATCGAGGTCCACCGCTTCGAGCTCCCAGTCGGTCGCGAACGTGAGAATGGCGCCGACGGCGATCATGATGATGAACAGTCCCAGACCCATGGTTGGTTGCTCCTCCCCTGAGGGTTGGACAACGTCCGCGTACCCGGGTCTCCCGGGATCATTCCGCTGCCCTCGGGGACGTTCGGATCGGGTCGTTCCTGGCCCCGTTGGCACGCCGGAACCGTCGATTCGCCCTCATTCAGGGGATGTTCATGGACGGACGGGGCACGCGTTCAGCCGCGGGCCCGCGCACGCACCGGCGGGCGACGCACCCGACTCCCGGCCCTTCGGCAGAGGGCCGGCCACACCCCCAGGGAGCCCCCGATGCAGGTTCGAACGAGGGCCGTACATCCGGACGTCACATGGATGGCCCGTACCGTCGCCGGGCGCTACCGCCTCGACCGCCTCCTGGGCCGGGGCGGCACGGCGGACGTGTACGAGGCGCTGGACCTGCGGTTGCGGCGCCCCGTGGCGGTGAAGGTGTACCGGCCCGCGGGCGCCCGCCGGACCGACGCCCAGTGCGGCGAGGAGGCCCGGTTGCTGGCCCGGATGCACCATCCCTGCCTGGTGACCCTCTACGACGCGGGCCGCGACGAGGACCGGCCGTTCCTGGTGATGCGGCTCGTCCGGGGGACGACGCTGCGGCGGCGGATCGCCTGCGGGGTCCTCACGCCCGCCGAGACCTGCCGGACCGGGGCCGCCCTGGCCTCTGCCCTCGCCCACGCGCACGCCCACGGCGTCGTCCACCGTGACGTCAAGCCGTCGAACATCCTGCTGGACCGGTCGGACACCCCGTACCTCACGGACTTCGGCATCTCCCGCCGCGTCGAGGCCGCGGACGACGCCCCCGAGGGCGCGGGCACCCTCGTCGGCACCGCCTCCTACATGGCGCCCGAGCAGGCCCTGGGCCGCAGGACGGGGCCCGCGGCCGACGTGTACAGCCTCGGCCTGGTGCTGCTCGAAACCCTCAAGGGCGAGGCGGAGTACGCCGGAGCGCCGCTGGAGGCGGCGCTGGCGCACCTGCACCGCCCTCCGGTGCTGCCGTCCGGTCTCCCGGCGGAACTCGCCCGCCTGCTCACGGCGATGACCGACCGGTCCCCCGGTGCCCGCCCGGACGCCGCCGCCTGCGCCCGGATCCTCGCCGACCCGCGGACCGCGGGAGGCCCCTCCGCGCCCTCCACCGCACCCGGGTCCCGGGAGGCGGGGGCACACCGCTCGCACCGGTCGCCCCGCCCGCGCCGGTTCTCCGCCGCCCGGCCGGGGCGGCCCGCCGGGCGGGCCGTGGCGGCGACCCTCGTCACGCTCGGGCTCACGCTGACCGGCTCGCTGGGCAGCGCGCCCGCCGGCGAGGCGGCGCCCCCGCCCCGGGACGGGGCGGCGGACGGAACCCGGACGAGCGCACCGGCGTCGCCACTCCCCACGCGAACGACCTTCTGAGACACCTTGCCTGACGGTCAATCAGCGTCCATCAGGTGTGAGACGGCCGCTTGGGGCAAGACGGAGTGCCAGGACATGGAAGGAAGGCGGACCGTCCCGCGCGTTCGATATCGGAGGAGAATCCCATGACCGCACTGCTGGACCGCATCAAGCGATTCGCCCGCAGCCCTCAGGGCCGCGGCGCCGCGGCGTCCCTTCGCCGCGCCACGGCCGACCCGCGCAGGCGCGCCCAGGCACGCCGCCTGTTCGGCAGGCTGCGCCACCGCTGACGCCTGCTCGCCCGGCCCTCACAGCCGGACCGCCGACGCCCCGCGCGAGGTACCGCGCGGGGCGTCGGTGTGCGTACGGCGCGTGCGCGGCGCGTGCACCACCGCCGCGCGCGAGCACTGTACGGCCAGGATCACCGTGGAGGAGCGCCTGTGGGAAGCGCTGCCGGAATGCCGCCGGCCCGGCGGTGCGGGCCGCGAGGCCGATCGCACCGCCGGGCACGGTAACGGGGGGCACCCCCGGGTGTCAGGTGGACAACATGCGCTGGAACAGGGCGCGGTACTGGCGGAGCGCGAGGCGCAGGCTCTCGGTGTCGGCCTCCATCCCCTGGCTCCACTGCCCCTCCAGGGTGTGCCGGTGCCGGGCGAAGGTGTCCGCGAGGGTCCTCATCACGTCCCCGACGAGGACGTCGGCGGCGTGGACCGCCTGGCGGGGGTCGTCGACGAACTGGCCCTGGACCTCGTGCCAGCGGCGGCGGAACTCCCCTTCCTCGGCCGGGCCGAGCAGATCGGGGATCCCCTCCGCGTCCGCTCCGGCGGCGCCGGGTCGCGCGGCGCGTCCGTCGTCCGGCCCCTGCGACCGCTCCTGCGGGGTGGGGCCGGCGTGCCGGGGGTGACCGCCGTGGGCCGTGGGCGCCGGGCCCATGCCCGGGAGCGCGGAGGGCAGGGGCGGGGTCTGGGGCATGGCCTGCGGGTACGCGGGAGGTGTCCTCTGAGCCGGTACCTGCGGGGACTCCGCGGACGGGGGCGGCGGGCCGCCGGGGCCGCCGGGCCGGGACTCATCGTGCCTGGGCCGACCGGGCTGCGGTTGATCACGCTGCGGCCCGCCCTGTCGGAACTCGTCGTACCGGGGCCGGCCCTGCTGGGGCCCACCCGGCCGCGCCGTACCCTGCTGAGGCTGGTCGGGCTGCGGCCCGCCCTGCTGAGCCTGGTCGTGCTGGGGCGGGGTCGGCGCGACCGTCGGGCTGTGCTCCGGCGGGTGCGCCGCGTCGCCTCCGGTCGTCGCGGGCCCGGGACGGCCGGGGCCGTCCCCGCCCTGTCCGGTCCGCGGCTCGGGGCGGTCCGCCGACTCGGGGCGCCCCTCCGACCGCTCTGGGTGCTCGCCCGTCGGGTCCGCGTGGTGTCGTCGACCCGGCGCCCGGGTCGTGCGCTCGGACGTCTCGTGGTGTCGCATCTCTCCTGCCTCCGCGTCAGGACCGGCGGGTGCCGGTCGGCTCGCCGTCGGCGAGCAGGTCGTCGAAGAGGGTGCGGTAGTGCATCATCGCGCCCCTCAGCTGTTCGGTGGTGGCGGCGTTGTGGGTACTCATCGCGTGGACGTCGAGGGCCGCCCGGTAGCACTCAAGGGCGCGGCCGTGCCGCACCGACAGGTCACGCAGCCGCTGCTCGTAGCCCTCGTCGGGGTAACCCCGGTCTCGTATCAGGGCCGCCACCAGTTCGTCGGCGTCATGGACTGCGGCCTCCGGCCGGTCCACGAACTCCTCCTGGACGCGCACCCACCGCCGCGCGTACTGCTCCCGCACCTCACCGGGCACCGGCTTGATCTCCAGGTCGGCGAAGCGGCGTTCGCGGGCGTCCAGTTCCCGCTCCGCGGCCTGTCTGCTGCCGGTCGCCTCCACGGCCCGGTCGTACTCGGGCCCGAAGCGGTCGCGCAGTCGCGATCGCCGTCGGCGGTCCACCGCCACACCGGCGGCGAACCCGACCACGACGACGGCCGCGACGACGACCAGGACGATTCCGATCGACATCGGTTCTCACCCTTTCGCGTTCTCTCTCGGAGTCACGCTCTTCCGTCCCGGCCCTTCGAGGCACGGGACCCATGGAGGTCCGCGTGCCCCTGCCCCAGGAAGGCAAACCGGGCATCCAGGACGGGCCGGACCGGCATGCGCAGGCGAGCGGACATGACAGCGCGCCCCCTGCCCGTGGGGTGCACCGCTGCGGACTCGAGGAGCTCGACCCGGACCTCGGCCCGCTCCGCACACTGCTGCCCCCGACCGCTGAGGAGCGGTCGGGGGCAGCAGCGGGGCGGCCGACGAGGGGCGGAGGGGTGCCGGGCCGCGGAGGGTGTCACCTGCGCCGGGCGAAGAGCCGGTAGAGCGCCAGGAGGATGAACGATCCGACGATGGCGGCGATCCAGGTGGACAGCTCGAAGAACCCGTCGACGGAGTCCACGCCGAAGATGACCTTGCCCAACCAACCGCCGAGCAGGGCTCCGACGATGCCGATGAGCGTGGTGATGATGAAGCCGCCCGGGTCCTTTCCGGGCATCAACATCTTGGCGATGATGCCCGCGAGAAGCCCGAGGATTATCCAGGCGATTATTCCCATGATTCCTTCCGTCCCGTTTCGTGAATCCTGCTGTATTCGTACCGGCCGTCTCCAGAGCCCCACAGCCTGCGCCGGACCGCGGCCGGCAGCGGGGCCTGGAATGCCGCCCGGAACGGCGTCCGGACGCTCCAGGCCGTCAGACGGGCTCCCATTTCGCCACGCGCACGGCACCTCGGCCGGCGAGAGCGCCCGGAGTCCATCGGGCCCACGCCCGACGCCTTCTCCAGCGACCGTGGCGGCGCGATCCGAATGTCACGGCCATCTCCTCCCGGTCACCGAACGGCGGGCGGCGGTAGCGAAAAGTTGATTTCCGTTGTAAGCGTCTTCCGCAGATGCTTCTACGCCATCGGCGCGCACTCAAACGTTGAAATCCCTATCGAATTCCGGGCAGGGCGGCGGCACGCGCTCGGCTGGGGCGGCGGCCCGGGCGGGGTGCCGTCGCCGAACGACCGGCCGCCGAGTTCCTCCCGGTAGTGCGGCGCGAGCAGGCCGCGGGCGTCCGGGCCCCGGGGACGATCCCGGTGCAGCCGGGCTCGCGCGCCACGTGCGCCTCCCTCAACCAGTCGATCCCCAGGACCGGATCCCGGCCTCCGGTGTCGAAGTGGAAGCACCAGCTCCCTACGTCGTGCGGGGCTCCTGACCGTCACGGCACCGCCCACCCGCCTGCGGAACCGGCCGGACCCCCGTCCAGGCCGGCGGGATCAGTCGGCCGGCGACCAGCAAGCGACCGCCCTTCCGCTGCCGCCGTGCGCCCCGCTCGCACGCGTCTTCCCGGGGGCCGTGTCGTCACCTCGGCGGCGACCCGCGCAGCCCCGTCAGTACCTGGCGACCGCGCGGGTTCGCCTCTCCCCGGAACGCGAAACGGCGGGTCGGCGCACCCGTCCTCGGGCCTTCAGCCGGACTGACATCCTGGGGCCATGAATGATGAGGATCTGCCCCTTCGTCCTCTGTTGGTGGTGGACGGCGCCAACGTCGTGGGGTCGGTGCCCGACGGCTGGTGGCGCGATCGGCGTGGGGCGGCCGAGCGGTTGCGTGACCGGCTTGCCGCGGTCGGCGGTCCGGTCGATGGGCCGTTCCCTGGTCCGTACGAGATCGTCCTGGTCGTCGAGGGCCGTGCTCGAGGCGTTGCCTCGGTTACTGATGTACGGGTCGAGGAGGCTTCCGGCAGCGGCGACGACCTGATCGTCGAACTGGTCCGGAGCGCGAACGGTCGACCGTGCCTGGTGGTCACGGCCGACCGGGAACTGCGCCTGCGCGTACAGGAGGAAGGCGCCCGCTGCACCGGCCCCCGCAGTCTCCCCCCGAAGCCCGATCAAGGGCTTCAGACCACCGCATGACCGTCGTGCTGCGGCTGCGAGGAAGCCGCAGCTCACGCGGTCCGCTACCCGCCCGAACGAGAGTGGTCCGGCGGCGACCGGCGGTGGCTGGGGCGCGAGCCACTCCCCCGCGCGCCCACAGGCGTCAGTGGGTTCCGGAGAGCAGCGCGTCGAGTTCCGCGAAGGGGATGCCTGCGGCGAGGGAGTCGTATCCGCCGGTCCCGAAGAGGTCCTCCGCGGCGCGGCGGGCGGCAGCGTAGGCGGCCTGGGCCACGCCCGGGCCGAGACTGACGCGGGCCACACCGAGCGCGCCGAGTTCGGCGGCCCTCGGGGCGCCGGGGCCGGCCATGACGTTCAGCGGCACGGGGATGTCCCTGGCCAGCGCCGCGATGGTGGCGGTGTCGGTGACGCCGGGTACGAAGATGCCGTCCGCGCCCGCGCCGACATACAGGTGCGCCCGGGCCAGGGTTTCCTTCAGTCGGGTGTCGGGGTCGCCGAGCCCGAACAGGTAGGTGTCGATACGGGCGTTGAGGAACAGGTCCACGCCTGCCCGCTCGGCGCTCTGCCGGGCCGTGGCCAGCCGCGCCGCGAGCTCCGCCGGGGGCCGGGTGCCGTCCTCGATGTTCACGCCGACGGCACCCGCCGCGATGACCCCGGCGATGGTCTCGGCGACATCGGCGGCGTCCTTCCCGTACCCGCCCTCGATGTCGGCGGTGACCGGCACCGCGACGGCGGCGACGATCCGGGCGATCAGCTTCAGCGCCCGGTCGCGGGCCAGGATGTCGCCGTCCGGAGACCCCAGCGACCAGGCGGTACCGGCACTGGTGGTCGCGATGGCGGGGGCCCCCGCGGCCTCGATGACGCGGGCGCTCGCGACGTCCCAGGCGTTGGCGAGCGCGAGGGGTGCGGCTGAGGTGTGCAGGGAGCGGAAGAGGCGGGCGCTGTCCGACTGCGTGATGGTCATGGACGCAGTCAAACATCGGTTCCTGCCTCTCTTCTGGCAGGAATCCGACACGAACGTCGGCTTCGCGACCGGCCCGGGGTCAGGGAGCGAAGGAGAGCATGCGGGGCTCGTGCCGAGCGTCGTCGCCGCTCAGGCCCGCGGGCGCGAGGACGAGCCGGTCGCCCACGTAGGCGTTCTCCCCGACGACCCCCATCCCGAACTCGACCCTCGCGGTGGACGCGGGGAGCTTCAGCACGTCCTTGATCGAGTCGGCGCTGCCCGGACCGACCCGGAAGACGCGCCCGGGCTTGCCGAGCCTGCCCACCTCATAGACGAACCCGGTCTTCCCCGTTCCGACGCGCAGGGGGAAATGGCCGTACGAGGTCCCCTCCGACTTCACGCCCCAGACCAGTTTCCCCGTGGTGAGGTCGTAGGCGCCCACGCGGTCTTCGCCGCCCAGGAGTACGAGTCCCCCGCCGACGACGGCCTCCCGGCAGGCCTGGGCGTTGGCGGAGGTGTCCACCGAGTCACCGCAGTGCTTGAACCCCTTCCCCCGGGGGTCGATGGTCCTGCGTGCCCGGCCGTCGGGTGCGAGGGCGACGACCCGCCAGTCGTCGGCGTGGGTCTCCCGGTGCGCGGTGGTGATCACGGCCGGGGCGACGGAGAGCACCTGGCCGATCCTGCGGCCGGGCTCGGTTCGGTGGCGCCAGCGGACCTTGCCCGTCGCCGGGTCGATCTCCCGGACCTGGTCGTACGCCTTCTCCAGCGCGGTGATCGCGCAGTCGGCGAGCACCAGGAGCCGGCTGCCGCCCGCGACCCTGCGGGGGTAGCACTTGCCGGGGTTCTCCATGGGGATGTCGTACAGCTTCTTTCCGTCGGCGACCTTGTACGCGGCGGCCTTCATGCTCTGGACGATCGCGACGGTGCCACCGCTGATCGCGCTGTCCACGATGATCGTGTCGTCCCCCGCGCCGGTCTCGGTCAGCCGCTTGTGCCAGCTGGCCTTCCCGGTGCGCAGGTCGATCATCCGGAGCTGGTTGCACCGGGCGCCGGTCCAGGCCTCGACGTTCTGCAGGACGATGACGACCTTCCCGTCGGGGGTCGCGTTGACCGGGGTCTCGCAGACAGGGGTCGGCAGCGCGATGCTCCACACCTGGACACCGTCGCTGAGCCGGTGGGCGACGACCCTCTTGTAGACGGCCTGGACGACGGTGTCGCCGACGATCCAGAGGTCCTCGGTCGGGATGTTCCGGCGGGGCAGGTCGGTGCGGTCGTCGACGATCCAGGCGCTCGCCTCACCGGGCTCGCGCCGCTGCGCGATCTCCGCGGTGGTGGGGATGCGGGAGGGTGTCGGGGTGGGGCGGGCACTTGCCGTCGGCGGCGCCGTGGTCGGCGGGGCGGGGCTCTTCGACCGGGCGTCGTCCGTTCCCGCCCGGTCCGCGCCCGTGCGCTCGCCGAGGACGTACGCGCCGACGCCCGCGAGCAGCAGGAGGGCGAGGGCCACGGCGGCCGCCGGCCCGCGTCGCCTGCGCGGGCGGGGCGGTGGCGGGCCGTAACCCTCGGGGGCGTACGGGTTGTCGGGCGCGGGCCACGGCGGCGGGCGGTGCCTGTACCAGGGCTCGTGCGACTGCGACATGCGGTTCCCCCTACGACGATGCGAGCGGCCTCCCCGTGGAACGGGTCTACGGCGTTACTTCCAGACGGCGATCGGGTGGCCCTTACGGGATTCAGGCAGCCACTCGACCCGGGACGGTCCCTTCTCGCCCTCATCGGTGAGGTAGACGCCGCACGATGTGTAACTCTGGCCCTTCGGGGCGCTGTCGAAGACCTTCTGGTCCGTGTCATCGGCGGTGCACGCCGTGAACTCCGGCGCCGTCTCCATCGTGACGTCGCCGTCCGCGTCGACGGTCGGGGTGGGGAAACCGGGCCCGATGCTCAGATACGTGAGTCGCCCGTCATCGCCCACGACGTCGAGGTCGGGCCACTTGGCCGCGCCGTCCGCGGTCTTGGTGACGCGGTAGTGGACGTAGTAGGGCGTCCGGCCGGCATACCGATCGGGGTTCTGCAGTACCGACAGGTCGCCGGCACTGCCCTGTTCCACCCTCAGGACGGTCACTTCGAGGTCGTCGCCGGTGGCCTTTCCGCCGTACGAGAGCTCCTGTTCGGAGGAGCAGGCGGTGAGGACGACAGCGGCCAGGGCGATCAGGGCGGTGTGCTTCGGCCGGATCTTCAAGGTGTTCCCCGTGGGTCAGGTGTGGTCCGGCCCCCGGCCGGAGTCGACCTCAGGGCCGCACGTTGCGTGCGCCGGGTGCCCGCGACGCCTTGCGGCACGGGCCCGGTCCTACGCCGCCGACTCTTCCCCGAGCCACTGCAAGCCCGATGAAATCCCCATGAACCCTTCCGGGTACGGGGTGGCGGGGTGCGGACGGCGCGGGCCCGCGGGTCACCGTGTCGGAGGGACGCGGCGCAGGGCGAGAAGGGTGGCGTCGTCGGTGCGATGGGGGCCGTCGAGCAGGTCGAGGAGGCGTTCGGCATACGCCTGCAACCCGTCGTGCCCGTGCGTCGGAGCCGTCTCACGCGCGCACTGCTCCGCCGCGGCGAGGAGGCGGGCGGTGTCCTCGTCGGGATCGGTGTCCCTGCGTTCGATGAGGCCGTCGGAGCACAGCAGGATCACGTCGCCGTCCGCGAGGACGGTCTCGGCCGCTGTGTAGGTGGTGCCCGGGAGCACGCCCAGGGACAGGCCGGTGCCGCCGGGCGGGGCGGAGAGCTGCGTGGCCCGCGTTCCGCGCAGCAGGACGGGCAGCGGATGGCCGGCGCAGGTCCAGCGGAGCAGGGACCGTTCGGGGTGGTAGCGGGCGATGACGGCGGTGGCGGTCGACTCGATCCCGTCGTCGCAGGCGACTTCGTTCAGCCAGCGGGTCAGCGCCTCCACGGGCTCCTCGGTATAGGCGAGGCCGGCGAGGGCGTAGCGGAGCTTGGCCATGAGGGTGACCGCGTCCAGGCCGTGGCCGCGGGCGTCGCCGAGCGCGACCAGGAGCCGCCCGTCGGGGAGCCTGCGGGCCTTGTACCAGTCTCCGCCGACACCGGATCCGGTGGGGTCGGGCCGGTACACGGCGGCGGCGTCGAGACCGTAGGGGGCCAGCTCGTCCTGGAAGCGGGGCAGGACGGCGTCGCGGAGCACGTCGGCGACCTCGGTCAGCGCCGCGGCGCGTGAGCGCTGGCGGCGGGCCTCCTCGTCGGCGGCCCGTGCCAGGGCGCGGCGCCGGTGGTCGTCGCTGACGTCGATGAGGACGGCCCGCACCGCCCATACGGGTCCGCCCTTGGGGCGTACCGGCTCGGCGACCATGCGGATGAACCGCTGGACGGGACCGCGCATGCGCAGCTCCCGCGAGGAGCTTCGTTTGCGAAGGAGTACGTCGTAGAGCAGGCCGTAGAACTCGGGCAGGCTGTCGGCGGCGACCAGGGAGGCGAGACCTCGCAGGTCGGGGGCGGGGTCCGTCCGGCCCAGGCCGAGGACGTAGTCGAAGCCGAGGGACGGCTCGACGGTGCCGTCGGCGAGGTTCCACTCCGCCCAGCAGGTCCTGACCAGTTTCTGGGCGGCTTTCGCCATACGGACGCGGTGCCCCGGTTCCCAGGTGACGAGGAGGTCATCACCGCAGGGGGCGACGTGGACCTCGCTGCTCAGCCGGGCGGGAGGACCGTCCGGGCGGGGGACGAACCACTCCACCGCCTCGGGTCCCTGGGGGGCCCGCTCGTGGTGGGCGTCGGCGAGCATGCGGGGAAGTCCGGTGTGCTCCATGACGGGAAAGGGCTCGAACAGTGCGACCGGCCCGGTCCAGGGCGGCACGGAGCCGGGCGGGATGTGCGTGGCGGCGTAGGCGCGGGCGCTCGCGTTCCGCGCCACGTACAGGAAGTCCTCGATCCGGCCGTCGTCGGCGAGTACGGGCCTGACCAGGATCGCCGCCATCGGCATGGCGTCCAGGAGGTCGCTCACGGAGTCCGGGACCGGCGCCGGGGGTTCGCCGGCCGGGCGTGCGGCTGCACGGGGCGGCGGCCGGTGGACGTCGGCGTAGGCGGCGATCCGCTCCCTCTGGGAGGCCAACAGCTCGCCCACGGCCCGGAGGTCCAGCCGCCAGTGCCCGTCCCGACCGGGAGGGAGATGCTTCACGGGCGCCGCCCTTCCGAGGGATGTCCGCTGCGACTCGTCACCCGAACGACCTCCCGGGGTCAGCGGCCCCGGTCACTCGGCGGTCACGTCCAGGAGGCGACGGGTGCGTGCGCTCGCGCCGCTGAGCGAGAGGGGGATGCCGAGGCTCGCGCACATACGGTGGGCGCGGGCGAGGGTGCTGAGGGTGGCAGGGGTGGGGTCGGCGGTCGGGACGGTGATGACCACGCGGACGGGGCGGTGCGCCTGGACCAGAGCCTGGATCTGGAGGGCGCCGGCGGCCCGGTTGGTGACGTCCAGGTCGCGGTGGAGCGTCACCCGAAGGATGTGGTGACGTACGGCGTGGCTGATGAGCATGGTGTCCCTCCGCGCAGGACGAGGCGCCACAGTCGTTCGCGCTGTGGGCGATTCGTCCGAGGATGCCACGGAGACCGCTCCGACCGGCGACAACGCGGCGGAGACCGATGTCTGACGGATGCGTGACGGGGTGCCCGATGTGACCGACGCGCTCCGAGCGGCTCCACGTAGGGTGGCGAGGGCCGGGCACGACCGGTCGACATTTCGAACGTGACTCTCTCACCAGGCGACTTCCCAGGCGGTGTTCATGACCCAGTTCGACATGCCCCTCGACCAACTCCGCACGTACCGCAGCGCGTCCGTGGAACCGGAGGACTTCGACGTCTTCTGGGCGAAGACCCTCGGCGAGGCACGGACGCACGAGTTGGGCGCCCGCTTCGAGCCCGTCCCGACGGGGCTCTCCACGGTCGACGCGTTCGACGTGACCTTCGCCGGCTTCGACGGACAGCCCGTGCAGGGCTGGTTCCTGCTGCCCGCCGGTACGTCCGAGCCGCTGCCCGTGGTGGTGGAGTTCCTCGGGTACGGCGGTGGGCGCGGGCTTCCGCACACCCATCTGCTCTGGGCGTCGGCCGGTTTCGCCCACTTCGTGATGGACACGCGCGGGCAGGGCAGTGGCTGGGCGACCGGTGACACGCCGGATCCCGTGGGCAGCGCGCCGTCGTTCCCCGGCTTCATGACGCGCGGCGTGGAGGATCCGTACACCTACTACTACCGGCGGCTCTTCACCGACGCGGTCCGTGCCGTGGAGGCCGCCCGCTCGCACCCGCTGGTGGACGCGAGCCGCACGGCGGTGACCGGTGTCAGCCAGGGCGGCGGGATCACGCTGGCCGTGGCGGGGCTGGTACGGAACCTGGTGGCGGTGGCGCCGGACGTGCCGTTCCTGTGCGACTTCCCGCGGGCGACGACGGTCACGGACCGTCCTCCGTACCGCGAGATCGGCAACTACCTGAAGACGCACCGCGGCCGGGTGCGGCAGGTCCAGGAGACGCTGGCCTACTTCGACGGGGTCCACTTCGCGGCCCGCGCCACGGCCCCGGCCCTGTTCTCGACGGCCCTCGAGGACCTGACGTGTCCGCCGTCGACGGTGTTCGCGGCGTTCAACGCGTACGGCGAGGACGACAAGGCCATCGAGGTCTACGACTTCAACGACCACGAGGGCGGCGGCGCCTTCCAGCAGGCGGCCCAGCTCCGCTGGCTGCCGGGGAGGCTGCGGCGCGGCTGATCCCGCCGCGCCGAGGTCCTGTCGCCGAGGTCCTGTCGCCGAGGTCCTGTCGCCGAGGTCAGGCGCGGCCCCGCAGGGCGGCCGCGTAGGCGTCGTCGGGGTCGAGGCGGCGCAGTTCCTCCGCGATCAGCTCGGCGGTGCTGCGCACCTTCAGGGCGAGTACCCGGCCGGGCTGGCCGGGGATCTCCAGCCTGGCGACCGGGCCCTCGGGCCGGTCGATGCGGATCTCGCCGTCCGCCGTGCCCATGCGGACGGCCGTGACGACGGGGCCGTCGGTGACGATCCGGTCGACGGGGACCCCGAGCCGGACCTCGATCCAGCGGGCGAGGAGTTCGGCGCTGGGGTTCTCCGCCTCGCTCTCGACGGCGGCCGAGGTCACGGCCAGCGGTGCCTGGTCGAGCGCGGCGGCCAGCATCGAGCGCCAGGGGGTGAGCCGGGTCCAGGCGAGGTCCGTGTCACCGGGGGCGTAGGAGGCGGCCCGGGTCTCCAGGGCGGCGAGGGGGTCCTCGACCGCGTACATGTCGGTGATGCGGCGCTGCGCCAGCGAGCCCAGCGGGTCCTTGGAGGGCACCTCAGGGGCGTCCACGGGCCACCAGACGACGACGGGGGCGTCGGGCAGCAGCAGCGGCAGGACCACGGAGTCGGCGCGGGCGCCGAGTTCGCCGTGGAGCCGGAGCAGGACCGTCTCGCCCGAGCCCGCGTCGGTGCCGAGCCGGACCTCGGCGTCGAGCCGGGTCTCGTGGCGTTCGCGGGGTGAGCGGGCGTGGCGCTTGATGACGACGAGGGTGCGGGAGGGGTGTTCCCGTGAGGCGTCGTTGGCGGCCCTGACCGCGTCGTAGGCGTTCTCCTCGTCCGTGACGACGACGAGGGTGAGCACGGCGCCGACGGCGGGTGTGCCGACGGCCCTGCGGCCCTTAAGGATCGCTTTGTTGATCTTGCTGGAGTCGGTGTCCGTCAGATCGATCTTCATGCGCGGCGGCCGTCCCTTCCTCTGCGGCGAGCCTAACCCTCCCCGGCGGTCGACGCGTTACGCGGGTTCCGGCTCCGGTGCCGCGTCCGCGGCCGCGGCCTGCTCCTCCGCGCGGCGGCCGACCACGGCCGCGGCGGCGAGCGCGGTGCCGACGAAGGCGGTCGCCACCACCCAGGGGCGGTCGACGACATGTCCGGTGGCGTGGTCGAGGGAGTACCGTCCGGCGCCCGCGACGCCGATCGCGGCTGCGACGAAGCCGAGGAACGCCGGGTACTCGTAGCCGCCGCTCTGGGCGAAGAAGCCGGCCGGCGCGTGGACGGCGACGGCGCCGGCCATGGCCCCCGCGGCCGCGGCGCCGGCTGCGGGGGTGGCGAGGCCGAGGGCCAGCAGGACTCCGCCGCCCGCCTCGCCGAGACCGGCCGCGACGGCGCTCTCCCGGCCGGGCCGGAAGCCCATGGCCTCCATGGCCTTGGTGGTGCCCTCGATGCCACCGCCGCCGAACCAGCCGAAGAGCTTCTGGCTGCCGTGGGCGGCGAGCACGGCGCCGGTGCCGACCCGCAGCACGAGGAGCCCGAGATCGCGTCGGTTGAGGTGACCCATGTGTTTCTCCAGTGCAGAGGGCGGACGAGCGGGACGAACGGGGGGCACGTACGCCGTCCACTGTCGTCGCCCTGTCCCGGACGCGCCCCTCGGAGCACCAAGTGGATACGCCGTACGAGTCACCTTTTGCGACGTTTGTCCACCATTGCTTTAGTGGGAGGGCCGTAGCCGCCGGGGGCTTCACGCGCCACGCCCCCGAGCGGCCCGAGGGAAGTGGGTACGCATGACCGCTGCCGAGTCCACCGCGACCGCAGCCCTGCGGGAGAAGGTCCGGGCGCTGATGCCCCGGGCGAAGGAGGACCTGACCGCACTCGTGGCGATGCGCTCCGTCGCGGATCCGCGCCAGTTCCCGCCCGAGGAGTGCGCGAGGGCGGCCGACTTCCTCGTACGGGCCTTCACCGAGGCGGGGCTCCGCGACATGCGGCGGGTGACGACCCCCGACGGTTCGGACGCCGTCGTGGGGCACGCACCGGGACCCGAGGGCGCGCCCACCGTGCTCCTGTACTGCCACTACGACGTGCAGCCGCCGCTGGACGACGCCGCCTGGGAGACGCCGCCCTTCGAGCTCACGGAGCGCGACGGGCGCTGGTTCGGACGCGGCGCCGCCGACTGCAAGGGCAACGTCGCCATGCACCTCACGGCGCTGCGGGCGCTCGGCGGCGCGGAGGGCCGGGGCTTCCCCGTGAACATCAAGTTCGTGGCGGAGGGTTCGGAGGAGCAGGGGACCGGAGGCTTGGAGCAACTCGTACCGCTGCAGCCCGAACTCTTCGCCGCGGACGCCCTGTTGATCTGTGACACGGGCAACTTCGCCCGTGGCCTTCCCACCGCCACCACCTCGCTGCGCGGTCTCGTGACCGTCGTCGTGACCGTCTCCACCCTCAAGGGCGCGATGCACTCCGGCATGTTCGGCGGCCCCGCGCCCGACGCCCTGGCCGCACTGGTCCGGATCCTCGACAGCCTCCGTGACGAACACGGCGGCACCACGATCAAGGGACTGGCCACCGGCGGCGTCTGGGACGGAGTGGACTACCCGGCCGAACAGTTCCGTGCCGATGCGGGCGTCCTCGACGGCGTGTCCCTCGTCGGTACGGGCACGGTCGCCGACGAGCTGTGGGCCAGGCCCGCCGTCACCGTCCTCGGCATCGACTGCCCGCCGGTGGTGGGCTCCTCGGCCGCGGTACAGGCGCGGGTGAGCGCCCGGGTCAGCCTGCGGATCCCGCCGGGCGTCGACGCCGAGGAGGCCCGGCGTGCCCTCGCCGACCATCTGGCCTCGGCCGCCCCGTGGGGCGCCCGGGTGGAGGTGGAGCCGGAGAGCGCGGGCCTGCCCTTCCGGGCGCGCACCGACGGCCCCGCCTACCGGGCGCTCGCATCGGCGCTCCGGGAGGCGTACGGGAAGGACATGGTCCGCTCGGGGCAGGGCGGTTCGATCCCGCTGTGCAACGTGCTCGCCGAACGGTTCCCCGCCGCGGAGATCGCCCTGATCGGCGTCGAGGAGCCCGGCTGTCTCATCCACGCGCCCAACGAGAGCGTCGACCCCTCCGAGATCGAGCACATGGCGCTCGCCGAGGCGCTCTTCCTCAGCCGCTTCGCTCACCCCGGCTGACCCCTCAGGCCACTCCCTCCCTCGCCCTCTCCCGGAACGAAAGGACGTCGACCGTCCATGACTCAGACTCATGACCGCCCGCGTCGGCAGGACGTGCCGCCCGGCCCGCTGGGCGTACTCGCGGGCGCCGCCTGGCAGGCGCTGCTCGTCGCGGGGATCGCGTCGCTGGTGCTCGGTGTGCTCGTCCTCGTCTGGCCGGGCGCCTCCCTGGTCGTCGCCGGTGTGCTCTTCGGTCTCTACCTGCTGTTCAGCGGCGTGATGCAGCTGATCGCCGCCTTCGGCACGCACGCGAGCACCGCCCTGCGGGTCATGGCCTTCATCAGCGGCGCCTTCTCGATCCTGCTCGGTCTGCTCTGCTTCCGGGGCGCGATGCAGTCGGTCCTGCTGCTGGCCCTCTGGATCGGCGTCGGCTGGCTGTTCCGCGGCATCACCCAGACCATCGCGGCGGCCTCCGACCCCGCGGTTCCGGCGCGCGGCTGGCAGGTCTTCCTCGGCATCGTCAACGCCCTCGCCGGCGTGGTGCTCATCGTGTCCCCGCTGGAGTCCGCCGCGGTACTCGCCCTCCTCGGCGGGATCTGGCTCGTGGCCGTCGGCGCGGTCGAGATCGTCACGGCCTTCCGGGTGCGTTCGCGCGCGAAGGACTTGCCGCCAGGGGCCTGACGGACCGGCTCAACAGCGCCCGCCGCCCGCCCGATTCCCGGGCGGGCGGCGGGCGCTGTTGACGCGTGCGCTACATTTTGCCGGTCCTTGACCACCGATCCCCCGTGATCGTGACCTTTGCGGAGCCCGCACACCATGAGCGACATCGTCAACGGCCTCGGCCGGGCCGGCGCCTACGGCGCCCTGGGCGTGGTCCTGCTGATCCTCGGCATCGTGCTCGTGGACCTGCTGACCCCCGGGAAGCTCGGGCGCCAGATCTGGGAGGACCGCAACCGCAACGCCGCGACCCTGCTCAGCTCGGCCCTCCTCGGCATCGGCGGCATCGTCTTCACCTCGATCTGGACGACGTACGACAACTTCGGCAAGGGCCTCGTGTCCACGGCCGCCTTCGGACTCCTCGGCCTGGTGATGATGGCCGTCGCGTTCCTGGTCGTGGACCTGGTCACGCCGGGGAAGCTGGGCGCCACCCTGGTCGACCCCGAACCGCACCCGGCGGTCTGGGTGACCGCCTCCTGCAACCTGGCGGTCTCCGCGATCGTCTCCGCGTCGATCGCCTGACCGCGGCCGGCCCTCGTACGAACTCCGCCTGACGGCGAGGAGCTCCGGGGGTCAGCCCCCCACGGGTTCCACCTCGAGGAAGCGGCGGCCGCGCGGTCCACGGTAGAGCAGCGCCTCCCAGCCGAGGCGCGCCAGGGCCGGGACGCACGCGCCGAGGGCCGCCGTCTCCTCCTGAGCGGCGCCCGAGCCGGGCGGACCCAGCCACTCGACCACGGCGACTCCCGGCCGGTCCCCCGCCCGGACCCGGTAGCCGGTTCCGGTCCGCGCCCCGGAGCCGTCCACGGACGAGGGCGTGAACCCGGCGGCCTCCAGGGCGAGGGCCACCGCGCGGACCGGCTGCCGTCGCTCCCAGTCGGCGGGCGCGGCTCTGGGGTCGCCGCCCTGGCCCCGGGTCAGCCGCCTGATCTGGAGCAGCCCGTCGAGGGCGGCCCTGATCTCCCGGGACCGCTGCTCGGCCTCGGCGGGCGGCACCGGCTGGCCGTCGCCGGTCGCCGCCTCGAAGCCACCGGCCGGGGCGCCGCTCACAGCAGGCGCCGGATGTCGCCGCGGACCCGGTAGAAGCCGCCCGCCGCGGCGTGCAGGGCATCGACCACGTACCGCGCGCCGGGCTCCCGGATCGCGCGCGGGAACTGCACGTTCCACGCGGAGTCGTAGCCCTGGGAGACGACTCGCACCCGGGTCCTGCCCGACTCGTTCACACACTCCACGACGATCGAACCGGCCGGAGCGACGTCGACCGTGCTCACGGCGGTCACGGTCGTCGCCGGCTCGTAGACCGGCAGGGCCGCGGCGAGCTTGATGTCCCGGGCGACCGGCACCGTGCCCCCCTGGGCCGCCTGGATCGCCGCCTCGCTCGCGTCCACGCACACCAGGGAACCGTCCGTGGTCACCAGGTAGAGGCGCTCGTCGCGGTACTGCATGGAGAGCGCGGAGCCCCCGCCCGTGCCGAGCTTCCACAGCCGGGTGCCGTCCTCCGCGAAGCAGTAGACGGAGGAGGCCGAGTCGGCGGCGAAGACGAACCGGCCGCCGGGCGAGGTGGCGCAGGAGTACACCGGGCTGTCGCAGGCGTACACCGCCTCGACGCGTCCGTCCTTCTTCGCCAGCCGCTGGACCTTCTTGCGCGCCGTGCCCGCGTAGACCGCGGTGTCCTCCTGCCAGCCGAAGAGGACCCCGCCCTCGGTGGCCGTGTGCCACAGCTCGCCGCCGCCGTCCGGCGCGTGGGCCGCGACGCCCGACGTGTCCCCGTAGTAGACGGCGTCGCCGTCGGCGCGGACCATCCAGGCGTGCTCGCCCTGTCCGCCGCGCGCCCACTGGTGCTCGTCCTCGTGGTCGATGACGGTGAGCCGGCCCGAACGGTCGGCGACGTGCAGGACGCCCTCGTGGATGTCGAGCCAGAAGATGTCGACGTCGGTGGCGATGTCGTACGCGGCGAAGGGCAGCTTGGACGACAGGTCGTACACCTTGCCGTCGTCACAGCCCGCGTAGATCCAGAAGTCGTCGGCGACCAGGCACTTGACGCCGTCCGGCAGGCTGAACCGGGCCTGCACCTCGCCGGAGCGGTCGAGCGTGAACACGTCCCCCGCCTGGTTCCCGACCCAGCAGCGCTCCTCGTCGACGTGGATGCCGAAGGCCGCGGAGCCGGTCCTGAAGCGCCAGAGCACGGGGGCGACGGCGCGCGCGGTGGACGGCGCGGAGGTGACCTCACGACGTGTCACGGAGCGCGCCGCCCGCTGGCCGCGCACGGCCGGCGCGTATCCCTTGCGGACCTTCTCGCCCAGCTTCTTCGCCGCGGCGGCCTGCGCCTTCGCCTGCGTCGGGAACGTGGAGCGCTGCGTCTGGCCCGCCGTGCCGATCCGGCCGTAACGGACCGACACCGCGAGGTCGTCCACGGTCACTTCGTAGAACTTGTGGGCACCGCCGCCGTCCTGCGACAGCTCCAGATAGGTCGTCGTCATGAGGAAGACGTTAGGGGCACCCACTGACAACGGCCTTCCGTGAAGGCCTGGCCAAGGGACTGAGTCCCGGACAGCCGGGACTCACGTCGGCCGCGCGGCGAACCGACCGCCCGTCAGGCGTCGACCGGGTCCGGCGACGCCGAACGGTTCTCGCCCGCCGCCGCGCGGTTCTCCTTGATCGTGATCCGGCCCTTGCGGATCGTGGCGAGGCGGGGCGCCCGGCGGGCGATCGCGCTGTCGTGGGTGACCATGACGAAGGTCAGACCGTGCTCCTGCCAGAGCCCTTCGAGCAGCTCGACGATCTCGTCGCGCATCGACTCGTCGAGGTTTCCGGTGGGTTCGTCGGCGAGGAGCACCTTCGGTCGCTTCACCAGCGCGCGGGCGATGGCGACCCGCTGCTGCTGGCCGCCGGAGAGTTCGGACGGCAGATGTCCGCGGCGTTCGCCGAGCCCGACCGATTCGAGCGCCTCGGCAGCGCGATCGCGGCGCTCGGCGGGTCGGCCGCCGAGCGGCACGAGCGCGGTCTCCACGTTCTCCTGCGCGGTGAGCGTGGGGATGAGGTTGAAGCTCTGGAAGACGAAGCCGATGTTCTGGCCGCGCACGGCGGTCAGTCTGCGCTCGGAGAGCGCGGCCAGGTCGATGCCGTCGAGCAGGACCTTCCCGGACGTGGGGCGGTCGAGGCCGCCGAGCATCTGGAGGAGGGTCGACTTCCCGCCGCCCGTGGGGCCCTGGATGACCAACCGGTCCCCCTGAGCGAGGGTGAGGTCGACCCCGGCGAGCGCGTCGACCCGCTGCTGCCCCCGCCGGTACTGCTTGGTGACGCCGATGAGTTCGTACATGCTGCGACTCCTGTGGAACGTGGGTGGGTTCGGGCGGCTACTCGACGCGGCGCAGGGCGTCGGCGGGACGCAGACGCGAGGCGCGCCACGCGCCGAAGGCGCCGGCGACGAGGCCGCCGCCGAGGGCGAGGAGGACGGCGAGACCCACGGTGGTGACGCTGACCGGGGCGGAGAGGGCGATGTCGACGGTCTTCCCGGCGGCCGTGCCCGCAGGGCCTCCGCCGAAGATCATGCCGCCGCGTCCGCCTCCGAACGCGCCTCCGGAGGAGCCGAGTTCGGCCGTGAGGGTCGGACTGGCGGCGGTCACCGCGTACGCCCCGGCCAGGCCGACCGCGATGCCGAGGGCGCCGCCGATGACGCCGTTGACGAGGGCCTCGCCGACCACCTGGCGGGTGACCCGACCGCTCGTCCAGCCGAGCGCCTTGAGCGTGCCGAACTCGCGGACCCTGCGGGTGACGGCCGAGGAGGTGAGGAGTCCGGCGACGAGGACGGCGGCGAGCAGCACGGCGTACGAGAGCCACTTGCCGACGTCGGAGGCGAGGTCGGACGCGGTGTCGAGGGAGCCGGAGACCGTCTGGGCGAGGTCGGCGGACGTGGTGACGGTGGTGCCGGTGACGTTCTTCTGGATGGCGGTCTTGACCGCGTCGATGCGCGTCGAGTCGGTCGCCTTCACATAGATCGTGGTGATCTCGGCCGCGGAGGCGGAGAGCGTCTGCGCCTGCTTCAGCGGCAGGTACACCTGGGCGGCGGCCTGTCCGCGGTCGGCGGTCGCGATGCCGATGACCTCGAATTTCACGCCCTTGACGGTCAGTTCGTCGCCGAGGGCCAGTCCCTGCTTCTGGGCGTAGGCGCTGTCGACGACGGCGACCTTCGCGTCGGTCTCCGTCGTCTTGAAGGTACGGCCCTGGGAGACCGTGGAGGTGGTGAGGGGGCCGAGGTCGGGCGCGGTGACGTCGGTGCCGTAGAGCGTGAAGGAGTCGACGTCGAAGGCCGCGCCGCCGCCGGTGACGGTGTCGCCGGGCCCTGAGCCGCCTCCGCTGCCGCCGTTCCCGGTGCCGCCGTTCCCGGTGCCCGGCTGGGCCGGCTGGGGCTGGGCGCGCTGGATCTTGCCCCGCGCGAACTCACCGTTGATCTTCAGGTTGACGAGGCTGAGGCCGCCCACCGCCCGGTCGACGCCGGGCTGTCGGCCGACCGTGGCGACGGTGGAGTCCGCGAGGGTCTGGAAGCCCTGGACCATCAGCCGGTCGCTGCTCTGTTCCTCGCCCTCCTCCTTGCCCTTGAACTCGAACCGGGGCCGCTGCGGCGCCGCGCCGTCCTCGGGCCGTTCCTGGGCCTTGGTCACCGTCAGGTCCGTCCCGAGTCCGTAGAGGGACTCGAGGACCTTGCCCTGGGCCTGGTTCATGCCGGAGGAGACGGAGTTGACGACGATGACCAGCGCGATCCCGAGCGCGAGCCCGGAGGCGACGACGAGCGCCGCCTTTCGGCGGCGGCGCAGTTCGCGCCGGAGGTAGGTGAAGAACATGGGCGTGAAGCTAGGGGCCGTGCGTGATGACGGGATAAGGCCCGCGTGAGAGCGGGATGAGAGCGGTGGGAGTCCTGGCCGAAACCCGGCAGAGCGGGACGGGAGCGGTGGCCGGCCCGGCCGCGGGAACGGTCGCCGCCCTGGCCCCGGGGAGCCCCCTGATGGCAGAGTCGGCGTCATGTCCGACAACGACGGCGGGATCTCACGGATGGGTCCGGTGACGGCGCTTCTCGACGCCACCGGGGTGTTCTTCAAGTCGGCTCGCGACGCCTTCCCCGGGGCGGGCGCGGCGGACTGGGCGGAGGCCGCCGCACTCGACCCCGACGCGTTCGGCCCCGGCGACGCCTGGCGGCTCGACTTCCGCTGCTTCGCCGTCGCCGACCCCGGCGGTACGGGCGGCTGGACCCTCATCGACGCGGGCGTCGGACCCGCCGAGGGACCCGGGGCGCCCTGGTGCCCCGTGCCCGGCCGGCTGCCCGAACTGCTCACGGCGGCCGGGATCGACCGGTCCGACGTCCACACCGTGGTCCTGACGCATCTGCACGAGGACCACACCGGCTGGGCCGCCGACGCCGCCGGGCGGCCCTTCTTCCCCGATGCCCGGTACGTCGTCCAGCGCGCGGAGACCGCCGCCCTCGACCGGCGGGACCCCGTGTGGGACTGGGTGGTGGAGCCGCTCCGTACCGCGGGACAGCTGCACGAGGTCGACGGCCGGCACCGGCTGCGCCCCGGCCTCACGCTCCTGCCGACCCCCGGGCACACCCCCGGCCATCAGTCCGTCCTGGTCGAACGGCCGGACGGCCGGGACGTCCTCGTCACCGGCGACCTCCTCGTGCACGCCGTCCAGCTCGCCGCTCCGGGCGTGGCCTACTCCCACGAACGCGACCGGGACGCGGCCCGCGCCTCCCGCGAGGAGCTGCTCGCCCGAGCCGTCGACAGCGGGGCGCTGCTCGCGACGGCGCATCTCACCCGGCCGTTCGTCGAACCTCCGGGGGCTTCCGCGCGACGGAGGTGACGCCGCCGGCGCCTCGTCAGCTCCCCGACGCGGCGTACGCCAGCGGGTCGGCCAGGACGTCGTGGAGGACGAGCGCCGCCGCGCCCCGGGACGCGTCGGTGGCGGCGGACGCCGCCCGCAGGCGGCCCGCGTCCGGGGTCCAGAGACCGGAGACCACCCGGGCGGACAGCTCCTCCGCGAGGGCGGGTGCCAGCCACGGCATCAACCGCGGGTAGATGCCGCCGAGGACGACCGCCTCGGGATCGAGCAGGTTCACGGCTCCCGACAGGGCGCGCCCGAGCATCCGGCCCGCCTCGGCGAGCGCGGCGAGGGCGAGCGGGTCACCCGTCCCGGCGCGGCGCGCGAGGTCCGGGACCCCGGTCGCCTCCGCCGACCGCAGAAGGGCGGCCTGTCCGGCGTACTGCTCAAGACAGCCTCGGGAGCCGCAGCGGCAGCGGCGGCCCTCCGCGTCGACGACGAGGTGGCCGATCTCGCCGGCGAATCCGTGGGCGCCGCGCAGGAGTTCGCCATGGACGACGATCGCGCCGCCGACGCCGATCTCCCCCGTCAGGTGCAGAAACGTGCGGAGGTCGCCGTGGGTGCCGAACCACAGCTCGGCGAGGGCCGCCATGTTGGCCTCGTTGTCGGAGGTCAGGGCGAGGCCCGCGGTGCCGGGCCGCAGCGCCGTGAGGGCCTCGCCGAAGAGGCGCTCCGCGTCGGCCTCGTGCCAGCCGAGGTTGGGGGCCTGCCGGACGGTTCCGCCGGAGACCAGACCGGGCAGGGCGAGCCCGGCCGCCGCCGGGGCGAGCCGGTGCGCGGCGGCCTCCTCCAGGGCTTCGGCGGTGATACGGGCGGCCCTGGCCAGGACCTCGGGGGCGCCGGCCGCGCGGTTGTCGAGGCGTTCGGTGCGGCGGACGCGGTCGGTGCCGGTCAGGTCGACGACGCAGACCGTCACGTAGTCGACGTTGATCTCGACGCCGATCCCGGCCGGTCCGGTGTCCGCGGGTTTCAGGACGGTGCCCGGCCGTCCCGCCTGCCCGCTGAACGTCTTGCCCGACTCGACGAGGAAGCCGAGGTCGAGGAGCTGCTCGACGAGGGAGGAGACGGCGGGCCGGGTGAGGCCGACGCGGGCGGCGACGGCGGCCCGCGTGGTCTCCCCCGCGTCGTGGACGGTCCGCAGGACGAGGCTCAGGTTGTGCCGGCGCACTCCCGACTTGTCGGCCTTGGGTTCCGTGGGCTGGTTCATGGTGGGCCAGAGCCTAGTCGTCCCTTTCGCTCATCCGAAAAAACTGTCGAGCGGGCGACGTGCGCGTGTGGCCCGGGGCCGTCCTCGTCCGACACGGCCGGGTCGCCGACGCGGCCGGGTCGCCGTCGCGGTCAGACCGCCGACACGGTCGAAGCAACGGCCCGTGGCGGCGGCCGGCCTCCGTCGGCTTGGACTTTCGTCCCGGTCCGTGGATCCTTGCGCGATCCCGTGGCGGGCCCCCGGCCGGCTCGCGATCATGACGGGTGTGAACATCGACATCGCGCTTCCTCTCGCGCTGCGCTGGGTGACCGCCCCGGCGGAGTGGTCCCTCTCCGACGGCGTCCTGACCGTCACCGCCGCCCCGCACACGGACATCTTCACGGCCCCCGTCGGCGGGGCCCGGCGACGCGACGCCGCCGTGGCCCTGACCACTCCGCCGGACGGCGACTGGCAGTTCTCGGCCCGACTCCGCGTCGGCTTCCGGTCCGCCTGGGACGCGGGCGCCCTCATCGTCTGGGCAGACGACGACCACTGGGCCAAGCTCAACTTCGAGCAGGCACCCGACGGGGCCCCGAGCGTCTACTCGGTCGTGACCCGCGGACGGTCCGACGACGCGCTCGCGGGCCCCGTCGCGGCGGACGCGCTGTGGCTGCGCGTCAGCCGGATCGAGGGGGCGTTCGCCTTCCACGTGTCGGAGGACGGCGCGACCTGGCGGCTTGTGCGGCAGTTCGCCCTGGACTGCGCCGACGCCCCACGGGTCGGCATCGAGGTGCAGTCGCCCGTCGGCGAGGGGTGCCGGGTCGACTTCGACACCCTCCGCCTGGCGCCCACGCGGCTGGCCGACCTCTTCGACGGCGGCTGAGCGTCCTCACGACGGTGCCGGACCGCCCAGCAGGGTCGGCGTGGCGGCCGAGAGGACTCCCGCGATCCGGTCCCAGGCCGCCTCGTCACGGGTGACCGGAGACAGGACGTCGCCCTTCCCCGTGCCCCAGGCGGTGGCCAGGGCCACCGGGTCGGCCCCCGTCACCGCACCGGCCGCGAGCGCCGCGGCGCCGAGCGCGACGAGTTCGGTGGCGGCGGGCACGACCAGGGGCCTGCCGGAGAGCCTGCGGACGGTCTCGGTCCAGGCCCGGCCCTTCGCGCCGCCCCCGATGAGCCGCAGCGGCCGGTCCCGTACGGCGGGATCGGCCGGGTCGAGGCCGCAGGCGGCGAGCAGCCGGTCGAGGGCGTGCAGCACGGTGAAGGCCGCGCCCTCGTAGGCGGCGCCGAGCAGCGCCCGGGGGTCGGTGCCGTGCCGGAGGCCGGTGACGAGCCCCGCGGCGTGCGGGAGGTCGGGGGTGCGTTCGCCGTCGAGGTACGGCAGGACGACCACCTCGCCCCCCGGCATGACGTCCTCACGGTCGAGGCCGAGGAGGGTGGCGAACCGGTCGACGGCGAGGGTGCAGTTGAGGGTGCAGCCGAGCGGGAGGTGGGTGCCGTCGGTCGCGGCGAAGCCCGCGAGTCCCGGGTCGGCGGGGCGGGCGAGGGTCGCGGCGAAGACGGTGCCGGAGGTGCCGAGGCTGACGACCGGGTGGTCGAGGAGTCCCGCGCCGCCCAGGCCGAGGCCGACGGCGGCGGCCATGTTGTCGCCGGTTCCGGCGGCGACGGCGACGGTACGGGGCAGCCCGAGGGCCTCGGCGGCGGCCTCCGTGAGGGTGCCGACGCGGGTGGCGCCGCTCGGGGCGACCGTGGGCAGCAGGGCCTTGTCCAGGCCGACGAGGTCCAGGACGTCGGGGTCGTAGGCGCCGGTGGCGGTGCCGTACCAGCAGGTTCCCGAGGCGTCGCCGGGGTCGGTCACGGCCTGACCGGTGAGGCGCTCGGTGAGGAAGTCGTGCGGGAGGCGGACCCCTGTGGCGGCCGTGGTCCGCTCCGGTTCGTTCTCCCGCAGCCACTGCCATTTGGCGGCGGTCATGGAGGCTACGGGGACGGATCCGGTGCGGGCCGTCCAGGAGGCGGGGCCGCCGAGGCGGGCGGCGAGGGCGGCCGCCTGGGGCGCGGAGCGGGTGTCGTTCCAGAGCAGCGCGGGGCGCAGGGGGCGGCCGTCGGCGCCGAGGGTGACGAGGCCGTGCTGCTGTCCGGCGACCGCGATGCCGGTGACGGAGGCGTACGGGACGCCGGCGTCCCGTACGGCGGCGCGGACCGCCGTGACGAGGGCGGTCCACCACTCCTCGGGGTCGGACTCACGGGCCCCGCCGGCTCCGGTGACGGTGTGCGGGGCGCGGCCGGTGCCGAGGAGTTCGCCGGTGTCCGCGTCGACGGCGGCGGCCTTGGTGGACTGCGTGGAGCTGTCCACGCCGATCACGATCGAGCGGCTGGTGGGCACGCCCTCACCTCATTCCTGTGCGGGGTCGTCGGCTGGTTCACATGGGGTCGATTCGCGACCGGGACTGGCGCCCGGGGGCGTCCGTCCCGTATTAGTTATCTCAGAAAACAAATCCGGCTGCCAGTACCGCTGCCCGTACGGCTGCCCGTACCAGGGAGACACCATGACGGACCGCTTGTCGCCTACCCCCGAGGACCGCTTCACCTTCGGCCTGTGGACCGTCGGGTGGCAGGGCCGCGACCCCTTCGGCGAGGCCACCCGCCCCGCCCTCGACCCCGTCGAGTCGGTCGAGCGCCTCGCCGGGCTCGGCGCGTACGGCGTCACGTTCCACGACGACGACCTCATCCCCTTCGGCGCCCCGGAGTCCGAGCGCGACGCGATCGTCAAGCGCTTCCGCGCGGCCCTCGACCGCACCGGTCTCGCGGTGCCGATGGCCACTACGAACCTCTTCAGCCACCCCGTCTTCAAGGACGGCGCCTTCACCGCCAACGACCGGGACGTCCGCCGGTTCGCCCTGCGCAAGACGCTCCGCAACATCGACCTGGCCGTCGAGCTCGGCGCCACGGTGTACGTGGCCTGGGGCGGCCGCGAGGGCGCCGAGTCCGGGGCCGCCAAGGACGTACAGGTGGCGCTCGACCGGATGAAGGAGGCGTTCGACCTGCTCGGCCAGTACGTCACCGAGCAGGGCTACGACCTGCGCTTCGCGATCGAGCCCAAGCCGAACGAGCCGCGCGGCGACATCCTGCTGCCCACCATCGGCCACGCCCTGGCGTTCATCGAGCGCCTGGAGCGCCCCGAACTCGTCGGCGTGAACCCGGAGACGGGCCACGAGCAGATGGCGGGCCTCAACTTCCCGCACGGCATCGCGCAGGCCCTGTGGGCGGGCAAGCTCTTCCACATCGACCTGAACGGCCAGTCCGGCATCAAGTACGACCAGGACTTCCGCTTCGGGGCGGGCGATCTGCGCCAGGCGTTCTGGCTGGTGGACCTCCTCGAGACGGCCGGGTACGCGGGGCCGCGCCACTTCGACTTCAAGCCGGTGCGTACGGACGGCTTCGACGGCGTGTGGGAGTCCGCGAAGAACTGCATGCGCAACTACCTGATCCTCAAGGAGCGCGCCGCCGCCTTCCGCGCCGATCCGGACGTCGTCGCGGCCCTCGCCGCCTCCCGGCTGCCCGAACTCGCCGTCCCCACGGCCGCCGACGGCCTCGCGGGTCTGCTCGCCGACCCCACGGCGTACGAGACCTTCGACCCGGACGCGGCGGCCGCGCGCTCGATGGCCTTCGAGCACCTGGACCAGCTGGCCCTGGAACACCTGCTCGGCGTGCGCTGACCCCGCGTACGGAGGGCCCGTACGCGGGCTGCGCGCACGGAGGTCAGTGCCCGGCGAGCGTCGAGCGGCGGACGACCAGTTCCGGCTGGAGCACGACGTGCTCGTGCCGGTGGTCGGCCGCCTGCTCGCCGGTCTCCTCCAGGAGCAGTTCGGCGGCCTTCGCCCCGAGCGTCAGCGCCGGCTGCCGTACGGAGGTCAGGGGTACGGTCGCCGCCGCCGCGAACTCGATGTCGTCGTAGCCGACGATGGCCATGTCCTCCGGGACCCGCACTCCCGCCGCGTAGAGCGCCTGGAGAACGCCGAGGGCCAGCAGGTCGTTCGCGCAGAAGACGGCGGTCGGGCGGTCGGGAAGGCCGAGCAGCCGGGACCCGGCGTCACGCCCGGAGGCGACGTCGAGGCGGTCCGCCGGGAGTTCGCGGAGCGCCGACGCGGGCAGCCCCGCCTCGGCGAGCGCGAGCAGGGCACCCTCGCGCCGGTCGCGGACCTGCTGGAGGTGCGAGGGTCCGCTGACGTACGCGAAGGACCGGTGCCCCGTCGCGGTGAGGTGCCGGATCGCCAGGGATCCTCCGACGACGTCGTCGACGGAGACCGAGCAGCCGGCGTCGTCGCCCGCCACCCGGTCGACGAGCACCGAGGGGATGCCGTGCCGGCGGAACTCCCGCAGGTTGGCGCCGCTGGGGTCGGCGGGAGTGAGCAGGACACCCCGGACGCGCTGCTCGGCGAAGAGACCGAGGTAGTCGGCCTCGTCCCGGACGCTCTGGTCGCTGTTGCAGACCATGACGCCCAGGCCGGCCGCCTTGGCGGTGCGCTCGGCGCCCCGGGCGATGTCGACGAAGAACGGGTTGCCCATGTCGAGGACGAGCAGCGCCATGATCCGGCTGCGGCCCGCCCGCAGCTGACGGGCGGATTCGCTGCGCACGTAGCCGAGGCGGGAGATGACCCCCCGTACGTGCTGCAGCGTCGCGGGCGAGACCCGGTCGGGCTGGTTGATCACGTTGGAGACGGTGCCGACGGAGACTCCCGCCTCCCGTGCCACGTCCTTGATGCCGACGTTCCCCACGGGCCCGCCGCTCCCGCCGTTCCCGACCGTCCGCGCGGTGTCCGTCATCCGTCCCACCTGGTCCGTCCTGCCCCTGTCACCACCCTGTCCGGGTGGGGTCCCCGCCCCTCGTTTCATCCTAAGCGGCCCCACGCGTCCGCCCGCCTCACCTCACGCGAGGTGGAAGACCTCGGTCAGCGGGCGCATGGCCGCGTCGGGCGCCCGCCCGTCGAGCTCCTCGAAGAACTCCGCCATCTCGGCCTGCCAGCGGGCGTTGACCTCTGCGGCCTCCATCGCGGCGCGCGCACGGTCGAAGTCCGGCGTCTCCAGATAGCCGACGAGGAGCCCGTCCTCGCGGAGGAACAGGGAGTAGTTGTGCCAGCCGGCGGCGGAGAGCGCCGCGAGCATGTCGGCCCAGACGTGCTCGTGACGCGCGCGGTACTCGTCCACGCGCCCGGCCCGGACCTTCAGCAGGAAACAGACCCGCTGCATGTTCGCCATGGCGCCCCTCAGTGAAATGTTTCATTTCCTTGAGCAGGACGCTAGGACGGGATCGGGGCTGGGGTCAAGACTCTTGACGACACCTCGGAGAACGGCGGTCTTCCGCCACGCAATGAATCGATTCACGACGGCACCCGAAAACGCCCTCCCGGAACGACGAAGGAGCGGCCGGACCCACCGGGGTCCGGCCGCTCCGCTTCCTCGCGGTCACGCCGATTCGCGGCGTACCAGCTCCGTCGGCAGGATGACCGCCGCCGGTTCCTCGCCCGCGATCCGGGCGAGCAGCGTCCGCACCATCTCGGTGCTGATCCGGTCCCAGGGCTGGCGGATGGTGGTCAGCGAGGGGCGGGTGGACAGGGCCGCCGGGGAGTCGTCGAATCCGCCGACGGCGATGTCCTCGGGGACCCTGCGGCCCGCGCGGGCGAACGCGTCGAGGGCGCCCTGCGCCATCAGGTCGGAGGCGACGAACACGGCGTCGATGTCGGGGGCGCGCTCCAGGAGGGCGCGGGCCGCGTCCTCGCCGCTGGCCCTGCTGTAGTCGCCCGGGGCGATCAGCGTCTCGTCGGCGGGCAGGCCGCACTCGGCGAGCGTCTCGCGGTATCCGGCGAGGCGCTCCACCCCGCCGGGGGTGTCGAGCGGTCCGGTGACCGTGGCGATCCGGCGCCGTCCGGAGGCGTACAGATGGCGGACCATGTCGCGGGCTCCGTCGCGGTCGTCGGCGGCGACGTAGCCGATCTTGGCGGTCTGGCCGAGCGGCTTGCCGCAGGCGACGACGGGGACGCCGGCCTCGTGCAGCCGGGCCACCACGGGGTCGCCGGAGTGGCTGGAGACGAGGAGGACGCCGTCGACGTGACCGGCCTCGATGTAGCGGAGGTTGCGGCGGCGTTCGTCCTCGGTGCCGGCGATCATCAGGAGGAGCGGGATGTCCTGGGCCGCGAGCGCCTGGGTGCAGGCGCGGAGCAGCACGTTGAAGTTGGGGTCCTCGAAGAACCGCTCCTGGGGTTCGGTCAGGAGGAAGGCGACCGAGTCGGACTTGCCGGTGATCAGCGAGCGGGCGTGCCGGTTGACCACGTATCCGGTTCTTCGGATCGCGGCGTCGACGGCCGCCTTCGCCGTCGGGCTGACGTAGTGGCCGCCGTTGAGGACTCGGGAGACGGTGCCGCGCGAGACCCCGGCCTCGCGGGCCACGTCGTGGATGGTCGCCGGGCGGCGCCTGCTCGCTGCTGTGCTCATGCTGTGTGATTCCCCTCGATCCCCTGTGTTCAGGACTTTACGGCGCCGGAGAGCAGGTCGAGGCTCCAGAAGCGCTGGATGACCAGGAACAGGGCGATGAGCGGGACGATGGCGAGCAGCGCGCCGGTGATCACGAGGTTGTAGAGGGAGGGCTGGCTCGCGCCCTGCTTGAGCAGGGTGAACAGGCCGACGGTCATGGGGAACTTCTCGTCGTCGCCGAGCATGATGAACGGCAGCAGGAAATTGTTCCAGATGGCGACGAACTGGAAGAGGAAGATCGTCACCAGGCCGGGGGACATCATCGGGACGGCGATGCGGAGGAAGATCCGCCACTCCCCCGCGCCGTCCACGCGGCCCGCCTCGACGAGCTCCATCGGGATGGCGGCCTCGGCGTAGATGCGGCCGAGGTAGACGCCGTACGGGGAGAGGACCAGCGGCAGCAGCACGGAGGCGTACGTGTCCGTCAGGTCGGCCTCGGCCATGAGCAGGTACTGCGGGATGGCGAGGATGACCGGGGGCATGAGGACGCCGGTCAGCATGATGTTGAAGAAGGCCTCGCGGCCCCGGAACCGGTAGACGGCGAGGGCGTATCCGGCGAACGCGGAGACGACGGTGGACAGGACGGCGCCGAGCCCCGCGTAGAGGACCGAGTTGCCCATCCAGCGCCAGTAGATGCCCTCCCGGTAGGCGGTGAGGTCGGAGACGTTGTCGCCGAGGCCGTCGCCGGGGAGGAAGGTGAAGGTGGAGAAGAGGTCGGAGGCCGGCTTGGTGGCGGCGACCAGGACCCAGGCGACCGGCAGCAGGCAGTACAGCGCGCCCAGGACGAGGGCTGCCGTGGGCAGCAGGGCGGTGCGGCGCGGGGCGGGAGGGCCCTGCGGGACGCCGGGGGTGGTGCCGGCGGCCGGGGCGCCCTTGCGGACGGCCGGGGAGGCGAGCCCGGTCATCGGGTTGCTCCTTGTGTGGTGCGGCGGTTGGAGATCCTGAGGAGGGCGAAGGAGAGCGCGAAGGTGGCGAGGGCGAGCACGACGGCGGTGGCCGACGCGGCGTAGATGTTCCCCCCGGTGAACGCGTCGCTGTAGACCTTCATGAGGGGGCTCCAGGTGCTGGGGATGCCGTTGGTGAGCGGCTTGAGCGTCATGGGCTCGTTGAAGACCTGGAGGGTGGCGATGATCGAGAAGAAGAAGGTGAGCACCAGCGAGGGGACCACCATCGGGATCTTGATGCGGAGCGCGATCTGGAGCTCGGAGCAGCCGTCGAGCTTGGCGGCCTCGTACACCTCGGCGGGCAGGGAGCGCAGCGCGGTGTAGATGACGATCATGTTGAAGCCGGTGCCGCCCCAGACGGCGATGTTGGACATCGCGAGGTAGAGCGGTCCGCCGTCCATGAGGTCGGGCTGCGGCAGTCCGAACTTGTCCAGGAGGAAGAGGAACGGGCTGACGTCCGGGAGGTAGAGGAAGCCCCAGAGGACGGCCGCGATGACGCCGGGCACGGCGTACGGCAGGAAGATCGCGAGCCGCGCGAAGGAGCGGGCCCTGACACGCTCGGAGTCGAGCAGGAGCGCGAAGAACAGGGCCAGGCCGAGCATCACGGGGACGACGATCGCGCCGTAGCCGAGGACGCGCAGGGCGCTGCCGAGGAGTTCGGAGTCGGTGAGGGCGGAGGTGTAGTTCTCCAGGCCGGCCCACACCTCGGTCTTGGCGCCCTTACCGAGGCCGAGTCCCTTGATCTGGACCTTGTGGAAGCTGAGCCAGAGGGCGTAGCCGATGGGCAGGGCGAAGAAGAGGACGAAGAGGACGCCGGCGGGGAGGAGGAAGCCGTACGGGGCCGCCTTGACCCCGTACGACCTGCGTGCGCCCTTGGGGGGCTGTGTCACTTGGCGACCTCGAAGCCCTGCTTCGACAGGTCGGCGACCGTGGTCGTCTGGACCTTGGCGAGGGCGGCGTCGAAGCCGGACTTGGCCTTGGCGGCCTTGCCGAACTCGTCCTTGAAGGACGTGTAGGCGACGTTCACGTTCGGACCCCAGGCGGCCGGTGCGGTGGTCTTCGCTATCTCGGCGGCGCGGGTGTAGAAGTCGGCCTGGTTCGGGAAGAACGCGGGGGCCTGCGCGAGGGCGCCGCTGGTCTGTGCCGCGGTGGCGGCCGGGTAGATGCCGCTCTCCTTCACCAGGGCCTCCAGGGCCTTGGGGTCGGTGTTCAGCCAGGTGGCGAACTTCGCGGCGGCCGCCTTGTGCTTGGAGTCGGTGGTGACGGCGGTGGAGGAGCCGCCCCAGCTGCCGGTGGCGGTCTCGCCCTTGTTCCACTGCGGGAGCGGGGCCATGGCCCACTTGCCCTTGGTGTCGGGGGCGGCGGTGGTCAGGGTGCCGGGGGCCCACACGGCGCTGACCCAGGCGAGCTGTTCGCCGGTGTTGAGGGCCTTGTTCCAGGCGGGCGTGTACATCGGCTGGTTGTCGACGGCGCCCTCGGCGACCAGGCCGCCCCAGAAGTCGGTGACCTTCTTGGTGGCGGCGTCCTCGATGCCGACCTTCCAGGTGTCGCCCTCGAAGGTCCACCACTTGGCGCCGGCCTGCTGGGAGAGGCCGGCGAAGAGGCCGGCGTCGTTGGCGGAGAAGGTGGTCAGGGCCTTCTTCGGTGCCTTCTTCTTGAGGGCGCGGGCGGTCTCGGCGAACTCGTCCCAGGTGGTGGGGACGGTCAGGCCGTACTGCTTGAAGAGGTCCTCGCGGTAGAAGAACATCAGCGGGCCGGAGTCCTGCGGCAGGGCGTAGACGGCCTCGCCGCCGAAGGTGGTCTGCTGCCAGATGCCCGGGGCGAACTTGTCCTTGGCGCCCTGGACCTCGGGGGCGATGTCCGCGAGGGCGTCGTTGGAGACCAGGGTCGGCAGCGCCTGGTACTCGGCCTGCACCAGGTCGGGGCCCTTGTGTGCCTTCGTGGCGGTGATGATCTTGGTGACGAGGTCGTCTCCGGAGGCCTGCTTCTGCACCGTGACCTGGATGTCGGGGTGTTCGGCGTTCCAGAGGGCCGCGACCTTGTCCATGCCGGGCGCCCAGGCCCAGTAGGTGAGCGAGACCGGGCCGGAGGCGGCGCCGCCCTCGTCGCCGGAGTCGGAGGAGCCACAGGCGGTGAGCGCGGTGGCGCCCAGGAGGACGGCGGTGGCGGCGGCGAGGCTGCGGCGCGTGATGTGGGGCATGGGTACTTCTCCCTGACCGAAAGGGGCCTCTCCCTCGGACGGAGAGGCCGGCCATGCATCTGTGAGCGTTCACAGTAGAGAAACGTTCCGGACACTTGTCAATGGTTGTTCCTGTGCGGTTATGTTGCGTTGCCACATCGAGATCGAGTGTGTGCACGTTCCCAACCGAACAAAGCTTTCATCGCCCGACGTTTCAGGAGACACTCATGTCGCAGACCACTCCCAAGGGCCTGCACCGGCTCGCGTTCGGCGGGGACTACAACCCCGAACAGTGGCCGGAAAGCGTCTGGCAGGAGGACGTCCGGCTCATGCAGGAGGCGGGCGTCACCATGGTGAGCGTCGGGATCTTCTCCTGGGCCCTCCTCGAACCGGAGCCCGGCCGGTACGACTTCGGCTGGCTCGACCGGCTCCTCGACCTGCTCCACGAGCACGGCGTCCGCGTCGACCTGGGCACGCCGACCGTGGCGCCGCCCGCCTGGTTCTACCGCGCCCACCCGGAGGCCCTGCCCGTCACCGCCGAGGGGGTCCGCCACTCCTACGGCTCACGCGGGGCGATCTGTCACAGCTCCTCCGCCTACCGCGCGGCCGCCGCCGGCATCACCACCGAGCTGGCCCGCCGCTACGGCACCCACCCGGCGCTCGCGCTCTGGCACGTCCACAACGAGTACGGCGTGCCCGTCAGCGCCTGCTACTGCGACGGCTGCGCCGCCCACTTCCGCCGCTGGCTGGACCGGACGTACGGCTCGGTCGAGGCCGTGAACGAGGCCTGGGGCACCGCCTTCTGGGGCCAGCGCTACTCCTCGTACGAGGAGATCGACCCGCCCCGGGTCACCCCGACCGTCGGCAACCCGGCCCAGCAGCTCGACTACCGCCGCTTCGCCGACGCCACCATCCTCGAGAACTTCCGGATGGAACGGGACATCCTGCACGGACTCGCCCCCGGCATCCCCGTCACCACCAACTTCATGACGGCGCTCAGCCAGTGCGACTCCATCGACTACTGGGCCTGGGGCCGCGAGGTCGACCTCGTCACCAACGACCACTACCTGATCACCGACGGCCGCCGCACCCACGTCAACCTGGCGATGGCCGCCGACCTCACCCGCTCCGTCGCCGGCGGCGCCCCCTGGCTGCTCCTGGAGCACTCCACGTCAGGGGTGAACTGGCAGGCCCGCAACCCTGCCAAGCGCCCCGGCGAGATGGCCCGCAACTCCCTCGCCCACGTCGCCCGCGGTTCCGAGGGCGCCATGTTCTTCCAGTGGCGCCAGTCCCGGCGCGGCGCCGAGAAGTTCCACTCCGCGATGGTCCCGCACGGCGGCACCGACACCCGGATCTGGCGCGAGGTCGTCGCCCTCGGCGCCGACCTGGAGGCCCTGACCGAACTCCGCGGCACCCGGACCGTCCCGGACGTCGCCATGCTCTGGGACTGGCACTCCTGGTGGGCCCAGGGCCTGGAATGGCGCCCGAACGAGGCCCACGACGCCCGCGAGCGCGCCGACAGCTTCTACGAGACGCTCTACGACCGGCACCTCACCGTCGACTTCGCCCACCCCGAGTCCGACCTGTCGGCCTATCCGCTGGTCGTCGTCCCCGCCCTCTACCTCATGACCGAGGCCGCCGGACGGAACCTGCGCGAGTACGTCGAGAACGGCGGCACGCTCGTCGTCTCGTACTTCTCCGGGATCGTCGACGAGCACGACGCCGTCCACCCCGGCGCCTACCCCGGCGCCCTGCGCGACGTCCTCGGCCTCACCGTGGACGAGTGGTCGCCGCTCCTCGACGACCAGCGCGTCACGATCGCCGGCCCCGGCGGCGCCTCCCTCACCGGTGACGTGTGGACGGAGTTCGTCCGGCCGCGCGGCGCCGAGACGGTGTGGACGTACGCGGACGGGCCCGCCGCCGGCGGGCCCGCCGTCACCCGGCACCGGCTCGGCCGGGGCACCGCCTGGTACGTCTCCACCCGGCTCGACGCGGCCTCGCTCGACACGATCGTCGCCGCCGCCTGCGAGGACGCCGGGGTCGCCACCCGCTCCGCGCTGCCGCACGACGTGGAGGTCGTGCGCCGCGCCGGCGAGAACGGCCTCTACCTCTTCGCGCTCAACCACTCCGCCGAGGACGCCGAGGTGCCGCTCGACGGCTCCGGCACCGAGCTGCTCGGCGGCACTCCCGCCGACGGCAAGCTCACCGTCCCGGCCGGCGCCGTCAGGGTCGTACGCCTCACTCCCTGACGCCTCCCCCTTCCGGGGCCCTCGAACTCCCCGGGGGCGGCCCGCACCCGCTGCGCCGCCCCCGGGCGAGCCGTACCACCCACCGTAAGGAAACGCACCACTCACCTGTCCGCCACCGTCGAAGGGACTCGACGATGCACCCCCGCACCCCCACCACGCACCCCACCCTCAGAAGCCGCGTACGACTGCGCGCCGCGGCCGTCGCCGCCGCGCTCGGCGCCCTGCTCCTGGCCCCGCTGCCCGCCGCGCAGCAGGCCGAGGCCGCCGCCACCCTCACCAACGCGGGGTTCGAGAGCGGCGGCGCCGGGACCGCCACCCCGGCCGGCTGGTCCACGTACTCCGCGGCGGGACAGAACGCCGCCTCGTTCACCGAGGCCGGCGGCCACAGCGGCGGCTACCGGCTCAGCCACTGGTCGGCGTCCGCGTACAAGGTGGAGACGTACCAGTACCTCTCCGGGCTCACCGACGGCACGTACACGCTGAGCGCCTGGGTCCGCTCGGGCGGCGGGCAGAACGCGGCCTACCTGGCCCTGCGGAACTGCGGCTCGGCCGAACAGCGCACCGACCTGCCCGTGACCTCGAACGGCGCCTGGATACGGCTCGTCGCCTCCGTCAGGGTGACCGGCGGCGGCTGCACCGTCAGCGTCAACTCCGACGCCAAAGCCGGGAACTGGCTGAACGTCGACGACCTCACCTTCACCTCCGGCACGACCGGGCTCGCCGTCAAGGGCGTCGACCTCTCGGGCCTCAAGAAGAACGAGGACCTCGGCGGCACCTACCGCACCGCCGCGGGCGTCACCGGCGACCCGGTCACGATCCTGAAGAACGCGGGCGCCACCTACGGCCGCCTCAAGGTGTGGGTGAACCCCGCCGACGGCTACAACGACAAGGCGCGCGTCCTCGCCACCGCCCAGCGCATCAAGGCCCAGGGCATGAAGCTGCTCGTCGACTTCCACTACTCGGACGTCTGGGCCGACCCGGGCGCCCAGAGCAAGCCCGCCGCGTGGGCGGGGCACTCGTACTCCCAGCTGACCACGGACGTCTACAACCACACGTACGACGTCCTGAACGCCCTGAAGGCGCAGGGCACCACGGCCGACATGGTGCAGATCGGCAACGAGATCAACACCGGCATGCTGTGGCCCGAGGGCTCCACGTCCAACTGGTCCCAGCTCGGCGGGCTGCTCAAGTCCGGCATCTCGGCGGCCAAGGCGGTCTCGTCGACCACGCAGATCGCGCTGCACCTCGCCCACGGCGGCGACAACGCCCTCTACCGGACCTGGTTCGACAACGCGACGGCGCAGGGCGTGAGTTACGACGTCATCGCCCTCTCCTTCTACGGCTACTGGCACGGCGCGCTGTCCGCGCTCCAGACCAACCTGGACGACATCTCGGCCCGTTACGGCAAGAAGGTCATGGTCGTCGAGACCGCGTACCCGTTCCGGCTCGACAGCAAGGACTCGCACGAGAACATCATCGACCTGTCGTCCGAGCTCATCCCCGGCTACCCGGCGAGCAGCGCCGGCCAGTCGGCCTGGCTGCGGGACATCATGAACGTCGTCGAGGCCGTGCCGAACGGCCGCGGGCTCGGCGTCGTCTACTGGGAGCCGGCCTGGACCGCCGTCACGGGCAACGGCTGGGACCCGACGGACCCCTCGTCGGGCAACGCCTGGGAGAACCAGGCCCTGTTCGACTACGACAACAGGCTGCTCCCGGCGGCGAACTGGCTCGCCCACCGCTGACGCGGCGCACATGAGGAAGGGGCGGACCCGTTCGCGGGCCCGCCCTTCCTCATGTCGTGACTACCACTCGGCGAGCGAGCCGTCGTCCCGCCGCCAGGCCGGGTTGCGCCAGCGGTGCCCCACCTCGGCCGCCCGCTCGACGGCCTTCGCGTCGACCTCGATGCCGAGGCCGGGCCCGGTCGGCAGGCCCACGTTCCCGTCCTCGTACCGGAAGACCGAGGGGTCGACCAGATAGTCGAGCAGGTCGGAGCCGGTGTTGTAGTGGATGCCGAGACTCTGTTCCTGGATCAGCAGGTTCGGCGCCGCGAAGCCGACCTGGAGGCAGGAGGCGAGCGCGATCGGTCCCAGCGGGCAGTGCGGGGCGAGCGACACGTCGTACGCCTCCGCCATGGCGGCGATCCTGCGCACCTCCGAGATGCCGCCGGCGTGCGAGAGGTCCGGCTGGGCGACGGCGATGCCCTGGGCGAGGACCTTCTTGAAGTCCCAGCGGGAGTAGAGGCGTTCGCCGGTCGCGATGGGGATGGACGTGGAGCGGACGATGTCGCCGATGTGGTCGCTCATCTCCGGGACGACCGGCTCCTCCACGAAGAAGGGCAGGTACGGCTCCAGGAGCGGCAGGACCCGGCGGGCCATCGGGGCGGTGAGTCGGCCGTGGAAGTCGACGGCGATGTCGAACTCGTCGCCGACGGCCTCCCGGATCGAGGCGACCCGGTCCACGATGGCCTGGGTGGCGGCGGGGGTGTCGATGAGCCGCAGCTGCGCCGAGGCGTTCATCTTGATCGCGGTGAAGCCCTCGTCCTTGCGGGCCAGGGCCTCGGAGGCGACCTCGTCGGGGCGGTCGCCGCCGATCCAGCTGTAGACGCGGGCGCGGTCGCGGACGTTGCCGCCGAGGAGCTGCCACACGGGGACGCCGAGGGCCTTGCCCGTGATGTCCCACAGCGCCTGGTCGATGCCGGCGACGGCGCTGGAGAGGACCGGGCCGCCCCGGTAGAAGCCGCCCTTGGTGAGGACCTGCCAGTGGTCCTCGATCTTCATGGGGTCCTGGCCGACCAGGTAGTCGGAGAGCTCCTCGACGGCGGCGGCGACGGTGTGCGCGCGGCCCTCGACGACGGGCTCGCCCCATCCGGTGACGCCCTCGTCGGTGTCGACGCGCAGGAAGCACCAGCGCGGGGCGACGAGGTAGGTACGCAGGGAGGTGATCTTCACTTCGAGTCCTTCTTCACGGTCCAGCCGCCGTCGACGACCAGGTTGGTTCCGGTGATGTAGGTGGCGTCGGCTGAGGCGAGGAAGGCGACGGCGGAGGCGACCTCCTCGGGACGGCCGAGCCGGGCGAGCGCGGTGGCGTCGGCGGAGAGCCGGCGTCCCTCCTCGTCGACGTCGTTCCAGACGTCGGTGAGGATCGGCCCGGGCAGGACGGAGTTGAAGCGCACCTCGGGCCCGTATTCGACGGCGAACTGGCGGACGAGGGCGCACATGCCGCCCTTCGCGGCGGCGTAGGCGGGGTAGCCGGGCAGGCCGAAGTCGGCGTGGACGCTGGAGGTGGCGACGAGGGTGCCGCGCTCGGCGCGCAGGTCGTCGAGGAAGGTGCGGGTGGCGAGGTAGAGGGCCCGCAGGTTGACGGCCATCTCCCGGTCCCAGACGGCGACGGGAAGTTCGTGGGCGGCGGCGGCGGTGTGGGTGAAGGCGTTGCTGTGGAGGATGCTCACGGGGCCGAAGCGTGCGTGGGCCTCGGCGCGCAGGGCTGTCCAGTCCTCCTCGGAGGAGACGTCACAGCGTACGTAGGCGGCGCGGCCCCCGTCGGCGCGGATCGCGGCGGCTACGGCCTCGCCCGCCTCGTCGGCGATGTCGGAGACGAGGACCGACGCGCCCTCGGCGGCGAGCCGGGCGGCGCTCGCGGCGCCGATGCCGGAGGCCGCACCGGTGACGACGGCGGTCTGTCCGGAGAAGCGGTTCATGGTGTGGGTTCCTGGTGTTTCCGGGGTGCGGACTGGGGTCTTTCGTTCGGAGACGGAGGGGGCCGCGCGTCAGCGGGTGATGTCCTGGGCCGTGAGCAGGCCGAGTTCGGCGCGGCGCGGGAGGCCTTCCCAGTCGCCGGGGACCGAGACCGCGAAGGCCCCGCTGAGCGCGGCGAGGCGCAGGCGCTCCTCCACGGGCGAGCCGTCGAGGAGGGCGGCGAGGTAGCCGGAGACGAAGGCGTCGCCCGCGCCGACGGGGTCGACGGCGGTGACGGGGACGGCGGGCCGGACGTGCAGGGCGTCGTCGGCGGTGGCCACGAGGGCACCCCGCCCGCCGAGTTTGAGCACGGCCTGCGCGGGGCCGAGCCGGGTGAGGGCGCGGGCCATCCGGCCGGGTTCGTCCTCGGGCACGTCGGGCACGAAGAGGGCGGCCTCCTCGGGTCCCGCGAAGACGATGTCGGTGTACGGGAGGAGGCGGGCGAGCACCTCGGCGGCCTCGGCGCGGCTCCAGAGGCGTTCGCGGTGGTTGACGTCGAAGGAGACGGTGACCCCGGCGGCGCGGGCGAGCGAGACGGCGTGCTCGACGGCGGCACGCGCGGTGGCGCTCAACGCCGGGGTGATGCCGGTGACATGGAGGATCCGCGCGCCGGTGATCCGCTCTTCGTCGAGGTCCTCGGGGGCGAGCCGGGAGCCCGCGAGCCCGGCGCGGTAGTAGCTGACGCGGAGCCGGTCGGCGGTGCGGCGCTCACGGAGCGTCAGGCCGGTGGGCGCGGCCGGGTCGGTACGGGCGGCGGACACGTCGACGCCCTCGGCGCGGAGCCCCGCGAGGATCATGGCTCCGGCGGCGTCGTCGCCGACGCGGCCGGTCCAGGCGGCCGTATGGCCGAGGCGGCTGACGCCGATGGCGACGGTCGCCTCGGCGCCGGCCCAGCCGAGGCGGAGGGGGGTGCCGGTGGCGAGCGGACCGGGCTCGGTCGCGGCGGCCACCGCCATGGCCTCGCCGAGCGTGACGAGGGCCGCCGGGCTCCCGCGCTTCATCGACCCGCTCCGTCTCGGCGTATCCCGTCCTGGCGTGTTCCGTTGCGGCGTATCCCGTCCTGGCGTATCCCTTCGAGGAAGGCGGCCGCGCGGTCGGCGAGGGCCGCGAGGGAGCCGCCCTCGCAGGCGTCGCCGACGAGGGGGCTGCCGATGCCGAGCGCGGTGGCTCCGGCGGCGAGGTAGGCGGGGGCGTCCGCGGCGCCGATGCCGCCGGTCGGCACGAGCGGCACGTCGGGCAGCGGGGCGCGGACGGCGCGGAGGTACTCCGGTCCGCCGGTGGCGGCGGGGAACAGCTTCACCATGGTGGCGCCCGCCCGCCAGGCGGTGAGGATCTCGGTGGGGGTGTACGCGCCGGGGAGCACCGGGACGCCCAGGCGTACGGCCTCCTTGATGACCTCGACGGAGGTGGTCGGGGTGATGAGGTAGGTGGCGCCCGCCTCGACGGCCGCCTGTGCCTCGGCGGGCGTGGTCACGGTGCCGGCGCCGAGGGCGAGTCCGGGCGGGGCGTCGGCGGCGTACTCGCGGAGCGCGTCGAGCACCCCGGGGGTGGTGAGGGTGAACTCGGCGGCGCGGACGCCGGACGCGAGGAGGGTGTCGGTGACCTCGGCGAGCCGGGTGGCGGAGGTGGCGCGGAGGATCGCGATGACGGGGGCGGCGGCGAGCGCGGCCCGGAGTCCGTCGGGCGCGGCGGCTGTCGGGTGCGGGGCGGTCATGGCGTGTTGCTGCTTCTTCCTCGGTACGGGGAGGGCGCGGCCTTGGTACGGGGAGGGCGCGGTGTGGGTGGGGGGAGGGCGCGGCGGTACGGCTCAGCGGTCGGCGTACGGGGGCTGGGGCAGACCGGTGGCGCCGGGGCGGCAGACGAAGAGCCGTCCCGCGTGGGGCTCGGCCGCGCGGCGCTGCTCGTCGAGGCCCTCGCTCGCGGTGGTGATGACGAGGACGTCGAGGTCCGGTCCGGCGAAGGCGCAGCTCGTCACGTGCGAGGCGGGCACCTCCACGCGCGCGTGGAGGGCGCCTTCGGGGGTGAACGCGAGGACTTCGCCGCCTCCCCACACGGCCACCCAGACGCGCCCCTCGCTGTCGACGGTGAGGCCGTCGGCGACGCCCCTGTCCAGGACGGCGAAGGGGCGGCGGTCGCTCAGAGCGCCCGTCAGCGGGTCGTAGGCGAAGACGTCGACCCGGCCGGTGGGGCTGTCGGCGTAGTAGAGGCGGGTGCCGTCGGGGCTCCAGCCGAGGCCGTTGGAGATGGTGACGGAGCCGAGGAGCGTGACGAGGCCCGCCGCGTCGAGGCGGTAGAGCGCGCCCGCGCCGGGGCTCTCGTCGTACGCCATGGTCCCGGCGAGCAGCCGGCCCGCGGGGTCGACGGCGGCGTCGTTCATACGGCGCGGCCGGCCGTCGTCGGGGAGCGCGGGCGCGGCGACCTCGACGGCCTCGGCGACCGGCCGGTCCTCCTCCAGGCGGAGGAACGAGGTGCCCGCCGCGGCGAGGAGGGCTCCGGAGGCGCAGGGCAGGACGGCGCCGACGGGGCGGTCGAACCGGAGGGTGGCCAGGGGCGTCAGGTCGGGGCGGGCCCGCTCGTGGGCGAGCGCGGCACGGTGGACGAGCCCCTCGGGTATGTCCACCCAGAGCAGTTCCTGGCGCCGGGGGTCCCAGACGGGTCCTTCCGTCAGGCGTCCGGGCTGAGGGGAGCAGGGTTCGGCCCTGAGGTGCTGCATCCGGCCTCCTCTGTCGTGCGAGTGGGTCGAAGAAAAATTACGGGTTCGTCTAACGGTTGTAAATATCCCGCCGCCCGCTTCTTCCAACCCTTTGAATAAGATTCCGCGAACGGGGCCGTACGAGCGCGGAGGACAGCAGTCATGATCAAGCGGACGTCGCAGGACATTCGCCGCCTCAACCGCTTCGAGGTCCTGCGCCGCTTCTACTCGGGCTCCGGCGCCATGAGCCGGCAGGACCTCGCGGCGGCGACCGGACTCTCCTTCGCCACCGTCGCCAATCTGACCGCGGAGCTGCTGGAGGCGGGCGTCCTCGTCGAGGCGGGCCACGAGGACTCCAGCGGCGGCCGGCCCCGCGCGCGGCTCGCGGTCAACGCCGAACGCGGCGCGCTCATCGGCGTCGACATCGCCGAGACCTCCGTCCACGCCGAGCTCTTCGATCTGGCCCTCGACGTCCGGCACTCCGTCGAGCGCCCGCTGCCCCCGGGCGACGTCCGGCCCGCCGACGTGGTCGAGCGGCTCGTCGGCTGCGTCGAGGAACTGCTGCGCGGCTCCGGCGTGTCCCGCGCGCGCGTGCTCGGGGTGGGCGTCAGCGTGCCGGGCATGGTGGAGCGCGAGGGCGGGGTCTCCTCCTTCTCCCCGTACTGGTCCTGGCACGAGGTGCCGCTGCGCGCCCTGCTGGCCGAGCGCCTCGGGCTGCCCCTCTGGCTCGACAACCCGCTGCGGGCCAGCACGGTCGCCGAGCTGTGGTTCGGCGCCGGGCGGGAGGTGGACGACCTGGTGGTCCTCACCCTGCGGGCCGGCGTCGGCGCCGGGATCGCCGTCGACGGGCAGCTCTACCGGGGGTTCACCAACAGCGCGGGCGAATGGGGCCACACCTGTCTCGCGATCGACGGCCGGCTCTGCACCTGCGGCAACCGGGGCTGCGTGGAGGCGTACGTCAGCACCCGGGGCATCGCCGTGACCTGGCGCGAGCTGGCACCCGGCGACGAACGGGCGACGGACCCCGACGACGCGGTCACGGTCGCCGCGCTCGCCCGCGCCGAGGCGGCCGGGGATCCGGTGGCCGCCGAGGCCGTCGACCGGACGGGGCGCTATCTGGGCGCGGCGGTGGCGAACCTGGTCAATCTGCTCAACCCCCAGGTCCTCGTCCTCGGCAACCAGGTCGCGGACCTGCTCGGCGAGCGCCTGCTGACCGCCACCTACGAGGCGGTCACCCGGCACGCGCTGCCGCTGCCGCACCGGGCCGCGACCCTGCGGCGCAGCGCGGTGCCGCACAACGCGGTCACCCGGGGCGCGGCCGCCTTCGCCCTGGAGGGCTTCCTCGACGACCGGGAGGTCTTCGGCCCGGTCAGCCGGATGCGCCGGCCGCGCGAGCGGAGGGACGCCGGACGGGTCGGGTCCACCGACGCGGGGTCCTGACCCTTGGCGACCCGGCCCCTCATCGGCGGCCCCGGCTCAGCGTACGAACCGGTGGCCGAGGCGTACCGACAGCTGGTTCGCGCCCTTCACGGCGAGGGCGGTGAGTTCGTTCTCCCGGTCCTCCGTCCAGCGGTGCGCCGGCACCGAGACGGAGAGGGCGGCGACCACCCGGCCGGAGCGGTCGCGGACGGGCGCGGCGACACAGCTGACGTCGGGGTTGGACTCCTGCTGCTCCACGGCGACCCCGAGGATCCTGATCTCCGCGAGCGCGGCGCGCAGGGCGTCCGGGTCGGAGAGGCTGCCGGGTGTCATGGCGGTGAGCTCGCGGCCTTCGAGCCGTTCGTCGAGTTCGTACTCCGGGAGGGCGGCGAGCAGCATCTTGCCGACGGCGGTGCAGTGGGCGGGCAGTCGGCGCCCGGTCGCGGAGACCATCCGTACGGCGCGGGTGGAGTCGACCTTGGCGATGTAGATGACGTCCGCGTCCTCGAGGACGGCCACGTGGACCGTCTCGCCGCAGGTGTCGACCAGTTCGCGGGCGACCTGGTGGCCCTCGGCCGCGAGGTCGAGCTGCTCGGCGTACCGGCTGCCGAGCTGGTAGGCGCGGACGCCGAGCCGGTAGCGGCCTGGCTGGTCCGGGGCCGGTACGAGGTAGTTGCGGGCGGTCAGTGTGCTGACCAGTTCGTGCGTGGTCGTGCGGGGCAGCTGGAGCCTGCGGGTGATCTCGGGCGAGGACAGCGTCCCGTCGCCCTCAAGGAAGAGCTCCAGTATGTCGAATGCCCTGGTCACCGCAGGAACGAGTCGTCCCATGGGTCCCCACCTCGCTTCCGCCTGTTCGAAATCCCGTACCGCGATCGAAATCGCGAACAGAGACTAGCGGCGCACCCCGGGACGGGCAACGGCTTCGACAGGAGCGGAGCGACGGCAGCGCCGGGGCCGGGTCGACTGGACGCGCTCCCATTGACACCCCGGCGGACCGCTGCCTACGGTCTCGCCGATCCACCGAACGCCATTCGGCATATCGAACATCCCCTCCGAGCCCCGGGAGCAACCACCGTGCGCATCACGGGAATCAGCACGCACGTCGTCGGGACGCCGTGGCGCAACCTGACCTATGTCCTGGTCCATACCGACGAGGGTCTGACCGGTGTCGGTGAGACGCGGATGCTCGGGCACACCGACGCGTTGGTGGGCTAT
>NZ_JNZP01000025.1 GCF_000725545.1 Streptomyces exfoliatus | reverse complement strand
CGAGCCCCCTGAGTAACCCCCCGCCCGCCCCCGGCAGGGTTTCGGGAAGGGGCGGGGTGGGGGAAATCGATGGTTCTGCCCCGATCCTGGATACGCTCAGACCATGAGCTGGCTCCGGGCGTTGAAGGAGACCGCCCGCTCCGGGCTCACCGTCGAGCGGCGACGGCTCGAGCCCGCCATCGCCGCCCGCGCCGCCCTCGGCCTCGCCCTCGTCGTGGGTTTCTCGCTCGCCCTGTTCGGCCCCGCCGTAGCCGCCTCCTCCGCCTTCGGCGCCTTCCAGGCGGCCATCGCCACCTTCCAACGTTCCTGGCGCCCCCGTCCCACCCTCGCCCTCGCCTCGGGCGCCAGCCTCGCCGTGTCGACGTTCCTCGGCTATCTCACGGGCGCCCACCAGGCCTTCTTCCTCGCCCTGCTGCTCCTCTGGACGTTCCTCTCGGGGCTCGCCTGGGCCGCAGGCCCGACCGCGGGCATCATCGCCTCCTCGAACGTGGCGATGATGCTGGTGACGGTCACCCTCCCCACCTCCGTCGCCACCGCCGCCGGCCACGCGGTCATGATCTTCGCGGGCGGTGTCGTCCAGGCCGCCTTGGTCGTCGTGCTGCCGGTCCGCCGCTGGGGCGCCCAGCGCGACGCCCTCGCGGACGCGCTCGCCGCCGAGGCCGACTACGCCCGCCGGCTCCGCCACGACCCGGTGGCCCCTTTCGACCCCGTACCGCTCATGACGGCCCGCAGCGCCGCCGCCGTGACGCCACGCCAGGCCCGCCGCCGCCCGGCGGAACTGCACGGGGCACGGGGTCTCGCGGAGCGCATCCGGCCGGTGCTCGCCTCGCTCGCGGACCCGGCGGTCGGCGTGCCGGAGGAGGGTCCGCAACGGGCCCGGGTGCGGGAGCTGCTCGCGGCGGCGGCAGCGGTGCTGGACGCCGCGGCGCACGCGATCCGGCACGGCGAACCGGTCACCCTTCCGCCGCCCGCCGTCGCCGTCCTCCGGACCCCGGACACGCACGCGATCCTCACCGGCCCGTCCCGCCGCGCCGCCCTCCGGCTCGCCGCGCTGCTCGGCGACGTCGTCGAGACGGCGGAGCCGAGGACGGAGACCACGGAGGCCACGGAAGCCACGAGGGCCATGGGGGCCACGGAGACCCCAGTAAACCCAACAACCCCAACAACCACGGGCCACGCCCCCGCATCCACCCGCGCCCGCCCCACCCTCGTCCGCCTCGCGCCGCTCGTCGTGGCGAAGGCCCGCGGCGAGCTGCGCCGGGACTCCCCGGTGCTGCGCCACGCGATCCGCGTCTCGTTGGTCACGGCCGCCGGATACCTCCTCGGCGCCGCGCTCCCCTTCGGGCACGGCTACTGGGCGCCGATGGCCTCGGTGATGGTCATGCGCCCGGACTTCTCGCAGACGTACGCGCGCTCGGTGGCGCGGTTCGGCGGCACCCTGGTCGGCGTGGCCCTGGCGACGGCGGTGGTGAGGTCGGCGGACCCGGGCACGTACCTGTCGGCGGCGCTCGCGGTGGTGTGCGCCTTCGCGATGTACCTGCTGATGCGGTCGGGGTACGCGGCCGGTCAGGTCTTCGTCGCCGCGTACGTCGTGTTCCTGCTCGGCATGGAGGGCGCCGGCCTGACCCAGACCGTGCGGGACCGGGTGACGCTGACCCTGCTCGGCGGGGTCCTCGCGATGCTCGCGTACGCCGTCTACCCGGCCTGGGAGACGCCCAGGCTGCGCGCCCGGCTCGCGGACTGGCTGGCGGCGGTCGGCCGGTACGCGGCGGTCGTCACGGCGCGGTACGCCGATCCGGCGGGTACGGGCAGCCCCGACGTACGGGAGGCGCTCCTCGACACCCGGGCGGCCAGGATCGCCTGGCAGGAGGCGGTGGAGCGCGCGACGCACGAACCGGTACGGCACCGGGGCCTCTCGCACGCGGCGGTGGAGCAGGCCGACCACGCGCTCGCGGAGTTCGGGCGGGTGGCGATGCTCCTGGAGGCACACCTGCCGGAACACGGCGCTCCGCCCCTGCCGCCCGCCGCGACCCTCGCGGAGTCCCTGCACCGGGCGACGGAACGGGGCGCCAAGGAGGTACGGGAACACAAGGAGCCGCACTGGGACGACCTGCGCGAGACGCTGGACGCCTGGTCGGACGACCCGCCGGACCACTTCCTGCTGCACAAGGGCGCCACGCTGCTCCTGGAGGCCCTGGACGAGGTCACGACGGCGCTGATGGAGTCCACGCGCGCGCGGTGAGCCCGGCGGTCCTGGCCGGCCGGCTCATCGCCCGCGGGGCGGCGCGGAGCCCCGCGACCCCACCGGGCGTCCGCCTCTCACCAAGAAGCCTTGCGCACCCCCGGAAGGAACCCCGCGTGCGCCTGCCCCCTGACCCGGACCCGGGACAGGCCGAACTTCCGCAGGTGGCCGCGCGGGCGGCCGTCCACGGCGTCGCGGTTGCGGACCCGGGTGGCGCTCGCGTCCCGCGGCTGGCGGTTCAGTTCCCGCACCGCCGCCTCGCGTTCCGCGGCGGGGGTTCCGGGGCGGCGGATGGTCTCCTTCAGCTCGGCCCGCCGCTCGGCGTACCGCGCCACGACCGTCTTCCGGTGCTCGTTGCGGGCGATCTTGCTGCGCTTGGCCATCAGACCTTCCCTCCGCGCGCGCGGATGCGGGCCACGGCGGCCTCGACGCCGATGGTGTCGACGGTCTTGATCGCGCGGGCGCTGAGGGTGAGCCGGACGTACCGGCCCTCGCCGGGCAGCCAGTAGCGCTTGTGCTGGATGTTGGGGTCGAAGCGGCGTGAGGTGCGCCGGTGGGAGTGCGAGATCCGGTTGCCGAATCCGGGGCGTGCTCCGGTCAGCTGGCAGTGGGCGGACACGGGTGACCTACCTCTCCGTCGAGACATTGGAAAATGGGAACCATTTTCATTTACTCTACACGCCATGGCACGCAACGAACTCCGCCCCGTCATCAAGCTCCGGTCCACGGCCGGCACCGGATTCACCTACGTCACGCGGAAGAACCGCCGCAACGACCCCGACCGCCTCACCCTGCGCAAGTTCGACCCGATCGTGCGCCGGCACGTCGACTTCAGGGAGGAGCGCTGACCGTCTAGGGGCGCCCTCTGTCGGCGTACCCGCGTCGCTCCCGCCTACCGGCGAGTAGCACGCTGAGTGGCGTAGCCACTACGCCACCCCCCGTGCACGTGCATCTGCTCATGCATCGACCTGGTGAACACGGCTATGATCCGAGGAAGTTGACTACTGCACCACGCAACTCGGGGAGCTACCAGTGCATCCTGCGCATCACGCGTACAACGGCATGGCGGCCACGGAGCTGCGAGGTGTCCAGTGGCAGAAGAGCAGGCACAGCAACTCCCAGGGGTCCTGCGTGGAGTTCGCCAAACTGCCGGGGGGAAACGTTGCCGTACGCAACTCGCGTCACCCCGAAGGCCCCGCTCTCGTCTACACGCCCGCGGAGATAGAGGCGCTCCTGCTCGGCGTCAAGGACGGGGAGTTCGACCACCTGGTCTGAGATCTCGCCGCTCGTGCGGACCGGACCTCCGAGGTCCGTTCGTACGGACCGGACATGAGAAGGGCCCGGGCGGTATCCGCCCGGGCCCTTCTCATGTCCTTGTCCGTGTCCGTGTGGGTCATGTCCCGCTCAGGTCGTGCCCTGCTCCGGTCCGACCCGGAACAGCGCCCACACCACCTTGCCCCGCAGGGTTCCGGCGAGGGGGTGCCACCCCCAGCTGTCGCTGAACGAGTCCACGAGGAACAGCCCGCGTCCCGACTCGGCGGCGAAGTCCTCCTCGCCGGCGCGCGCCTCCGGGCTCTCCTGGCTCGGGTCGCGCACGGCGCACACCAGGCGCGAGGACCAGCGCATCAGGTGCAGCCGAACCGGTGGGTTCTGGCCTTCTTCCGGGGGCGCGTCGGCGGGCACCGCGTGGCGGAGCGCGTTGGTGACGAGTTCGGAGACGACCAGGGCCACGTCGTCGAAGCGCTCGGTGAGTTCCCAGCGGTCCAGTGTCGCGCTGGTGAACTTCCGGGCCCCGCGCACGGCTTCGTACCGTGCGGGCAGAGCGCAGGAGGCCGAGGTGGAGACGGCGCCGGGATCGATCGGCGGAAGGCCCTGCCGTAACGGCTCGAGCACGGTCGATCCATTCGTCCCCATGCGAGGCACTCCCGGGAATCGCGACTGTGGTGCGACAACACGACAACACGAACGAGTACGCGGCTGCGCGGGCTCCATGGTTCCGAATGCGACCACTGGATGCAAGGGCAGATGCACGTGCACGCGCCTGACCTGTCCGCCCCCGTGCCTAATCTGTGCATAAGTCATCCACAGGTTCCGGGAAACTTCCGAGAAACTTCGGGGCGGCGACCCCGGTATCCGCCCGCGCCGCACGCGCCGGTGCCCGGAACTCGCCGCCTTTCCGTAATCGAATGTGTACGCGCTGAAGCGTTTGGTGGCAGAATCCGGGGCTCGACGGGGGCTCGACACCGTAAAGGGGAGGCTGAGAGCCGTGACCGCAGGCGAATCGAGCGGAACGAGCGGGAGCGTGGTGCGGCGCATCCTGCTGGGCTCCCAGTTGAGGCGGTTGCGCGAGTCGCGCGGGATCACCCGCGAGGCGGCCGGCTATTCCATCCGCGCGTCCGAATCCAAGATCAGTCGTATGGAGTTGGGACGGGTGAGCTTCAAGGCCAGGGACGTCGAGGATCTGCTCACGCTGTACGGGGTCGGGGACGAGGCCGAGCGCGGCTCGCTCCTCGGGCTCGCCCGTGAGGCCAACATCGCCGGCTGGTGGCACAGTTACGGCGACGTCCTGCCGGGCTGGTTCCAGACGTACATCGGCCTGGAAGGCTCGGCCTCCCTCATCCGCGTCTACGAAGTGCAGTTCGTCCACGGCCTGTTGCAGACCGAGGCGTACGCCCAGGCCGTCGTCAGCCGGGGCATGCCCGGCGCCCCGAACGCCGAGATCGACCGGCGGGTCGCCCTGCGCCTCGAACGGCAGAAGGTCCTCGTCTCCGAGCGCGCCCCGCAGTTCCACGTCGTCCTCGACGAGGCCGCGCTGCGCCGCCCGTACGGTGACCGGGCCGTCATGCAGGGGCAGTTGAGGCACCTGATCGAGATGTCCGAGCACCCGGGCGTCACGCTCCAGGTCATGCCCTTCAGCTTCGGCGGCCACGCGGGCGAGAGCGGCGCCTTCACGATGCTGCGCTTCCCCGAGTCCGACCTCTCCGACCTCGTCTACCTGGAACAGCTCACCAGCGCCCTCTACCTCGACAAGCGCGAGGAGGTCGCCCAGTACGAACGGGCGATGGAGCGGCTCCAGAAGGACGCACCGGATCCGGCCGAAAGTCGTGATCTTCTCCGGGGCATCCTTCAACTCACCTGACACATCAGTACGATGACGTGACATCAGTTCCGACGTCACTTCTGTCATCCGTGCAGAGGTAGAGCGGGTAGAGGGGTCTCGATCCATGTCGCACTTCACCGACCTGGCCCACCAGTACATCGACGGCGAGTGGAAGCCGGGCAGCGGCTCGTGGGACATCATCGACTTCAACCCGTACACCGGGGAGAAGCTCGCGTCGATCACCGTCGCCACCGCCGGTGAGGTCGACCGCGCCTACCGGGCCGCCGAGCGCGCCCAGACCGAGTGGGCCGAGACCAACCCGTACGCCCGCCGCCTCGTCTTCGAGCGGGCGCTGCGGATCATCGAGGACCGCGAGGAGGAGATCGCCGAGACGATCGTCGCCGAGCTCGGCGGCACCCGTCTCAAGGCGGCCTTCGAGCTGCACCTCGCCAAGGAGTTCCTGCGCGAGGCGGTGCACCTCGCGCTGCGCCCCGAGGGCCGCATCCTGCCGTCGCCGGTCGACGGCAAGGAGAACCGCGTCTACCGCGTCCCGGTCGGCGTCGTCGGAGTCATCTCGCCGTTCAACTTCCCCTTCCTCCTCTCGATCAAGTCGGTCGCGCCCGCGCTCGCGCTCGGCAACGCGGTCGTCCTCAAGCCGCACCAGAACACCCCGATCTGCGGCGGCACGCTCGTCGCCAAGGTGTTCGAGGAGGCCGGTCTGCCGGCCGGTCTGCTCAACGTCGTGGTCACCGACATCGCCGAGATCGGCGACGCGCTCCTGACTCACCCGGTCCCGAAGGTCATCTCCTTCACCGGCTCCGACAAGGTCGGCCGCCACGTCGCCACGGTCTGCGCGCAGAACTTCAAGCACGCCGTCCTCGAACTCGGCGGCAACAGCGCCCTGATCGTCCTCGACGACGCCGACGTCGACTACGCGGTGGACGCGGCGGTCTTCAGCCGCTTCGTGCACCAGGGCCAGGTCTGCATGGCGGCCAACCGCATCCTGGTGGACCGCAGCCTGGAGGAGGAGTTCACCGATAAGTTCGTGGCGAAGGTGAAGACCCTGCGCGTCGGCGACCCGGCCGACCCCGCCACCCACATCGGTCCGCTCATCAACTCCCAGCAGGCGGAGGCCGTCTCCTCGCTCGTCGACCAGACGGTGGCGGCCGGTGCGACGGCGCTGCTGCACGGCACGGTGGAAGGCAACCTCGTCTCCCCGTCGGTCCTCACCGGCTTCGCGCCGGACGCCCCGATCCTGGGCCAGGAGATCTTCGGCCCGGTGGCCCTGATCGTCCCCTTCGACGGCGAGGCGGAGGCCGTACGGATCGCCAACGACACCCCGTACGGGCTCAGCGGCGCCGTCCACACGGCGGACGTCGAGCGGGGCGTGCGGATCGCCAAGCGCATCCACACCGGCATGATCCACATCAACGACGGCACCGTGCACGACGAGCCGATCGTGCCCTTCGGCGGCGAGAAGCACTCGGGCATCGGACGGCTCAACGGCGACGCGATGGTGGACGTGTTCACCACCCAGAAGTGGATCTCGATCCAGCACGGCCGGAGCCGTTTCCCCTTCTGATCGCACTTTAGGACGCATGCTGTCCGCAAGCCTCCGTAGCGTGGTCGGTGTCGAGAAGGTCCACGGACACGGACGTACGGAAGGCGGACATCATGGTTGCCCTTGTTCCCACGGAGGCCCACGGTGACGAGCGCGGCGCGCTCCTCAACTTCATCGAGGCCCAGCGTGCCGCGATCCGCCGCTCGCTCCTCGGACTCACCGAGGAGCAGGCGGCGAGCCGGCCCAGCGCCAGCGAGCTGAGCCTCTCCGGCCTGCTCAAGCACGTCGCCGAGGTCGAGCTGAACTGGCTCCGGCTGGCGCAGCAACGGCCGAACGAGCGGCAGCGCACCCAGGAGACCTGGGGTGACGCCTTCCGGCTCGTGGACGAGGAGACGATCCCGGAGATCGTGGAGTTCTGGGCGGGCGTGGCGAAGGAGACCGAGGACTTCGTCCGCTCCGTGCCGGACCTGGACGACACCTTCCCGCTGCCGGAGGCGCCCTGGTTCCCGAAGGACGGCCGGGTGTCGGTCCGCTGGATGCTGCTGCACCTCGTCCAGGAGGCGGGCCGGCACGCCGGCCACGCGGACATCATCCGCGAGTCCCTGGACGGCAAGGGCTCCTTCGACCTGATCGCGGAGGAGCAGGGGCGGTGACCACGCGCGCGCGTACCCTGGTCAAAATTGACTAGGAGGTACGTGGGATGTCGGCGATCCGTCTTCTCGTCCTGGGCGCGGTCAAGCAGCACGGCCGCGCCCACGGCTACCAGGTGCGCAACGACCTGGAGTACTGGGGCGCGCACGAGTGGTCCCACGCCAAGCCCGGCTCGATCTACCACGCGCTGAAGCAGATGGCGAAGCAGGGACTGCTGCACGCGTACGAGGTGGCGCCGAGCACGGTGGGCGGGCCGCCGCGCGTCGAGTACGAGCTGACGGACCTCGGTACGGAGGAGTACTTCACGCTGCTGCGCGAGGCGCTGACCACGTACGACCAGAAGATGGACGTCCTGTCGGCCGGCATCGGCTTCATCGTGGACCTGCCCCGCGAGGAGGCGGCGGAGCTGCTGCGCCGGCGGGTGCGGGCGCTCGACGAGTGGCGGGCGGCGGTCACCGAGTACTACACGCCGGAGGGCGGCCCCGGCCAGCTCGGGCACATCGGCGAGATCATGCACCTGTGGGTGCACTCGGCCGACGCCGGCAAGGAGTGGACGCTCGGCCTGATCGAGCGGATCGAGGGCGGGGCGTACGTGTTCGCCGGCGAGGGGGAGCCCTTCGTGGGCGTCCTCGCCGAGGGCCAGGAGAACCCGTTCGCGACGGGGCAGGCGGAGCAGGCGGCGGGGATCCGGCCGGCCGATGCGGCGGAATCCGTCGACTAATCAAGGTTGACTAGAAGCCTGCGAGGGCATACCTTCCTCCGTCGGTGGCAAGTGGTCAAATTTGACTAAGGCGTTTTCGGGAGGAATCGGATATGAACAGGGACGCGATCCTCGTGGAGGGCGCACGCAAGCGGTACGGCGAGAAGGACGCCCTCGCGGGCCTCGACCTGACCGTCGGACGCGGCACCGTCCACGGCCTGCTCGGCCCCAATGGCGCGGGCAAGACCACGACGGTACGGATCCTGGCGACCCTGCTGCGTCACGACGAGGGCGTGGTCCGGGTGGCGGGGCACGACGTACGGACCGAGGCCCGGGAGGTACGGCGGCGCATCGGGCTGCTCGGACAGCACGCGGCCCTCGACGAGGAGCTGGGAGGCCGGCAGAACCTGGAGATGTTCGGCAGGCTCCACCACCTGGGCGCGCGCCGCGCCGGGATCCGGGCCGACGAGCTCCTGGAACGCTTCGGCCTCGCCGACACCGGCCGCAAGCCCGTCAAGCAGTTCAGCGGCGGCATGCGGCGCCGGCTCGACCTGGCGGCCTCGCTGATCACGGAGCCCGAGGTGCTCTTCCTCGACGAGCCGACGACCGGTCTCGACCCCCGGGGTCGCGGCGAGGTCTGGGAGTCGGTCCGCTCCCTCGTCGGCGGCGGTACGACGGTGCTGCTCACCACCCAGTACCTGGAGGAGGCCGACCAGCTCGCCGACCGGATCTCGGTCGTGGACCAGGGCAGGGTCGTGGCGGACGGCACGGCCGACGAGCTCAAGGCACGGGTCGGCGTGGACCGCATCGACGTGGTCGTACGGGACGCGGCGCGGCTCGAAGAGGCGGCGGGGCTGCTGCCCGCGGCGCGGGCAGAGGTCGGCGTGGACGTCGACCGGCGGCGGCTCAGCGCGCCGGTGGCGGACCGGATGGCCTCGCTGACCGCGACCGTACGGGCCCTCGGGGAGGCCGGGATCGAGGCGGAGGACATCGCCCTGCGGCGGCCGACGCTCGACGAGGTCTTCCTGCATCTGACCGACGGGGAGCCGGGCCGGGACGCGTCCCGGCGGAAGGAGGTGGCGGCATGAGCGCGGCGTACGTGGTGAGCGACTGCTGGACGATGACCCGCCGGGAGCTGGCGCACTGGGCGCGGCAGCCGGTGCAGGTCCTGGTCGGGCTCGTGTTCCCGGTGATGATGCTGCTGATGTTCGGCTACCTGGTCGGCGGCGGGCGGAGCGTCGAGGGTGACTACGTCGACTTCCTGGTGCCCGGGATGCTCACCCTGACCATGGTGTTCGGGCTCGAAGGCACCATGACGGCGGTGACGCAGGACCTGAACAAGGGCGTGATCGACCGGTTCCGCTCCATGCCGATGACCGACGGGGCGGTGCTGGTGGGGCGGTCCGCCGCCGACATGCTCCAGTCGACGGTCGGACTCCTGGTGATGGTCGGGGTCGGCTACGCGATCGGCTGGCGGGCGAACGGAGGCCTCGGAAGCACCCTGGGGGCCCTGGGACTGCTGCTCCTGCTGCGCTTCGCGATGCTGTGGATCGGGATCTTCCTCGCACTGGTCGCCGGGCGGGCCGAGCTGGTGCAGGCGGTGCAGATCCTGGTCTGGCCGATCGGGTTCCTGTCCAACGCCTTCGCGTCGCCGGACTCGATGCCGGGCTGGCTCGGCACGTTCGTGGAGTGGAACCCGATGTCGGCGACCGCGACGGCGGTCCGTGAGCTCTTCGGGAACCCGGGCGGCGAACCGGGGCAGATCTGGGCCGCGGTGGTGTGGCCCGTGGTGCTCCTGGTGCTCTTCTTCCCGCTCGCGGTACGGAGGTTCGGGCGGCTGGGGAAGTAGCGGCGCGGAGGTGGGAACCCGGGGGCGGCGAGCGGTGTATTGAAAGCAGCGGTTCACCGCGGACCGCCCCGGGGAGGACAGGGGGACGTGCGATGCGCAGGCCGGTGGGTGGGGTGGCCGGCGCCGTAGTGGCGCTGGTGACGGTGTGGGCGTTGGTGGTACTGGCGGGGTGTACGGGGACGGGGGAGGGAACGGGGACGGGGCCAGGGGCCTCGGGTTCGTCGGGTTCGGCGCGTCAGACGGGTGCCCCCGGTTCGTCGGGTGCCCCGGGCCCCTCCGGTTCGGCGGCTTCCGCGCCGCCGGGGACGTTCGGGGCGCCGCCGCGGATACCGTCCGCGCCGGGGCTGCCCGGTGAGGCGCACAGCCTGGGCCTCGCGCGGGACGGCAGCGGGTTCGCGCTGCTCGCCGAGTGCGTGAGCGACCCGGCGACGCCCGAGACCGGCTTCTGCCGGCAGCACGTGGCCGTGCGGGACACCGGGGCGAAGGAGTGGGTGCTTCGGAAGTCCCCGCTGCCCCGGACCACGGGGACGGACGGCATCTCGGCCCACCTGCTCGCGCTCGGGCCGGGCCGGGCGCTCATCGAGGACGGGGGCGTCGAGCCCCCGGGCGCGCGGAACTGGTTCACCCGGGACGGCGGCCGCACCTGGCGGGCGGTGGACCGGCGTACGGTCGGGACGACCCCGGAGATACCCGCGGGCGCGGTGCTCACCACCGAGTGCGCCTCGCCCCCCCGGGGGCCATCCCGACGCGTGCGAGCGGGAGCGTCTCGTGGTCGTCTCGCCCCGGGACGGGCGGCGCCGGGCGCTGGCCAGGGTGCCGCTGCTCGGGGCGCATCCCCTGCCCGCGGGGCAGCCGGAGCCCGACGGATCCTGGTGGGTCTCCGGCACGGACCCGCTGTCGGGGCGGGCGGCGGTCGCCGTCTCCCGCGACGGGGGGCGCTCCTGGTCGGTCGGCCGGCTGCCGAGCCCGCCGGCCACCGGCCACGGGTGGTACACGTCGGTCGCGGTGGGCCCGGACGCGGTGTACGCGGCGGAGATGGGGGAGCTGACGGGCGGTGAGCCCGTCAAGAACCCGATGCGGGCGCTGCACAGGTCTCTCGACGGCGGCAGGACGTGGCAGCGGATGTGGACCACGGGCCCGACCGCGCAGCCGCGCACGCTCCTTGGCCTGCCGGTCCCGGGGCCCGGTGGCCGGGTCGAGATCGGCGGGGAGCGGGCGGGCTACCGGAGCATGGACGGCGGCCGCACCTTCGTCCCGCTCGACGAGGGAGGCCACCACACCCGCCGCACCCCGCTCGGGCTGCTGCGCGAGTCGTCGAGCTGCCGGTACGAGTTGACCCGCGACGGGGTGCGGTGGTCGGAGTTCGGTCTGGCCTGTGAGAACCGGGCGCCCTGACCGTTCAGTGGTGGAAGGAGGTCGCCGCGCTCTTGTCGTGGGTGAAGGGGCCGGACTGGCGCCGGAGTTCGGGCAGCAGCCGGTTCAGGTCCTCCACGAGGAGTCCGGCCAGGTCGGCCGAGAAGCCGTTGCGGCAGACCACGCGCAGGACGGACAGGTCCTCGCGGTCGGCGGGGAAGGTGTAGGCGGGGACCAGCCAGCCCCGTTCGCGCAGCCGCCGTGACACGTCGAAGACGTCGAAGGAGGTGACGTCGGGAGCGGTGGTGAAGGCGAAGACGGGCAGTTGGTCGCCGCGGGTGAGGAGCCGGAAGTCGCCCATGGCCTCGATGCGTTCGGCGAGGCCCCGGGCGATGTCCCGGGAGGTCTGCTGCACCGCCCGGTAGCCCTCCCGGCCGAGCCTGAGGAAGGTGTAGTACTGCGCGACGACCTGGGCGCCCGGACGGGAGAAGTTGAGGGCGAAGGTGGGCATGTCGCCGCCCAGGTAGTTGACGCGGAAGACGAGTTCCTCGGGGAGTTCGGCGGGGGAGCGCCACAGGGCCCAGCCGACGCCCGGGTAGACCAGGCCGTACTTGTGACCGGAGGTGTTGATGGAGGAGACGCGGGGGAGCCGGAAGTCCCACACCAGGTCCTCGTCGAGGAAGGGGGCGACCATGGCGCCGGAGGCGCCGTCGACGTGGACGGGGATGTCGAGACCGGTCCGTTCCTGGAGCGCGTCCAGAGCGGCGCAGATCTCGGCGACCGGTTCGTAGGAGCCGTCGAAGGTGGAGCCGAGGACGGCGACGACTCCGATGGTGTTCTCGTCGCAGAGCGCGGCGGCGGACTCGGCGTCGAGGTGGAAGCGGTCGCCCTCCATGGGGACGAGCCGGGCCTCGACCTCCCAGAAGTTGCAGAACTTCTCCCAGCACACCTGGACGTTGACGCCCATCACCAGGTTGGGGCGGGCCGAGCCCGGATAGCGGTCGGCGTTCCGCTGGGCCCAGCGGCGCTTGAGGGCCATGCCGGCCAGCATGCAGGCCTCGCTGGAGCCGGTCGTGGAGCAGCCGACGGCCGTGGCCGGGTCCGGGGCGTTCCACAGGTCGGCGAGCATGGCGACGCAGCGGCGCTCCAGTTCGGCGGTGCGCGGGTACTCGTCCTTGTCGATCATGTTCTTGTCGCGGCACTCGGCCATCAGCACCGCGGCCTGGGGCTCCATCCAGGTGGTGACGAAGGTGGCGAGGTTGAGCCGGGAGTTGCCGTCGAGCATCAGCTCGTCGTGGACGAGCTGATAGGCGCTCGCCGGGGGCAGGGGCCCGTCGGGCAGCCGGTGGTGGGGCGGGGCCTCGGTCATGCCGCCGACCGGGTCGGCCTCCCCGAAGAAGGGGTTGAGCGCGAGCCGTCGTTCCGGCTGGGAGGGGGAGGCGGCGGGACCCTGGTGCAGCGGCATGGGAACTCCTTCGGTCCGGAGGGGCGGGGCGGCGGGGGGAATGGGCTCAGCGCAGGGCGTTGCCCCGTTTGTCGAGTTCGAGCTGGGGGCGGCCGGTGACGATCAGCCAGGCGGGCAGGGAGGCGAGGCAGAGCAGGGCGAGCATCGCGGGGGAGGAGGCGAGGACGGCGCCGGTGAAGAGACTGATCCAGCCCTGCCGGGTGGTGGCGAGCAGGACGCCGAGGACCGCGGAGGAGACGGCGACCGCCGGATGGACCTCGGGGACGAGGGCCTGGGCGAGGAGGCCGAAGGCGGCGCCGATGAAGACGGCGGGGAAGATCCGGCCGCCCCGGAAGCCGCACGAGGCGGCGACGAGGAGGGCGAGGAGTTTGATCACGGCGAACTTGGCGAGCTCGCCCGAGGACCAGGCGCCGACCGAGGAGGTGAGTTCCTTGACCTCCTCCAGGCCCTTGAAGAGGGTCAGCTGCCCGCCGAGGGCGCCCAGGAGGCCGAGGACGAGGCCGCCGAGGGGCAGCATCACCATCGGGTGGCGCAGGCGTCGGAAGGCGGCGTGGACGTAGGGGAACAGATAGCAGGAGGCGAGGCCGAAGACGGCTGCGGCGGAGGCGATGACGACGGCGGCGAGGAGATCGCCCCAGCCGGGGTCCGTGAGGGGCGGGAGGCCCAGGTCGAAGCTGGGTTCGGCGAGGAGCTGGGTGGTCATCGCGCCGGCGCCGGCGGCGACGAGCGGGGCGAAGAGCCGGTCCCAGAGGGAGCCGGGCCCCGGCTGCCCCGTGAGGGCCTCGGAGATCACGAGGGCGGCGGCGACGGGGGTGCCGAAGAGGGCGCCGATGGTGGCGGCCGAGGCGAGGGCGACCCAGACGGCGCCCGGCACTGCGGGAGCGGCCTTGCGGCCGAGCCAGTAGGCGAGGGCGATGTTGCACGCGATGATGGGGTTCTCGGGGCCGAGGCTGACGCCGCCGGCGAGTCCGAGCGCGCTCGCGAGCAGCAGTCCCGGTACGACCATGGGGGCGAGCGGTGGTCCGCCGAGGCCTTCGGAGGCCGGGTCCGGACCGGCGTGCCCGGGCACCTTCCAGATGACCAGGCCCACGGCGATGCCGGTCGCCGTGAGCATGGTGATGATCCAGAGGGAGGAGTAGCCACCGATGCCGAGGGCGTCCGGCAGGTCGTGCCAGAGGACGTCCTGGAACTCCTCCGAGAGCGCGCTGATCCCGAGGAACAGCAGACCCGCCCCCACCCCGACCACGAGCGCGGGAAGCACCAGCGGCAGGAGGACCCGCAGCGGGGCCTCGTGGGCGGGGGGCGACGACGGGGGCGGAGCATGATCGGCAGCCACCGCCCCACCATAAGTGAACGAATGCCTCATAACACCCCGAGACCGGGACCGAACGGACGTGCACCTCACGACGCGTCAGGCCGCCACACGAACCGGACCGGCCCCGAAGAGTCCGATCCCCGCCGTCCGGTTCAGGCGCGTGGCGCGATGACCACCGCCGTGCCGTACGCGCAGACCTCCGTGCCCACGTCCGCCGCCTCCGTCACGTCGAAGCGGAACATCAGCACCGCGTTCGCGCCGCGCGCCTGAGCCTGCTCCACCAGGCGTTCCATCGCCTGGTTGCGGGTCTCCACCAGGGTCTTCGTCAGGCCCTTCAGCTCCCCGCCGATCATCGACTTCAGACCGGCGCCGATCTGACTGCCCAGGTGACGGGAACGGACGGTGAGGCCGAAGACCTCGCCGATCACCTGCCGGACCTCGAACCCCGGCACGTCGTTCGTCGTCACGACCAGCACGTCGGGATGCGGCCCCTGGCCGCCTCCGTACTCCTCGATGCCCATCGGCATACACCTCCTGACCCCCAGCCTCAGGGGCGGACGGCCCGTCCGCATCCCGTGGACCCCGGGTGGAACCGGGGGCGTTCCGCTCGCGTTGATAGCTTGGGGCCAGCCCGTCCCCCATGCCCCCACCGACCGCAGGAGCCCGGAACCCGTGAACACGCTTGCCCTCGGACCGAGCTGGCTGGACCCGGACTATCTGATCCAGACCTTTGGTCTGATCGGTGTCCTCGTCATCGTCTTCGCCGAGTCCGGACTCCTCATCGGCTTCTTCCTGCCCGGCGACTCGCTGCTCTTCACCACCGGCCTGCTCGTCACCACAGGAAAGCTCGACCAGCCGCTGTGGATGGTCTGCACCCTGATCGTGGCCGCCGCGATCATCGGCGACCAGGTCGGCTACCTCTTCGGCCGGAAGGTGGGCCCGGCCCTCTTCAAGCGGCCCGACTCGAAGCTCTTCAAGCAGGAGAACGTCGAGAAGGCCCACGAGTTCTTCGAGAAGCACGGCCCGAAGTCGCTGATCCTGGCCCGCTTCGTCCCCATCGTGCGGACGTTCACGCCGATCATCGCCGGCGTCAGCCGCATGAACTACCGCTCGTTCATCACGTTCAACATCATCGGCGGCGTGCTGTGGGGCGCGGGCGTGACCCTGCTCGGCGCCTCCCTCGGCAAGATCGACTTCGTGCACAGGCACATCGAGATGATCCTCATCGGCATCGTCCTGATCTCCGTGATCCCGATCGTGATCGAGTTCCTCAGGGCCCGCTCCCAGTCCAAGAAGGAGCAGACGCGGGGCGACCACGACGCCCCCGGCACCGCCAACCCCCAGAACCCCCGCGGCCGCCACGCCAAGCGCTGAGGTCCACGGGCCGGCGCCCAGAGAAAGCCCTCAGAACCCCCGGGTGCGCTTCGCCGCACGCCGCGCCGCGGCCGCGCCCGGGGCCTGCATGAAGAGGCGGGCCAGCTCGCCTCCCAGGTTCACCCCGATCGCGATCGCCAGGGCCAGGGCCGCCGCCTTCGCCAGCGACGCGAAGCCCTGGTCCAGGTTGTTCTGGGCGATCGCGAGCACCCCGAAGTACGTCGCGGAACCGGGCAGCAGCGGGCCGATCGCCGCCGTCACGTACGGCAGCGACGACGTGTGGTGGTAGCGGGCGATCAGCTGCCCGAAGAGCCCCACCAGACCCGCCGCCACCGCCGTCGCCATCACCGCGGAGCCCTCCGCGGTCACCGCGATCGACGCGTAGATCACCCACGCCACCCCGCCGTTCAGGGTCGCGAACAGCACCGTCGACCGCGACTGCTGCAACAGGATCGCGAAGGTCGCGCACAGCACCATCGACGCCAGGATCTGCGTCACCGGCCGCTCCACCGCCCGCAGCGCACCCTCGGGATTGAGCTGCGCGTCGAACTGCACGGCGATGTAGAGCACCGACAGCACACCCACCACGATCGCGACGAAGAAGTACGCGACCTCCAGGAGTCTGGCCGACGCCGTGATGTAGAAACCGGTCAGACCGTCCTGCACCGCCGCCACGAGCGCCCGCCCCGGGATCAGCGCGAACAGGCCACCCGTGATCACCGCCGACGGCCGCAGATCCGCGTGCAGCAGCGTCAGGAGCACACCCATCGCCGCCGGCGGCATCGCCGCCACCAGGAACTGGTAGAACTCCGGCAGCCCGCGCCCCGCGCAGAACCACGCCAGCCGGTCACCGAGCACCGCGCCGAGCGCCGCCACGAAGAAGACCGTCGTATCGCCGCCGAGGAGCACCGAGGCCGCACCGGCCAGCACCCCGGCCGCCGACGTGAGCACCCAGCCCGGGTACGGGTGCCGGTTGCGCCGTATCTCCGCGAGCCGCCGGTAGGCCTCCTCGGGCGTCACCTCGTGGGCCTGCGCGTTGATGTCGGCGAGCAGCGTGTACACCGCCGCGAGCCGCGTGTAGTCCGTTCCCCGGCGCCGTACCGTCCGGTTCGCCGTGATCGGATCGTCCACGAGGGACGGCTGGTACGTGACGGCCAACAGGGTGAAGGTCACCGTCGGCTCGACCCGGTCGAGACCGTACGAACGGCAGATGGCGAACATCGCCGCCTCGACGTCCTCCGCGCCCTCCCCGCCCGCCAGCAGCAGCTCGCCGATGCGCAGCGTCAGGTCGAGCACACGCGGCACCGAAGGACCCGACTCGTCCTCCTTGCGCGGCGCCTCCGGCACCGGCCGCTCACCCACCGGCAGCCGCAGCATGGTCCGCATCCGGTCCTGCCACGGCGCGTCCTGCGACATCCGCACCAGCGGCACCCCGTACGCCGGGGTGAAGGCGGGCGGCGAGTTCTTGGCCGAGTAGGTCGCGGGCGTCGCGAACGCCGAACCCTCCGGCTCGGCCGGCGGCTCCGTCGTGAGTCCTGGAGGGAGGGCGAACTCGGAGGTCGGATGCTCCTCCTCCGGCGGCGCGGGCTGCTCCACGCCGGCCGGCGGCACGAACGCGCTCCGCGCCTCGTCCGACTGCGGCTTCCGGTCCTCCGGAGCCTCTTCCGGACCGTTCTTCGAGCCGTCCGGCTCCGCCACCACTCTGTCCGCCTCACTCCCCAGGGAATCGTGGATTCCAGTATGGGCATGCGACGGACGTGCGAAAGGCGGTGCACCCCAAGAGGTGCACCGCCTTTTCACACGATCGGAACGGGGGGCTCAGTGACCGCCCTGCTCCTTGGCGCGCGCGTACGACTTCTCGATCTCTTCCTCGGCCTCGGCGCGGCCGACCCAGTCGGCACCCTCGACCGACTTGCCCGGCTCCAGGTCCTTGTAGACCTCGAAGAAGTGCTGGATCTCCAGGCGGTCGAACTCCGCGACGTGGTGGATGTCCCGCAGGTGCTCCATGCGCGGGTCCGTGGCCGGGACGCACAGCAGCTTGTCGTCGCCGCCCGCCTCGTCCGTCATGCGGAACATGCCGATGGCGCGGCACTTGATCAGGCAGCCCGGGAACGTGGGCTCGTCGAGGATGACGAGCGCGTCCAGCGGGTCACCGTCCTCGCCGAGGGTGTTCTCGACGTAGCCGTAGTCGGTCGGGTAGGCCGTCGACGTGAAGAGACGACGGTCCAGGCGGATGCGACCCGTCTCGTGGTCGACCTCGTACTTGTTCCGCGATCCCTTCGGGATCTCGATGAGAACGTCGAACTCCACGGGTGGCTCCTCCTGAATCAACACAAGTGAATGCTCGCGACGACGCGCGGTGATTAAGTGTCCCTCACGCATGTGTGTGATCGCGAAAGGGGCTGGTCAGCAATGCCCGAGCCGAGGATGTGGCAGCTCACGGCGGGCTCCGCCGCCCTCGGACTGGCCCTGGCCGCCGTAGCGGTGACCGCGGCCGGTCCGTGGGACTCGGGTCAGCGTACGGCCGAGCGGGCCCGCGCCGCCGCCCCGCAGGCGGGTGGCGCACATCACGCCCCGGCCCCCGCGCCCGCCCCGCCCCGGCGCCCCGCCCCCGCCCCCAGCGCGCCCGGGGTCCTGACCGCCCTGCACGCCCCCGCCCCCGGCGGGCGCCCGGCGGACCTCGCCGCGCTCCTCGTCCCCCTGCTCGCCGACCCCGGCCTCGGACCGCTCCGCACCGCCTCCGTCGTCGACACCGCCACCGGCGAGCAGCTGTACGGCGAGGGCGCCGGCACTCCCATGACCCCCGCCTCCACGGTCAAGATCGCCACCGCGGCGGCCGCCCTCTCCGCCCTCGGACCCGACCACCGCATCCCCACGACCGTCACCGCGGCCCCCGACGGCCGCACCGTCACCCTCACCGGCGGCGGCGACCCGACCCTCGACCCGGCCCGCCTGAAGGCCCTCGCAGCCGACACCGCACGGGCCCTGAAGAAGCGCGGCCACACCTCCGTACGCCTCACCTACGACACGAGCCTCTACCCGGGCGCCACGCTCCACCCCATCGGCCCCAACGAGAACATCGCTCCCGTCGTCGCCCTCATGACCACCGGGGGCCGCCTCGACGACAGCCGCAGCGGCCCCGCACCCCGCACCGCCGACCCGGCGGGCGACACCGCCAGAGCCTTCGCCGCCCTCCTCACCGAGGCCGGGACCAAGGTCACCGGCGAGCCCACACCCGGCCGCGCCCCGAAGGCCGCCCCCCTCGCCCGTACCGAATCGGCCCCCCTCAACGACCTCGTCGAGCGCACCCTCACCCACAGCGACAACGACCTCGCCGAAGCCCTCGCCCGGCAGACCGCCCTCGCCAGGAAGCAGCCCGCGAGCTTCGACGGCGCCGCCAGGGCCGTACATGACGAACTCGCCCGGCTCGGCCTCCCCGTCGCCGGAGCCCGCTTCGCCGACGGCAGCGGACTCGACCGCCGCGACCGCGTCTCCGCCGCCCTCCTCACCGCCCTCCTCACCCGGGCGGCCGACCCCGCGCATCCCGCCCTGCGCCCCCTCCTCACCGGACTGCCCGTCGGCGGCTTCACCGGCACCCTCGCCGACCGCTTCGGCACCGCACCCGCCACCGCGGGCGCCGGACTCGTCCGCGCCAAGACCGGCACCCTCACGGGCGTCAACACGCTCGCCGGCACCGTCGTCACCGCCGACGGCCGCCTCCTCGCCTTCGCGTTCCTCGCCGGCCGCACCCTCTCCCCGTACGAGGCGCAGCCCGCCCTCGACCGCCTCTCCGCGGCCCTCGCCGGACAGCGCTGACCACGCACCGACCACCCGCGGGACCCCCGGCCGCCCCCACCCCACCCGTGTCCGACCCGCCCCGAACCCTCACCGAACAGGCGCCGAGACCGTACGGTTGACACATGACGAGCATCGGTGGCGCAGGCACATCCGGGATGGTCGACTGGAACCTCGCGGTCGCGACCGCGACCCGCCTCGTGCGGCCCGGACCCGAAGTCAGCCGCGACGAGGCCCGCGAGGTCGTCGCCGAACTCCGCAGGCACGCCAAGGCCTCGGAGGAACACGTCCGCGCCTACACGCGGATGATCCCCGAGGGCACGGAACCGCACGACACCCCCGTCCTCGTCGTCGACCGGGCCGGCTGGATCAAGGCCAACGTCGCCGGCTTCCGCGAACTCCTCACCCCGCTCATCGGCAAGATGCAGGAACGCCGCTCCGCCACCCCCGGCAGCGCCGTGCTCGGCGCCGTCGGCGGCAAGGTCACCGGCGTCGAACTCGGCATGCTCCTGTCGTTCCTGGCCTCCCGCATCCTCGGCCAGTACGAGACCTTCGCCCCCGCCACCCGCGAACTCCCCGCAGGCGCCAACGGCGGCGGACGGCTCCTCCTCGTCGCCCCCAACATCGTCCACGTCGAACGCGAACTCGACGTCAACCCGCACGACTTCCGCCTCTGGGTCTGCCTCCACGAGGAAACCCACCGCACCCAGTTCACCGGCGTCCCCTGGCTCCGCGACCACCTCCAGGGCGAGATCCAGTCGTTCCTCGCCGCCACCGACGTCGACCCCGGCACCGTCGTCGAACGCCTCCGCGAAGCCGTCCAGGCCCTCGCCGGCGGACGCCCCGAAGGCGAGGAGGGCGAACCCTCCCCGTCCCTCGTCGAACTCGTCCAGACCCCCGAACAGCGCGAGATCCTCGGCCGCCTCACCGCCGTCATGTCGCTCCTCGAAGGCCACGCCGACTACGTCATGGACGGCGTGGGCCCCCAGGTCGTCCCCACCGTCGCCGAGATCCGCGAGAAGTTCCAGGCACGAAGGGCCCGCGGCGCCTCCCGCCTCGACCTCGCCCTCCGCAAGCTCCTCGGACTCGACGCCAAGCTCCGCCAGTACCGCGACGGCGAGCGCTTCGTACGCGCCGTCGTCGACCAGGTCGGCATGGACGGCTTCAACCGCGTGTGGACCTCCCCCAACACGCTTCCCACCAAGACCGAGATCGCCGCCCCCGCCGACTGGATCGCGAGGGTGCACCGTAAGGCAGACTCCTGAGACGGGTGCGGCAGACGACACGGGGACACGTCGGAACAGCCCACCAATCACCCATCCGAGGGACCCTGAGCATGGGGTGAGGCGTGCAATGCTCGGGTAACGGCCGGGTTTCTGTCACCATCGACGCACTCTGAGTGACCGAACCCCCCTTTCCGACCGTTAAGACTCCGACCGAGGCACCCCACCCCCATCACGAAGGGCACCGGACATGGGTCCCCATCCTGCGGTCGCGGCGATACGCCTGGCGGTCCGCCGCGTACTCCACGACGTCCTCACCGAACACACCACCGGCGACGAACCGCTCGTGCTCGTCGCCTGCTCCGGAGGCGCCGACTCGATGGCGCTCGCCTCCGCCCTCGCCTTCGAGGCCCGCAAACTCCCCCTGCGCGCCGGCGGCATCACCGTCGACCACGGACTCCAGCACGGCTCCGACACCCGCGCCGACGACGTCGCCGGACGCATGACCGCCCTCGGCCTCACCCCCGTCGAGGCCGTCGCCGTCACCGTCGGCCGCGAAGGAGGCCCCGAGGCCGCCGCCCGCGACGCCCGGTACGCGGCCCTCGACGCCGCAGCCGAACGCCACGGAGCCGCCGCGGTCCTCCTCGGCCACACCCGCGACGACCAGGCCGAAACCGTCCTGCTCGGCCTCGCCCGCGGCTCCGGCATCCGCTCGCTCTCCGGCATGGCCGCCGTCTCCGGCGCCGCCGGACGCTACCGGCGCCCCTTCCTCCAGCTCGACCGCCAGACCGTCCGCAAGGCCTGCGTCGCACAGGAACTCGCCGTCTGGGACGACCCCCACAACAGCGACCCCGCCTACACCCGCTCCCGGCTCCGCCACGAAGGCCTCCCCGCCCTCGAGAAGGCCCTCGGCAAAGGCGTCGTCGAAGCCCTCGCCCGAACGGCCCAGCTCTCCCGCGACGACGCCGACGCCCTCGACACCTGGGCCGCCGACGCCGAGACCTCCGTACGCGACGAGGCGGGCGCCCTCGAATGCGCCAAGCTCTTCGGCCTGCCCCCCGCCGTACGCCGCCGCGTCCTGCGCCGCGCCGTCATCGCCGAGGGCGCGCCCGCCGGCTCGCTCTTCGCCCGGCACATCGAAGAAGTCGACCGGCTCATCACCGGCTGGCGCGGCCAAGGGGCCATCAACCTGCCCGGTCGCGTCGAAGCCCGTCGGCAGGGTGGCAGACTGGTCATCCGGCAAGGCTGACGCACGCTGCAACGAAAGTGACCCGGGTGAACGAGAAGGACATGGGCACCGACCTCCAGTCGGTGCTCATCACCAAGGAAGAGATCGACGCCAAGCTGGCAGAGCTGGCCGCGAAGATCGACGCGGAATACGCGGGCAAGGACCTGCTCATCGTCGGCGTCCTCAAGGGCGCCGTGATGGTGATGGCGGATCTGGCTCGCGCCCTTTCCACCCCCGTCACCATGGACTGGATGGCCGTCTCCTCCTACGGCGCCGGCACCCAGTCCTCGGGCGTCGTCCGCATCCTCAAGGACCTCGACACCGACATCAAGGGCAAGCACGTCCTGATCGTCGAGGACATCATCGACTCCGGCCTGACGCTGTCCTGGCTGCTCTCGAACCTCGGCTCGCGCGAGCCCGCCTCCCTCGAGGTGTGCACGCTCCTGCGCAAGCCCGAGGCCGCCAAGGTCGCGATCGACGTCAAGTGGATCGGCTTCGACATCCCCAACGAGTTCGTCGTCGGCTACGGCCTCGACTACGCCGAGAAGTACCGGAACCTTCCGTTCGTCGGCACGCTCGCCCCGCACGTCTACGGCGGCTGAACATCCGCCCGTACGGGGAACCCCGGCCGCCTTCCCCCCGTTGAACCACGGGAAGGCGGTCGTCGGCGTCGATGCTGAGGTACCGTCCGAAGAACAGCTTTTTCACACTGCAGCTCTCACAGCAGCATTTTCCTACGGGCAGGAGGGACGGAGCGTTCTCGCTCCGTATGGATGGACGTGAAGCGATACTTCCGTGGGCCGGTCATGTGGATCGTGCTGGCCGTCCTCGCCGTGGTCGTGCTGATGCAGGTCGTCGGCTCGTCCGAGGGCTACAAGACGGTGGACACCGGCAAGGTCGTCCAGGCGATCGACAAGAACCAGGTCAAGCAGGCAAAGGTCACCACCGGTGACGAGCAGATCATCAAGATCGAGCTCATCGACGGCCAGAAGATCGACAAGAGCAGCAAGGTCCAGGCCAGCTACATCGGCAGCCAGGGCGTGGACATCGCCGACAAGCTCCAGGAGAAGTTCGAGGCCGGGCAGATCGAGAAGGGCTACACCGTCTCCCCGACGAAGCAGTCGCCCTTCGTCTCGATCCTGCTCTCCCTCCTGCCCTTCGTCCTCATCGTGGTCGTCTTCCTCTTCCTGATGAACCAGATGCAGGGCGGCGGCTCCCGCGTCATGCAGTTCGGCAAGTCCAAGGCGAAGCTGATCACCAAGGACACGCCGAAGACCACCTTCGCCGACGTCGCCGGCTCGGACGAGGCCGTCGAGGAACTCCACGAGATCAAGGAATTCCTCCAGGAGCCCGCGAAGTTCCAGGCCGTCGGAGCCAAGATCCCCAAGGGCGTCCTGCTCTACGGCCCGCCCGGAACCGGCAAGACGCTCCTCGCGCGCGCCGTCGCCGGCGAGGCCGGCGTGCCCTTCTACTCGATCTCCGGCTCCGACTTCGTCGAGATGTTCGTCGGCGTCGGTGCCTCCCGGGTCCGCGACCTCTTCGAACAGGCCAAGGCCAACGCGCCCGCCATCGTCTTCGTCGACGAGATCGACGCCGTCGGACGCCACCGCGGTGCCGGCCTCGGCGGCGGCCACGACGAGCGCGAGCAGACCCTCAACCAGCTCCTCGTCGAGATGGACGGATTCGACGTGAAGGGCGGCGTCATCCTGATCGCCGCCACGAACCGGCCCGACATCCTCGACCCGGCGCTCCTGCGCCCCGGCCGCTTCGACCGGCAGATCGCCGTCGACCGTCCGGACATGCTGGGCCGCCTGGAGATCCTCAAGGTCCACCAGAAGGGCAAGCCGGTCGCCCCGGACGTCGACCTCGGCGCCGTCGCCCGACGCACCCCCGGCTTCACCGGCGCGGACCTCTCCAACGTCCTCAACGAGGCGGCGCTCCTCACCGCCCGTTCGGACAAGAAGCTGATCGACAACCACTCGCTGGACGAGGCGATCGACCGTGTGGTCGCGGGCCCGCAGAAGCGGACCCGGATCATGTCGGACAAGGAGAAGAAGATCACCGCGTACCACGAGGGCGGACACGCCCTGGTGGCGGCGGCCTCGCCGAACTCCGACCCCGTCCACAAGATCACCATCCTGTCCCGCGGCCGTGCCCTGGGCTACACGATGGTCCTGCCGGACGAGGACAAGTACTCGACCACGCGCAACGAGATGCTCGACCAGCTGGCCTACATGCTGGGCGGCCGCGCTGCCGAGGAGCTCGTCTTCCACGACCCGACCACGGGCGCGGCGAACGACATCGAGAAGGCCACCGCCACGGCCCGTGCGATGGTCACGCAGTACGGCATGACCGAGCGTCTCGGCGCCATCAAGTTCGGTGGCGACAACACCGAGCCGTTCCTCGGCCGTGAGATGGCGCACCAGCGCGACTACTCGGAAGAGGTTGCGGCGCTGGTCGACGAAGAGGTCAAGAAGCTCATCGAGACCGCGCACAACGAGGCCTGGGAGATCCTCGTCGAGAACCGTGACGTCCTCGACAACCTGGTCCTCGCCCTTCTGGAGAAGGAGACGCTGGGCAAGGAGGAGATCGCCGAGATCTTCTCCACCATCGTCAAGCGCCCGGCCCGCCCGGCCTGGACCGGCTCCAGCCGCCGTACCCCGTCCACGCGTCCGCCGGTGCTCTCCCCCAAGGAGCTGGCCCTGACGAACAGCGCGAACGGCTCGGCGACCCCGACGGTCGACACCACGAAGGGCATCGAGATCGCCCCCGTGGAGACTCCCGAGGACTGACGCCCCCGGCACCCCGGAATGGCTGCCGCGCCCCCACAGGTTCTAGCCTGTGGGGGCGCGGCTATTTCGCGCGCACACAGTCAGACGGAACGAGGCACAGGATGACCGACCCGGTGACGCTGGACGGCGAGGGCACGATCGGCGTATTCGACGAAAAGCGCGCCGAGAACGCCGTACGAGAGCTCCTCATTGCGGTCGGCGAGGACCCGGACCGCGAGGGTCTGCGGGAGACGCCGGCGCGGGTGGCGCGGGCGTACAAGGAGCTTTTCGCGGGGCTGTGGCAGAAGCCCGAGGATGTTCTGACGACGACGTTCGACCTGGGCCACGATGAGATGGTCCTGGTGAAAGATATCGAACTGACGTCCCAATGTGAACATCATTTGCTGCCATTTCACGGCGTAGCTCACATTGGATATATTCCGGCTGAATCGGGCAAAATTACCGGCCTGTCGAAGCTGGCCCGCCTCGTGGACGTCTTCGCCCGCCGTCCGCAGGTGCAGGAGCGCCTGACCACGCAGATCGCCGACTCGCTGATGCGCATCCTCGAAGCCCGTGGTGCGATCGTCGTTATCGAGGCCGAACACATGTGCATGGCGCTGCGTGGCGTCCGTAAGCCGGGCGCGAAAACGACCACCTCGGCCGTACGTGGTCAACTTCGTGACGCTACTACACGCGCTGAGGCTATGTCCCTGATATTGGCCCGTTAGTAGCGGGCTGCCCGCCTTGCTCCATACCGTCCCCGATCAGTGGAGTTGATCACTGAGCAAGGGGGATCGGTATGGGGTACGGGCCGACCAGCAAGATGCTGGTGAACCTGGTGGACGGCTGCGTCCCGGCGAGGGGCGTGGCTACGGGCAGCGCGATGTGGACGCTGGACGGCGACCGGACGGTGCAGACCACGGTCGTGGGCGTGACAGCGGTGAAAGCGCGTGCCGCTGTCGAGGTGGTCACGGACCACATGACCTTCACCGTCAGTCCGGATCTGCTGCTCTTCACACCGGCCGGCTGGGTGCACGCGGCTGACGCCGTGGGAACGACGGTGGCCTGGACCCATGCGCGGAAGCTGTGCCGGGAACGGCCGACGATCAGGCCGGGGTACGAGTTCGGCTATTTTGTCGGGGCTACGTGCGCTGACGGAACCGTCTACAAGAACTACGTGTCCTTGATCGTCAACGACGAGGGTTTCGCTTCCCGGTATGCGGCCGCTTTGACCGCCAGCACAGGGCTGCTCGCTCGCCTTGAGGCCGTGACCCGGCCGTCTGGCTACCTGAAGCGGGACTTGCCGGGCTTCCGGGTGCGGGTCGTGTCTTCGTACCTCTCCGACGCTATGCGGCACTACGTGGGAGGCGATGCCCACCATATGCGGCAAGGCTTTCCGCGTGTGGTGTTGAGGGACCCCGTCACTTTCCAAGGCTTCCTCGACGGGTACATCGACGGGGACGGCTGTGACCTCAAACACGGCTGGGGCCGCATCATCACCAGCGCCAACGCGCCGTTTCTGACCGAGCTGGCGCAGGTCATCGGTGCGCGGTTCACGCCGTCAAGAAAGCGTGGGTTGGTCTCGCAGCTCTATGTCTCGAATCGCTGGGAGAGTCGCGGTACCTTCATCCCCGAGCACCACCCCATCGAACCGCCCGAATCCTCCTGGGTCCAGGTCCAAGAGGTCCGTCCCCGCCCCGCCCTCGGCACCAAGCCCTTCACTTTCTACAGCTACAGGCTGGCCCCGTACCCCACCTTCCTGGTGAACGGGCACCTCGCTCGCGAGGCCTGGTGACGGCCGCGTTCCGGTATCTACGCTGACCCCCACCGGACCGGCGACAGGGCGGTGGGACCGGGAGCAGGTCAAGGCGTTCAGGCCGCCGGCGCCCGGTTCTCGTCGTCGTCCTCGGGGAGCTTGCAGACGCGTTCGAGGAAGAGGGCCGCGGCGATGACGCCGATGCCCGCCGCGACCGCGAAGGCCGCGTAGAGGGCCTGGTCGCGGCGGGCCGGGACGTCCAGGAAGGCGAGGAGGTAGACGCCCGTGCCGCCGTACATGCCGGCGACGAGGGCGGCCACCAGGGCGCTCGCCTGGCCGAAGACGACCGCGCGGGCCGCCATCAGGGGTTCGACGCCCTTGGCGCCGGGACGGCGCTCGCGCTGGGCCTTGAGGCGGGCGCGGATCGAGAGGGCGGTCGCGGTGAGGACGGCCGCGATCACGGCGAGGACGATGGGCGCGGCGATCGGCACGCTGGGGAGAGTGCCGACCGAGTCCCAGAGGCGGGCGGCACCCCAGGAGAGGATGCCGGCGACGAGGAACAGTCCGGCGAGCACCTTGAGCCGCAGTTGTTTCACCGGATGTCCTTCGCGTGGTCGTCGGTCGCGTTTGTGGCGTCTGCCACGAAGCGTAACGACTACTCGGGCAGACGGAGTTCCAGGTCGGTACGGGGAGTGACGCCCGTGCTGCCGACGGCGGTGAGGAGGGCCGCGACCGGGCCGTGGCCGGTGAGCTGGGCGTCGGGGTCGACGTCGTGCCAGGGGGCGAGGACGAAGGCGCGCTGGTGGGCGCGGGGGTGCGGGAGGGTGAGGACGGGGTCGTCGGAGACCACGTCCGCGTAGGCGACGATGTCGACGTCGAGGGTGCGGGCGCCCCAGCGCTCCTCGCGGACGCGGTGGAAGGCCTCCTCGACGGCGTGGGCCCGCTCCAGGAGGGAGGAGGGCGGCAGCGTCGTCTTCACGAGGGCGACCGCGTTGAAGTACGCGGGCTGGGTGCCGGGCTCGACGCCCCACGGCTCCGTCTCGTACACGGGGGAGACGGCCTTGACCCGGAGGCCCGGGGTGTCGGCGAGGGCGTCGACGGCCCCCTGGAGGGTCTCCAGGCGGTTGCCGAGGTTGGCGCCGAGGGCGAGGACCGCCCAGCGGGGGTTGGACAGGGTCACATCGGCCGCGTCGACGGTGGCGACGACGGAGGCCGGTACGGGCTGGACGGTGGGGTCGCTCTGCGTCGGCTTCATCGTCGGCTCCGGGTGATCGTGATGGTCACGTCGTCGAAGGGCACGGTGATGGGCGCGTCCGGTTTGTGGACGACGACTTCCACCTCCTGGACCCCGGGGTGGCTGAGGCATTGCTGGGCGATGCGCTCGGCGAGGGTTTCGATGAGGTCGACGGGTTCGCCCTGGACGACGTCGACGACCTCTTCGGCGACGATCCCGTAGTGCACGGTCTTCGTCAGGTCGTCGTCGGCGGCGGCCGGGCGGGTGTCCAGGCCGAGGACCAGGTCCACGATGAAGGTCTGGCCCTCCTCGCGCTCCTTGGGGAAGACGCCGTGATGGCCCCGGGCCTTGAGGCCGCGCAGCGCGACACGATCCACGCGAATCACTCCTGCTGTCGTAGTTCGGTGGCCACGCAGCCGGGTGCGGACGGCCGGGTGTCCGCCATCGAATCTACCTGCGGGCACCGACAGCGCTTGCCCGTGGGGGCCGTGGGCGGGTCAGGAGGGGGGTTCGGCCTCGTCGGTGCCGGGCCCGCCGTCCTCGGTCTCCCCGGTCTCCGCAAGGACGGGGGAGGCGTGGTGGGACCAGATCTTCCAGCCGTCGGGTGTGTGGCGGAACACATTGGTGGCGACGACGAGCTGGCCGACGAGGGGGCCCAGCGCGTCGCCGTCCTCGGCGGGGCCGCCGCTGAGGATGTTCTCGGTGCAGGTGACGACGGCGGTGGGTCCCGCGAGGGAGATCTTCAGGTCGGTGAGGAAGAACTGGATGTACTCGGTGTTCGCCATGATCAGCGCGTACGAGCGGAGCACCTCGCCGCGGCCGGTGAGGACGGGCCAGCCGGGGTGGACGCAGGTGATGGGAGTGGCTCCGTCGTCGAGCCAGAGGTCGCAGACGCCTTCGAAGTCGCCGGATTCCATCGCTTCGTAGAAGGCGGTGTTGGCGGCTTCGACGGCCGTCTCCTCGGCGGTGCGGGCCTTCGGGGGCTCCTCCCAGTCGTTCCTTTCGTCCCTGCTCACGCGGCTCCTTCGACGGCCCGGGCGACGCGTACGGCGTCGGCGGTGGCCCTGACCTCGTGGACCCGGACGGCCCACGCGCCCGCGTGGGCGGCCAGGGCGGAGACGGCGGCGGTGGCGGCGTCGCGTTCGCGGGCGGGAGGCGGGGAGGCGCCCTCGCGGGCGAGGACGTGGCCGAGGAAGCGTTTGCGGGAGGCGGCGACGAGGAGCGGCCTGCCGAGGGCGCGGAGCTCGGGGAGGTGGGCGACGAGGGCGAGGTCGTGGGGGGCGAGCTTGGCGAAGCCGAGCCCGGGGTCGACGACGATGCGCTCGGGGTCGATCCCGCCGGCGACGACGGCGTCCAGGCGGGTGCGGAGTTCGGCGAGGACCTCGGTGACGACGTCGTCGTAGACGGCGAGGCTGTTCATGTCCTGGCTGAATCCGCGCCAGTGCATGACGACGAAGGGGACTTCCGCGGCGGCGACGGCGGGGACCATCGCGGGGTCGGCGAGCCCGCCGCTGACGTCGTTGACGAGGACGGCGCCGGCTTCGACGGCGCGGGCGGCGACGCGGGCGCGCATGGTGTCGACGGAGACGGTGACGCCTTCGGCGGCGAGGCCGCGGACGACGGGGACGACGCGGCGGAGTTCTTCCTCCTCGTCGACGCGGGTGGCGCCGGGGCGGGTGGACTCACCGCCGACGTCGACGAGGTCGGCGCCTTCGGCGACGAGGTCGAGGCCGTGTTTGACGGCGGCCGTGGTGTCGAACCAGCGGCCGCCGTCGGAGAAGGAGTCGGGCGTCACGTTGACCACGCCCATGACCGCGCAGCGGTCCCACTCCGGCAGGCCCCGGGCCGTACCCCTGTCGATCGTCGTACTCATGTGTCCAGCGTAGGGCCCAGGGGTGAGATCGGGCCGCGCGGATTCCCCGGTCAGGCCGCGCGGACCTCGCGCTCGGCGGGCGCGGGGACGATGTGGGCGCAGGGCCGGGGGGCGGTCGCGGGGCGTCGGCGGGTGAGGGGCCGGGGCAGGGAGAGGTTCAGGAAGCCTTCGGCCTGCAGGGCGGCGAAGCCGATGCGGGGGAGGTCGCGGCTGGTGCGGTAGACGACGAAGCGGGGTTCCCAGCGTGGCCGGAACTTGGCGTTGAACTTGTACAGCGATTCGATCTGGAACCAGCGGGAGAGGAAGACGAGGAGTCCGCGCCAGACGCGCAGGACGGGTCCTGCGCCGATCTTCTCGCCGCGGGCGAGGGCGGAGCGGAACATGGCGAAGTTGAGGGAGACGCGGTGGATGCCCAGGCCGGGGGCGGCCTGGAGGGCGGCGACGATGAGGAGCTCGTTCATGCCGGGGTCGGCGGAGCGGTCGCGGCGCATGAGTTCGAGGGACATGCCGTCCGGGCCCCAGGGGACGAAGTGGATGATCGCCTTCAGGTCGCCGTAGGGCGAGTCGGGGGCGTCGCCGTCGTCCTTCTTGTGGGCGGTCGCTATCACGGCGTCGCCGTCGCCGGGGGCGCCGATGCGGCCGAGGGCCATGGAGAAGCCGCGTTCGGTGTCGGTGCCGCGCCAGTCGGCGGCGGCGTGGCGGACGTGGGCGAGTTCGGCGTCGTCGAGGTCACGGACGCGGCGGACCTGGGTGGTGTAGCCGTTGCGTTCGATGCGCTTGACCATCTGTCGGACGTTGCGCATGGCCCGTCCGGAGAGGGAGAAATCCGCGACGTCGACCACCGCCTCGTCGCCGAGTTCGAGGGCGTCGAGGCCGGTCTCGCGGGTCCAGACCTGGCCGCCGGTCTCGGAGCAGCCCATGACGGCGGGGGTCCAGGAGTGGGCCTTGGCCTCGTCCATGAAGCGTTCGATGGCGCCCGGCCAGGCCTCGACGTCGCCGATGGGGTCGCCGCTGGCGAGCATGACGCCGGAGACGACGCGGTAGCAGACGGCGGCCTTGCCGCTGGGGGAGAAGACGACGCCCTTGTCGCGGCGGAGGGCGAAGTGGCCGAGGGAGTCGCGTCCGCCGTGCTGGTCGAGGAGGGCGCGCAGCCGGTGTTCGTCCTCGTCGGTGAGGCGGGCGGCGGGGTGCTCGGGGCGGAAGGCGAGGTAGATGGTGGTGAGGGCGGTGAGCATGCCGAGGGCGCCGAGGGAGTAGCCGACGGTCCAGTCCACGCCGTTGCTGTAGGCGACGGGGCCTTCGACGCCGAAGAGTCCGTACAGGACGTGTTCGAGGCGGTCGGCGAGGCTGGGGCTGCCGAGGACGCGGCGCGGGTGGGCGCTGACGATGACGAGGCCGAGGGCGATGGATCCGCCGCCCATGACGACGAAGTTGGCGAGTGCGCGCCAGCGGCTCCGGGGGTCGGGCAGGGCGGCGAACTCGCCCCGGTGGCGCAGGAGCAGGGCGAGGAGTACGAGGGAGAGGAGGGCGCCGAGGACGGAGTGGCGCCAGACGAACTGGGCGGCGGCGCCGAGCGGGAGGAGGACGACGGCGGCCCGCCAGGCGCGGCGCTTGTGGCGCTTGAGGCCGTGGGCGAGCAGCAGGAGGAGGACGCCGGCGCTGAGGGAGAGGGCGGCGGAGAGGGGGCCGAGGGTGCCGGGGAGGACTTCCGCGAGGGCGTGCATGCGGCTGGCGCGGAAGCGGGGGAAGACGCCGGCGGCGATGTCGATGAGGCCGATGAGGGTGCAGGCCGTGCCGACGAGCGCGGGGACCTTCTCGGGGCGCGGCCCGCGGAGAATCCGACGTACCCGAACCGGAACCAATCCTGATTTGTCCCCATCTTGCGTGACAGACATGGCTTCCCGTGCTTCCCGTGGTCCTGCGGAGGGTCTTTGACTCCGGTCGGGCCCTGCGGCGCGTTCGGCGGGCCGTTCCGGCTGGTGCGCCTTCTAGGACGGAGCAGTGCGGAGTCGGGTTCATCGGTTCACAGGAAATTCTCGGAAAGAAGGCTCGGTCGTCCCATGGGTCTCACCAGCAGCAAAGTCCTCGTGGTGGCGGTCACGCTGGCCGTGGCGCTGTTCGTCGCCACGGTGTGGCTGTGGCCGCGCCTCGCACGCCGCGGCTGGCGGGCGTACGCGGGGCGGGTGGGGCTGCTTCTCGTGACGCAGGTGGCGCTGTTCGCGGCGGTGGGTCTGGCGGCGAATCGTTCCTTCCTCTTCTACGGCTCGTGGGCCGATCTGTTCGGCCAGGAGCAGGAGATGGGCGTGGTCGTCGATCACGCGGACGGCTCGAAGGACGTACGGGTGGTGGGGACCCAGGCGCTCGACGTGCCCGGCGGCGGGCATCCCGCGACCGGCGGCCAGATACAGAAGGTCGTGGTGGCGGGGGAGCGGTCGGGGATCGTCTCGCCGGCCTATGTGTACCTGCCCCCGGAGTACTTCCAGGAGCGCTACGCGAAGCGCACCTTCCCGGCCTCGGTGGTGCTCACGGGGTATCCGGGGACGGCGGAGAACCTGATCAAGGGGCTGAGGTACCCGAAGACCGCGTACCTCCAGGCGAAGGAAGGGCGGATGCAGCCGATGATCCTGGTGATGCTGCGTCCGACGGTGGCGCCGCCGCGGGACACCGAGTGCGTGGACGTGCCCGGGGGGCCGCAGACGGAGACCTTCTTCGCCCAGGACCTGCCGAAGGCGGTCTCGGAGACGTACCGCGTGGGAACGAAGCCCCGGAACTGGGGGTTCATGGGCAACTCCACAGGCGCGTACTGCGCGCTGAAGATCGCCCTGCACCACCCGGACCGGTTCGCGGCGGGGGCGGGGTTCTCCGCGTACTACCGGGCGGCGGAGGACGTGACGACGGGCGACCTCTTCCACGGGGACGACCGGCTGCGGAAGCGGGCGGACCTGTTGTGGAGCCTGGATCATCTGCCGCAGGGGAGGACGTCGTTCCTGGTGACGACGTCGAAGCAGGGCGAGGACAACCGGCGGGGCACGCTGGAGTTCATCAAGAAGGTGAAGAGCCCGGCGCGGGTCTCGTCGATCACGCTGGACAGCGGCGGCCACAACTTCAACACGTGGAACCGGGAGATCCCGCCGGGGATGGTCTGGATGGGCGGCAAGCTCAGCGCGACCTGACGCCTGCGCGAAGGACGCCTGCTCGAAGGGGGCGGAGCGCCTGCTCCAGGTGGCGGAGGCGCACTGCTCCACGGCGGCGGAGGCGCCTACTCCACGGTGGCCCGGCGCAGGGCGCGGTGGACGCCCTCCGGGGTGAGGACACCGACCGGGCGGCCGTCGTCTCCGGTGACCGTGAGCCGTCCGGTGTCGTGCTGGAGCAGCGCGGCGAGGGCGTCCTTGAGGGAGGTTCCGAGGGGTACGGGGTCGGGGGCGCCGTCCGTGCCACCTGGCTTCTCCAGGGGTACGGGGTCGAGGTCGGCCTCGGTGACGGGCGTGACGGCGAGCCGCTTGAGGCCGCGGTCGCTGCCGACGAAGTCCGCGACGTACGGCGTGGCGGGGGAGCCCAGGACGGTCGCGGGGGCGTCGAACTGCTCGATGCGGCCCTGCCCGTAGACGGCCATGCGGTCGCCCATGCGGACGGCCTCCTCGATGTCGTGGGTGACGAGGAGGACGGTCTTGCGGACGGTGGCCTGGAGGGCGAGGAACTCGTTCTGCAGGCGCTCGCGGACGACGGGGTCGACGGCGCCGAAGGGCTCGTCCATGAGGAGGACGGGCGGGTCGGCGGCGAGGGCCCGGGCGACGCCGACGCGCTGACGCTGGCCGCCGGAGAGCTGGGCGGGATAGCGGGAGCCGTACGTGGCCGGGTCGAGGCCGACGAGGTCGAGGAGTTCGGCGGCACGCGCGCGTGCCGCGGCCTTCTTCCAGCCGAGGAGGGCGGGGACGGTCGCGGTGTTGTCGAGCACGGTGCGGTGGGGGAAGAGCCCGACTTGCTGAATCACGTAGCCGATTTTTCGGCGCAGGGCGACGGGGTCGACGCCGGAGATGTCCTCGCCGTCGACGAGGACGCGTCCTGAGGTCGGCTCGACGAGCCGGTTCACCATCATCATCGTGGTCGTCTTGCCGCAGCCGGACGGGCCGACCAGGGTGACGAGTTCGCCTTCGGCGACCTCGAAGGAGAGGTCGTCGACGGCTGTGGTGCCGTCCGCGTACCGCTTGGTCACGTGCTCGAACCGGATCATGGTTCCCCATTCTGTCCCCTGGACACCGGGGGCGTGTGAAGGGCGTGTTGCCGCATTGTGGCGGGTCTCGGGGATTGTCGGTGGCGGGGGTTAGGGTCGTCACACATGCGTTCGGAAGATCGACGACATCGACGGCCCCGGGGGGAGGACGGATGAGCGCACCGAACTGTCTGGTCACGAACGACTGGATCTGCGGGGAGTATCTCCGCACCCGCTCCGCGGAGTTGGCGGACGCCACGCTCCAGCATGTGGGAATCACGGTCGTCTCCGTGCTGATCGCGCTCGTCGTCGCGGTGCCGCTCGCGCTGCTCGTCCGGGCCAGGCCCCGGTTCGCGGGACCGGTCCTGGGTCTGACCACCCTGCTCTACACGGTTCCGTCGCTCGCCATGTTCTCCCTGCTGCTGCCCTTCTTCGGACTGTCGGCGGCGCTCGTGGTCACCGGCCTCGTGCTGTACGCGCTGACGATCCTCGTGCGGAACACCCTGGCGGGCCTCGCTGCGGTGCCCGCCGAGACGCGCGAGGCCGCCCGGGGCATGGGGTACGGCTCGCTGCGGCTGCTCTGGCAGGTCGAGCTGCCGCTCGCGCTGCCGGTGCTGATGGCCGGCATACGGATGGCGACGGTCTCCACGATCGCGCTGACCACGGTCGGTTCGGTCGTCGGCCGCGGCGGCCTCGGCAACCTCATCGAGGACGCGCTGCCGACCTTCTTCAAGGCGCAGATGCTCGCGGCATCGGTGCTGTGCGTGCTGCTCGCCGTCGCCGCCGACCTGCTTCTCCTGGGACTCCAGCGGCTGCTGACGCCGTGGACCCGGATACGCACCGCGCCGGGAGGTGGGTGAGACGGTGGTCGTGACGGACGCCTGGGGCTGGCTCACCACCGGCGCGCACTGGACGGGCGAGGAGGGGATCGGGCGGCGCCTCGCCGAGCACGTGTACGTGAGCGGGGCGGCGCTGCTGATCGCGGCGGCGCTGGCGCTGCCGCTGGGGCTGTGGCTCGGGCATATCGGCCGGGGCGGGGCGCTCGCGGTGAACGTGTCGAACGTGGGGCGGGCGATCCCCGTCTTCGCCGTCCTCGCCCTGTTCATGGTGTCGCCCCTGCGGAACGCCGGCTATGTGCCGACCGTCGTGGCCCTGGTGCTGTTCGCGATACCGCCGCTCCTCACCAACGCGTACGTGGGGATGCGGGAGGTCGACCGGGCCGCGGTGCGGGCCGCGCGGGGCATGGGGATGACGGGCGGCCAGCTCTTCCGGCAGGTCGAACTCCCCCTCGCCCGGCCGGTGGTGATGACGGGGGTGCGCTCGGCGGCGGTACAGGTGGTCGCCACGGCGACGGTCGCGGCGATGGTGGGCCAGGGCGGACTGGGCCGGATCATCACGGCCGGCTTCGCCACGTACGACACCGCGCGGGTCGTCGCGGGCGCCGTGCTCGTGGCCCTGCTGGCCCTCCTGGTGGAGGGCGTGCTCGTGGGCGTGGACCGGCTCATCGGACGACGCGCAGGACCGAAGCGCTCAAAACGGAAGCCTGCAGGACCGAAGCGTGCAGAACCGAGACGTACAAGAGCGATCAGAAGCTGACTGGGAATTGGGTGATCTCGTGAACAGGGTCTCGCGTATCGCGGGCGCGGTGCTGGGTACGACGGCGCTGACCGTCGCGCTCGCCGCGTGCGGCGGTGACAGCCTGGAGCAGGGCAAGGAGAAGGGTTCCGGGAGCGCAGGACTCCCCGGCGCCGGATCGCTGGTGGTCGGCGCGGCCGCCTTCACCGAGGCCAAGGTCCTCGCCGAGCTGTACGCGCAGGTGCTGCGGGACGCCGGATACTCCGTGTCCATCACCACCGTGAAGAATCGCGAGCTGTACGAGCCCGCCCTCGAGAAGGGCGAGATCGACGTCATACCGGAATACGCGGCGACGATCGCGGAATTCCTCAACGTGAAGGTGAACGGGCCGAAGGCGCCGGAGGAGAAGCCGGTCGCGTCCGGTGACGCGGCGGCCACGGTCGAGGCGCTGCGGAAGCTCGCCGCACCGCGCGGTCTGAAGGTGCTGGCGTTCGGCGAGGCGGTCGATCAGAACGCGTTCGCGGTGACGAAGGAATTCGCCGAGAAGAACAAGCTGAAGACGCTTTCCGATCTCGGCCGCGCGAAGCTGAAGGTGAAGATCGCCGCCGGTGACGAATGCGCGGTACGGCCGTTCTGCGCGCCGGGTCTGAAGAAGACGTACGGCATCGACGTGGCCGGGATCGACCCCAAGGGTGTCGGCACCCCGCAGGCCAAGCAGGCGGTCAAGGACGGGGTGGACCAGCTCGTCCTGACGACCACCACGGACGCCACGATCGACAGTTACGGCCTTGTCTTCCTGGAGGACGACAAGGACCTGCAGAACGCCGACAACGTGCTGCCCGTGGTCAATGCGAAGGACGCGGGCGCCCCGGAGATAGCCGCCGCCCTCGACAAGATCACCAAGGCGCTGACCACAGCGGATCTCGCCGAACTCAACCGCAAGGTGGACGCCGAGCGGGCGAAGCCGGAGGACGTCGCCAAGGAGTACCTGACGGCGAAGGGGCTGCTCAACAAGTAGGCGACGCGTGAGGGGAGTCGGCCCGAAACGGAACCGGAACGACGGATTTCCACTTCTGATGGCGAGAAGTGGCCAAGAGATTGCCGGGCCGACGCCCCACACAGCCCCTACGCACGGTAAATTTCAGGCCATGCCACGTGGACGCCACCGCCATTCCCCGCCTCTGCACAAGCTGCTGCCGCCCTCCGCGGTCGCCGGCGCCGCGGTCGTGTGCGCCGCCGCCGCCTGGCTGCCCGGCGATCTGCTGGTCGTGCGCCTGCTCGCCGTGGCGGCGGCGGTCGCGGCCGTCACCGGTGCCGTCCTCATGCGCAGTTGGGACCGGGGCGCCGGCCTGAGGGTCGCCGAGCTCGACCGGGCCCGCACCGCCGACCAGTGGAAGGCGGAGGAGCGGCTCGCCGAGCTGGAGTCCGACCTGGAGGAGTCCCGCGCGCTGCGCTCCCGGCTCGACGCCAAGCTCCGCGCCAAGCGCGTGGAGCTCGCCGGGCTGCGCGGTGAGCACGCCGACCTGCTCCGCCGGTACGCCACGGCGGAGACCGAGCGGGCCAGCGCCCTCGAAGGCCGTCGCGTCCTCGCCCTGGAGACGACGGACAAGGAGTCCGGCGCCGGGTCCGGCGCGGCCTCCGCCGCCAGGGCGCTGCCGGCCGGTGGCTCCACGCCCACCCCCGAGGCCTACCGCCGCGCCGCCCAGGCGCTGCGTGACCTCCCGCGCAACGCCGCCGCGCAGCAGGCCCGCCGTACCGCGGAGGCGGCACGCGCGCGTGACCTCGCCGAGCGGGCCCGTGAGACGGAGGAGCCGCAGGGGAAGCACGCGGCGGCCGCCGGATCCGAGCAGCACTCCCGCCCGGCCGCCCCCGCCCTCGCGCTCCCGCCGGCCGTGCCCGTCCCGCCCGCCTCCACGCGGGTGCCGGCGGTGCCGACCGCGACCGCGATCGTCCCGTACGCGGCGCGCAGGCCCGTCCCGCGCCCCGAGGGCGGCTTCGACTTCTTCGGCACGCAGAAGGCGGCGGCGGCCATCGAGGCCGTACAGAACACGGACCTCGCCGACGTCGTGGGCGAGGAGGTCCTCGAAGAGGTCCTGGCGGCCCGGACGGCGCTCGGCACCCCGCTCCTCACCCCGGTCGTCACCCCCGGCGGCACCGCGGGCAACCCGCTCGCCCCGGGCGCCGCGGCCCCGTCCCAGGCGGTCGGCCACGTCATCGACCTGACCGCGCACGACGAGACCGAGCAGCTCGACCTGGCCGAGCTGCGCGGAGCGGTCAACTCCTGACGAACCGGGAGGGCCGACGAGCCGGCTCCGCTGCCCGGCTCCTCGGCCGCCCGGTCACTTGTCGATGTCGCCGACGACGAAGAACAGCGACCCCAGGATCGCCACCATGTCCGCGACGAGCGTCCCGGGCAGCAGCTCGACGAGCGCCTGGATGTTGTTGAACGAGGCCGAGCGCAGCTTCAACCGGTACGGGGTCTTCTCGCCCTTCGACACCAGGTAGTAGCCGTTGACGCCGAGCGGGTTCTCGGTCCACGCGTACGTGTGGCCCTCCGGCGCCTTGAGCACCTTCGGCAGCCGCTGGTTGATCGGCCCCGGCTGCAGCTCCGCCATCCGGTCGAGGCAGGCGTCCGCCAGGTCCAGGGAGTTGTGCGTCTGGTCGAGCAGGCACTCGAACCGGGCCAGGCAGTCGCCCTCCTCGCGCACGGCGACCCGCAGGGTGTCCTGGAGTTCCCCGTAGGCGAGGTACGGCTCGTCGCGGCGCAGGTCGAAGTCGACGCCGGAGGCGCGGGCGATGGGACCCGACACGCCGTACGCGTGGACCGCGGCCGGGGACAGGACGCCGACCCCGCGCGTACGACCCCGGAAGATCTCGTTGCCGAGGACCAGCCGGTCGTACACGTCCATCCGTGAGCGCACGTCCGCGACGGCCTGCCGCGCCCGGCCGAGCCAGCCCGCGGGCAGGTCCTCCTTGAGGCCGCCCACCCGGTTGAACATGTAGTGCATCCGGCCGCCGGAGACCTCCTCCATCACCGCCTGGAGCTCCTCGCGCTCCCGGAAGGCGTGGAAGACCGGGGTGATCCCACCCAGTTCGAGGGGGTACGAGCCGAGGAACATGAGGTGGTTGAGGACCCGGTTCAGCTCGGCGAGGAGCGTACGGGTCCACACCGCGCGCTCCGGGACCTCCATGCCCAGCATCCGCTCGACGGCCATGACGACGCCCAGCTCGTTGGAGAAGGCGGACAGCCAGTCGTGACGGTTGGCCAGCATGATGATCTGCCGGTAGTCCCGCGCCTCGAAGAGCTTCTCGGCGCCGCGGTGCATGTAGCCGATCACCGGCTCGGCCTGCCGGACGACCTCGCCGTCGAGCACGAGCCGGAGCCGGAGCACACCATGGGTCGAGGGATGCTGCGGCCCGATGTTCAGCACCATGTCGGTGCTCTCCGCCGCGCCGCCGATGCCGACCGTCGTCTCCGTCATGCGGCCAGTATCCCCTGCGCCCCGAACCCGGGAAGTCCTGCCCACGAAGCCGCGGAGGCGGACCGTGGGGTCAGTTCGGCGCGGGGACCCGCTGGGTCAGCCAGAGGAAGTCGCCGAGACCGCCGCGGGCGGTGAGTTCGGCGGCCTCGCCGGCGGCGGCGAGCGCGCGGACGTACCCGGCGGGATCGGTCGAGGCGAGCGCGAGCGGCGGCCGCTCCCCGGACACCCCGAGCCGCCGCAGCGCCTCCCGCTGGGTGAGCAGCTCGGCCGCGGGAAGCCCCGGGCCCGCCGCCCCGGACGCCCGCACGTGGCCCTCGCCGACCCGGCCGCCCGCCGGGTCCGGGCCCGCGCAGGCGTCCATGGCCACGTGGGCGGTCAGGTCGCAGCTGCCGTCAGGGACCGGCGGGACCTCGCGGCCCGCGCGGAAGCCGGTCAGGGAGCCGAAGGGCGGCCGGGAGTCCCGTACGTGCGCGTAGTCCACGGCCACCGCCCGGCCCGCCGCAAGCGAGGCCACCGCCGCCGCCCAGGCCTCGTCCCGCGGCCGGCCGATCTCGGCCCGCGCACCAGGCTCCCGCAGCGGCCACCAGCGGGCCAGCCACTCCGCGTCAGGGCCCGAGACGGGCGCGCCGAGCCGCTCGGCGCCGTCGGCGCGGACCTCCACGTACCGGACCGTGCCCTCCGCGTCCGCCTCGGCCACGTCCACCGGCACGTTGTCGAGCCACTCGTTCGCGAAGAGCAGCCCCCGTACCCCCCGGGGCGGCCGGTCGGTCCAGACGACGCGGTCGTCGAGCCCGGCCGGGCGGGCGGCACGCTCGACGGCGTACGCCCGAACGGTGAGGCCGCTGCCCTCCGTCGCTGCGAGCACCCCCGCGAGCAGCTCACCGCGGCCCGCGCCGACGTCCACGAGGTCGGCCTCCGCCGTCCCCAGCTCCTCCGCGACCTCGTGGAGCAGCCGCGCCACGGCCGCCGCGAAGAGCGGCGAGGCGTGCACCGAGGTGCGGAAGTGCCCCGCGGGCCCCTCGGGGCGCAGATAGAAGCCTCCGGGGCCGTACAGCGCCCGTTCCGTGGCCTGGCGCCACCCCTGCCACTGACACGTCTCATCCGTCACGGGCCCCAGTCTCCACCCCGGGGAGTACGGGTCCCGTGTCAAGGATCGACCCCACGGTTGATCCGTGTGCCTGCCCCTCTTCTTTACTCTGGGTGACGTGCAGCGCCTCTACGACTTCATCCGCAGACACCCGACGGGCGTCGACACCTTCTGGGCCGTCGTCCTCCTCGGGCTGTCCCTGCTGTGGGTGGGGTCCTCGGACCCCGAGAGCGGGAACCTCGTCGGGTACGGCGTCGTCTCCGCGCTCTACTCCCTGGTGGTTGCCCTGCGGCGGCGCGCCCCCGAGAAGATGCTGCTCCTCGCGGTCGGCCTCGGGGTCGCGCAGCTCGGCTTCGGCCTGATGCCGTTCATCGCCGACTTCGCCATGCTCGTGATCGTCTTCACCGTCGCGGCGCACGACGGAGCCCGCTGGGCGTCCCGTCTCGCGCTCGCCGGCGGCCTCAGCGCCTCCACGCTCTCCCAGCTGAGATGGCCCATGGAGGAAGCCGGGTCCGGCGCCGCCAAGGTCTTCTTCACGGTGATCATGACCGTGCCGTTCGCGCTCGCCTGGGTCCTCGGCGACTCGCTCCGCACCCGCCGCGCCTACTTCGCGCAGCTGGAGGAGCGGGCCTCCCGCCTGGAGAAGGAGCGCGAGGCCCAGGCCAAGGTCGCGGTCGCCGCCGAGCGGGCCAGGATCGCCCGCGAGCTGCACGACGTCGTCGCGCACAACGTGTCGGTGATGGTCGTGCAGGCCGACGGCGCCGCCTACGTCATGGACTCCTCCCCGGAAACCGCCAAGCAGGCCCTGGAGACCATCTCCACCACGGGCCGGCAGGCGCTCGCCGAGATGCGCAGACTCCTCGGCATCCTGCGCACCGGTGAGCACCAGGAGGCCGGGGAGTACGTGCCGCAGCCGGACGTGAAGCAGATCGAGGACCTCGTCGAGCAGGTGCGCGGGGCCGGTCTCACCGTGGACTTCGCGATCGAGGGGAGCCCGCGCCCGCTGCCCAGTGGCGTCGAGCTCACCGCGTACCGGATCGTGCAGGAGGCCCTCACGAACACGCGCAAGCACGGCGGTCCCGATGTCGGTGCCGCCGTCCGGCTGGTCTACTTCGACGACGGCCTCGGGCTGCTCGTCGAGGACGACGGCCGGGGCGCGCCCCAGGAGATGTACGAGGACGGGGGCGCCGACGGCCGGGGCCATGGTCTGATCGGCATGCGGGAGCGGGTCGGCATGGTCGGCGGCACGCTGGACGCGGGACCGCGTCCCGGCGGCGGCTTCCGCATCAGCGCACTGCTTCCCCTCAAGCCCGCTCACTGACGACCCCGAAGGAATCAGATGTCCATCCGCGTGATGCTCGTCGACGACCAGGTGCTCCTGCGTACCGGTTTCCGCATGGTGCTGGCCGCCCAGCCGGACATGGAGGTCGTGGCGGAGGCGGGCGACGGGGTCGAGGCCCTGGAGGTGCTGCGCGCGACGGCGGTCGACGTCGTCCTCATGGACGTGCGCATGCCCAAGCTCGACGGGGTGGAGACGACCCGGCGGATCTGCTCGCAGCCGGACGCCCCGAAGGTGCTGATCCTGACGACGTTCGACCTCGACGAGTACGCGTTCTCGGGTCTGAAGGCGGGCGCGAGCGGCTTCATGCTGAAGGACGTGCCCCCGGCGGAGCTGCTCGGGGCGATCCGCTCGGTGCACAGCGGGGACGCCGTGGTGGCGCCTTCGACGACCCGCCGGCTGCTCGACCGCTTCTCGCCGATGCTGCCGTCGACGGGCACGGAGACCCGGGCCGTCGACAGCGCTCTCGCTCGGCTCACGGACCGGGAGCGTGAGGTGATGATGCTCGTCGCGCAGGGCCTGTCGAACGGCGAGATCGCCGCCCGGCTGGTCCTGTCGGAGGCGACGGTGAAGACCCACGTCGGCCGGATCCTGACCAAGCTGGGCCTGCGCGACCGCGTCCAGGTCGTCGTCCTCGCGTACGAGTCGGGGCTCGTCCGGGCGGGCGGCGGCGCGGTGTAGGGCCCGCCCTTCCCCCGTGCGCGCCTCGCCGGCTACCGCAGCACCGACTCCAGGAAGTCGCTGCCGAGACGGGCGACGACGGAGACGTCGAGCTGGTGGAGCACGTACCGGCCGCGGCGCTGGGTGGTGAGCAGCCCGGCCTTCTTCATGACGGCGAGGTGCCGGGAGACCTCGGGGGCGCTGATGTTGTACGCGTCGGCCAGCTCGCTCGTCGTGTTCGCGCCGCGGGCCAGGCTGCGGCAGAGCCGCATCCGCATGGGGTGGGCGATGGCCTCCAGGCGCAGTTTGACCAGTTCGGTGGCGGCGGCGCCGCCGAGGTCGCCCGCGGGCACCGGGTACTGGACGACCGGCTGCCAGCCGGGCGCGTGCAGCGCGAAGAGGTGCGGCCAGCCGAAGGCGGTCGGCAGGAACGTCACACCGGTGCCCTCGGCGCTCGTGTACCCCTGGACCAGCTTGTCGACGACGATCCGGGACCCCCGCTCGTCCTCCTCCAGGGCCATCGCGGGCGAGGCAGCGGAGACGGCGTCGGCGAGGCCCTTGCGGCGCATCAGCTCGGTCTTGTGGCGGGCGTCGGCGGCGAGCTGGATGCCGACCCGGCGCCAGGTGTCGGCGAAGAAGGCCTCCTCGCAGTCCTCGAGGAGCCGCCGGATCCACGCGCGCGTGCCGGGCGGGTCGGCCAGCATCCGCTCCACGAAGGCGGTCTGCCGGGGCCCGCGCGCGGCGGCCAGGTCGAGGGCGCGGCGGCGCATCCGCTCGTCGACCAGCGGAGAGGGGGCACCCTGCGTGTACTTGCTGTTGCAGGAGATCTCCAGGGCGGAGCCGACGAACTTCTCGTCGTCCATGCGGTCGAGGTCGTCCAGTTCCTCGGCGAGGGTCTCCCGGGGCCGCGCGGGCAGCAGGATGTCGGAGCGGGTGGAGTTCCACATGAAGTCGGCCTCGTGGAGCCGGTCCGCCAGCTCGGGCTTGAGGGCGGCGGAGGTCGTGGTCGTCCAGGCGTGGAGCCGGGGGTGGTGCGTGGGCTCGGCGAGGGCGTGCAGGGCGGCGCCCAGCTCGGCCAGGGGCGAGGGGCAGAAGACGATGCGCTCCTGCGGCAGTCCGGTGATGTCGATGGTCACGCTCACCCGTCCATGGTGAGGGGTGCGGCGGGGGTGGTGTCGCGCCGTTTGACGAGGGCCGTCAATCGACGTGCCGGGAGGGCCGCGGGCGCCGTTTGACGGGTGCGGTCAATCGGCGCGCGAGGGGGCCGGGGTGCGGCGCACGGTGAGGCCATGAACGCGCTGCATCAGTACCTCTTCGACACGTACCGCGCCGCTCGGCTCGGTGAGCCGGCGCCCCCGGCGCCCGGCACCCATGACATCGCCGTCCTGCGGGCGGTCCGCGAACGGCGCCGCTTCGAGCGGGTCCTGGCGGGCCGCCGGGCGCGGGGCCGCCTCGGCACGGCCCTGCGGCACCGCTGGCGCGGGGGCGCACCCTGACCCGGCCGGGAGGCCGGTGCTCAGCCCTCGACGCGGGTCAGGAAGTCCCGTACCGCCGCCCTCACGTCGTCCGCCGTCCACTCCAGGCCGGGCTCCGCCACCGTCAGCTCGGTCACGGCGACCCCCGGCGGACCGCCCGGGTCCGGGGTGAACCAGCGGCGGAAGAGAACCGTGCCGGTGGCCTCGGTCTGGGCGAGGGCCGCCGCCGTCAGGCTCTCGGCGTCGTACGGCAGCCAGACCTGGAACTGGTGGGTGTGCGGGGTCTCCGGGTGGACCCGGAACCAGCCCGTGCCCGCCTCCTCGAACGCCTCCCGCACCGCGTCGGCCACCACGCGCGCGTGGGCCACGTACGAGGGCAGCCGAGGCAGCTCGACGTCCAGGCCACGGAGCGCGGAGAGCGCCGCCGGGTACTGCTGGAAGACCAGGCCCCCGTACCTGTGCCGCCAGACCCGGGCCTCGGCCATGACGTCCTCGGGGCCGGCGAGCGCGGCGCCGGACAGTCCGCCGAGGGACTTGTAGAACGAGACGTACACGCTGTCGGCGAGCCCCGCGATCTCCGCGAGCGGACGGCCGAAACGCGTCGGGCACTCCCAGAGCCGCGCACCGTCGAAGTGGACCACCGCGTCCCGCTCCCGGGCCGCCTCCACCACGTCGGTCAGCTCGTCCCAGGACGGCAGGACGAAACCGGCGTCCCGCAGCGGCAGCTCCAGCATCAGCGTGCCGAAGGGCTCCGGATGGTCCCGTACCTCCTCGGCCGTCGGCAGCCGGGGCGCGTCGGTGGGGTGGACCGTACGGAGCCCGGAGACGGCCCCGAGCGCGCCGCCCTCGTGGACCTCGGGGTGGGCGAGCGGATGGAGGGCGACGACGGAGCTGCCGGTCCGGCCCGCCCAGCAGCGCAGCGCCACCTGCTGGGCCATGGTGCCGGTCGGGAAGAAGACGGCGGCGGGGTGTCCGAGCAGCTCGGCGACGCGCTGCTCCAGCTCCTCGACAGGCCCGTCCCCGTAGACGTCGAGCGGCCCCTCGGCGCGGCCCGACGCCTCCGTCCAGTCGGCGAGCTCACGCAGGCGCGTGCCCACCGTGCCGTCCATCGGGGTGTGCCACAGCTTGCGGTCGGCGCCGCCCCAGACCTTCGCCCGACGGAGCCGGACCGCTTCCTCGTCCACAGAGGTCTCCACAGAAGTCTCCACAGAAGTCTCCACAGGATTCTCCGCAGGGCTCGCAGGTTTCATGGGCCGATCATCACACCACCACCCACACCCTGTGGACAGCCACGGAACAGCGCGAAACGCTGGCGTAGCATGACCAGAAATCGTCCGGTACCCGCCGAGGACTGGAACGGAAGGCCGTCCCCACCGTGAACGCACCAGCAGCGCCAGAGCCCCGAGCCACAGAGCCCCGAGCCACAGAGCCCCGGTCTTCGGAGCCCCGAGCCGAGGACCGACCCGCCCGCCTCACCGTCGGGGTCGTCGGCGCCGGCCGCGTGGGCCCCGCCCTCGCCGCCGCCCTCCGGCTCGCCGGGCACCGCCCCGTCGCCGTCTCGGCCGTTTCCGACGCCTCCAGGCGCCGCGCCGCGGCCCTCCTGCCCGGGGTTCCGGTCGTCGAGCCCGCGCGCGTCCTCGCCCTCGCGGACCTGGTCCTGCTCACCGTGCCGGACGACGCGCTGCCCGGTCTGGCCGAGGGCCTCGCCGACACCGGAGCCGTACGGCCGGGACAGCTGATCGTGCACACCTCCGGGCGGTACGGCGCACGGGTCCTCGACCCGGTGCGGCGGGCCGGCGCCCTGCCGCTCGCCCTGCACCCCGCGATGACCTTCACCGGCACCGAGGTCGACGTCCAGCGCCTGGCCGGCTGCTCCTTCGGGGTGACCGCGCCCGAGGAGCTGCGGCTCGCCGCCGAGGCGCTGGTGATCGAGATGGGCGGCGAGCCCGAGTGGATCGAGGAGGAGGCCCGTCCGCTGTACCACGCGGCCCTCGCCCTCGGCGCGAACCACCTGGTCACCCTGGTGGCCCAGTCGATGGAGCTGCTGCGCAAGGCAGGGGTCGCCGCGCCCGACCGGATGCTCGGGCCGCTCCTCGGCGCCGCCCTGGACAACGCCCTGCGGTCCGGGGACGCGGCCCTCACGGGACCCGTCGCGCGCGGGGACGCCGGTACGGTCGCCGCCCACGTCGCCGAGCTGCGCAAGCACGCGCCCGGCACCGTCGCCGGGTACCTGGCGATGGCCCGCACGACCGCCGACCGGGCGCTCGCGCACGGTCTGCTCAAGCCCGAACTGGCCGAGGACCTGCTGGGCGTACTGGCCGCGGGCACCACCGCGTCCGACGGGCCGCAAGGAGACGACCGATGACCCTGTTCGCCCGCAAGAGCACCGGGAGCGGCCGCCGCTACGAGCCGGCCGAGCTCGTCCCCACGGTGGAGGATCTGGAGTACGCGGCGGCTCACTGGGGCGCGCCCGGCCACAACGCCGTCGTGATGACCATGGGCGCCCTCCACGAGGGCCACGCCACCCTGATCCGTACCGCACGCGAGCGCGTCGGCGACAAGGGTTTCGTCGTCGTCACCGTCTTCGTCAACCCCCTCCAGTTCGGTGCGGGCGAGGACCTCGACCGCTACCCGCGCACCCTCGAAGCCGATCTGGAACTGGCCTTCGCCGCGGGCGCGAGCGTCGTCTTCGCTCCCTCGGTCGACGCGGTCTACCCGGGCGGCGAGCCCCAGGTCCGGATCACCGCGGGGCCCATGGGCGAGCGTCTCGAAGGCGCTTCCCGGCCCGGCCACTTCGACGGCATGCTGACCGTCGTCGCCAAGCTCCTCCACCTCACCGCGCCCGACCTGGCCTTCTTCGGCCAGAAGGACGCGCAGCAGCTGGCCCTGATCCGCCGCATGACCCGCGACCTGAACTTCCCGGTGGAGATCGTCGGCGTGCCGACCGTCCGGGAGAGCGACGGCCTCGCCCTCTCCAGCCGCAACCGCTACCTGTCGGCACAGGAGCGCCGTACCGCCCTCGCGCTGTCGCACGCGCTGTTCTCGGCCAGTGACCGGCTCGCCGCCCAGGAGGCACTGCGGGCGCGTGCCGCGTCCCTGCCGGGCGCCCAGAACCGGGCCGAGAACCGTGCGGAGGCGCTCTCCCGGCTCGGCGAGGCACGGGCCGCCGCGGACGCCCACGCGGTCGCCCAGGTCGCCGAGGGCCACGGCGCGGGGGCCGTACGGGCCGCCGCCCGCGCGGTCCTCGACGACGCGGCGAAGGCCGATCCCCCGCTCGTCCTCGACTACCTGGCCCTCGTCGACCCGGCCGACTTCACCGAGGTCGCCGACGACCACGCGGGGGACGCGATCCTCGCCGTCGCCGCGCGGGTCGGGACCACCCGGCTCATCGACAACACCCCCTTGACCTTCGGAGCCACCCAGTGACCGGAATACGGCTGCACGCCCCCGCGCCCGGCTGGGCCATCGAAGCCGACGTCGTCGTCGTCGGCTCCGGCGTCGCCGGTCTCACCGCCGCCCTGCGCTGCACCGCCGCCGGGCTCCGTACGGTCGTCGTCACCAAGGCCACCCTCGACGACGGATCCACGCGCTGGGCGCAGGGCGGCATCGCCGCCGCGCTCGGCGAGGGCGACACGCCCGAGCAGCACCTCGACGACACGCTGGTCGCCGGCGCCGGGCTGTGCGACGAGCGGGCCGTGCGGGCCCTCGTCACCGAGGGCCCGGACGCCGTCCGCCGCCTGATCGCGACCGGCGCCGACTTCGACAAGAACGCCGACGGCGAGATCGCGCTGACCCGCGAGGGCGGCCACCACCGCCGCCGCATCGCCCACGCGGGAGGTGACGCGACCGGTGCCGAGATCTCCCGCGCCCTCGTCGAGGCGATACGCGACCGGGGCGTGCGCACCATCGAGCACGCCCTCGTCCTGGACCTTCTGACGGACGCCGAGGGCCGCACGGCCGGCGTGACCCTGCACGTCATGGGCGAGGGGCAGCACGACGGCGTCGGCGCCGTCCACGCGCCCGCGGTGGTGCTCGCCACCGGCGGCATGGGCCAGGTCTTCTCCGCCACCACCAACCCGGCCGTCTCCACCGGCGACGGCGTGGCGCTCGCGCTGCGCGCCGGCGCCGAGGTCTCCGACCTGGAGTTCGTCCAGTTCCACCCCACGGTGCTCTTCCTCGGCGCAGGCTCCGAGGGCCAGCAGCCGCTGGTCTCCGAGGCGGTACGGGGCGAGGGCGCGTACCTGGTCGACGCCGACGGGGTCCGCTTCATGACCGGACAGCACGAGCTGGCCGAGCTGGCGCCCCGGGACATCGTCGCGAAGGCGATCATGCGCCGGATGCGGGAGCAGGGCACCGAGCACATGTACCTCGACGCCCGCCACTTCGGCGCCGAGATGTGGGAGCAGCGCTTCCCGACGATCCTCGCGGCCTGCCGCTCCCACGGCATCGACCCGGTGACGGAACCCATCCCGGTGGCACCCGCCGCCCACTACGCCTCCGGCGGCGTCCGTACGGACCTGCGCGGGCGGACGACGGTCCCCGGCCTGTACGCCTGCGGCGAGGTCGCCTGCACGGGCGTCCACGGTGCCAACCGGCTCGCCTCGAACTCGCTCCTTGAGGGCCTGGTCTTCGCCGAGCGGATCGCCGACGACATCACGGCCGCCGCACCGCGCGTGCCCGGTGCCCCGGTGCCGCACCCGGCGCCGGTGACCCTGCCGCTGCCCGTGGGCGGCGCCAGGACCCGTATCCAGCGGATCATGACGGCCGGCGCCGGCGTGCTGCGCTCCGAGGCCAGCCTGCGGGAGGCCGCCGAGGCCCTCGACGCCCTGCACGGCGACGCCCTCGCGGGCGGCAGCGACGACACCAAGGCGGCCGAGCCCGGCGTGGACTCCTGGGAGACCACCAACCTGCTGTGCGTCGCCCGGGTGCTCGTCGCCGCGGCCCGCCGCCGCGAGGAGACCCGCGGCTGCCACTGGCGCGAGGACCACCCGGACCGCGACGACACGGACTGGCGCCGCCATCTCGTCGTACGCCTGACGCCTGAGCGGAACCTCGACGTCCGGACGACCGCCACCCATGACCTTCCCCCCACCGCCGATGCCCCCAGGGAGCCGTAAGTGACCACGCCCGAGGAAGCCCGTCCCGAGCCCGTGGACGTCCCTCTGATCCAGATCAACACGGTCTCCTCCGACGAGACCGAAGGCTGCGGCGACGGCTGCGCCTGCGACGGTGGCGAGGAGTTCGAGTGCGGGCTCGACCCCGCGCTCGCCGGGCTCCTCGCGGACGCCGGTCTCGACCCGGTCCAGGTCGAGGACATCGCCCACCTCGCCATCGCCGAGGACCTCGACGGCGGGGTCGACGTGACGACGGTGGCGACCGTCCCCGAGGACGCCGTCGCCACTGCCGACTTCACCGCCCGCGAGGCCGGTGTCGTCGCCGGTCTGCGGGTCGCGGAGGCCGTGCTGTCCATCGTGTGCGCGGACGAGTTCGAGGTCGAGCGCCACGTCGAGGACGGCGAGCGCGTCGAGGCCGGGGACCTGCTCCTCAGCGTCACCGCCCGCACCCGTGACCTGCTCACCGGCGAGCGCAGCGCGCTCAACATCCTGTGCCGCCTCTCCGGCATCGCCACCGCCACGCGCGCGTGGGCGGACGCCCTGGAGGGCACGAAGGCCAAGGTCCGCGACACCCGCAAGACGACGCCTGGCCTGCGCGCCCTGGAGAAGTACGCGGTCCGCTGCGGCGGCGGCGTCAACCACCGCATGTCGCTGTCCGACGCCGCCCTGGTGAAGGACAACCACGTGGTGGCGGCCGGCGGTGTCGCCGAGGCCTTCAAGGCCGTGCGCGAGCAGTTCCCCGAGCTGCCGATCGAGGTCGAGGTCGACACCCTGCGCCAGGTCCACGAGGTCCTGGACGCGGGCGCCGACCTGATCCTGCTCGACAACTTCACCCCGGCCGAGACCGAGGAGGCCGTCGCCCTGGTCGCCGGCCGCGCGGTCCTGGAGTCCTCCGGCCGGCTGACCCTGGAGAACGCGGCGGCGTACGCGGCGACCGGTGTGGACTACCTGGCGGTCGGCGGGCTCACCCACTCCTCCCCGATCCTGGACATCGGCCTCGACCTGCGCGAGGTGCGGGCCTGATGCTGCTCACCATCGACGTCGGCAACACGCACACGGTCCTCGGCCTCTTCGACGGTGACGAGATCGTCGAGCACTGGCGGATCTCCACGGATCCGAGCCGCACGGCCGACGAGATGGCGGTCCTGCTGCAGGGCCTCATGGGCATGCACCCGCTGCTCGGCGTCGAGCTGAGCGACGGCATCGAGGGGATCGCGATCTGCGCGACGGTCCCCTCGGTGCTGCACGAGCTGCGCGAGGTGACGCGGCGGTACTACGGGGACGTCCCCGCGGTCCTGGTGGAGCCGGGCGTCAAGACCGGCGTCCCGGTCCTCACGGACAACCCCAAGGAGGTCGGCGCGGACCGCGTGATCAACGCGGTCGCCGCCGTCGAGCTCTACGGCGGTCCCGCGATCGTCGTCGACTTCGGTACGGCCACGACCTACGACGCGATCACCGCGCGCGGCGAGTACGCGGGCGGCGCGATCGCGCCGGGCATCGAGATCTCGGTCGAGGCGCTCGGGGTGAAGGGGGCCATGCTCCGCAAGATCGAGCTGGCCAGGCCGCGCAGCGTGATCGGCAAGAACACGGTCGAGGCCATGCAGTCGGGCATCGTCTACGGCTACGCGGGCCAGGTCGACGGCGTCGTCGCCCGCATGAAGCGGGAGCTCGTCGGCCCCAACGGCGACCCGTCGGACGTGACGGTGATCGCGACGGGCGGTCTGGCGCCGATGGTGCTCGCCGACTCCAAGGAGATCGACGAGCACGAGCCCTGGCTCACCCTGATCGGCCTGCGCCTGGTCTACGAGCGCAACGTCTCCCGCATGTGAGGGACGGCGGCCGGCGAGGCCCGCGGTCGACGGGCCCGGGGCTCCCACCGGGGCCGCCGTCGACGCGCCGGAATGATCGCTAAGAGAAAATTGTCCGATTAGCGCGTATCGTCGGCCCATGCCCACGCCATACGGATCCCGCGGCGGCATGGCGTTCAGCGCGGACGAGCTGCGTGTGCTCCGCCGTGCCCTCGCCATCGCCCTCCACCCCGCCCCCCTCCAGGACGAGGACGTCCGGGACGCGCTGCACCTGGCCGAAGCCGTGGACGAGGCCGTACGCGAGGCAGGCCGACTGCGCGCCTTCCTCCTCGACGACCTGGCCCGCTACCGCGAGGCGCTCCCCGGCTCCCTCAGCGGCTACCTGGGGCTCCTCCAGGACGCGCTGGCCGCCGGGTACGATCCCGCCGCCGACGACCTCGCCGCCCTGCGCGCGCTGCGCCACAACCCCAGGGCCGCCGGACTGCTCGCCCGCTGCCAGACCCTCGCCGAGCGCTCCGTACGCGCGCGCCTGGCGCGGGTCTCCCAGGCCACCGAGACCCCCGTCCGGACCACCGCCCCCAGGGCGAGACTGCTCGCCCTTCCCGGCGGACGCGCGGCGGCCGACGAGCCCAAGCCGACGCCACCCGCACCGGCCGAGCGCCCGGTGCCGAAGCCCTCCGAGGTCTTCCCGCCGCGCCGGCGGCCCGTACCCCCGCCCCCGCCAGAGGAACGGGCCGCCGGATAGCTACTCTGGTCGGCATGGACTACGTATCCGCGCTCCTGCCCCCCGTCGTGATGGCCGCGTTCTTCATCGGCCTCGTCGTCACGATCGTCAAGAGCCAGGGCGGCCCGAACAAGGCCAAGGAGGACGCGGTCGTGGACGCCGCCCTCGCCCGCGCCGAGGCCACCCGCCAGGCGGACGGCCCCGCCACCTCCTAGGGCCTGCCGTTCGGATCATGCCGACGGCACCGCGCCACCCGGGACGTACGACCCTTCACGGTCGTACGTCCTTTTGCTGTGTCTGTCTCCCTCAATAGCCCCTTATCGGCGTTTTGCGCACTAAAGTGACGTTGTGCCCCGTCCTTTGGGAGAGCTCGAAGACGCCGTCATGACGCGCGTCTGGCAATGGAACCGTCCGGTGACCGTCCGGGAAGTTCTGGAGGACCTTCAGCGGGAACGGTCCATCGCCTACACCACCGTCATGACCGTCATGGACAATCTTCATCAGAAGGGCTGGGTCCGCAGAGAAGTCGAAGGCCGCGCCTATCGATATACGGCGGTCTCCACCCGCGCCGCATACGCCGCCGCGCTGATGAACGAGGCCTGGGCCCAGAGCGACAACCCGGCGGCGGCGCTCATCGCCTTCTTCGGGATGATGTCCCACGACCAGCGCGAAGCCCTGAACGACGCCATCCGAATCGTCCAGCGCGACAACCCGATCGCCACCCCGCCCGAGCAGGGCGCCGAAGGCACCGGAGCGCAGGAGCGATAGCGTCCCCCCATGTCGCCGTCTGCTTCCCGGGCCGCTTCCGGGGCCTCCGCAAAAACCGTCACCGTACGCAGGGCACGCACCGGCGATGTCGCCGCGGTCCAGCGTCTCGTCGAACCGTTCGTCCGGCGCGGCATCCTGCTCGACAAGGCGACCGTCACCCTTTACGAGTCCATCCAGGAGTTCTGGGTCGCGGAACGCGACGAGGACGCCACCGTCGTCGGCTGCGGCGCCCTCCATGTGATGTGGGAAGACCTTGCCGAAGTGCGCACTCTCGCCGTGGATCCGGAGTTCAAGGGAGCCGGTGTCGGACATCAGGTGCTCGACAAGTTGCTGCACACCGCCCGATGGCTGGGGGTGCGGCGGGTATTCTGCCTGACCTTCGAAGTCGACTTCTTCGCGAAGCACGGCTTCGTCGAGATCGGCGAGACCCCGGTCGACGGAGATGTCTACAGCGAGCTGCTCCGTTCCTATGACGAGGGAGTCGCCGAGTTCCTCGGTCTCGAACGAGTGAAGCCGAACACCTTGGGCAACAGCCGGATGCTTCTGCACCTGTGACGCGGAACCCGGCCCTGAACGCCAGATGGAACGCCGCACGGAACCCTATGTCCGAATCGCGCACGTTTCCCGCGTTGCCGAGGTTCTGAACCTCTGCCAGGGGTTTGTGTTTTTCCGGGAAAAGCGGTTTCCTTTCCGCGTACTGCATTTTCGATGAAAGGAAATCCGGTGGCACAGAAGGTTCAGGTCCTTCTTGTCGACGACCTCGACGGCGTCGAGGCGGACGAGACCGTGACGTTCGCGCTGGACGGCAAGACCTACGAGATCGACCTCACCACCGCCAACGCGGAAAAGCTCCGTGGCCTGCTCGAGCCGTACACCAAGAGCGGACGTCGCACCGGCGGCCGCACCACCGGTGGGCGCGGCAAGGGCCGTGCCGTGGCGGCGGGCAGCCCGGACACCGCGAAGATCCGCGCGTGGGCCAAGGAGAACGGCATGAACGTGAACGACCGTGGTCGCGTTCCCGCCGACATCAAGGCTGCTTACGAGGACGCGAACCGCTGAGGCGGCAGCTGCTGAGCCTCAGGCCTCCGGGCCCGGGCACTCAGCAGCCGCACCCGGTGGCACTCCGCGGCGGCGGCTGCCACGAGACGTACCAGGCAGGGGGCACCCGCGTCGCCCCAGGGCGTGGACCGCAGCGCCGGCAGCGAGGACTCGACCTCGCGGCCCGGTGCCGGGGCCCGCAGCCACACGGCGGCGCCAGGCGCGCCGGATCCGCCCCGCCCCGGGGGAAGGGGCGCGGTCATCCGGCCGTCGGCGCCGAGTACCGCGAGGTCGAGCGAGATCCCGCCCCACTCGAGCCAGTCGAGCAGGCCCGGTAGCTCCTCCGCGCTCCCCGCGGCCACGAGCAGCCGCATCCGGCGCCCGAGCAGGGCCACGGGCCCGGTCGCCGGGCCCATCCGCCGCAGCACGCCCCGGCCCGCCTCGGCGGGCAGCTCCAGGACGTCGAAGCGCAGCCCCGTGACCAGCTGCACCGGCGGGCCCGCCACCGTCGCCCAGCCGAGCTCGTGCTCGTACCACCGCGCGAGCCCGCCGTCGGGCGGCGTACGGGGAAGCGGGACGGTGAGGGCCATGCCCGTGGAACTCCGCGGAGGGCGCGTTGGTTACGCCCGGGACGGGTCCCCGAAGTGACGTTCGGTCGGCCGCCGCGCACGCAATGTGTCCGTGATGGGGCGTACGCGTGCATTCGGGAGCGCAAGGGTGTTCGCTGGTAGCGGAGGGAACCGGGGTGCGCCGCATGGAGTGTCAGTCCTTACGGGTAAGACATTCCTAGTGGAGAGGGGCGAGTCGCAGGCTTCGGCGTCTCACGTTCGCCATCGGCGTACTGATGACGTGGCTAACTACTTGGCCTGCGGGAACATCGTCTCGCACCATCGGGTTGGAGCATTTGTCGGCTGTTCGGCAGCAGGTCTCCCCGCGGAAGAGGGGGTGATCCGGACGGATGTCGGCAGTTGGAATGAGCGGTCCCCGCTTGCGGGACTAAGCTGCGGAAGGACAGGGAGGGGATCGACCCCTAACTGACTGACCGCTCTGAGGAGCGATTAACGATGTTCGAGAGGTTCACCGACCGCGCGCGGCGGGTTGTCGTCCTGGCTCAGGAAGAAGCCCGGATGCTCAACCACAACTACATCGGCACCGAGCACATCCTTCTGGGCCTTATCCATGAGGGTGAGGGTGTCGCCGCTAAGGCCCTGGAGAGCCTCGGGATTTCGCTCGAGGCGGTCCGCCAGCAGGTTGAGGAGATCATCGGGCAGGGGCAGCAGGCCCCGTCCGGGCACATCCCCTTCACCCCGCGTGCCAAGAAGGTCCTGGAGCTGTCGCTCCGAGAGGCCCTCCAGCTCGGCCACAACTACATCGGCACCGAGCACATCCTGCTCGGCCTGATCCGCGAGGGCGAGGGCGTCGCCGCCCAGGTCCTCGTGAAGCTGGGCGCCGACCTCAACCGGGTGCGGCAGCAGGTCATCCAGCTGCTCTCCGGCTACCAGGGCAAGGAAGCCGCCACGGCCGGCGGCCCTGCCGAGGGCACCCCCTCGACGTCCCTGGTCCTCGACCAGTTCGGCCGCAACCTCACCCAGGCGGCCCGCGAATCCAAGCTCGACCCGGTCATCGGGCGCGAGAAGGAGATCGAGCGGGTCATGCAGGTGCTGTCCCGCCGCACCAAGAACAACCCGGTGCTCATCGGCGAGCCCGGCGTCGGCAAGACCGCCGTCGTCGAGGGCCTGGCGCAGGCCATCGTCAAGGGCGAGGTGCCCGAGACCCTCAAGGACAAGCACCTCTACACCCTGGACCTCGGCGCGCTGGTCGCCGGCTCCCGCTACCGCGGTGACTTCGAGGAGCGCCTGAAGAAGGTCCTCAAGGAGATCCGCACCCGCGGCGACATCATCCTGTTCATCGACGAGCTGCACACCCTCGTGGGTGCGGGTGCCGCCGAGGGCGCGATCGACGCCGCCAGCATCCTCAAGCCGATGCTGGCCCGCGGTGAGCTCCAGACCATCGGTGCCACCACGCTCGACGAGTACCGGAAGTACCTGGAGAAGGACGCGGCCCTCGAGCGCCGCTTCCAGCCCATCCAGGTCGCCGAGCCGTCGCTGCCGCACACCATCGAGATCCTCAAGGGTCTGCGCGACCGGTACGAGGCCCACCACCGGGTCTCCATCACGGACGAGGCCCTCGTCCAGGCCGCGACCCTGGCCGACCGGTACATCTCGGACCGCTTCCTCCCGGACAAGGCGATCGACCTGATCGACGAGGCCGGCTCCCGGATGCGCATCCGCCGGATGACCGCGCCGCCGGACCTCCGCGAGTTCGACGAGAAGATCGCCGGCGTCCGCCGCGACAAGGAGTCCGCGATCGACTCGCAGGACTTCGAGAAGGCCGCCTCTCTCCGGGACAAGGAGAAGCAGCTCCTCGCCGCGAAGGCCAAGCGGGAGAAGGAGTGGAAGGCCGGCGACATGGACGTCGTCGCCGAGGTCGACGGCGACCTGATCGCCGAGGTCCTCGCGACCGCCACCGGCATCCCGGTCTTCAAGCTGACCGAGGAGGAGTCCAGCCGCCTGCTCCGCACGGAGGACGAGCTCCACAAGCGCGTCATCGGGCAGAAGGACGCCGTCATCGGCCTCTCGCGGGCCATCCGCCGTACGCGGGCCGGTCTGAAGGACCCGAAGCGCCCCGGTGGCTCGTTCATCTTCGCCGGTCCGTCCGGTGTCGGTAAGACCGAGCTTTCCAAGGCGCTCGCCGAATTCCTCTTCGGCGACGAGGACGCGATGATCTCCCTCGACATGTCGGAGTTCAGCGAGAAGCACACGGTTTCCCGTCTCTTCGGTTCGCCGCCCGGATACGTCGGCTACGAAGAGGGCGGCCAGCTCACCGAGAAGGTGCGCCGCAAGCCGTTCTCCGTCGTCCTCTTCGACGAGGTCGAGAAGGCCCACCCCGATATCTTCAATTCCCTTCTCCAGATCCTGGAGGACGGTCGCCTGACCGACTCCCAGGGCCGGGTCGTGGACTTCAAGAACACGGTCATCATCATGACGACCAACCTCGGGACCAGGGACATCTCGAAGGGCTTCAACCTGGGCTTCGCCGCCCAGGGCGACACGAAGTCCAACTACGAGCGGATGAAGGCGAAGGTCAGCGACGAGCTGAAGCAGCACTTCCGCCCGGAGTTCCTCAACCGTGTGGACGACGTCATCGTCTTCCCGCAGCTGACCCAGGACGACATCCTCCAGATCGTCGACCTGATGATCGGCCGCGTCGACGAGCGCCTCAAGGACCGGGACATGGGCCTCGAGCTCTCCCAGTCCGCGAAGGAGCTGCTCGCCAAGAAGGGTTACGACCCGGTGATGGGCGCCCGGCCGCTGCGCCGGACGATCCAGCGCGAGGTCGAGGACACGCTGTCGGAGAAGATCCTCTTCGGCGAGCTGCGTCCCGGCCACATCGTGGTCGTCGACACCGAGGGCGAGGGTGAGGAGAAGAAGTTCACCTTCCGCGGCGAGGAGAAGACGGCTCTGCCGGACGCCCCGCCGATCGAGGCGACGGGCGGCACGGGCCCGAACCTGTCGAAGGACGCGTAAGGCGTAGCGCCTGAGCACAAGGGGCGGCCCCGGAACCTGATGGTTCCGGGGCCGCCCCTTTGCGTGGGGTCAGGAGAGGGCGATCTCGATGTCGGGCGGGAGGTGCTCGGCTCCGTGGAGGACGAGGCCGCGTCCGATGATCTTCCGCAGGGCGGGGAATGCCGCCGCGACCGGTTCCAGTGAGTGGGAGCTGCGACTGCCCGGCAGGAGGTGCAGGGTGACGACCGCCGGGAGTACGACGTCGGCGGGGCAGGAGTCCAGGGAGTCGGCCTCGACAGTGAGGCCCGCGAGGTGGGTCAGCGCGGCCAGGTCCCGCCATGAGTCGGGGGTGAGGCGGACGAGCCCCAGGGTGAGGTGGCGCAGGTCCTGGTAGCGGGCGAGGCCCCGCGTCCCCTCCTGCGGAGGTGAGGCGAAGTACAGCTCCTTGAGCGGTGCCGTGGCCGGCAGGTCGCCGAGCCGCCACGGGGTCTGGTGGGGAAGGTTGACGGAGAGGGCTTCGAGGCGGCCGAGTGAGTCCAGCGCGGGCAGAGCCACGTCCTCGGCTCCCCTGGTGAGGTACAGCTGTCGCAGGTCGCAGCGGGCGATCAGTGCCGAGACCCGGGTGGACGAGACGCCCCTGCCGATCTGCAGTCCCTCCGGAGCGAGGCCGAGGCGGAGGACCTCATCCGCCCGCAGGTCGTCCTGCAGGACGAAGTGCAGGTCGGTGGGGTCCAGGCGGGCGACGACCGCCTCCGCGTACGGCCGGGCTTCGAAGCGCCGCCAGGCCCAGACCAGCTGCGACCGGACTTCCAGCGCCGGGTGAGAGGCGAACCGGGACAGGTACGGGATGGCAGCGTCGACGGTGATGTGGCTCGCTGCGATCACCACCATCTGGGCTTCCTCGTCGCTCAGGCCCTCCGGGCCCGGGAGCAGGTCGAGGACAAGCCGGCCCACCAGCGCGAGCTCGCGGGCCTCGTCCGGATCGCGCGGGGGGATCACCTCGGCCGTACGGCTCAGGACCTCCTCCCGTACCGCCGGCGGCACTTCCGTCGCGTGTTCGAGGGCGGTCGCCGCGAGGAGCGTCAGGCGCAGGCTGGTCTCCCGGTCCTCGGCCCGGTCCGCCGCCCTCAGCAGCTCGCGGAGGATCTCCGCGCACTCGCGCGGCCGCGCGTGGCCCACGGCCATGCGGATGACGTCCTCCCACTGGTCGTCCGTCGCGTGGCGGACCAGGACGCCGATGTCCCAGTGGTCCACCAGGGCCTTGGCCGCCAGGTAGTCCTGGAAGGTGCGGTGGACGAAGTCGATCGTGTCCGCCGTCGGCTCGCGCAGCAGGCCGCTGCGGTGGAGGAGGTGGGTGAAGATCCTGCCGGGCTCGTGTCCCGAGGCCTCCACGACGGCGGGGACGGCCTCTGCGATCATCGCTTCCGCGTGGGCGCGGTCCATCTGGAGGCGGCCGTTCAGCGTCAGCCAGTACGCGAGCCGCTGGATCAGCTGGATCTGCGGGGCCTCGTCGAGGGTGATCCCGTACGGGGCGCCCATGTCCCGCTCGCGGTCGCGGCGGGTGAGGAGCATGGACAGGGCTGCCTCGTAGAGCGCTTTGCGGCCTCGGGGCAGGTGGCTGCGCCGGTCGCGGTGCAGGGCGCAGATGAGGCCGCACATCAGGGGGTTGGTGGCGAGCTGGGCGACGTGCTCGGTGGTGCGGAGGGCGTCGAGGAGCGGCTGCTCGTACGGCTGCGCCTCCGGCCCCGCGGCCCGGTGCCAGCGGCGTACGAACGTGGCGACGTCGGCGCGTGACATGGGGGCGAGCGTCAGCTCGGTGAAGCCGTCGGGGGCCAGCCAGTCGTCCCTTACGGCCGTGGGGCGGGAGGTCACGAGCCAGCGGTTGCCGTCGTAGGCGTCGAGGAGGCCCCGGAGCCAGTCGCGGGCCCGGCCGCGTTCGGCCTCGGGGATCTCGTCGATGCCGTCGACGAGGACCAGGCCGCGCCCGGCGGCCAGGACCCGGTCGGCCCAGCCCTCGGGCGGGGTGAGCGGGCAGCCGGCGGCCGAGAGGAAGTGGTCGGGGGCGGGGAGTCGCTCGCCGTGGCGGGTGAGGGTGCGCAGGGGGAGGACGAAGGGGATACGGCCGGCCAGGTACGCCATGCCTTCCGGCTGTCCCTCTGCCGCCGCCGAGACCGTCAGCCACTGGACGAGCGTCGTCTTGCCGGAGCCGGCGAGGCCGCGCAGCAGGACCTTGTCGTGGCGGGTGAGGGCGAGGTCGGCGCGGAGGGGTGCGTGCTCGCGCTCCGGCGGGATCAGGTTCCCTCTCTCGTCCACGAGGACGATCTCGGACTCCCACCCGGTCGTCTCAAGCGACAGATACGCCATGTCCAGTGGCCAGCGGTCCGGCGAGTCGTGCAGGTCGACGCCGTAGATCGTCAGGCGCCCGTGCTTCTTCGCCAGGTGGGCCAGGTAGCGCCGCTCGAACTCCGCGTCCCGCGTGTCCGCCCGGGGTGTGCGGCGGATGAGCTCGTCCGTCTTCGCGAGGAGTTCCGTCTGGTCCCGGCTCTGCTCGACGAGGCTGCGGGCGGTGAAGGTCGAGCGCTGGGTGAAGAACTCCAGGATGTGGAGGCAGGCCCACTCGGTCATCGACTCCAGGTAGCGGACCGAGTCGGTGGAGAGGCCGTCGGGGGCCGGGGCCGCCGCGCGCAGGCGCCGGGCGAGGGCGGTGTCGCCGAGACGGACGGCCTGGACGTCGTCCATGTCGAGGTCGCCGAGGGCCAGGAGCGTCCTCCCGAGCGTGTGGATGACGGCCTCGGTCTCGTCGGCGGGGAACGGCGCCTCTCCCGGACCGTCGACGGTGCGCTCGACCAGCGTCCTGGCGAGCTTGCGGACGTCCTTCTCCGTCAGGGTGCGCTTCTCACCGTGGAAGGAGACGAGGCCGGAGAGCCGCACCTTGGGCGCCTTGCCCGTGAGACCGGCTCCCGGATCGTCGCTGACCAGCAGTTTCTTCAGGAGAGGGCTGATCGCCGCAGAGGCGAGGCGCGCGCCGATGAGTGCCGGTTCCATGTGTGTCCCCCCGTGGGTCCCCGATGCGGTCAGCGTAGTGCGGGACGGCCTTCCGGACGGTTCGGTTGCGTGACCCAGGTCGCTTTCGGGGCCGGCGTCTGGTGACAAGGCGCACAGGGGTTTGGAGGGGTACTAACCGGAATAGTGGCGACCTTTGGTGTTGATTCGGGACGTTCAGGGGTGAACCGCCGGGGCTTTGGTCCCGAGGAGTCCCGAACCGGACGTAGCGCGGCCTTTTGGGCGGTTCCGGCCACCCGTGACATGCGAATAAACCGATTCTCTTGTGCCGGTATGTCCGATTTGAAGGGGGGCTCCGGGGGTCGTCAAGAGCTGAACTTCTCCGGAGATCGCTACGACGCGATGTCGTAGATGGGGTGTTTTGGCCGGGGTGGGGGTCCGGGTTACCAAGGATGAGCAAGCCCGGCGCAGCACCGTCCGCGTCGGGTCCCGTACTTCCCGGAGGTTTTCCCCCGTATGTCGAAGCGCGTCATGAACCCCGCCGCCCGTATCACCGCCGTCGCTCTCGCCGCCGCGGGTCTGGGAGCGACGATGGTGGCCGGAGCAGGGTCCGCCTTCGCCGCCGAGGGCAACGCCGCCGCCGCTCCGGTCGCGGTCACCGCGTCGGCCGCCGTCGCCGCCCAGGCCGACACCCAGGCCCACGTCGCCGCCCAGGTCAAGGCCGCCGCCGCGAAGGCCTCGGCCGCCAAGCAGGCCGCCGTCGTCAAGCAGGCCGCCGCGAAGGCCGTCGCCGCGAAGAAGGCCCCGTCCTGGGTCAAGCCGGTCACCTCGTACACCCTGACCGCCAGCTACAACCAGGGCGGCGCCATGTGGTCCCACAAGCACTCCGGCCAGGACTTCGCCGTCCCGGTCGGCACCCCGGTCAAGGCCGCGGGTGCGGGCACCGTCGTGAAGGCCGGCCCGAACGGTGGCGGTGACGGCCCCGCGTACGGCAACGCGATCGTCGTCAAGCACACCAACGGCACGTACTCGCAGTACGCCCACCTGTCGAAGATCAAGGTGCACGTCGGCCAGAAGGTCGGCGCCGGCCAGCAGATCGCCCTCTCGGGCAACACCGGCAACTCCTCCGGCCCCCACCTGCACTTCGAGATCCGTACGACCCCGAACTACGGCTCCTCCGTGAACCCGGCCGCCTTCCTGCGGTCCCACGGCGTGAGCATCTAAGCTCCCGCCACCGGCCCCCCGTGGGCCTGGCTCAGCAGATCGAGGGCGACCTCGAGGACGGCTTCGCGCTTCTCCTCGGGGTCGCCCTCGACGTTGTCCATGAAGAACATCCCCGCGTGCAGCGTGAAGATCGCGCTGACGCAGCGCACCCGGTCGCGCACGGTGAAGTCCGGCTCCTGGATCAGGCCGCTCAGTTCGAGCATCCGCTCCTTGAAGGTCAGGCCGATGCTCAGCTCGCGGACGGCCGCCTGGTTCTCCTGCATGAAGCGGAACAGCGGGTACGCGCCGATCAGGGACTCCTGGTAGCGGCGCAGGATCTCCTCCCTGACCTCCAGCGTCCGCGGCTGCTCGCGCGCCCAGTCGATCAGCTCGTCCACGGGCCTGGTGAGGTCCTGGAAGATGCCGATGATGATGTCTTCCTTGGTCTTGAAGTGGTAGTACAGCGCGGCCTTGGTGACGTCGAGGTGCTCGGCGATCTCGCGCAGCGATGTCTTCTCGTACCCCTGCTCGGCGAAGAGTCCCAGGGCCACGTCCTGGATCCGCTGGCGGGTGTTGCCTCGGGCCATGGCTGCTCTCCACTTTCCAGAAAACTTACTTGACGACCGGCAAGTTACGCGTCTACCGTCCCCAGTGTAGTAACTAGCCGGGCGGCAAGTAAGGGGACACCGATGGCAGCGCGAGCGACAGCGAATCCAGTAGCAGAGGAATCGGACAAAGCGCCGCGCAGCGTCCGCGTCGTCCTCCTCGCCCTCATGATCGCGATGCTCCTCGCGATGCTGGACAACATGATCATCGGCACCGCGATGCCGACGATCGTCGGCGAACTCGGTGGCCTCGAACACCTCTCCTGGGTCGTCACCGCCTACACCCTGGCCACCGCCGCCTCCACGCCCCTCTGGGGCAAGGTCGGCGACATGTTCGGCCGCAAGGGCGTCTTCCTCGCCTCGATCGTGATCTTCCTGATCGGTTCGGCGCTGAGCGGCATGGCCCAGGACATGGGCCAGCTCATCGGCTTCCGTACGATCCAGGGCCTCGGCGCCGGCGGCCTCATGGTCGGCGTCATGGCCATCATCGGCGACCTCATCCCGCCCCGCGAGCGCGGCAAGTACCAGGGCATGATGGCCGGCGTGATGGCCCTCGCCATGATCGGCGGCCCCCTCGTCGGCGGCACCATCACCGACCACTGGGGCTGGCGCTGGTCCTTCTACATCAACCTGCCGCTCGGAGCCGTCGCCCTCGCCATGGTCACCACCGTCCTGCACCTGCCGAAGAAGCAGCGCGCCACGGGCACCCGGATCGACTTCCTCGGCGCCGCGCTGCTGACCGTCGGCATCACCGCGATCGTCCTCGTCACCACCTGGGGCGGCACCGAGTACGCCTGGGGCTCGGCCACCATCGTCGGCCTCGGAGTCGGCGGAGCCGCCGCGCTCGCCGCCTTCCTGTACGTCGAGACGCGGGCGAGCGACCCGATCATGCCGCTGCACATCTTCCGCAGCCGCAACTTCACCGTGATGTCCCTGATCGGCTTCATCACCGGCTTCGTGATGTTCGGCGCGGTCCTCTACCTGCCGATCTTCCAGCAGTCCGTCCAGGGCGCCTCGGCAACCAACTCCGGTCTGCTGCTCCTGCCGATGCTCCTCGCGATGATGCTCGTCTCGCTGCTCGTCGGCCGCTTCACCACCAGCACCGGGAAGTACAAGATCTTCCCGATCGCGGGCGGCGCCCTCATGACGGTCGGCCTCTTCCTGCTGTCCCAGATGGACACCGGCACCTCCCGGCTGACTTCCGGGATCTACATGGCCGTCCTCGGCGCCGGCATGGGCTTCCTCATGCAGATCACCATGCTCGTCGCCCAGAACAGCGTCGAGATGAAGGACATGGGCGTCGCCTCGTCCTCCACCACCCTCTTCCGGACCCTCGGCTCCTCCTTCGGCGTCGCGATCATGGGCGCGCTCTTCACGAGCCGCGTCCAGGACGAGATGGCGGCGCGCGGCGGATCCGGACTCACCGAGCAGACCGCCCAGCTCGACGCGGCGAGCCTGGCCAAGCTGCCGCAGGCGCTCCGCGAGGCCTACCAGCACGCGGTCGCCTCGGGCACGCACAGCGCCTTCCTGGTCGCCGCCGCGGTCTCCGTCCTCGGCTTCGCCCTCGCCTTCCTCGTCAAGGAGGTCGCGCTCCGCGGCGCCGGCCCCGCGCCGGCCCCGAAGGCGGCGGGCGACGACCAGGCGAAGGTCGCCGAGACGGTCTGATCGCGGCAGGGGTACGAAAAAACGGTACGAAAAAGGGGGGCCGGTCCCGGAGGGGACCGGCCCCCTCGCGTAGGCGGCCGGAGGCTCAGTCCGGCGGCCGCAGCACCGGGAAGCTGCCCGTGTTCGTCGGCGCGTGGTCCGGCAGCCACAGCACCGCGATGGCCCCGCCCACCCCGTTCGGCGCGCTCTCGGAGGCCACGTTCCGGAAGGTCAGCCGGGCGCCGAGGACCCGGGCCTGGCCCGCCGCGATCGTGAGGCCCAGGCCGTGGCCCTGGCCCGCCCGGTCGCTCGATCCCGTACGGAACCGGCTCGGGCCCTCCTTGAGGAGCGCCTCGGGGAACCCCGGCCCGTGGTCGCGGACGCGCACCACCCGGCCCTCGACGGTGACCTCCACCGTCGGCCTGCCGTGCTTGGCCGCGTTCGCGAGGAGGTTCCCCAGGACGCGTTCCAGGCGCCGCGGGTCGGTGTTGACCCAGGACTCGTGGACGACCCGGACGACCACCTCCGGGTCGAGCGCCCGCACCCGCCGCTCCACGAACTCGCCGAGCGCGATCTCCTGGAGCTCGGCCCGTTCCGACGCGCTGTCGAGCCGGGCCACCTCCAGGACGTCCTCGACGAGCGTCCGCATGGCCTGCGCCCGGTCCCGTACCAGCTCGGTGGGGCGCCCGGGCGGCAGCAGCTCGGCCGCGGTGAGCAGCCCGGTCACCGGGGTGCGCAGCTCGTGCGCGATGTCCGCGGTGACCCGCCGCTCGGCCTCGATCCGTTCGTTGAGGGCGTCGGTGAGGGCGTCGACCGCCCACGCCAGGTCGTCGGTCTCGTCCCGTACGACCCCGCCGACGGCCTCCCGTACCCGGACGTCCGTGTTGCCCTGGGCGACCCGCCCGGCCGCGACGGCGGCCTTCCGCAGCCGCCGGGAGAGCTGGCCGCCGATGAGGACGCCGAGCGCGCAGCCGCCGAAGACCACCGAGACGGAGCCGATGACGAGGGCCCGGTCCAGATCGTTCATGATCGTCGCGCTGCGGTCGGCGAAGGGGATGTGCAGCGAGAGCACGTCGCCGTTGGCGAGCGGTACGGCCGCCCACACGTCGGGCGGCCCGCCGTCCCGGTGCTCCTGCACGTAGGTCCCGCGCCGCTTGTCCCGCATCAGCTGGTCGAGCTGGGCGGGCAGCGAGGGGTCGTTGATCTTCGTGCCGAAGCGCGGTTCCTTGGGCTTGGACGTCTCGTACATCCGCTGGGCGAAGAGCAGCCGCTCCATCTGCACCTCGCGCGCGTTGTCGAGCATCGAGATCCGGGCGGCGTTGTGCACGACGACGCTCAGGGTGACCGCGATCAGCGCGCCGACCGCCGCGATGGCGACGGCGATCTTCCAGCGGACCCCGGTGCGGAGCGGGAACGGTCTCACACCCCGGCCCTAACCCTTGAGCTTGTAGCCGAAGCCGCGGACCGTCTCGATCCTGTCCTGGCCGATCTTGGCGCGCAGCCGCTGCACGTGGACGTCCACGACCCGGGTGTCGCCGCCCCAGCCGTAGTCCCAGACCCGTTCGAGGAGCTTGTCGCGGGACAGCACGGTGCCGGGCGCGGACGAGAACTCCAGGAGCAGCCGCATCTCGGTCGGGGTCAGCGCGACCGGCGCCCCGTCCCTGCGGACCTCCATGCCCTCGGTGTCGACCTCCAGGTCGCCGAAGACGAGCAGCCCGCAGCCCGGCCCCTCCCCGCCCTGCTCGCCCGCGCCGGGCCCGCCCGCGTGCCCGAAGCGGCGCAGTACGGCGCGGATGCGGGCCATCAGCACGGAGCCGTCGAAGGGCTTGGTGACGTAGTCGTCGGCGCCGGCCTCCAGGCCGAGGACGACGTCGATCGAGTCGGCGCGCGCCGACAGCATGATCACCGGCACGGTCGACTCGTCGCGGATGCGGCGGCAGAGGCTGACCCCGTCCATGCCCGGCAGCATCACGTCGAGCAGGGCGATGTCCGGCCGCTGCGCCCGGAAGGCGTCCAGGCCCGAGAGCCCGTCGGGGACGGCCGTGACGCGGAAGCCGTCCCGCTCCAGGGCGAGCTGGGTGGCCTCACGGATGACGTCGTCGTCCTCGACGAACAGGACATGGGTCTCGGCCATCGTGCGTGCCCTTCGGGTGCGTGTGCTGCTGCGGTGGTGGTGGGGGAGGGGGGATCAGTTGGCGGTGGGCTCGCTCGGCGCGGGCTCCTCGATGCCGCCGTCGCCGACGGCCCGGCTGTAGTCGTTGTGCACCCAGTCGTGCTGGGTGAACCTGTTCCCCGACCAGCGGTACGTGATCACGTCCTCGCCGGAGGGATACGCGACCGGGTCGCCCTTCGCGTACACCTGCTTGGTGACGATGAGCTCGCCCCGGTCGATCGTGGCGTAGACCGCCGCGTCCTCCGCCATGAAGACGTTCTCGTACCGGTCGCTCTGCTTCCGGTAGACGTACGTACCGATGCCGACGGCATCGCCGCAGGTCATCACGTTGACGACGACATCGGGGGCGGGTCCGTCCGTGAGATTGCCGTAGGAGGCGTCCACCGGGTAGGCGTCCGCGACGCACGGCTTCAGATCGGCCTTGAGGCGCGAGCCGATCTTCGGGTCGGCCTTGAGCAGCGCGATCGGGTCGACCCGCTCGGCGGCCCGTGGCTCACCGTCGGCGGACCCGGAGGGGGTGGGGGCCGATGCCACGTCGTGGGTGCCGGCCGCGCCCTCGTCGCGGGATCCGGTGCCGCCGGTGGAGCAGGCGGCCATGGACAGCCCGAGGGCGACGAGCCCGGTCGCCGCCGTGATGCTCGCCGCCTTGACGGTACGGCGCCGACGGCGGTCCCCTGCCCCGTCCCGACCGGAACCGGTGTCCCCGCCGTTGCCGCTGCCCCCTCCGCTGCCGAGGTCGCGTCTGTCGCCGTCGTGTCGACCGTCGTCGTGTCTGCTGCCGTCGGCTTCGCCGTCTAGGCCGCGCACCGCTCCCGCTCCCGTTCGTCGCCTCGTACGGTCGTCCGCTCCCCGGACCGCCCCAGGGCCCGGGCGTCGAGCTCACGGCTCTCCAGCTCCTGGCGGAGCCGTGCGAGCGCGCGGTGGAGCGTCGACTTCACCGTACCCGTCGACATGCCGAGCGCCGCCGCCGTCTCCTCGGTGCTCATCTGTTCCCAGTGGCGCAGGACGACGACGCTGCGCTGCTTCGGCGCGAGCACCTTCAGGACGTCCATGAGGAGGGCCCGGTCGGCGTGCTGCTCGGTGGGGTCGTCGCCGCAGGCGTCGGGCAGCTGCTCGGTGGGCACTTCTTCGAGCTTGCGGGAGCGCCACCACTCGGTCCGGGTGTTGATCATGACCCGGCGCAGGTAGGCGTCGGCGAGGGACTTGTCGGCGATGCCGTCCCAGCGTCCGAACGTGCGGGCGAGGGCCGTCTGCAGAAGGTCCTGGGCGTCGACGGGGTCGGCGACGAGACGGCGGGCACTGCGCAGCAGCGCCTCCTGCCGCGTGCGTACGTACTCCTCGAAGTCGAGTACCTCGCCATGCCTCATCCGAACCGCCTCCGCATACCCCGTGACCAGCTTTTCCTCGTGTCGTGGCCGACGCTACGGAGCTGTTGTCACGGGGCTGTGCGGGGCAGCCGTCGGTGGACGCACGGCTGTCCATCGGTTGTGTAACAGAGGGGGCGGCGGAGGTTTCGCGGCCGCGGTCGCCTCCGCCGGTCCTCAGGACACCGGAAGCCGGTAGTACCCGCCCTCCAGCGGTTCCACGAGCCCGTCCGCGACCAGCCCGTCCAGGGCCCTGGCCCGCTGCACCGGCTCGTCCCAGACCGCGTCCAGGGCCGCCTGCGCCACCGGTTCGCTCGTGTCCCGCAGCACCGCGAGGAGCCGGCCGCGGACCTGACGGTCGGTCCCGGCGTACGTCTGGCCGCGCCGCGGCGGGCCGTCGTGGGCCGGCTTCCCGGAGAGCAGCCAGGCGCACTGCCCGGAGATCGGGCAGCGCCCGCAGTCCTCGTTCTTCGCCGTGCAGACCAGCGCGCCCAGCTCCATGGAGGCGGCGGCCCAGCGGGAGGCCGTCGCCTCGTCCTGGGGCAGCAGGGCGCGGGCGAGCCGCCGCTCGGCGGCGGTGGTCGCGTTCGGCGGGTACTGGACGCCGGTCGCGGCCCGCGCGAAGACCCGGCGCACGTTGGTGTCGAGGACCGCGTGCCGCTGCCCGTACGCGAAGGAGGCCACCGCGGCCGCCGTGTACTCGCCGATGCCGGGGAGCGCGAGCAGCTGGGCGTGATCGCTCGGCACGTCGCCCCTGTGCCGTTCCGTTATGGCCACGGCGGCGGCGTGCAGCCGCAGGGCCCGCCGCGGATAGCCGAGCCGTCCCCAGGCGCGGACCGCCTCGCCGGGGGCGTCGGCGGCCAGGTCGGCCGGGCGCGGCCAGCGCGCGAGCCACTGCTCGTACACGGGCAGCACCCGGACGACCGGGGTCTGCTGGAGCATGAACTCGCTGACCATGACGCCCCAGGCCCCGGCCTCGGGGCGGCGCCAGGGCAGGTCACGGGCGTGCCGGTCGAACCACGCGAGGACCGGCCCGTGCAGCTCGGCCGGGGGCGTGGGCAGGGCGGAGGCGGCGTCGGCCTCAAGAGCTTCCCGAGCCTCCAAGGCGGCGGAGGCAGGGGAGGCGGCGGCGGGGGCGTCAGGGGTGAGGGGAGCGTCGATGGAAGTCATGGCACCCCGATCCTGACACGTCCACGACGCGAACCGTACGTGCCGTGGCTCGGGCTCCGGGCGAGCGGCTCAGTACGCGCCGTGGCGCGCGCGCCGGGGTTCCTCAGCGCGCGAGGAGGCGTGCGCCCGGGGTCCGCGCCCCGCGCACCACACCACGGCCGAGCTGCGGCTCGACCGGGCCGTCTCCACCAGGGCGCCCACCGGGCGGACCGCCGCCCTCATGACGAGGAAGGCCACCAGGCCGCCGAGGAGCAGACCGGCGGTGACGTCGTGCGGGTAGTGCACGCCGACGAAGACGCGCGAGAAGGCCATGAGGACGGCCATCGGCACGGTCAGCCAGACGATCCCGCGCCAGGACAGCGCGAGCGCGACGGCCGCGGCGCCCGCGATGGCGGAGTGGTTGCTGGGGAAGGACCAGTCGCCGTAGGGGGGACAGGTGACCAGCGATGCCGGCGCCCCGACGACCGCGCGGCACGGACGTTCCTCGTCGATCAGCGACTTCAGCCCCTCGCTCACCACGTATCCGAAGGCGGTGGCGAGCGGCGCGAGCAGCGCGAGCGACATCGCACGGCTCGAACCGTCGCGGGAGCGCCACCAGCCGGCCAGGAACAGTGCGCCGAACAGCAGAAGTCCTGCCTCGGTCCAGACCTCGGCGAGCCACTGGAACCAGTGGGGGGTGGAGTGGGCGAAGTCGGCGACGTCGAGGTACAGCCGGTCGGACAGGTCGAGGAGCGTGTTCATGGTGGACGACGCTAACCGGAATCCGGAGTGCACCGCCCCGGGCCAACGGCCAGAACGACCCCCTACGAAAGTGGGGGTCGTCACCGGTCCCGTCCTTCCGTCCGGTTCCCGCTGTTTTCTGGTGAGTTCGCGAGGCGATCGGGGCCTCCTCACCGGAAAAGTTCCCGGAACCGACGGATGTGATCATCGGCAAAACTTGAGATCTCGGGCGGCGGGTGGGGCGGGAGTTGGCCCGGATCTCTCGTAAGGTTCGGGTCGTGGGATCTTTGCGCAATCCGGTCGGGCCGCTTCCCTCCACCATCTACTGGCGACGGAGGGCGGTGGCGGCGTGCCTGGTGGCGCTTCTCGCGCTCCTCGCCGTATGGGCCGTCACCTCCGGTGACGGGGGCGGGAAGAAGACGAACGACGCGGCCAACGGCTCGTCCCCCACCCCTCCCTCGATCACCCCCGGCCCCTCCGGCAGCGGGCCCGCGATCAGCCAACAGCCCGGCGGACGCGACGAGTCGGACGAGTCCGGCGACTCCGCCGGCGGTGACGGCGACCCGGGTGACTCCGGCACGGACACGGGCTCGGGCACCGACTCCGGTACGGCCGCCGGTACCGCGGCGGGCGCCGGTGACGGCGGCAAGAACGGCGACACCGACGGCGCGGGCGGCGACGGGGGAGCGGGCACCGGCGCGGCCCGGCAGGTACCGGCCGACTCGCCGCTCCCGAACTGCCCCGCCGGATCGCTGCAGTTGACGCTCCGCACCGCCAAGGTGAGCTACGAGGCGGGGGAGAAGCCCCGGTTCCACCTCGTCGCGAAGAGCACCTCGAACGCCGACTGCAAGGCTGACTTCGGGCCCCGCAGCGCGGTTCTGACGATCAGTGACGCCCGGGACGAGCAGATCTGGTCCTCCGCCGACTGCCCGCGCCCCGGCACCCCGATCCTGCTGCGCGTCCCCGCGAAGGCCACCGTCACCCACACCGTGGAGTGGGACCGGGGACAGAGCGCACCGCGGTGCGCCACCGCCCCGAAGGGCCAGGCCGGCCCCGGCACCTACCTCGTGGAGGCGACGATGCCGGGCGCGAAGGTGCTCCCGGCCTCGTTCACCCTCGCCAAGGACTGACGGGCGGTACGGCCCCGGACGCACGGCGCCCGGGGATCAGACGTACCGCTCCAGGATCGAGGACTCCGCGAGCCGCGACAGGCCCTCGCGCACGCTGCGGGCACGGGCCTCGCCGACACCGTCGACGGTCTGCAGGTCGTCGACACTGGCCGCGAGCAGCTTCTGCAGCCCGCCGAAGTGCTCCACGAGCCGCTCGATGATCGCGCCCGGCAGCCTCGGCACCTTGGCGAGCAGCCGGTAGCCACGCGGCGAGACCGCCGAGTCGAGGGTCTCGGGCGAACCGCTGTAGCCCAGTGCCCGTGCCACCACCGGAAGTTCGAGCAGCTCGGTGTGGGTCAGGGCGTCCAGCTCGGTGAGCGCCTCGGGGACCGTCCGCGACCGCTTGGCCGTCGGCTCCGGCACGTAGTCCCGGATCACCAGCTCCCGCTCCGGCTCCACTCCCGCGATCAGCTCGTCGAGCTGCAGCGAGAGGAGCCGCCCGTCGGTACCGAGCTCGACCACGTACTCCGCGATCTCGGTGGCGATCCGGCGGACCATCTCCAGACGCTGGGCGACGGCGGTGACGTCCCGGACCGTGACCAGGTCCTCGATCTCCAGGGCGGACAGCGTGCCGGCCACCTCGTCGAGCCGGAGCTTGTACCGCTCCAGGGTCGCGAGCGCCTGGTTGGCTCGGGACAGGATCGCGGCCGACTCCTCCAGGACCCGCCGCTCACCGTCCACGTACAGCGCGATCAGCCGCATGGACTGGGAGACGGAGACGACCGGGAAGTTGCACTGCTTGGAGACCCGGTCCGCCGTACGGTGCCGGGTGCCGGTCTCCTCCGTGGGGATGGAGGCGTCCGGGACCAGCTGCACACCCGCGCGGTGGATCTTGGTGATGTCCTTGTCCAGGACGAGCGCGCCGTCGAGCTTGCACAGCTCACGCAGGCGCGTGGCGGCGAACTCGACGTCCAGCACGAAACCGCCGGTGCACATCGAGTCGACCGTCTTGTCCAGGCCGAGCACGATGAGCCCACCGGTGTTGCCGCGCAGGATCCGTTCCAGGCCGTCGCGCAGCGCGGTGCCGGGCGCGACCGCGCTCAGCGCGGCACGCATCAGTGCTTCGTTGCCGGAGCCCGCGCCGGACTTTCCAGGACCTGTTGCCCCGTCCTTGGCTGCCACTGCACTCCTCCGGCTCGTACGGATGGGCGAGACCAGGGCAAAGTCTAGCGACACCACCCCGCCGCCCTCCGCCCCCGACCGATCCCGGGTGGTCCGAAAGGGGTCCCCGCCCTGACGCGGACCTAACCCTCCGCGCCTTTGCGAAGCGTACGGAGCGAACCTGTCACCCCACGCGCGGGGTGCCCGCGCCGGGGCCCGTGCGGCGAATCATGGCGGGGGCCTGTCCTCCGGATCAGGCCCTGATCCCTCCGCTATCCCTCCGCCGCCTCCGGGGCCTTCGCGCGCCGCCCGCGCGGCAGCACCCGCAGCGCGTCGCCCATGTCCGCGACCTCGGTCACCTTCATGCCCGCCGGCACCCTGCCCGGGTCCGTGGGGACCAGTGCGTGCGTGAAGCCCAGCCGGTGCGCCTCGGCGAGCCGGCGCTGGACGCCGGTGACCCGCCGGACCTCGCCCGCGAGCCCGACCTCGCCGATCGCCACCAGGTTCTTCGGCAGCGGGGTGTCGCTCGCCGCGGAGGCGAGGGCGAGCGCGATCGCCAGGTCGGCGGCGGGCTCGGTGAGCTTCACACCGCCCACGGTGGCGCTGTAGATGTCCCGCTTGCCCAGCGCGCTGATCCGGCCGCGCTGCTCGAGGACCGCCAGCATCATCGAGACCCGGGAGGTCTCGAGACCGGAGACGGTCCGGCGCGGGGACGGGATCTGGGAGTCCACGGTCAGCGACTGGACCTCCGCGACGAGGGGCCGACGCCCCTCCAGGGTGACCGTGAGACAGGTGCCGGGCACGGCCACGTCACGCCGGGTCAGGAAGAGCCCGGAAGGGTCGGTGAGCCCGGTGATGCCCTCGTCGTGCAGCTCGAAGCAGCCGACCTCGTCGGTCGCCCCGTACCGGTTCTTGACGCCCCGGACCAGGCGCAGGCGCGCGTGCCGGTCGCCCTCGAAGCTCAGGACGACGTCGACCAGGTGCTCCAGGAGCCGGGGACCGGCGATGGCCCCGTCCTTGGTGACGTGGCCGACGAGGAGCGTGGACATGCCGCGCTCCTTGGAGGCCCGGATGAGCGCCCCGGCGACCTCGCGGACCTGCGCCATGCCGCCGGGCGCGCCGTCGATCTCCGGGGAGGCGACGGTCTGCACCGAGTCCATGATCAGCAGGGAGGGCTTCACGGCGTCCAGATGCCCGAGCACGGCCGACAGATCGGTCTCGGCCGCCAGATAGAGATGGTCGCTGAGCGCGTTGATCCGGTCGGCGCGCAGCCGGACCTGGCTCGCGGACTCCTCGCCCGTCACGTACAGCGTGCGGTGCTCGTCGCTCGCCGCCTTGGCCGCCACGTCGAGCAGCAGCGTGGACTTGCCGACGCCCGGCTCTCCCGCGAGCAGCACGACGGCGCCGGGCACCAGACCCCCGCCGAGGACCCGGTCCAGCTCGTCTACGCCGGTGGAGCGGGCGGTCGCCTGCCGGCCGTCGACCTGCCCGATGGGCACGGCGGCGGTGGAGACCCGGCCCGCCGCGGTCGTACGGACGGCGGGCGCGCCGTACTCCTCGACCGTCCCCCACGCCTGGCACTCGGGACAGCGGCCGAGCCACTTGGCCGTCTGCCAGCCGCACTCGGTGCAGCGGTAGGACGGCCGGTCCTTGGTCGATTTCGTACGGGCAGCCATGGCGCCCACCGTAGCGGCCCCCACCGACAACGAGTCCCGGGCCGGTCGGGGGTCGCGGAATCCCCGGTTCCTGTCCCCTTTCGAGCGATACCTTCACCCGTAAGAATGAGAAGAACGCGACCGGTACGAAAAGTGCCCCCCGCGCTGCCTACGGTCACCGAGTGACGAGCAGCAGGCCGGAATCTCCCGCACGCACCACCGGCGCACACCGGGCGCACCCCGCCGCGGACGAGGGACCGCGCACGCTCGGCCGCCGGCCCCCCGCCCGGTACGAGGCCGCCCTCGACGGGCTCTTCACGTACTGCCTCTCCGTGCTCTGCGACCACGACACGGCCACCGCCGTCCTCGGCGACGTCCTCGCCGTCGCAGAGCGGCACCACGGGCGCTGCCCTTCCGACGAGGACGGCCGTACGGCCTGGCTGTACGCCCTCGCCCGCTGGGCCTGTCTGCGCAGCCTCGGCGAGCAGCGCCGCAAGCGCCAGGGCGCCCACACCGGCCGCCCCGCCGTCACCGCGCCCGAGCCGCCCCGGATCCCCGAGGAGACCGCCGAGCGGCGCCGCGCCGAACTCGCGCTGCTCGCCTGGCCCGAGGCCGCCGGCACCACGCCCGAGCAGCGCGAGGCCCTGGAGCTCGCGGTACGGCACGGCCTCAGCCACCGTCAGGTCGCCGCCGTGCTCTCCCTCGACCCGCTCGCCGCCCGGGAGCTCCTCGCCACCGCCGGCTGCGAGGTCGAGCGGACCCGGGCCGCCCTCGCCGTCGTGGAGACCGGCAGCTGCCCCACCGTCGCCCGGCTCACCGGCGACCACCAGGTGCTTCTCTCGGCCGCCCTGCGCGCCGAACTCGTCCGGCACGTCGACGACTGCCCCCGCTGCCGCCGGGCGGCCGAACGCGTCGGCGCCACCGGCTCCTGGCCGGGAGCCGGCGGCCTGCCCCCGGCCCGGCTGCCGCTCGTCGAGGCGCCCCGGGCCGCCGCGTACATGGCGATGCTGCACGTCCCACGCGCGCGTGCCGGAGCCCCGCGCTTCACCCCGACCGGCTTCCCGATGGACCCGAAGGACCACGTCGCCCGCCGCGACCGGATGCGGGCCCGCGCGGTGACGACCACCGTCGTCGCGGCCGTGGTCGCCGCGCCCGTCCTCGCCCTGTGGACCTCCTACCGGGGCGTGCCGGCCGCCGACGCGAGTGCCCGCGACGGGTCCCGGATCAGCGCGCGCGAGGCGGACGAGCCGATCGGCCCGGACGGACGCCCCCACGACCGCTACGAGAACGCGGGCAACGCCCGCACCACCCCCGAGCCCCGCTTCACCCGCGGCAGCCGAGCCCCCGACGTCTCCGTCGAGGTGATCAGCCCCGGCGGCCCCACCGGCCCGGGAGCCTCGGCGCCCGGCGAGGCGGCCCCCGGCTGGATCACGGTCTCCGCGCGCGGCCAGGGCGACCTGACGCTGCTGACCCTCACCGCCTCGGGCGGCTCCCCCGTCGAGTGGTCGCTGTGGACGGACGCGCCCTGGCTGTACGTGAACCGGGCCTCCGGCACGCTCCGCCCCGGGGAGACGGTCACGATCGCCGTCCGCGTCGACCACGCCCGCGAACCGCGGGGTGCCTGGAGCGCCAGGATCGGGGTGAACCCCTCGGGCGCGGTGGTCCGGATCGACGGGCACGGGGTCGGCGCCCCGCCCCCGGCCGCGGGCCCGGTCCCGAGGCCCCCGACGACGACCGAGCCGACGACGCCGCCGACGAGTCCGCCGACCACGGAGCCGACGACCCCGCCGCCGACGACGGAGGAGCCGCCCCCGACCACGACGGACCCGGGTCCGACCGAGCCGACGACGCCGCCGACGAGTCCGCCGACCACGGAGCCGACGACCCCGCCGCCGACGACGGAGGAGCCCCCTCCGACCACGACGGACCCGGGCCCGACCGAGCCGACGACGCCGCCGACGGAGGAGCCGCCCCCGCCGTCCACGTCGTGAAGCGCCGGCCTCAGACCTTCGGGTCGGCCGGGTGCGGGGCCACCAGCGGCAGCTGCGAGGAGAGCCGCGCCTCGCACAGCCCCGCCAGGACCTCGTACGCCTCCTGGCCCATCATCTCGGTGAGCTCGGGCCGGTACGTGACGTAGACCGGCTCCCCGGCCCCGTGCGCGGAGGTGGCCGACGTGCACCACCAGTGCAGGTCGTGGCCGCCCGGACCCCAGCCCCGGCGGTCGTACTCACCGATCGACACCTGGAGGACCTTCGTGTCGTCGGGCCGCTCGATCCAGTCGTACGTGCGCCGCACCGGCAGCTGCCAGCAGACGTCCGGCTTGGTCTCCAGCGGCTCCCTGCCCTCCTTCAGGGCCAGGATGTGCAGCGAGCAGCCCGCGCCGCCCGCGAAGCCGGGACGGTTCTGGAAGATGCAGGACCCCTCCCAGCGCCGGGTCTGCCGGTCGCCGTCCTCGTCGAGCTGCGTCCAGCCGGAGTCCGTACCGACGTCGTGGAACTGCCAGAGCTCCGGCGTGAGACGCGCCACATGGGTCGCGACCCGCTTCTCGTCGTCCTCGTCGGAGAAGTGCGCGCCGAGCGTGCAGCAGCCGTCGTCGGCCCGGCCCGCCTGGATGCCCTGGCAGCCGCTGCCGAAGATGCACGTCCAGCGCGAGGTCAGCCAGGTCAGGTCGCAGCGGAAGACCTGCTCCTCGTCGGCGGGGTCCGGAAACTCGACCCACGCGCGCGCGAAGTCGAGGCCCTTCTCGTCCGGCTCCATGTCCTTGCCCCGCTTCTTGCCGCTCTTCACGGCCTTGCCCGCCTGGGTGGCCTTACCGGCCTTGGCCGCCTTGCCGGTCCCGCCCGCAGCCACGCCCGTCACGCCCGTCACGTCTGTCACAGCCGTGTCGTCGCCGCTGGTCTTGCCCGGCTTCGCCTTCTTCGTCTTTGGCACAACGCCAAGCGTATGCGGGCGCGCGCAGTAGCGTTCCGCCCATGAGACTCGGAGTCCTCGACGTCGGTTCGAACACAGCACACTTCCTGGTGGTGGACGCCCACCCGGGCGCCCGGCCGCTGCCCGCCCACTCCCACAAGGCGGAGCTCCGGCTCGCCGAGCTCCTCGACGAGCGCGGCGCCATCGCGCCGCACGGCGTCGAGCGGCTCATCGCGACCGTCCGGGACTCGCTCCTGGCCGCCGAGGACAAGGGCTGCGAGGAGGTGCTGCCGTTCGCCACCTCCGCGATCCGCGAGGCCAGCAACGCCGACGCCGTCCTCGCGCGCGTGAAGGACGAGACGGGGGTCGACCTCCAGGTCCTCACCGGCGAGGAGGAGGCCCGGCTCACCTTCCTCGCCGCCCGCCGCTGGTTCGGCTGGTCCGCGGGCAAGCTGCTCCTGCTCGACATCGGCGGCGGCTCCCTCGAAGTCGCCTACGGCATCGACGAGGACCCCGACACGGCGGTCTCCCTGCCGCTCGGCGCGGGCAGGCTGACCGCCGGCTGGCTGCCGGGCGACCCGGCCGACCTCGACGACGTGAAGGCGCTCCGCCGCCATGTGCGCGCGCAGATCGCCCGGACGGTCGGCGAGTTCAGCCGCTCCGGCCGCCCCAACCACGTCGTGGCCACCTCCAAGACCTTCAAGCAGCTGGCCAGGATCGCCGGCGCCCCCGGCTCGGGCGAGGGCCTCTACGTCCAGCGGACCCTGACCCGCAAGTCCCTGCAGGAGTGGGTCCCGCGCCTCGCCGGGATGACCATTCCCGAGCGCGCGGCCCTGCCGGGCGTCTCGGAGGGCCGCGCCGGCCAGCTCCTGGCGGGCGCGCTCGTCGCGGAGGGCGCGATGGACCTGCTGGGGGTGGAGGAGCTGGAGATCTGCCCCTGGGCCCTGCGCGAGGGCGTCATCCTGCGCCGCCTGGACCATCTGCCGGAGCACTGACCCCACCCCGGCCGGGCACGAGGCAGTGCGGTGGTGGTCCCGGCGTGACCGGAACCACCCCACGACCCCCCGGCCCGCCCCGTACCCTGTCTGCGTGGCAGAACCAGCGGTGCGCGTCCCGGATGCGAAGGTCGCCCTGTCGACGGCCTCGGTCTATCCGGAGTCGACGGCGACGGCCTTCGAGATCGCCGCGCGCCTCGGCTACGACGGTGTCGAGGTCATGGTGTGGACCGACCCGGTCAGCCAGGACATCGAGGCGCTGCGCCGCCTCTCCGACTACCACCAGGTCCCGATCCTGGCCGTGCACGCCCCCTGCCTCCTCATCACCCAGCGCGTCTGGTCCACCGACCCGTGGGTCAAGCTCCAGCGCGCCCAGGCGGCGGCCGAGAAGCTCGGCGCGTCCACCGTGGTCGTCCATCCCCCGTTCCGCTGGCAGCGCCAGTACGCCAAGGACTTCGTGACCGGCATCTGGCGGATGGCCGACGAGACCGACGTACGCTTCGCCGTCGAGAACATGTACCCGTGGCGGTACAAGGACCGCGAGATGCTCGCGTACGCCCCCGAGTGGGACGTCACCAAGGACGACTACCGGCACTTCACCCTCGACCTCTCGCACACGGCGACCGCCCGCACGGACACCCTCGCGATGATCGACCGCATGGGCGACCGGCTCGGCCACGTCCACCTCGCCGACGGCAGGGGTTCGGCGAAGGACGAGCACCTCGTCCCCGGTCGCGGCAACCAGCCCTGCGCCGAACTCCTGGAGCGCCTCGCGCTCACCGGCTTCGACGGCCATGTGGTCATCGAGGTCAACACCCGCCGCGCGATGTCAGCCGCCGAACGCGAGGCCGACCTCGCGGAGGCCCTCGCCTTCACCCGGCTCCACCTGGCGTCGGCGGCCGGCCGCCCCTCCAGAGTCCCGCGACCGTGACCGAACCGGCTCCGCGCAGGCGCGGCCGCCCCTCCCGTACCGGCGAGGAGAGCGGACCGGGCGCACGGGAACGCATCCTGGAGGCCGCCCGAGGCCAGTTCGCCGAGCGCGGCTACGACAAGGCCTCGGTCCGGGGCATCGCCAAGGCCGCCGGGGTCGACCCGGCCCTCGTCCACCACTACTTCGGCACGAAGGACGAGGTCTTCGCCGCCGCGATCGAGGTCTCCTTCGAGCCGGCGCTCGTCGTCCCGGCGATCGTCGGCGGTCCGCGCGAGGCCATCGGGGAGCGGCTCGCGCGGTTCTTCATCGGCGTCTGGGAGAACCCGGTCAGCCGGGCCCCGCTGCTCGCGATCGTCCGTTCCGCGCTGACCCACGAGGCGGCGGCCAAGGTGCTGCGGACCTTCGTGCTGCGGCGGCTCCTGGAGCGGATCGCGGACGACCTCGACGTACCGGACCCGAAGTTCCGCGCGGAGCTGGCGGCCTCCCACATGATCGGGATCGCGATCATGCGGTACGTGATCCAGGTGGAGCCGCTGGCCTCGGCGGACCCGGAGAAGATCGTGGCGATGGTCGCCCCGACCCTCCAGCGGTACCTGACCGAGGCCTGACCGACCCGCCCGCCCGGAAGCTGACCGAAAGCTGAACACCTCGTCCGGCATACGGACACGCTGTCCAGATCTTGGGCCGTCGGCGTACGCTCGAAGGCGAGCACACCCATCACGAGGAGCGAGCGACGATGCCCGAGCTGAGGTCCCGCACAGTCACCCACGGTCGCAACATGGCGGGCGCACGCGCCCTTATGCGCGCCTCCGGTGTACCCGGCGCGGACATCGGCCGGAAGCCGATCATCGCGGTCGCCAACTCCTTCACGGAGTTCGTCCCGGGCCACACCCATCTCCAGCCCGTCGGCCGGATCGTCTCCGAGGCCATCACGGCCGCCGGCGCCATCCCGCGCGAGTTCAACACGATCGCTGTCGACGACGGCATCGCGATGGGCCACGGCGGCATGCTCTACTCCCTGCCCTCCCGCGACCTGATCGCGGACAGCGTGGAGTACATGGTCGAGGCGCACTGCGCCGACGCCCTGATCTGCATCTCCAACTGCGACAAGATCACGCCCGGCATGCTGATGGCCGCCCTGCGCCTCAACATCCCGACGGTCTTCGTCTCCGGCGGCCCGATGGAGGCCGGACGCGCGACCCTGGTCGACGGCACGGTCCGCACGCTCGACCTGGTCGACGCCATGTCCGACGCCGTGAACCCGAAGATCTCGGACGAGGACATGCTCCGGATCGAGGAGAACGCCTGTCCGACCTGCGGCTCCTGTTCCGGCATGTTCACCGCCAACTCCATGAACTGCCTGACCGAGGCCATCGGCCTCTCCCTCCCGGGCAACGGCTCGCTGCTCGCCACGCACACCGCCCGCAAGGACCTGTACGAGAACGCGGCCCGCACGGTCGTCGACATCACCCGTCGGTACTACGACGAGGACGACGCCTCCGTCCTGCCCCGCTCGATCGCGACCCGCGCGGCCTTCGAGAACGCCATGGCCCTCGACATCGCCATGGGCGGCTCGACCAACACGATCCTGCACCTGCTCGCCGCCGCCCAGGAGGCCGAGCTCGACTACGGCCTGCCCGACATGGACGAGGTCTCGCGCCGGGTGCCCTGCCTGGCCAAGGTCGCCCCGAACGTCGCCAAGGACCGTACGTACTACATGGAGGACGTGCACCGGGCGGGCGGCATCCCGGCCATCCTCGGCGAGCTCTACCGCGCGGGTCTGCTCGACGAGGACGTCCACGCCGTCCACGCCCGCTCCATCAAGGAGTGGCTGGACACCTGGGACGTGCGCGGCGGCTCCCCGTCCGACGAGGCCGTCGAGCTGTTCCACGCCGCCCCCGGCTGCGTCCGCTCGGCGACCGCCTTCTCCCAGTCCGAGCGCTGGGCGGCGCTCGACGTGGACGCGGCCGGCGGCTGCATCCGCGACGCGGCCCACGCGTACTCGAAGGACGGCGGCCTCGCCGTCCTGCACGGCAACCTCGCCGCCGACGGCTGCGTCGTCAAGACGGCCGGTGTCGACGAGTCGATCTGGACCTTCGAGGGCCCGGCCGTGGTCTGCGAGTCGCAGGACGAGGCCGTCGAGAAGATCCTGAACAAGCAGGTCACGCACGGCGACGTGGTCGTCATCCGCTACGAGGGCCCGCGCGGCGGCCCCGGCATGCAGGAGATGCTCTACCCGACGTCCTTCCTCAAGGGCCGTGGCCTGGGCAAGACCTGCGCGCTCATCACGGACGGCCGGTTCTCCGGCGGTACGTCGGGCCTGTCCATCGGCCACGCCTCGCCGGAGGCGGCCTCGGGCGGCACGATCGCCCTCGTCGAGGACGGCGACCGCATCCGCATCGACATCCCGAACCGGTCGATCGAACTCCTCGTCGACGAGGCCACCCTCGCCGCCCGCCGTGAGGCGCTGAACGGCGTGTACGCGCCGAAGAACCGCCAGCGCAAGGTGTCGGCGGCCCTGCGCGCGTACGCGGCGATGGCGACGAGCGCCGACAAGGGCGCGGTCCGCGACGTGTCGAAGCTGGGCTGACCCCGGCGCGGTGTCCGCGTCGGATCAGTACGTGGAGCCCGTACGCGTGTGTACGCGTACGGGCTCCACGCGCGCGTGGCTCACCAGGACGCCGGGTCGCGCGCGTCCACCGCGAAGACCGAGCCGTCCGGAGCGGTCCCGAACACCCTGTCCCCGACGACCAGCGGTGCCGGCACCCGCGGCGCGTACTCGAGCCGGCCGTTGAGCAGCCTTGGCCGGGTCTGGCCGATCAGGGCCCCGCGTACGGTGTCGACGGCCAGCAGCCGCCCGTCCTGGACGGAGAAGTAGAGCCGGTCGCCGGGACCGAGCGCGGGCTCCGAGATGTTGCCCGCGCCCGTCTCCAGCTCCCACAGCACCCGTCCCTTGGGCGCCGCCGTGTCGAAGGCGGTGAGGCGCCCGTTCGCGTCGAGGATGTGGGCGGCCGTACCGCGCACGGCGACTCCCCGGACGTCGATCCGGTGGGGGAGGGGGAGCCGGCGTACGGTGCCGTCCGCCGTTTCGAGGAGGACGAGGGCGTCGATCAGACCGGCCTCGGGGAGCGAGCTGAGCAGCAGTGTTCCGTCGCCGGTGCGGCCCAGCGGATCGAGGTCGCCCTCCAGGTCGTGCCGCCAGGCCACCTCACCGGTCCGGGGATGGACGGCGCCGACCCGCGTGCTGGTCCCGTCGAACGAGGTCTCGGACACGGTGACCAGCCCCGTCACGGCGTCGTACGGCCCCGGCATCGGAACCTCGAAACCGGCCAGAGCGTGCCGCCAGAGTTCCTTTCCGGTGCGGCTGTCGACGGCCCGGATCCCGCCCTGCCCGTCGGACAGGACGACGGCGGAGCCGGCCGGCACGTACAGCTCGGGGAGGTCAGCCTCGGCGCTCCAGCCGGGTGTGCCGCCGGTGGCCGCGTACGCCCGCAGCGGGCCCGTGGGGGCGGCGGCGCCGACGAGACCCTCCGTGAGGAGGAAGGGAGCGATGGGGGACTCCGCCTTGACGGGGGCGGTCCGCGACCAGAGGACCCGGCCGGTGACGGGGTCGAGCCGGGCGAGGCCGACGCCCCGGGCCGAGCAGTACAGCGCGCCCCCGCCGTGCCCGCACGCGGGCGCGGCCGTGGGTCCGTGCTTCTGGAGGGTGGTCTGCCAGCCGGCGAAGGCGGTGGCCACCTCCGCCGGCCGGGTGCGGGTCTCGCGTCCGCCGGGTGCAGTGGGGCTCAGGGCCGCGTAGAGGCCCGCCCCGGTCAGGGCGAGCGCGGCGGCGACGGCGATGGTGAGGCGGGGCCGCAGGCGCGGGCGGCCGAGGCGCGGGCCCCGGCGGGTTGCGGGAGGCGCGGGGGCCCGTACCGGCGTGTCGGCGTCCCACGCGGCGGAGGGGCCGGCCCCGGCATCGCCCTCCGGCAGGGCGGGCCGCCGCCGCTGCGCCGGTATGAAGGCCTCCGCCGCGTACGAGGGCGGCAGCAGCGCCGCCATGATCTGGCCCGGTGTCGGCCGCTCGGCCGGATCCTTGGAGAGGCAGCGGGCGACCAGCGGCGCCAGCTCCACCGGCACCCCCGTCAGATCAGGCTCGTCGTGCACGACCTGGTACGCCACGATGTACGGGCTGTCGGAGTCGAACGGCCCGTGCCCGGTCGCCGCGTGCACGAGCACGGAGCCCAGCGCGAACACGTCCGCCGCGGGCCCGACCTCCCTCGGCCGCTGGAACTGCTCCGGCGCCATGAACGGCGGCGAACCGATGAGCTTGCCCGTCTCGGTGCGCAGGTCGCTGTCGACGGGCCGGGAGATGCCGAAGTCGATGACCTTGGGGCCGGTGTCGGTGAGCAGGACGTTGCTCGGCTTCAGATCGCGGTGCACGACCCCGGCGCGGTGGATGTCGCGCAGGGCCTCCGCGAGCCCGGCGGTGAGCCGGCGCAGCTCGGCGGGGGCCAGCGGCCCGTTCCGCTTCACCTGGTCGGCGAGCGTGGGACCGGGTACGTAGAGGGTGGCCATCCAGGGGCGTACGGCATCAGGGTCGGCGTCGACGACCGGTGCGGTGAAGGCTCCGCTGACCCGGCGGGCGGCGGCGACCTCCTGGCGGAAACGCGCCCTGAACTCGGGGTCCTCCGCATACCGTGCGTGCACGACCTTGACCGCGAGCCGCAGCCCCGAGGCCGAGGCCGCGAGGTGGACGACCCCCATGCCGCCGGCGCCCAGACATGCCTGGAGACGGTAGCCGCCCGCGAACTCGGGCCCCTCCGCTTCCCGGTCGGCACCGGTACCGCGCAACGGCGGCATCGCCCACCCCCGTGTGATTCACCGTCACCTGGCGCGCACCCGCGCGACCCGACGGAGCCTAGTCCATGGGGCACCCGATGTCGGTGGGGCTTGCTAGCCTGCGCGTCGCGGAGAGTGAAACTCAGTGGAGCGCTTTTGCGCCAGGGGGAGAACACCATGGGTACGGACGCGAACAAGACCACCGACGACGCCGTGACCACGCTGAGCGCGACGCGCTACGCGGTCGCGCCGGGCTACCGGATCAACGTGCGCTCGGGCCCGAGCACCCAGTACCCGATCGTCCGGGTCCTGCCCCTGGACGCCACGGTGGCGATCTCCTGCCAGAAGTACGGCGAGTGGATCACCGGCCCGTACGGCACCACCCGGCTCTGGGACAACATAGCGCCGGGCGAGTACGTCTCCGACGCCTACGTGCGCACGGGCAGCGACGGCCTCGTCGCGCCGCGCTGCGCCTGAGACCCTCCTCCGTCGCCCCGGGGATAATCGACTCGTGAGCGACGAAGAGAAGAGCCCCAGCACGACCGGCGGCACCGCCGCCGGTCCCCGGCCCGAAGAGATCCGCTTCTTCGGCACGACCTGGGTCGACCACAGCGGCCACTACGCGCTGCGCCGCGCCGGCCTGGCCGCCGGCTCGCTCGCCGCCGCCGTCGCGTCCGGCTTCGTCCTGCGCTTCGCCTACGAGGGCCTGGAGATCGCGGACGTCGGCGGCATCGTCAACACGCTGGTCGTCGTCATGTTCGCGGTCTGCAGCGCCATCGCCTTCCGCAAGACCTGGGAGGGCTTCCTCCGCCGGCCCGCGGACCCGGCCCGCGAGGACTCCCTGCGCAGCCTCAAGGCGATCGGCTTCATCGGCTCGCTCCTCGCCTACTGCGTCCGCTGCTTCGTCGAGGCCCCCGGCGAGAAGCTGCGCCGCGCCGAGTACGAGACGGCCCTCACGCGGTACGAGAAGCGCCGGGGCACCCGCACGGGCAACCCCTCGGCCCGCAAGAAGCCCAAGCGCAAGTAACCCGGAAGCCCCCACCCAAGAGCCACCCACCGCAAAGCCCCCCGTCGACGACCGCACGGACCTTGACGACGGGCACCCCCAGGCGCACTATTCATCACATGATGAATTACCCGGCGGGTGAGGCCGCCGACAGAGCGGCCGCCAGGGCCACGGACCGAGCCGCCGCCGAACCCGCCATCACCGCCCACGCCCTCACCACCGTCCGAGGAGACCGCACCGTCCTCCGAGGCCTCGACTTCACCGTCCCGGCCGGGCAGATCACCGGCCTCCTCGGCCCCTCCGGCTGCGGCAAGTCCACCCTCATGCGCGCCGTCGTCGGCACCCAGGCCAAGGTCGGCGGCAGCCTCCAGGTACTCGGCCGCCCCGCGGGCGACCCCGCCCTCCGCTCCCGCATCGGCTACGTCACCCAGGCCCCCTCCGTCTACGACGACCTCACCGTCCGCCAGAACCTCGACTACTTCGCCGCCGTCCTGCTCCCCGGCCGCGCCCTGCGCCACGACCGCCGCACGGCCGTCGACCGGGCCATCGCCGACGTCGACCTCGCCTCGCACGCCGACTCCCTCGCCGGCCGGCTCTCCGGCGGCCAGCGCAGCCGCGTCTCCCTCGCCGTCGCCCTCCTCGGCACCCCGGAGCTCCTCGTCCTCGACGAACCCACGGTCGGCCTCGACCCCGTCCTCCGCCGCGACCTGTGGAACCTCTTCCACCAGATCGCCGCCGACCGCGGCACGACGCTCCTCGTCTCCTCCCACGTCATGGACGAAGCCGAACGCTGCCACCGGCTCCTCCTCATGCGCGAGGGCGAGATCCTCGCCGACGACACCCCCGAGGCCCTCCGCCGACGCAACGACACCGCCACCGTCGAAGAGGCCTTCCTCCGCCTGGTCGACGCCGCCGCCACCCGAGCGGCGCACCCGCACCCCCGGACCACCCACGAGGAGCCCCGGTCATGAGCAGCGCCCGCACCCTGGCCACCGCCGCCCGCGTCCTGCGTCAGCTGCGCCACGACCCCCGCTCGATCGCCCTGATGCTCCTCGTCCCGTGCCTGATGCTCTTCCTGCTCCGGTACGTCTTCGACGGAAGTCCAGGCACCTTCGACAACATCGGCGCCTCCCTCCTCGGCATCTTCCCGCTCATCACGATGTTCCTGGTGACCTCCATCGCCACCCTCAGGGAACGCACCTCCGGCACCCTGGAACGCCTCCTCGCCATGCCCCTCGGCAAGGCCGACCTCATCGCCGGCTACGCCCTCGCCTTCGGACTCCTCGCCGTCGTCCAGTCCACCCTGGCCACCGGCCTCGCCGTCTGGTTCCTCGGCCTCGACGTCATCGGATCCCCCTGGCTCCTCCTCCTGGTCGCCCTCCTCGACGCCCTCCTCGGCACCGCCCTCGGCCTCTTCGTCTCCGCCTTCGCCGCCTCCGAGTTCCAGGCCGTCCAGTTCATGCCGGCGGTGATCTTCCCCCAGCTGCTGCTCTGCGGACTCTTCACCCCGCGCGACCGGATGGCCCCCGCCCTCGAAGCGATCTCCGACGTCCTGCCCATGTCGTACGCCGTCGACGGCATGAACCAGGTCCTCCGCCACCCCGACGTCACCGGCGACTTCGTCCGTGACGCCCTCGTCGTCGCCGGCTGCGCCCTCCTCGTCCTCGGCCTCGGCGCGGCCACCCTCCGCCGCCGCACCGCGTGACCGCCCCTCGGACAACGGCGCGCCACCAGGCCCGCCGGTGCGAGGATGACGACACGTACCCCCTCCGTCGAGGTGAACAGAGCCATGACCCAGACCGTCGCAGTCCTCGGCACCGGCAAGATCGGTGAAGCGCTCCTCAGCGGCATGATCCGCGCCGGCTGGCGCCCCGCGAACCTCCTGGTCACCGCCCGCCGCGCCGAACGCGCCGAGGAACTGCGCGCCCGCTACGGCGTCGAGACCGTCACCAACGCCGAGGCCGCCAAGCGCGCCGACACCCTCATCCTGGCCGTCAAGCCCCAGGACATGGGCCGCCTCCTCGACGAACTCGCCCCGCACGTCGCCGCCGACCGCCTGATCATCAGCGCCGCCGCCGGCATCCCCACCTCCTTCATCGAGGACCGCCTCACCGCCGGCACCCCCGTGGTCCGCGTCATGCCCAACACCCCCGTCCTCGTCGACGAAGGCATGTCCGTCATCTCCGGCGGCAGCCACGCGACCCCCGAGCACCTCGTCCACACCGAGGAGATCTTCGGCGGTGTCGGCAAGACCCTCCGCGTCCCCGAGTCCCAGCAGGACGCCGCCACCGCCCTCTCCGGCTCCGGCCCCGCCTACTTCTACTTCCTCGTCGAGGCCATGACCGACGCCGGCATCCTCCTCGGCCTGCCCCGAGCCCAGGCACACGACCTCATCGTCCAGGCCGCCATCGGCGCCGCCGTGATGCTCCGTGACAGCGGCGAACACCCGGTCAAGCTCCGCGAGGCCGTCACCTCCCCGGCCGGCACCACCATCAGCGCCATCCGCGAGCTGGAGAACCACGGCGTCCGCGCCGCCCTCATCGCCGCCCTCGAAGCCGCCCGCGACCGCAGCCGCGAACTCGCCTCCGGCAACAGCTGAGCAGCCTGCCCCCCGCCGGGGTCACCGGACCCCGGCGGACGCCCCCTTCACGACCTCCTCCGTCGACACGACCTTCGCGAACAGCCCCCCGTGCAGGGACACGGCCGTCGCCTGCGCCAGCTCATCGGCGCTCCGCGACCATCCGAACGGCCCCTCCAGGTCGAAGGTGTGCATCGCGTCCAGCGGGAACACCACATCGAAGCCGAGGTTTCCGCCCATCCGGGCGGTCGTCTCGTTGCACATGTTCGTCTGGATCCCGACGATCACGATCTGCGCGATGTCCTGCCCGGTCAGCCACTCCTGCAGCGACGGCTCCCCGTAGAAGGCCGAGTTCACGGACTTCGTCACCAGCAGCTCGGGCCCGGCGCCCTTTCCGCGCCGCTCCTCGACGAAGTCCTTGAAGTCGTTCCCCACGTATCCCGTCCGCAGAGGCGAACGCGAGCCCTCCACGGAGTCGTGCCGCACGAAGACGACCGGCCGCCCCGTCTCCTGCCACAGGTCGATCAGAGCCGCGATGTTCTCCTCCGCGGCCGGGTTGTTCCGCTTCCCCCAGAATTCCTCCTCGAAGCCCTTCTGTACGTCGATGACAACCAGCGCTGCGTTCTCTGCGATCTCCATACCCCCGATCCTTCCGCCGGCCCGCCCCCTCTCCCAGAGGGGTGTATGACAGCGATCGATGGTTTACTGCCATACGTGGCGACCATCCCCGCACCCCGTCCCCAGCGCATCGCGCTCCTCGCCTTCCCCGGCATCCGCGCCTTCGACCTCTCCGTCATCACCGAGGTCTGGGACAGCGACCGCACCCTCCGAGGCGTCCCGCCGTTCGAGCTCCGCAGGACCGCCGCCGACCCGCACACCCCCATCCCGCTGCGCGGCGGCCTCACGCTCACCCCCGACCGCCCGCTCACCTGGCTCGACGAGCTCACCACCACCGACCTGGTCCTCGTCCCCGGCATCGAAGACCCCGACGCCGACATCCCGGCCCCCGTCCTCGACGCCCTCCGACGCGTCCACACCACGGGCACCCCGGTCGCCTCGCTCTGCGCGGGTGCCTTCGTCCTCGCCCGCGCCGGACTCCTCGACGGCCGCCGCGCCGTCACCCACTGGCACCTCGCCGACACCCTGGCCGCCCGCCACCCTGAGATCCAGGTCGAACCCGACGCCCTCTTCGTCGAGGACACCGGCGTCTGGACCTCCGCCGGCACCGCCGCCGGCATCGACCTCTGCCTCCACCTCGTCCGTACCGCCCACGGAGCCGAAGCCGCCGCCTCCATCGCCCGCTCGATGGTCACCGCCCCCTTCCGCACGGGCACCCAGGCCCAGTTCATCGAGCACCCCACTCCCCGCGCCGACCGCGACGCCGACGCCCTCGCCGAGGTCCGCGCCCACGCCCTCGCCCACCTCGACGAGCCCCACACCGTCGCGACCCTGGCCGCCCGCGCCGGCATGTCACCCCGCTCCTTCGCCCGCCACTTCCAGGCCACCACCGGAACCACCCCCCTGCACTGGCTCATCACCCAGCGCGTCGCCGCCGCCCAGAAACTCCTCGAACTCACCGACCACCCCCTCCCCGAGGTGGCCCGCCGCGCGGGCTTCGGCAGCGAGGTCACCATGCGCCAGCACTTCGCCTCGCACCTCGCCACCAGCCCGCGCGACTACCGCAACGCCTTCCGTCACCCGGCAGGCAACAGCCCGATCGCCCGATAGGCACGGTCCACCAACGGCCGCGCCGCTCCCCGGGCCCGCTCGGCCCCGTCCCGTAGCACCTGATCCACGAAGCCGGGGTCCGCCGCGAGCTCGGCATGCCGCTCCCGCAACGGCCTCAGCAGCTCGACGACCGCGTCCGCCGTGTCCTTCTTCAACGCTCCGTACGTTTTGAATACACCGGCCAGCTTGTCGGGGTTCCCACCTGTCGCGGCCGCCAGCACATCGAGCAGGTTCGCGACCCCGGGCCTGGCCTCCCGGTCGTACTCCACATCCCGCCCGCTGTCCGTGACGGCCCGCATGATCTTCCGCCGCACGGTCTCCGCGTCATCGAGCAGATAGACGATCCCGGCCCCGTTCGCGTGGGACTTCCCCATCTTCGACGTGGGGTCCTGAAGATCCATGACCCGTGCCGCCACCTCCGGCCGCGTCGCCCTCGGCACCGTGAACGTGTGCCCGTACCGCTGGTTGAACCGCACCGCCAGGTCCCGGGTCAGCTCCACGTGCTGCGTCTGGTCCTCACCGACCGGCACCTCGTCGGCCCCGTACGCCAGGATGTCCGCCGCCATCAGCACCGGATACGTCAGCAACGACAGCCGCACCCCCTGCCCCGAGGCCTGCGCCTGGACGCTCTTCTCCCTGTACTGGATCATCCGCCGCAGCTCGCCGTCCGTGGCCGTGCACTCCAGCAGGTACGACAGCCTCGCGTGCTCGTCCACATGACTCTGTACGAACAAGGTGCACAGCTGCGGATCGAGTCCCGCGGCGAGGAGCAGAGTGGCCGCCTGCCGACTGAGCCGGCGCACCCGCGCCGGGTCGTGCTCCACGGTCAGCGCGTGCAGGTCCACGACGCTGAACAGCGCCTCCGCCCGATGCTGATCGACCTCGACCCACCGTCGGACGGCCCCGAGGTAGTTGCCCAGCGTCAGGTGCCCGGTCGGCTTGACCCCGCTGAAGATCCTCGTCATCGCGTTCGTTCTCCCTCTTCTCCTGGGCGCCGACCCGACGGCCGCCTCCCGGAGGGGGATACGCGAACGGCCGCCGAGGCGGCGGCCGCGTGGTGCATGCGCGAGTGCGGGCCGCCGTCAGGCGGCCCACCACTGGGTGGTGTGCGCACGCGTAGTCATACGCAGAGGCTACGCCCAGGCCCAGGGTTGACACGGGATTATCCGATCCGTAAGGTTCTCCGAGTTGTCCGACGTGAGCACCGACCCCGGTCGGCCCCGGACAGCCATCCCGCAAGATCCACAGAACTGATGGTGCTTTGCTGTGCCGTTCTGCTTCCGTGCGTTTTTGCGAAATGAGGAATCCGTGTTCGAAGTTTGGACGCAGCCGCCCGATTAGCGTCGGAGGCAGGGAATCCGCTAAAGTCTCACTCGTCGGAACGGCCCAACAGCCGGAAAGACAAATCCCGCTGACTGGGAATCAGACGCCGAAAGGATCTGATAGAGTCGGAAACGAAGGAAGCGCCCGGAGGGCCTGGAAACAGGAACGAAGGAAGCGTCCGTTCCTTGAGAACTCAACAGCGTGCCAAAAATCAACGCCAGATTAGTTGATACCCCGTCCATCTTCGGATGGCGAGGTTCCTTT
>NZ_JNZP01000024.1 GCF_000725545.1 Streptomyces exfoliatus | reverse complement strand
ATAGCCCACCAACGCGTCGGTGTGCCCGAGCATCCGCGTCTCACCGACACCGGTCAGACCCTCGTCGGTATGGACCAGGACATAGGTCAGGTTGCGCCAGGGCGTCCCGACGACGTGCGTGCTGATTCCCGTGATCCGCAAGGCCGTTGACCTCCTACTGTTCGAGATTTCGTACTGCGTTCGAAACTCTGGCGGTGACAGTAGGGAGGCCCGCACGCGGGCGTCAAGAGGTCGGACAGGACCGGGAATCCGGGCGGGCGGAGCGCCGGGACGCGAAGGGCGAAATACGCCGGAAACCCCGCCCCGATGGCTCCGAGGAGCGTCCGGCGGCGGGGTCCAGGTCGGTGCGGTGCGGGCTCAGCCGAGCGGGTCGGCCGTGTCCCGCAGGGTGGCCAGGGCCGGGGCGTACATCCGGGCCTTGATGGTGCCGAGGGTGTCGCCGGCCTTGTTCACCTGCGCCTGGGCGATCTCGATCGCGGTGGAGCGCACGGCCTCCTCGGCGACCGCCCGGTCGACGATACCGGCGGCCTCGGCGTCGGAGCCGCCGTAGCGGCGGGCGGTGAGCATGGCCTCGTGGGCGCTCTGCGGGGCCAGCCGGGACTGGATGAGCGCGGCCATGCCGGGGGTGAAGGGGATGTCGATGTCCGCTTCGGGCAGGCACCAGCAGCCGCGGTCGGCGCGCATCACGCGGCTGGTCGCGCTCGCCCCGTACTCACGCAGCAGGGCGGCGGCACTGAGGACCATCCGCTCGCGGCTCTCACTCCTGCGCGGACCCACCCGCCCCCCACCGCCCTCCCGACGACGAGGCAGCCCGCCGAGCGGGCTACCTGCCGGTAACTTGCGGGCCATGCCATAGAGCATGCAAGAGGGGAGCCGCGGCTTCCGAAGCGCGGGCCGGCGGCGCTCGGAGGCGCGCACCGGGTCTGACGAGCCCCGTGTCGGCGCCCTCCGGGTACGGCGCCGTCCCGGTGGTGAGCGACGTGCCCACCGGATCGGACCGCGAAGGCCGCGCGACCCGTACTCAGGCCACAGGAGCGATGTCCGCCCACAGAGCGACGGCACCGGGCGAGAGCGGTGTGGCCGCGCGGCCCGGCGTGGTGTCGTGCTCGTCCCACCACACGCCCTGGCCCGCGGCGAGAGGGCGCCCGTCCGTGCCCGTCCGCCAGTGTCCGCGCAGCACGTAGAACACCGCTGCGTGGCCGTCGGGCAGTGCGACAGGCCCGGTGATCCGGTCCACCCGGGCCGCCCGGCGGCCGCGCCGCGCCATGATGTTGAGGGCCCGGCAGGGCCCGCCGCGCAGTTCGGCGGTCAACTCCAGGTCACCGGAGAACGCGAGGGGCTCCTCCGGTCGCGCCGTCCGGTCGAACGTCCCCGGAGCCGTCAGCCGCACCCCGTCGCCCGACAGGAGAGCGAACGTCCTGTCGACACCGGGAAAGGCCGAGAACGGGCCGTTCCGGTCGATGTCGGCCACGCTCGCACGCCACTGGAACTCTCCCGCACCCACCGGCCACGAGACGATCTCCCTCGTGGCGCCTCCACCGTTGCGCCACCGGCCCGCCTTCAGGGTCTCGACGTCGAAGTGGTGCATCCGGGCTCCTGAGCTGTGTGCGGTACGGGCGCGGATCACCCGGGCGCACAACGATAGGGGCCGTCTTGCGACGGCCCCGCGGCGGAGGGCTCCCGGAGGGGTCCGCCGGCACATCGGCGTGGACGAGTCCGCGTCCACGCCGATGTGCCAGGAGGTCCTCCCGTGCCGTGCTTCTCAGAGGGCGCCGACGATCTCCTCGACCCGGGCCTTCGCGTCGCCGAAGAGCATCGCGGTGTTCTCCTTGAAGAACAGCGGGTTCTGCACGCCGGCGTACCCGGAGGCCATCGAGCGCTTGAAGACGATGACCTTGCCTGCCTCCCAGACGGTGAGCACCGGCATGCCGGCGAGCGGGCTGCTGGGGTCCTCCGCTCCGGCCGGGTTGACCGTGTCGTTGGCGCCGATCACGAGGACGACGTCGGTCTTGGCGAAGTCGTCGTTGATCTCGTCCATTTCGAGCACGATGTCGTACGGCACCTTCGCCTCGGCGAGGAGCACGTTCATGTGGCCGGGCAGGCGGCCGGCGACGGGATGGATGCCGAACCGTACGTCGACGCCCTTCGCGCGCAGCTTCGAGGTGAGCTCCGCGACCGGGTACTGCGCCTGGGCGACGGCCATGCCGTACCCCGGCGTGATGATGACGGACCGGGCCGAGCCCAGGAGTTCGGCGGCGCCCTGAGCGGTGGTCTCCTGGTGCTCGCCGTAGTCGACCTCCGAGCCGGACGGCGCCTCGATGCCGAAGCCGCCGGCGATCACGGAGAGGAACGAGCGGTTCATGGCCTTGCACATGATGAAGGACAGGTAGGCACCCGAGGATCCGACGAGCGCACCGGTGATGATCAGCAGGTCGTTGCCGAGGAGGAAGCCGGAGGCCGCGGCCGCCCAGCCGGAGTAGCTGTTGAGCATCGAGACGACGACCGGCATGTCGCCGCCGCCGATCGAGGCCACCAGGTGCCAGCCGAGGGCAAGCGCCAGGACCGTCACGGTGACCATCAGCCACAGCTCCGGCGTGATCACGAACCACACCGTCAGGGCGAGGAACAGGACGAGCGAGCCGAGGTTCAGGGCGTTCTTGCCCGGCAGCACCAGCGGCTTGGAGTCGATCTTCGCGGCGAGCTTCAGGTACGCCACGACGGAGCCGGTGAAGGTCACCGCGCCGATGAACAGGCCGATGAAGACCTCGGCGTGGTGGATGCCCAGCGTGCCGAGCGCGCCCAGGACCTCCGCCTCGTGGCCGTCCGGGTCGTACTCGACGTTCAGGAAGCCGTTCCAGCTGACCAGTACGGCCGCCAGACCGACGAAGGAGTGCAGCAGCGCGATCAGCTCGGGCATGCCGGTCATCTCGACGCCGCGGGCGCGCCGCAGGCCGATCAGCGCGCCGATCAGCATCGCGACGGCCATCAGGCCGAGGCCCGCGGTGCTGATGTCGCCGTCCAGCGCGAGCACGATCGTCGCGACGAGCGCGACGCCCATGCCGAGCATGCCGAAGGCGTTGCCGAGCCGTGCCGATTCGTGCTTGGAAAGTCCTGCCAGCGCGAGGATGAACAGCAGCGCGGCAACAAGGTAGGCCGCCTGTGCGGCGAGGGTCGCAGACATGTCAGCTCCGGTTGAACATGGCGAGCATGCGACGCGTCACCGCGAAGCCGCCGAAGACGTTGATACTGGCCAGAAGGATCGCCACGGACGACAGCACCGTGACCGTCGTGCTCGTGTGGCCGATCTGCAGAAGCGCGCCGACGACGATGATCCCGGAGATCGCGTTCGTGACGGACATCAGCGGCGTGTGCAGCGCGTGGTGCACGTGCCCGATCACGTAGTAACCGATCACGATCGCGAGGACGAAGACCGTCACGTGGGGCAGCAGCGCCGCCGGGGCGAACGCCACGGCGAGGAACAGCGCCAGCGCGCCGAGGGCGACGCCGCCGAACTTCTGCTTCGGCGTCATCGGCTCCTTCTTCGGCGCCGGCTGCGCCACGGCGGCCGCGGGCGCGGGGGCCGGGGCCGCCGAGACCTGGACCGGCGGCGGCGGCCACGCCGACTCGCCCTCGCGTACGACGGTGATCGAGCGCTGCACCGGATCGTCCCAGTCGAGGACCAGCAGGCCGTCCTTGCCGGGTGTCATCAGCTTCAGCAGGTTGACCAGGTTCGTGCCGTACAGCTGCGACGCCTGGGCCGACAGCCGACCCGCCAGATCCGTGTATCCGATGATCGTCACGCCGTTGTCCGTGACGGCCTTCTCGCCCTTCACGGTGCCCTCGACGTTGCCGCCGTTGGCGGCCGCCATGTCGACGATCACCGACCCCGGCTTCATGCTCGCCACCATCTCCGCGGTGATCAGCGTCGGCGCGGGACGGCCCGGGATGAGTGCGGTGGTGATGACGATGTCGACCTCGCGGCACTGCGCGGCGTAGAGCTCGGCCTCGCGCGCCTTGTAGTCGTCGCCCATCTCCTTGGCGTAGCCGGTCTTCGAGACCTCCACCTCGGGGGAAGCGATCGACAGGTACTCGCCGCCCAGCGACCGGACCTGGTCGGCGACCTCCGGGCGCGGATCGGTCGCCCGTACGATCGCACCGAGCGAACCGGACGCGCCGATCGCCGCGAGACCCGCCACGCCCGCGCCCGCGACGAGCACCTTCGCCGGCGGTACCTTGCCCGCAGCGGTCACCTGGCCGGTGAAGAAGCGTCCGAACTCGTGCGCGGCCTCGATGACGGCCCGGTAGCCGGCGATGTTCGCCATCGACGACAGCACGTCCATCGACTGCGCCCGGCTGATGCGCGGCACGGCGTCCATCGACAGCGCCGTGAAGGGACGCCGGCCCAGGTCCTCGACCATCGCCGGGTCGAAGGCCGGGGAGAACAGGGCGATCACCGTGGCCTCCGGCCGTACCCGGTCCAACTGCGCCGGGCTCGGGGCGTTGACCCCCAGCACCACGTCCGCGCCCGCCGCGTCGCCGACGGTCGCGCCGGCGGCCTCGTAGGCACTGTCGGTGAATCCGGCCGCGACCCCCGCGCCCGGGTCGACGACCACGTCGTACCCCAGTTTGCGGATCTGCTGGATCGTGGCAGGCGTGGCCGCGACACGACTCTCACCTGCCCGCCCTTCCTTGAGGACTCCGACAATCACGGATGTTCTCCGTTCGCTGTTCAGGCCGTCACCGGCATGTTCTCGACACGATCAGAAGTGCGCCCGCAATGACCCGGAGCACGACGCTCAGCTTGGCCGCCGGGAGCGGCCCTGAACAGCTCCCACAAGTGAGGCACACGCAACACTCGACTGAACAGAAACCCCATGCATCACATGGCATCGTGCGTGTGGCACCTACTCCCGGGCCGCCATGGAGAACCGCATGACCCGCACCACACCCCCGCGACCCGTCGATGTCGAAGCCGTTTTCCCCGTCCTCTCCGCCCATCGGCGTACGGCCACGCGCCTGCATCCCCGCCAGGGCGTGGCGACGGCCGGGGAAAGCTCGCTGGCGGGGCCGCTGTTGTGGCCGGCCGACGAGCCGTGGCCTGTGTGCTGCGCGGTGCACCCCAAGGGCAAGGGCCACCGGCTGGACGACGTGCGGCTCGAGCGGCACATCCTCGCCGCGGCGAGAGGACGCGACTTCTCCGACGAGGAGCGGCGGATACTCGACGCCATCACACCGGGACGACACGCCCCGGACCTTCGGGACGAGGCCCCTCTCCCGCTGCTGGCCGTCGCCCAGCTGTACACGCGGGACATCCCCGACCTCGTCGGCCCGGAAGGCCACGACCTGCTCCAGGTCTTCTGGTGCCCCTTCGAGGTCCACGGACCTGCCCGCACCCTCGACGTCGTGCTGAGGTGGCGGCGCTCGCGGGAGGTCGGCGACGTCCTGACGCCCCAGCCCGAGCCACCGGTGGCGGGCCGCAAGGAATGCGTGCCCACCCGCTGCGCCCTGCACCCCGAACAGGTCGTCGAGCACGAGTACCTGGGCCTGCTGAGCGAAGAGCTCCAGGACGCCATCGCCGACTGGGAGGAGGGCCTGCTGGACGCGGAGGACGACGACGAGGACGCGTACGACTCCTCCGAGCCGCGGAGCTACGACACCTACGAGGAGTACGAGGCCGCGATGGCCCGGGCACGGACGGAGGAGGAGTACGAGGTCGACTACATGGGCGACCTGTCCATCGCCCCGGGATGGAAGGTGGGCGGCTTCGCCTCCTGGCACCTCACCGATCCCGCACGCGTCGACTGCGCGGTCTGCGGCACACCGATGCCTCCCCTGCTCACGGTCGATCAGTGGGAGTGCGGCGGCGGTTCGAGGAGCTGGCTTCCGCTCGAGGACCGCGACCCGACCGACACCCCGGACGTGATCGGCCCCGACGTGATCGATCCGGACGTGATCGACCCGGTCGGCGTCTACCTCGGCCGCGGCTCGATGCGCGTGCACACCTGCCCCGCCGACCCGGAACACCCGCACCGGCTCAGTTTCCAATAGACGCCGCGGCGGTGTCCTCCTCCCCCAGCACGCGGCACCGCTCGCTCGGGCCGCCGCTGCCGCGGGCCTTCCGGGTTGACGGGATCCGTCTTGTCCGTGGTCAGGGTGAAACGGGTGCCGGTGACCTGCCCGGTGCTCCGCGGTGCGGGGTCGTCCTTCGGCACGCCCGGCTGGACTTCTGTGACACGCCTTCTCAGGGTGGACAGGATTCGAAACCGCGCCCTTTTGACCCCAGCGGAACCGGAGGAACCGCGCGTCGACGAGCCCCAGCTCCCCGGGCGAGCCGGCCGCGGCACGCCGGCCTGACGGTTACGCCGGGCCGGCCGCGTCCAGGGCCGGTTCCCGTCCTCAGTGCTGGTCGATCCAGTAGATCACCCAGGCCGTGACTCCGGTCGTCGACAACTGCACCACCCAGCGCACGAGTTCATCGCTCGCGGCCCCCCACAGCCGTCGGGCCGCCGTCTGCCTGCCACCATCGTTCTTCGGATCGCGGTTCTTCGCCTGCCGCATGCCCACATCGGAGCACCGGTCGCCCGGGACCAGCACCGAAGCGCTTCGCCGCGCGCCGGGGGTCTGGGATCCGGAGCAGGGCCGCTGTGTACGGTCGCTGGGCACCGCGAAGCAGGACCATGTCGGTTTGTCGGCCGACAGCCGATTCGCGGTCACCGGCGACATGGCGGGGGTTCATGTGTGGGACGTCGCCACGGGCGCCCACCTCGAGGGCCGGCGGCTCAGTGATGGGAAGCTCCTGCGCGACCCGGCTGTCAGAGGAACGCGGGTTCTGATGGTGCAGGCGGACATCCAGAAGGTCATGGCGGACAACGGGGAGATGACCAGCTCCGAGCTCCATCTCCGGCAGCGGGACACCGGCGAGATCCAACGCATCGGCGGCGACTACGCGATCCGCACCCTGCACTGGACGGCGGACGACGATCGGATCCTGTTGGGCGGTTATGACGGCAGTCTCCAGTTGTGGGGCCTGGGCCCGGCCGAACTGCGTCGTCTCCACGCCATGCCCGGACACTCCGCCGAGGTCAGCGCCCTGAGCAGCACCCCCGACGGCCGTACCGCGGCGTCGGCGGGCTGGGACGTCACCGTCAGGTTGTGGGATCTGCGCGCCGGTCAGTGCCTGGGCACCATGGACGGGAACGGCCGGCTGATGTCGGTCAGCTTGAGCTCCGACAGCCGTTTCGCCTTGTGCGGCACCAGCCGTGCGAACGCGGCACTCCGACTGGGATACGGCCAGTGGCCGGTGCGTGCGCACGTTCGACCCGATTCCCGGCTGGGCGGTCGACGCCCACCTCACTCAGGACGGGCGTTTCGCGGTGGCCGCCGACCCGGCCGGCAACCTCCGGACATGGCAGACCGAGTCCGGCCACTGCATCCGAGTCAGCGAAGCCCATCCGGCAGGGGTCTCGTGCGCCGTTCTCCCCGCCCACGACCAGTTCGTGCTCACCACAGGCGGTCCGACGGACACCGGCGGCCCCCAAACTCCGGGACCTCGACTGGGATCTGGCCTGATCCAAAAGACAGGCCCCAGCTGAAGCGTGTCACAGAAGGCCGCGCTCGGGCAGGCAGAGCCGGGGCTCTCGGGCACCTGCCGGTCCGGATGATCAGCAACGGGCCATCGACAGGTCTGTCCAGATCTGGATCGCCGATGAGCGGGGTCGCTCGACCGTCAGGAACACCATCGCCGTCCTGGTCCGAGTCATGGAGGGGCGGTCCATCGAGCCGGCCGACGCACTCGCGGCCCGCCCCTCGACGCACAGCTCATGCCGGCCCCCGGACCTGCTCCCGAGGCGCGCATGTTCACCGGCCCCCGAGGAGGCCGAAGCTCCACCGCGGTCCTCCGCAGCTCTACCGCGGTCCTCCGCGACGCCACCCACTGGGACGACGTCGTCACGGAACTCGGGTATGGGCACCTGCGGCGCCACGACCTCCGGCACACCAGACCCACCTGGTTCACCGACGCCGGGGTCCAGGTCCACGTCCTGCGCAGGATCGCCGGCCACGGCTCGCTGACCCGCACCCAGCGATACCCGCACCCCGACGTCCACAAGATCACGCAGGCTCCGGTGCGGGCATCACTGTCGGCGCCGCCAGGTACGGTGACGTGGCACGCGACCGTGCACGGGGCGAAGTCGCGGAGTCGTCCGACGGACGGGCGAGACAGGGGGAAACCGGTGGCACCGAGGCCGGGTGGTGAGACGGACAAGTTCGGCAACCGCTACGAAGGCGCCTGGACGATCAGGCACGCCTTGTACGTCCTCCTGGGGCAAGGCGATTCGCTCACCCTTGAGCCGAACGGAGTCCTCGGCGAAGGTAGCGAGTTCGCCTACCGTCACAACGGGCGCACCGAGGTGCACCAGGTCAAGCGTCAGAACCGCAACGCCAACGGCTGGAACGTCACGGCCCTGGACACCAAGGGGATCTGGCGGCACCTCCGCACCCACGCCGAAGCGGGGCACGACTTCCATTTCGTCTCGATGGTGCCGGCCAGGCCGCTCCAGGAACTGTGCGACCGCGCCCGTCGATCCGACGACTTCTCCTCCTTCGTCCGTGACTGGCTGACGGACAAACTCCGTGCCCCCTTCGACGAGCTCGCGGCTCCCCGGATCTACGGCGCGCCGGACACGGCGTGGCACATGCTCCGCGCCCTGTGGGTGGAGTGGCCTGATGAGCGCGACGTGGTCGCCGTCAATACAGCCCTCGCCGAACAGGCCCTGGCCGGGGCTCCCGGCCGCCTTGCAGCACTTGCCTTGGGCGACCTTCTTCTCAACTCCCTGGGAACCCGCCTCGACGCGGCAGCCTTCGCAGACCGACTCCCGCAGTACGGGCTGAGGCGCGTGATTCCGCCGGAGGGCAGCGCCGTGGCAGCGTCGGTGGGTGGGGCTGCGCGGGCCGCCCCCGTCCACGTCGACCGTCGAACCGCCTCCGCCCCATGGGGACTGCCGGCCCCGTCCAGCACGTTCACCGGCAGGGATGCCGCCGTGAACGGGCTGCTCTCGGTGCTGGACCCGGGTGCCGTCGGTAAAGGACCGTCGGTCCACGTCGTCGCCGGCCTCCCAGGCGTCGGAAAGACCGAGTTGGTGCGCCAGGTCGCCCATCGCGCCTGTGCACGAGACGGATGGTTCGACAGTGTCCTCGCCGTCGAACTCTACGCATACGACCCCGCTCGCCATCAGGCTCCCGACGAGGCACTCGCCTCCATGCTCCGGGGGTTGGGCGTCGACCACGAGCACATCCCCGTGTCTCTCGAGGACCGTGCGCGACTGTACCGATCGGCGCTACAGGACCTCGCCGACCAGGGACGACGCACCCTGATCGTCCTCGACGACGCCATGGACGGCGAGCAGGTCCGGCTCCTCCTCCCAGGTGACGCGCGCACCCCCGTGCTGATCACCTCCCGACACACGCTGTCCGACCTGGACGCCCGCTTGCACGACCTGGCAGTCCTCGATCCCGCGGACTCCGTCGACCTGCTCCGCCTCGTTCTGCGGGCGAGCCGCGGTGAGGAGGACACGCGGATCGACGATGCCCCGGACAGGGCCGAGGCCATCGCCCGGCAGTGCGGGCACCTGCCGCTGGCGCTCCGGATCGTCGCCGCACTCTTGGCGGACCAGCCGACCCGACCGCTGTCCTCGATGGCCCGGGCTCTGGACGACGAGCATCGCCGCCTGCGTCGGTTGAGTCGCGGGAACTTCGCGGTACGAGCCGCCTTCGAACTGTCCTACCGGCACCTGCCGCAGGACCAGGCACGGCTCTTCCGGCTCTTCGCGCTCAACCCCGGCCCAGACGTCTCCACCGAGTCCGCCGCCCGGCTCTGCGATGTCGACCCGGACACAGCCGAGGAACTCCTGGAGGCCCTGGGGCGCGGCCATCTGGTGCAGAGTACGGCCATCTACGGCCGGTGGCGCATGCACGACCTGCTCCGGCTCTACGCGGACGAGACGGGGCGGACGGAGCACACTGTCCAAAGCCGGTCCGCTGCCTTGGAGCGGCTGCTACGCCACTACGCGGACCGTCTGGGCGAGGCGCATGACCACCTCTCCCCAGGTCACTCTCCAGCGCCTGGATTCGCCGACCGGACCGCAGCACTCTCCTGGCTGGACGAGGAACGGGCGAACCTCGTCGCGGTCATCACCACCACGCCCGGCACGCACAACCCCTACGTCATCCTGGCGATGGCGGGAGGTATAGGCGACTACCTCAAACTGCGCCACGGCTTCGCCGAGTTGACGGCCGTATACGACAGCGCGCTGGAGCACTGCTCCGGGAACGAACCTGCCGCCTTCCGTGCCACGTTCCTCGACGGACGGGCATGCGCCCTCAGAGGACTGAGGCGGTTCCCCGAAGCCGTCGCCGCACACGAGGAGGCCCTCCGTATCCACAGGGCGGTGGGGTCCCTTCTGGGCGAGGCAGAGGTACTGACCAACCTCGGACGCACCTTGCACGAGATGCGCGACATCGAGCGGGCCGTGCCCGTGTTGCAAAGGGCCGTTGTCCTCCAGGGCGAGGCGGGAAATCTCCATGGTGAGGCCGCGGCGCTCAACAATCTCGGACGCTCGCTGGACGAGTTGGGCCGCTACGGGGAAGCGGTGGACGCGTACGAGCGGGACATCGAGATCTGCCGTCTCGTCGGAGACTGGCACGGTGAGGCGGTCACCCAGAACAATCTCGGCCTGGCACTCAGAGAACTGGGACGGGCCGGTGAGGCCGCGGCCGCCCACGCGGCTGCACGCGACGCCTTCCACAGGGCCGATGACCGCCATGGAGTCGTCATGGCCCTCACCAATCTGAGCACGGCGTTGCGTGCGGGGGGACTCGGTGACGGGGCGGATGTACTTGAGGAGGCGCTCACCCTCTGTCGCGATCTCGGGGACAAGCGCGGCGAAGGCCTCGCCCTGAACAACCTCGCGGCCATCCGACTGCAGACGGGTGAACCGGCCGAGGCCGCCCGTCTGCTGACGAAGGCGAACGACCTGTTGAAGGAGGTCGGCGATGCCCACGCGCAGGCAAAGGCGCGGATGAACCTCAGCAAGGCGTGGGCGATGCTCCAGCAGCCGGACCGGGCCATCACGGCAGTCCGTGAGGCAATCACGTTCTTCCGGGCGGCCCGCGACCGCCACGGAGAGGGGAGGGCACTCTTCCTTCTCGCGTCGGCCCTGTGGGCCACGGACCCGGAGGAGGCCATCTCGCTCGGTACGGCTGCGGTAGCCGCGCTCGGCGAGACCGAGGACGAGGCGCTGACCGAACAGGCGACGGCGCTCGTGACCGCGATGCGGGACTCCGTCGACCTCGACGGACACCCGACGGGTACCCGGGCCCGCTAATGGGAGCAGATCACCAGGCACATCGAGCGGAACGCGAAGCGTACGGACAAGAACAAGTTCTGCATGCCTGCGAATGGACGGCGCTCGGGCCTGCACCACGGGCCGGACGGATGACCTGAGGTCACCGCCGGTGCCGGCGGGCGGGGTGGTCCGTGAGGTGGCGGGCGAAGGCGTCGAACATCTGGCCGCGGCTCTGGCCCCGGGTTCCACGCAGGGCGGCGAGGAACCCGCTCAGCAGCGTCACCAGTCGCAGGGGGCGGGCGAGGACCAAGACCAGCGCGATGACCGGTACGGCGCTGACAGAGGCCAGGAAGTTCTGAAGCATGAGGTTGAAAGCCTTTCATCGGTCGGTTGTTGGCACCTCATGACCTCACATCGGGAAGACGCTGACGGCGGGAACTTCGCGGGGTTGTAATGGGTGCATGCCTCGAACCCCGCCCTCGGGCGCCGATGCCGCGCTGATCCAGGCCCTCGCGGAGCGGGGTGTGCACGTGTCGGTCTTCCAACTGGAGCGGTGGCGGACGGCAGGCCGGCTTCAGCGCCACCCCCGGCGGGGGCTGGGCCGGGGGTGCGGCACCCGTGCCGTGCTGCTGCCGGAGGCCGTCGTGCAGGCCGAGATGCTGGCCCGTGCGACCCGGCAGGGGCGGGCTCCGGCCTCTGTGGCGACCGGCGAGCTCGTTCGGGCGGTCGCCGGCGGGGAGCCTGCCCAGCTCCGAGCGGTGATCGGCGAACACCTGCGCCGACTGGCCACCGGTCTCGGCGCGGGTCCAACGCCGACGGCCGAGGCCGCGGCGCATTCCGACGAGGAGGCCGAGGCGCTGCTGGAGGCGGCAGGCCGGCTCGCGCGGGACGTGCCCGGCCCCGCCGACGCGCACAACATGCTCCTCGACGCCGCGGCGGAGCGCGGCCTGGACGTGGCGGGCATTGCGCGGATGCCTCAATGGCGACGGACTGCGTCCCTTGCGGTGGTCGCCCTGCGGCTCTTCGCTGCCGGCCGGGACGAGGTGGGGTTGGACGAAGTCGCCGAGGCACTCGGCGAGGGCCTTGGCCTGTCCGCCCAAGCGGCCGACGGCCTGCAGTGGTCCGTGGCCCAGGAGGAGGAGCGGACCCGTCGACGCGGTGAGGACCCTTGGAAGGCTCTGCCACCCGTGCACGACGCGAGGACGCTGCTGTCAGCGGTGGACGCCTCGGGCGACGAGGAACTGCTCCGGGCGGCCGAAGCCGTCATGTCCGTCGCCCCGCTCCAGCTGGTGGCTGTACTGGGCGGTCTCATGGGCGTGCACGGGGTGGAAATGCCCCTGACGGTGCGGCCGGACGGTGTGTTGCGGATGCTGCGTCACCCGGTCTGGTGGCAGTGGGGACAGTACGTCACGGCGGCCTCCTCCAGCCGGGAGGACGCCGCTGCCCGGTCCATCGCGCAGGTCCTCAACACCCCTGGGCTGACCGACGCGCTGCCCGCCTACCTGCGGTTCCTACGTGAGGAGCTCGGGCTTGCCCGGCTGACCCCCAGATCAGCGGCGACCGACTGATCGTGGCTCCAAGCCGCGACTCGCACGACGCGACCGCACTGCCGTGAATTCTGCTCCGCCCTCGCTCCGAGGGGCGAGCAGATTCCGTCACCCCGCGCCGAACCTCTACCTTGGACTCCGACGGAAATTACAAGTGACGGCATACGCAAGTGAGTTGGGGTAATGGCGTCAGATCCGGCGGATGCGGTGTCGGTCAGTGGGGTCGGGTTCGGGGACTACTACCGGGCGCATGTGGGACCGCTCGTCGCCCTGTCGCTGCTGCGCGGCGCGGACCTGGTGGAGGCGGCGCGACTCGCCCAGGACTCGATGGCGGTGGCCCGGCGGTGGATGGACGTCTTGGTCGCGAACGCGATCGGGGCCGCGAAGGACACCAGGACCCCTGTGGTCACCGCGCAGGCGCTGCGGTCCTGGACGTGCCGGATGACCGTCGGAGGCGGCGTCGGAGCGCTCCGCCCAGCACATGGGACGGTGCCCGCCCTCCTGGGGAGGGGCAGCACCGACGCCCTGGTGCAGGCCCGGACGGTGGTGGCGCTCGCCCCGCTGAGAGAGTTGAACGAGCGCCAACTCAACGTCGTCGCCTTTCGGTTGGCCGGCTGTGCGCCGGGAGCGATCGGGTACGAGTTGGGCCTGTCGATGCCGAAGGTGCACCGCACCCTGCGCCACGTCGGCAAGCTGCTCGAAGCGGGGACGGGGCTACGGCAGGCCAGGGGTGCCGAGGCGCCGGAGGAGGCCGAGGGGCCTGGAGAGGCCGAGGGGACCGTCGAGGCGGACGTCAGCTTCGCGGAGCTGCTGGGCGAGCTGGCGGCCGCGCTGGATCCCGTACTCGACCTGCGGGCCGGGCTGGACGAGGTGAGCGGCTCCATCGGTGCAGACGGGACCACCGCTCGCCCCAGCGACCCCGTACCGCCGCTGTGGAACCTCGGCCCTTCGCTGCCCGTGCCGCCCTTCGGCGCACCAGTGCCGCACTCGTTCGCCGAGACCGCGCCGTCCGGGGTACGGGCGTACGCGGCCGGCCTCACCCGGTGCGACGCGGGGGGCCGCGAGGCTGCGCTCCGCGGGTTTCCCACGGTCGAGCTGGCGGCCGTGCGGCTCGGAGCGGTGCTCGCCCTACAGGTGGAGCGGTTCCGACGGGAGGCCGAAAGGTCAGGGACACGAGCCACCAGACACGAGTTCCGGAGGGAGGACGCCCGGGCGTTCGCGGTCGCACTGGAACAGGACGCCGCGCTCGCCGCGCCGATGTTCGACGCGGTGAAGGACCTCGACGTCCCGCGCCGCGTCGGCTTCCTGGCGGCGGGGCTCGCCCATGACGACCCCTGCACGAACGAGGTCGCCTACGACGGGATCGAAGCGTCCCTCGCCCTGGTCCAGTTCCGGCGCGCGGCGGTACGGTCGGCGCTGCGCGCGCTGCACGGGCCCGGTGCGGACACTTCCGGTCAGTCCAGTTGCTCGCTCGCCGAGTCCCTCACGCAGTCCCTGAGGGACACCCACCGGATGATCCACCAGCTCGACGAACTGAGCAGCGACCTCTCGCGTGCCGAGTCGACACTGCCGGAAGGCCACTACGTGGACATGACCCGGGACTTCGACCTCCACCAGGGTTTCCACGCGGACCTGGCCTTCGGCATCGACGCCGCCCGGGAGGCCCTGTCGCAGCCCTAGGTGCCGTACTTCTCTCGCAGGTGGACACAGTGTGACCCCGTCTGGAACTTCCAGGCGACCGCATCGATCACCAAGCGGTGGTCCCACCACCGGCCACCCGCTTCGGTGTCCGGTCCGGGAGCAACGGCTCGATCCTCGCCCACCGCGCGTCAGTCAACGGCACATCCGGACCAGCGATGAGAGGACCTGAACGAACTGGCCAAGAGGGTGTCTCGCCGATCACGCCGGACTCGCGCCGCCCGATCGACAGGACGACCCCTAGGCAGGCAGAACGGTCGCGTGCCAGCATGACGGCGTGACAAAGATCATCAAGGGGGGAAACCTGCCGATCCCCGGGCAGGTGTGGCGCATCGCGGTCGTCCGGCGGGCGGCCGGGGACGGAGTGCCGGAGGTCGACGCCTCGGCGCTCCTGCTCGACGCCACGGGCAGGGTCAGGGGCGACGGCGACCTCGTCTTCTACAACCAGCTGACCCACCCGTCCGGCGCCGTGCGCCACATCGGACAGGTGCGCGACGAGCAGCACCGCGTCGCCGACTGGCTGGAGGTCGACACCGCGCTGGTGGAGCCGACCGTCCACCGCATCGTCATCAGCGCCTCGACCGACGCGGGGACGTTCGGCCAGGTGCCGGGCCTCCACATACGGACGATCAGCGCCGCTACAGGGGAGCAGCTGGCGCTGTACGAGGTCGACGACGCGAGCACCGAGACGGCGTACGTCCTCGGCGAGTTCTACCGGCGCGACGGGGCGTGGAAGTTCCGCGCGGTGGGCCAGGGGTGGGACTCCGGCCTCGTCGGCCTGGCGGAGGACTTCGGCATCGAGGGCAGGGACCCCGACAGGCCCGCTCCCGACGACGAGCGCACCCTCGACGACGGGACCGCCCCCGACGTCGAGACGCGCCCCGACGGCGCCCCGACGGAGGACATCCCCGAGGGGCTCCTGGCGAAGGTCCGGGAAGCCGAGGCCGCCGTCCCGGCGCAGGTTCCCGTGCAGGACCCCGTGCGGACCGGCCCCACGTCGGACATCGGCGTCTCGGGCGAGGACTTCCCCGAGTTCGTCCGCAGCGGCAAGGGCGGGAAGAGCTTCACGGTCGACGTGCCGATCCCGGCCGTCTGGTTGGTGGTCGACTCCGCCCGCAGGGGCGACGGCTACTTCAGCGTGCACAGCGTGGACAAGCAGGGCAAGGACGACGTCCTCCTCGCGAACACGACCCTGGAGGACTTCGAGGGCCGGGCCGTGCTGCGTCACCGCGGCCGGAGCCCGCTGCGCCTGCGCGTGAGCGCCGCGGGGCGCGAGTGGACGATCGCCGTCCGTCCGGTGAGCGTCGTGGAGGAGCTCGGCCGGAGTGCGAAGGGCCGGGGCGCGGACGTGCTGCTCCACACGGGTCCCGCCGGCCGGCTCACCTGCCGGCTCCACACCTACAGCCACGCGTACTTCCACGTACAGGGCCATGAGCCGGGTGGCCGCGACCACCTGCTGGCCAACGTGGCGAGCAGGCGCCCCAAGGACACGAGGGAGTTGCCCGAGGGGCCCCTGCTCGTGCAGGTCAGGAGCGCCGAGGGCGACTGGACCCTGGAGGTCCGCCCGCCGAAGGAGAAGGGCTCCGGCAGGTTCTGGCGCCGGGCAGCGCGCTGAGGGACCGTTCACGGCGTCGTCTGCGTCCTGCGAGCTGGTCGACGTGTTCGGGGATCGTGGCTTTGAAGCCGCGTCGGCGGAGGCAGACACGGAAGGTGCGGACGGAGCAGCCCTTGTCGGCGACCGCGTGGTCGGGCCGGGTGCGGGGTCTACCGGGTCCTGGGTGTGGGACGCGGATGAGGCCGATGACGGCCTCGGCCCGGGTGCGGTCGTTGCGGTCGCGCGCGGTGACCGGGCCGCAGCGGCCCCTGACATTGCGACCGCCTGGCGCTGGCTCCTTGAACGCCCGGTACCCGGGGAGCCACGCATGAATCGCTGACTGTCCTCGTCGAGGCCGCCCACGCTGAACCACGCCTGCGCGGCCTCTATTCCTACCCGACACACGGCACGCTGCACTTCCTACGCAGCGTCCCGCCCTGGAGCGGATCAGATCCCGACGACGTTCCGTTCATCGTCTACGGCGGGCCGCCGTACCAGGTCTATACAGCCGGCTACGCCGCCCTCCTGGGAGAGGTCGCCACGCCCGCGGAGGCCATCGTGCTCGTGGTGGGCCATGTGCCCCCGAGGTAGTCGCGCTGTCACAGCCACGCATTGACGACCGCGACCAGCACCGTCGCCTCGTAGCCGACGGCGAACCTGTTGCATCTCGTGGCCCCCGCCCGATGCCGCTTGAGGCGATTGATCCCGCACTCGACGGCGTGCCGCTCGCGGTGTTCGGTCGTGCAGAACGCGGGGTCGCCCGCGCCCCGCGGGGACCCCCGGATCGCTTCCGATACCGGTTCGAACTGCCGGGAGTCACCTGGTCGGCCGGCTGTGATCAGCACCGACAGGGGCTTCGGCCCCTGCTCGACGGCGAGGTGGATCTTCGTGGTCAGCCCACCTCGGGAACGTCCGCGCCCGTGCCCGGCCGGTTCGACAGCAAGGCCACCGGGCGGCTCCGTTTGCAGGCCCCCCTGTTCGACGCCCCGGCGACGTGCTGGTGAGCCCGGCAGACGGTGGAGTCCACGTTCACATCCCATGTGATCAGGCCCTTCGCATCGGCCTGGACGGCCGTCCCGGCGGACGCGAGGAGGAGTACGTCTGACCTCGGCCGAGGCGCTCCGCTCCTCACCTGCCCGGACGACGACGCCCACCGCGTGCCGCGCCGTCGTCCGGTCTGGTGGGTGGCTGACGGGGCGTCCGATCGGGCGGAGATATGGGCCCGGAAGGCGTGGATCACCGTCCTCCACCCCGTCAACCCGTACGCTCGCTGACGATCAAGGAGGTCGGATGCGGGACCGGATCGTCCGTGGCGTACGCGCCGCGGTGCTCGCTTTGCTGATGCTGCTGGGTATGACGGGGCTTGCCGCCTGCGATCCCGACAAACCGGACCCCGCCCCCACGACCGCGCCGACCGAGGACACCGAGGACACCGACGCTCCCCCGACCGAGGACACGGACGGTCCTCCGACGGAGGAGACGCGGGACCCGACGAACACGGCGCCCGGGGGCTATGTCCCTCCCCCGCCGCCCCCGCCGACGGACACCGCCGACGAAACGACTGACCCGCCCTTCGACCCGACCCAGCCTCCCGGCTCGCCGACGCCCGAGGAGAACTCACCAGGGAACCCGGAGCTTCCCACGGAGCCGGCTCCCGGGACCACGTGAGCGAGCCCTTCGCGCACGGGTCGGAGCAGCACCCGCCCAGCGCCGGGAAACCGCCGCGTCAGGCCGAGGGCGATCTCTCCGGGCCGTCCGCCCTCGTCAAGATCGTCGTCGCTCAGGGGACGTTCATCGCCGCGCTGATGTTCTACATCGGCGCCATCTACACCAGCACGTACTACGACTACTTCAATCTCCACTGGGGCTCGATGAACCTGGGGTTCAGCCAGGTCGCCCTGGAGAGCCTGAATCTGCTGAACCTGGACATCATGGTGGCGGCCGGGTGCGTGTTCCTGCTGGTCTGTGTCCCGTGGAGCCGCCGACCCCGTCGTGTGACGCGCATCGAGGCCGCCGCGGCGCGCTGGTACCCGCTTCTCGTGGTCGCGGGGATCGTGCTGCTCGCGCTGTGGCACGAGATCCAGCCGTACGGCTGGCTCGGGCCCCTGACCATCGCTCTCGGGCTTCTTCTGAGCCAGTGCCGGGATGCCGAGGGGCGGCGTCCTCAAGGGTTCCGCCGCCAGGCCGTGCCGGTCTTCGCCGCCGGCGTCTTCCTCTTCTGGACGGTGACCAACGTGGCCTGGCAGCAGGGCAGGCAGGACGCTCAGGCGCACGCGGCGGCCGTCACCAGATGGACGGGAGTCCTCGTTCTCAGCACCAAACCACTGAGCCTGCCCACGGATTCGGTGCGAGAGCAGAAGCTCCCGAACGACCGCCTGCACCCCTACCGGTACTCGGATCTGCGGCTGCTCACGGAACACGACGGCCGCTACTTCGTGGTGCCGCGTGACTGGGACGCGCGGGTGGACGAGATCTACGTCATTCGGGAGAGCGAGGCCATCTGGATCGCGCTGACCCCCGGCACACGGCCCCGACTGATGGACTGAAGGAGCCGGGGTGGCCGCTGATCGGCCGACGGCGGGTACGTCACTCTCGCCACGCTCATGCCACGCGCCCGCCCGACCACGCCCCGCGCAGGGTGCGTATTCGCACGGCCGTGACCTGCCCGGACACCACCTTCTGCACCACGCTTCAGGTCGCGTTCTGCGCTCATGAGTGCTTCCGTCTCACAAGGACGACCCGAGGACGATCGGTTCGTACCGAATCGTGGCGCGGCTCGGTAGCGGAGGGATGGGAACGGTCTACCTCGCCACGCAGGAGGAGCGGGACAAGCATGTCGCCCTCAAGACGATCAAGAGTGAATACGCGCAGGAGGAGGGCTTCCGGAGGCGGTTCACCCGGGAGGCGACGGCGGCGAGTTCGGTCCGGAGCCCGTACACGGTTCGCGTGGTCGGCTTCGACACCCAGGCGCGCGAGCCCTGGCTCGCCACGGAGTACGTCGAGGGCCTGTCGCTGCGCGAGCATGTGCAGCAGCACGGCGCCCTGGACCTGCCCGCAGCATTGGAACTCGCCCTCGGCCTCTCCTTCGGTCTGGCGTCCATCCACAAGGCGGGGCTGGTACACCGCGACCTCAAGCCCGGGAACGTGCTCCTCACGGACAACGGACCCAAGATCATCGACTTCGGTCTCGCCTACGCCACGGACTTCAGTCACGCCACCCGTACCGAGTCTGTGCTGGGAACCCCCGGCTACTTCTCCCCCGAACAGGTACAGGGACGGCCGGTCAGCGCAGCATCGGACGTTTTCGCTCTCGGCGCTGTCCTGACCTTCGCCTCGTCGGGAGATCACGCCTTCCCGGGCATCACCCCCCTCACCGCCCAGTACCACATCGTCCACGAGGAGCCACGCCTATCGGACGTACACGAAGACCTGCGGGACCTCATCACCGCGTGCATGCAGAAGGACCCTCACCAGCGGCCGCCCCTCAGCGACATACTCGCCCACCTGACCTCCTTGCGCTCCTACGGGCACAAGAAGACCGCGGCGGCCTTTCGCAGGTCACGTCTCGCGGGCCAGAGGCCAGCGGTGCCTGCTGACGGGCCTTCCACGGTTGTCCCCACCCACGCTTCCCGGAGCCGCGCGGAAAGGTGGGCAGTTCTCGCCGTGTCCGGCGCGCTCCTGCTGGCCACCGGAGCGGCCGCCGGGCGACTGGTCTCTCCGCCGACCTCTTCGGCCACCGTGCTGAACGATGCGCCAACTGCGGAACCGACGGTGGAGGAGCCGACGGAAGAACCGACGGAAGAACCGCCGATGGAGTCAGACCCGTACAGGAGCTTGCCAGGCTATCTCTCGTTCAATCCCACGACGAAGAAGTGCGTGCTCGGCGAGGGTCTGGGCCTTGACACGGCGAGCGAGGGCTTCAGTATCTCGGTGACTCCCGTGGCCTACCGCCGCGGCTGGCTCACCGAGGCCGTCATCAACATCACCAACGGACGTGGCCAGATAGCCGCCGAACCGCCAGTGGTTCACGTGCATCTGCCCAAGGGGGAGGACATCTCGCTCACGATGCCCCAGGGGAAGCCCACATGGTCCTTCCGATGGCCCGACATCTTGAAGACAGCGAGAAGGGACGAAATGCCACGCGCCTATGAGGTGATGGAACCGAGGGAACTATTCGGCACGTACACGATCATCGTCGTCGACCATTCGATCATGGCGTGTAATGGCTTCGACGGTGACCCCAGGGGTGCCGTTGCGTCCTCCTCCTGACGCGGGCGCACCCCCTACGGCCGGGCGCGCTGAATGCAGACGACGACTCGGACACTCGTACCGGCCGTCACGTGCCCCTTCGACGCAACAACCGGGCGGGGCAGGCGGAACCTTCCACGCTCGGGGCGGCCTGCACCTTGTCTACGTCGAACACGAGGGGTCCTCTCGAAGAGGCCAGTAGATACGCCTCCTCGTCGCGCAGCACATGCTGGCCGCCGGACCCGCTCCCGACGCGCGCATGTTCACCGGCCCCCGAGGAGGCCGCATCTCCACAGCGATTCTGCGCGACGCCACCCACTGGGACGACGTCGTCACGGAACTCGGATACAAGCACCCGCGCCGCCACGACCTCCGGCACACCGGATTCACCCGGCTCGCCGACGCCGGGGTCCAGGTCCACGTCCTGCGCAAGATCGCCGGGCACGGCTCGCTGACCACCACGCAGCGGTACCTGCACCCCGACGTCCACAAGATCACCGCCGCCGGCGCCGCGCTCTCGGCACACCTCAGCGTGCTCCGCGCGCCCCGGTCCCTGCCAAGCCCGATTGTGGTCGCCCGCTGACGCGGTCAAGGCGAGTTGGTCCCCAAGTGGTCCCCAAGAACGAGTCAGGGGCCGTTTCAGATTGCTCTGAAACGGCCCCTGACCTGCGACTTCGAAAAGTCGGGACGACAGGATTTGAACCTGCGACCCCTTGACCCCCAGTCAAGTGCGCTACCAAGCTGCGCCACGTCCCGGTGCGCGTCTCCGCCGGGTTTTCCCCCGCGTCGGCGTGCAGGGAAAACATTACCTCACTCCGGAGGGTGGGTTGACGCACGGGCTGTCACGGGTCGGTCGTGAGGGTGTCCGCGCCGCAGGCGGCGGCCTGGGACGTCGCTTCGGCGAGGGTGGCGGCCGAGCCCGTCGCGTGGGCGAGGTCCAGGCGGGCTCGGGCCTCCTCGTAGCGGGCGGGGGACGCGGCCAGGTGTTCGACGGCCCGGGTGAGGAGCCGGCGGGACTCCTCGGGGTCGGCGAAGAGGGACAGGCAGCGGAGGGATTCGCCCAGGGCGGTGGGCGTGCCGAGGTGTTCCGCGTGGACGTGGGCCTCGATGGCGATGCGGGCCGCGCGGTCCGGGTCCTTCGGCGCGAGGGCGCGGGCCAGGTCGAAGGGCCAGGGGGCCCAGACGCCGTGGTGCCTGCCGCGGCCGGTCAGGGACTCGGCCGCCGCTTCGAGGGTGGACACCGCCTCCTCGGTCCTGCCCTCGGCGAGCAGCAGCCGGCCGAGGACGCTGGGGCCGTCGGGCAGCACGATCGCGCCCGGCCAGGGCGGGCCGAAGGCGTAGCGGTCGGCGACCTCGCGGGCCTCGGCGGTGCGGCCGCGGGCGAGCAGGGTGTCGACGAGGAGACAGGCCGTGTCCCAGTGGACGGGGAGTCCGGTGCCGACCCGGTCGGCGAGCCGCAGTCCCTCCTCCAGGTGGTGCTGGGCCAGGGGCAGGTTTCCGCGGCGCCGGTGGACCAGGCCGAGAAGGGTGTGGGCGAAGGCGAGGTGGGCGCCGCTCCAGCCGGAGATCTCGAAGGCCCGGACCGCCTCGCCGAAGAGGGCCTGGGCGCGGTCGGGACGGTCGGAGAACGCGTACGCGATGCCCGTGAGCGCCGGGATCTCGAAGCCCCACGTGGTGTCGGTCCAGCCGAGGCCCCTGGCGGGTACGCCGTCGACGAGGGTGCGGTCGCAGAGGCGTACGACCTCGTCGGCGGGTTCGCCGCGCATCATGCCGTCGAAGGCCCGTACGGCGACGAGGGCCCGCTCGGAGTTGTCGGCGCAGGTGAAGTGTTCGGTGAGCTCGGCGAGGCGGCGGGAGCGGCCGGGGCCGTCCTCCTCGGAGGCCTGGAACCCCCTCGAACATGAAGTGCGCGGCCTGGAGGCGGCGGCGGCCGATGCCGGACGGGGTCCGGGCGGCGGCGGCGCCGGCGGTCCTGGCGGCCTCCTGGAGCTGGTTGTCGTGGGCGAGGGCCTGGGCGAGCCGGTGGGTCGCGTCGATGCGCAAGGCGTCGTCGAGGCCGGGCAGTTCGAGCGCGGAGCGCAGGTGGCGGACGGTGGCGCCGGGTGCGGTGAGCAGGGACGCGCAGCCGAGTTCGTACAGGACGCGGGCGTACGTCTCCGGGCGGGGCGGTTCGGCGAGGGCGCGGCCCAGGCAGCGGCGGGCGGCGTCGGGGGCTCCGACGGCGAGGTGCTCGACGGCGGCGGCGCGCAACTGCCTGACGACGTCCTCGTCGTCGTCCGGGTGGACTTCGAGGAGGTGTCGTGAGGCGGCGGCGGGGCCGTGGCCCGCCTCGGTGAGCGCCCAGGCGGCGCGCCCGTGGAGGGCGGTCCTGGTGGCGGGCGGGATCGATCCGTAGACGGCGGTCGCGATCAGCGGGTGGGTGAACTCCAGGGAGTCGGTGGCGGAGTCCGGGGCGGCGGGCCTGGTCTGGACGATCCGGGCGTCCCGGAGCCGGTCGGTGTGCCCGGCCACGTCTTCGGGGCGCAGGCCCGTGAGTTCCGCGAGGAGTTCCGGCGTGCTGTCCGCGTCGAGGACGGCGATCGCCCGGGCGAGCCGGGTCGGTCCGGCCCCGAGTTCCTCCAGGCGGCTGACGAGGCCACCGCCGCGGGCGCCCGCGCCGAGGTCGCGGAGCAGGCCGGCCGATCCGGCGACGGGTTCGAGCATCCGGTCGCGGGCCTTGGCGAGCAGCTCGACCGTCTCGTACGGGTTGCCGGAGGTCACGGTCCACAGCTCTTGGCAGAACGGCTCGTCCGCGTGTCCGCCGAGCGCGTCGCGGGCCAGTGCCGTGGTGGCCTCGGTGGTGAGGGCGTGCAGGCCCAGGGTGAGGACGGCGCGGTCGCCGAGCGCGGCGAGGGTGGCGGGCGCGCCCGGTTCGCACGGTTCCGGCGGCAGGGGGCGGTGGGCGAGGACGACGAGGGCGGGCAGGCGTCGGTCGCGCCGGATCCGGGTGAAGGCGTCGAGCCAGGCCAGGGATTCGGCGTCGGCCCAGTGCGCGTCGTCCACGAGGAGCACGAGCGGCCGGTCCCGCAGCCGTTCCGCGAGGCGCTCCAGGAGCCGGGCGAGTCCGAGGAGTACGCCCTGCGGGTCGGCGGGTGCGGCCGAGGGCGGGGGTGCGAGCCCGAGCGCGGGGGCGAGGAGGTCGAAGTGTTCGCCGAAGAGGTGGTGGACGTCCTCGGCGCCGAAGGGGTCGAGGGCGGGCTGGAGGAGCTGCCGGGTGAGGTGGAAGGGGACCGAGGTGAGGGTCTCGCCGCCGCGGGCGGTCAGGACGGTGCACCGGTCCTGGGCGGTTCGGCGTATCTCGGCGAGGAGCGCGGTCTTCCCGATGCCGGGCTCTCCGCGGTAGACGAGGATGCCGCCCTGGGCGGGTCCGCCCGCCGCGGCTCCGGCCACGAGCTCGTCGACGGCGTGGGCCGCCGCGGCGAGTTCCGGGCCGCGTTCGAGCAGGGCGCCCTGGTCCTGGGCGACGGTGGCCGCCGGGTGTCCCTCACCGGGATGCGCCTCCGACGGCCTTGCAGGTGGCGACTGTTCCGCTTCCGACGACACCGGTCTCACTCCCCCACACGAGCAACTGCCTTGACGTGACCCGCGCGACCCACGCGGACCAGTGAGGCGCTGGACCGACCAGCCTAGCGGTCCTGATCGTTCCGGGGGGCGACAATGGACGGGTGAAAAGGACAGGGAACGACCGGGGCAGGGACCGTGACGACGAGGGACGGGCCCGTAGCTCGCGTCCCCGTGACGGACTCGGCCGGCCGCTGCCGTACGGGGCGGAGGGGGTGCCCCGGCAGCCGGAGGGGGTCGTGCGCGCCCCGGCGGAGACCCTGCGCGAGGCGCAGCGGCTGCTCGACGCGGGAATGCCCTTCCACGCGCACGAGGTCTTCGAGGACGCCTGGAAGTCCGGTCCCGCGTCGGAGCGGGACGTGTGGCAGGGCCTCGCGCAGCTCGCCGTGGGCCTGACGCACGCGGCACGCGGCAACACGGCGGGCGGGGCGCGGCTGCTGCGCCGCGGCGCGGACCGGCTCGCGGTCGGGCGCGGCGCCGCCGAGGCGTACGGGATCGACGTGGACGGGCTCGTGTCGTGGGCGCGGGAGCTGGCCGGCCGTGCGGGAGCGGTGGACCCCGGCGTGATCGACGCGGCAGCCGAGGCGCCGGGGTTGCGCGCGTCGCGCGGCGACGGGGCCTGACCGTCACGTCGTCGGCCGGTCCAGCTCGTGGAGCAGGACCGAGGTGTGGCTGAGGGCCGGGTCCTTGGTGGCCGTGAGGAGGGTGACGGTGTCCTCGCGCGCGAGGTCGCGCAGCCGGTCGAGGGCCGCGGCGGCGTCGGGGGCGGCGAGTTCGGCCTCGTAGCGGCGGCGGAACTCCTCGTACTCGCCGTCCGGGCCGTGGTACCAGCGGCGGAGTTCGGTCGACGGGGTGAGCGCCTTGGGCCATTCGTCGATGCGGGCGTCCGTCTTGGCGAGTCCGCGCGGCCAGAGCCGGTCGACGAGGACCCGTACGCCGTCGTCGGGCGACGGGGTGTCGTAGACCCGGCGGACGCGGATGTCGGGGGTGCGTGCGGCGGCCATGGTCCCAGGGTGCCGGACGTCGCCCGGCCTCACCTTTCGGGCCTGACCCGAAAGGTGAGGCGCGAGCCCGGCATGATCCGAACGAGAGGCCCTAGGCGCGGAGCGCCGGGAGGAGGACGGCGTCGACGAAGGCCCGCATGGTGGAGGCGTCAGCGAAGCGTTCCTCGAAGAGGCGCTCGATGCGGAGCATGCCCATGAAGCAGGGGGCGACGAATCCGATCGCGGGGTTGTCGGCGTCGATCTCGCCGCGCTCGACGGCCCGGGCCACCACCGCGTCGATGGCCGCCACCTCGGGGGCGATGACGGTCTCGCGGAGTGCGGCGCGCAGGTCGGGGTGCTGGATGAAGGCCTGGGCGACGGCCTCCATGAGTTCGGCGTCGCGTTCGCGGTGGGAGGCGGCGACGCGGGCCGCCTCGCGCAGGTCGCCGGCGAGGGTGCCGGTGTCGATGCCGGCGAAGACGGTGCAGCGCCGCCGGGCGAGCGCGGCGGTGACGAGCTGCGGTTTGGTGCCCCACTGCCGGTAGAGGGTGGCCTTGCCGCACTTGGTGCGGGCCGCGACGCCCTCCATGGTGACGGAGTCGTAGCCGCCCTCGCGCAGCAGGCAGAGCACGGCGTCGTACAGCTCCGTCTCGCGCTCCGGCGTGATCTTGCTGCGCCGGGCTGCCGTGGTCGCCGCCTCTGTGGACATCGATCCCTCCAGGACCCCTCCGGGACACACCTTTGTCTGCACATACGAGAGTAGGGGGTGCACAATCGAGACGCAAACGTATCGAGACGTTTGCGTCTCGATGAAATCGGATCTACGCTCACTCCGTTTGTTGGCGATTTGACTGGTTACCGAGAAGAGGGCCGCACCATGGCTGCCGGGATACGCGGAAGCGGCGAGGAGGGCGACGGCGAGACCGCCAGACCGCCGCTCCTGCGCGAACTCGCGCTCGTCACCGCCCTCTTCCTCGTCTACAAGTTCGGCCGACTCTTCGCCAACGGCCACGAGACCCGCGCCTTCCGGAACGCCGACCGCGTCTGGGACGCCGAGCGCGCGATCCGCCTGCCGAGCGAGGAAACGATCCAGCAGCTGCTGCTGCACGGCGAACCGCTCATCAGGGCGGCGAACACGTACTACGCGGCCGTGCACTTCCCGGCCACACTCGCCTTCCTCGTCTGGCTCTACCTGCGGCGCCCCGCCCACTACGTGTGGTCGCGCCGCGTGCTCGCGCTCCTCACCGCCGCCGCGCTCGCCCTCCACCTGCTGATGCCGCTCGCGCCGCCGCGGCTGCTCGCCGCCGGCGGGCTCGTGGACACGGCCCGGATCTACGGCCCCTCGGTGTACGGGGCGACGCCGGAGACGGACTCGATGGCGAACCAGTTCGCGGCCATGCCCTCGCTGCACTTCGGCTGGGCCCTGATGGTCGCGATCGGCCTCATCGCCGCCACCCGGTCCCGGCTGCGGGTCCTGTGGCTGCTCCACCCGCTGCTCACGCTGCTCGTCATCGTCGGCACCGCCAACCACTACTGGTTCGACGCGCTCGCCGCCGCCGCACTCCTCGGCCTCGCGCTGCTCGCGGTCCGCACCCCGGGGCGCCGGACGACGCCCCCACCCGTACCCCGCGCCCTCGGTACGGCACCTCTCCCGGTCGGAGCCCACCGATGAACCCCGCCGCCGGCACCGCCCTCGCGGTGCTCCTCTCGCTCGTGTCCGCCACCGGATACGCGCTCGCCGCCGTCGCCCAGTCCCGGCTCGCCGCCGCCTCCCCCGTCCAGGGCGGGCGCGGGGCGCTGCGCGGGCTCTTCGCCCGCGGGCAGTGGTGGGCGGCGGTCGGCCTGAACGCCGCCGGAGCCCTCGCTCACGTGGCCGCCCTGCACTACGGCCCGCTGACCCTGGTCCAGCCGCTCGGCGCGCTGACGCTCGTGGCGGCACTGCCGCTCGGCGCGTACTGCGCGGGGCGCCGGGTGACGCGGGCCGAGTGGCGCGGGGCCCTGTGGACCCTGGGCGGCCTCGTCGGTCTTGTCGCCGTGACCGGACCGACGGCGCCCGGCGAGGCGCTCAGCCTGCGCGAGTCCCTGATCGTCGCGGCGGCGACGGCGCTCCTCATCGCCGTACTCGCGTCGGGACGGCTGTACGGGCGCGAGCACGGCGCGGGTCAGGCCGCGACCGGGGGCAGGGGCGCCCGCGGGCTCGGTCACGCCACCGCCTCCGGGATCGCCTCGGGCGTCGCCTCCGCCCTCACCCAGACGCTGACGGCCGCGCTGGCACTCGAACTTCCCGGTGACACCCCGACCTGGTGGCAGACGGCGCTGCTCGCGGTGCTGATCTCCGGCTTCGCGACGGGTGGCCTGCTGCTCTCGCAGGCCGCCTACCAGGGTGGCCTCGCGGCGCCGCTTGCCGTGGTGAACCTCTCCAACCCGGCCGCCGCCGCGGTGATCGGGGTGGCGCTGCTCGGCGAGACGTTCCGGGCGGGCGCGTGGGGCTGGCTCGTCGCGGCCGGCGCCTCGCTGGTCGCGGCGCGGGGCGTGGTCCTGCTGACGAAGGGCAGCCCGCCGGAGGCCGCTCCGGCGCCGGAGCCCGCCCCGGCCGACTCCACGCGCGCGCGTACGGTCGCCCTGGAGACCCGGCCGGTGCCGTCGCCGCGCGCCACCGGCCCTGCGCCCAACGACACGACCTCCCCCGCACTCGCCGTACCGGACCCCACCGGCCCAGACCGCACCAACGCCCTCACCGCACCGGAACCGGCCGGCCCCGACCGCGCCTCCGCCCTCGCCGTCAGCGGTCGGGCGACCGCCTGAGGCCGAGGGCGGGGCGAGGGTGGCTCCCTGAGGCGCCGGACTCGCCGAGGACTCCGAGTTCCCCATTTCGTCACCTTGACCAAAAGCCGGGACCCCACTATCGTCAACATGACGACAAGGGGGGTTCTCTCATGGCCGACATCACCCGGCGGGCCGGCTGGCGCCATCTGCGCTCCGCGCCCACCGCGCACATCCGCCACCAGCGCCGCGGCCGGCTCGTGCACGACGGCGAAGGGCTCAGCTTCTGGTTCCGGCCGCTCACCGCGGCCCTCTCCGAGGTCCCGGTGAACGACCGCGAACTGGCGATGGCCTTCCACGCCCGTACCGCCGACTTCCAGGACGTCAGCGTCCAGTCCACCGTCACGTACCGGATCGGCGACCCGGCGGCCGCCGCCACCCGGCTCGACTTCTCCATCGACCCCGACACCGGCGCGTGGCGCGGCGCCCCGCTGGAGCAGATCGCCACCCTCCTCACCGAGACCGCCCAGCAGCACGCCCTCGACGTGCTCGCCCGTACCGCGCTCGCCGAGGCGCTCGTCGACGGCGTGGCGGCGGTGCGGGACCGCGTCACGGCCGGGCTCGCGGCCGAGCCCCGGCTGCCGGACACCGGCATCGAGGTCGTCGCCGTCCGGGTGGTGGCGATCCGCCCCGAACCCGAGGTGGAACGCGCCCTGCGCACCCCCGCCCGCGAGCAGATCCAGCAGGAGGCCGACCGGGCCACGTACGAGCGCCGCGCGGTCGCCGTCGAACGCGAGCGCGCCATCGCCGAGAACGAACTCGCCAGCAAGATCGAGCTAGCCCGGCAGGAGGAACGGCTCGTCGAGCAGCGCGGCACCAACGCGCGCCGCGAGGCCGAGGAGAACGCAGCCGCCGACGCGGTACGGGCCGAGGCCGAGGCCGTACGGAAGGTCCGCCTCGCACAGGCCGAGGCCGAGGCGGCGCGCGAGGTCGGCGCGGCGCGCGCCGGGGCGCAGTCCGCGTGGCTGCGGGCGCACACCGAGGTGGATCCCGCCACCCTGCACGCCCTCGCGGTGACCACGGCCGCCGAGAACCTGCCCAGGATCGAGCACCTGACGCTCTCCCCCGACGTGCTGACGGGCCTGCTCGCCAAGCTGGGCGAGGGCGGGGCACGGCCGTGAGCCTCGCGCCGCGCGCGGTGCTCGTGCACCGGACCACGGAGTACGAGGAGCTGCTCGCCCGGCACGGTACGCACGGCCAGGCCGCGTTCTTCCTCTCCGCGCGCGGCCGCTCCGTCGAGGCCGTGCGGGAGCGGCACGAGCGCGCCCACCGGGCGCTCGCCGAGGTGGCGGGCGCGGTGCCGCTGACCTGGCGGCAGAGCCGGGTGGAGCGCTCCGATCTGGACCGGTTCCTTTTCGGGCCCGAGGACGTGGTCGTCGTGGTCGGACAGGACGGCCTGGTCGCCAACGCGGCGAAGTACCTGAGCGGGCAGCCCGTCATCGGGATCGACGCCGACCCGGGGCGCAATCCGGGCGTCCTGGTCCGTCACCGGGCGGACCGGGCGCGCCGACTGCTGCCGTACGCGGTGGGGGCCGGGGCGGCGGTCGACGAGCTGACGATGGTGGAGGCCGTCACCGACGACGCGCAGCGGCTGCTCGCCCTGAACGAGATCTACGTCGGCCCCCGCGGCCACCAGACGGCGCGCTACACGCTCGACCTGGACGCGGCGGAGGCGCCGCCCGAGCCGCAGGCCTCGTCGGGCGTGCTGGTCGGCACGGGCACGGGGGCCACCGGCTGGCTGCGGTCCCTGTGGGAACAGCGTTCCAGCACGCTCGCGCTGCCCGGGCCCGCGGACGCCCGGCTCGCCTGGTTCGTGCGCGAGGCCTGGCCGTCGCCGGCCACCGGGACGAGCCGGGTCGAGGGCCTCCTCGACCCGGGCCGGGCCCTGCGCCTCACCGTCGAGTCGGACCGCCTGGTCGCGTTCGGCGACGGCGTCGAATCGGACGCCCTGGAGCTGACATGGGGTCAGACCGTCAGCCTCTCGGTCGCGGGTCCGCGCCTGCGTCTCGTCCACTGAGGCCCCGGCGGTCACCCGGGGGCGCCCGCGGCCGGAATCGTTCGGCCGCGGGTGGGAGCGGTCCCGCGCGGCGCTATGCTCACCGCGCCTTGTCCGGTTCGGGGTCGGCCGGCCACCCGACCGTCCGTCCGGCCACCGGCCCACCGGCTGACCCGCCGGGTGACCGAACGCCCGCCCGCTCCCGGCTGTTGAAGGAATCCGCATGACCACCGGCTCCTCCGGCTCGCTGTCCGTCTCCCGCGCCACGGAACGGGACTGGGAGCTCGTGCGCTCCTGGGCGGCCGAGGAGGGGTGGAATCCCGGCCTTTCCGACGCTCGGGCGTTCTTCGCGCAGGACCCCCGGGGCTTCTTCCTCGGCCGGCTCGACGGGGAGCCGGTCTCCGCCGTCTCCGTCGTCACCTACGACGACGCGTACGCCTTCCTCGGCTTCTATCTGGTACGTCCCGGACTCCGCGGCCTCGGGTACGGCCTGGCCACCTGGCAGGCCGCTCTCGCCCACGCCGGGGGCCGGTCCGTCGGCCTCGACGGGGTGCCCGCGCAGCAGGACAACTACCGGCGCTCCGGCTTCTCCACGGCCTACCGCACGGCGCGTTACGTGGGCGAGGTGCCCGCCCCGGACGGACCGGTGGCCGGCGTGGTGGCCGCCGAGCGGGTCGACCCGGGCGCCCTGGCCGCGTACGACGCCGCCTGCCACCACGCGGACCGGCCGCGTTTCCTCGGCGCCTGGCTGACAACTCCCGGCCATCGTGCGCTGGTACGGGTCACCGAGGGGCGTTTGACCGGGTACGGGGTGGTACGTCCGGCGCAGGACGAGGCGCGGATCGGGCCGTTGTTCGCGGACACACGGGCCGACGCGGCGGCCCTGCTCGACGCCCTCGCCGCCGAGGCGCGAGACTTCGGCGCGGACCGGATCGCGGTCGACATGCCGGAGTCGAATCCGGCGGCGGCGCGGCTGGCCGAGGAGCGGGGCCTGCGGCCGACGTTCGAGACGGCCCGGATGTACACGGGCCCGGTCCGACCGGTGGCACGCGAGCGCGTCTACGGCGTCACGACGCTCGAACTGGGCTGAGCGGCGCGAGCGCGTCCGCGGGGGTCACGACACTCGAACTGGGCCGGGCGACCCTCTCCCCGCCTCCCCGCGCGCACGACACCTTCGCCCACTTCGGGCGGGACCCCTCGCACCCCTCGGACGGGCCCCGCGCCCCCTCCAGCGGCCCCCACCTCCCCCTGGACGGGCCCGCCGTCGGGCGCCGGCCGTCCGTCCGGGCGTCCGCCGTTCACACTCCCCTCACCGACCCCCCGCCGCCCCGCGAGGGGTGACAAGGGTTTTCCCCGTATCGGGTTCATCCCCCCGTTCCCTACTGTCCTCCGCACCGGCAGATATCATCCCCCGAACGCACCCTGACAGGTGCATGAGGAGGGTGGCATCCGCCGGGGACGGCCTTGACCCGGGCCGTCGCGCCGGTGGCGGCGCACGGGCTCCCCAAGCCCAGGGACCGACGGACGGCGACCCCACTTGCCCCGTGTGTCCCGCGCCGCCGCCACTGCTCCGCAGTTACGTCGTACTCGAAAGGGCCACACCTTGAACGGTTCCAGGCGGAGAGTCATATCCGTGGTCGCGAGCGCCGCGATCCTCGGCGCCGCTGCCACGACCGGGGCGATCGCCGCCGCCCCGGGCGCTGCCACCCCGAAGCCCGCACCGGCTTCGCAGACGATGGGGGCGCTGCCCAGCGCCCCGGTCGAGAAGGTCATCGTGACCTACAAGAGCCAGGCCGCCGAGGCCGGCTCCAACACCGCCGCGAAGAGCGACACGGCCGAGAAGGCCGCGAAGACGGGCGAGCAGCTCTCCTTCGAGCGTCGCCTCGCCGGCGGTGGCGCCCTGGTCGACCTGGGCGACAGCGCCACCAAGCAGGACCTGACGGAGGTCATGGACGCGTTCCGCGCCGACCCGTCCGTCGCTTCGGTCGAGCCCGACATCCGCGCCTACGCGATGGCCGTCACGCCGAACGACACCGACTACGCCAAGCAGTGGGACCTCTTCGAGCCCACCGGTGGCATGAACGTTCCTGCAGCCTGGGACAAGACGACCGGCTCCGGCGTGACCGTCGCCGTCATCGACACCGGCTACGCCGCCCACTCGGACCTGGCGACCAACGTCGTCGCCGGCTACGACTTCATCTCGGCCTCCGCCGACGCCCGCGACGGCAACGGCCGCGACGCGGACGCCAAGGACGAGGGCGACTGGAACGCGACCGACGGCGAGTGCGGCACCGGCTCCCGCGCCTCCAACTCCTCCTGGCACGGCACCCACGTGGCCGGCACCATCGGCGCCGTCACGAACAACACCAAGGGCATCGCGGGCATCGCGTACAACGCGAAGATCCAGCCCGTGCGGGTGCTCGGCAAGTGCGGCGGCTCGTCCGCCGACATCGCCGACGCCATCACCTGGGCCTCCGGCGGCACCGTGCCGGGCGTCCCGGCCAACGCGAACCCGGCGAAGGTCATCAACCTGAGCCTGGGCGGCGCCAGCTCGACCTGCCCGAGCGTCTACCAGACCGCCATCAACGGCGCTGTCTCGCGCGGTACCACCGTCGTCGTCGCCGCGGGCAACAGCAACGCCAACGCCTCCGGCTTCACCCCCGCGAACTGCTCGAACGTCATCAACGTGGCGTCGACCAGCCGTGAGGGCAACCGGTCGTACTACTCCAACTACGGCACGATCATCGACGTGTCCGCCCCCGGTGGCGAGACCCGCCGCTCCACCGACACGCCCGGCACCGTCACCACCCCCGAGAACGGCATCTACTCCACGCTGAACTCGGGCACGACGACCCAGTCGGTCGAGAACTACAAGCCGTACCAGGGCACCTCGATGGCGGCGCCGCACATCGCCGGCCTCGCCGCCCTGCTGAAGTCGGCCAAGAGCACCCTCACCCCGGCCGAGATCGAGTCCGCGATCAAGACCAACGCCCGTGCGCTGCCCGGCACCTGCACCGGCGGCTGCGGCACCGGCATCGCGGACACCGCGAAGACCGTGGACGCCGTCACCGGCACCACCACGCCGCCGACCGGCACGGTCTTCTCCAACGCCACGAACGTGACGATCTCCGACAACACCACCGTGTCGTCCTCGATCGCCGTCACCGGCCGCACCGGCAACGCCCCCGCCGCCCTCAAGGTCGGCGTGGACATCAAGCACACCTGGCGCGGGGACCTTGTCATCGACCTGATCGCCCCCGACGGCACGGTGCGCAACCTCAAGGCGTCCTCCTCCTCGGACAGCGCCGACAACGTCCTGACCACGTACACGGTCGACGCGTCGAGCGAGCTCGCCAACGGCACCTGGAAGCTTCAGGTCCGCGATGTGGCCTCGGGTGACACCGGCTACATCGACTCGTGGAGCCTCACCTTCTAAGGCACCACGGCTCCACCTCCGAACCACCCCCCACAACAGCATCATTGCTGGTCAGCGGCGCGCTCGTGGTCTACACCACGGGCGCGTCCTGGTGTTCGGCCGCCCCGCTCCGGCGGGGTGCCCTGTCCGTATGCCGGACAAGGGGCCTGGACTCCGCCGGATGGCTCCGTATTCTCTGCCCACGGGGCTCTTGGGCCGGGGCCCGGAGCGGCGGAGGTGGTGGACAGTGACGACAGCTCCGTACGTCGCTCTGCGCCCTGCGGGCGCGGGGGCATCCCCGGCGCCGGTGGGGCGCGACGAACTCCTCGCCCGGCTGGAGCGCGCCCTGCACATCCGGGGCCGCGCCCTGCTCACCGGGCCCGCCGGCGTCGGCAAGACCGAGGTCGCGCTGGCCGCCGCGGCCCGCGCCGAAGCACGCGGCGAGACCGTCCTGTGGCTGGCGACCCTGCCGTCCGACCGGGAGATACCGGGGGCGGCCGCGGCCGCGCTCGTGGCCTCGGTGGCGACGACGGCGACCTGGCCGGGACTCGGCGCCGACCGGCCCGAGACCTCCTGGGTCTTCGACGAGCTGCCCGGTCCCCAGCGCACCGCCGTCGCCATGCTCTGCCGCGAGGCGCCGATCGACGCGGGCGGCTGGGACCCCATCGCGCTCCGGCTCGGCATCGCCCAGATCCTGCGCACCCTGACCTGCCGCGGCCCGGTCCTCCTCGTCGTCGACGGTGTCCAGCACGTCGACGCGGACAGCGCGGACCTGCTGCGCTTCGCCCTCCACCTGGCGCCGCCCGCGCTGCGGGTGGTGGCCGTCGAGACCCCTGAGCCGTACGGCGAGGCCAAGGAGCCCGACCGCGAGCACCACCGTCCCGAGGACCCGCACGCCGCCCACCTCTGGGTGCCGTCCGAGGCGGACGTGCTGCTCGTGCCCCCGCTGCACGCCGACGAGATCGCCGAACTCCTCATCCACCACCGGCTCCCCTCCCGGATGGCCGGCCGCATCCACCGTGCCAGCGGCGGCAATCCGCGACTCGCGCTCGCCGTCGGCCGCTCGCTCGCGGACGCGCGGACACCCGTGCACCACGCGGAGGCGCTGACCCTCTCCGGGCGCGCCCGTGACCTCGCCCGCCAGCTCCTGGGCGCCGCGCCCCTCGCCGTACGCGCGACACTGCTGCTCGCCGCGCTCGCGCTGCGCCCCTCGTCGACGCTGGTGCGACGGGCCGGGCGGCCCAACGCAGAGGCGGACCTCGCGGCGGCCGAGCGTGCGGGCCTCGTGTCGCTCGCCGAGGACGGCTCCGTGACCTTCACCGCCGGACTGCTGCCCTCCACCCTCGTGCACGACGCCTGTTGGGCCGAGCGCAGTGCCGGGCACGCGGCGCTCGCGGAGGTCGTGGACGACCCCGTGGAGGCGGTACGCCACCGGGCGCTCGCCACCGACAGCCCGGACGAGGACCTCGCCGCCGAGGTCGCGGCCGCCGCCGATCTGGCCCGGCGGCGCGGCAACAGCGCGCTCGCCGCCGAACTCGCCCTGCTTGCCGCCGAGTCGACTCCGGGGCGGCACGGCACGCGGCGCATCGCGCGGCTCGTCGACGCCGCGGAGGAGGCCGCCCGCGCGGCCCGCGCCGATCTCGCCATGCGGGCCGCCACCGATCTGCTCGCCCGGGACGCGGCGCCCGCCGACCGGGTCAGGGCCCGGCTCGCCGTGCTCGACACCGCGGGCCAGGGACTGACCGGGCTCGACGAGATGTACGTCCACGCCATGGAGGACTCGGAGGGGGACACCGCCCTGCGCGCGGCCGTCCAGCTCCGGCTGGCCGTCAAGTACGTGCTCGCGGACGGCGACCCGGAACGCTCGCGCACGGCGGCCGTCGAATCGGCGGCGCTCGCCGCCTCCATGGGCGACCCGCGCACGGCGGCGCAGGCCCTGACCGTACAGGCGCGGATGGAACGCGCCCTCGGATCACCGGACGCGGAGTCCGTGCTCGCGCAGGCCCGCGCCCTCGAACGGGCCGAGCGTCCGCTCGGGATCCGCAACGCGGCACAGATCCTGACGATCCGTCACGCACTGTTCGACGACCGGCTCACGGACGCCCGCGACGACGTCAACGCACTGCTGCCCCTGGTCCAGCGGCGCGGCTCCGTCGAGGACGCCATCGAGCTCTACGGCACCCTCGCCCAGATCGAGGCGCGGATCGGACCCTGCGGGGCGGCGCTCGCGCACGCCGGACAGTCCCTCGCGCTCACCCTGGAGGCGGGCCTCTCCCCCGGCCCCGCCTGGTACGCGCTCGCGCTCGCGGAGACGGCCGGCGGCAGCTTCGCACGGGCGGCGAGCTACGCCCGGCGCAGCGTCCAGGCCTCGGAGGAGGAGGGCGACCGGGTCTTCCTCTCCCGCAGCCGGTACGCGCTCGGCCGGGTCCAGCTCATCAACGGGGACGTCGCCGCCGCCCTGGAGACGCTGCGTCGGGTCCAGGCCGACGAACGCGCCCAGTCGACCGTCGACCCCTCGATGCTGCGCTGGCACGAGGAGCTGGCCGAGGCCCTGATCGCCCATGACGCGGGCGCCGAGGCCCTGGCGCTCCTGGACGAGGTACGGCCGGTGGCGTCCCGGCTCGGACGGTCCACCGTCCTGCTCGGCTGCGACCGGGCGTACGCCCTGTGGCTCGCGGCGGAGGGCCGCACGGACGAGGCCGCGGAGCTGCTCACCGTCACGGCCGAGGCCTTCGGGTGCGCCGGGCTGCCCCTGGAGCGGGGCCGGGCACTGATCGCGCTCGCCCGGGTGGAGCGCCGCAGACGGCGCAGGTCGGCGGCGCAGGGCGCCCTGCACGCGGCGGCCGCGGTGTTCGAACGGGCCGGGGCGGCGCCCTGGCTGGCCCTGGCGAGCGAGACCCCGGCGGGCGCCGCGGGCGAGAGCGCCGGGGGCGGCTCGGGGGGCGAGGAGGCGCCGCCCGCGCTCTCCGTGCTGACGGAGGCGGAGCTGCGCCTCGCCCGCCTCGTGGGCCAGGGTGCCAGCAACCAGGAGGCCGCGGCGAAGCTGTACCTGAGCGTGAAGACGGTCGAGGCGCGGTTGACGCGGATCTACCAGAAGCTCGACGTCCGCTCCCGGGCCCAGCTGGCGACGGCGCTCAGGCCGTAGGGCCTGTCTTTCGGATCATGCCGGGCTCGCGGGGCCCGGCACGCACGCTCCCTGATCCGGCCTGATCCGAAGGACAGGCCCTAGCCGGCGGCGGTGCCGGTGGCTCGTACGCGTGCCGTAGGAGCCACCGCACCGTACTCAGCCGGCGGTGGCCGCCCCGAACCACTCGCCGAGCCGGCCGTGCAGCTCCTGCTGGTCCTCGCCTACCCATACGACGTGGCCGTCCGGCCGCAACAGCACCGCGGGCACGTCCAGTTCCTCACTGACGTCGACGACGTGGTCGACCCGGTCCGCCCAGCCCTCGACCGAGAGCCGGCCGGTCTGGTCGAGCAGCAGGCCCCGGCCGCCGCGCATCAGCTCGTACAGGCGCCCCCGCTTCAGTGCGACGTCCCGCATGCGCAGGCCGAGGAGCTCGTGGCCCTCGCCCAGCTCGTAGCGGACGTCGACGGCGGTGATCATCGCCGTCATGTACCGGTTGACCTCCTCGAAGTCCATCAGCTTCGAGAACAGCTCCCGCAGCGCGGTCGCGCCCGCGTCCGTTCCGAGCAGCGTCATCTGCGCGCGGGTGTTCTCCACCACGCGCCTGCCCGCCGGGTGTCGTTCGGCCTCGTACGTGTCGAGCAGCCCCTCGGGCGCCCAGCCGGCCACCTCGGCGGCCAGCTTCCAGCCGAGGTTGAAGGCGTCCTGGATGCCGAGGTTCAGGCCCTGTCCGCCGGTCGGCGGGTGGATGTGCGCCGCGTCGCCCGCGAGGAACACCCGGCCGACGCGGTAGCGCTCGGCCTGCCGGGTGGCATCGCCGAACCGGGAGAGCCAGCGCGGCGAGTGCACGCCGAAGTCGGTGCCGGCGAAGGCCCGCAGCTGCTTCCTGAACTCGTCGAGGGTCGGCGCGGCACGGTCCTCGGCCACCCCGTCGGCGGGTACGACGATCCGGCACACCCCGTTCTCCCCGGGGGTGACGCCGAACCGCAGCTGGGTCTTGCGGACCTCCTCCACGACGGCGGCGATCGTCTCCGGGTCCGCGGTCACCTCCATGTCGCCGAGGAGCGTCTCGACCGTGGCGGGCTCGCCGGGGAAGTCGACGCCGATCAGCTTGCGCACCGCGCTGCGGCCGCCGTCGCATCCGACGAGGTAGCGGGAGCGCAGCTCCGTGCCGTCCGCGAGCTCGACGGTGACGCCGTCCTCGTCCTGGCGCAGCCCGACGACCTCGTGCCCGCGCCGGATCTCGGTGCCGAGTTCGAGGGCGCGCTCGTTGAGCAGCCGCTCGGTGACCGGCTGCGGGGCGGCGACGCCGTACGGGTGAGCGGTGTCCAGGCGCTCGGGCCACGGCTTCATGATGCCGCCGAAGAGTCCGCCGACCTGGAACTTCTCGCTGACCGCGAGGAAGCGGTCCAGCATGCCGCGCTGGTCCATCATCTCGACGCTGCGCGCGTGCAGGCCCTGTCCGCGGGACTCGTTGGTCGGCTCGTCCCGCTTCTCGAGCACGAGCACGGCCACGTCGTGCAGCCGGAGCTCCGCCGCCAGCATCAGGCCGGTGGGTCCGCCGCCGGCCACGATCACGTCAAACATTCATACGCCCCGTTCGAAGAACTGCCAGAGTCACTGGCTACGAGCGGAGATTCTGCAGCACGACGGGGGCCTTGCGGCAAGGCCCCCTGTGCGCTATACCTTGAGAGTGGCAAGGAGCGGTCTACCTCCTTGCCTTTCGTCTTTCCCGGGACCTCCGAGGCCTCAGACCGTGAACGGCCGCTGGTTCAGGAACTCCTCGCCCGGTGTGCCGGTCACGTACAGGTTCGGGCTCTGGGTCGGGGGAAGCCGCCGCTGGATCGCCCGGTGGAAGTCGCGGTAGCCGCCCCGGAACGCGCCGTCGTCCCACACCTGCAACAGGGCCGCCGTGAAAGCTCCGTTGACGTCTCCGTCGGCGGCGAACTGGTTGTCCTGACAGGCCGACACGAGCAGCGCGTCCCTGGCCGCCCCGTCGGCCGGCGCGTCCTTCGCCAGCGACCGCCGCAGCTCGTCGAAGAACTCCCGGTCCCGTTCGTACAGCCGGTGCTGCTGGGGCTCGGGCAGGTAGCGGGCCCTGACGCCGTCCGCCTCGCCGCCGGGGACCTCGATGCTGCTGCCGCTGTGGCAGCAGTCGAAGAAGGAGACGATCCGCACGTCGTCGGCGAAGGCGCGGAAGGTCCGCCTGACCTCGTCGTCGAGGAACTGGCGGTCGTAGAGGACCAGTGTCTCGTCGAGGGCGTCCGGCTCGTCGTCGGAGCCGGTGGCGTCGGGCAGCTGGCCGCCGTGCCCCGAGTAGGTGAGGAGCAGGATGTCGCCGGGGCTGAGCCGGGCGGCGGCCTCGCCGAGCACGGCCGTGACGTTGGCGACGGTGCCGTCGGCGGTGAGCAGGACGGTGCTCTCGAATCCGGCGGTGCGGGCGAGGCGCGCCATGTCGTGGGCGTCGTTCTCGCAGGCGACCAGGGCGCCGTCCCAGCCGTCGTAGTGGGCGGGGTCGACCCGGTTGAGTCCGATGTGCAGGGCGAGTCCGGTGGCCATGGGTTCCTCCTGGCGGGTGTGCCTCCTGGCGGGAAGCGGAGGGGACACCGGGGCGTCTGATCGAGTGGCCTGTGGTCCGGCGCCGAGCGCGACCCTCTCCACGCGGTACCTACATCGTATGAACCCTTCCGATCCCCCGCCCCCTCCCGGCGCGGGCGGCGCCGGCCGTGCCGCGCCCGCCGACCGCACCGGATACGACGAGAGCTTCCTCGGCCCGGTCGTCCCGCTGCCGCTGCCCGCCCGGCCGACGGTCGCGACGGTGATCCTGCCGTACACCCACTTCACCGTGGTCTTCCGGCCCGACCGGCGTCTCGCCGCCTCGACGGCGGTGTGCGTCGAGGGGCGGGAGCTGCGGGAGGACGTGCCGAGGAACGACGTCTGGCGGTTCGATCCCCGACTGCCCGAGGAACAGCAGGCGGGCGACGACGTCTACCGGAACAACAGTCTCGACCGCGGTCATCTGGTCCGCAGGCTCGATCCGGTCTGGGGGACCCCTGCCGTGGCACTCGCGGCCGACGCGGACACCTTCCACTTCACCAACGCCGCACCCCAGGCGGACGTCTTCAACCAGGGCAAGAAGATCTGGCAGGGCCTGGAGAACTACCTCCTCGACCACGCCGCCGCGTTCGACCGGAGGCTGACGGTGCTGACGGGGCCTGTGCTCCAGGACTCCGATCCGCCGTACCGGGGGATCCAGGTGCCGATGCGCTTCTGGAAGGTGGCCGCGTTCCTCCAGGACGGGGCGCTCGCCGCCGCCGGGTACGTCCTCGACCAGAGCCCCGACCTGAGCCGGGACGCGGAACGGGCGCTCGCGGGGGCGACGGCCGGAGCGCCGCCGCCACTGGGCCCGTACCGTACGTACCAGGTGCCGGTCGCGGACGTCGCGGAGATCACCGAGCTGGAGTTCGGGCCGCTGCCCGACGTGGACGTGATGCCTCCGACGCGGGCGCCCGAGGAGCGCTGGCGGCGCCTGGAGTCGTTCGAGGACATCGTGCTGCACCCCTGAGGCCGACGGCGCCCGTCCCGCCGCTGCCGCTTCCCGCGGGCGCCCGCTCGCGATTGCGGCCGCCAGGGGCCGGTGAAACGATGGAAGGGATCGGGTGCGTGTTCTGACCCGGTCTGTCACGTCCCGGCGCCGGAGCGACCGGCGCTGCGCCGAGAGCGCCGGACAGGTGCGGAATGCCGCTCACCGAGACGGAGTGGGGGCTCGTCGCCCGTTGGGTGCGGGACCACCTCCTCGATACCCCCGACCCACGCGAACGGCTGCTGCGCGCCGGTCTCCCGGCCGGTTTCGTCGAGGACCTGCCGCTCACCCCGGACGCCGACCGGAACGCCGCCCTCGTGGTGGAGGCCGCCCGCCGGGACATCGCCCATCAGCGCCGGCTCCTCGCCGTCCTCGCCGGTCTCGACGCGCTGGCCGCCATCGACGACCCGCACGGCTACGAGCAGGGCGCGGAGGCCCGCAACCTGCTCACCCGGCTGCGCGAGGACGAAGGGCTGCGGCGTGCACGGCGGGACCCGTTCGACAGTCAGCTCCTGAAGCACGGCACCGAGGTGTTCCTCGACCGGTCCGAGCTGCGCGAGAGGCTCAGGGGCTTCGTCGCCGACCCGGAGCAGACGGTCCTGATCGTCGACGGTCCCCCGGACAGCGGGCGCTCGTACACGTACGAACTCATCCGCCATCTCGGCCAGCACCTCGGCTTCCGTCCGGTCCGGGTGACCCTGTCCCGTACGTCGACGGCGGCGCGTCTGATGGAGCGGCTGGCGGCCTTCGTGGCGGGACCGGAGGCCGACGGATTTCCGTTGAATCCCACACGGTTGAACGATCCACTGCCCGCCCTCGAGGACGCCGCCCACAAGATCGTCGCCCGTGCGACCGCCGCCGAGGACCGCTTCTGGCTCGTCCTCGACGACTGCGACCGGCTCGACCCGCACGCCGACGCGTGGGACGCCATCGGCGTGCTGGCACGGGCGATCTACGAGCACACTCCGGTACGGGCCGAGACCGTGCCCCGGCTCGTGCTGCTCGGCTACGCCGAGACCATGCGTCAACTCCCTTACGAAATCCGCAAGAACGAGTGCCGGGACACCGCCCGTCCGGCCGACGCCGACGATCTCCGCCGCTTCTTCGAGGAGTTCTTCACCGACGCGACCGACACCACCGCCCCCGGCTGGGAGGAGTCCGTCCGCGAGCTGACGGAGACGGCCGTGAGCGAAGTGCTGCGCGCCGTCGACTCCCCGCCGAACGGGGAGAGTCACATGCGCAGGCTGTGCACGGCAGTGGAGGACGTCGTACGACTCCACCGGGCACTGCCCCGGACGTCGGCCCCGCCCGGGGAGGCCGCCCCGCTGTTGCGCGACACCCTGCGCGCGACCCTCTCGGCTCCCGCCGCCGCGCTGCCCGACCCGCGCCGCTCCTACCGCGAGGCCGCCTGTCTGCTCCAGGAGTTCGACCCCGCACTGCTCCGGCTGCCGGGCGAGGAGCTGTCCACCGGGCGCGCCGTCCTCGAACTCGTCGACGACTGCACCGCCCTGCCGTCTCCCGGCGCCACGGTGTGGACGCTCAAGCCCGAGGTCCGCGACGCGACACTCGCCGGACTCGCCGGGCCCGGTGCCGCGCTGCGTGCCCTGCGGGTCAACATCGGCCTGCGCCCGCAGGGTTCCGGCCCCGAGCACACCGCCCTCGCCCTGCTCTCCGGCACCGGCCCGCCACTCGCCCCCGCCCCCGCCCCCTCCCCCGGCGGGCCGTCGTCGGCGGGCGACGAGGTCGAGGAGCTGTCCGACACCCTGCAGGCCGTGCTCTGGCTGAGCCGGGTACCGGGCGTCACCGGGCTGCCTCCCGTCGACGTCGTCCAGCACCGTCTGGAGGCGGCCCGGCTGCTCCAGCCTCTGCACCGGCTGATCCAGGGGACCTTCCACGGACGCACCGCCGAACTCGACGACCTGCACGCCTATCTCGCACTGCCCGAGGAGCCGGCGGAGCCCCCGGTCCTCCTGCACGGGGTCGGCGGCATCGGCAAGAGCACCCTGCTCGCCAAGTTCCTCATCGACGCGCTGGCCGCGTCCCCCACCGGATTCCCCTTCGTCTACATCGACTTCGCGCGCCCCACGCTCTCCGTCCACGAACCCGCCACCGTCATCGCGGAGATGGCCCGGCAGCTCGCCGTCCACCACGCCGGTCACCGGGCCGCCTTCGAGGCCCTCGCGGACGAGTGCGAGCGGACCGCGGCGGCCCAGCGGGGCGAACGCAACGAACTCGACGAACTCCACCGCCTCGCCGGCACCCGGGCCACGCTCGCCCGCGACTACACGTCCGACTTCCACGCCCGCGCCAGCGCCCGCGAGCAGGAACTCGCCCACCGGATCGCGTCCCTGGTCGCCGAGGCGGTCCGGCCCGCGCCCGACGGGCAGGCGCCCCCGCTGCTCGTCGTGATCGACTCCTTCGAGGAGGCCCAGTACCGGGGCTCCCCCGTCCTCGGCCGGATGTGGGCCATCTGGACGGCGCTGCGGGCGGCGTACTCGCGGCTGCGGTTCATCGTCTCCGGGCGGGCGCCGATCGACCACCCCGCCCGGGTCCTCACGCCGCGCACCAGGGAGCTGACCGAGCTGGACCACGAAGCGTCCGTGGACCTCCTGATGTCGTCCGGGGTCCTCGACGAGACGCTCGCGGAGGAGCTCGCGGACCGGATCGGCGGCCATCCGCTGAGCCTGAGGCTGGCGGCCGGCACGGCGGTCGCCCTGGGCGCCGACTCCCGTTCGCTGGGCTCCCTCCTGCGCGGACTGCCCTCCCGGCGGCGGTACTTCGACCGCCAGGTCGACCAGATGCTGATCCAGGGAACGTTGTACGACCGCATCCTCAAGCACATCGCGGAGGACGACGTCAGGGCCCTCGTCCAGGCGGGCCTCGCCCTCCGCTTCATCACCCCCGACCTGGTCAGGGAGGTGCTCGCCGGTCCCGCGGGGCTCCGCGTCGACTCTGCGGGCGAGGCCCGCCGGCTGTACGGGCTGCTCACCTCACGGGTCGACCTGATGGAGCCGGCCGGACCCGAGGCCATCCGCCACAGGGCCGATCTGCGCGCCATCATGCTGCGGCTCTCCGACAGCGCGCGCACCGATCTGATGCGGGCGGTCGACCGCAGCGCCGTCGCGTACTACGCGGCCCGCGAGGGGACCCGGAATCGCGCCGAGGAGATCTACCACCGGCTCAGGCTCGGCGAGAACCCCCGCACGGTCGAAGCCCGTTGGGAGCCCGGAGTGGACGCCTACCTGGGCGGCCAGACGCACCTGGAGATGGCGCACCGACCGGCCGCGTTCCTCCTCGGCAGGATCGGCGGCCACGTGCCCGACCAGATCATGGCCGAGGCCGACCAGGAGGACTGGGAGCGGATCGCCGCGCGCGAGGTCGAGGACCTGCTCACCCAGGGGTACGTGGAGGCCGCGACGCAGCGCCTCGCGGAGCGGCGCCCGTGGACGCCGTGCAGCCGGCTGCACGCGCTGCTCGCCGAGACCCTCGCCCGGTCCGGCCGGACGGCGGAGGCGCGCGCGAGCGCCGAGCGGGCCGTGGACGGCGCGGCGGAGGCGGGCTGCGCGGAGACCCAGCTCGAACTCCTCCAGCTGTCGGCGCGGCTCGCGCAGGACACGGGGGACTTCGCGGACGCGGACCGGGACCTGCAGGAGGCGGAGGAGATCGCGGCGGGCCTCGGACTGCGGTACGAGTCCCTGGGCGTGCTCGTCGCCCGCTCGCGGCTCGCGTCGCTCGCGGACGTCGACGCCGCTCCGGCGCGGGAGCGGCTCGCCCGGACGCTGCGCGGCATGCCGGACGCCGACCTGGCCAGGCAGCCGTCCCTGGCCCGTACGGCGGCGGCCGCGGCCTGCCCGGCGGACCCCCGGCTCCTGGAGCACACGCTGCGGCTCGTGGGGCTGCCGGCGGACGAGGAGGCGGTGGTGACGGAACTGGCCCACTGGATCGACACCACCCTCGGCGACGAGCCGGGGCTCCGCGAGCCACTGGCCCGCATCCTGGAGTCGGCGGCCGGTGAGCCGTACCCCGGGGACGGCCGTCTCGACCGTGCCCGGATCGAGCGGGACCTGCGGGAGGCGCGGCGGCGCGGCACCCTGGACAGTGTCGCGCGGCAGGCGCTGACGCTCCGGGACGGCAGCGGCGACCTGCTGCTCGGGGTCGCCTCCGCGATGGACGCGGGCCCGCTGCCGCGCGGCGCGGCACGCCTGGCCGGAACCGCACGCGGCGCGTCCTCGCGCGCTCGCGCGCCCGGCAGCGGGGAGCCCGACATCTGGGCGGGCCCCCGCCCCCGCCACGGCGGTACGGGGCTGTGGACGCGCCCGCCGCCGACCGCGGCCGGGGCCGCGCTCCGCAAGGAACCGTTCCTGCCGCAGCCCGAGCTCGTCCGGCTCCGCAACGCCGCCATGGAGGCGGGTCTCGCGGACCGGTCCCTGCGTCCCGCCCTGCTCGTCGGCGTCCCCGGCCACTTCACGTCCACGCTCGAAGCGCTGGACGACCCCCGGGAGCAGGTGCACGCCGACCTGAACGCGATGAACCAGGTCGAGCGGCTGATCGACGGGCTGGTGCCGCTGGAGATCTGGCTGCACAACGCGATCGAGCTGACCCGTGAACCGGGCCCGCGCGCCGTCCTTCAGGGCGCCCTCGACACCGTGGCCCGCGCGATCACCGGCGAGGCGGAGCTGCCCGCGGACATGATGCCGGGAGAAATGAAGGAGGAGGTCATCCTCCAGGACGACACCGTGCCATACGAGTTCCTGCACGGCGGCATCCGGGCCGGATCCTCGGTCGCCCTGCTGAGGATCCCGCCGTACGAGTCGGGCGCCCCGCTGCTGCCCTCCTATCCGCACGGCGGTACGGGCTGGATGATCGCCCCCGGCCTGCTGATCACCAACCACCATGTGGTGATGGCCCGTTCGTGGGAGTCGGGCGTACGGCCCTACGTGAGCGACGAGGACCTGCGGCTGCAGGCGCTCATGTCCCGCTCCCGCTTCGACTTCGTCGAGAACACGGCGGCGGCGCCGGAGGCGACGGCCGGTGAACTCGCCGCCTGGGACGCGGCGCTCGACTACGCCATCGTGCGGCTCTCCTCCGACCAGGAACGGCGCCCGACGCTCCGGGTCGCCACCCGGCCGCTCCTCGTCCGGGAACGGCAGCGCGTTCCCGTCAACATCATCCAGCACCCCGGGGGCCTGCCGAAGCGGGTCGCGCTGCGCAACAACCTGGTCTACCGGGCGGACGAGCACGACCTCCTGTACTTCACCGACACCCGTGGCGGCTCGTCCGGCTCACCGGTCTGTCTCGACGACTGGACGGTGGTGGGGCTGCACCGCGGGACACGGAAGGTGGACGAGGTCGAGTTCCAGGGCGCCAGGACCAGGTTCGTGAACGTCGGGACGCAGATGAGCGGCATCCTGGCCCATCTCAGGCAGTTCAGGCCGGAGTTGTACGAGGAGATCATGGCGGCCCAGTCGGGGCGGCCCGCCCCGGGGAACGCGACGAACGGAAGGCCGAGGTGAGTGACCATGCCGAACGGACCACGGAGCGTGTCGCCGGTCGCGACCGCGACGGAGCGGATCTTCGGGGATCTGCGGGCGGTGGCCGCGCGGGTGCGCGGTGACCTGGAGGCGGAGATCGCCGAGTCCACCTTCGAGCTGCCCGCCGGCGCGGCACCGGCGGCCGAGATATCGCGCTTCGCCCGCGAGGAGCGGGCCCGTGTCCTGGAGGCCGGGGTCAGCGGTCTGGAGAAGCTGGCCGCGCACCGGGAGGACGAGCTCGACGGGGACGAGAGCTTCGGCGTGGAGGCGATCGTCCTCCTGGAGGGCCGGCCCGCGATCCTGGTCCAGCGCCAGGACTTCGCCCCGCAGCGCGACGAGTGGGCGGTCCTCGACTCCCAACGGGCGGCGATCCGTGAGTCCTTGGCGCGGGTCGGCCGGGTCGAGGTCACCGGGCACCCACGCCTCGACTGGGTCGGCACTGCCTTCGTCGTCGGGCCCGGCGCGGTGATGACGAACCGTCATGTGGCGGTGGAGTTCAGCCGCCTCCAGGACGACGGCGTCGACTGGACCTTCGAGTACGGGATGTCGGCGCGGGTCGACCCGGCGGAGGAGCTGCCGCTCGACGGCGAGCCGCCCGGGGCCTCCGTCCCGTACGAGGTCACGGAGATCATCGGCATCCACCCGGACGTCGACATGGCCCTGCTGCGGGTCGAGCCCTCGGCGGACGGCGGCCTGCCCACCCCGCTGGCGGTCGCGGCGGACGCGCCCGCGAGCGTCCCCGGCCGCCCGGTGTACGTGGTCGGGTATCCGGCCTGGGACGGCCGGCGCAACGAACCCGAGTCGATGCGCCGGATCTTCATGGACGTCTACAACGTGAAGCGGCTCCAGCCGGGGGCGGCGACCGAGTTCACCCCGGGCGGCCTGGTGATGAAGCACGACTGCTCGACGCTGGGCGGCAACAGCGGCTCCCCGGTCTTCGACCTCACCGACCACCGCGTCCTCGGCCTGCACTTCGGCGGCCGCTACCGCACGGGCAACTTCGCCGTCCCGCTCTGGGAACTGGTCGACGACCCGCTGCTCGCGGCGGCGGGCGTCAACTGGGTCTAGCTCCGGGCCACTTGGACGGGCCCAGGGCTATCCGTGGTCGGTGAAGGCGACGACGTACGCCCCGCGGGCGGTGGTTCCGTCGGGGAGCCGCCACTCGCCGGTGACCTGCCCGACGACCGGGCCGGGGACCTGACCGGGCAGCCGGCCCGCGTCCTGGTCCGCGCCGCCCGGGGCCCGGTCCGTTCCGGCAAGGAGGACGCGCTGCAGCCGCAGCGTCAGCGGGGCGGCCCCGCCGGGTGTCCGCACCACCACGTCGGTGTGGTCGGGGCCTTCCGTGACCCGGACCAGGTCCACGTCGGCCGCGCCGCCCGTCGTGAGGGGCGAGACGGCGACGGTGGGCTCGGGGGTGTCGGTGAGGGACTGGGCCTGTGCCCGGGTCCGGCCGGCGAGGAGCGCGTACAACTGGGCGACGAGCACCGGGTCATGGGCGCCGTCGTGGACCCACCGCTTGCCGAGGACGTCGTGCTCCATGGTCCCGATGAGGGCGTTCCCCGCCCCTTCGACGGGGCCGGAGCGGTACGTCATGGGGACGAGGTACGTGGCGTTCTCGTCGCCCTCGCCGTCGGTCACCGCCATGAACTCGATGCCGACCTCGCCCGCCGGGTCGTCGATCCGGAAGCCCCCGGCCTTCTCCGGCCGGGCCTCGGCGCCGGTGTACCACTCCCGGGTGGGGAGCCACTCCCTGATCAGTTCCAGCTTGGTGGGCTTCATGGTCGTGTGGTGGATGACGGCCATCGTGCGGGTCTCCCTCTCGTCCGTGGTCCGGGCCCCGGCAACGTAACAGACCGCCCCTCGGGGCCACCGTGCGAGCCGGTGCCGCCCGGCCTAGCCTGAAGGTGGAGTGTTGTCCGCCGGCCGGCAGGAGGCCCGCCGTGATCAACCGGCACACACGGAACCGACGCGTCCGCGCAGCCCTGGCCGCTCTCGTCATCAGCACCGCCCCGGTGGGCGCGGGCGCCGCGTTCGCCACCGAACCACCCGTCCCCTCACCGCACTTGGCGGCAGCAGCCCCGGCGCAGACCGAGTTCCCCGAGCTGACCCCGGCCGTCGCCGGCCGCCTGGACAAGGCGATCAAGGACGTGATGAAGGAGGCGGGGATCCCCGGAGTCACGGTCGGCCTCTCGGCCCCCGACAAGGGCACGTACATCCGCTCCTTCGGCGTCGCCGACGAGGCCACCGGGCAGCCCATGAGCCCGAACCTGTACATGCGGATCGGAAGCGAGACCAAGACCTTCACGGTGACGGCCCTGCTCGAACTCGTCGACCAGGGCAAGGTGCAACTGGACGACCCGATCTCCCGGTACGTCGACGACGTCCCGAACGGCGACAAGATCACCCTGCGCGACCTCGCCGCCATGCGCAGCGGCCTGTTCAACTACTCGGCGGACGAGGACTTCTACGAGGCCCTCACCTCCGACCCCGACCGGCAGTTCACCCCTCAGGAGTTGCTCGACTACGCGTTCGGTCATCCGGTGCAGTTCCAGCCGGGGGCCAGGTTCGACTACTGCAACACGAACACGATCCTGCTCGGCCTCGTCGTCGAGAAGGCCGGCGGCATGCCGCTGGACGAGTTCGTCCAGAAGAACGTGCTCGAGCCCGCGGGCCTGCGGCACACCCTCTTCCCGACCGACGCCTCCTTCCCGAGCCCGCACGCCCACGGCTACACGAACCAGACCGCGTCGGGCGGCGTCGAGGACGCCACGGACTGGAACCCCTCCTGGGGCTGGGCCGCCGGCGCGATGATCTCCGACCTCCGGGACATGCGCACCTGGGCCCGGGTGCTCGCCACCGGCACGCTGCTGACCCCCGAGACCCAGGCGGAACGCCTCAAGGTCTATCCGTCGGGCGCTCCCGGCAGCGGCTACGGCCTCGGCCTCTTCGACATCCAGGGCTGGATCGGGCACAACGGCTCCCTGCCGGGCTACCAGTCCCTGACGATCTACCTGCCGGAGGCCAAGGCCACCCTGGTGGTGCTGCTCAACACGGACGTCGTCCACGAGAACAGCGCGCCCAGCACCCTCCTCGGCCGGGCCATCACGCGCATCGTGACCCCGGACCACGTCTACGACATCCCCGTCCCGCCGCCCGCGACGAGCCCGGGCACGAGCTGACCGCACGGCTCTCCCGGCCCGGCCGAGGCCCTCGGGCCTCCGGTCGGGCCTTCGGTCCCTCCGGTCAGGCCTCCAGTACGACGACGGCCTCGTCCGTGTACGTACGGAAGGTCAGGGTCTCCTGGAAGTAGAGCTGGACGCTGTTCGCGTCGTGCGACGTGTAGCCGATCGCCAGGTCCTGGCCGAGGCGCAGCTCGAAGTCGCCGCCACGGGTGGACAGGACGAAGCCGCCGCTCAGCGCGGGCGCCCAGATCGGGGAGCCGTCGAGCATGCGCCCGAGGTGTGCCGCGATCGGGTAGCCGTGGTCGGAGGTCTCGCTGACCGCCCGGTACTCCTCGGCCCCGAGGAGCAGCGCGTACGGGCCGTCGACGCCCGCGAGCCGCAGTGAGGTCAGCGCCCTGCTGACGGCGTCGGGGTAGTCGCGCGGTTCGGCGGGCAGCCGGACCACCGGGTTCGACGACCGGGCACGCAGCCCGTCGACGCCCGCCGCCCCGTACCCGTCGAAGATCGTCCGGTCCTCGACGAAGGCCATGGCACGCGCCGCGTCCTTCACCGGCTGCCAGTCCGAGTCCTTCGCGCCCCGCTCGACGTCGTCGACGGCGGCCCGGTCCACGGTGAACGGCACCCTGAGTTCGACGAGGGGTTTCGCCTCGCGCAGGCGCGCCGTGACGCCGGGGGCCGGCGGGCTCATGTCGGTGAGGTGCCCCGTGCCGACGGCGGCGAGTTCCGGTCCCGCCGGGTCGGGGACGTCGACGACGCGGCGGCCAGCGACGTTGCGCCGGAACGTGCGGCGGGCCTCCTCCTCGATCTCGGCCCAGGCCGCCGGGGTGATCGGGGCGAGTTCGCGGTGCAGGTTGTTCGTGTCGGTACCGCTGTACGAGTCGCTCGGGGCGTCGGGGGTCGTCATGGACTCAGGCTCCTTTCAGGCCGCCGATGCCCAGGGAGTCCCCCTGGCGGGCGGCGGGCGGCGGCGCGGCGGGCAGGTCGTCGAGGAAGTCGGCGCTCGGCACGAAGAAGAGGCCGCCGGTGACGGCCCGGGAGAAGTCGAGGATGCGGTCGGTGTTGCCCGGCGGGTCCCCCAGGAACATGTTGCGCAGCATCAGCTCGGTCACGGCCGGGGTGCGCGCGTAGCCGATGAAGTACGTGCCGATCTCTCCGCTGCCCACCCTCCCGAACGGCATGTTCGCGCGGAGGATCTGCCGCTGACCACCGTCCTCGTCGACGACGGTGGTCAGCGCCACGTGCGAGTCCGCCGGTTTGACGTCGTCGGACATCTCGACGTTGGACGCCTTGGCGCGCCCGATGACCTGCTCCTGCTGCTCGACGGTGAGCGAGTCCCAGGCCGCCATGTCGTGCAGGTACTTCTGCACGACGACGTAGCTGCCGCCGCGGAACGGAGGGTCCTCGTCGCCGACGTGGACCGCCTCGGAGGCCACCTGGCCCGCCGGGTTCTCGCTGCCGTCGACGAAGCCGAGGAGGTCGCGCTCGTCGAGGTACGCGAAGCCGTGCACCTCGTCGACGACGGTCACCGCGCCCGCGAGCTGTTCCACGATCAGCCGACCCAACTCGAAGCAGAGGTCCATACGGCGGGCGCGCAGGTGGAAGAGCAGGTCACCGGGGGTCGCCGGGGCGCGGTGGCGGGGGCCCCGCAGGGCCGGGAAGGGGTGGAGTTCGCGGGGGCGCGGGCCGCCGACGAGCCGGTCCCAGCCCTCGGAGCCGATGCCGACGACACAGCTGAGGCCGTCGTCGGGGTAGCGGAAGGACACCGACCGGGTCAGCCCCGTCAGCTCCTGGAGGGCCTCCGCCACCGTGGCCTCACCGCCGGGGTTGACCGTGGCCACCAGAAAGAGGGCCGCCCGCTCGGGGGGCACGACGACGGGCTGGACGACGACCATGGGACTCCCGCGAGAACCTTTACGGACAGAAGACACTCAAAAGGACAGCGTCAGCCTAGGTGGGCATGATCCGATGCGCAGCCCGGCACCCGCCCCGTGGCAGAGTCTGGGGTGAGGCCGAACGTCAGAGGAGTGAACAATGGGGCGAGTGACCGCGCGGCGGCGCGTCCTGCGCGTACGCGAGGGGGACTCGTCCTACCGTCCGGACACGCTGGCCGCCGAGGAGCCGATGGAGATCCGGGTCGGCGGGCGCCCGCTGACGGTGACCATGCGCACCCCCGGCGACGACTTCGACCTCGCGGTCGGCTTCCTGGTCAGCGAAGGCGTGGTGCACACCGCCGCCGACGTGGCGGGCATCCGCTACTGCGCGGGCGCCACCGCCGACGGGGGCAACACGTACAACGTGGTCGACGTCGGTCTGGCCCCTCACGTGGCCGCCCCGGACGCCTCCCTGGAGCGGAACTTCTACACCACGTCGTCCTGCGGGCTGTGCGGCAAGGCCAGCCTCGACGCGGTGCGTACGACGGCCGCCTGGACCGTGGCCGAGGACCCGCTGCGCATCGGGACGGACACCCTCGCCGGCCTGCCGGACAAGCTGCGAGCGGCCCAGCGGGTGTTCGACACGACCGGTGGCCTGCACGCCGCCGGCCTCTTCGGCCCCGACGGTGAGCTGCTGGGCGTCCGCGAGGACGTCGGCCGGCACAACGCCGTCGACAAGGTCATCGGCCACGCCCTGCGCGAAGGACTCCTCCCGCTGCGGGGCACCGTACTGATGGTCAGCGGCCGGGCCTCCTTCGAGCTCGTGCAGAAGGCCGTCATGGCCGGCGTCCCCGTGCTCGCCGCGGTCTCCGCCCCCTCGTCGCTCGCCGTCGACCTCGCCGCCGAGAGCGGACTCACCCTCGTCGGCTTCCTGCGCGGCGCGTCGATGAACGTCTACTGCGGCGACGAACGGATCGACCTCCCTGACCGCCGGCCGTGACCGGGCGGTGACCCGGGCCGTCGTGACGACGGCCCGGAAGGGATGTGTGAAGCGATCCGGTCTACTCGTCCTCGTCCCACGGCGGCTCGAACTCGTCCATGTCGAAGGGCGGCTCCTCGTCGTACGACGGCGGAGCGTCGGGCGCCGGGGCGGCTGGCACCCGGGCTGCCACACCACCGGCGCCCGCACCGGCGCCCGCACCGACAGCCGGTCCGGATTCGGAACCGGCACCCGCAGCGGCACCCGTACCGGTGCCGCCGGACTCGGCCAGGGTCTCCAGGACCCCCTCGGCGTACTTGGTGAGCTTGGCCTCGCCGACGCCGCCGACGGTGCCCAGCTCCGCGACCGTCGTGGGGAGCCGCGTCGCGATCTCCCGCAGGGTGGCGTCGTGGAAGACGACGTACGCCGGTACGCCCTGTTCCTTGGCCGTCGCGGCCCGCCAGGCGCGGAGCGCCTCGAAGACCGGCACGGCGGCGGCCGGAAGGTCGACCGGCACGCGGGCGCCCTTCGCCGAGCGGCCCCCGGGCTCCTTGCGGGACGGGGCGGCCGGCGCCTTCTCCTTGCGCATCGTGACGGTGCGGCGCCCACCGAGCACCTCGCCGCTCTCCTCCGTGAGCACGAGCGTGCCGTAGTCGCCCTCCACCGCGAGGAGCCCCAGCGCGAGGAGCTGACGGACGACGCCGCGCCACTCCGCGGTGCCCAGGTCCGCGCCGACGCCGAACACCGACAGCCCGTCGTGGTCGAACTGGATGACCTTGGCCGTCCTCTTGCCCTGGAGGATGTCGATGATCTGCCCGGCACCGAACTTCTGGCGCCGCTCCTTGGCCAGCCGCCACACGGTCGACAGCAGCTTCTGGGCCGCGACCGTGCCGTCCCACGACTCCGCCGGGGTCAGACACGTGTCGCAGTTGCCACAGGGCTCGCCCTTCTGCCCGAAGTAGGCGAGCAGCCGCACCCGACGGCAGTCGACCGTCTCGCAGAGCGCCAGCATGGCTTCCAGGTGCATCGCGAGGGAACGCCGGTGCTGCTCGTCGCCCTCGGAGCCGTCGATCATCTTGCGCTGCTGGACGACGTCCTGGAGTCCGTACGCCAGCCAAGCCGTGGCCGGCTCCCCGTCACGGCCGGCGCGGCCGGTCTCCTGGTAGTAGCCCTCGACCGACTTCGGCAGGTCGAGGTGGGCCACGAAGCGCACGTCCGGCTTGTCGATGCCCATGCCGAAGGCGATCGTCGCCACCACGACGACCCCGTCCTCCCGCAGGAAGCGGGCCTGGTTCGCGGCGCGCGTACGGGCGTCCATGCCGGCGTGGTACGGCACGGCGTCGATGCCGTTCTCCACGAGGAGGGCGGCGGTCTTCTCCACCGAGGCCCGCGAGAGGCAGTAGACGACTCCGGCGTCGCCCTCGTGCTCGGTCCTGATGAGTTCCAGCAGCTGCTTGTGCGGGCTGTTCTTCGGGACGATGCGGTACTGGATGTTCGGCCGGTCGAAGCCCGCGACGAAGTGCCGGGCGTCCTCCAGACCGAGCCGTGCCGCGATCTCCTTGTGCGTGGCCTCCGTGGCCGTCGCCGTCAGCGCGATCCGCGGCACCTTGGGCCAGCGCTCGTGCAGCATGGACAGGGCGAGGTAGTCGGGCCGGAAGTCGTGGCCCCACTGCGCCACGCAGTGCGCCTCGTCGATCGCGAAGAGCGACACCTTGCCCCGGTCGAGGAGCCGCTGGGTGCCCTCGGTGCGCAGGCGCTCCGGAGCCAGGTAGAGCAGGTCGAGCTCGTCGGCGAGGAAGGCCTGCTCCACGGCCTGCCGCTCGTACGTGTCCTGGGTCGAATTGAGGAATCCGGCCCGCACCCCGAGGGCCCTGAGCGCGTCCACCTGGTCCTGCATCAGGGCGATGAGCGGCGAGATCACGACGCCCGTGCCCTCTCTGACCAGGGCCGGGATCTGGTAGCAGAGCGACTTGCCGCCACCCGTGGGCATCAGCACGAGGGCGTCGCCGCCGTCGACGACCTGCTCGATGATCTCCCGCTGCTCCCCTCGGAAGGAGCTGTAGCCGAAGACGCGGTGGAGGGCCTCCGCCGCGTCGGAGATCACGGCGGAACCGTCGGAAAGGACCATTCACCCACCCTATCGGGCCCCACGGACACCCCGGTCGCGTCCGGGGGAACCTGTGGACGACCTCCTGGCGGCTCGGCCACGCCCTGGAGGAGAGTGCGCGGTGACAGGCTTGAGGCAACGTGCGGGGGGCACCCGGCGTCCTTCCGTACAGGGACGCAGCGGCCGACACGACGGCCCCGGCCACAGGGAACAGGACACACACAGCATGAGCGACAAGGCCCGCACTCTCTTCGACGCGCTCGACCTCGACCACGACGGCACCCTGACACGGGTCGAGGTCATCAACGCCCTGCGGGCGAAGGGCCCGACCCTGGCCGCGCAGGGAGTGATCCCGTTCTGGGCCGTGGGGACCGCCGACGAGGCCTCCGCCCTGTTCGACGCGGCCGACCAGAACGGCGACCGCGTCCTCTCGTTCGAGGAGTTCGCCGCCGTCGTGGACCGGCGCTTCGGCTGGTGACGCGTGCCTCGGCCGGCGCTGGTGACTCCGGCCGCCGTGCATGACGGAGCCGGCAGGGTGCGCCGTCGCACGCTGCCGGCTCGTCCTGGCGGTGTCGGTCAGGTGGAGATCTCGGGCAGCAGCCCGGTGGCCGGCGCGGCCAGATCGGTGAGCTGGTGGATCTGGTTCAGGTCGTTGACACGGTTGAGCCCGCCCAGCTGACCGGCGATGCCGGGGAACTGCGCGCGGGACTCCTCGGGAATCCCGGTCATGGTGAGGGCGTCGAGCTCGCTGACCGGGTTCACCGGCGGTCCGAGCGGGCCGACGGGGGCGGCGGCCTGTGCCGCGGTGCCGCCGAGGCACGAGAAGGCGGCTGCGACGGCGAGGACTGAGGAGATGCGTCGGGTTGAGGTCACACCCCTCACAACGGGCCGCGGCCCCGACGGACACGCTCACTCACCTGGAACGGTCAGTGGAGGCAGGCGGCGGCCCGTCTCCCCCGCCTCAGCAGCTGTCCAGTCCGTCGCGCGCGGGGCCGTAGGCGCGGGGGTGGTCGCCGGCCTCCGGCAGGGACAGCGCGGTCCGGAACTCACGCCGTGCCTCGGTGCGGCGGCCGACCGCCGCGTAGCTCTGGCCGAGGCGGGTGCGGATCTGCATCTCCAGCCAGGCGCTCGTGCGCTCGGTGAGGGCCGACAAGGCCTCGTGGTGGGTGTCGACGGCCGCGTGCGGGTCGCCCTGGGCGTGTTCGGCGGCGCCGAGGCGGGACAGGGCGTTCGCGCGCAGGGACACGTCGCCCGCCTCCTGCGCCAGGTCCACCGCCCGCCGCAGCAGGCTCATGGCCTCCTCGGGGCGGCCGAGGGCCAGGTGGGCGTCGGCGACGAAGCACAGGGTTTCGCTGATCGTCCCGGGCCGGCCGTTCTTCTCCGCCACGGAGAGCGCGGAGCGGTAGTGCCCCAGGGCCTCCTCGTGCCGACCGGCCTTGGCGTGGATGGCGCCGAGGTTGCAGGTCACGGTGCCCGCGAGCCAGTCGTCGTCCAGCCGGACCGCCAGCTCAAGGGCCTCGTCCAGGTGGGCGACCGCTTCGTCGACGTGTCCCAGCGGCCACCGCGCCACACCCATCCCGGCCATGGCCCGGGCCCGGTCCCACGGCTCCCCCTGACCGCGGCTGAGGCGCAGCGCGTCGGCGAACCAGGCGTACGCCTCACGGAACCTGCCCCGGTGGACATCGACGAGGCCCACGCAGTTGCGCAGTGAGGCGGGCATCCGCCGGTCACCGGCCATGTCCGCGCAGGTCAGGGCCGTCTCCAGGGCGGTGCGGGCCTCCTGGTGATGGCCCTGGCGGACCAGGTGGTCGGCCAGGGCCTCGGCGATCCAGCCGGCGTGGTCGTACTCCCCGGCGTCGGCCGCGTACGCCACCACGTCGACGAGTTCGCCGCTCGCGCCGTCCAGCCACGCGGTGGCCTCCCGCCAGTCGGCGAAGGGCGCCGCGGTGACCTCGGGGCCGGTCGGGAAGGCCTCGGGGCCCCAGCCGCCCGCGAGGCGGCCCGCGGCCGTGTAGAGGCCCAGGACGGCGGCGCGGTCGGCGGCGGCCTGCGCGGGGGCCTCGGCGGCGAGGTGCCGCGCGTGGGCCCGTACGAGGTCGTGCAGCCGGTAGCGGCCGGGCTGCGGCTGGTGCAGCAGGCTCGCGTCGACCAGGTCCTCCAGGAGGTCGTCGGCGTCTTCACGGGAGCGGTCCAGCATGACGGCGAGGGTCAGCCCGTCGAACCGGGCCGTCGGGGACTGGCCCACCGCCAGGAAGCCGCGCCGCAGTTCCGGGGTGAGCTGGTCGTACGACATCCGGAACGCGGCCGCCATGCTGCGGTCCTCGGCCTTCAGCTCGCCGAGGCCGCGCGCGTCGTCGGACATCCGTGCGGCCAGATGCTCCAGCGTCCAGGACGGGCGGTTCTGCAGCCGGGCGCCCACGATGCGCAGCGCCAGGGGCAGACCGCCGCAGCGCCGGGCGAGTGCGCGGGCGGCCTCGGGCTCGCGGTCCGCCCGCTCCCGGCCGAGCAGCGTGCGCAGCAGGCCGACCGAACCGCCCGTGTCCAGGGGCTCCACGGTGAGCCGCACATCGGCGTCGAGACCGGGCAGCCGCTGTCGGCCCGCGACCAGGACCCGGCTCCCCGGGCCGGCGGGCAGCAGCGGCCGTACCTGTTCGGCGCTGCGGGCGTCGTCCACCACCAGGAGCAGCCGGAGCGCACTGGTGGCCGCCCGCCAGGCTGCCACGAGTTCGGCGAGTTCGTCGGGGCCGGGCTCCGGCAGGTCGTCGCCGGTGCCGCGGACCGCGCGCAGGAGCCGGCGCAGGGCCCGCCGGGGGTCGACGCGCTCGTGGCCGGCTCCGTGCGCGCGCAGGTCCACGTACAGGGAGCCGTCGGGGTAGGCGTCGCCGAGCGTCCAGGCGGCGCGCACCACCAGGGCGCTCTTGCCGACGCCCGCGGTGCCGTCGACGACCGCCACGGACACCGCTCCGGGCGGCACGGGGGCCGTGAGCAGGGCGAGTTCGGCTTCGCGGCCGACGAGACAGGCGGTGTCGCCGGGGAGTTCGTTGTGGCGGGGGCGGGGGCGGCCGGGCCGGGTGGCGGGGTCGGGGGGTGTGGCGTCGTGGTGCGGGGATGCCACCGGGTCCCGGCGCCGAGCGTCCTCGCGCCCGGATTCCTCGCTCCCCGTGGCCTCGTTCCCGATGTCGTGCCCGGCGATCCGTGGAGCGGGTACGGCGGCTTTGGCCGCGCGCGGTCCGCCCGGCCGGCCCAGCAGGACCCGGTCGTCGCGGCGCAGGACGGCCTGCTGGATCCGGCGCAGTTCCTCACCGGGCTCCACGCCCAGCTCGTCGAGGAGTCGCCCGCGCGTCTCCCCGTACACGGCGAGCGCCTCCGCCTGCCGGCCGCTGCCGTACAACGCGCGCATCCGCAGCGCGGCGAGGGGCTCGTCGTGCGGCCGGGCCAGGGGCACCGCCATGAGCTCGTCCAGGGCCTCCGAGTGGCGCCCGAGCAGGACGAGGCACTCGACCCGGTCCTGGTGCAGGGCGCGCCGCTGCCGTGAGAGCCGTCGGCGTTCGGAGTCGGCGAGCGGCCCCGGCAGGCCGGTCAGCGGCTCGCCGCGGAACAGGCCGAGGGCCCGACTGGTGCGCTCAAGGGCGGCGTCGTGGTCTCCTGCGGCCTTCGCCCGCCGGGCGAGCAGGGCCGCGTCAACGAGTTCGTCGAGGTCGGTGACGGCGGATCCGGCCACGAAGCGGTAGCCGCCGCGCCCGCCGAGGATCACTGACCGGTCGGGTCCGACGCCCGCCGTGTCGAGCGCCTTGCGCAGCGGATAGACGTAGCTCGGCAGGACGCGGTGGCCGGTACCCGGGGGTTCGCTTCCCCATACGTCGTCCAGGAGTTGCCGGTACGTCACCAGGTCGGGGCCGCGCAGGACGAGGGCGGCGAGGAACGCCTGCCGTCTCACCGGGCCGAGGGACAGGGGCGCTCCGTCCCTGCGTGCCCGGACCGGACCGAGCAGGTCGATCGCCAGCCGCCCGGTATCCGTATCGGTATCCGTATCCGTATCCGCCGGATCCATGCCCACGTCGAAGTCCCCACGTCTCCCGCGCGTGCCCCGTGACCGCGCGGTTCTCAACAGCTTGCTTCAGCAGGATTTCATCGGCATCGCAGCACCACGCGACAGAGTCTGCCAAGTCATGCCGGGATCCGGCCAACCTCGTCGCCCGCGAGCGAGAACCGTACGAGAAGAAGAGAGGGCTGCCCGTGAGCGAGACCCCGCCCGTGGACCCCCGGCAGGGCTTCGGCGACCGTCCCACCCAGCCGTTCGGACAGGCCGATCCGAGCTGGCGCCCCACGGCACAGGGCTCCGGCCCGGCCCCGGCTCCGGTCCCGCCGCACGGCCCGCCCCCGGTGCCGCCGCAGGCGCCGGCCGCGCCCTCGGCCTGGGCGCAGCCGGTGCCCGCCGGTCCCGGCGGAGGTCCGCGCGGCGGTTCGCGGATCTGGCTGATCGCCGGCGCGGCGGCGCTCGCCGTGGCCGTGACCGTCGGTGTGGTCGTCGCCGTGTCGGGTGGTGACGACAAGGGCACGGCGTCGGGCCCGCCGTCCGCCGGTGTGCCGGGCGGCGCGGGCAAGGCCGAGGAGCCGACGGAGAAGGCGTTCACCAAGGTGCCCAAGGGGTGCGAGCTGGTCAAGGCGTCCACGGTCGAGGCGATCATGCCGGGTGCCGCGTGCACGCCGGGGCTCTTCGACGACAAGGACCTGGCGTCGATGATCACGAGGGGGCCGCGCTGGGAGAGGCCGGGCCATGACGGTCCGTTCCAGACCCTGGACGTACATCTCTCGGTCATGCCGGGGGCCAAGGGCAACTACGACATGAAGAAGAGCGTCGCCCTCAAGGACATCGGCACCCTGCGCAAGGTGATGGACTCCAAGCCCGTGAGCGGCCTCGGCCAGGAGGCCTTCGTCGTGTACGCGGGGAACCCCGACGGGTCCCTGACTCAGGCCCAGGTGATCGTCCGCGAGGGCAACGCCGTGGTCACCTCGAACTACACCTTCAGCCGGAAGGACTCCACCACGACGCAGAAGCAGGCCGAGGACGCCGCCGCCGCCGTCGCCCGTGACGTCCTCGGTTCGCTGAGCTGACCCGCCCCGACGACGTGCGTACACCCTCCTCCGGGGGCGCCGACCCCACGGCCGGGCAGCCCCCGTTCACCACGGTCCGGCGGGAGCCGGACGCGGCCACCCGGCCGTTCACCACCGTGCCGCCGCCTTCGCACGGCCAGGTCCCCGGGCAAGCGAGCCCCGCCCGCATCGGCCCCTACGAGGTCTTCCAGCTCCTGGGCGAGGGCGGCATGGGCAGGGTCTTCCTCGCCAGGTCTCCGGGATCGCGCCTGGTCGCCCTGAAGGTGATCCGGCCCGAGTACGCCGAGACGCCGGACTTCCGCGGGCGTTTCAGGCGCGAGGCCGAAGCCGCCCGCAGCGTGAGCGGGTTCTTCACCCCGCCGGTGCTCGACGCGGACGCCGACGCCCCCCAGCCCTGGCTGGCCACGGCCTACGTCCCCGCGCCCTCGCTGCACGAGGTCGTACGCGGCTTCGGTGTGCTGCCCGAGCCCGCGCTCCGCGCCCTCGGCACCGGCCTCGCCGAGGCACTGCTCGCCATCCACGAGGCGGGCATCGTCCACCGTGACCTCAAGCCGGGCAATGTGCTCGTGGCCGAGGACGGGCCCCGCGTCATCGACTTCGGCATCAGCAGGGCGGCGGACGCGACCCAGGTGACCCGGACGGGCACGGTGATGGGGACGCCGGGCTTCATGGCGCCCGAGCAGATCGTGTCGAGCCGTGAGGCGGGACCGGCGGCCGACGTCTTCTCCCTCGGCTGCGTCCTGGTCTTCGCGGCCACGGGGCAGGGCCCCTTCGGCGCCGGGGGGACGGCCGAGATCCTCTACCGGGCCGTCCACCATCCTCCCCGGCTCGACGGCGTCCCAACGGCGTTGGGCCCGCTGATCGACGCCTGCCTGGACAAGGACCCCGCCCTCCGGCCACCCGCCGCCTCGGTCCTCGCCACGCTGGGGGCCGCCGACCCGGCCGCGCTGCTCACCGAGGGCCTGCGGCGGGACCTGGCGCGACGGGCGGCGCACGCCGCCGTCCTGGTGACCGCGCCGCCCGTACCCGTGACGCCGCTGGCGCCGACCCTGGCCCCCGCCGGAGCGGAGGGGCCGAGCCGCCGGGCCTTCCTGTGGATCGCCGCGGGCGGCACCACCGCCGTGGCGGCGGGGGGCGCCGCCGCGCTGACCGCGTGGCGGTCCCGGACCGGCAAGGAGCCGCCCCGGTCCGGCGGCGGTACGGTCACGGGCGCGGGCACGGGCTCCACGGGTGTAGCCGAGCCCGGGATTCCGGCGGGCCCGGAGCCGCGGTGGAAGACCCCGGTGAAGTCGCTGGACAACGGGCAACTGCGGCTCCTGGGCGACACACTGGTGCGCTGGGACTCGACCGACGCGATCGGGTACGACACCGCGACGGGCAAGCAGCGCTGGACGGGTTCGCTCCGTCCGCCCTCCGAGGTCACGAGTGCGCCGAAGTGGCTGGGCGTCCAGGGATCGATGCTGTTCGCCGAGGGCTGGAGCGGTGAGAACGGCTATCTGTTCGGCGTCGACGCCACGGGCAGGCAGAAGTTCGCGTACGCGGTCACCCGGGCCGGCGCCGACGGCCGCGTGCCCTACGTGCAGAGCGTCCAGTCCGTCTCCGGTTCGATCGCCGTCCTCGCCGTCAGCGGCGACGACGGATACGGGATCGTCGCGGTCGACCTCACCTCCGGCAGGGTCTTGTGGTCGCACCGCAGGATCCGCGGCAGCGACTTCCAGGCACACGCCGACGGACGCCACTGCTTCCTGCAGGACAACGGAACCCTTCGGGGCCTCGACCTGCGCTCCGGAACGGAGCGGTGGAGCGTCCCGGACGTCATCGAACCGGGCGCGTACCCGCGCCTGGCCTCCGACGGGACGACGCTGCTCGTCGTCAGCGTCAAGGTGCAGGCCTTCCGCGCCTCCGACGGCGCGAAGCTGTGGACCGCCGTCAACGAGACCACCACCCTCAGCCCGGCGACGGTCCGCGGCGGGCGGGCCCACGTCTTCGACGGTCAGGACAGGGTGTTCGCCCTGGACATGAGGATCGGCGAGCAGGCGTGGCACACCGCGAGCCCGCTGAACCTGACGACCTCCGGCGGCGCGAACTCCCATGGCCCCACCGTCTCCCCGTCCGTCGTCGCCGCCGCCACGTACGCCACCGGTGACGTCCCGGGCTTCGTCGTCCTGCGCGCCTCCGACGGCAAGCCGCTCTGGGCGCACCAGCCCTCCGGCGGCGAGGCCGGGGGCAAGTCCGCCTGGCTCCTGCAGACCTCCGGCGACAGCCTCTTCGCCGCTTCCGAGACCACCCTCTACGCATTCCGGAGCACCACCTCGTGACCACGCCGCCCGGCCGACCGCCGTCCAGTCCACCGCCGTTCGGCCCGCCACCGTCCCCTGGTCCGCAGGCCCCGCCATCCCCGCACGCCGGCTCCACCGGCGCGTACATCGGTCCGTACCGGATCATCCGTGAACTCGGTGCGGGCGGCATGGGGCGCGTCCACCTCGCCGCCTCGCGCAGCGGCCGTGCGGTGGCCGTCAAGGTCGTACGCCCGGAGCTGGCCGCCGACCCCGACTTCCGGCGGCGCTTCAGGGCCGAGGTGGACGCCGCCCGCGCGGTCTCCGGTGCCTTCACCGCGCCGGTGGTCGACGCCGATCCCGAGGGGGCGCAGCCCTGGCTGGCCACCGCCTACATCCCCGGCCCGTCGCTCTCCGACGCCCTGGCCGCCCACGGGCCCATGCCCGAGGCCACGTTGCGCGTGCTCGGCGGCGGCCTGGCCGAGGCGCTGGCCGCGATCCACCGCGCGGGGCTCGTCCACCGCGACCTGAAGCCGTCCAACATCCTGCTCACCCCCGACGGGCCCCGGGTGATCGACTTCGGCATCAGCCGGGCCGTCGACGGCACCGTCCTCACCGCCGAGGGCCAGGTCGCAGGATCGCCCGGCTTCATGTCGCCCGAGCAGTCGCAGGGCGCCCCCCTCACGGGAGCGAGCGACGTGTTCGCGTTCGGCGCCGTGCTCGCCTTCGCCGCCACCGGCACGCCGCCGTTCGGCACCGGCGCGGCCCACGCCCTGCTCTACCGGGTCGCCTACGAGGAACCGCAGCTGCACGGCGTTCCGCAGGGCCTGCTCGGGATCGTCACGGCGTGTCTCGACAAGGACCCGGCCCGTCGCCCCACCGTCGGTCACCTGCAGTCATGGCTCCGGCCGGAGACGACCGCGGGCTGGCTCGGCGCGGTCGAACTTCAGGTGACCGAGGACGAACGCACCCTGCGGGACGCGATACGCCCTCCGCTGCTCAGCCGCCGTCGGCTGCTGATCGGCGGCGGGGTGCTCGCCGTGGCCGCGGCGGGCGGCGGCGCGGCCTGGTTCCTGCGCCCTGACGGCGGCCGGGGCGTGGGCGCCCTCCCGGTACTCGACTGGACTCGTGACCTTCCCCGTCCCGGCATGTCCCTCAGCGCGGTGACCCGGACCACGCTGCTGTGCACCCGGCAGGCCTCCGGGGCCGCGTTCGACCGGACCACGGGCACGCTGCTGTGGCAGGACTCCGGCGGGCAGAACACGGACGCGCTCACCGACGACGAACGCGTCTACACGGTACGTACCGACGGCAAGGTGCACGCGTTCGGCGGCAGGACCGGTAAGGAGGTGTGGAGTGCGGCCCCGGACGGGGACGACGCGCCCCGGCTCGAGTTCGGCGACGGCACGCTGGTCGTCACGACGAGCGGCGGTCGGCTCCAGGCGCTCGACGCGTCGACCGGCACGGTGCGCTGGACGTCGTCCGCCGTGAAGAACGCCCTCTCGGTCGTCGGCGGCACCCGGGACGGTGCCGTGATCGCCTGGGGCAGCTCCTCGAAGACGGACCCGGCCGCGAGCACCAGCGGGTACGCCGCCCTCGCCGCGGACTCGGGCGAGGCCTTGTGGGCGAAGGACCTCGTCATGCTCTACCCGCCCGACGACGGCAAGGTGCTCTACGCCGTCGACGGCGGCATGAACCTGCTCGCACTCGACCCCGTGGACGGCAGGACGCTGTGGAGCGCGCCCACGAAGCTACCGCCGACGAACAGCGAGATCCTCCTCTGGGGCCACTCCCTGAGCCTGCTCGAAGGAACCCTGTTCTGCTACCCGGGCACCGGGGCCAACGGCTCGACGCGCGGCCTGCTCGTCGCCTTCGACCCGGAGAACGGCAAGACCCTGTGGACCGTACGGACCGCCGCCCGCGGCAACCGCGGCTTCGCACGCTCCGGGGCGACCGTCTGCCTCCTGGACGAGAAGGTCCTGCGCGGCATCGACGCCGGGACCGGCGCCGAACGCTGGACGGCCGGCTCCGGCCTCGGCGACCCGGAACTCCTGGGCTCCCTGAGCGGGTTCTTCCTCGTCGCGGGCGAGAAGGGCCTGTACGCGTTCCGTGCCGAGACCGGCGAACAGGTCTGGCATCACGCGGCCGACGGCGGCTCGGGCTCCTGGTCGACCCACATCGCCGGCGGTCACCTCTACGCCACGTGGTCGGGCAGGCTGCTCCGCTTCTCGGTGCGGAAGGGCTGAGGGCCGCGCGGCCTCGCGCCGGGGGAAGGCGCTCGGCTAACGTGCCGACGCATGAGCGCTGAACTGGAACGACCTCCCCTCGTCGGTGACGAACGCACCACCCTGCTCGGCTGGCTGGAGCTCCAGCGCCGGATCCTCCGGTGGAAGTGCGAGGGGCTGAGCGATCAGGACGCGCACCGGGTCGTCCTGCCGACCTCGCCCCTGATGACGATGGCCGGGCTCATATCGCACATGCGGTGGGTCGAACACACCTGGCTGGAGGTGCTCTTCCTCGGCGGGGACAAGACGAAGAACCCCTCCTTCGACGAGGAGGACAGGGACTCCGACTGGCGGGTCGAGGGCCGGTCGCTGGCCGAGCTGCTCGCCGAGTACGAGACGCAGTGCGAACGGAGCGACGAGATCGTCGCCGCCGCGAGCCTGGACGACGTCGGACGTGACACCGAGTTCCGGTCGGGCGGAGCCAGTCTCCGCTGGATGCTGGTCCATCTCGTCGAGGAGACCGGCCGGCACGCGGGGCACGCGGACATCGTCAGGGAGCTCCTCGACGGGACGAAGGGCTACTCCTGACGGGGCAGCCCGCCGCGGGCCATGACCGAGGGTCCGTCGGCCGTACGCCCGGACCCGGCGGGGGCGCCGTCGAGGAAGCCGCCCGACTGGTGCTGCCACAGTTTGGCGTAGGCGCCTTCCGCGGCGAGCAGCTCGTGGTGGGTGCCCTGTTCGACGATGCGCCCGCTGTCGAGGACGACGAGCCGGTCCATGGTGGCGACCGTGCTGAGCCGGTGGGCCACGACGAGCGCCGTCCGCCCGTCCATGAGGCGCCAGAGCGCGTCCTGTACGAGGATCTCGCTCTCGGAGTCCAGCGCACTGGTCGCCTCGTCGAGCAGCAGGATCGGCGCGTCGCGCAGGATAGCCCGTGCGAGGGCGACCCGCTGGCGCTGGCCGCCGGACAGCTTCACTCCGCGCTCGCCCACCATGGTGTCGAAGCCTTCGGGAAGAGTCTCGACGAACTCCGTGACGTGCGCCGCCTCCGCCGCCCGCCGGATGTCGGCGTCGGTGGCGCCCGGCCGGGCGAAGGCGATGTTCTCCCGCAGCGTGCGGTGGAACATCGCCGGGTCCTGCGGCACGTAGGCGATCAGACTGCGCAGTTCGGCCTGGCGCAGTCGGCTGATGTCCTGTCCGCCGATCGTGATCCGGCCGCCGTCGATGTCCGTCATCCGCAGCAGCAGACGGGTGAGGGTGGTCTTGCCGCCGCCGGACCTGCCGACGAATCCCACCTTCGCCCCGCTGGGGACGGCCAGGTCGAGGCCTTCGAAGAGGGGCTTCGCGCCCGCGTGGGCGAAGGTCACCTTCTCGAAGCGTACGGCCGCGTCCTGGGACCGGAGCGGCTCCGGCACTGCCGGGTCGCGTACGGTCGGCGGGATGCGGAGCAGTTCGGTGAACTGCGCGGCCTCGGTCATCGAGCTTTCCAGACGCCGGTAGATCTGGTTGAACTCGAACATGATCCGGGTGGCGTTGGAGTAGTAGGTGAAGGCGACGACGACGGCCTCGACTCCGTGCTCCCCCGCGCCGAGCGAGAGGGCGAGCAGCAGTCCGAGGACGTTGGTGAGCACGGACATCGGCGCTACCAGGGTGTCGATGCGCAGGTTGCCGTAGTCCCAGGACCGCAGCGTGAGGCGGCGCGACTCCGCGACGCGGGACCGGTGTTCGGCGGCCTCGCGTTCCTCGGCGGCGAACGAGCGGACCGTGTCCATGTTCATCAGACTGTCGGCGACATGGCCCGACACCCGGGCGATCGCCTCCTCCCGCTGCCCGACGAGCGTCTGGCGGCGACGGATCAGGGGCCCTACGCACAGGGCCGTCACCGCGATCATCACGAGCAGTCCGACGACGAGCAGGGGTTCGTACGTCCAGAGCACCACCGACGCGAACACCAGGGGGACGAAGCTGCCCATGACCGAGAAGGTGAGCGTGTCGACGAACTCCTCGAACCGGGAGGCGAAGCTCAGGACCCGCTTGGTCAGTGAGCCGGCGAAGTTGTCCTGGAAGAAGGCGGCGTCCTTGGCGAACAGCTCGTCCATGCCGATCACGTACAGGTGCTCGATGCCGAGCGCGTCGAGGCGGTTCAGACAGTGCAGTCCGACGCGCCACAGCGCCTCGGCGAGGAGCAGCACTCCGGCGAAGCCGAGGACGTAGGGCAGCATCGGACCGAAGCCGCCGCCCGGATCACCGGCGATGTGCCCGACGAGTTTCGCCACGACCAGCGGCACGATGTAGAAGATTCCGATGTTGCCCAGTGCCGGAAGCAGCATCGCCGGCACGGTCAGCCGTTTGAGCCGGGCCAACTCCCGTGCGTAGTAGCGGAGAGCGAGGAGCACGGGGCCCCTGCCAGGTGAACGTTCGCGCGATTCAGGCGTTCCCATCCCAACCCTGTCTTGTCGTATCGAACGGGACAGTGTCGACAGTGTTCCGCCCGGGAACGCGGGCCGTCCAAGGGTTTTTTCCGGCCTCTCCCCCGCGCGGTTTCACGGGAGTGGCGAGACGGCTGAGGCGTATTGTCCGGCCATTTGACAGATGATCATTCGAGAGGTCGATAATCCCGGTGACGCCGAGCCGACGACGACCGCTCGGTGACCTGCGGAGTCACAGAAGCGAAAGGTTTCTCTATTCCATGCTCCTCCTTGCATTCGATCCCGACTCGATCGGGGAGCCTTCCGAGAAGCAGGCCGCCGAATTGGCGGAAACGAGTGAGATGAACCTGCGCTACGGCTATTTCGGAACGCGGGTGTCCATAGCGGCAGCGGGCTTTCAACCCGACGAGCTGAGGGTTCCGCTGCTCGACTTCGCGCACTGCGTTCTCCTGGCGGCACGAGCCGTCTCCGACGGACAGCCCGGCCGCATCGGTTTCACCGACAGCAGCATGCTCATCGAATTCGTTCCGGCGGGCGGAGAGCTGGCGGTCCTGCGGTCGTGGGACCCCGTCCCCGGTTCGTGCGTCACGGCCGAGTTCCTGGAAAGCGCGTACCGCTTCTCCGTCGACGCGCTCCGCAGCATCGCGGAGCGGTATCCCGCATTCCGGAAAAACGCCTACCACGGAGTCCTCGGCGGCATGATCGAGGCGATCGACCGGGCGGAACGGTGAGACGAGTCTTCCGGGTTCTGGGGGCGTCGGGGCTGATCCTCACAGTGGGGGCGCTCGTGCACGTCGGCACCGGGTACACGACCGCCAAGGTGTCCAGCGACGCCATGCGACCGACGTACACGCCCGGCGACCGCGTCCTCCTGGAGCGCACCGAGGCCGGATCGATCCGGCGGGGCGATGTGGTGCTGCAGCGGACCGCCGGGCGTTACGGCGGTCTGGCCGTGCTGCAGCGGGTCGTCGGCGTCGGTGGCGACCGGGTGGCACAGCAGCCCGGGGGCCCGCTGACCGTGAACGGGGAGCCGCTGACCGAGCCGTACGTGAACGGCGGCGACCCGTCGGGCCAGGCCCCCGCCTATGACGTGGTGGTCCCGGAGGGACGACTCTTCCTGCTGGGTGACCACCGGGCGAACTCCAACGACTCCCGGTACTTCCTCGACGACCGGTCGGGCACCGTCGCGGAGGGAGCGGTCCTGGCGCGCGCCCTCGACGACCGCTCCGGCCTTCTCGGGGCCGGGCTCACGGCGCTGCTCGGGTTCGTCCTCGTCCTCGGCGCGATCGCCACGGAGATCATCTCGCGCAGGAGGCGCCCCGTCCGGTGACAACCGCCCGTTGACGGCCGCTCGCCGGCGGTCGGTCGGTCGGTCGGTCGGTCGGTCGGTCGGTCGGTCGGTCCGAGAACGATCAAGGGGCCGTTTCAGATCACTCTGAAACGGCCCCTTGCCGACGACTCTTTCGAGTCGGGACGACAGGATTTGAACCTGCGACCCCTTGACCCCCAGTCAAGTGCGCTACCAAGCTGCGCCACGTCCCGCTGCCCGTCTGACCTGGGGTTTCCCCTGGCTGGACGCGCATGAGAACAATACCGCACTTTCCCTGATGGTCACGAACCCTTTCCCCGCGCCCGGGAGGTGGGCGTGCGCCGGTCGCGGGCCGCTCACTCTGCGTGACACGCCTTCGCGCCGGTGGGTGCGCCCGCGCGCCTCCCCCGGGAGCCCGAACGGAGCGTCCCGGGGGCGCAGAGCGGCTCCACCTGGGCAGGAACGGGACCGGAGAGCTTCCGGCATGCCGACCCTTTGGGGATGAAGGTGCTCATGTGGCGAACCGGGCAGCCTCGTAGCCATATGCCCACGACTTCGTTGCCGTTGGCATGTGGCAGAAAGATGCACACGGGGAATGTCCTGCGGATCGGGCCGAGCAGGCCAAGACCACACGAAACACAGACAGATTCAATCGTCAACCGCTCGAATTTCGGACAAAGTTGGTGGCGATATTGCTCCGTCCCGGAAAGATCAACACCATGAAGTGGTCGGCCTGTTCGGGACGGGACCACTGCCGATGCACCACCTGACCGGACAACCGATCAGGCGTTTCGCAGGGGAGGGACTCGTATGGACGGCTATTTCAGCAGCCGGCTGCATCATCAGCTCAGGGAGACGGTCCGTGACTTCGCAGAGCGTGAGGTCCGGCCGCGGATAGCCGAGATGGAGGCGTCCCGCACGGTCCACCACGAGCTGTCCCGGCTGATCGCCGAGCAGGGCTGGCTGGGCGCGACCATCGGCCAGGAATACGGCGGCATGGGCGCAGGTCATCTGGCCAAGACCATCATCATCGAGGAGCTCTCCCGGGTGTCCGGCGCCATGGGCGCCATGGTCCAGGCCTCGCAGCTGGGCACCGCCAAGATCGTGCACTTCGGCAGTGACGAGCAGCGGAAGACCTGGCTTCCGGCCATCGCGGCCGGCGAGTGCCTGCCGACCATCGCGGTCACCGAACCCGAATCCGGTGGTCACGTCCTGGGGATGAGCGCCAGCGCGGTACGCGACGGCGACGACTACATCCTCAACGGGAGCAAGGTCTTCGTCGGCAACAGCCATGTCGGCGATCTGCACGGCGTCGTGGTCAGGACCGGTCCCGGATCGAAGGGACTCACCGCGTTCCTGGTCGAATCCGATCGCCCGGGGTTCAGGACCGGTCCGCAGCAGCAGGCCATGGGCCTCCACGGCTTCAGCTTCGGCGAGCTCATCTTCGAGAACTGCCGGGTGCCGGCCTCCAACCGGCTCGGCGACGAGGGCGACGGGCTCTCCGTCGCGTACTCCTCCAGCGTGCTCTACGGACGGGCCAACCTCACCGCCGTCTCGCTCGGCATCCACCAGGCGATCCTGGAGGAGACCACCCGGTTCGCCTCCGAGCGCATCCGGTACGGCAAGCCGCTCCACGACCTGCCCACGGTCAAGCTGAAGCTGGGGCAGATGCAGTCCCGGCTGATGACCGCACGGCTGGCCGCGTACCACGCCGTGCACCTGCTCGACCAGGGGATGTCCTGCGACGCCGAGCTGATGAACGCCAAGCTCGTCAACGTCGAGTCGGCGATCGACTCCGGCCGTAACGCCATGGAGATCCACGCCGCCGCCGGTCTCTTCACGGACCGGGCCATCGAGCGGTACCTCCGGGACGCGCACCACATCTTCGCCCCGGCCGGCACCTCCGACATCCAGCTCCTGCGGCTGGCCGAGGTCGCCCTCGGCCAGGACAAGGGCAGCTGGTCGGAACGCCTGTCCGAGCTGGTCCGCACGCCCGAACCCGAGCCGGTGCACGCCTGACGCCCCGGACGCCGGGAGCCCCGGTACGGCTGTCGGCCGTACCGGGGCTCCCGGCGTTCCCGAGGGTGGCGGCGGTCAGAACATGCCGTCCTCACGACGGTTGATCTGCTCCATCAGCTCGGCCGCCATCGCCTTGATCGTCTCCAGTCCTGCGCGCCCCCACGGCCGGACGTCGGTGTCGACCACGCAGATGGTGCCGAGGGCCACTCCCGTACGGTCGATCAGCGGAGCGCCCATGTAGGAGCGGATGCCGATCTCGTCCACGACCGGGTTGCCCGCGAACCGCGGGTAGTCGCAGACGTCCTCGAGGACGAGTGCCTTGCGCCGCACCACCACGTGCGGGCAGTAGCCGTGGTCACGGGCCATGAAGCGGCTCACGCCGCCCGCGCCCGCGGCGGCCGCGCCCAGGTCGCTGCCCGAGTGGGTGCCCTCGGGGGTGTGCAGCCCCGCGAAGAACTGCCGGTTCTCGTCGATGAAGTTGACCATCGAGAACGGGGCCCCGGTCACGTCGGCGAGGCGGTGCGCGAACTCGTCGAACGCCGGCTCCGGCCGCTCCCCCAGACCGAGTTCACGCAGCCGCTGCACACGGGCCGGCGCGTCCTTGTCGACGGGGGTGAGCAGGAGGTGACCGGTGGGGTCGTACGTCATGGCGTGGCTCCGTAGCTCGGCACGGTGGCCGGGATGGTGGTGATCAGATGCTGGACGAGGGTCAGCAGGGTGCGGATGCCGGAGCTGGAGATCCGGGCGTCGCAGAGGACGACCGGCACCTCCGGCTTGAGGTCGAGCGCGGCCCGTACCTCGTCCGGTTCGTAGCGGTAGGCGCCGTCGAACTCGTTGACCGCCACGACGAACCGGATGCCCCGCCGCTCGAAGAAGTCCACGGCGGAGAAGCACTCCTGGAGCCTGCGGGTGTCGGCGAGGACGACCGCCCCGAGCGCGCCCTCGGAGAGTTCGTCCCACATGAACCAGAAGCGTTCCTGGCCCGGGGTGCCGAAGAGGTAGAGGACATGGCGGTCGTCGAGCGTGATGCGGCCGAAGTCCATGGCGACGGTGGTCGTGGTCTTGGACTCCACGCCCACGAGACTGTCGGTGCCCGCGCTGACCGAGGTCAGCAGCTCTTCGGTGCTCAGCGGTTCGATCTCGCTGACCGCGCCCACCAGGGTCGTCTTGCCCACGCCGAATCCCCCCGCCACCAGGATCTTGAGCGCGGTGGGGAACGGGTCGGTGGCGAAACTGTCGTTGCGCTCAGAGCCGTTGTCGTAGGCCATCGAGCACTGCCTCCAGCAAGGAACGGTCGGTTGGATTGGCGTGGAACCGGGGAGCGCGGGCGGTGAGCGCCCCGCAGTCCACGAGGTCGGAGAGCAGGACCTTGGTGACCACGGCCGGGAGCCGTAAGTGTGCCGCGATCTCGGCCACCGACGTGGGCCCGTCGCACAGCCCGAGGGCCAGGCTGTGCTCGGGGCCCATGTGCGCCTGGGGCGACGACCCGGTCGCCATCACCATGGACAGCAGGTCGAGGGCGGTGGTCGGCTTGGTCCTGCCACCGCTGACGGTGTACGGGCGGATCAGCCGGCCGGCGGCGTCGTCGAGCCAGGGCCCTTCCTGGGAGGACGTCACGGTCACTGCCCAGTGCCACCGACCGCGCCGGCGGCCTGCCGGGCGGGGGTGACCAGGTACGGGCGGACGCTCTTCACGAGCATCGCCATCTCGTACCCGAGGACCGCGGCGTCCGCCTCGCGTCCGGCGAGGACCGCCAGACAGGTGCCGGATCCGGCCGTGGAGACGAAGAGGAGCGTCGAGTCGAGCTCGACGACCACCTGCCGGACCTCGCCGCCGTCGCCGAACCGGGCGCCCGCGCTGCGGCCGAGCGAGTAGAGCCCGGAGGCGAGGGCCGCCATGTGGTCGGCCGCGTCGGGGTCGAGGCCGTGGACGGACTTGACGAGGCCGTCGGAGGAGAGCAGAACCGCGTTGCGGGTGTACGGGACCCGCTGGACCAGACCGCTCAGCAGCCAGTCGAGATCCGAGGAATGGCCGGTCGGCACATTGCTCGCCATGGTGCATCTACTCCTTGTGCGCGTCGCCTGGACGCAGCGATTCATGGGGGGCGGGCTGGGACTCGGCGAGACCGATGCCGCGCTGGAAGGCGGCCATCAAGCCGGGGTCGTGCAGGGTGTGCTCCTCGGGCTTGCGGGCCGCGGGCTCGTCGCGCAGCTGCGGGACGATGTGCTCCTGGGCGCGCCGCTTGGGAAGCAGGGGCCTGCCGGTGGCCTCGGGCGCCGGGGGGAGCGGCGTCATGAGGGAGGCCGGCGGGCTTGTGTGTTCGGCGCCGGCCGACCGGGCCGGTATCGCGGGGGTGCGACCGGAGTCCGCGTACCCGTCCGACCGCTCGCTCGTACGGGGAGGGGCGTACGGGCCGGAGGCGGGGGTCTCCTCGTGGCGGACGGCGGCCCGCTCCGGGGAGGGCGCGGGCTGCGGTACGTACGCGGGGGCGACCGCGCTCATGGCCGCGGGCACGGGCGCCTGGGGGTGGGCCGGTGCCGTGGTCGGGGCGGGCATGGGGGCCGGGGCGGTGACGGGGGCGGTGACCGCGGGCGCGGGCTGCGGCGGGGTGTGGGGCTGTGGCTGCCCGGTCTGCTGGGGCTGCATCTGCACCTGGTTCGGCGGTACCGCGGCGGAACCCGCGGTCGCGGCGGCCTGGCGCTCGTGCTGGGCGAGACCCTCGGGGTCGGCTCCGAGGAGGCCCTGCGGCAGCACGAGGACGGCCTGGACGCCGCCGTAGATGTTCGACTGCAGTCGTACGGCGATGCCGTGCCGGCGTGCGAGCGCCGAGACGACGAAGAGGCCGATACGGCCGTCCTGCAGCAGATGCGCGACGTTGACCTGGTCGGGGTCGGCGAGCAGGGCGTTCATCTTGTTCTGCTCGGTGACGGGCATGCCGAGACCGCGGTCCTCGACCTCGATCGCGAGGCCTGCCGTGACGTACTGCGCGCGGAGCAGCACCGTGGTGTGCGGCGCGGAGAACAGCGTCGCGTTCTCGACGAGTTCGGCGAGGAGGTGGATGACGTCGGCCACGGCATGCCCCCGGAGCGTACCGTCGATCGGAGGTACGAGTTTCACGCGTGGGTACTGCTCGACCTCGGCGATGGAGGAGCGCAGCACCTCGGTCATGGTGACCGGGTTGGACCACTGGCGGCGGGAGATGGCGCCGCCGAGCACGGCGAGGTTCTCGGCGTGCCGGCGGATGCGGGTGGCCAGGTGGTCGACGTGGAACAGGCCCTTGAGCAGCTCCGGGTCCTCGACCTCGTTCTCCAGCTCGTCGAGGAGCTGGATCTCTCGGTGGACGAGGGACTGCAGGCGCCGGGCGAGGTTGACGAAGACCTCGACCTTCTGTTCGTTGCCGACGCTGCTGGAGAGCCGGGAGGCCTGCACGACGGCCGCGACGGCGGCCTCGTGCGAGCGCGTCAGCTCGTGGGAGAGCAGGTCGAACTCGTCGCCGGAGGCGGCGCCGGCCGGCGGCGCGGGGCGGGGCGGCAGCCCCTCTCCCCTGCGCAACTGTTCGACGACCGTACGCAGTTCGCTCTGGCCGCGGGCGCTGGTGCGACGCAGGGCGTTGCAGCGGTCGAGCACCGCCTTCGCGGCCCGGTCCGCGCCGAGCGCCGCGGCCGTCACCGAGGCGACGGTCAGGGCCGCGGCACCGGTGAGCGCGGCCCAGAGGCCGGGGGTGGGGCTGGCGCCGGTGGAGCGGATGGTGAAGAGGACGGCCGCGGCCCCGCCCAGTGCCACCGCGACGGCGGGGAGCACGGAGGTGCGCAGGAGTTGGGGGCGTATGCGGGCTTCCGTCGTGTGCTGCGCGGAGGACTGCGCCGGGGGTTTGGTGCCGCCGCCGGGAGCGGAGCGGGTGCCTGACCGGCCGTGCCGCCCGCCCTCGCGTCGATCTGGTCGCGAGGCGGGTGCGCGAAGTTGAGACATGAGTGTCCTTGGTACGTGCCCAGGAATCGGCGTACTGCGGTGCGTTCGGGGGGTGTGGACGACAAGGGTGCGATGAGCCTACCGATGATCAGCAACCACACACTGTAGTCGTCAACCGTTCATGTGCGGCGCGCAGTTGGCAAACTTACCCGGAGATCGGCCCGGTCTGGTATTGCCCTCGTACGGCAGGCCGAGAGCCTTTGGCCGAAACCCGATGTCAGAACGTGGGAGGGCCCTCGGACACCCGGAACGGAAGAAGGCGGAGGCGTCCGCACGCCTCCGCCCTCCACAGAAACGGTCCCCGACCGGAATCCCCCGGAGGGGTGCCGATCGCGCGGTCCGCTCATGACGTCAGGGCGTCCGCGACGCCTCCGGCACATCCCGGCCGCGTCCGCGCGGGGTTGGCCGTACACCTGCCCCGTGCCCGCGCCGGCGTTCTCTTCGCTGATGCCGCGCACCCCCGCCGAGGGCCCGCTGGTGACCGTCGGTGAGAGAGCCGGTCACGTACGCCACAGCCCCCACCCGGCGCTTCCGCAGGCGAGCTGCAGGGCCTGTTCCATGTCCCCGCCGCCCTCACGCACCGCTACGCACTTGGCGCTGTTGCGGCTGACCAACTGCCAGGCTCGGTGGGATCCGTCGTAGCGGAACGTCCAGAACTGGTCGGCGAAGAGTCCGTTCTCGTTCCCGCACAGGTACTGGGTGACCAGCGCGCCCTCCTGCTTGCGGGCCGCGTCGACGGACATGCACTGGCCGCTGGCGCCGTTGCGGATCGAGTAGACCGTCCCGCTGCCGCCGCTCTCCTTCGTGAGTTCCCAGAACTGCTCGGGTCCGCCGTTGCACCGGGCCTGGACCAGGCCCTCGGCCGCCTGGGTGCTGCCGTCGGGCACGGCCAGGCACATGCGGCTCGCCGCGTTCGTGAGCCGGATCCATCCGGTCGGCAGCGGAGGCGGCTGAGGCGCCGCCGTGGGAGTCGGAGTGGGTGTGGGCTTCGGAGTGGGCGTAGGCGTGGGCTGGGGCTTCGGCGCCGGGGTGGCCGGCCGCTCCGAGGGCGCAGGCGGGGCGCCGGTGCTCGCGCTGACCGACGGCGAGGCGGTGGTGCCGGGTCCGGTGGAGGACGGGCCGGCGGAGGACGGGGCGGCCGAGGGTGGTGCGAGGGAGGATGGCGCGTTCGTGCCGGTCGTGGCGCTGTCCGGCGTCTTGGCCGCACGGCCCGCGCCGGCCCCGTCGAAAGGCGCCAGCTGCCAGACCGCGACGGCGATCACGGGCACGGCGAGTGCGGCCACCGCTCCGGACACGAGGGCTCTCCGTCTTCGCCGGGGCGGGGTTGGAGCGACCACGTCCGACGCGGCCGTGCCGGTCACCGTCGCGGCCGCCGCCGTGGCGCGGATCGACCGCAGTCGGCGCGCGACCTCCCGCGCGTGGTCCGGCCGGTCCGCGGGGGCCTTGGCCAGCAGCTCCGCGACCAGCGTGTCCAGTGCCGCCGGGAGCCCGGGCCTGAGCGCGCTGGGAACCGGCGGTACGGCCGTGGTGTGCCGTACGCACAGTTCCTGCCACTCCTCCCCCGGGAACGGCAGGTGCCCCGTGCACAGTTCCAGCAGCATGCAGCCCAGCGCGTACAGGTCGGCGCGTCCGTCGACCCCTTTGTCGGTCCAGCGCTCGGGCGCCATGTAGGGGAGCGAGCCGATGATCGTGTGTTCACTCGTCAACCGCGGAGCGCCGGGCTGCTCGACCTGCTCGCGGGCGATGCCGAAGTCGAGGACCTTGGCGACGTCGGACGGCGTGATCATCACGTTCGCCGGTTTGATGTCCCGGTGGATCACGCCCGCGTCATGCGCTGTGGCCAGTGCGTCGCAGACCTGCGCGGCCCACGCCAGCGCGGTGTCCAGCGGCGGCGGCCCCTGCTTGAGGACGGCGGACAGCGGCGCTCCTTCGATGAGCTCCATGACCAGGTAGAGCGTGCGCTCCCCTTCGCGGTCCGTCTCGCCGAAGTCGTACACCGTCGCGATGTTCGGATGCGGCAGGTTGCCGTTGAGTCTGGCCTCCCGCACCATCCGCAGGCCCTCGGCGGACGACCGCGGCACGCCCAACTTCACGGCGACGACGCGCTGGACCTGCGGGTCGTACGCCCGCCAGACCACCCCGAATCCCCCGGCGCCGATCCGTTCCTCCAGGCGGTACCGGCCCGCCAGGACCTCACCCCGTCGCATACCGCCCCCCAGCGATTGACGTGGCGTCAGCATACGCCGCGAGGTCGGTCATCCGTGCGACCCGGTAGCCTGCCGCCGTACGCGACGGCGTGACAGGTGTGGCGGGTGTGACCGGTGTGACAGGTTCCCCGCGGTGTTGCGCGTGTGAGGCGTAGGGCACGTGGGCAGTGAATGATCGTTCGAGTGAAGAGCGTCTGTTCTGTGGGAGAAACCTTGAGTGTGTGCGTGATCGGTGCGGGGCTGTCGGGACTGGCGGCCGCACACGCTCTGGCGGCCAAGGGGATCGACTTCGTCTGCCTGGAGCGGGCGGTCGACGTCGGAGGGATCTGGCGGCAGCCGGGGGCCGGTGAGCCGGGGCCCGGATACCAGTCGCTCCACCTGAACACCGCCAAGCAGCTCACGGGGTACACCGAGTTCCCGATGCCCGACGCGTACCCCCTCTACCCGCGGCACAGCGAGGTGGCGGCCTATCTGCGCTCCTTCGCCGAATGGGCGGGGGTGCTGGACCGCGTCGAGTTCGGCGTCGAGGTCGTGTCGGTGCGGGAGCCGGCGGGCGACGAGGGCGACAAGGGCGACGACGCGTCCTGGACGGTCGTCAGCCGGGGGGCGGACGGGGCCCTGCGGTCGCGGCGGTTCGCCCATGTCGTCGTCGCCTCGGGGCACAACACGGTGCCGACGCTGCCGAAGCCCGCGCCGCCCGGTTCGGACGGGTTCGCCGGCAGGATCCTGCACGCCCTCGACTACCAGGACGGGTCCGACTTCGCCGGGCAGCGCGTCGTCGTCGTGGGCCTCGGAGCGTCGGCGGTGGACATCGCCACGGACCTCTCCCGACATGCCGCCCGCACCGTGCTCTCGGTGCGCCGGGGACTCCACATCGTTCCCAAGCAGCTCTACGGCATGTCGGTCGACGAGATGGCCGAGGTGCCGTGGTTCACCGCCATGTCCCTGCCCGAGCAGGTCGAGTTCGCCGAGAACGCCCTGCGGGTCGCACGGGGCAAGCTGTCCGACTACGGCCTGCCCGAGCCCGACCACCCGCTCTTCTCCTCCCCCGTGACCATCTCGGACGAGATCCTCAGCCGCATACGGCACGGCGCGGTGACGCCCAGGCCTGGGATCGACCACCTCGACGGCAGGCGGGTGGTCTTCACCGACGGGACCTCCGAGGAGGCCGACGCGATCGTCTACTGCACCGGCTACCGCATGGACTTCCCGTTCCTGCCCCAGGGATGCCCGGTCGGACCCGGCGGGTCGGTCGAGCTGTACCGGCGGATCGTCGCTCCCGGCCGGCCGGGGCTGTACTTCGTCGGCCTGGTCCGCCCGATGGGCGCGATCACACGGCTCGTGGAGGGCCAGACGCACTGGGTCGCACGCATCATCGACGGCGAGGTCACCCTGCCGGACGCGGACGCGATGCGCGAGGAGATCGACACGTACCTGGGCGGCATCTCCGCGCGTTACGGCACGGCGGAGGGCGGCACCTCGATCCAGGTCGACGTCGGCCCCTACCTCCAGGAGATGCGCGGGCTCCAGAGCGTCTGAGGATCGCGCCGGGCTCCCGGCCCGGCGGCCCCTGACGGTGAAGCCCCCGGTGGATGTCCACCGGGGGCTTCACCGTGATTCACGGTCGGGGGCCGCTGGGCCATGTCCGTCCGGACACGGCTAGGTCGTGTCCGACCCTGATCCGCCGGACACGACCTAGAGCTCCGCCCCTACCTCCGCCGGCGCGCGGCGCCCCTGCTCCGTCGGCGGTCGGACGGCGTAGGCCTCCGACGAGAGGTACGCGGTCACCCGGGGCGGATGGCCCTGCTGGTGGGCGAGCGCGAGGTAGGCGATGAGGCCCACCCCGTCCTCCGGCCGCCGCGTGGTGAGCGCGGACAGCGAGCCGACCAGCGGGGCGGGGTCCATGCCGTGGGTCCGCAGGACGTCCACCGCCCGTTCGAGGACCTCGCCGTCGTCGCGGGCGTAGTCGCGCACCGGGATGTGGACGGTGAAGCCGCTGGGGCGGCCGGTCTCCGTCTCGGTGAAGGAGTGACAGGAGAGCCCCGGCCGCCGGTCGAGGTCGTCGGTGGCGGCGGTGGCCCGGAAGAACTCCTGGATCTCCGCCGGTCCCGGGCCCGAGCCCGTACGGGACAGGCCGCCCGCCTCGGCGGCCGACAGGTCGAGGTGCCGGGCGTAGACCTTCACCCGCGGCGTCTCCCACCGGCCCAGGTCCAGGGCGAGGAAGGGGTGGCCGTCGGCCTTCGGCAGCGCCGCGTACGCCCGCTTGTGACCGAGTCGGCGCAGAGCCTTCCTCACGGTTTTGGCGGAACGTTTCACCCCTGACGCGGCCGGATTCAGGTACACCTTGACCCTGGGCACGCCGCCGGGCACCAGCTCCAGCGCGATCCAGAGGGCCAGCGGACCCTTCGGCTGGGCCGGGAAGAACAGGTCCTCGATCTCGTCGAGCCGTTCGGTGGAGAAGTCCCAGCGCCGGGCCATCGCGCGGACGACGTCCAGACCGATCCGGCCGTTCTCCACCCGGGTGTCCGCGCCGCAGCCCGGCTCCACGAGCACGCGCAGCACCGGCGCCCGGCCGGGGCTGAAGGAGAGCGAGTACTCGACGGGGGTGTGGTCGTCGGACAGGAAGGTCCGCGTCGGGGGCGGCAGGGCCAGCGACCGCTCGGCGGCCGGGCCCAGCGCCTCCACCAACGTCCGCGCGTACGCCTCCGTGTCGTCCGGAGAGAGCTCCGCGATCTCGCAGAGGCGTACCAACTGAGCCCGGGTGAAGGCGCCGAGCGTGCCGGCCGGCGGATCCGGGGTGATGTCGGGCAGCAAGCCGGTCACCGGCTCCCCGCCAGAAATCGGGGTGCGCATGAAGATACCCGCCGGCAAGGGCGGGTATCCCGGTGCGCAGCGACGCCGGATGGTGGCTCTGACCAAGCGGTGTCGGTGGATATGTGGTCCACGACAGCTCCTCTGCCTCTTACGCAACACTGATACCGCGGTGATCACTACCCACATGATCGAACAGGTATGCAGAGGAGAAGGAGGCGATGGAGGTTTCGTGGATCAGTTGGTGAGCCAGGACAGGAACTGGCTCCAGCGGCCCTTCCGTTCGCCCTTGCCGTCCCCGCCCGCCTGGTCACCGGACGCGCCGGACGACGAGCCGGCCGCGCCGGACCTCGCCTCGCCGCGAACCGAGGAGGGGACGGGGGTGAACTTCGCGGGCAGCGCGGCCAGGGCCCGGTTGAAGGGGCCCGGACGCCAGCTCAGGCTGTCCTCCGGAACGGCGAGTTCGACGTCCGGCAGCCTGTTGAGCAGGTGCTCGATGGCCGTGACGGTGATGTGCCTGGCCGGCTCCTTGGACGGGCAGCCGTGCGGTCCGGCGCTCCACGCCAGGTGGGACCGGTTGTTGCCGGCCGTACGGGCGGCCGTGAGCGCGAGGCCCGAGTTGGCGGCGGCGAAGCTCACCAGCATCAGGTCCCCGGCCCGCACCTTCTCTCCCGCGAACTCCATGTCCGAGGCCGCGTAGTGGGGCGCGTAGTTCGACATCGGCGGGTTGCCCCACAGCGTGTCGTCGAGCGCCTCCCCGATCAGTCCGCCGCCGTCGGCGTAGCGGTCGTCGGTGAGCAGCCGGTGCAGGGTGTTGCCGAGGAGGTTGCGCAGGGGTTCCGCGCCCGCGCCGAGCAGCAGGGAGAGCTGGTCGACCATCTCCTGGTCGGTGAGGTTGGCGTGATGCTGCATCAGCCAGGAGGTGACGTCGTCGCCCGGCCGGCTCCGCTTGAGCGTGACCAGTTCCTGTACGGCCCCGAACAGTACGGCGGTCGCCTTCTCGGCGTTCACGCCGTCGAACATGCCCGTGATGCCGAACAGCACCCGGTCGCCGACACCGGCCGGGCAGCCGAAGAGTTCGTTGAAGACGAACAGCGGGAGCTGCTTGGCGTAGTCGCCGAGCAGGTCGGCCGAGCCGCGGGAACCGAACTGGGAGATCAGGTACTCCGAGATCCGCTCGGTGCTCCGGGCCAGCCGGTGCGAGTCGACCCGGGCCATGCTGTCCGTGATCGCCTGGCGCAGCCGCAGGTGTTCACCGCCGTCACTGAACATGCAGTTCTCGCGGTAGGCGAGGAGGGGCACGACGGGGCTGTCCCGGGGGACCCGGCCCTCGTTGAAGTCCCGCCACAGGCGCGCGTCCTTGCGGAAGGACGCGGAGTCCTGGAGCAGGTGGAGGGCCGTCGCGTAGTCGGTGACGAGCGTGGCCTCCACGCCGGGGGCCAGCTCGACGGGCGCGGTGGGCCCGAAGTGGCGCAGGTAGGCGTAGTACGCCTGGGGGTCGGCGGCGAACTCCGGTCCGTGCAGCGGGACGCGGGCGCCCGAGGCGTGGGCGGGGCAGCCGGGCGGGGGCACCGGGGCGGGGGTCTGGGTGTCCATGTCGGCTACTGCTCCTGTCGGGCGCGGTCCAGCAAGAAGCGGACCAGGGTGGTCAGTGCGTCGGCGGACGACTTCTCGTCGCGCGCGTCGCAGGTGACGACGGGGGTGTCGTCGAGCAGGTCCAGCGCCTCGCGCAGCGCCGCCTCGTCCCGCAGGGGCGAGCCGTCGAAGTGGTTGACGGCGATGGCGTATTCGAGCCCGTACTGCTCGATCAGGTCGATGACCCCGAAGGAGTCCGCCAGCCGCTCGGGGTCGACGAGGACCAGCGCGCCGAGGGCCCCGCGCGCGAGGTCCTGCCACATCTGCACGAACCGCTGCTGGCCGGGGGTGCCGAACAGGTAGAGCACGATGCGGTCGCTGATGGTCAGCCGGCCGAAGTCCATGGCCACCGTGGTGGTGGTCTTGCTGCGGACGCCCTTGAGGTCGTCGACGTGCTCGGCGGCCTGCGTCATCCGCTCCTCGGTGGTCAGCGGCTCGATCTCGGAGATCGAGCCGATGAACGTGGTCTTGCCCACCGCGAAGTGTCCGACGACGAGGATCTTCACCGGGATCTGCGAAGCCCCGCCGCGTACGTAGTCCTGCTCACCCAAACTTGGAGCGGAGACCATTCAGCACCTCCTCCAGGATTTCCCGGTCGGCGAGGACGGCCCGGCGCACCGGCGAGCGGGTGACGAGGTAGCCGCCCTCGGCGAGGGCGGCGAGGAGGATCTTCACCACGCCGAGCGGCAGCCGGGTGTGACCCGCGATCTCGGCGACCGACAGGTAGCCGGCGGCGCAGATGTCGAGGAGCCGCTGCTCCTCGGGGGAGAGCCGGGTGGGCCGCTGGCCCTCCTCCGGCGCCACCGTCACCAGCGTGATCAGGGAGAGCTGCTCCTCGTCGGGCAGGCCGCGTCCCTTGGTGATGACGTACGGCCGGACCAGTTCGGCGGCCTCCGGCTCCCAGTCCTCGCGTCCCGTCATGAGCGCGTGCCGAGGTTCTCGCGCGGCGGCGTCATGAGCACCTTGCCGAGCTGGCCGACGAGCTGCTGCATGCGGAAGGTGATGTCCGCCATGTCCACGTCCGGGGACGCGGAGACGCCGAGGTAGGCGCCCTCACCGGCGGAGATCAGGAAGACCCAGCCACCGTCGAACTCGACCAGGGTCTGCCGCCACTGCGCGCGCGGGTCCTCGCAGAAGAAGCCGAGGGAGCGGCTCAGCGACTGCACGCCGCTCATCGCGGCCGCGACGCGGTCGGCGTTGTCCTTGTCGTAGTCGTTCGACCGGGCCATCAGAAGGCCGTCGGCGGATATCAGGACCGCGTGCAGCGCCCCGGGAATCTCCAGGGCGCTGTCGAGCATCCATGACAGATCGTCGTTCACGAGACCTCATGTCCTTCGCTGCTTGCACGAGATGTGCTGCTCGTCCGGTCCGGCGCCTCCGGGAAGGAGGCCCGGCCGGACTGCGTGCCTCGCTGGAAGGCACCCATGATCGCCGCCGCTTCGGCGTCGGAGCGGCTCGGAGCCTGTGCGGGCGTATCGCTGGGAACGATGGCCATCGGCCGCTTGCGGCGCCGCTTCGGCAGGCCGTCGCTGGTCGAGGCGGGCACGGGCACGGCTTCGGGCCCGGCCGGGTGCGGTAGGGCGGGAGTGGTCGCCGGCGGCGCCGTCGGCTTCTGCACGGGCACGCTGGTGAGCAGCTCGTGCGGCAGCAGGACGACCGCGCGGACGCCACCGTAGGGGGAGGACGAGTCCACGGACACCTCGAAGCCGAAGCGCTCGCACAGGACGCCGATCACGGCGAAGCCGAACTGCGGCGGGTTGCCGAGTCCGGAGACGCCGGTGACGCGGTTGCTGGCGAGCAGGCCCTCGGCGCGGGCCCGCTCCTCGTCGCTCATGCCGACACCCGCGTCGTCGACGACGATGCACACGCCCTTGGGGACGGTGCGGGTGTTGATCTCGACGACGGTGTCCGGGCTGGAGTAGCTGGTGGCGTTGTCGAGGAGCTCGGCGAGCGCCAGTGCCACGGGTTCCACGGCGCGGCTGGTGATGCCGAAGTCGACGCGGGAGAGGATCTCCACGCGACCGAAGTGCCGGATCCGGCCCTGGGCGCTGCGGACCACGTCGTACACGGACGCCGCGTCGCGGTGGCGGCCGAGCCAGCCGTCGCACAGCACGGCGATGGACTGCGCGCGCCGGCCGAACTGGGAGTTGGTGTGGTCGATCTCGAGCAGGTCCTGGAGCATGGCGGACTCGCCGTACTTGCTCTGCAGCCGGGACACGACCAGCTGCTGTTCGGCGGCGAGGCCCTGAAGCGTCCGCATCGCGGACTTCAGGACGGTCTTCGTCGCCTCTTCGGCCTGTTCCTGCGCCGTCTCGACGGACTGTGTGTAGTGGTTCTCCAGGTCGGAGTAATGGCTCCGGAGCCCACCGATCTGCCGCTTCAACGCCTGGGCCGCCTTGCGCTGGCGGACGATGACGGCGATGGCGGCGAGAACGAGAAGCGACAGAGCCCAGAGCACCGGGTTCTGTATGTATTCCGTCATAAGACTCTCTTCAGGCGACCGACGGTCAATTGCTGAATTCCCGTCAATTGGGTGCACCGGCGGATCGCCCGCATCGGGACGCCTGCCCGGAACACCCCTGAAGTCCGAGGTGTCGTCCTGCGCTCATCCGCCCGCCCCGCTTGCGCGCAGATCGTATCACTGTGCGATTAAGTGATTGTCCGTCAATAGACGCGTGGACCAGTCCAGTCGGACGCCTGTCCGCCGAAGAGAGGCGGAGTTACTCCTTCCGGTTGACGGGGACCGCCTCACCGTCACGCCTGCCTCCCCGCACCGTTGGGCAGGGCCACTCATTCAGCCAGGCCCGGGACCGCCGGGCCGCGAACGACAGGTGACAGGAATGCGAACCGAAGCCGCCAAGCGGGTCGAGCTGGTCTTCTCCCTCTTCGACGCCAATGGCAACGGAGTCATCGACTCCGACGACTTCGACCTCATGACGGGCCGGGTTCTGGAGGCGGCCGTCGCATCGGACGCCGGCGCCAAGGCGGCCATCCGGGCCGCGTTCCGCCGCTGGTGGACGACGCTGGCCATGGAACTGGACGCCGACGGCGACGGCGTGATCACCCTCGACGAATTCCGTCCGTTCGTGCTCGACCCCGAGCGCTTCGGCCCCACGATCACCGAGTTCGCCGAGGCGCTCGCCGCACTCGGTGACCCCGACCGGGACGGTCTGATCGAGCGCCCGCTCTTCGTCTCGCTGATGACGGCGATCGGCTTCGAGGTGGAGAACATCCACGCGCTCTTCGACGCCTTCGAACCGGACGCCGAGGACCGCGTCCTCGTCACCACCTGGGCCGCCGGCATCAAGGACTACTACGCGCCGGACTTGGCCGGGATCCCCGGCGACCGGCTGGTGACCGCCCGGGCCGTCTGACAAGCCGCGGCCGTCACGGCCGCGGCTTGTGCGCGAACACCCACCGGTTCCCCTCCAGCGCGTCGTTCGGCTCGGGGAGGGGACCGCGTCGGTGCAGGCGGCTGAACTCGAAGGGCGTACGCATCGAGGTGGACCAGCCCCTGGCCGCCAGGGCCCCGGTTGAGTCGGGCCGTGGGCCCAGGTCGAAGAGGCCGAGCAGGTCGATGCCGATCTGCTCGCGCGTCGCCGTGTAGAGCGGGCTGTCGCGGTACGCCAGCAGGTCCTTCTCCAGCTTGGCCTCGAAGGCCAGCGCGCTGCCTCCGGTCGTCAGCCGGTCCACCGTGTCGACGAGGTACGTCTCGGCGGCGCCCGGCAGGTAGAAGAGGAGCCCCTCGGCCAGCCAGACGCTCGGCACGGCCGGGTCGAAACCGGCGGCGGTCAGCGCGGACACCCAGTCCGCGCGCAGGTCGACCGGCACGGGGACGCGCTTCACCCTCGCGGCGGCCGACAGGTCCGTGAGCACCCGCTGCTTGAAGGCCAGCACGCTTGCCCTGTCGATCTCGAAGACCACCAGGTCGGACGGCCAGTCCAACCGGAACGCGCGTGCGTCCAGGCCCGCGCCGAGGAGGACCACCTGCCGGGCGTCCGTGCGCACCGACCGGAGGAGGAAGTCGTCGAGGACCCTGGTCCGCAGGCCGAAGTAGCGGGCGAACCGCCCCCACAGCGGGTTTCCGTCGCCCTCCGGGACCTGTTCGATGCGCACCGGCCAGTCCGCGCATGCCGGGGCGGCGCGCACGAAGTGTTCCGCGTAGACGTCCTGGGCCAGGCTGTCGTGGCGGTGGGTCTCGATCGCCCGTGCGGCGGCGACCAGGAGGGCGGTGAGGCCCACGCCTCCGTCCACACCTTCCACGTCCGTCTGCTGATGCGCCGTGCCGGCCATGTGTCCTCCGTGGGCGGGAGTGAGGGTTTCGGGGTCTCCGCTGGTCGGACGGGGTGGGCCCGGGGTGCCACGCGCCTCGCTCATCGGCTCTTCCTCTCCGGGAGCAGGACGGGCTTGACCACGCGGCCCGCGTCGCAGTCGCGTTCGGCCTCGTTGATGTCGGCCAGCGGGTAGGTGCGGATCAGCTGGTCGAAGGGGAAGCGGCCGGCCTGCCACAGCCGGGTCAGCCGGGGTATCAGGAGTCCCGGTACGGCGTCCCCCTCGCAGATGTGGCGGATGCCGCGGCCCCGGTCGAGGGTGCCGGGTTCCAGCGACAGCGCGGTGTGCAGTCGGGCCACCAGGCCGAGGCTTCCCGTGGGGCGCAGCGCTTGGAGCGCGGTGTTGATGAGCGGGGCCGAGGCCGTGGTGTCCAGGGCGTACTGCGCGCCGCCGCCGGTCAGCCGTCGGATCCGTTCGGGCAGCCCGGCCGTTCCGGCGGGCAGCGGGATCGCGCCGAACCGTTCGGCCAGGGCGAGCCGCTGGGGATGCCGGTCGACGGCCACGGTCAGGGCGCCGGCGGCGGTGGCCGCCATCACCGCGGCCAGGCCCACGGCTCCGGCGCCGAGGACCGCCAGGGTGTCGCCGGGGCCCGCTCCGAAGGTGTTCAGCACGGCTCCGGCGCCGGTGAGGAAGCCGCAGCCGAGGGGCCCGAGCAGTTCGAGCGGCAGTGCCGGGTCGACCCGGACGGCGTTGCGGGCCGGGACGAGCGCGTACTCGGCGAACGAGGACTGGCCGAACCACCGGGGGGCCAGCGCCTTCCCGGCCGCGTCGGTGTGCCGCGGCGGTTCCTCCTGGCGTCCTCCGAAGAGGTTGAGGGAGGCGAAGGAGTCGCAGTAGGCGGGGGCCGCCCCGAGGCAGTTCCGGCAGTGCCCGCAGGAGTCGAAGCTCAGCACGACGTGGTCACCCACGTCGAGCGCGGTGTCGGGGCCGCCGCCCGTCCGCACCACGACCCCGGCGCCCTCGTGCCCGAGGACGGCCGGCAGCGGGCTGCGGCCGGCGGAGCGCCGGACCGCGAGATCGGTCCGGCACATCCCCGCGCCCGCGATCTCGACCAGGATCTCGCCGTCGTCGGGTTCCGTCCGCAGGGTCACGTCCTCGACCGTGAACGGGCTGTCGTACGAGCGGAGTACGGCCGCCTGGAACCTCATCGTCACCCCTCCTCCGGGCGGTGGACGACGAACGGCCGGAGGTTGCCGTAGAGCCCCCACGGTCCGCCCGCGACGCCGACCCCGCTGTCCTTGACGCCTGCGAAGGGCTGGTGGAGGGACAGTTCGGCATGGTGGTTGATCCAGGCCGTGCCGCATTCCAGCCGGTCGGCCACCGCCTCGGCCCGGTCGAGATCGGTGCCCCACACGGAGCCGCCGAGGCCGAAGCCGGTGCCGTTGGCCGCGTCGACGGCCTCGTCGAGGGTGCCGTACGGCACCACCGGCAGCACCGGTCCGAACTGTTCCCCGGTCACCACCGGACTGCCGGGCGGGACGTCGGTGAGGATCGTGGGGGCGAAGAAGTATCCGGGTCCGTCCAGCCGGTGGCCGCCGGACGCCGCCCGGGCGCCGTGGGCGAGGGCCTGCTCCGTGATCTGTTCGACCCGGGCCAGCTGGGGGGCGTTGTTGACCGGTCCCAGCCGGGTTCCCGGATCGAGACCGGGCCCGACGGTGACGGCCTTCGCGCGCCGGGCGAGGGCTTCGACGACCTCGGCGTGGAGCCGGGCCGGGACGTAGACGCGTTTGACCGCCATGCAGACCTGACCGCAGTTGCGGAACGCCGCCCAGAACAGCCGGTCCGCGATCCCGTCCACGTCGACGTCGTCGAGGAGGACGGCGGCGTCGTTGCCACCCAGCTCCAGGGTGACCCGGGCGAGCGAGGCCGCCGCCGCTCCGGCTACGGCCCGCCCGGTGGGCACCGAGCCGGTGAAGGTGACGTGGCGGATGCCCGGGTGGGCCGCGAGGCGGGCACCGAGGGGTTCGCGGCCGGTGACGACGGTCAGTACGTCCTCCGGCAGGGCGGTGGCGAGGAGGGAGCCGAGCAGCCGGGTGGCGAGCGGGGTGAACGGCGACGGTTTCAGGACCATGGTGTTGCCCGCCGCGAGCGCGGGGGCGAACTTCGCCGCCGCGAGCTGGAGGGGGAAGTTCCACGGCACGATGGCGGCGACGGGCCCCAGGGAACGCCAACGGATCTCGCTGCGAACGGGCCGGCCGTCGTCGATCCGGCGGGTCCGGGGCGCCAGCTCGGCGAAGTAGCGCAGGCGGGCCGTCGTACGCGCGACCTCCGCGTACGACTCGGCGAGGGGCTTGCCCTGTTCGCGGGTGAGCAGCCGGGCGAGGTCGTCGCCCGCCGCGTCCACGGCGTCGGCCGCGGCGAGCAGGGCGCTGGTGCGGGCGGCCTGGTCGGCGCGCCAGCCGCCCCAGGCTCGGCGGGCGCGGGCGACCACCTCGTCCAGCTCGGCCGGCTGCTGGTCGGGGGCCTCGTCGAAGGTCTCCCCTGTGGCCGGGTCGACGACGGGGAAGCGTGAGGACCGGCGTCCGGGGACGCCGTCGGCCTCGGGCGTCGGCATGCCGGCGGTCAGTTCACGACGGGGGCGTCGGCGGCGTGCTCCCTGGCCTGCCGGTCCATCTCCGCCCGGAAGGCGGCCACCAGGTGCGGCTGGATCCGGCCGGCGTTGCGGTCGCCGCCCTCGCAGACCGCTCCCCGCACGCCCACGATGTCCGTGCCCATGCGGGTCAGCGGGCCGAGGTCGGCCCGCGTGACGCTGCCCGCGAGGGCCGCGAGCAGACCGGAGCCGTGGGCCAGCCGCACGAACTCGGCGCAGACCTCCGGAGGAACGTGGTCGAACAGCCGCGTCCCGTCCTTGATGGCGGTGTCCAGCATGGCCGCGTCGGCACCGGAGCGGGCGGCGATGTCGGGCACGGCGAGCGGGTTGACGCAGCCGATGCGGTGGGCGTCGGCGTAACCGGAGGCGACGACGAGCGCGTCGGGGCGGTGGTCCTTCACCGCGCGGACGACCCCGCGCATGACCTCGATGGCCTGGTCGGGCGTCGTGCAGCCGTAGAGGCCGACCTTGATGTACGTGGCGCCGGAGACGACCGCGCCGAGCGCGGCCTGAGCCACCGTGCCGGGCTTGTACGGGACGTCCCCCACGGTGGCGGACACCGGCTTGTCCGCCGGTACGGCGTCGCGGATCTCTCGGATGACCCAGGGGAAGTTGGCGCCGAGCGAGCCCTCGTCGGGCTTCTTGACGTCGACGATGTCGAGGTGCTCCGCCGCCTTCGCGCAGTCGCGGGCTTCCTCGACACTGTCCGGGGAGATGAGAAGCAACACCATGAGCTCCTTCCGCCGCATGCCCTGCCCGAGGGACGGGGACGCGGACGCGGATCGCCTGGTTCATGTGCGGTGCATGTGTGGTGCGGCTGTGCGGTCGCAGATGTGCGGTGGGCTCATCATTTCCCGCTCCCCGTGGACACCGGTAGGGCGCGCGGAGATCCCATGGGCGCTCAGCCGGCCCACACCGTGCGCCGTACATAGCGGGGCGAACCGACTTCCGCTCAGGGGCGGTCGGGCTCGGATTCGCCGTTCAGCTCGTCCAGCGTCGCCGGATAGTTCTCCTTGAGCATCTGGAGAAGGGCCTCACCCGCGACCGGGCCGCAGAACCGGCGTGCCCTCAACAGGATCTCGCGGCTGCGCAGGAACTGCTCATACACCTCGAAATGCAGCGCGTTCTGTACGTACGCGTTCGGGTTCCTGGCCAGTCCCTCGATGAAGTCGAAGCACGGTGTCAGAACGTCAGGTCGGGGCGGATCCTCCGTCAGGCGGGGGAGGAGAACCGGACGCACGAAAGCCATCGGGAGGAAGTCGAAGAGATCGGACTCCTCATCTGGCCAGGCTTCGAAACTCGATCGCTGCGGCTCCGGAATCCGCCGCAACACCTCGGCGGCCTGCGGCACAGTCCGGAGGTACGCCCGAACGACGTCCGCGAACTCGATCTTCTCCAACTGTCTCTCTCCACGGTTCCTGAAATGGCGACGCGATGGCGCATGGGGCGGGGCCCATCGCGCCGGATGCGCGATGGGCCCCATTATTTCGGTGTTTCAGCGAGAGGGCCTACGCCTGGCAGTAGATACCCCTGGGGCCGCAGGGCCCGGTGTCCTCAGGATAGAACGGGTCGGTCGTATTGTCCGACATGCCAAGGGGGTCGACCACGTCCTTGAACAGCTCCCACGCGCCACGCTTCCAGCCGTACTGCCGCACGTAACTGGGTGCCTGCGCGGCGCTCGCCACGCCGCCGACGACACCGAAGGCCTTGTATCCGCCGCTGAGCTTCGTGGGCTCACCGACCGGCCTCGGAGCTGCCTTGGGATGGTGCTGCTCGAAGGCCTGGCCCGTGATGTCCGCCATGGCCACGGACTTGATGATGTCCTCCCGGTTCTTCGTGATGGCCTTGAGCGTCTCCGGGTGGGACTGCACATGGGCGGTCGCGGCACCCGCTACGTCCTTCGCGTTGAGCGCGTTCCACAGGTCGGCCGCCTCGCTCTTGGCCACCTTGAGGTCGGCGTCCGAGAGGATGCCGTTACCGCCGCCCACCCGGGCCTTCCGGTCCTGCTCGAGAAGGCCCGCCAGTCCCTTCAGCTTGTTGGACGCCTTCTCGGCATGCCACTTACCCACCGGCTTACCCGTGTTGTACTCCTGGATCAGCGCGGTGGCCGTCCGGCCGTCGCCCTGGACGTCGGAGTCCTTGACGAAGTCCCGTGCGTAGAGTTCCTCGACGATGTTCTTCAGGTCACCGTTCTCCACCGCGGGCATGTGTGCCCGCGGCTTGGCCATACCCGGGTTGGCGTTCGTCGCGCAGACCAGGCACCAGGCACCGGCCGTGCTCGCGCCCCCGCCGCAGACGTCCATGATGCCCTCGGCGCACGGCAGGTGCCCGTCGAGCTCCACCATGCTGGTCGGGTTGCCACCCGCGAAGGCGTACCGGTTGCCGGTGAACGGATCCATGCCGAGGTTCATGTCGGAGAGGGCTCCGCTGTACATGTCCCGCGTGGTGAAGCGGTTCAGGCCCGGGTTGTAGCTCCGGAATCCCATGTCGTACGTGCCGGACTGGGCGTCCCAGCGCTTGGAGTTGTACCGGTACGGGTTGTAGGCCTCCTTCGTGGGATCGGCCGCGACCGGCTTGTCGATGCCGGTGAACTCGGCCTTGTCGTCCTTTCCGTACGCCGTGTACCCGTAGGTCGCCTTCGTGTCACCGCTGCTGTCCGTCAGCGTCTCGACGTCGGTGTGGCTGTTGTAACCGTAGTAGCCGTCCTCGGTCGTGCCGTCGGTGTTGTGCTTGACCTGCGACAGACGCTGGCCCGACGGGCCGTACTGGTACGACTTGGTCACCGCGTTCGCGACCTTCTCGTCCAGGATCTCCGAGGAGAGACCCCGGTACGCGAACTTCGTCGTCTTGCCGTCGGCCGTCTTGGACGTGGTGCGGTCCAGCGGGTCGAACGTGTACGTGGTGGACTTCAGCGCGCCCGTGTCACCCATGGTCTGGGACTCGACGAGACGGTCGAAGCCGTCGTACACGCTCCGCTCGATGACCTGTCCGTCCGAGGTGACGGACTCCTGGCGGCCGAACGGGTCGTAGTTGTACGAGAACGTGGCGTTCGGCGTCGTCATGGACAGCAGCCGGTTGCGGTCGTACCCGTACGTGGAGGTGACGTCGTCGACCGTCTGGCTGACGACGTTGGCGTTGTCGTCGTGGACGTAGGTGTCCGTGCCGGCGCCGTTGCCCGTCTTGACCGACTTGGCCAGCCGGCCGGCCGGATCGTAGGTGTAGGCGGTGGTCGATTCGAGGTACGCCGCGTGGTTGTCGGCGTTCATCTTCTTCGCGACGTCCTGCGCCTTGCTGCCGTTGGGGTCGTAGGCGTAGGCGTGCGAGGAGACCAGCGTGCCGTTGGCCTTCTTCTCCGTGATCGACTTCAGCGCCGCGTCGAGGTAGTACGTGTGGTCGACGGTGTTGCCGTTGGCCTTCGTCTCCTTCAGCGGCATGCCGCGGTCGGTGTACGTGTACGACGTCACCTTGGGCGAGGGGTCCGTGGACGTCTTGCCGACGGACACGGTCGCCACGAGGTCACGCAGGTCGTACGTGTACTTCGAGAACTGGTCGGGGTGCGACACCGTCTCCGCCTGGCCGTTGATGTCGTACGTGTACGACGTCGACTTCTGCTCCTGGCCGGACAGCGCCTCGGTGACCTTCTGAATCTGGTTGAGGCCGGTGTAGGTGACCGTGTAGCCGTCGACCGCCGCGCCGGACGAGGTGTCGTCGACCTTGGTCATGTTGCCGTTGACGTCGTAGGAGTAGACGAGGGTCTTCTTCTCCGTGTCCGCCGGCCCGCCGCTCGTGTCACGGACGAGCTTCACGCCGTCGGCGACGACGGTGCCGCCGCTGTTCTGGAACAGCTGCAGGCGGGACGCGTTGCCCTGCTTGAAGGGGTGGGCGCCCAGCGAGACCCAGCCGCCGGCGTTCGCCCTCTGGTCGACCGCCTTGTCGACCGTACCGGTCGAGTGGGTCAGGGTGTACTTCGCCGTCGAGGCCGCGCCCGTCACCTGCGGGTACCGCACGTACACGTCGTACGTACCGTCCGCCGGGATGTTCAGCGTCCACGTGAAGGCGTCCGTACCCGCGCCCGCCGCATGCGTGGCGTGGTCGTAGCCCTGCTGACCGGTGATGTTCCCCTTCGCCCAGGTGCCGGTCGAGGAGGTGTTCTGGGTGTCGGAGTTGTCCGCGAGGACGACCGACTTGCCGACCGGTACGCCGTCGTCCGAGCGGGACTTCAGCGAACCGTCCGGGTAGTACGACCACGTCATCGTGCGGTTCGAGGAGCCGCCCGCCGAGGTGAGGGTGCGCGTGGTCTGCTGACCCATCGTGTCGTAGTCGTACGTGGTGACGATGTCCCAGGGGTCCTTGGCCGACTTCACCAGGCCGTTGTCGAAGTAGCCGTAGGTGGTGTCGTTGCGGACCGTCTCGCCGTTCGACGGCGGCAGCGAGGTCTTCGCCGTCCTGCCGACCGCGTCGTACTGGGTCTCCCGGTAGACGTCCGCCTTGTTGTAGCGGGCGTCGCTCGGGTCGTACGGCTGGTACTGCCGGACCGGCCGGTTCAGCTCGTCGTACGTCGTTCGGGCGGTGAAGGCCTCGGTGCTGCCGGCCGCGGTCGCCCGCGGGGTGAGGACCTTGGTGATGTTGCCGACCTGGTCGTACTCGTACTTCGTCGTGCGGTACGTGATCGGCGAGGTGCCGTCGTGCGGGACCTTCACCTCCTTCCGCTTGCCACGCTCGTCGTAGGCGACGGTGGTGACGTTGTTCTCGGCGTCGGTGGTCGAGACGACCAGCGAGTCCTTGTCGTAGGTCTGCGACGTCGTCTTCCCCGCCGCGTCCGTGGCCGAGGTGACCCGGTGGGCGAGGTCGTAGGTCGACTTGGACGTGTAGTCGGTGGTGTCGGCGGTCGCGTTCTTCTTCGGGTCGATGACCTTGACGACGTTGCCGACGTTGTCGTACTCGTACGAGAGCTTGGCGCCCTCCGCGTTGACCACGGAGGTGAGCTGGTAGATCTCGTCGTAGTGGCTCGTGGTGACGTGGTCCGTCGCGACGGACGTGGTCAGCGTGCCCTTGGGCTCGGTGACCGTCTTGACGTTGCCGACCTTGTCGTAGGTGTACGAGGTGGTGCGCGAGGCGGTCTGGTTGTTGGCCGGGCCGGTCGCCGCCGTGATCTGGTCCGTGACGTCGTACACCGCGGTGGACACGGAGCCGTTGGGGGCCGTCGACTTGGTGATGTTGTCGTTGGCGTCGTACTCCGGCGCCGGAATGGTGATCACGTCGCCGGCGGCCTGGTCCTTCGGCACCGTCCTCGTCAGGGGACGGCCGAACGTGTCGTACGTCTGCGTGGTCTTCTTGCCCAACGCGTCGGTGACCTCGGTGACCTGGCCACGCGCGTCGTAGACGTACGTCGTCCGGTGGGACTTCGCGTCGGTGATGCCGTGCGGGTAGCCCGTCGGACCGAAGTCGCTGTACGTCGTCGGATTGCCGTTGGGGTCGGTGGCCTTGGTCAGCTGGCCGTAGGAGTTGTACTCGTACGAGGTGGTGTAGTCACCCGCCGTCGTGGTCGAGACGCCCTTGGGGTCGGTGACCGTCTTCAGGTTGCCGAAGGCGTCGTAGCCGAACTCCCACGTACGCCCCTCAGGGGACGACTTGCGGAACAGGTCGGCGGAGTATCCGTCCGCGCGGGTCTGGTACTGGAACGTCGCCGCGTTCGCCGGATACGTGCCGGGGGCGCACTCGGACTGCGCCGGGACGCCCGCCTTGTTGTGCTCCGCGTTGCGCTGCCAGAGCGGGAAGCCCGTCTTCTGGTCGTAGCAGTAGGCGGACTTGGCTCCGTTGGCCTCCTCCAGGTACGTGACGTTGTTGTCCGCGTCCCAGCTCATCTTGGTGGTCTGGGACTTGGCGTTGGTCGTCTGGACGGGGCGGCCGAAGTCGTCCGCCACGTAGTCCGTCGCGTGGTTCTCCGCGTCGGTGACCTTGGTGTCCGTGAACTTGCTGTTGACCGCGTTCACGGCATACGCGAAGCCCGTGGTGCCCTGGAGGCGGTCAGTGATCGTCTTGGTCCACCAGTGGTACTTCGGGTCGTCACCGGCCTGCGGGGCGTAGTACGCCATCGAGCTGGCGTTTCCGCGCGGGTCGGTGGCCTTGACGAGCTTGACGTTCTTGTTGCCCTGAGTCGCGTCGTAGGTGAACCGGAAGTTCTTCGGCTGGGCGGAACCCACACCGTCGGTGAACTGACCCAGCAGACCCTTCGTCGTGTAGTAGAAGCCGATCTTGCGCCCGGAGATGTCCGTGACCGACTTGATGTGGTCGTAGATCTTCGAGTTGGTCAGGTTGGTGCCGCTGACCTTGGCGCCCGAGTCGTTGATGTACTCGTAAGCGGCGTCACCCTTGCCGTAGTAGTCGACGGTGAGCGTCTGACGGCCGGACGGGTCCGTGATGTAACGGAGGAACTTCGTCGGCTTGTTGTTGGACTTGCGTTCCTCGTAGGTGTAGGTCTGGGTGTTGCCGTTCTGGTCGATCGCGGACGTCAGGTAGCCGTCGCAGCCGAACACGAACCGCGAACCGTCCGGACGCGTCATCGTCCAGGCGTCGGGGATCGGGTCCTTCAGCGGCGTGCAGTCGAGGCCGGCCTTGGCCGTCAGCTTGTAGTGGACGCCCGCGGGGGCCTTCCAGACGCTGTTCACACTGTCCCAGCGGAAGACGTGGGTGGTGCCGTCGCCGTCCGGGAGACGGATCTCCGTCGGGTGCGGCTTCGGGTGGAACTCCAGCGGCGCGCCCAGCCGGACCGGGCCCGCAGCCTGGAACGACCAGCCGTGACCGGCCACCGTGTCCGAGGTGTCGAGGCTGTTGTACGCGACGCGGAAGAACGTGTTCAGGCCCCGGCCGGGGTTGGTGAACGCGTTGTACGTCCAGACGCTGTTGCCCGAGGACAGGTTGTTCATGACCGTGAGGCCGGCGCCGGTGTTCTTGCCGGTGTAGGAGTAGAACTTCTCCAGGCCGAGCTGGTTGGAGGTGGGGTCCTCCACGGCCACGTTCTGCTTCAGACCGGGGATGCCGGAGGTGCCGGACGTCCAGGTGCCGGTGGTCTTGTTGTAGACGTCCCAGGTCAGGACGTAGTCAGTACGCTTGTTGCCGTTGTCGGAGTTGATCGGGGTCTTCACCACGGCCTGGAGATCGACACTGTCACCAGGGGCGACGGCCGACGGCAGAGCCGTCTGGACCTGGTTGCCGCCGGTGGTCACGTCGGTGCCGTCGGGCAGCGTCCACTTGTAGCTGAGGACGTGATCC
>NZ_JNZP01000023.1 GCF_000725545.1 Streptomyces exfoliatus | reverse complement strand
GTACTGCAGGGGGGACCCTGTGGGAGAGTAGGACGCCGCCGAACAATCATTGTGGGAAAGCCCCGCACCTCATGGTGCGGGGCTTTTCTGCGTTCACCATCAGATAGTCGGCACGGTCTTTCAGGCCGGCATCACCAGCTGGGTGTCGTACGCCAGGATGACCGCCTGTACGCGGTCGCGGGTGCCCGTCTTCGACAGGATGCGTCCGACGTGGGTCTTCACCGTCGACTCCGCGAGATGCAGACGTTCGGCGATCTCCGTGTTCGTCCAGCCCTGACCGATGACCGTGAGGATCTCTCGTTCTCGCTCCGTGAGAGTGGCGAGGCGGGGATCTTCGGGGCGCGGTGCCGCCGTGGGGGACGCGGGCAGGTGATGGATGTAGGCGTCGAGGAGCCGGCGGGTGAGGCTCGGGGCGACGACGGCGTCCCCGCTCGCGACCGCACGGATGCCCGCGAGGAGTTCCTCCGGCTGGGCGTCCTTCACCAGGAAGCCGCTGGCGCCCGCGCGCAGGCCGTCGTACGCGTACTCGTCCAGGTCGAAGGTCGTGACGATCAGGATCCGGGTGCGGGCGCCGGTGGCGATGATGCGGCGGGTCGCCTCGATGCCGTCCAGGCCGGGCATCCGGATGTCCATCAGGACCACGTCGGGGCGGTGGCGGTCGACCAGGCGGGTCGCCTCGGTGCCGTTCGTCGCCTCTCCGACGACCGTCATGTCGTCCTGGCTTTCGAGCAGCATGCGGAAGCCGAAGCGCTGCATCGGCTGATCGTCCGCGATGAGAACGGTCGTCACGAGGGGGAGTCCTCCCGGGGGAGTCGGAGCATGACGCGCCAGCCGCCGGTCGGCAGCGGGCCGGTTTCGAGTGTGCCGTCGTAGAGGGCGGCGCGTTCGCGCATTCCCGAGAGTCCCTGGCCATGGCCAGGGACAGGGCCCTGTCCCCCGCCGGTGGCGGCCTTGCCCGTGTCGGTGATCTCCACCCGTGTGTCCTTCGGCGTGTACGTGAGGAGTATGCGCGCCTGCGCGCCCGCGCCCGCGTGCTTCAGGGTGTTCGTCAGGGCTTCCTGGACGACCCGGTAGACCGTCAGCTGGGCTCCCGGCGGCAGGGGTTGGGCGGTCGGGTCATCGTGGACGTCGATCCGGACCGGCAGGCCTGCCTTCCGTACGCCGGTGATGAGGGTGTTCAGGTCGGCCAGCGTCGGCTGGGGCGTGCGGGCCGCCTCCGGTCCGTCGTCGCGGAGGACGCCGAGGAGGCGGCGGAGCTCGCCCAGGGCCTCGCGGCTCGTCGTGCCGATGGCGTCGAGGGCCTGGGCGGCGCGTTCGGGGTTCTTGGCCGCCGCGTAACGGCCGCCGTCCGCGAGGCCGGTGATGACCGACAGGTTGTGGCCGATGATGTCGTGCATCTCGCGGGCGATACGCGTGCGTTCCGCCGCCGCGGCGAGCCGGACCTCCTGGTCGCGCTCGATCTCCAGGCGGCGGGCCCGGTCGACGAGGCCCGCCGTGTAGTCCTTCCGGGAGCGGACCGCGATGCCGAGGAGGGCGACGAGCGCGTACGCCCACAGGGTGGGGACGACGCGCTGGTCCCAGCTGTCCTGGGGGTACCGGACCGCGCCCGTCACGAGCGGCGGAAGGATCAGGGCGAGGGCCCACAGGAGCGCGCGGGGCGGGCGGGTGAGTGCGAGGTGGAAGACCGGGATCATCTGGAGGTAGCCGGCCTGGAGGAAGGCTCCGGAGACGTCGCTGACGAGCGCCGCGCAGGCCATCACGGCCAGGACGGCCAGGGGATGGCGGCGGCGCCAGTAGAGGGGCAGGGCGAAGGCCACGCTGAGGACGACCACGAGCCAGACCGGCACGGTCGGGACGCGGGCGATGGTGCGCCAGCCTCCGGACGCGTCCACGAGCGCCGCCGTCGTCCACAGGAGGGTCACCGTGGTGTCCCACGCCCAGGGGCGCCGGGTGTCGAAGGCCCGGAGCCGGGCGAGGAGGCGCTGGACGTGCCTGCTGAGGCCGGTCGGAGCCGTCGGCCCCGCCGGCTCGGTCGTGTGCGGTGTCTCCTCCGTGGTCACCCCGTCATCATCCTCATACGTCCCGGCGCCTGAGCAGCCAGGCCGGGACGACCAGTGCCGCGGCCGCCCAGAGGAACAGGGCGAGCAGGGCGGCGCCTGGGGCGGCCGCGCCCGCCAGGGGCGTCGCGGAGCCGAGGGCGCCGGCCGCCTGGGTGGGGAAGTACCGGAGGGCCGTGTCCATCGCCTCGTACGGGAGCATCCCGAGGATCTCGGGCACGATCAGGACTCCGCCGACGAAGGCGCCGATCGCGCCCGGCACCGAGCGGAGGGTGGCGCCGAGGCCGAGGGCGAGCACGCCGAGGAGGGTGACGCCGGCGGCGTTGCCCGCGATGGCGGCGAGGACCCCGTCGTCGGTGAGGGAGGCGGCCTGGTCGGTGTCGGAGAGGAAGACCTGGGCGGTGAGGAAGGTCAGCAGGGCGGTGAGGAACGAGACCGCGAAGACGGTGGCCGTGTAGACGGCCGCCTTGGCCCACAGGACGGGGGCGCGGCGCGGGACGGCGGTCAGGGAGGCGCGGATCATGCCCGTCGCGTACTCGCCCGCAGTGACGAGGATGCCGAGGACGGCGAGGGCGATCCCGCCGAGCTGGGAACCGTAGAGGCTGAGGACGACGGTGTCGACGTCGGAGTCGCCGCCGTCCGACGTGTATGTGGCGCCCATGAGGATGCCGACGCCGAGGAGGAGGGCCGCCGCGGTGAGGACGGTGGTCCAGGTGGAGCGGACGGTCCACAGTTTGTGCCACTCGGAGCGGAGTACGCGCGCGTGGGTGAGGGCCGGAGTGGTCATGCTGGGGCTCCCTGGTATTCGACGGAGTCGTGGGTGAGGGCCATGAACGCCTGCTCCAGGGAGGGTGCCTGGGGGGTGAGTTCGTGGAGGGGGACGCCGTGGGCGGCGGCCGTGCGGCCGATCTCCGGTGCGTCCGGGCCGGTGACGACGAGGGTGTCGGGGGCCTCCACGGTGAACCCGGCGCCCGGCAGCAGGGAACGCAGCCGGCTCGCCTCCGGGCTGACGACCTTGACGGAGGCGCCGCCGGAGGTGCGTACGAGCTCGTCGACCGTGGTGTCGGCGAGGAGCCGTCCCTTCCCGATGACGATCAGGTGGTCGGCGGTGAGGGCCATCTCGCTCATGAGGTGGGAGGAGACGAGGACGGTACGGCCTTCGGCGGCCAGGGACTTGAGGAGGGTGCGGATCCAGAGCACGCCCTCCGGGTCGAGTCCGTTGACCGGCTCGTCGAGGATGACGGTGGCCGGGTCGCCGAGGAGGGCGGCGGCGATGCCGAGGCGCTGGCCCATGCCGAGGGAGAACCCTTTGACGCGCTTGCGGGCGACGCCGGTGAGGCCGGCGAGGGCCAGAACCCGCTCCACGCGCGCGTGGGGGATGCCGTGGGTGTGGGCGAGGGCCATCAGGTGGTGGTAGGCCGAGCGGCCCGGGTGCACGGAGCGGGCTTCGAGGAGGGCGCCGACGCGGGTCAGCGGGGCGGTGTGGGCGGCGTAGGGGATCCCGTCGATCGTGGCGTGGCCGCGGGTGGGGGCGTCGAGGCCGAGGATCATTCGGAGGGTGGTGGACTTTCCGGCTCCGTTGGGGCCGAGGAAGCCGGTGACGGCGCCGGGGCGGACGGTGAAACCGAGGTCCTGGACGACGGTGGTGTCGCCGTACCGCTTGGTGAGGTTCTCTGCTCGGATCATGCTTCCGACGGTACGGAGCGGGCGGCGGCCGGACGTCCGACCGGGGGAGGGAGCGTCGCCGGCCGTGTAGTACCGGGGTACGACGAGGCATAAAAGGCCTTGTCAGCGGGGCGGGGCCGTCGGGAGGATCTGCCTCATGGACTATTCAGTACGTGCCGCCCGCGCCGACGAGTGGCAGCGGATCCGTGAGCTCCGGCTCGCAGCCCTCCAGGACCCGGTCGCGCACCTCGCCTTCCTCGAGACGTACGAGGTCGCGGCCGAGCGCCCGGACTCCTTCTGGCAGGAGCGGGCGGCGCGGGGCGCCGAGGACGGGCCGGGCGGCGTGCGTCAGTTCGTCGCGGAGGCGCCGGACGGGCGATGGGTGGGCACGGTGTCGGTGCTGGTGGAGCGGGCCGGGACCGAGACGTTCTTCGACGATGTTCCCGAGGTCGAGCAGACGCATGTCGTCGGGGTGTTCGTACGGGACGAGGCGCGCGGCACCGGGGTGATCGACGCGCTGTTCGAGGCGGCGGCGGAGTGGTCCTGGTCGCTGACCGAGCCGCGGATCGAGCGGGCGCGGCTGTACGTGCACGCCGAGAACGTCCGGGCCCAGGCGGTGTACCGGCGACTCGGGTACGTGCCGACCGGGGTGCGGGTCGCCCTGCACGGGAGCGAGGTGGCGAACGAGCTGGAGCACGAGCTGCTGCGGCCGGTCTGACCGGCGGGTCCTCAGCGGCTGAGGGAGTCCTCCGGCCAGCGTGATCGGGCCTGTTCGGCGGAGCGCATCAGGGCCAGGGTCGGGAGGCCCTGGCCGTGGCCGGTGGCGAGGAGCTGCGGGAGCTGCGGGAGCGGGGCCACGGCGGCGACGTCGTCGAGGACGAGCGTCAGTGGTGGGTCGAGCCGACCGTCGGATGACCGTGCGGCCATGCGGCGGCCGTGCTCGACCACGCTTGCGGCGAGGGCCGTCAGGAGCGGCATCGCGCCGGGGTCGGTGCGGGGATCCTCGATCGGTTCCCCCACCACGTACAGCGTGCCCCCTTCGGGGACGAAAGATGCCAGCGCGAGCGAATCCGTTCGGTTCGGGGTGCAGGCCTCCCGGATGTGGATCGAGGAGAGTGCCGCCAGCGCACGTGCCGTCAGTTCCTGTGCCAGGCGGCGGCTTTCGGGGTGTGCCGTCAGGGCCGATTCCAGGAGGCCTGCGTAACCCGACGCCGCCTTGGGGTGGCTGCGGAGGATCCGTACCGGCTCGTGGGCACCGGCGCCCTGTGCCCAGCGGTGGACTTGGCGGAAGGGGCGGCCGTCGACGGCGGCGGCGTGCAGCCAGCAGCGCAGGAGCGTTTCCGCGGTGTCGGCGGTGGCCGCGTCCAGGCGGGAGTGCGGGCGGACGGGGGCGAGCAGGGCCACGGCTCGCTGCGCGGCCACGTCCGGGTCCTCGCAGTGCTCGGACGGGGACCAGTGGAGCCGGGCGGGGGTGTCGCACAGGTGGCCGGGGTCGTGGACCAGGACCGGGCCGAGCTTGCCGCGCGCGTCCTTCGTCGTCGACCAGACGGTGGGGTCGGAGGTGACGACGAGGACGGGGCCCTCGGCGTCCCGGATCGCCTGCACGGCGGCGGGGTGACGGGTTTCCCGGGGGCCGTAGACGGTACGGGGTGACGCTGCCGGGGCGGGTGTGACGACTGGGGCGGGTGCGGCGGGCGGTGCGGGAATGACGGGTGTCGGTGTCGGATCTGCCGGTGCCGGTGCCGGTGCCGGTGCCGGTGCGGGTGCGGGTGTGGGTGCCGGTGCGGGTGTGGGTGTCGGGGTGGGGGTCAGGGGCGGTGCGGGTGCAGGGGGTGTCTCCGTGCGGGGTGGGGTGACCCGTACGGGCTCGGTCGGGGCGGGCGCGGTCAGGCCGTCCCGTACGGGAGCCGGGTGGGCGTGACCGTACGCTCCCGCCTTCCTGTTCGTCCTGACCGCTCGCCAGCGGGCCAGCGTGCCCAGCGCGAAGACGGCGAGGACCAGCAGGATCATCGCCTCGCCGATCAGCAGGCCCCAGAAGAGCCCGTACCCGGAGAGCTGTCCCGGCGGGGTGGCCGGCCAGGCGGCCGGGAGGTCCGTCGGGGCGGTCACGAGGGAGCGGAGGGCCGACGGCGTGCCCGTGAGGGTGATGCCCTCCGGCCAGGCGCCGTGGGAGAGGAGACCGGCCAGGCCGGTCGCCGTCCACACCAGGACCGTGAGGCAGAGGAGGAGCCCGAAGAGGCTGAGCAGCAGCCCGTCGGAGATGCCTCCGCCGCCTCCCTTCCGTGCCGTGTCCATGCGTCTATGCCACCGTCGACTGCGAAGTGCCGTTCAGTTGCTGCTGCTCGATGAGGATCGCCCGCTGTTCCGTCTCCCACTCCAGTTCGGGATCGGTGACCGAGGACTCGGTCATGGCGCGGTCCGTGTAGACGAGCGGGCGTTCCTTCTCGGTGATGAGGTGCTTGACCACCTGGACGTTGCCGTTGACGTCCCAGACCGCGATGCCGGGGGTGAGGGTCGGGATGATCTCCACCGCCCAGCGGGGCAGGCCGAGGACCCGGCCCGTGTTGCGTGCCTCGTCGGCCTTCTGGGCGTAGATGGTCCGGGTGGAGGCCATCTTGAGGATCGCCGCCGCTTCCTTGGCGGCCGCTCCGTCGACCACGTCGGAGAGGTGGTGGACGACGGCGACGAACGACAGGCCGAGGCGGCGGCCGAACTTGAGCAGCCGCTGGAAGAGCTGCGCCACGAACGGGCTGTTGATGATGTGCCAGGCCTCCTCGACGAGGAAGATGCGCTTCTTCCGGTCGGGGCGGATCCAGGTGTGTTCCAGCCAGACGCCGACGATGGCCATGAGGATGGGCATGGCGATGGAGTTGCGGTCGATGTGGGAGAGGTCGAAGACGATCAGGGGCGCGTCGAGGTCGATGCCGACGGTCGTCGGGCCGTCGAACATGCCGCGCAGGTCGCCGTCGACGAGCCGGTCGAGGACGAGGGCGACGTCCAGGCCCCAGGCGCGGACGTCGTCTATGTCGACGTTCATCGCCTCGGCCGATTCGGCCTTGGGGTGGCGGAGCTGCTCGACGATGTCGGTGAGGATCGGCTGGCGGTCCGTCTTGTGCTCGGTGACGTAGGCGTGGGCGACCTTGAGCGCGAAGCCGGCGCGCTCGTCGAGGCCGTGGCCCATCGCCACCTCGATGATCGTGCGGAGCAGGGCGAGCTGCCCGGTCGTGGTGATCGACGGGTCGAGCGGGTTGAGGCGGATCCCGGAGTCGTTGGCGACCATCGGGTCCAGGCGGATGGGGGTTATCCCCAGCTCCTGGGCGATGAGGTTCCACTCGCCGACGCCGTCCTCGCCCTGGGCGTCGAGGACGACGACCTGCCGGTCGCGGAAGCGGAGCTGGCGGAGCACGTACGTCTTCTCCAGGGCCGACTTGCCGTTGCCGGACTCGCCGAGGACCAGCCAGTGCGGGGCGGGGAGCTGCTGCCCGTACAGCTGGAAGGGGTCGTAGATGTACCCCTTTCCGCTGTAGACCTCGCGGCCGATGATGACGCCGGAGTCGCCGAGGCCGGGGGCGGCGGTCGGCAGGTAGACGGCCTGGGCCTGTCCGGTGGAGGTGCGGACGGGCAGGCGGGTCGTCTCCACCTTTCCGAAGACGAAGGAGGTGAAGGCGTCGGTGAGGACGGACAGCGGATCTCGCATCGGTCGGTGCCCCTTCGGCCTTAGCGGCGGATGCCGGTCGCGAACGGCAAGGTGTTCACAAAGGCCCGGTGGTGCTCGCGGTCGCACCACTCCAGCTTCAGATACGACTTGCCGGCGGAGGCCCTGATCGTGCGCTTGTCCCGGGCCAGGGCCTCGGGGGAACGCGACGACACCGTGATGTACCCGACCAGGTTCACTCCGGCAGCCCCGCTGGCGAGATCTTCACCCCGCTGGTCGAGCCGGCCGTGGGCGGCGATGTCGCGGGGGTCGACCGTGCGGTTCATCTTGGCGGCGCGGCTGGCGTCGGCCTCGTCGTTGGTCTTCTCCGTGAGCATGCGCTCGATGGCGACCTCGGTCGGTTCCAGGTCCATGGTGACGGCGACCGTGCGGATGACGTCGGGGGTGTGGACGAGGAGGGGGGCGAGGAAGTTGACGCCGACCGGGGTCATCGGCCACTCCTTCACCCAGGCCGTGGCGTGGCACCAGGGGGCCCGGGTCGAGGACTCGCGGGTCTTGGCCTGGAGGTACGTCGGTTCCATGGCGTCGAGTTCGGCTGGCCAAGCGTTTCGTTTCGTCATGGCCTGGATGTGGTCGATGGGGTGGTCCGGGTCGTACATGGAGTGCACGAGGGAGGCGAGCCGGGACTGCCCGAGGGGCTGGCGGACACGGATGTCGGCCTCGGCGAGGCGGGCGCAGATGTCGGTGAGCTCGCGGGCCATGACGACGGCGAGGCCGGCGTCGCGGTCGAGGCGGCGGGCGCCGGAGGCGTGCCGGGCGGCGCGGGCCATGGCGTTGGCCTCGGCGGCGAGTTCGCGCGTGTAGTGCATGCAGGCGACGAGGTAGGCGCGGTGCTGCTCGCTGGAGGTGGAGACCATCGACTGGAGCTGGTCGTACGACTCCATGAGCCACGCGGGCGCGTGCGGGTCGCCTCGCTGGCCGACGTCCTTGGCGTGGGCGTCGGGGTCGGCGGGGAGGGTGCGGGCGAGCATCTGGAGGCGGGTGACGAAGCCGTCGCCGTTGGCGACGTGCTTGAGGAGGGTGCCGAAGCGGTCGACCAGGGCCTCCTGGTCCTCGCTGTCGCGCAGGCCGACGCCGGGGCCCTCGATCTCGATGGCGGCGGTGACGGTGCGGCGGTCGGCGTGCAGGAGGACGGCGATCTCGTCGGGGCCGAAGGGGGCGGCGAGCCAGCCGACGCGGCCGATGCCGGGCGGCGGGCCGACCTCGACCTCGCGGCCGTCGAGACGGGTGCCGGCCTCGGAGACGACGGAGCGGTAGGCCGTGCCGCGCTTGAGCATCCGCTTGTAGCTGCGGTTGATCTCGAACCACTTGTAGAAGGTGCGGTGCTTGTACGGGAGGTACACGGCGGCGATCGCGAGCATGGGCAGGCCGGCGAGGAGCGCGATCCGCAGGGGGAGGAGGGGGACGAGGAGTCCGCTCATCATGCCGAGGAAGGCGCCGACGATGATCAGGGCGATCTCGCCGGTCTCGCGGTTCTTGCCGACGATCGCGTTGGGCCGGGCGCGGCCCACGAGATACGTGCGGCGGGGCGCGACCGGCTGGGACTGGGTCGTCAACGCCCTCCACCTCCAGAGTTCTTGCGGTTGCTGTGCGGGGTGCCCGCGGTGGGGCTGCTGCTACGGGGTGCGGGTGGGGGAGTGGCGCCGCCGCCGCTCCCGCCGCCGCTTCCGCCGCGGCTGCTGTGGGCGGCCATGCCGCCGGACATGGGGTTGGCGGGGCGGGGGCCGGAGCCCTGGGAGGACTGGCCGCCGTCGCCGCGGGAGCTGTGGGTCTTGATTCCCTGGGAGACGAGGGAGGCGGGGGAGGTCATGACGGCGGCGGCGGTGTTCTCGCCCGCGCGGTGGAGGCGGTTGTTCCGGGAGGCGGCGATCTCGTCGCCGAAGCCGGGGACGAAGCGGTAGATCATCGCGGAGGCGAAGATCGCGAGCAGGATGATCGCGAGGCCGGAGACGACGGCGGAGAACGAGTCGGGGCCGGTGCCGGAGGAGAGCGCGCCCGCCAGGCCGAGGACGATGACGATGACCGGCTTGACGAGGATGATCGCGATCATGATGCCGGCCCAGCGGCGGACGTGGCCCCACATGTTCTTGTCGACGAGGCCGGAGTAGACGACGACGCCGAGGAGCGCGCCGACGTAGAGCATCACGGCGCGGAGGAACAGCTCCAGGTAGAGCACGCCCGCGGCGACGACGGTCACCAGGGACACGATGATCAGCATGATGGGGCCGCCACCGATGCTGTCGCCCTTCTGGAGGGCCTGCTTGAAGCTGCCGAAGAAGACGTCGGTCTGCTGGCCGGTGCCGGAGGCGATGACCTCGGTGACGGCGTCGGTGGCGTTGACGACGGTGTAGAGGATCAGGGGCGTGAAGGCGGAGGCCAGGACGGTCAGCCAGAGGAAGCCGATGGCTTCGGAGAGCGCGGTGGTGAGGGGGACGCCGCGGACGGCCCGCTTGGCGACGGCGAGGAGCCAGAGGAGGAGGGTGAGGAAGGTGGAGGCGGCGAAGACGATCGCGTACCGGCCGAGGAACTCCGTGTTGGTGAAGTCGACGTCGGCGGTCTCTTTGACGGCCTTGGAGAGGTAGTCGATGGTGGCGATGGCGGCGTCGGCGCAGCCGCGGGCGAGGGACGACAGCGGGTCGAGCGCGGCCGTGGGTTCGGTGACGGAGGCGCCACCGCCTCCACCGGGCTGGCCTTTCTCGCACAGGTCCCGGGCCTGCCCCACGATGAGGCCGCAGTCGTTGTTGGAGGCGCTCGGGGACGGGGTGGGCGCCGTCGGGGTCGGCGTGGGCGCGGCCTGGGCGGCCGAGAGCGACAGGAACGGTACGGAGAGGAGGGCGACGGCTGCGGTGGCCGCCGCGCGCCCCGCGATGCTGCGGTCAGCGGGCATAGGTGAAGCCTCCGTATCCCTCGACCGCCGCGGCGATCTCGTCGGCCATGGAGGCGCGGTTGTCGCCGTTGACCGGTGTGGGGCCTTCGGTCTGGGTCGACGACGTGACGCGCCAGTCGTCCCCGACCCAGGTGAGCTTCTCGGTGAGGGTGAACCACGCGGAGGTGACGGGCTTGGTCGAGCCCGCTCCGGCCAGGCCGAGGAGGCCGGTGCACCAGACCTCCACGGTCGCGGAGGTCTCCGTGTACTCCACGACCTTGGCGCCGACCGGGACCGTGCGGGACACGAAGGTCAGGCCGGTGGGGGCGGCGCCGTTCGCGTCGAGTCCGATGCTGGTCAGGAAGCCTTCCGAGTAGGAGGTGTCCAGCCGCTTCAGCAGGTCGTCCGCGACGGCGGGGTCGTGGGTCGCGCGCACGATGTCCTCGCGGGGGCCGTCCTGGAACATGCCCGTCGAGCCCAGCGCCACCGCGTAGTTCGTCGCCGCGCTCTGGGCGCCCTGTTCGTCGTGGGCGTGGCCCGTGGGGATCGCGCCGTTCTTGCCCGTGACGGGGCGGACGCCCGTCGCCGCCGTGGGGGCCGTCTTGCCCGGGGTGCCGGAGGTGGGGTCCGACGCGTCCGCCGGGTCGGCGCCGCCGCGGTTGGCGAAGGCGATGGCCGCGATGAGGAGGACCACCACGCCCACGACCGTGATGAGGGAGCGGGGGCTGCGGACGGGGCGGCGGGCGCCGCCGTAGACGTCGCCGCTGTTGCCCTCGGGCAGGCGGGTCCGGGTCTGGCCCGAGCCGCCCACGCCGCCGAAGCTGTCGTGCTCGTCACCGGGACTCATGCCGGGTACGCCCCCTCACTGGTTCGCGGTACGGGCAGTGCTGCAACATGACTGGACATCAGGGAACGCAATCTCAGGAGGGCCGGTTCCGACGGGGAATCAGACGGCCATCCCGTACACGATGGTGAAGAGCGTCCCCAGGGAGCCGATGATGAAGACGCCGGTCAGGCCGGCCACGATCAGGCCCTTGCCCTGTTCCGCGCTGAACGTGTCGCGGAGGGCGGTCGCGCCGATGCGCTGTTTGGCCGCTCCCCAGATGGCGATGCCGAGGCAGAGCAGGATGGCCACGGCCATCACGACCTCGATCATGATCTTCGCTTCGGCGCCCAGACTCCCGAAAGGGCCCCAGTTCGGGGCGATTCCACCGATGATGGTGGTGATGTCGCCTTTTTCAGCCGCCAGGTACATGTAACTCACCGCCCGTATGGGGTAGTTGTCGCCCCTGCCGGATGGCATGGGTCATCGCCCTATCTTCGCTGATGAAACCGCCCGCGTGTGACGGCTTGGCGGCACTCTTTACCCGATCCCCGCACACTTGACCGATGTGACCGTCTTGACCTGCGGTGGTGTGGCCGGTTTCTATGCGAAGAAGCGTATGGTCACTCTGTGTATCACGGAGAGTGACTCCGGGCAATGATTGTCGTTGTTGCACTCTTGGGGCGGCGTCGGCGTCCGCCTAGACTGGGCCCGGGGCGTACTGCCATGAGCCAAGGGGTGGTTGACGGTGCGTAGGGCCGGCAAGGCATGGCTGGTGGCCGGCGGGGCCTTCGGGGTCTGTATCGGCTTCGTCGCACTGCTCGTCATCGGTACGTACTCGGCGGCGGCCGGTCTCGTCGGCGGTGCGGGCAGCTCCAAGAACGGCACCGTGGCCTTGGCCAAGGGTTCTGTGCCCGCTCTCTACCAGGGGCTCGTGCAGAAGTGGGGAAACCTCTGTCCCGCCATCAACCCGGCGCTGCTCGCCGCCCAGCTCTACCAGGAGAGCGGCTGGAACCCGCGGGCCGTCTCCCATGCCGACGCCCGCGGCATCGCCCAGTTCATCCCCGGCACCTGGGCCGGTCACGGAGTGGACGGCGACGGGGACGGAGACCGGGACATCTGGGACCCCAAGGACGCGATCCCGTCCGCCGCCTCGTACGACTGCGAGCTCGCCGGCTACGTGAAGAACGTGCCAGGCGACCTGACGAACAACATGCTGGCGGCGTACAACGCGGGCGCGTACCGGGTGATCAAGCACGCCGGCGTGCCCCCCATCAGCGAGACCCGGAACTACGTGCGCATCATCCGGTCACTCGAGAAGAGCTTCGCCCGGCCCGCGGGCCGCGTCGACCCCTCCCGGCAGGCGGCCGGCGCGATCCACTACGCGCAGCAGAAGCTCGGCACCCCGTATCTGTGGGGCGGTACGGGAACGGCCGCGCAGAACGGCCGGTTCGACTGCTCCGGGCTCACCCAGGCCGCGTACCTGAGCGTCGGGATCGAGCTGCCGCGCGTCGCCAACGACCAGTACAACGCCGGGCCGCACCCGAGCAGGAACGAGCTGCTCCCGGGCGACCTCGTGTTCTTCTCGGACGACCTGACCAACTCGCGGGCGATCCGGCACGTCGGCATCTACGTGGGCGGCGGGTACATGATCGACGCGCCGCGCACCGGGGCGGTGATCCGCTTCAGCCGGATCGACACCCCGGACTACTTCGGTGCGACCCGGGTCACCGAGGCGGGCGCGGCGGCGCTGCCGACCCATCTCCCGCAGACCTGAGCGGAGCAGACGGACCGTCGGCCCCGGCGGGTCGGTCCTCAGGTCGTATCGGACATGGCCGGAACTCTCCGTCATGCACAGGCCCTGAGCTGCGCCGAACCGTCACTCTTCGATAACGTCATCATGATCCACGGGAGAGAGCGGAACGTGCGCCTCAGGCGGTTCGTTCCCTGATCCGACCACTCTGACCACGGGGGTTGGAAAACCAGACACGAGAGCAAGGGGCCGCAGCAGATGCCTGGACTCGCATCGGACGGCTCGAACCCCGATGTCAGCCTGCTCTACGACATCAACGGGCTGGCCAAGGCCGCCCCGCCGTGGTTCGACCGCGTCATGGAGTTCGTCGGCGAGTACGGGATCATGCTCGCGATGGCTCTCGTCGTGCTGTGGTGCTGGTGGAGCGTCCGCCGCCGCGGCACCCTCGCCGACTCCGTCTCGGGCGTCGCCGGCCTCGTCTGGGCCCCCCTGGCCGCCGGTGTCGCCCTCCTGGTGAACATCCCCATCCGCGGCTTCGTCGAGAGACCCCGGCCGTTCAAGGACCACCAGGGCCTCGAAGTCCTCATCGCGGGGAAGACCGACTTCTCCTTCGTCAGTGACCACGCCACCCTGGCGATGGCCCTCGGCGTCGGACTCTTCGTCGCCCACCGCGGATTCGGCCTCGCCGCCATCGGCCTCGCCCTCGCCGAGGGCTTCGCCCGCGTCTACATGGGCGTCCACTACCCGACCGACGTGATCGGCGGCTTCGCCCTCGGCACCGCGATCGCCCTGCTCCTCGCCCCGCCGGCCCTCGCGCTGCTCACCCCGCTGATCTCCGCCGTCGCCCGTTCGGGGCTCGGTGTCCGGCTCGTCCGCTCCCGCCGGGCGGCGGGGCCGCGACGCCCCGAGGCGGTCGACATCCCCGAGCCCCGCATCGGCGGCCCGGCCACCGGCTCGGACTCCGGCCGGAACGACCTCGCGGCCTGACCCGTCGGGGACTGATCCGGAAGACGGGCCTCAGGGGGCGGAGACGCCCGCCGAGCGCAGGTGGTCCGCCGCGTCCGTACGGGCGCGGTCGCGGGACCTGCGGGCAGGACCCGTCCAGCCGCAGCTGCAGCGTGCCAGCGCGAACGAGCCGCGCTCCGTCATCGTGGTGGCGTGTGAAGAGGACTGCGCGTGCACCCCACCACCGTACTGCGCGTGACGGCACGCCCCGGCCGTCGTTATGCGGATCGGGCGTCCCCGGGCCCGCGGGCCCCGGGAAAGGCCGGGGTCCCGGGCAAACAGCGGTGAGGCGTTGGGGGTTGGCAGGCGATGGTGGTGCAGCGGCGCGGGCGTCCGCACGGTCGCGGGAGCGGGACGTTCGCCGTCACCGCCGTCCTGGTCGGCTCCCTCGTCGGGACCGCGGCGGTCACGGGGTGCGGCGCCCCCGAGGACCCGAAGCCCACGTCCGACCCCACGCTCACCGTACGGAACGCCGCCGACGTCCTGACCAGGGCCGGCACGGCCAAGGCGAGCACCTCCATGGAGATGGCCGCGGGCGGCACCCGGGTCACCATCCGGGGCGAGGGCGGCTACGACTTCCGGCGGCGCACCGGCCGGCTCCAGGTGCTGCTGCCGAAGGACCCGGCCGGGTCCAGCGCGCACCGGCCCATCACCGAGCTCCTCACTCCCGGCGCCCTCTACATGAAGAACCGGGGGGCCGGGGTGCCCGCCGACAAGTGGGTCCGTGTCGACACCACCACCCTCGACGACGGCAACCTCGTCACGGGCGGCGCCACGGATCCTGCCGCCGCGGCGGAGCTGCTGCGGGGCGCCCGGAAGGTCACGTACCTCGGTGAGGTCGAGCTGGCAGGGGTGAAAGTCAGCCACTACCGGGGGGTCACCGACATCGCCGTGGCCGCGCGGGCCGCCTCCCCGCAGCTGCGGGGGGCGCTCGCCGCGGCGGCGAAAGGGTTCGCCGACGACGCGGTGCCCTTCGACGCGTACCTCGACGGCGAGGGGCGGCTACGGAAGGTGCGCCACCAGTTCAGCTTCAGCAACCAGGGCCGTACGGTCGCGGTCGCGTCCACGACGCTGCTGTACGGCTTCGGGGTCCCCGTCGAGGTCACGCTCCCGGACCGCCGGGATCTGTACGCCGGGAAGATCGAGGCCTGAGCCGGGCCGGTGCGGGCAGGGGCCATCGGCAAATGGTCCGGACGTGTCATGCGCGGTGCGTGTCGCCGTCCCTACGCTGGGAGACCGCTGGCAGACCGCTGGGAGACCCCCGCCGGCAGGAAGAGGTGGATGCGCGTGGCCCCGCCCGGTACAGCAACCGTGCCCGCAGATCCCGACTGCGTCGCCCTCGCCGAGATCGAACTCTGCGGCGAACTGATCATCGCGGCCTCGGCCGCGGACGGGGAGCGGCTCAGCGCCGACCGGATCGACGAGGTGCTGAGGGTGGCGGGGGCGAAGGATCGCTGACGATGCCGGTCTAAGGGCCGCTGTGACGCCGGTCGAAGGGCCGCTGGCGACGCCGGCGGTGGGGCGGGGCCTCGTACGGGCGGGAACGCCTCGGGTGGGCGTCCCGCACCGGGTGAGGTCGGGACTCAGGTGCGCAGCATGCGGGCGATGGCCTTCGTGGCCTCCTCGACCTTGGCGTCGATGCCCTCGCCGGTCGCCGCCGCGTCCGCGACGCAGTGGCGCAGGTGCTCCTCCAGGAGCTGCAGCGCGAAGGACTGGAGTGCCTTCGTCGAGGCGGAGACCTGGGTGAGTATGTCGATGCAGTAGACGTCCTCGTCGACCATCCGCTGCAGACCGCGGATCTGGCCCTCGATGCGGCGGAGCCGCTTGAGGTGCTCGTCCTTCTGCTTGTGGTAGCCGTGCACGCCGTGGTCGTGGTCGGCCGGCACGACGGCCCCGACGGCCTCGGGAACCTGGTCCGCCTCGGTGGTCGTCATCGCGTCCTCCCGTTGTCCATTAAGGGGGTGTATACCCCTCGTGGGTATATGGTACCGATCCCCGCCGATCCGGGCGGGGGTCCGTGCTGTTCACTGTGCCTGATGGGCGACACTGAGAGGACGCCGGTTAGCCGTGGCCGGATGATGCGCCTAGCATCAGCCTGACCGAAACCCAGCACCCCGAGGACCCCACGTGCGATTTCGTCTGACCCCCAGGGAGACGAGCTTCTACGACATGTTCGCCGCTTCCGCGGACAACATCGTCACGGGCTCCAAGCTCCTGATGGAACTGCTCGGAGCGGAGCCTTCCGCCCGGGCCGAGATCGCGGAGCGGATGCGGGCAGCGGAGCACGCCGGCGACGACGCGACCCACGCGATCTTCCACCAGCTGAACTCCTCCTTCATCACCCCCTTCGACCGCGAGGACATCTACAACCTCGCGTCGTCCCTCGACGACATCATGGACTTCATGGAAGAGGCCGTCGACCTCGTCGTCCTCTACAACATCGAAGAGCTCCCCAAGGGCGTCGAGCAGCAGATCGAGGTCCTGGCGCGGGCGGCCGAGCTGACCGCCGAGGCCATGCCGAACCTGCGGACGATGAAGGACCTCACCGAGTACTGGATCGAGGTCAACCGGCTGGAGAACCAGGCGGACCAGATCCACCGCAAGCTGCTCGCCCAGCTCTTCAACGGCAAGTACGACGCCATCGAGGTGCTGAAGCTCAAGCAGGTCGTCGATGTGCTGGAAGAGGCGGCCGACGCCTTCGAGCACGTGGCCAACACGGTGGAGACCATCGCGGTCAAGGAGTCCTGAGCTTCGTGGACACCTTCGCTCTGATCGTGACCATCGGTGTCGCGCTCGGCTTCACGTATACGAACGGCTTCCACGACTCCGCCAACGCCATCGCGACCTCGGTGTCGACCCGGGCGCTGACGCCCCGGGCGGCGCTCGCGATGGCGGCCGTCATGAACCTCGCCGGTGCCTTCATGGGCAGCGGGGTCGCCAAGACGGTCAGTGAGGGGCTCATCGAGACCCCGACCGGCGACAAGGGGATGGGCATCCTCTTCGCGGCGCTCGTCGGCGCGATCATCTGGAACCTGATCACCTGGTACTTCGGCCTGCCGTCCTCCTCCTCGCACGCCCTGTTCGGCGGCATGGTGGGTGCGGCGCTCGCCGGGGGCACCGAGGTGCTCTGGGGCGGCGTCCTCGACAAGGTCGTCATCCCGATGTTCATCTCGCCGGTGGTCGGTCTCCTCGCCGGGTACCTGGTCATGTGCGCGATCATGTGGATGTTCCGCAAGGCCAACCCGCACAAGGCCAAGCGCGGCTTCCGTATCGCGCAGACGGTGTCCGCGGCCGGCATGGCGCTCGGTCACGGTCTGCAGGACGCGCAGAAGACCATGGGCATCGTGGTGATGGCCCTGGTCATCGCCGACGTGCAGCAGGCCGGCGACGACATCCCGGTGTGGGTGAAGATCGCCTGTGCCGTGATGCTCTCGCTCGGTACGTACGCGGGCGGCTGGCGCATCATGCGGACCCTCGGCCGGAAGATCATCGAGCTGGACCCGCCGCAGGGCTTCGCGGCGGAGACCACGGGCGCGTCGATCATGTTCGGCTCCGCGTTCCTCTTCCACGCGCCGATCTCGACGACCCATGTCATCACCTCCGCGATCATGGGCGTGGGTGCGACGAAGCGGGTCAACGCGGTGCGGTGGGGTGTCGCCAAGAACATCATCCTCGGCTGGTTCATCACGATGCCGGCGGCGGCCCTTGTCGCTGCGACGAGCTTCTATGTGGTGCAGCTGTTCTTCGGCTGACAGCCGGTGCCGCCGGGTGTTGCTGGGGGTCCGGGGTTATCCCCCGGGGGATGCAGTGTGGTGCAGCTGTTCTTCGGCTGACCGTTCAGGCTCGGGTCCCTGTGGTGGACGGGCTTGAGGGGGCGCCGTCCTGGTGGCGTCGTGCCCACCCGTTCCGCCCCGGCGGAACGCATGCCCACCACGTGTCCTACAAATGGTCGGGCCCGGCTCCCCTGTGGGGGAGCCGGGCCCTTCGTCATGCGGTGGCACCGCCATGCAGCACCGCAGACGTGCGTGCCCCGCACGTGGTGGCCCTGGGCCGGGGGCGTGGTCACTGACCCCGGTGGTGGGCACACACGTGCTGGACGTCTCTATCCGAAGCGGCCGGAGATGTAGTCCTCGGTCGCCTGGACGCTCGGGTTGGAGAAGATGCGCTCGGTGTCGTCCAGCTCGATCAGCTTGCCGGGCTGGCCGACGGCCGCCAGGTTGAAGAACGCCGTACGGTCCGAGACGCGGGCGGCCTGCTGCATGTTGTGCGTCACGATGACGATCGTGAAGCGCTCCTTCAGCTCGCCGATGAGGTCCTCGATCGCCAGGGTCGAGATCGGGTCCAGGGCCGAGCAGGGCTCGTCCATGAGCAGGACGTCGGGCTCGACGGCGATGGCGCGGGCGATGCACAGGCGCTGCTGCTGGCCGCCGGAGAGGCCGGAGCCGGGCTTGTTGAGGCGGTCCTTGACCTCGTTCCAGAGGTTGGCGCCCTTGAGGGACCGCTCGACGATGTCGTTGAGCTCGGCCTTCTTGTACTTGCCGTTGAGGCGCAGGCCCGCCGCCACGTTGTCGAAGATCGACATGGTGGGGAAGGGGTTGGGGCGCTGGAAGACCATGCCGACCGTGCGGCGCACGGCGACGGGGTCGACGTTCGACCCGTACAGGTTCTCGTCGTCCAGCATCACCTTGCCCTCGACGCGGCCACCGGGGGTGACCTCGTGCATGCGGTTCAGGGTGCGCAGGAAGGTGGACTTGCCGCAGCCGGACGGGCCGATGAAGGCCGTCACGGAGCGGGGCTCGACGGTCATGGAGATGTCGTCGATCGCCTTGTGGGCGCCGTAGTAGGCGGAGAGGCCGCTGACGTCGATGCGCTTGGCCATGTGAATCACTTCCAATTGCCGCTGGTCAGCGGGCGGTCTTCGGGGCCTTCCAGCGGGCGATGCCGCGGGCCACCAGGTTGAGGATCATGACGAAGGCGATCAGGACGAGCGCGGCGCCCCAGGCACGGGCCATCGCGGCGTCGGTGCCGACCGCGAACTGCTCGTACACGTAGAGCGGCAGGGAGGACTGCGCGCCTTCGAAGGGGTTCGGGTTGATGAGCTTCGTACCGAACACGAGGAGCAGGACCGGGGCCGTCTCACCGGTGATACGGGCGACCGCGAGCATGACGCCCGTGGTGATGCCGCCGATCGCGGTGGGCAGGACCACCTTCAGGATGGTGCGCCACTTGGGGATGCCGAGGGCGAGGGAGGCCTCGCGGAGCTCGTTCGGGACGAGCTTGAGCATCTCCTCGGTGGAGCGGACCACGACCGGCATCATCAGGATGGACAGGGCCATCGCGCCGGCGAAACCGGAGGGCCCGAAGCCCAGCATCAGGTTCCAGGTGGCGAGGACGAAGAGGCCGGCGACGATCGACGGGATGCCCGTCATGACGTCGACGAAGAAGGTGACGGCCTGGGCGAGCTTCCCGCCGCCGTACTCGACGAGGTAGACGGCGGTGAGGAGGCCGATCGGGGCCGCGATCAGGGTCGCGATGGCGACCTGCTCGATGGTGCCGAGGAGGGCGTGGTAGACGCCGCCGCCGGCTTCGGCGTCGAGGACGCCGTTCATCGAGTGGGTCAGGAAGTAGCCGTCGAGGACGCTCATGCCCTTGCTGACGGTGACCCAGGCGAGGGAGAGCAGCGGGACGACGGCGAGGACGAAGCAGACCCAGACGAGGCTGGTGGCGACGCGGTCCTTGGCCTGGCGGCTGCCCTCGACCTTGGTCGTCACGGCGTACGTGACGAGGACGAAGAGCAGCGCGGCGATCATGCCCCACTGGATCTTGCTGTGCCATCCGGCGGCGAGGCCGATGCCGATGCCCGCGGCGATCGAGCCGGCGGCGATGGCGGCCGGCGTCCAGCGCGGGAGGCGGGCGTGGGAGAGCGAGCCGGGGCGGGAGGCCACGGTGACCGGACGATCCTGAATGGCGTGGCTCATGCCGCTGCCCCCGAGTACTCCTTGCGGCGGCCGATGATCCAGCGGGCGGCGCCGTTGACCAGCAGGGTGATGGCGAAGAGGACGAGACCGGAGGCGATGAGCGCGTCCCGGCCGTACTCGTTGGCCTCGTTGAACTTGGCGGCGATGTTCTGCGCGAAGGTGCCGCCGCCCGGGTCGAGCAGGTGGCCCGAGATCAGGAAGCTGGGGGAGAGGACCACGGCGACGGCCATGGTCTCGCCGAGTGCGCGGCCGAGGCCCAGCATGGAGGCGGAGATGATGCCGGAGCGGCCGAAGGGCAGCACCGACATGCGGATGACCTCCCAGCGCGTGGCGCCGAGGGCGAGGGCGGCTTCCTCGTGCATCTTCGGGGCCTGGAGGAAGACCTCGCGGGTGACGTTGGTGATGATCGGCAGGATCATGATCGCCAGCAGGATGCCCACGGTGAAGAGCGAGCGGGCGGGGCCCTCGTTGGCCTTGTCGAAGATGTACGTCCAGCCCATGTACTCGTCGAGCCAGAGGTTCAGGCCGTCCAGGTACGGCACGAGGAAGATCGCGCCCCAGAGGCCGTAGATGATGCTGGGCACGGCGGCGAGCAGGTCGACCACGTACGCGAGCGGCTTGGCCAGCTTGCGCGGCGCGTAGTGCGAGATGAAGAGCGCGATGCCGATCGCGACGGGCACGGCGATGGCCATCGCGATGATCGACGAGACGACCGTGCCGAAGGCGAGGACGGCGATGCCGAAGACCGGCGGGTTGCCCGCCGGGTTCCACTCGAAGGTGGTGAAGAAGTTCGTGCTGTCCTTCGAGATCGCGAGAACGGCGCGGTAGGTGAGGAAGCCGGCGATCGCGGCCATGATCACGAGGAGGGTGATGCCGGAGCCGCGGGAGAGGCCGCTGAAGATGCGGTCCCCGGGGCGGGCCGCGCTCTTGGCGCGCCGGCTCCTCTGTATGTCTGGTGTGGTGGTAGCCATCTGCTTCTCCGGTCTGCGGGGCCCCTACGGGTGTACGGGCTCCTGGCGGCGGTGCACCGGATGCCGGGCCGGCCCCCTGGGTGGGGGCCGGACCCGGCCGGGGGTCAGGACAGGGTGGGGACGATCGCGCGGACCTTGGCCGCGATCTCGGCCGGGAGCGGGGCGTAGCCGGCGTCGGCGAGGACCTTCTGGCCCTCCTCGCTCACGGTGTAGTTGAGGAACGCCTTCAGGGTCGGCAGGGTCTCCGCCTTGTTGCCCTTGTCGCAGGCGATCTCGTAGGTGACGAGGACGATCGGGTAGGCGCCCTCGGCCTTCGTCGCGTAGTCCAGGGAGAGGGCGACGTCGTTGCCGGTGCCCTTGACCTTGGCGGCGGCGATGGCCTTGGAGGCGTTCTCCGAGGTGGCGGCGACCGGGGCGGCCGCGCCGGTCGCGATGCTGACGGTGGAGATCTTGTTCGAGGTGGCGTACGAGAGCTCGAAGTAGCCGATGGAGCCCTCGGCGTCCTTGACGGCGGTGGCGACACCGGAGGAGCCGTTCGCGGCCTGGCCGCCCTGGGCGGGCCACGACTTCGACTTCGGGTCGTGCTTCCAGTCTGCCGCGGCGGCGGTGGAGAGGTACTTGCCGAGGTTCTGGGTGGTGCCCGACTCGTCCGAGCGGTGGAAGGCCTGGATCGTGCTGTCGGGGAGCTTGGCGCCCGGGTTCAGCTTGGCGATCGCCGGGTCGTTCCACTTGGTGATCTTGTTGTCGAAGATCTTGGCGATGGTGGAGGCGTCCAGGACCAGGTTGTCCACGCCCTCCAGCTTGTAGCCGATGGCGATGGGGCCGCCGACCATGGGCAGGTTGACGCCCTTGCCGCCCTTGCAGATCTTCTGGGACTCGGCGACCTCTTCGTCCTTCAGGGCGGAGTCGGAGCCCGCGAAGGCGACCTGGCCCTGGTTGAACTTGGTGATGCCGCCACCGGAGCCGATGCCCTGGTAGTTGATCTCGACGCCTTCACACGCGGCCTGGAAGTTCTTGACCCACAGGTCCATCGCGTTCTTCTGCGCGCTGGAGCCGGCGGCGAGGAGCTGGCCCTTCGCTCCGGCACAGTCGATGTCCGACGCGGCGGCGGAGGTCTTGGTGCCGCCGTCCTTGGTCGGCGTCTCCGTGTTGTTGTCCGAGCCACACGCCGAGAGGACGAGCGCACCGGAGACGACGAGGGCACCGATCGCGGAGGCGCGAAGCCCGTTCTTGCGCGAAAGCTTCACTTTCGGGTGTTCCTTCCAGAAGCCGCCAGTCGTGGACCGAGTGTCCTGAACGTTCTACGGCGGCGTGTGTCGGTTGGAGGTGCATCGCTGTGCTCTCTGCACCGTGTACGTCCGAAATTAGGCAGAACAGGTGAAGCGGTCGGCCGAAGAGAGTGAACGGGAAGTGAACCGTGCCGTAAGCCCGGGTGTGGCCGGCTCAGAGGCGGGTGGCCACGGCGGCGTCCAGGAGCTCCCGGTCCCGGGGCTGGGTGAGGCGGGATCTCGCCGCTGCGGGGGCCAGCCAGAGCAGCGCGTCGATCTCTCTCGTCGGGGTGAAGGCGCCGTCCAGGGCGCGGGCCGCCCAGTAGACGACCTCCTTGGGGCGCCCCGCCACCGTGTAGCGGACCGTGGGGAGGCGGGGGCCGAGCTCGCAGTGCCGGCCCGTCTCCTCCAGGACCTCGCGCAGCGCGCACGCCTCCGCCGTCTCGCCGCGTTTGCGCTTGCCCTTCGGGTGCGACCAGTCGTTCCACTTCGGCCGGTGGACGAGCGCGACCTCGATGCCGTGGCCGGAAAGCGCCGGGCGCCACAGGACGCAGCCCGCCGCCAGGATCGGGCCCCGGTCGTCGGCGGTCATGGGACCGGTGCCGTCGTTCTGTGCCAGGCGCGCTGGAAGGCGAAGCGGGCCGCCTCCACCTCGTGGCGCTGGTCGGCGTGGAGCACCCCCAGGGCGTACGCGGTCGCCGGGGCGATGCGGGGGGTGCGGGCGGCGGTGGCGGCGGCCGTCGCGGCTTCGGCGGCGTCCCGGTGCCGGTCCAGGGCGCGGGCCGCCTCGTACAGGACGGAGTGCGGTTCGCCGCCGGTGTGCAGGGCCTCGCAGGCGTAGCGGTGCAGGCGCAGCAGGAGCCGGGTCTGGTGCCAGGGCGCGTCCTGTCCTTCCCCGGCGGCGAGCGCGAGGGCGTCCGCGTTGTACGGGTGGGCGGCCCTGGTCAGGGGCAGGGCCGCCACCGCCTCCAGGAGGCGCCGTTCGGCGACCTCGGCGGGGCCGTCGAGGACCTCGATGGCGGGGGCCGCGCCGACGGGGCCGAGCGGCACTTCGGAGGCGAGGAGGGCGACGGCGTCGGCGACGGCGTGGAAGCGGGCCGAGCCGAGTGCCTGCAGGGACGCCGAGTGGGCTCGTGTACGGGCCAGGGTCAGCTGGCGTTCGAGGAGGGCGCCGGCCCGGGCGGCTCCCACGGTGAGGCCGGCCGCCTCACTGCCCCGGGCGGCGGGTACGGCGCCGCCGTGCCCCGTACCCGTACCGCTCGACAGGCGGGACAGCGCGTCCACCAGGCGGACGAGCCGGGACGTGCAGGCCTGCTCCAGGGCCAGGGTGCCGGAGAGCCAGGCCAGCTCGGTGCGCAGCTGGTCCGCCCAGGCCGTGTCGAGCAGCGGCCGGAAGGTGTGGAGCGTGGCGCCGATCCGGCGGGCGGCGCCGCGCAGGGTGCGGGTCGCCTCCTCGGATCCGGCCGTGTCCGAGCCGCTCTCGGCGTGCAGCCGGAGGCCGCGGAGGAAGTCCGCGGCCCGGGCGTGCAGGTAGGGGGCCAGGACCTCGCCGGCCGAGACGTCCCGTCCGTGGTCAGAGTGGTCAGGGTTGTGCACGCCGGCGCCTCCGCGCGTCGATGAGCATCTCCTGGACGTGCCGCAGGGGGCGGCCGTCGGGGTCGGTCGCGTGCCGCGTCCAGTTCCCGTCGGGTCCGAGGTGCCAGGAGGAGGTGGTGTCGGACATCCCGGTCTCCAGGAGCCGGGTGAGCGCGGCCCGGTGGGCCGGGTCGGAGACCCGTACGAGGGCCTCGATCCGGCGGTCCAGGTTGCGGTGCATCATGTCGGCGCTGCCGAACCAGACCTCGGGTTCGCCGCCGTTGCCGAAGGCGAAGACCCGGGAGTGCTCCAGGAAGCGGCCGAGGATCGAACGGACCCGGATGTTCTCCGAGAGGCCGGTGACCCCGGGGCGCACGGCGCAGATGCCGCGGACCCAGATGTCGACGGGGACGCCGGCGCGCGAGGCCTGGTAGCAGGCGTCGATGATCGCCTCGTCGACCAGGGAGTTGACCTTGATCCGTACGTAGGCGGGCCGTCCGGCGCGGTGGTGGACGATCTCCTTGGTGATCCGGGAGACCAGTCCGTCCCGCAGCGACTTCGGGGCGGTGAGCAGACGGCGGTACGTCTCGCGGCGGGAGTAGCCGGAGAGCCGGTTGAACAGGTCGGAGAGGTCCGCGCCGACCTGCGGGTCGGCGGTGAGCAGGCCGAGGTCCTCGTACAGCCGGGCCGTCTTCGGGTGGTAGTTGCCGGTGCCGACGTGCGAGTAGCGGCGGAGCAGCTCGCCCTCCTGCCGTACGACGAGCGACAGCTTGCAGTGGGTCTTCAGGCCGACGAGGCCGTACACGACGTGGCAGCCGGACTCCTCCAGCTTGCGCGCCCACTTGATGTTGGCCTGCTCGTCGAAGCGGGCCTTGATCTCGACGAGGACGAGGACCTGCTTGCCGGACTCGGCGGCGTCGATGAGGGCGTCGACTATCGGGGAGTCGCCCGAGGTCCGGTACAGCGTCTGCTTGATCGCGAGGACGTCGGGGTCGGCCGCCGCCTGCTCCAGGAAGGCCTGCACGGACGTCGAGAACGAGTCGTACGGGTGGTGCAGGAGCACGTCCCGCTCGCGCAGCGCCGCGAAGACGTCCGGCGCGGACGCCGACTCCACCTCGGCGAGGTCCCGGTGGGTGCCGGCGATGAACTTCGGGTACTTCAGCTCGGGCCGGTCCTGCCCGGCGATCCCGAAGAGCCCGGTCAGGTCCAGCGGGCCGGGCAGCGGGTACACCTCGGCGTCGGACACCTTCAGCTCGCGTACGAGCAGGTCGAGGACGTACGGGTCGATGGACTCCTCGACCTCCAGGCGCACCGGCGGCCCGAAGCGGCGCCGCATGAGCTCCTTCTCCAGGGCCTGGAGCAGGTTCTCGGCGTCGTCCTCCTCGACCTCCAGGTCCTCGTTCCTGGTCACCCGGAACATGTGGTGCGCCAGCACCTCCATGCCGGGGAACAGCTCCTCCAGGTGCGCCGCGATCACGTCCTCCAGGGGGACGTAGCGCTGCGGGGAGGCCTCCAGGAAGCGGGTGAGCAGCGGCGGCACCTTCACGCGCGCGAAGTGGCGGTGGCCGCTCACCGGATTGCGCACGACCACGGCGAGGTTGAGGCTCAGGCCGGAGATGTACGGGAAGGGGTGCGCCGGGTCCACGGCCAGCGGCGTGAGGACCGGGAAGATCTGCTGCCGGAACAGGGTGAAGAGGCGCGCCTGCTCCTTCTCCGTGAGCTCGGGCCAGCGGATGAGGTGGATGCCCTCGTCGGCCAGCGCCGGGGCGACGTCCTGCTGGAAGCAGGCGGCGTGCCGGGCCATCAGCTCGCGCGAGCGCGTCCAGATCAGGTCCAGGACCTCGCGGGGCTGGAGCCCGGAGGCGGAGCGGGTGGCGACGCCGGTCGCGATGCGGCGCTTGAGGCCGGCGACCCGGACCATGAAGAACTCGTCGAGGTTCGAGGCGAAGATCGCGAGGAAGTTCGCTCGTTCGAGGAGGGGTGTGGTCGGGTCCTCGGCGAGTTCGAGGACGCGCTCGTTGAACGCGAGCCAGCTGCGTTCCCGGTCGAGGAAGCGGCCCTGCGGCAGGTCGTCGCCGAGCCCGCTGTCGCCCTCGTAGGTGTCGGGATCGGTGTCCAGATCGGGGGCGAGATCGGTCACGACGGTGCCGTTCACGATCTGCGCGCGGTGCGCGGCTATGGAACCGAGGGACGACGCGGCGGACGACGGGGCGGACGGCGTGGCGGAGGTCTGGACCGGGACCTCGGCGGGCTGCTGGCTCATGGCCCCATTCTTCCGCGCGAAGGGGTCGTCGGGCGCGTCGGAGCGGGCCGTGGGGGAGGGAAGTCTCCCTTTGGGGAGGGCCCGGGCGGGCACGGACACGGAGCGCTTCATTGCGTGAGCGTCGCAAGCGCGTCTGAATGGCCGGTAACGACGACATGTCGTGCGGGAATCGGGGGCGGGGCCCTTGTCAGGACCCCGCCCCCGATTCCTCCTTACGGGTGACGGACGCCGGGCTTCTCACGGGCGCCGCGCCCCCTACGGGTGACGGGCTTCCTACGGGTGACGGGCGCGCAGCACGCGGAAGGCGGCGAAGGCCGCGAGGACGGCGAGGGCGAGGAGGACGCCGGTCTCGATGAGCTGCGTGGACCAGAAATGGGACTCGGGGTGGTAGTCGACGTACTGGCCGGTGACGTCGTTCCGGGCCAGGCACTGGGCCTCGATCTTGCTCCAGAGGTCCCCGCCGCCGTCCGTGCCCGGGGTCCGCGACGCCTCCTCCCAGCAGATCATGCGGTCGAAGCGGGTTCCGGAGGAGGTGAGGAGGCCCGTCTCCATGACCAAGCCGTGCCCGGGTGCCCAGAGGGAGGGGCCTGCCGGGGCGGTGACCGTCTTCACCGGCAGGATGGACCAGCGGTAGGCGCCCATGACGAGCAGGGCCACGCCCATGACCAGGCCGGTGGCCGACATGGCGACGAGGGTGCGGCGGATCAGCTGGCCGAGGAGGGCGCCGACGGCGACGGCCGCGAGGACGTACGCGAAGTGGACGATGCCGGTGGCCGCGTACGGGTGCGGGTCCCAGCTCGGGTACCCGGAGGGAGCCATGCGGCTCCAGCCGATCCGGAAGGCGCCCATGAGGGCGACCGTGGCGAGCAGGGCGACGGCGGTCGCGGTGAGGAGCTTCGCGCGGAGCCAGGTCGCAGGGCTCAGCGACTGGGTGAGGGACACCTTGTACGTGCCCGACTCGAACTCGCGGGCGACGAGCGGACCTGCGACGAAGGCGCCGGCCAGGAGCGGGACGAAGAGGATGCCCAGGCCGAGGTAGTCCATGGCCAGCGTGAGCGTCCTGAACCCCCTGTTCTCGTCCGAGGGGGCCGAGTACCCGTCCTGCAGGTACACGTCGGGTGTCTGCAGGTCCCAGATCCGCAGCCCCCCGATCACCGCGAGCGTCAGGAGCACCAGCGCCCCCGTCAGCCACAGCGTCCGGCGGTACTGGCGGACCGTCACCCAGTAGGGGCCCTTCAGGGCGAGGGCGCTCATGCCGGGGCTCCTTCGGTGGTGCGGAGGTGGGCGAGGAGGAGGTCCTCCAGGGAGGGTTCCGACGTCTCCCAGGGGCCTTCGACCGGTCCCTCGTGGCGTATCAGCGCCGTGAGCTGACGGCCTGTCGCCCGGGACTCGACGACCGTGTGCGGGGCGAGGTCGGCCACGGGTCCGGTGAGCAGGGTGTGGGCGGCGAGGAGTTCGTCGACGGCACCGTCGAGGCGGACCCGGCCGCCGTGCAGCAGGAGGAGGTGGTCGCAGGCGCCCTCCAGTTCGGTGAGGATGTGCGACGACATGACGACGGTGGTTCCGTGCTCGGCGGCGTCGGCCATGAGCACGCCCATCAGCTGATGGCGGGCGAGCGGGTCGAGGTCGGCCATCGGCTCGTCGAGGAGCAGCAGTCCGGGCCGCTTGCCGAGGGCGAGCGCGAGCGCGACGCGGGTGCGCTGGCCGCCGGAGAGGTGGCGCACGAGGGTGTCGGAGGAGAAGCCTCCGCCCTCGACGACCCGCTTGGCGAGAGCGGAGTCCCACCGACCGGGGTTGAGTTCGCGGCCCATGCGGAGGGTGTCGGCGACGCTGAGCCGGGGGTGGAGCGGCTTGTCCTGGGCGACGTACGCGAGGTGTTCGCGGGCCGGGGCGCCGATGGTGCCCTCGGTGGGGCGCAGGAGCCCGGCGGCGAGGGCGAGGAGGGTGGACTTGCCGGCACCGTTGGGGCCGACGAGGGCGCAGATCCGCCCGGCGGGGAGGGCGAAGTCGCACCCCCGGAGGGCCCAGCCGCGGCCTCTTCCCCCGTATTTCTTGCCCAGGCCTTCGGCCGTCAGGGCCGGGTCCTCGGTCATGTGTCGTCCCCCTCGAAGTGTTCCTTCAGTACGGAAGTGAAGAGCGCGGCCACGTCCTCGCGCTCCAGGCCGGCGGCGCGCGCGCGGCGGGCCCAGTCGGTGAGTTCGCCACGCAGGGGCGAGTCGGCGGGGCCGGTGCCGAGGGTGGCGCGGACGAAGGTGCCGAGGCCGCGGCGGGCCTCGACGAGGCCTTCGCGTTCGAGTTCGCGGTAGGCCTTGAGGACCGTGTTGGGGTTGATGGCCGTCGCTTCGACGACCTCGCGCGCGGTGGGCAGCCGGTCGCCCGGTTCCAGGAGGCCCATCCGGAGGGCCTGTTTCGTCTGCTGGACGATCTGGAGGTAGGTGGCGACGCCGCTGCGCCGGTCGATGCGGTACTCGAGCACGATCCCTTTCACCACCCTTTCACTAATCAAGTAGTGAAAGGGTGGTGCAAAGAAGGGGGCGGTGTCAACCGCCCCCTTCCGGCCGGGCGGTCTCAACCGCCCTCTGTCCTCCGGGTCTTACGACTCCGTGCGGTACATCAGGTCCACCTCGTGGGTGGCGAAGCCCAGGCCCTCGTAGACCCGTACCGCCGAGGTGTTGTCCGCGTCCACGTACAGCATCGCCGTCGGCAGGCCCTGCGCCGCCAGGTGCCGCAGGCCGGTCGCGGTGAGCGCCTTGCCGAGGCCGCCGCCCTGCGCGTCGGGCAGGATGCCGACCACGTACACCTCGCCGAGCTGCTCCTCGGCATGGGTCTTCGTCCAGTGGAAGCCGATCAGCCGGCCGTCCTTCTCGGCGAGGAAGAAGCCCTTCGGGTCGAACCACGGCTCGGCCATCCGGTCGTCCAGGTCCCGCTGGGTGAGCGAGCCCTGCTCCGGGTGGTGGGCGAAGGCGGCGGCGTTGACCGCGAGCCAGGCCTCGTCGTCCTGGCCGGGTACGAAGGTGCGGACGGTCACGCCCTCGGGGTACACCGGCTCCGGGATGTCCAGCGGGGTCAGCGCGCGCCGGAGCTGGCGCAGTTCGCGGAAGAGCGTCAGGCCGAGGACCTGGGCGAGGTGCCGGGCGGCGGACTTGCCGCCGTGCGCCCAGACGCGCAGCCGCTTGCCGGAGGCGGCGAGCAGGGCGGTGCCGAGCGCCCGGCCGTGGCCGCGGCCCCGGTGCGACGGGTGGACGACGAGTTCGGCGGCCGGTGCCTCGATCGGGTCGGTCTCCTCCAGCTGGGCGTAGCCGTACAGGCGGGGGCCGACGGTGAGGAGGAAGTGGCGCACGCCCTCGCGGCGGCCGTGGCGCAGGTACAGCCGGCCCTGCTCGGATACCGCGTGCACGCCGTCGGCGTGGTCGGCGGCCTCCAGCAGCTCCAGTACGTCCTGGACCTGCTCGGGGGCGAGCTCGTCGTAGGTGTGGATCTGCCGTCCGGGTTCGAGGGCCGGTGCCGCGTCGGAAGTCATGGCACGAGCCTACGGCGACACTTCGTCAGCCAGCGGCAACTGTCTTGTAACCAGCCACCCCCTGTTGCGCTACGCGCGTTGACTCTAGGCTGCACGCGCAACGGGGAGCAGACCAAGGCCCGACGAAACGGGGCAAGGGGACGAGTGGGAGACATGGCAGTGGCATCGAGGAAGAACAAGACCGTGCGGCGGATTCTCGCCACCGGGGCGGGGCTTGCGACGGTCGGGGCGCTCGTCGCCACGATGCCGTCGGCCGGGGCGTCCGGGGACGAGTTCGCCGCCGGGTACGGGAACGGCAAGGGATGGGGCCGGATGGTCGACGTCCAGCTGCTGTCCTTCAACGACCTGCACGGCAACCTGGAGCCGCCGACCGGCTCTTCGGGCCGGCTCACCCGCCTCAAGGAGGACGGCACTCCCGAGACGATCAATGACGTCGGCGGCGTCGAGTACCTCGCCACGCACCTGCGGCAGGCCCGCGAGGGCAACCGCTACTCCGTCACCGCGGCCGCGGGCGACATGATCGGCGCCTCGCCGCTGGTCTCCGGGCTGTTCCACGACGAGCCGACCATCGAGGCGCTGAACAAGCTGAAGCTCGACGTGAGCTCGGTCGGCAACCACGAGTTCGACGAGGGCGCGCGCGAGCTGGCCCGGATACAGAACGGCGGCTGTCACCCGACCGAGGGCTGCTTCGAGGAGGGCAAGACCTTCGAGGGGGCGGACTTCCCCTACCTCGCGGCCAACGTGACGGACGAGAAGAGCGGCAAGCCGCTGCTCGACCCGTACTTCGTCTGGGAGAAGGACGGCGTCAAGATCGGCTTCATCGGCGTCACCCTCGAGGGCACCGCCAACATCGTGTCGGCCGAGGGCATCAAGGGCCTGGAGTTCGGCGACGAGGTCGAGACGATCAACAAGTACGCCAAGGTGCTCGAGCGCAAGGGCGTGAAGTCGATCGTCGCCCTGCTCCACGAGGGCGGCCTGCCGGCCTCGGGCGCGTACAACTACGACTGTGACAGCCCGGGTCCCGGCAACGGCATCTCCGGCCCGATCGTCGACATCGCCAAGAACGTCAGCCCGCAGGTCGACGCCCTCGTCACCGGCCACACCCACCAGGCGTACGCGTGCACCATCGCGGACCCGGCGGGCAAGCCGCGCACGGTCACCTCGGCGGCTTCCTTCGGCAGGCTCTACACCGACACGACGCTCACCTACGACCGTCGTACGAAGGACATCGTCCGCACCGCCGTCGCCTCCGCGAACCACGTCGTCACCCGTACCGTGGCCCCGGCCGACGACATGAGCAAGCTGATCAAGCGCTGGAAGGACCTGGCCGCGCCGATCGCCGGCCGTCCTGTCGGCCACATCTCCGCCGACATCGAGAACCCCCTCGACGCGGGGGTGTACGAGAAGCCGATGGGCAACCTGATCGCGGACGCGCAGCTGGAGGGCATGGCCCCGGCCGACAAGGGCGGCGCGCAGCTCGCCCTGATGAACCCGGGCGGCGTCCGCGCGCCGCTGACCCGCAAGGCGTCCGGCGCCGAGGGCGACGGGGTCGTGACCTACGGCGAGGCGTACACCGTCCAGCCGTTCACCAACATGATGACGGCGGTCGACCTGACCGGCGCCCAGCTCATCACCACGCTCCAGCAGCAGGTCAGCGGCGCCAACCTGGGCGCCCCGAAGATCCTCCAGGTGTCGAAGAACTTCACCTACACCCTGGACATGACGAAGACCGGTGCCGACCGGATCGTGGTCGGCTCGGTGCGGCTCAACGGTGAGGCGATCGACCCGGCCAAGACCTACCGGGTCGCGATGAACGAGTTCCTGGCCGGTGGCGGCGACGGCTTCGCCGTCCTGAAGGAGCACAAGAACAAGCTTGTCGGCGCGTCCGACCTGGACATGTTCACCGCCTACCTGACGGCCCACTCCTCGGCCGCCGCGCCGCTGGCCCCGCCGGCGACGGACCGCATCACGGTCATCAAGTAGCCGTACGCAGAACTGAGCAGCCCTTCCGGGGCCCCTGAGCGAGGGGGCGGCGGACCGTTCCGACGGGCCGCCGCCCCTTTCGCGTACGTCCGGAAGACCTCTGGCGTCTTTGTCGTGACCCTGACATCATCCGGGCATGGAGCGACGACGCTTTCTCGTGGGGGCCCTCGCCGCCGGGGCCGGAGTGATGCTCGGGGCGCCCAGCGCCTCCGCCGTGGACGTACGCGCCTGGATGGCCGCGCACGGCGACGGGACGGCCCTGCGGCAGCTCACCATCCCCGGCACCCACGACTCGGGCGCCCGGTTCGGCGGCCTCTGGTCCGAGTGCCAGAACACCACCATCGCCCAGCAGTTGGACAGCGGCATCCGCTTCCTGGACATCCGGTGCCGGGTGACCGGCGGGTCCTTCGCCATCCACCACGGCCCCTCGTACCAGAACATGATGTTCGGGGACGTCCTCGTCGCCTGCCGCGACTTCCTCGCCGCGCACCCCTCCGAGACCGTCCTCATGCGGGTCCGGCAGGAGTACTCCGAGGAGTCCGACGCCACCTTCCGCGCGGTGTTCGACGACTACCTCGACGGGCGGGGCTGGCGCTCCCTCTTCCGCATCGGCTCCGGGCTGCCGCTCCTCGGCGAGGCCCGCGGCCGGGTCGTCCTCCTCGCCGACAACGGCGGACTGCCGGGCGTGAGATGGGGGGACGGCTCCCTCTTCGCCGTCCAGGACGACTGGAACGCGCTGCCCGACGCCAAGTACCCGAAGATCGAGGCCCACTTCCGCGCCGCCGTCGAACAGCCCGGCCGCCTCTACGTGAACTTCACCAGCACCTCCGCCTACCTGCCGCCCCGCTGGAACTCCGACCGGCTGAACCCGCGCGTCCACGGCTTCCTCGACGGCGCCGAGATGTCCGGCCGTACGGGGCTCGGGATCGTCCCCATGGACTACCCGAACACCCGCGCCGGACTCGTGGAAGCCCTGCTCCGGCACAACTAGGGTCTTTCGTTTGGATCAGGCCGGACCCCGCGAGCCCGGCATGATCCAAACGAAAGGCCCTAGAGGGCGCGCGGACTCTTTTCGCCGTGTACGCGCGCGTACTCGGCCGCCAGCCAGGGCGCCAGGTCGTCGATGAGCATCCCGAGGACCGCCGGGTCGGGCGCGACCGAGCGGCCCGTCGTCACGGCGAGCCGCATCTGTTCGGCGCGATCCGGGTAGAAGCCGCCGAAGACGGCGGCCTGCCGGTCGAGGTCGCTGGTCCAGCCGCCCCACCGGGGCATGACGAGGGTGAAGCCGGTACGGACGAGCCTTCGGCCGACCCGCCGCCGGAGGACGTGCGGGTCCGTGCCTTCGGCGGCCCGGGTGCGCCAGCCGGGGATGAGCCGGCCGAGGTCGCCGTTCGTCTCGCGGGCCAGGAGCGAGGTGGGGCGGTACCGGGGCAACTCGTCGGCGAGGTCGGGGCCGATGAGCGGCGTGCAGAGGCAGGCGATGAAGAAGCCCCCGTCGTGGCGCTCGGCTTCGCTGAGCACCGTCCGGGTGTGGGAGAGCACGATGCCGACGCCGTCGATCACGGGGAAGTCCCGGTCGAGCGCGGCTTCCAGGGCGCGGGCGTCCGCCTGGTCGGCCGCCGTGGGTTCGTCGTGCAGGGCCAGTTCGAGGTCGAGGTCTGAGACGCCCGGGACCGCGGTGCCGCGGGGAAGGCTGCCGTACAGGTAGGCGCTGTGCAGACGGTCCGGCCCGAACGTGCCGGAGATCCCGGCCCGCGCCGCCTCGACGACCGGCGCGAACGCCGGGGGCACGCGCTCCAGGGCGCCTTCGCGCAGGATCGTTCCGTCGGGGGCCAGTCCGCGTCCGTCGTCCATGGCGTCACTCTGCCCCGGACGGCGGCCGATCGCCGAAGGGTTTTCTCCCACCCCGGTCAGGGGCGCGTCACCCCTCCGGCGGCGGCGTCGGCGCCCCCGGCAGCCGTACCGTCGCCACCGTCCCGCCGCCCTCCGCCGGCGTGAGGGCGACCGTGCCGCCCGCGTGGTGGACCGTACGGGCCACGATCGACAGGCCCAGGCCCGAGCCCGGGAGGCTGCGGGCCGAGGGGGAGCGCCAGAAGCGGTCGAAGACGTGCGGGAGCTCGTCCGGGGCGATGCCGGGACCCTGGTCGCGGACGGTCAGTTCGCCGCGCATCAGGGTCACCTCGACCGTGCCCCGGGGCGGCGAGAACTTCACCGCGTTGTCCAGGACGTTCATCAGGGCCCGCTCCAGGGCCGCCGGTTCCGCCCGTACGTACCAGGGCGCCAGGTCCGTGACGAAGGCCAGCTCCGGGCCGCGCAGCCGCGCCCGGTCCAGGGCCGTCCGCAGGATCGTGTGCAGCGGGACCACTTCGAGGGGGCCCGGTGCCGCCGCGTCCGGGCGGGCCAGTTCCTGGAGATCGCCGATCAGCGCGGCCAGCTCCGTCATCTGCGCCTTCACCGAGGCCATCAGGGCCCGCCGGTCCTCCGGCGGGATCGCCCGGCCCGTCTCCTCGCTGCGCGCGAGGAGTTCGACGTTCGTACGGAGGGAGGTGAGCGGCGTGCGGAGCTCGTGGCCCGCGTCCGCGATGAGCTGCGCCTGCCGGTCACGGGAGGTCGCGAGCGCCGCGGTCATCGCGTTGAAGGAGCGGGAGAGGCGGGCGATCTCGTCCTCGCCCTCCACCGGGATGCGGACGGTCAGGTCCTCGGTCGCGGCGACGTGTTCGACGGCCCCGGTCAGCCGGTTCACCGGTTCGAGGCCGGTCCGCGCGACCCACAGGCCGGCCGCGCCCGCGCCGACGACCCCGATCCCGGAGACCAGGAGGAGCACCCAGCGCAGGGTGGACATCGAGTTGTCGATCTCGTCGAGCGGCCGGGCGACGGAGACGGCGAGCCCGATCGGGCCGTCCTGCGGGTAGGTGTAGACCCGCATCTCCCGTCCGCTGTCGTCCTTCACGGTGTGCAGGGCGTACTCCAGCTGTCCCCGCGCCACCGCGAGGTCGCCCGCGCCCGCCGGGATGGCGGCCTTGCCCGAGGTGCAGACGCTGCCGTTGGCGAGGATCACCTGCACGGTGTACGAGCCCGCCACCGGAGGCGGGGTGCCCCCCTGCCGGCAGAGGGCGAGCAGGCTCTGCACCCCGTTCGCGTCGAGCCGGGTACTGCGCAGCGAAGAGTCCATCTCGGTCTCCAGCTGTGCGCGGGTCACGAACCAGCAGGCGAGCGAAGCGGCGGCGACGGCGACGGCCACCGCGAAGGCGGTGAGCAGCGCGAGCCGTGACCGCAGGGGCCGTGAGCGGAACCAGGCCAGCGGACTGCTCACTCCCCGCCTCCTCCGCGCAGCGCGTAGCCCACGCCCCGCACCGTGTGCACGAGGCGCGGCTCGCCGCCGGCCTCCGTCTTGCGCCGCAGATACATCACGTACACGTCCAGGGAGTTCGAACTGGGCTCGAAGTCGAAGCCCCACACGGCCTTGAGGATCTGCTCCCGGGTGAGGACCTGCCGCGGGTGCGCCAGGAACATCTCCAGGAGGGTGAACTCCGTCCGCGTCAGCTCCACCGTCCGCCCGCCGCGGGTCACCTCGCGGGTGGCCAGGTCCATCCGCAGGTCCTCGAAGGCGAGCACGTCGGTCTCGGCCGGGGCGGCCGCCGTGGCGGAGGCGTACGAGCTGCGCCGGAGCAGGGCCCTGATGCGGGCGAACAGCTCGTCCAGCTCGAAGGGCTTCACCAGGTAGTCGTCGGCGCCCGCGTCGAGCCCGGTGACCCGGTCGCCGACGGTGTCGCGGGCGGTGAGCATCAGGATCGGCACGGTGGATCCGGAGGCCCTGATCCGGCGGGCGGCCGTCAGCCCGTCCATGCGGGGCATCTGGACGTCGAGGACGACGAGATCGGGGGCGTACGACTCCATGCGGGAGAGCGCGTCGAGGCCGTCGACGGCGTCCTGCGTGCCGTACCCCTCGAAGGCGAGGCTGCGGCGCAGGGCCTCACGGACGGCGGGCTCGTCGTCGACGATGAGGATGCGCTCGGCTTCGTTCTGCTGTCCCGTCATGGCCTCAGCGTCGCATGCCGCCCCGGTGCCGGTCAGTTGTCGCCGCCCGCGCGGAGGCTGTCCAGGTCGGCCTTCAGGGTGTCGACCGGGATCGCGAATCCGAGGCCCACGCTTCCGGCCGTGGAGCCGTTCGAAGAACTGGGCGAATACATGGCCGAATTGATTCCGATGATCTCGCCGTTCATATTGATCAGCGCGCCGCCGGAATTCCCCGGATTGAGCGAGGCGTCGGTCTGGATCGCCTTGTACGTGGTCTTCGACGAGCCGGTGTCGCCGTTGAACTGCTGTCCGCCGAACTCGAACGGCCAGCCCTGCCGGGGGTCGTACTGCTGCTGTTCCCGCTGCCCGCTGCCGCTGCCGTCGTCGTCCTTCGCGACGGTCACGTCCCGGTCGAGCGCGGAGACGATGCCGCTGGTGACGGTGCCGGTCAGGCCCTCGGGGGAGCCGATCGCCACGACCTGGTCGCCGACCCGGACCTTGGAGGAGTCGCCGAGCGTGGCCGTCTTGAGCCCTGAGGCGCCCTTCAGCTTGATGAGGGCCAGGTCCTTGTCCGGGTCGGTGCCGACGACGTCGGCCTGGTAGCTCTTGCCGTCGCTGAGCCGCACGGTGATCTCGGAGGCGCCGGAGATCACGTGGTTGTTGGTGACGATCTCGCCGTCGGCGGTGATGATGACGCCCGAGCCGGTGGACTTGCCCGCGTTCGAGCCGGCGGAGATCTCGACGATGGAGGGGGAGACGGCCTCGGCGACGCCGGCGACCGTGCCCGTGCTGCTCGCGGAGACGTTGGTGCCGCTCACGGAGGAGGAGGCGACGGCGGGGGTGTCGGAGGTGAGCTCCTGGACCAGCGTCGCCGCGCCGCCGCCGACCGCCGCGGCCGCGATGGCCACGGCCGCCATGAGGCCGACACCGCGCCTGGTGCGGCGCCGGGGGGTGGGCGCGGGTGCGGGGACGGTGGCGACGAGGGGCGGGTCCACGGGCGGCGGCACGTGCCCGCCGGACGGCCAGACCGTCGTACCCGGCTCGGTGACGATCGGCTGCGCGGGGTCGTACGAGGGGTTCGGGTCGTACGGCGGCCTCGGCGGCTGCGGCGGGTAGTAGGGCTGCTGCGGCTGCTGCTCCTGGAAGTCCGTCATGGCTACGACTCTCGGAGCCGTACATGAGAGCCGTCTGAGGACCGGCTGAGAAGCCCGACAGAACCCCGTATGCCCTATATAAAGGCCGGGGTCCTGCCCTGTGGGCGCCTACGCGTAGGCGTCTACTCGCCGCAGCCGCAGGAGCGGCGGACGACCAGGGCCGAGGGGAAGAGCTTCACGCGCTCGCGGCGCGAGCCCGCCACCCGGAGCGAGTCGTCAAGGACGAGGTCCACCGCCGCTCGGGCCATCGCCGGACGGTCCGAGGAGATCGTGGTCAGCGGCGGGTCGGTGAGCGCCGCCTCCTTCACGTCGTCGAAGCCGGCGACCGCCAGCTCCGTGGGCACCTCGATGCGCAGCTCGCGGGCCGCCCGGAGCACGCCGAAGGCCTGGTCGTCGGTGGAGCAGAAGATGGCCGGCGGCCTGTCCGGGCCGGCGAGCAGCTTCAGGGCCACCTGGTAGGCGTCGTAGCGGTTGTACGGAGCCTGGAAGAGCCGGCCCTCGATCGAGAGGCCCGCCTCCAGCATGGCCCGCCGCCAGCCCTCCTCGTGGTCGGCGACGGGGTCGCCGACGGCCGGGGTGTTCGGGACGCCGCCGAGGCACGCCACGTACGGGTGACCGTGCTCCAGGAGGTGACGGGTGGCGAGCTGGGCGCCGCCGATGTCGTCGGTCACGACGGCCACGTCGTCGATCGCCTCGGGCCGCTCGTGCAGCAGCACCACGCGCGCGTCCCAGGCCTCGATCTCGCTCGCGGCCTGCTCGCTCATGCCCTGGCTGACCAGGATCAGTCCGGAGACCCGCATGCCGAGGAAGGCGCGCAGGTAGTGGACCTCGCGCTCGGTCCGGTAGTCGGAGTTGCCGACGAGGACCATCTTCCCGCGCTCGGCGGCGGCCTGCTCGACGGCGTGGGCCATCTCCGCGAAGAACGGCTGCCGCGCGTCCGGGACGATCATGCCTATGAGGTCCGTGCGCCGGGACGCCATGGCCTGGGCCACCCGGTCGGGGCGGTAGCCCAGCTCCTTGATGGCGGCGAGGACACGCTCGCGCGTGGCCGGGGCGACCGGCCTGGGTCCGTTGTTGATGACGTAGCTCACGACCGCGGTCGAAGTACCTGCCAGTCGAGCTACGTCATCCCGCGTCACCTTGGCCACGCGCGGCAGTCTACGCGGGGTGACCTACCTACCGGCAGGTCGCACTGTGGCGTCCGCCACGTTCCTGTCCTCCGCGGGGGTGACATCCCCCGTGGCGTCCTTGACGCGGGCACCGGTCCGGGCCTCTTCCTTGGCGCGGGCCTCCTCCGCGGCCCGCTCGACCTTCTCCGGGGTGACGAAGCGGTAGCCGACGTTGCGGACGGTGCCGATGAGCGACTCGTGCTCGGGGCCCAGCTTGGCCCGCAGCCGCCGCACGTGGACGTCGACCGTACGGGTGCCGCCGAAGTAGTCGTACCCCCAGACCTCCTGGAGGAGCTGGGCGCGCGTGAAGACCCGGCCCGGGTGCTGCGCGAGGTACTTGAGCAGCTCGAACTCCTTGAAGGTCAGGTCCAGGACCCGGCCCTTGAGCTTCGCGCTGTACGTCGCCTCGTCGACCGACAGGTCGCCGTTGCGGATCTCCATCGGGGAGTCGTCGGCGACGATCTGCTGCCGGCCCATCGCGAGCCGGAGGCGGGCCTCGACCTCGGCCGGGCCCGCGGTGTCGAGGAGGACGTCGTCGATGCCCCAGTCGGCGGTGACGGCCGCGAGGCCGCCCTCCGTGACGACGAGGACCAGCGGACAGCCGGGCCCCGTGGACCGAAGCAGCTGACAGAGCGAGCGCACCTGCGGGAGGTCGCGCCGGCCGTCGACGAGGATGACGTCCGCGCCGGGGGTGTCCACGAGGGCGGGGCCCTCGGCCGGGGCGACCCGGACGTTGTGCAGCAGCAGGCCGAGTGCGGGAAGCACCTCGGTCGACGGCTGGAGTGCGTTGGTGAGGAGCAGCAGAGAACTCATCGCGCCGCACCTACTTCGGTCGTCGCTCGGTCGTGCTTCGTACGCTCGCTCATAACGTCGGTTCCTCCTCGGTCCCTGCGAGGACGTGCACTGCTTCGTACAGATCACTGCGCTCTCTCGCGCCCTGAGAGCTTTTGTTCATCCGTCCGTAACAACGGTCGGAAAACGCAAAAGGACCCGGGGGCTGCGTCGCCCGGATCCTCTGCCCAGCAGAATAGCCCACATGAGTTCAGAGGGAGAGGGTCGATTTCACATGGTGGATGTCTCCCTGATCACTTCCGGATCCCGTCGGGTCATGTTGCGTACGGATGACGGTGTCCGTATCGAGGCGGTTTACGAACGCTCCACCGCAAGTGTCACCGATACGGCCGTCGTCGTCGCGCACGGGTTCACCGGGTCGGCCGACCGGCCCGCCGTCCGGCGCGCCGCCCGCGCCTTCGCGGAGCGCGGCGCGGCCGTCGTCACCTTCTCCTTCCGCGGGCACGGCGGCTCCGGCGGCCGGTCCACCGTCGGGGACCGGGAGGTCCTCGACCTGTCCGCCGCCGTCCGCTGGGCCCGTGAGCTCGGCCACGCGCGCGTGGCGACGGTCGGCTTCTCCATGGGCGGCTCCGTGGTCCTGCGCCACGCGGCCCTCGACCGGGAGTCGGCCGGACGCGCCGACGCGGTGGCCGCCGTCTCCGCACCCGCCCGCTGGTACTACCGGGGGACGGCGCCGATGCGCCGCCTCCACTGGGTGGTCACCCGTCCGGCGGGCCGCCTCGTCGGGCGGTACGGGCTGCGGACCCGGATCGACCGACGCGCCTGGGACCCCGTACCCCTCTCGCCGGTGGAGGCGGTGCCGCTCATCGCGCCGACCCCGCTGCTCATCGTGCACGGCGACCGGGACCCGTACTTCCCGCTCGACCACCCGCGGATGCTGGCCGGGGCCGGAGAAGCCGAGCTGTGGGTGGAGCGGGGCATGGGGCACGCCGAGAACGCGGCGAACGGGGAACTCCTCACCCGGCTCGGGGACTGGCTCACCCGCGCATAGCCCATCATGGGGGACGGCGCGCACACGAACGAAGGGAGCGCCGCTATGGCAGCGGGAACCATCCGCTACTGGGCCGCGGCCAAGGCCGCCGCCGGTGTCGCGGAGGAGTCGTACGACGCCGAGCACCTCGCGGACGCGCTCGACGCGGCCCGCGCGAAGCACCCGGGTGAACTGGTCCAGGTCCTCCGGCGGTGCTCGTTCCTGGTCGACGGCGACCCCGTCGGGACCAGGAGCCATGAGACGGTACGGCTTGCCGAGGGCGGCACGGTCGAGGTGCTCCCCCCGTTCGCAGGAGGGTGAACCCCAGGAACATGAGCAACGACCAGCAACACGGCGGGCAGCAGTACGACCCGTACGCGAACGGGCAGGGCCACGACGTCACGCAGACGTGGGAGGGCCAGACCTGGGACACCCAGTACCAGCCGGCGGTCTCCTACGACCAGGTCCAGGCGGCGCGGGCGCAGTCCCATGGTGCGCAGGAGACGTACGGGACGCAGGAGACGTACGGGACGCAGGGGGCGTACGAGCAGCCCTACCAGCAGCAGCCGTACGAGCAGCCGCACCAGCAGCAGCCGTACGAGCAGGGGTACGGGCAGCAGTCGTACGAGCAGGGGTACGGGCAGCAGTCGTACGAGCCGTACCCGTCGTACGGGGGGCAGGCGGAGGCCCCAGCCTCGGCGCCCGTCCAGGCACCCGTCCAGGCTTCCGTCCAGGCACCCGTCGCCGAGGCGGCGGGCCCCGCGTTCTCCTCGCCCACCACCTCGGGGAACACCCGGATCACCGACGCCCAGCGCGCCCGCGCCGAGGGTCGCTCGCCCGTGATCGAGCCCGGGATGCAGCCCGCCGCGCTGACGGCCGTCCTCGGACTGCTCCTCGCCGGCGGCGCCGCCCTCGGCACCTACGGCCTGCTCGTCCCGCTCGTGCTGCTCCAGGGCCTCACCGCCGCCGGCTGGTTCCGGCTCAACGGCATGTGGCCGGCCCGGCAGGGCATCGCCCTCGCCTTCGCCGGCGGCCTCGCCGCCGACGCCGCCCTGCTCGCCACCGGCCGGGAGCACGCGGCCGCCGCGATCCTCGGCACGCTCGGCGTCTGGGTGCTGCTCTGTCTCGTCCTCCAGCTGCGCAGTCACGCCGACCCGGACGAGCGCATGTACGGCCTGATGGCCACCATCGCCTCGGCGGCGCTCACCGTCATCGCCACCGGGCACCTGGGCGCGGCCCCGGACGCGGTGGTCGTCGGCGGGATCGCGGTCGCGGCCGCCGTCGTGGCCCGCGCGCTGCCGCTGCCCGGCCCGGTGTCCCTGGTCGTCGCGCTGCTCGCCTCGGCGGGCGCGGGGATCGCGGCCGGCGGGTTCACCGACCTGGGGACCTCGGGGGCGCTGCTCGGCCTCGGGGCGGGCGTCTGCGCCCTCGTCGGCCTGCGGGTGGCCAGCTACGACTACCCGTCGCGCTTCGTGCACATGACGGCCGGGGTGGCGCTGCCGCTGACGGCCGCCGCGCCCGCCGTCTACCTGCTCGGCCGGGCCCTGGCCTGACCCCGCTCCGGCCCTGACCGGGCCCTGATCCAGCCCTGACCGGACCCGGATCCGGGGAGGGCTTGGGAACCAACCGGCCCCTCGACACGTCGATCTTCGTGTCGGGGGGCCGGAACTTTTATCCATTTCCATTCCAATCGGGGGACGCACAGCCCATGCGAGCACTGCGGATTCTGTTGATCGTGGCCGTCGTGCTGGGCGGGGTCCTCGTCGGGATCGACCGGCTGGCCGTGGCCTACGCCGAGTCGGAGGCGTCGGGCCGGGTGAAGCTCTCGGCCGCCCGGACCGAGTCGATCGAGGTCGACATCAAGGGCTTCCCGTTCCTCACCCAGGTCGCGGACCAGCGGTTCGACGAGATCGACGTGAAGGCGACCGGCGTCTCGGCGACGGCGGGCAGCAAGCGCATCCGGGTCGACGAGCTGACCATGGCGCTGCGGGACGTCACCGTGACCGGCGACTGGGCGGGCGCGAAGGCGGGTTCGGCGAGCGGCACCGCCCTCATCTCGTACGCGGACCTCACCGCCGCTTCGGACCGGGAGGCCACCGTCGCCTACGGCGGCAACGGCAAGGTGAAGGTGACCGGCGGAGTGACGGTCATGGGCCGCACCCTGACCCGTACGGTGCTCTCGACGGTGACCGTGGTGAACGGCGACACCATCAAGGTCCGCGCCGACGAGGTGCCCGGCGAGGGCATCCCGGGCATCGAGGAGATGGTCCGCGAGCGGACCGACTTCGAGCGCCCGATCGGCGTCATCGCCGGCATGAAGGTGGAGAAGGTCGAGCCGCGCCCGGAGGGTCTCGCCGTCACGGTGAGCGGCAGAGACATCGTCCTCGCTGGCTGAGGCGGCTGCGGGGGCGACCCGCGAGGCGCTCTCGCACGTCCCCGGCGGGCGCTCGGCCGACCCGGAAGGTGCTCGGACGGCCCGGCACCTACCCGTTGGTCACATGCTGAGACGCCGCTGTCCGAACAGTAGAAACACGCCCTGACGCCCGGTGCCACGGGCGTCCCGGGCCCCTTCGTGCCGTGATCGCGTCTCGCATCTCGGACGATCGCGTCTCAAAATACGACACACCGGTGACACGGCCGCCTGTCCGTCCCTACGATCGAGGGCATGAAGCGACAGGCGGATCTCACGAAGCGGCGGGCAGTAGACCTGTGCCGCGTCGCCGCCATGCTCTGTCGTTCCGTCTGAGCGGGACCCACCAGCTCCCGTATTCCTCAGGCCCTCCCACCGCGAGGTCAGGGCCGCCCTGTGTAGCCGTACGCACGTCCGCTGTCCGTACGCACGCGATGACGCGTACCGCACCACACCCGCACCACACCGCCGCACACTGCCCCGGAGGAGAACAGCATGGCTCGCAGCGACGTCCTGGTCGACGCGGACTGGGTCGAGGCCAACCTCGACAACCCGCAGGTCGCCCTCGTCGAGGTCGACGAAGACACCTCGGCCTACGAGAAGAACCACATCCGCAACGCCATCCGGATCGACTGGACCCAGGACCTGCAGGACCCGGTCCGCCGCGACTTCATCGACCAGGAGGGCTTCGAGAAGCTCCTCTCGGCCAAGGGCATCGCGAACGACACCACGGTCGTCCTCTACGGCGGCAACAACAACTGGTTCGCCTCGTACGCCTACTGGTACTTCAAGCTCTACGGCCACCAGGACGTGAAGCTCCTCGACGGCGGCCGCAAGAAGTGGGAGCTCGACTCCCGCGACCTGGTCGACGGCTCCGAGATCCCGTCCCGCCCGGCCACCGAGTACAAGGCCAAGGCCCAGGACTCCTCGATCCGTGCCTTCCGCGACGACGTCGTGGCCGCGATCGGCGCCCAGAACCTGGTCGACGTCCGCTCGCCCGACGAGTTCTCCGGCAAGCTGCTCGCGCCGGCGCACCTCCCGCAGGAGCAGTCGCAGCGCCCCGGCCACGTGCCGAGCGCCCGCAACATCCCGTGGTCGAAGAACGCCAACGACGACGGCACCTTCAAGTCGGACGACGAGCTCAAGGCCCTCTACGAGGCCGAGCAGGTCGATCTGGCGAAGGACACCATCGCCTACTGCCGCATCGGTGAGCGCTCCGCGCTCACCTGGTTCGTCCTGCACGAGCTGCTCGAGGTCACGAACGTCAAGAACTACGACGGCTCGTGGACCGAGTACGGCTCCCTCGTCGGCGTGCCGATCGAGCTCGGCGCCAACAAGTAACTCCCCGGATCCTCCCCTCCTCCGGACCCCTCGACCGTAAGGACAGAACGACATGTGTGGAGCGCAGCCCGGCGGCCCCGACGCCTCGACGATCAAGCCCGGTGAGACCACCATCCAGGGCTTCGTGACCAAGGACGGCCAGCCCGTCACCGGTTACGTCCGCCTCCTGGACTCGACCGGCGAGTTCACGGCCGAGGTCCCGACCTCCGCCACCGGCCAGTTCCGCTTCTACGCGGCCGAGGGCACGTGGACCGTCCGCGCCCTGGTCCCGGGCGGCACCGCCGACCGCCAGGTCGTGGCCCAGCACGGTGGCCTCGCCGAGGTCGCCATCGCGGTGTGATCCCGCACCGTTGAACCGGCCGAAGGGCCGTGCCTCCTGGGGGGTTGGACGCCATTTCCAGGACTAGAGGCACGGCCCTTCGGTCTTCCTTCTGTCGGCGGCCTCCGGCCGCCGACAGCGGCGCCCGGTCGTACGCTGAAGGTGTGTACGCACGCCGTCGCCACGTCTACTTCTGGATGATGGGCGCCTGCCTGGTCCTCTTCGTGGGCGCCTGGGCCGTCGTGCGGCTCTTCTCGATGCCGGTCGCCATCGGCATGTGCGTGGTCGCCATGCTGATCCCGCCGGTCGCCGCGATGGTCGCGAACCGCAGGGGCCCCGAGGACCGCTGGTGGGACGACCCTTCGGGGGACCCGACGTCGGACGAGTGGTGGGACGAGCTGGACGGCAAGAAGCGTCGGGATCCGAAAGACGGGCCCTAGGACGCTGAAAGCGTCACGTGCCAGTCGGCGCTGGAACTGACGTGGATCAGGGCGGGGCCCTTCAGGCGGCCTTCACCGGCGCACGTTCCCTTACCGGCGATCAGCCGCTCACCCCGGTCGAATCCGTCGGTGAGTTCTCCGACCCACAGGGTTCCGCCGCCGCGCTGGCCGACCCGGATCGTGGCCGGGCCGCCGGAGTGGCGGAAGACGTACGAGCCCTTCGAGGTCAGCTGCGGCCCGATCTCCGGTACCAGGTCGGGTGCGTGCAGCCACGCACGCCATGAGCCGCGCGTCCCGACGCCGAGCCGCACCGTCTCGTGGCCGTCCGGAGGAAGCGGTACGACGGCCCGCCGCCCGGAGGCGCCGCGCTTGAGGAGGTTCCGCCTCCCCTCGTGACCGGCGAGGCTCTCGTGGCCGAAGCGCTCGGCCGACCCGCTCGCGTCGAGCAGCCGGACCACCAGGATCACCGGCGTCGAGGCGTCCGGCCTGACGAGCTCGAACCGGCTGTCCCCCCGCCCCTCCGCGCGCTGCGCGGCCGGCGTGTCCGAGGGCCAGATCCTGTACGGCCGCCGGTGCGACCCCTGCCCCGGCACGGGGGCCAGGGCGCCCTGCGCGGGGTGGTCGGTGCGGCGGGCACGGGGCGAGGGCACCGCGCGTGCGACGACCGGTGGCCGGCCCGTGGCGATGGGCGGGTTGCCTTCCCGGAGCCGTACCCCGTCCGCCGCGCACACGTCGACGAGCCGCGCCGCCCCCTCGGGTGGCGACCAGCGGACCGCGGTGGTCGCCGGGCCGTGCCGGGGGTCGAAGAAGCAGAGGGTCCGCCGTGCGGGCAGCGGCCGACCGGACGCCCGTGCGTCCGCGCGGGCGAGCGCGTGCCGCCCTTCCTCCAGCGCGCTCAGGACGTCCTCGGCGTCGTCCCGGTCGCGGTCGCCGACGAAGGCGCGCTTGGCCAGCTCGTAGGCGTTCAGGGCCCGTTCGAAGTCCGCCAGGGCGAGCGCGTCGGAGTCCTGCCCGGTCGGGACGAACACGTGGCGGGCGAGTTCCTCGCCGAACGCCGTGATGTCCGCGTCGATCAGAGCCAGTTCATCCGTACGTCGCGGCCGGAAGAACCTGCGCCACACGGGCATCAGTAGACGAGGGCCTGGGTCTCGTCGGCCATGGCCTCCTGGACGAAGACCTGGGCCCCTGCGATGCGGAAGCCCTCCAGGAGGTCCGTCTCCACCATGTCGCGGCGGGCCGCGCACTGGGTGCAGACCGTGATGCGGCCGCCGGCCGCGAGGATCGAGTCGATCAGGTCCGGCAGCGGTGCCGCGTGGGGGAGTTCGAATTCGGCGGCCCGGCCGGGGAGGGCGAACCAGGCGGACTCGCCGGTCAGCCAGAGCGAGACCTCGACGCCGCTCGCGGCGGCGACGGCGGCCACCGTGAAGGCCTGCGAGCAGCGTTCGGGGGCGTCGGCCCCTGCGGTCACCTTGATCACGAGCTTCTTCGCCATATACCGAACTGTAATGCGCGCCACTGCAACCTCATGCGCCACTCACGTGTCAGGTAGGTGCGCGGGTGACGGAATCCGCGCTTCAGGTCTCGTGGGGGGACTCTTGAGCATTGAAGAAAGTATCCAAAATCCGGATTCGACACCGCCGCCGGAGGCCGGGACCGGGGCGGAAACCGTCCCTCCGGTCGCCACGGAGGCCGGCGCGCCGGGTGTGGTTCCGGACACACGGCCTGACACGCCGGAGGGCACTCCGGACACACCGTCGGCCGTACGGCCGCGCCGCCGTGTCCTCAGGACCGCCGGCCTGATCGCCGTCGCCGCCGTCATCGGCCTCGTCGGCGGCACCGCCACCGGCTACGGCATCCAGGCCGAACGCGCCCCGACCCCGCTGCCCGCGCTCAACCAGCCGGGCCTCGCCTACCCGAAGCCGCTCCCGAAGGGCGAGGAGCCCGAGCCGCTCTCCGCGGCGGAGGACCGGCAGGTGAAGGCGAACGGCGACCTCCGGAAGCTGCTCGTGCCGCGGCCGAAGGGCGCGAGGGCGGACGGCGAGGACGGCTGGGAGTCACTGGCCGTGCACGCCTCCGGCTACAAGGGTCCCAGCAACATGCTGGCGAATCAGCTCGACCTCGGGATCCGGCGGGTCGCGACGCGGTCCTGGATGTCGGGTGAGCTCCGGTCCGTCACCATCCAACTGGTCCAGTACCGGTCCGGCTCCCGGGCCGGTGCCGCCGAGCACGTGGAGAACCAGCAGCGCATCGCGAGCCGCGAGGACAGGTCCGGCTCCTCCGGCGAGGAGGTGAAGGGGTCGGGCAACGGCCGCTACTACGTCTTCCCGGTGAAGCGGAAGCCGGGATACCTGGACCTCTACATGGCCCGGGCCTACATCCAGCATGGCGACATCGCCATCATGATCATCATGTCCGACACCCGGAAGATCGCCGAGAAGGACATCCGTTCTCTGGCCGAGCAGCAGCTGGAGCGCATGTGACCGACAAGAGCACGGGCCGCAAGCGCCGGCTCCTGGCGAACGTACTGACCGCCGTGCTGGTGCTCGGGGCCGTCGGCGGCGGAGTCGCGTACACCGCCGTCACCGTCGACGGCGCCGACCGGACGGCGCCCACCGTGGCGTGGGAGGAGCCAGCCGCGACCCCGGCCCCCGACCCGGTCACCGGTCTGGCCAAGGGGCGCGCCGCCACTCCGCTGAGCAAGCTGCTCCTGCCCGTCCCGGAGGGGTACGTGCTCGGCGCGGACATCGAGGGGTACGGCAACGACGGTGAGCTGGCGGCCAAGGAGGCCGCGGCCCTGTTCAAGCAGACGAGCAAGGGCCTCTACGGCAAGAAGCGCCGCGAGTTCGAGAAGGAGGTCGACAAGCTCGGGGTCCAGGGCATGGCGATGCGCTCGTACGCCACGGAGGCGAGCGACCTCCAGGTGGAGACGTTCGTCCTGCGGATGAAGGACAAGAAGGCGGTCCGCGAGTTCTTCGACATGCGCAAGGACCTGGCCGAGTTCATGGAGCTGCCCAAGGGGCCGAAGGTAAAGGACCACGGGAAGAACGCCGTCTGCCACATGGTGCCCGACCCCGACAAGCCGGACGACGGCAGCGAGCAGGACATCAGGCAGTGGGAGGACAGGCTGCGGGCCATGACCTGCACCGCGTACGACGGCGAGGTACTGGTCTCCGTCTTCGCGGCCGGAGCCACCGAGTTCGACAAGAAGGAGGTGGCGGACCTCCTGGAGAAGCAGCTCCGTCACATCGAGTCCCCGGGGGAGTACGTATGACCGAGCAGTCGACCATGACGGTGGAGCCCGTCCCGGTGGCGGAGGAGGCTCCGGCGCCCGCTCCCGCCGCCCCCGGCCGGACCCGCCGCGTCCTGTGGGCCGTCGCCCGCTGGACGGTCGCCGTCGCCGTGTGCGGCGGCGTGGGCGCCGGGACCGCCATGGGGATCACCGCGCTCGACCGGACCGAAGTGCCCGGTCTCGCGACCGAGAGCGACGGCCGTTGGGAGTACCCGCAGCTCCGGCTGCCCGCCCTCCCGGCTGACCGGCCGCGTCCCTTCACCGAGGGCAACGAGGGCGAGATCCACTACGCCGACCTCCGGCAGCTGCTGCTGCCCGCCCCGGCCGGCGCCACCGTCGACCCGAAGCTGAACGGCGGATGGGTCTCCGACGACGCCTACCTCGCGGGCTACGGGAAGGAGGAGCGCGCGCGGCTGAAGGCGGCCCTCGGCGACTCGCCCCTCCGCCACATCGCGGCCCGGGGCTGGACGACGCCGGACGGCACGACGACCCGCGTCCACCTGCTGAGGTTCTCCTCCGTCGCCTACGCCGACCGCTTCAGGATCGACTCCCTGAAGAGCGGGGACGCGGACGAGGAGCTGCCGCTCGGGGTCGCGGAGGCGGAGATCATCGACGGAGCCTCGGGCGACGTCAGGGTGCCGGAAGTGACCGCCTACGCGTACCAGGAGAAGAAGCCCTACGGGCCCGAGCAGACCCGCTGGGCCTACATCACGGCCGGTGACACGCTCGCGATGGTCACCCAGACCCGGAAGGGCGGGGTGCTGGCCGTGCCCTTCCAGCAGACGCTCGCCCTTCAGGCGCAGCTGCTCGGCTGACCGTGCACTGATCGTCCGCGAGACCCACCTCACCGAGTGGGCCGGACCCCAGCCCACTAAGCTGGGGTCCGGCCCGTTCCGCCTTCACCGCTCAGTCGAGGAGCACCCCGTGATCATTTTCTTCGAAATCTTGCTGGTCCTGGTCGCCGTCGGCGTGCTCGCCTTCACCGGACTGGCTGTGAAGAAGCTGTACCAGGGCCAGCGCTAACCACTTCTAGAGAACGCCAGAGCTGCTCATGATCGAGATCCCGTCCGACCTCAATCCGGACCTCGTCCCCCTCGCGTTCCTGCTCGGCACGTGGGAGGGCGCGGGCGTCTCCGACTTCCCCGGCGCCGAGAAGTGCAACTTCGGCCAGTCCGTGACGTTCAGCCACGACGGCCGGGACTTCGTCGAGTACCACTCCCACTCCTGGGTCCTGGACAACGAGGGCAACAAGGTCCGCCCGCTGGAGAGCGAGAGCGGCTACTGGCGCATCGACAAGGACCGCAAGGTCGAGGTCGTCATGGTCCGCGACGACGGCGTCGTCGAGATCTGGTACGGCGAGCTCGCCGACCAGAAGCCGCAGATCGACCTGGCGACGGACGCCGTCGCCAGGACCGCGGCCTCCGGCCCGTACTCCGGTGGCAAGCGCCTCTACGGCTACGTCAAGAGCGACCTCATGTGGGTGGGCGAGAAGGCGACCCCCGAGGTCCCGCTGCGGCCGTACATGTCGGCGCACCTGAAGAAGGTCGTGACGCCGGAGGAGGTCGCCGACATGGCCCGCAACCTCGGCGACCTGCCTGACGACGGCATCGCGTTCTTCCGCTAGAGACCTATTAGGCGCGTGCCGCGCCCTCCTACACTGGAGGGCGTGGTGAGCACCGACTGGAAAAGCGACCTGCGGCAGCGCGGCTATCGGCTGACGCCGCAGCGTCAGCTTGTCCTGGAGGCCGTCGACGCGCTGGAGCACGCGACGCCCGACGACATCCTCGTCGAGGTCCGCAGGACCGCGTCGGGGGTGAACATCTCCACCGTCTACCGGACCCTGGAGCTCCTGGAGGAGCTCGGGCTGGTGAGCCACGCCCATCTGGGGCACGGGGCTCCGACGTACCACCTCGCCGACCGGCACCACCATCTGCACCTGGTCTGCCGGGACTGTTCCGGGGTGATCGAGGCGGACGTCGAGGTGGCCGCCGAGTTCACCGGGAAGCTCCGGGAGACCTTCGGCTTCGAGACGGACATGAAGCACTTCGCGATCTTCGGGCGGTGCGGGGACTGCGCTGGGAAGGCAACCGGCGCGGAGTCGTAGGCGAGTCGTAGGCTTTCCCTCATGAAGAGCCCTCTGCTGTCGCTCCCGGGTGCCGTCGCCGCCGAAGGCCGCGACGAAGGTGTCGCCGCGCACTACGGCGACCTGTTCCGTGAACAGCGCACCCTCGCCGAAGGCCACGGCTTCGTCGACCTCTCGCACCGTGGTGTCGTCACGGTCACCGGTGACGACCGGCTGAGCTGGCTGCACCTGCTCGTCACCCAGCACGTGACGGACCTGCCGCCCCACCGGGCCACCGAGGCGCTCGTACTCTCCGCGAACGGGCACATCGAGCACGCCCTGTACCTCGTCGACGACGGCGAGACGCTGTGGGCGCACGTCGAGCCGGGGACGCGGGAGGAGCTCGTCGCGTACCTGGAGTCGATGAAGTTCTTCTACCGGGTGGAGGTCGCCGACCGTACGGACGAGATCGCGCTCGTGCACCTTCCGGCCGGTTCCATCGCCGAGGTGCCCGAGGGTGTCGTCGTACGGGAGACCCCGTACGGCCGCGACCTGTTCCTGCCGCGCCCGGACCTGGAGTCCTTCGCCGACTCCCACGGGCCGGCCGCCGGGATCCTGGCGTACGAGGCGCTGCGCGTCGAGGCGCACCGGCCGCGGCTCGGCTTCGAGACCGACCACCGGACGATCCCGCACGAGGTCGGTCTCATCGGCAGCGCCGTCCACCTCCAGAAGGGCTGCTACCGGGGGCAGGAGACCGTCGCCCGGGTGCAGAACCTGGGGAAGCCGCCGCGCCGCCTCGTCTTCCTCCACCTGGACGGCAGCGAGGTGCTCCTGCCGGGGCACGGCACCCCGGTGCGGCTCGCGGCCGACGGGGAGGAGGGCCGACAGCTCGGCTTCGTGACGACCTCCGCCCGCCACCACGAGCTGGGGCCGATCGCCCTCGCCCTGGTGAAGCGGAACGTACCCGTGGACGCGCCGCTGATCGTCGGGACGACGGCGGCGGCGCAGGAGGTCGTCGTCGAGCCGTAGGGCCGTAGGACGCGACCTCGGGGTCAGAGACCTCGGGGGTCGGACCTCGGGTCAGAGACCTCGGGGTCAGACCTCGGGGTCAGACCTCGATCAGTACCGTGAACGGGCCGTGGTTCGTGAGTGAGACGCGCATGTCCGCTCCGAAGCGGCCCGTCTCCACGTGCGCGCCGAGTTCCCGCAGACGGTGCACGACCTCGTCCACGAGGGGTTCGGCGACGGGGCCGGGCGCGGCGGCGTTCCAGGTGGGCCGGCGGCCCTTGCGGGCGTCCCCGTAGAGCGTGAACTGAGAGATCACGAGCAGCGGCGCGTTCACGTCCGAGCATGACTTCTCGTCGTCCAGTACCCGGACGGACCAGAGCTTTCTGGCCAATTGGGCGGCCTTCTCCGGGGTGTCCTCGTGGGTCACCCCGACCAGCACACACAGCCCCTCGCCGGTGATCTCACCGACGGTCTCCCCTGCGACGACGACACTCGCGCCGTCGACCCTCTGCACCACTGCACGCATGCGCCCCAACCTACCGAGTCGCCCGCAGGCCGGTGGATGAGGGGCCGAACGGGTGCAGAGCGCCTGCACGCGCGCGGGCAGGAGTGGCACCATGCGTGTCAGGCGGTGCGGCTCCGCACCGGTCGAGGGGACGATTCTCATGAGTGCACATGGCACCGGGCCGACGCCGTTCGGCCCCGTACCTCTGATCCGCGCCGGAACCAGGGGCGGCGGTGGACCGGGCGGAGGCCCGGCCACGCGCCCACCCGTGCAGCGGACCGCCGAACCGGCCCTGCCGGACCGGGCGCAGCCGGACCTCGGGGCGCTGCGGCTGCCCGAGCTGCGGGCGCTGCGCCGGGAGGCGCAGAGCGACGAGGCCGACCTGAGCTATGTGCGGAGGATGCTCCAGGGGCGGATCGACATCCTGCGGGCCGAGCTGGCGCGGCGGACCGATCCCGAGTCACCGGTCCTGGACCGGCTCTCCGAGATCCTGGCCGACGTGCCGTCGCGGCATCGCAGTTCGGCCCGGCACGTGACGCTGTCGACGCCGCGGAGCGAGGAGTACCGGCGGCTCGCGTCCGAGATGCTGTCGGAGGTCGAGCTGTCGGACCTGTCGGCCCGTACGGACGACGAGCTGCACACGGCGATGGGGCGGCTCGCGGGCTACGAGCAGCAGATCTCCCGGCGTCGGCAGCACCTCCAGCGGACCGCCGACGACTGCAGCGCGGAGATCGCCCGCCGCTACCGGGAGGGCGAGGCCCAGGTCGACGACCTGCTGGCCTGACCCGGTCAGGAGCGTGCGGAAACTCGGGTGCGGGCGCGAAAGGGCCGTGCGTAGGGTCGGAGGATGACTGTCGACGTACGCACGGTGGCGGAGTCCGAGTTCCCCGACTGGCAGCGGGCCCTGCGCACCGGGTTCCTCCGCCCGCCCGTCGTGTCCGACGAGGAGGCCGCCGACCGGCTTGCGCACGTCGACCTGGCGCGGACGCTGGGCGCCTTCGACCGTGGCCGGATCGTCGCCACCTTCCGGTCGTTCCGGCAGGAGGTCAGCACGGTCGGCGGGGGCAGTGTCACCGCCGACGCGATCAGCCAGGTCACGGTTTCCCCGACGCACCGCAGGCGCGGCCTGCTCAGCCGGATGATGGCCGCCGACCTGTCCGACGCGAAGGAGCGGGGCGACGCGGTCGCGACGCTGATCGCCGCCGAGTACCCCATCTACGGGCGGTTCGGCTTCGGCGCGGCGAGCTGGATCACCGAGTGGAGCGTGGACGTCCGCAGGGCGGGGCTCGACCCGCGCCGCTCGGGCCGCCCGGAGGACGGCGGCCGGATCGACCTGACCGACGCCGAGGAGATCCGCAAGGTCGGCCCGGAGGTGCACGCGCGTCTCGCCGCCGTCCGGGCCGGGATGACCAGCCGCAGTACGCGTGACTGGGAGCTTCGTACCGGCCTCGGCGTGCAGGAGGAGCCGTGGCGCGAGCGGTTCCACGCGGTGTACCGCGCGGAGTCCGGCGAGGTCGAGGGCTATGTGGCCTACACGGCCGACGACAAGTGGGACGACGCCAAGCAGCCGCTGAACACCGCGACGGTGCGGGACCTGATCGCCTGCACCCCGGCCGCCGAGCGCGCCCTCTGGCACTTCCTCTGCTCCATCGACTGGATCAACACGGTCCGCTCCGGGTACCGGGCCCCCGACGACCCGCTGCCGCTGCTGCTGCCGGACCCGCGCGCCGCGAGGACGCTGACGCACGCGGACATGCTGTGGGTCCGGGTCCTGGACGTCGTCCGGCTCCTGGAGAGCCGGACGTACCCGGTGACGGACGGCCTCGTCCTCGACGTGCGGGACCGGGACGGGTTCGCGGGCGGCCGCTACCGGCTCGACGCCTCCCCGGACGGCGTCTCGTGCGCCCGTACGGACGAGACCGCCGATCTCGCCTTCGACATCGCCGAGCTGGGCACGCTCGCCTTCGGTGACGAGTCGGCGGTACGGCTCTGCCGGCTCGGGCGCGTCGAGGAACTGACGGCGGGCGCCGCCGCGCGCGCCGACCTGCTGTTCCGTACGCCGCTGCGGCCCTTCTCGCCGGACATCTTCTGACCCGTCCCTCTTCCGCTGCCGATCCCGATACCCCTGCGGTACGGGATCGGGGACGCGTTTCCGCCCGGGCCTCGCGCGTCACTAGGATCGAACGTCGGGCGTGTGAGTGCCGGGAGGCGGCGGGTCATGGCAGGTGGCGAGGGCGGCAGGGGTGACGGGCTGCGCGAGCGGAAGAAGGAGCGCACCCGGCAGGCCCTGTCCGACGCCGCCGTCGCGCTCTTCCTGGAACGGGGCTTCGACGCGGTCTCGGTCGCCGAGGTGGCCGCCGCGGCGGAAGTCTCGAAGCCGACGCTCTTCCGGTACTTCCCCGCCAAGGAGGACCTGGCCCTCCACCGGTTCGCCGATCACGAGGACGAGGCGGCCCGTGTGGTGGTCGCCGGGCGCCGCACCGGCACCGCCCCGCTCGACGCGCTGTACGCGCACCTGCGCGACGGGCTCGCCCGGCGCGATCCCGTCACCGGACTCTGCGACCATCCGGCCGTCCTGGCGTATCTGCGGCTGCTGTACGGCACGCCGGCCCTGGTGGCCCGCATGCACGCCTATCAGCTGAGGTCGGAGGCGGCCCTCGCGGACGCGCTCGCCGGTGACCCTCTGGGCGCACGGCTCGCCGCCGGGCAGATCGTGACCGTGCTGCGCATCCTCGCGGAGGAGAACACGGCCCGGATCGCGGGCGGGGAGACGGTCGAGGCGGTGGAGGCGGACGCGGTGGCGGCGGCGGAGCTCGCGTTCCATGCGCTGCGCGAGGGGCTTCCTTACTGAGTGCCGGCCGGCCCGCACCCGCTGCGTGAACAAGTAAAGAATGTAACCCAGTAACGTTTTCCGTTAGGCTTCTCGGAATGACGTCACTGGACCTTGAGCTCGTGCGCGAACGCTCCCACCACGACGCCTGCCGCGCCGCCCTGACCCGGATGACCGAGGACGTGGCCGAACAGGTCGTCACCGGCGAGGACACCGCCGCGTCCGGCGCCGACGCCGAGGCGCTCGGCAGACACCTCCGCAGCCGCGCCAAGGAGATGCGGGAGCAGCCGCCGGGCCCCCTGTTCTTCGGACGCCTCGACCGCGAGGACGGGCAGACCCACCACATCGGCCGCCGCCGGATCGCCGAGGACCCCGCCGCCCCGCCGCTCGTCGTCGACTGGCGCGCCCCCGTCTCCCGCGCCTACTACCAGGCCGGCGCCCACGACCCGCAGGGCGTCCTCCGGCGCCGCCGCTTCGGATGGGCCCCGCAGAGCCGGGGCGCCTCGGAGGACCTGACCGCCCTGGAGGACGAACACCTCACGGCCGGCGGGGCGGTGACGGTCAGCGCCCTCCTCGCCGGGGAGATCGAGCGCCCACGGGTCGGGCCCATGCGGGACATCGCTGCCACGATCCAGCCCGACCAGGACGACCTCGTACGCTCCGAACCGGCCGCCTCCCTGTGCGTCCAGGGCGCGCCCGGCACCGGCAAGACCGCCGTGGGCCTGCACCGGGCCGCGTACCTCCTCTACACCCACCCGCAGCGGATCCGCCGCTCCGGCCTCCTCGTCCTCGGCCCGCACCGCGCTTTCCTCTCGTACATCTCCGAGGTGCTCCCGGCGCTCGGCGAGACCGGCATCCGGCAGGCCACACTCGACGAGGAGATCGCCCGCCATCCGGTGCGCGCCGAGGACGGCGAGGCCGCCGCCCTCGTCAAGCACGACGCCCGGATGGCCCGGGTGCTGCACCGCGCGTTGTACGGCCGGGTCGATCCGGCCCCGGCGGCCGACCTCGCCGTCCCCGACGGCTCGTACCACTGGCGGCTGCCGGCCGCCCTGCTCGCCGAGATCGTCGCGGCCGTACGGGAGGAGGCGCCGCCCTACGCGACGGGCCGCGAGCGGGTCCGCGCCCGGGTCGTACGGGCCCTCCAGCTGCGAGCCGAGCGCCGGTCGGGGCCGATGGGCGCGGCCTGGGCGCGGCGGATCGAGCGGGCGCGGGCGGTGACCGCGTTCCTCGACGCGTGCTGGCCGAGGACGAGCCCGGAGGAGGTGCTCGCGGGGGTGCTGGCCGACCCTTCCGATCCCGTTCTGACGGAGGCCGAGCGGGCCGCGATCCGGTGGGACCGGCCGCCGCGCTCGTACCGCTCGGCGCGCTGGACCGCCGCCGACCTCGTCCTGCTCGACGAGCTGGCCGGCCTCGTCGAACGTCCCGAGAGCTACGGCCACGTCGTCGTCGACGAGGCCCAGGACCTTTCGCCCATGCAGTGCCGGGCCATCGCCCGCCGCACCGCCTTCGGCTCGCTCACCGTCCTCGGGGACCTCGCCCAGGGCACCACCCCGTGGGCCGCCCGCAGCTGGCGTGAGCAACTCGCCCACCTGGGCAAGGCCGAGGCGCCCGTGGTGCCGCTGACCCTCGGCCACCGCGTCCCGGCGGCCATCGTGGACCTCGCCAACCGGCTCCTTCCGCACCTCGGCGCGGACGTACCGGCGGGCCGCTCCGTCCGGAGGGACGGTGAGGTGGAGGTCCGGCGGACGACGGACCTCCTCGCCGCGACCCGCGAGGCCGTGCGGGACGCGCTCGCGCGAGAGGGCTCGGTGGGCGTGATCACGGCCGACGGCCTGGCCGGCCCGGTGCGGGAGGCGGTGCGCGCCTGCGGGGCGGGGGAGCGGGTGACGGTGCTGCCCGCGACGGGCGTCAAGGGCCTGGAGTTCGACCACGTCGTGGTGGTCGAGCCCGCCGCGATCGTGGCGGCCGAGGCGCGCGGAGCGAACCGGCTGTACGTGGTGCTCACCCGGGCGGTGTCCAGGCTGACCCTGGTGCACGCGGCAGAGCTTCCGGGGTGGCTGAGGCCGGAGTGAGGCGGCCTCTACACCTCGTACAGCGAGGTGAGTTCGATGCCGATACGGCTCAGGGCCGCCCGCGCATCGGGCGGTTCCAGGAGTACGGGGAACGCTCCCCCGACGGCCGGCGGCCCATCGGAAGAGCAGGGCGGCGACGAGTCGGTCGGCTCTCATGGCGCCGTTGTCGCCGTGCTCGCCGCCGTGCTCGTCGCCGCCTTCGGGGCCGTGCCCTGCACCGCGCTTCTCAGTGGGTCGCGAGGGCCTTCGGGGGGTTCGGCGCCGTGGTCGCCTCGGGTGCCTGGACCGCTTCGGCCGCCTGCGGGGCTTCCGGACGGTGGGCGGTCGGGCGGCGCAGGACGGTGAACGTGAGGGCCAGGGCGACGAGGAGGAGACCGGCGCCGACGCCGAACGCCAGGTGGTAGCCGCCGGTCAGGGCCTCGGCGGCGGGCCTGCCCGCCTCGGTGAGGGACTCGGTGCGGGAGGCGGCCAGGGTGGAGAGGACCGCGACACCGAGCGCCATGCCGATCTGCTGGGTGGTGTTGAAGAGACCGGAGGCCAGACCCGCGTCCTTCTCCTCGGCACCCGACATGGCGAGCGAGGTGAGGGCGGGGAGCGCCAGGCCGAAGCCGGCGGCGAGCAGCATCACGGGGAGCAGGTCGGTGACGTAGTCGGCCTGGACGGGGAGGCGGGTCAGCAGGCCGAGGACGCCGACGAGCAGGAGGAGGCCGGTGAGGAGGATGTTCCGCTCGCCGAAGCGGGCGATGAGGCGGGCCGAGACGCCGAGCGAGACGGCGCCGATGACGAGCGCGGCGGGCAGCATCGCGAGGCCGGTCTCGGCGGCTCCGTAGCCGCGGACCTTCTGCAGGTAGAGGGCGACGAGGATCTGGAAGGAGAAGAGCGCGGCGACCATCAGCATCTGGACGGCGTTGGCGCCGGAGACGCTCCGCGAGCGGAGGACGCGCAGCGGCATGAGCGGGTTCGCCGCCTTCGCCTGGCGGACGAGGAACCCGGCCAGGAGGACGAGGGCGAGGGCCCCGAGACCCAGGGTGTGCGCCGAACCGGCCCCGTACTCCTCGATCTTGACGACCGCGTAGATGCCGGTCATGAGACCCGTGGTGACGAGCAGCGCGCCGATGACGTCGGCGCCGGCGCCGAGCCCGAGGCCGCGGTCGGAGGGGAGGGCGCGGAGGGCCACGAGGAGGGTGGCGATGCCGATGGGCAGGTTGATGAAGAAGATCCAGTTCCAGGTGAGCGCGTCGGTGAGGACACCGCCGAGGACCTGGCCGAGGGAGGCGCCGGCGGCGCCGGTGAAGCTGAACACGGCGATGGCCCGGGCCCGTTCGCGGGGCGCGGTGAAGAGGGTGACGAGGATGCCGAGCCCGACCGCGGAGGACATCGCGCTGCCGACGCCCTGGAGGAAGCGGGCGGCGATGAGGACCTCGGGGGAGGCGGCGACCCCGGCGAGGAGGGAGGCGGCGGTGAAGATCCCGGTGCCCGCGAGGAACATCCGCTTGCGCCCGATCAGGTCGCCGAGGCGGCCGGCGAGGAGGAGGAGCGAGCCGAAGGCGATGAGGTAGGCGTTGACGACCCAGCTGAGGCCGACGGGGGTGAAGCCGAGGTCGCCCTGAATGGCGGGCATCGCGACGGTGACGATGCTGCCGTCGAGGACGGTCATGAGCATGCCCGTGGAGAGGACGCCGAGGGCGACTCCGGGGGAGAGGGCGCGGGTGGAGGGGCGGGCCGGGGAGGGCATGAGGGTCACTCCTGTTCGGTGGGGGCAACAGGAGTGACATTAGCAGAAGGTTTTGTTGCAGACTATTTTTTACGGAACGTGTTCCGGGGGTCAGGCGCGCTGGCGTGCGCGGCGGGTCGCCTTCGGGCCCTCGACCGGGGTCTCCAGGTGGCCGGTGGCCAGGCGGTTCAGGGCGCGCAGCAGGGCGGTGCGCTCGTCGTCGGGGAGGGAGGAGAGGGCGCCCTGGTGCACGCCGTCGACGATCTTCTGGCTCTCCCTGGCGACCTTCGCCCCCGCCTCCGTCACGGCGATGATCCGCGCCCGCCGGTCGGTGCTCGACGGCCGGCGCTCGGCGAGCCCGGCCTTCTCCAGGGCGTCGACGGTGACCACCATGGTGGTCTTGTCCATGTCACCGATCTCCGCGAGCTGCGCCTGGGTGCGCTCCTCCTCCAGGGCGTGGGTCAGGACGCAGTGCATGCGGGGGGTGAGCCCGATGGCGCCGAGTTCGGCGGCCATCCGGGTCCGCAACACGTGGCTGGTGTGGTCGAGGAGGTAGGAGAGGTCGGGCTCGGTCCGGGTGGGTGCCATGGCTGTCATGCCTCCCAGGGTAACCAGGGTCGATCCGTCGCGGATTATCGAGAAGCGGACGAGTGGGGGCCGGGGCCCGGACCCCGGTCGTGCTCCGGACTGCGGTCGCACCCGACCTCGGTCGTACCCCGACCTCGGGCATGCTCCGGACCTCGGTCGTGCCCCGGACCTCGGTCGTGCCCCGGACCTCGGGCATGCTCCGGCTTCGTCACGATGGAGGCATGACGATCGCGCCGCTGCTCTTCCTGGACGTGGACGGGCCGCTCATCCCCTTCGGGGCGAGCGGCGGGGCTCACCCCACGTACCCGCCCGCCCCGCCCGCGTCCGTGAGCCCGCTCCTCGCGCGGCTCGACCCCGCGCAGGGACCGCGGCTCGCGGCACTGCCGTACGCGCTGGTGTGGGCGACGACCTGGCAGGAGGACGCGAACTCCTGGATCGCCCCGCGCCTCGGGCTGCCCGCTCTGCCCCTGGTGCGGTGGCCGGACGAGGATCCCGCGCCGGCGGCGGGCCGCCACTGGAAGACGGCGGCGCTCGTGGCGTACGCCGCCGGGCGGCCGTTCGCGTGGGTCGATGACGAGATAGGCGCCGCCGACCGCGAGTGGGTCACCGCCCACCACCCGGGCCGGGCGCTGCTCCACCGCGTGGACCCCTGCCGTGGGCTCACGGCGACCGATTACGAGACGCTGACGGCCTGGGCGGGGCTCCCGGCAGGACCGGCCTGAGGGCCGGCCGGTCAGAGGCGGGGGGAGGGGGCTCGTCATGCCCGCTCACCGCCCTTGCGGGCGGGGAAGCCGGAGCGGGCGGGCGGGGGAGGCGACTGGCGGGGCACGGAGGCGGCGGCTTGGGCCCGTTCGCCCGCCCCCGGCGGCGGGGCGAGGGCGATGCCCGCCCCGGTGAGGATGCCGAGGTCGAGCTCCCAGGCGTACCGGGAGCGGTCCTCCCATACGTCGAAGGCGGCGCGGACGTGCTCGCGGGCCTGCGGCTCGCTCATCCCCGTGACCTTCACCAGGTGGGCGAAGGCCTGCTCCTCGACGCCGCGCACCTGGGCGAGGCCGAAGTGGGTGACGGTGTGGCAGTCGGTGCAGAGGCAGATGAGCCGCTTGAGGATCTGGACGCGGGCGGCCGCGTCGAAGGTCCACCGCTCGTGGACCTCCAGCCACCGGCGGGTCTCCCGGTCCTCGCCCGCCCCGCAGGCCTCGCAGCGCCGCCCGGCGCGGCGGGTGACCATCCGGCGCAGCCGCTCCCAGTCCGTCTGCGCCACGCAGGAGCGGACGTGGGTGAACCAGCAGGTCCGCGGCACGAGATCGACGAAGAGGCCGTCGCCGAGGGTCCGGTCCTCGCCGGGCAGCAGCTCGGGGACGTCCGCGGCGGCGGCCCACCGGGCCAGTTCGGCCATCCCGGGCCGGGGCGCGTACCACCGTTTGGCGGCGGGATCCCAACGGGCCCCGCCGCGTTTCGCCGCGTCCTTCTCGGCGTACGGCACGTCCAGCCAGACGCGTTCAACCGGCATGCTCCGCCTCCCTGTTGGGCACGCACACATGCTGGCACGCGCGCGGGAGGGCCGGGCGGGTCACGCGCTGGGGGGGAGGCCTACGCGGTGCGGGGCTTGCTGAACCGGACCACGTTGCCGGCCGGGTCGCGGAACGCGCAGTCGCGGACGCCGTACGGCTGGTCGACCGGCTCCTGGAGGACGTCGCCGCCCGCCGCCCGGATGTGTTCGAAGGTGGCGTCCACGTCGTCCGTGGAGAAGATCACGGCGCGCAGCAGGCCCTTGGCGAGCAGCTCGGTCATCGCCTGCCGGTCGGCGGCGGAGGCGCTGGGGTCGGCGAGCGGCGGTTCCAGGACGATGTCCACGTCCGGCTGCGCGGGCGACCCGACGGTCACCCAGCGCATCCCTTCGAAACCGACGTCCTTGCGTACTTCCAGACCGAGGGCGTCGCGGTAGAAGGCGAGCGCCTTGTCGTGGTCGTCGACGGCGATGAAGCACTGCGAGAGGTTGATGTTCATGCGATCGACGCTACGGTCGGCCGCCGGATTCCGCTTCTTCGATCCTGACCGGTCGCTCGCGAACGGGCGAACGGGGCGCGACCGCTGACGCACGCAGACTGCAGCGGGGCCAGTGGCAATTGCTTAGCGTGACCGGAAGTCGCCGTACGAGACACTGGGCTACTCGTCGAGAGGCCCAGTGCTGGTCGTCAGGGGTGAACTCGCTGACCTGGACGAGGCCGCCGGCCGTCAGCTGACGGTGTCACGACAACCTGGTGTGCCGTGGCTGCGGCCGGGCGGTGGAGGTCGGCGGCCCGGCTGTCGAGCGGTGGGCCGACGCGATCGCCGCGGAGCACGGCTTCGTGGACGTCGACCACACCCCCGAGATCTTCGGTACCTGCGCCGCCGCGGGCTGAGCGCCACTGGGCTCGCGGCCACGTTCCGGAAGATGGCGTTCTGATCCCCGCGCGGCGCCGGAGCGCTACTCTCTGGTTTCGCGTCGTCGGTCGGCGGCTCGGTGGAGGTGTCGTGGACGTTGAAGCGCTTCGTGTACGCGATTTGGTCCGGCAAGTGGTAACCGAGGTTGCCCCGGAGGAACTGCCGCTGCTGGCGGGTCTCGCCGGGTTCGATGACGCCACGGCTGTGCAGCGGCTGGGCGGCGAGGTCCGGCGGCGGGAGCCTCTGGGCTTCGGGCTCGGTGAGGTCGCCGCGCTGGTGACCCCGGTGGTGTGGCTGGCGGTGGACCAGGCCACGCAGCAGATTGTCGGGACCTGGGTGCAGAACCGGGTCGCCAGGACCGGCGCCGCCCTGCGCAGGGTCTTCCGCAGGTCGGCCTCCGAGCCGGTCGTGATCCCACCGCTGACGCGTGAGCAGCTCGTGCTCGTACAACGGTCGGTGCTGACGATGGCCGCGCAGCGCGGGCTGGAGCCGGAGCGCGCGGCGGTCATCGCCGACGCGGTGGTGACCCGGCTGGTACTGGCCGAGCCTGAGCCCGAGGCGGCGGTCGTAGCGGAGGTTGAGCCAGACGGCCCACCCGAACTGCTCGCTCCGCGTACACCGGTCCGCCCGAGCGGGTCCGCGTTGCCGGACGCACCGGTACAACCGAACGAATTCACAAGGCGGGACGGAGTACCGGAGGGGCCGGAACAGCCGGACGAACCCACACGGCCGGCCGGGGACTGATGGTTGTCTTATCCTCCGGCGCCCCCGGCGCAGGGGCCGCCGAGCAGCCTGCCGACGCCGCCCCGCTCGACGAGCGGGTCCTCGTGGCCGGCACCACCTTGCGTTTCGTGCTGATCTTGGCCCTGCTGGCCGCGGCCAGCGTGAGCATGATCCCCCGGACTGTCTGGCACCTCCTCGCCTCACCCGAGAAGGCCAATCTGGAGGTGGCCTGTTACCTGGCGGCGGGGATCGACCCGAGCGTGTCGGCGAACGCGAGCTTCGTCCAGTCCCGGCGTCAGCCCGCCGCGCTGGAGGAATGCACGGCTCGGTTCGCGCAGGACTTCACCCTCGTGTCGGTCGGCGTCGGGCTCGTGGCGCTCGCCGCGGCATCCGCCGTCTACCGGCTGCTGCCGCTGTGGCGGACCCGGCGTACCAGGGTCGTCCCCCTGGACATCGTGGACGTGCACGGCCGCCTCCGGCCACTGCTGGACGAGCTGGTGACCGTTGCCGGACTCAACCGCACGCCCCGCTTTGTTGTCGATCCGGCCTCGCGGACGACCGGCGCCGTCGCATTCGGCCGCCCGCGCCGGCCCGTGATCCGCCTGGACGGCGGCCTGGTGGTCACCGCTGACGGCGAACAGGAGCGGTTCCGTGCTGTGGTGCTGCACGAGCTGGCGCACCTGCACCACAAGGACATCGGCATCACCTACGCCACCGTAGCCCTGTGGCGGGTGTTCCTCGTGCTGGTACTGCTGCCGTGGACGGCCGTCGGCCTGGACGTCCTCCTCCTGCGCGGCTCGGCGGAGGTCCGGGGCATGTACGCCCCGTTCAACACGCACGCCCAACTACTCGGCGGCCTGCTGGTCCTGGCGGTCTACCTCTCCCGACTGGAGATCCTGCGCCACCGCGAGATCTACGCCGACCTCATGGCCGCCCGCTGGGGTGCGAGCGCGCAGCCGTGGGAGGACGGCGCCGCCCGCCAGCACGCCGGGGAAGGGTGGCGGAGACCGTTCGTCCGGTTCGCCGCGCTCTGGCGCACGCACCCTGCGCCGGCCCTGCGCCGCGCCTCCCTGGCCGACCCGAAGGTGCTATTCACGCTGAGGGCGCTGCCTCTCCTCCTCACGGGGCTGGCAGCCGACATCCTGGTCTGGCACCTGAACGCGCTGTTGTACGAGTTCCTGTGGCCCGGTGCCGTGCTCGTCGCGGGCCTGGTTGTCGGCATCGGCGGCGTCGCGCTGTGGCGTGCCGTGCTGTACGCGCTCCGGGCAGGGCGGACGGTCCCCTCGGGGTGGTCCGTTGGCCTGTGGCTCGGGCTCGGCGTGGTGGTGGGGGAACTGACCGGGCCGCGCGCCGCGATGAACCAGTGGCTGCCCGCCCACCCCGAGGCACTGCTGATCCTGGTGGCTGCGCTGGTCCTGCTGATGACGTGGACCACGCAGAACGCCGAGTGGTGGCTGCGGGCCCGGCGGGAACATCCGCCGGGGCCGGCCATGCTTGCGGGCCTGGCGGTGCCCGCGCTCGCGTACGCCTCGGTCCAATACTGGTGGCGGTCCGTGGGCGAGGTCCTCACGGACGGCTGGCCGTTCACGACGGCCGGGGTGCTGGCCTCGTACGGACTGCCAGGACTGCCGCCCTCGGACCTCGGGCCGCTGTGGCACGTCGTCGCCGTGCTGGGCCTGCTGCCCGGAACGCTCACGGGTGCCGGGAGTCTGTGGTGGGCGCAGGTACTTCTCTGGGCACTGCCCGTGCTCGCGCTGGTCGCCGCCTCGCGCCCAGGCGGCGAAGGGGCACGTGGAGGGGGACAGTCGCCCGTCGCCGGGCTGGCAGGCGGGCTGACGGGCGGAATCGCCTGCTCGGCCGGGCTGGCCGTGGCGCTGGCCTGGCTGCGGGACGCGGAGCTCGGAGACTCGGGGGCGGTCGGGCCGCTCCGCCTCGCACAGATGATGGTGCCGGTCCTGGTGATCTGCGCCGCAATGGCCCTGACCGCCGCCGTCGTCGCCGCGCTCACCGACTCCGGGTGGCTGACAACCGGACTGATGGCGGCGGGTATCACCGCATTGTTGGGCGTGGTGGCCGCGCACATCCTGGTCCGGGCGAACGCGGGCAGCGGGTCGTCGGCGGTGGCCTGGTCGCTCTCGCGGGAGGCCCACCTTCCTTACGCCGTGGCCCTGGGCACGCCGGTGGCGGGCCTGGCCGCCTTCGTGGGTCGCGGCGTCGGGCTCGCGGGCCGGGGCGTCGCGCTGCTCGTGCGTCGGGTGACCACCAGGCGCAAGGGCGGGCCGCACCCGGACGCGCGGCCCGCGCCGGTCGAGGAGCGGCCGCTCCGTCCGAAGTGGCGGCGTGCTGTCCGCCTGGCCGCGGTCGGCGCCGTCGTGACCTGGATCGGAGCGACAGCACTCGCCGTGGACGTGTCCGCGGCGTCCGGACGGGTCTCCCGGCCGGCCCTGGTGCCGGACCGCCCGGCGCCCGAGCCCTCGGCTGCGGTGTCCCGGCTCCAGCACCAGGCGTGGGCGGCGGCGGGCGGCCTGGAACGCATCGAGGCGCTGCGGACCGTGGAACTTCGGTACAGCGCCGCTTTCACGGCCGTGGGCGAGGCCACCGACGACGCCGGTTTTCTCCAGGCAATGGACCGGGTCACGGACGCCTGTGGAGCGATGGACCAGGCGACGCGGCGGGCGGGCGCCTACCTCGACGTGCCCTCCGCGGCAGGACAGCGAATTTGGACGCGTGTGCTGACCCGCCATCGGGAGATGACCGACACCTGCCGGGCCCTAGCCATGCGACCGGATCCCACGACGGCCAAGGCGGCGGACATCACCCACCAAAACGCAATCGATTCGGTCGACGCGATGTCCTACTGGCTCGCCGAAAAGGGGGCGATCCGTCCGAAGTGACGCCGTAGAGGCAGGAGTCGACCCTGTCGACCCGACACCCCGGTCCACCGACCCAACCAACCTCACCGACCCCACCGGAGGGCGCACAGATGACGATCACCCCCACCACGTCGCGGCGGCGCGTCACGGTCCTGCTGCTGAGCGGCGCACTCGCACTGACCGCGTGCGGCGGAGGCGACGACGGCGTGGACAAGGGCCCCGCCGCCCCGGACAAGAAACCGGGCGAACACCACACCGTCGTCCTAGAGGTCACCTCCGACTACGGGCGGCCGGTCGCGATCAACTACTTCGGGCACGTCACCGGCCCCGACGGCATGAAGGTGCTTGGGCAGAAGGACGGGGAACTGTCGGCCCAGTCGCCGTGGAAGACCACGCTCTCGGTGGAGGGCAAGAACCCGTGGGTCAGCCTGATGGCCAACGGAACTGGATGTATCGGTCGCGCGACCGGCGGCGACTCCTGCGAGACCGGGGCCATCCCGGACCGTAAGGACTTCGAGGGAACCGGTACGACCACCTGCCGCATCACCGTCGACGGCAAGGTCGTCGCGGAGCAGTCGTACACCTGGCCCACCATCATCCCGGTCACCTGTCTCACTCCGCTCAAGGGCAAGGACAAGGGCGGCGACGGGCAGTGACAGAGTCCGTCTCCTCCCCCGCACCCGGCCCGGCGCCGGATCCGGACGCGCGCCGCCGCTCACGGCGGCGGACCTTGTTGCTCGCGCTGCTTCTCCTCCTCCTCGCCGTCACCGGCCTGATCCTGTGGATCTTCATCGGGCCGGACGGCGACGACGGGGCGGACGACGCCCGCGGCGCGTCACCACGCGCTGAGCTGACGCGCGCCGCCAACCTCCTGCGTGACCTCCCGGCGTTGCACTACACGGGCACCATGGGCATTGCAGGAGCCCAGGAAGCCGCGGGCGGCGAGGACGCACAGGTGGACCTGATCGTCAGCAATCCCGCCGACGCGCTCGGCACGTTGGCGATGCCCAGTGGTCCGGCACTGGACTACGTGGGCATCGATGGCAAGTCGTTCCTGCGCGGGGAGACCGAGGCCTGGCGGGGGTTCGGCATGGCCGAGAAGTCGAAGGTGCTTGCCGAGCACCCGTCGATGGTGCAGCCAGGAATGTTCTTCTCCCAGGACCTCGCCACCACTCTGGCGCCCCCGGCGCTGGCGAAGACCGTGCGGGCGGAGGACGTCCCGGACGAGAAGATCACCATCGGCACGCCCGTCACCATGGGCGATCACACCTGCACCCCGTTCCACGTCGATGACACCACCATCTGCCTGAGCGACCAGCAGGCGGACGGCGCCCGGTTCGTCGACCGGATCAGTTTCGGCGACACAGCCGTGCTCGACGTCGAGGTCCCGTCCAGGTCCGAGGTGGAGCGGTTCTCCACCGACTTCCGCGCGGAACTGCCCGAGATCCGCGACGCGGTGGATCACCGGATTGACGTGACCACCCAGATCCTGCGCGACTACAAGGGTAAGTGTGCCCCCACGGCCTGCGTCTTCACCGCCCGGGTGACCGTCACCTACCTGGGGTCCACCTCGGAACCGGACGCCTCCAAGGCTGTCCCGGTGACCTACTCGTGGGCTGTCGACCGGGACGGAACGCCGGTGGAGTTGGACCCGGAGTGCTCAGGCACCCTCACGATCAAGCCGGGCAAGTCGAAGGACCTGTCGTGCACCGCGACCGGGCCGTCCGTCGGAGAAGCGACCCAGGGGCAGTACCACGGAGAGATCCACGTCTCCGACCGCGCCCTGACCGAGGAGGAACACCAGCGCCTGCTACGCCTGGCCGCGGACAACAGCGAGAAGATCGCCGCGCTCCCCGATCCGCCGACTCCCCGCTGAGGGGCGAACAGGCGTCGCAGGTAGGGGCCGACCGCCCTGGCGCTGCCTGTGGAAGTCCCTGGCAGCAAGTCGAAGCGGGGCGAGTACTGCGTGACGCCACCGCCTGCCACGTCGTGTCCGCCCTGGAGAAGACAGTGGCCGCCCGCCTTGGCATCCCGCTCGTGCACCGGACGCGCATGCCGCGCCAGCGCACCTGCCCCTCGGCCGGCCGAAACCAAATCTGGCACTCGAAACACATGGGCTCCCGCACCAGCAGACGGTGCTGGAGCCCGCGTACTGCGAGGGCATATCCGAGCCTCAGGGACTCCGGCGGCGGTTCCGGCGCTCGACTGGCCAGGACACACCCCGGGCCCCGGTGTCATGTGCCCAACATGCCTGATGAGCCGTCGGATAGCCGTGAGGCCGTATGGAAACCGAACTCATGCCTCACGTACCCAACGCCCTGATCCGGCCCTAGATGATCGGCATCCTGTCGGGTGGGGTGCCCCCGTGCGACTTCCTCGACCTGAACGAGACCCGTTCGACTTCGCCGGGACCGGATACGACAGTCTGCGGGCCAACGCGACAGTTGGCGTGACGAGTCACAGGTGTCTGCCGCTGCCGCGATGCCCACTTTTGCAAGCGGCTGCTTGCAATAGTTAGCAGAGGGTGGCATGGTCGGAGCATGGCATCGCTCAACGTCGGCAATCTCGGTGAGTACCTCCGCGAACAGCGGAGGACCGCGCAGCTGTCCCTGCGGCAGCTCGCCGACGCCGCAGGCGTGTCGAACCCGTACCTGAGCCAGATCGAGCGCGGGCTGCGCAAGCCGAGCGCCGAGGTGTTGCAGCAGGTCGCCAAGGCGCTGCGGATCTCCGCCGAGACGCTCTACGTGCGGGCCGGAATCCTCGACGAGAAGGAGCGGGACGAGCTGGAGACGCGGGCCGTCATCCTGGCCGATCCCTCGATCAACGAGCGGCAGAAGCAGGTGCTGCTCCAGATCTACGACTCCTTCCGCAAGGAGAACGCGGCCGAGAGCGCCGCGGAAACCGCGGCGGAGACCGCGGCCGCGAACACCGCCCCGTCCGCCTCCGCCTCCGCCTCGTCCGCCTCCGTGCCCGATGCCGAAACGCCCCTGAAGTAGCTCGCTCGTACGTCACATCCGGGAGGACCACCAGCATGGCCATCATCGACGAACTGCGTACCCCTCTCTACTTCGCCGCCGGCACCGCCGACCTCGCCGTGCAGCAGGCCAAGAAGGTCCCCGGCCTGATCGAGCAGCTCGCCGCCGAGGCGCCCGCGCGGATCGAGGCCGTACGGAAGACCGACCCCAAGGCCGTGCAGGAGAAGGTGGCCTCGCAGGCCAAGGAGGCCCAGGCCACCGTGCAGTCGAAGTTCGCCGATGTCGTCGGCGGTCTCGACACGGACCTCAAGAAGCTCGGCGAGACGGCCCAGGACCTCGCGCTGCGTGGCGTCGGCGTCGCCGCCGAGTACGCGGTCAAGGCGCGCGAGAAGTACGAGGAGGTCGCCGCCCACGGCGAGGAGGCCGTCAAGGCCTGGCGGGGCGAGGTCGCCGAGGAGATCGTCGAGATCGCCGTCGTCGTCGAGCCGGAGGAGACGAAGGCGGAGGAGACGAAGGCGACGCATACGGAGGCGTCCGACGCGTCCGAGAAGGCGCCCGCCAAGAAGCCGGCGGCCCGCAAGGCCCCCGCCAAGAAGACGGCCGTCACCGCCGAGAAGGAGTAGGCCGGGGCACCATTGCGGGTACGAGGTGCGTTGCACCGGGTACCTTGACCGCGAGGCGCTCTTCCCCTCTTCCTAGGCGGTGCTCAGCATGTTGCGCATGGGATTCGATTCCCTTCTCTCTCTGGTGATGTTCCTGGTCTTCACCGGCTTCGCCGTCGCCGCGCTCGTCTTCGCCGCCATGGCGCGCGAGGACGCGTACCGTGCCGCCGAGAAGCAGACGAAGAAGTTCTGGCTGATCATCCTGGGCATCAACCTCGTCGTGAACCTGCTGCTGCCGATGCTGTTCCTGCAGATCGCAGGCGTGATCGCCGCCATCGTCTTCATGGTGGACGTGCGGCCCGCGCTCGCGCAGGTCTCCGGCGGAGGCCGTGGCGGGCGCCGGGGCGGCGGCTCCAGCAGCGACGGACCGTACGGCCCCTACAACGGCGGCCGGTGACCGCAGACGGCGAAGGACCAGCGACAGGGCCCGGGGATCATCCCCGGGCCCTGTCCCGTTCCAGGGCCAGGACCGCCACGTCGTCCGTCAGCTCGCCGCCGTTCAGCGACCGGACCTCGGTGACCGCCGCCTCCAGGAGCTCCTCGCCCCGCAGGCCCTCGGTCAGCTGCCGGTTGATCATGTCGACCATCCCCTCCTGACCGAGCCGCGGTGAGTCGGGCCCCGCCGAGCGTCCCTCGATCAGCCCGTCCGTGTACATCAGCAGGCTCCACGCGCCGCCGAGCTCGACCTGCCGGCGCGGCCAGCGGGCGCGCGGCAGCAGCCCGAGGGCCGGGCCGCCGTCCTCGTACGGAAGCAGCCGGGCCGCCCGCCCCTGCCGGGCGATCAGCGGCGAGGGGTGGCCGGCCAGGCAGAGGCCCGCCCGGCGGCCGTCGGGCGCGATGTCGACGGTGCAGAGGGTCGCGAAGATCTCGTCGCTCTCCCGCTCGTGCTCCAGGACCTGCTGCATCGTCGAGAGCAGCTCGTCACCGCAGAGGCCGGCGAACGTCAGGGCCCGCCACGCGATCCGCAGCTCGACGCCGAGCGCGGCCTCGTCGGGGCCGTGTCCGCAGACGTCACCGATCATGGCGTGGACGGTTCCGTCCGGCGTACGCACGACGTCGTAGAAGTCGCCGCCGAGCAGCGCGCGCGAGCGGCCGGGCCGGTAGTGGGCCGCGAACCGCAGGTCGGAGCCCTCCAGGAGCGGGGTGGGGAGCAGCCCGCGTTCCAGGCGGGCGTTCTCCTGGGCGCGCAGGCGGGACTCGGCGAGCTTCACCTGGACGGCGTCGGCGCGCTTGCGTTCGACCGCGTAGCGGATGGCCCGGCTGAGCAGCCGCCCGTCGAGCTCCTCGCGGAAGAGGTGGTCCTGGGCCCCGACGCGTACCGCCTCGGCCGCCAGCTCCGCGTCGGCGGAGGCCGCGAGCGCGAGGACGGCGTGGCGCGGGGCGAGGCGCAGGATGTGCCGCAGCGGGGCGAGCGGGTCGTCGCCCGCCCTGGGGCCGGGCAGGGAGAGGTCGACGAGGACGCAGTGGACGTCGTCCGTGAGGAGCCGCTCGGCCTCGGTGAGGTTGCGGGCGGTACGGATGCGGACCCGGGTGCCGGCGGCGTCGGCCGCGTCGAGCAGTTCGGGTACGGCGAGGACACCCGCCGGGTCGTCCTCGACGACCAGGAGAGTGAGATCGGTGCGGTCGGTGCCTGTGACTGTGCCTGTCATAGCGGTGGCGTCCATAGCGGTGGCGTCGCCGGGTCCCGCAGCAGCAGAGACGATTCTCTGACGCGGTACGGATACGGGCATCGGTCCGGGTTTCCTTCCCTCCCCCCGAAGGTGCGCAGGGCGCCGGGTGGCGTCCCGCCCGTCCCGGACCATAGCGGTAGGGCGGTGCGCAGCGGAATGGCGCTCGGCGGGGGAGCGGCCGTGGCGGGATTGGCATATGCCGCGGAAAGGGAGGTACTTGCCCGGGTGTGCTGTGCGGGAGGCCCCGGAGGCAATGAGAAACGTCACGCCCCGGGGTCGCCTGCCGCTCCGGCGGTGCCGTGCACTGCGTCACGTCGGGTTGGGCGTCGCGCCCGTCAGCGGCACAGGCGCAGGGACGAGCAGCCGGTGCGCGGCCGTGTCCCGCGGAGACGTGACCGGCCCGGCCCCTCACATCGGCCGCACGACCCCCAGGATCTCCATCGAGCCCGCCCCCGCGATCGTCACGTCCCGCCCGGGGCGGGGTGCGTGCACCATCGAGCCGTTCCCGATGTACATCCCGATGTGGCTCGCGTCCTTGAAGTAGACGATCAGGTCACCGGGCCGCATGTCCTTCACGTCCACGCGCGGCAGCAGTCGCCACTGCTCCTGCGAGGTGCGCGGTATCGGCCGGCCCGCCGCGCCCCAGGCGCTCTGGGTCAGCCCCGAGCAGTCGAACGAGTCCGGTCCCTCGGCGCCCCACACGTACGGCTTGCCGATCTGGGCCGTCGCGAACGCGATCGCCTTCTTGGCCTCCGGCGTCGCGGTCGCGCTCAGGCCGGCGAGGACGCCGGTGCCGAGCCAGGTCGTCTGGGCCCGCTGCCGTTCCTGTTCCTCCAGGCGCCGCAGCCGCTCCCGCTCCTCCGCGGCGAGCTCCGACTCCAGCTTCTTCGCCGCGGCGATCTTGTCGTTGATCTGCTTCTTCGCCTGGGCCTGCTTGATGCGGTGGGCTTCGAGCTTGGTCCAGTTGGCGCCCGCGTCCTTCGCGTACACGTCCAACTGGGCCTGGGTCCGCGTCATTTCGCCGAGGAGGTCGGTGGTGGCCTTCGCGCCGTCCCTGAGCCGTCCTGCGGCGTCGAGGAAGAGCTGCGGGTCGTCGGTGAGGACGAGCTGCGCGCCTTCGGGGAGTCCGCCGTTGCGGTACTGGGCACGGGCGGCGGCGCCGGCCTTGGCCTTGAGGTCCTCGATCTTCTCGCGGCCGGCCACGATCATCCGGGCGACCTCGACGAGCTCGGCGGACTGCTCCTTGGTCTGCTCCTCCGCGAGGTTGTACGCGTCGGTGGCGACGGCGGCCTGCCGGTAGAGGGTGTCTATCTCCTCGCGCACCTGCTCCAGGGTCTTCTTCGGAGGAAGCGGCGGGTACGGCGCGGCGGCGGCCTGGAGGGTCAGCGCGGGAGAGGCCAGCACGGTCAGGGCGCAGATCACGGTGATCGCTGCGGTGGCGTGGCGGCGTCGGTTCACGAGCTCCCCCTCGAATGACCAATCCGATGACTGATGCCGAAATCTGATTTACCGTCAGTAACGTGCGCTGACCTTGGCGATAGTGCCATGCGAAACCGCAAAACGACAGGGGAAACCGGGGCTTGTCGGACCCGCCTCCCCCACGGGGGACGCGTGAGACGCGTGTGACGTTCCCGGCGTACGGGAAATTCAGCGGGAGTTGGGGAAAGACGAGGGTCGCCAGGGCTTTTCGGGTCTCCTCAACCCCGGGGCGCCAGCGCCTCCCACCGGACCGTCACCTCGCCCTGGCGCCAGCGCCGGGGCCCGTCCGCCAGCGGCCAGTCCGCCGCCAGGTCGCGGACGGCGCGGATCCAGCGCTGCCGGGCGCCGAACGAGGCGTACGGAGCGGCCGCCGACCACGCCCGGTCGAAGTCCCGCAGGAACGCGTGCACCGGCTCGCCCGGCACGTTGCGGTGGATCAGCGCCTTCGGCAGTCGCTCCGCCAGGTCCGAAGGGCGGTCGAGCGAGCCCAGCCGGGTCGCGAAGGTCACCGTGCGCGGTCCGCCGCGGTCGAGCGCCACCCACACGTGCCGGCGCCCGATCTCGTCGCAGGTGCCCTCCACGAGCAGCCCTCCCCCGTACCTCCCGGGCCCGCTCCCCGCGGGGTCCGGGGGCGCGAGCCGCCCGCACAGCCGCTGCCAGACGGCGGCGACCTGCTCCTCGTCGTACTGGCGCAGCACGTTCGCCGCCCGGATCAGGGCGACCTGGCCGGGCACCGGTACCTCGAAGCCGCCGTGCAGGAAGGAGAGGCCCTCGTGCTCGTACGGCTTCGCGGCCTCGACGCGGGCGGGTTCGATCTCGATGCCGTAGAGACGGGTGCGGGGGTCGGCGGTGCGCAGCCGGGCGAGGAGTTCGACGGCGGTCCAGGGAGCGGCCCCGTAACCGAGGTCCACGGCGACGGGCGGCTCGGGGGAGCTGCGCAGGGCGGGGCCGTGGACGGCGGCGATCCAGCGGTCCATGCGGCGCAGACGGTTGGGGTTGGTGGTCCCGCGGGTCGGTGTGCCGACGGGGCGGGTGGTGCGCGGGGCCATGCCACGAGCGTAAAGGGTCGTGGCCCGCCGCTCACGGCCCGGGCGCGGCACCGGCCGCCACGTCCCGCGCCCCGCTCCCGCGGCGGCAATGAATTGGCAAAGCACCCCGCCGGCGGAAATGAAGGAGGGCATTCCGGTGTTCTGCCGGGTGGAGGACGTCCGCGCCCTCCGAGAGCCATGCCCGACAGACCGACCCGGCCCGCCGTCACCAGCGCAGCCCCGACCCACCAGCCCCGCCCCGTCCCACCAGCTCAACCCCAGCCCGCCCCCCCAGCTCAGCCATTCAGGCCCCCGAGCGGAAGGACCGCCGACGTGAGCCAGTACGTGTCCCGGTTCGCCGGAACCCGGCACCGGCACCCGGCATCATCCCGGCTCCGGCTCCCCGGCCGGAACCGCAGCCCGCGCCGCGTGGCCATGCTCAGCGTCCACACCTCCCCGCTGCACCAGCCGGGCACGGGCGACGCGGGCGGCATGAACGTCTACATCGTCGAGCTGGCGAAACGTCTCGCCGCCATCGACATCGAGGTGGAGATCTTCACCCGGGCCACCACCGGCGGCCTCCCCCCGGTCGTGGAGCTCACCCCCGGTGTCCTCGTGCGCCACGTCGACGCGGGCCCGTACGAGGGCCTGGCCAAGGAGGAGCTGCCGGCCCAGCTCTGTGCCTTCACGCACGGCGTGATGCAGGCGTGGGCCGGTCACCGCCCTGGCCACTACGACCTCGTCCACTCCCACTACTGGCTCTCCGGGCACGTCGGCTGGCTCGCCGCCGAACGCTGGGGCGTCCCGCTCGTCCACGCCATGCACACCATGGCGAAGGTCAAGAACGCGGCGCTCGCCGACGGCGACACGCCCGAACCCGCGGCCCGGGTGATCGGCGAGACGCAGATCGTGTCGGCGGCCGACCGCCTGATCGCGAACACGGCCGAGGAGGCCGACGAGCTCGCCCGCTTCTACGAGGCCGATCCCGGCAAGATCGCGGTCGTCCACCCCGGCGTGAACCTGGACCACTTCCGCCCCGCCGACGGCCGCGCCGCGGCCCGCGCCCGGCTCGGGCTGCCGCAGGACGCCTTCATCCCGGTCTTCGCGGGCCGCATACAGCCCCTGAAGGCCCCCGACGTCCTGCTGAAGGCCGCCGCGGTGCTCCTCGACCGGGACCCGTCGCTGCGCTCGCGCATGATCGTTCCGGTGGTCGGCGGCCCGAGCGGCAGCGGTCTCGCCAAGCCGGAGGGGCTGCAGAAGCTGGCCGCCCGGCTCGGCATCGCGGACGTGGTGCGCTTCCACCCGCCGGTGGGCCAGGACAGGCTCGCCGACTGGTTCCGCGCGGCGAGCGTCCTCGTCATGCCCTCGTACAGCGAGTCCTTCGGCCTGGTCGCCATCGAGGCGCAGGCGGCCGGCACCCCGGTCGTCGCGGCGGCGGTCGGCGGCCTGCCCGTCGCCGTACGGGACGACGTGACCGGCTTCCTCGTGCAGGGGCACGACCCGGCGGACTACGCCCGCGCGCTCGGCCGGTTCGTGGCCGACCCCGACCTGTCGGCCCGGATGGGCGAGGCGGCGGCCCGGCACGCCGGTTCCTTCGGCTGGGACACGGCGGCCTCGGGCACGGCGGACGTCTACACGGCCGCCATGCACGACCACCGGCTGCGCGAGAACCGCCGTCGCGTACGCTCCCACCATGGCTGAGACCGAGGACGTCCGGCGGATCGTCGAGGACACCTTCAAGGACGCGGAACTGGAGTGGGAGTCCCCCGAACCGGGCTCTTACGTGGTCAAGCTTCCCGGCACGCGGAAGCTCTTCACGACGCTGTCACTACGCGTCGGGCGCCACTCGCTCTCGCTCAACGCCTTCGTCATCCGGCACCCGGACGAGAACGAGGCGGGCGTCCACCGCTGGCTGCTCGAACGCAACCTCAAGCTGTACGGGGTGAGTTACGCGGTCGACGGCCTCGGCGACGTCTACCTCGCGGGCAGGCTGCCGCTCGCCTCCGTCACGCCCGAGGAGCTGGACCGGCTGCTCGGCTCGGTCCTGGAAGCGGCGGACGGCGACTTCAACACGCTCCTGGAGCTGGGATTCGCGTCGGCGATCCGGCGCGAGTACGAGTGGCGGGTCTCGCGCGGCGAGTCGACCCGGAACCTCGACGCGTTCAAGAACCTGACCCAGAAGCCGACGCGCTAGCCGCGCGCGGAAACCTCCCCTCTACCGCCCCCTTCCCGCAAGGGCCGGGCGGTGCCATGCTCACGCCCAGCATAAATCTGAACACCGTTCATATACATGAAAGGTTCAGGGGCATGGCACTCAGCAGAAGGCAGTTCGTCGGCGGCGCGGTGGCGGTGGCGGGAGCCACGACGGCGGGAATCGGCGCGACGGCGTTCACCCCACCCACTCGCTCCGCCGGACCACCCGCCCACTCCGCCGCACTCTGGCGCGAGTTCGAGACCGCCCCCTACACCCACCCGCAGATCCCCTACGTGGGCCGGGCCGGTGCCCACGGCGGTGCCCGGCGCTCACCCCGCCCGCCGGCCCTGGCCGACGCCCTCGCCCACGGGGCCACCCCCGACGGCTCGGCCGACTCGGCGCCCGCGATCAACCGCGCCCTCACGGAGGCGGGGGAGCGGGGCGGCGGCACCGTCCTCCTCCCGCCCGGCATCTACCGGATCGACGACTACCTCCGGATCGGCCACAGCGGAGTGGTCCTGCGCGGCGCGGGCTCCGGCCGTACGACCCTGCTCGCCACGCGGAACCTCACCGAGCTGATCGGCCCGTACGGCTCCCGCTACGGCGGCGACAAGTCCTCCTGGTCCTGGGCCGGCGGCCTGATCTGGCTCTCCCCGCACGCCCGGCACGCCTCCCTCGTCGCCGCGATACGGGACCGGGCCTGGCCCTTCGAGGGCTGGACCGGCAACCGGCGCGACGAGTGGACCACCCTCACCGCCGTCCGTCCGGCCCGCCGCGGCGACCGCACGGTCACCGTCGAGGACCCGTCGGCCCTCCGGCGCGGACAGCTGGTCCTCCTCCGCCTCGCCGACGACCCCTCCCACACCCTCCTGCAGCACATGGCGGGCGGCGGCCCGGGCCCGGAGGCGTACACCTGGGCCGAGAGGACGAAGCTGACCAGCTACGTCCCCTACGAGTGGCCCGTACGGATCACCGCCGTGCGCGGCCGGACGGTGACCCTCGAACGGCCGCTGCCGCTCGACGCGCGCCCCGAGTGGGACCCCCGACTCGTCTCCGGGGCCGAGCCGCTCACGGGCTCGGGGGTGGTCGGCCTGACCCTGGAGGCCGTGGAGACCCCGCAGGCCCCGCACCTCCTCGACAAGGGCCACAACGGCGTCACCTTCCAGTGCGCGTACGACTGCTGGGCCGAGGACGTGGTCGTCCGGCACGTCGACAACGGCTTCGGGCTCGTCGCCGCCTCCGCCTGCACCCTGCGCCGCACCCGGGTGGAGGGTCGCGGCTCCCACCACCCGTACTACTGCCGGGAGGGCGCGCACGACAACCTGGTCGAGGACTTCCACATCGCCGCCCGCACCGTCCCCGCCCCGGTCGGTACCCAGCTCCACGGCATCAACGTCGAGGGCCTGTCCAGCCACAACGTCTGGTCGCGCGGGGTGATGGAGATGGGCACCTTCGACACCCACCGGGGCATGCCCTTCGCGAACGTACGGACCGAGATCACCGTCGAGAACAACGGCCGGCACGGCGGCGACGCCTCGGCGGGCCCGCTCTACGGGGCCCGGTTCGCCCACTGGAACGTGACGGTGACCAACGGCAGGGCCGGCCTGGTGAAGATCGACACCGTCGCCCCGTACAGCGCGACGGTCGGCATCAGCGAGGTCCGCGAGTTCGACCAGACGGACGTCCCGGACTTCACGGGCGACCTCCACGCGCGCGTGGAGGCGTACGGAAACCCGGCCTCGGTGCGCCCGCGGAACCTGTACGAGGCACAGCGGGCGCTCAGGAGGCGATGACGGCACCGGCACCGGCACCGACGACACCGACACCCGCGCCGGCACCGCGGCCGGCCGCCGCCGCGCGGTACTGGCCGGGCGTGGTGCCGAACTCGCGGCGGAAGGCGTGCGAGAGGGCGTACGGCGTGGCGTAGCCGACGCGGCGGGCGACCGCGGCCAGCGGATCCGGGGTGTCCCGGAGCAGGGCGGCGGCGCGGGTCAGCCGCCACCACGTCAGGTACGCCATCGGGGGCCGGCCGACGAGGGCGGTGAAGCGGCGGGCCAGGGTGGGCCGGGAGACGCCCGCCTCCGCGGCGAGCCGGTCGACGGTCCACGGGGCGGCCGGGTCGGAGTGCAGCGCGCGCAGAGCGGCGGCGGCCACGGGGTCCCCCAGGACCGCCGGCCAGGCTCCGGCGGTGGCCTCGGTCATCCAGGAGCGGATCATGTAGACGAGCAGCAGGTCGAGCAGGCTCGGCAGCGCGATGGACGAGCCGGGCCGCAGCTCGTCCAGCTCGCCGCTGAGCAGGCCGATGGCGGCCCGCAGTTCGGGGTGGCCGTCTCCCCGGTGCGGGAGGTGCACGAGGGACGGGAGCTCCGCCAGGAGCGGATGCGCGCGGCTGTGGTCGAGCCGGTACTTGCCGCAGAGCATCTCCACCTCGCTCTCGTGAGAGGGGGAGAGGGCCGGGCGCGGCAGGGTCCCGTCGGCCCACCGGGTGAACGACACGGCCCGCCCGACCGTCGCCGCGTCGGCGGGCGAGTCGGCGATGACGTGCCCGGTGCCGTGCGGCAGCAGCACCGCGTCCCCCGCGCCCAGGGCCACCGGGTCGCCGCCGTCGGGCAGCAGCCAGCAGCCGCCCTTCAGGACGATGTGGAACCCGGCGCCGTCGTACGGATCGAGCCGCGCGCACCAGCTGCCGCCCACGCGCACCCGGTCGGAGGAGGGCCGCCCGACACGGACGGCCGAGATCGCGTCGCTCACCACGTCCATGCCGGAAGCGTAGCGCTGACAGGCGATCAGGAGTGAGCCGTACGCGTATCGAGAGGAGCCGTACAGGCATCGAGACGCTCACATCTCCCTCCCTAGGCTCGGTCCCATGACGAACGAGAGCACGCAGAGCATCGTCCTGGGGGACGTCGAGGTCACCCGGATCGTCGAGTGGCGGGGGCCGTTCGGTCCCGCGCGCGGCCTCGTGCCGGCCGCCGGCGCCGAGGTGTGGAAGGACAACGAGGACTGGCTCGCGCCGGACCACTGGGCGCCGGACGGCGGCAGCGCGGTCATGGCGCTGCAGAGCTGGGTGCTGCGCAGCGGGGGACGGACCGTCCTGATCGACACGGGGGCGGGCGACGGGCGCGAGCGGCCCCACTCGCCGCACTTCCACCGGCGGCAGGGGGACTTCCCCGGCCGCCTGGAGCGGGCGGGCATCCGCCCCGAGGACGTCGACATCGTCGTCAACACGCACCTGCACGCCGACCACGTCGGCTGGAACACCCGCGACGCGGACGGGGAGTGGGTGCCGACGTTCCCGAACGCCCAGTACCTGCTTCCGGCCGCCGACGACTTCCACTTCGGCCCGGAGAACGCGTACGGCAACGGCGTCCAGGAGGACGACCGGCTGGTCTACGAGGACAGCGTCGCGCCCGTCCACCGCGCGGGGCGGATCCTGCTGTGGGACGGGACCCATCGGATCGACGAGCACCTCACGCTGGAGTCCGCGCCCGGTCACACGCCCGGCTCGGCCGTGTTGCGGCTCGCGTCCGGGGGAGACCGGGCGGTCTTCGTCGGAGACCTCCTGCACAGCCCCGTACAGATCCTCGACCCCTCGTGCAACAGCTGCTTCTGCCTGGATCCGGCGCGGGCGGCGGCGACCCGCCGTCGGGTCCTCGAACGGGCCGCGGACGAGAAGGAGCTGGTCGTGCCGGCGCACTTCGGCGGGGCCGGGGCCGCCGAAGTGCGCCGGGAGGGAGCGGGGTTCGGGCTCGTACGGTGGGCCGCCTACGGCGCGGGGGCTCAGGCGACGACGGAGGCCTGACCGGCGCCGGAGGTCTTGGCCGTACGGTCGAGGGCAGAGTCCGCCGTGTCACCGTCGAGACCACCGTCGCCGTTTCGGTCCGTGTCCCGGTCAGTGTCCGCGTCGGCCAGGACCTTTCGCAGCCGGGTGAAGTACCCGGCGGCGGCGAGGACGCCGATGGCGGCCGTCGCGGCCCACAGGACATCGGGACCGGGACCGCCGACGATCGCACCGGCGGCGATCGGGGCGACGAAACCGGCGACGGCCCAGGACATGCCCATCACGCCCTGGTAGCGGCCGCGGGCGTGCTCGGGAGCGAGCCGGGCGGTGGCGGCGGCGTTCGTCGGGACGTGGATCATCTCGCCGACCGTCCAGACGATCACCGTCGCGGCGAAGGCCACCGGCGAGCCGGCGAGGGCGGTCGCACCGGTGCCGAAGGCGAAGAGGAGGGAGGAGAGGCTGAGCAGGACGACCGGGGAGCGCTTGTCGGTCAGCTTGTTGACGAGCAGCTGGAAGCCGACGATCACGATGCCGTTGACGGCGATGACGACGCCGTACGAGGAGGGGGAGAGGCCCTGGTCCGCCATGGTGAGCGGCAGACCGATCCAGGGGGCGGTGAAGACGAGGCAGACGAGGAGGTTGAGCAGGACGAGGCTCCGGAAGGGGGCGTCGCGCAGCACGGTGAACATGCTGACCTTCGCCTCGACGACCGGCTCGCCCGCCTTGTCGGTACGGGCCTCGGGGCGGGTCTCGGGCAGCCGGAGGAAGACGATGACCGCGCACAGGGTGGTGGCGACGGCGTCGACGACGAAGAGGGTGCGGTAGCCGAGGAAGATCGCGGCGCCGCCGCCGATGGAGGCGATGGCGAAGCCGAGGTTGAGGGCCCAGTAGTTGAGGGCGTAGGCCCGGCGCACGTCGTGGGCGGGCACCATGTCGGCGATGGTCGCGTTGATGGACGGGCGCACGGCCTGCATGGCGACGCCCATCAGGAGGACGACCGTGGCGATGGCCCAGGCACTGGTGACGAAGGCGAGGGCGGCGGCGCTGGCGGCGGCCGCGAGGTGCATGGTGACCATGGTGGGGCGGCGGCCCCAGCGGTCGGTGAGCGCGCCGCCGAGCGGCGACCCGGCGATGCCGCCGAGGCCGTGGAGGGCGACGACGAGTCCCGCGAACCAGGGCGAGTGCCCGAGCTCCACCGTCAGGTAGAGGGAGAGGAACGTGAGGACGAAGGCACCGGTCCGGTTGACCAGGGTCGACAGCCAGAGCCACCAGAAGCCGGGCGGTAGGCCGGAGACCGTCTCGCGCGCTGATCGTCTGAGCGAGTCGATGGACATGTGTGGCCGCCCCCTGCTGTACGTAAGCCCTGCTTCCGGCTCTCGTAACTTACGCATCTCATACGTCGGACGCCAGCGAATTGACGACGCGCGTCAATCGTCGGCGGTCGATTAGGCTCGTCCGCATGGCCGACGCACCGTACAAGCTGATCCTCCTCCGCCATGGCGAGAGCGAGTGGAACGAGAAGAATCTGTTCACCGGTTGGGTGGACGTGAACCTCACCGCCAAGGGCGAGAAGGAGGCGACGCGCGGCGGCGAGCTGCTCAAGGACGCCGGCCTGCTGCCCGACGTGCTGCACACCTCCCTCCAGAAGCGCGCCATCCGCACCGCCCAGCTCGCGCTGGAGTCCGCGGACCGCCACTGGATCCCGGTCAACCGCTCCTGGCGCCTCAACGAGCGCCACTACGGCGCCCTCCAGGGCAAGGACAAGGCCCAGACGCTCGCCGAGTTCGGCGAGGAGCAGTTCATGCTGTGGCGCCGCTCGTACGACACCCCGCCGCCGGCGCTCGCCGACGACAACGAGTACTCCCAGGCGCACGACGCCCGCTACGCGACGATCCCGCCGGAGCTGCGCCCGCAGACCGAGTGCCTCAAGGACGTCGTCGAGCGGATGCTCCCGTACTGGTACGACAACATCGTCCCGGACCTCCTCGCCGGCCGCACGGTCCTCGTCGCCGCCCACGGCAACAGCCTCCGCGCCCTGGTGAAGCACCTGGACGGCATCTCGGACGCCGACATCGCGGGCCTCAACATCCCGACCGGCATCCCCCTGTCCTACGAACTGGACGAGAACTTCAAGCCCCTCAACCCGGGCGGCACCTACCTCGACCCGGACGCGGCCGCCGCGGCCATCGAGGCCGTGAAGAACCAGGGCAAGAAGAAGTAGCCCTGCCCTCTGTCCTCGAAAGAGCCCCCGACCGCCGGTCTTCGGCGGGGCGGGGGCTTCTTCGTGCTTCGAGTGCGTCGGTGGGCGACGGCCTCGCGCCGACCGACGTTCGGCCGGACGGGTGAGGGGGAAACCTTCCGGCGGAGGAGCGCCGCTTGGGGGCCGTCACCGGAGGTTAGAGGTGCGGGTGGAACTGTCACTCCTCATGTGAAGCGAGAACCCCGTGCGTCTCCGGCACTCCCTCGCCGCCGCTTGCGGCGCCCTGGCCCTCACCGCCGCCCTGGCCGCCCCCGCCCACGCCGCCACCGGCGACTTCGGTTACCGGTTCGTCGGCCTGGACGGGTCTCCGCAGAACGTCACGCTGCACGACCCCGCCGGCGGTGAGTGCGTCACGATCCCGGAGGCCGCCGACCCCGCCGCCTCCGCGCCCGCCTTCGCCCCGCACAACGACACGGACCAGTACGCGATCGTCTTCACCGAGCCCGACTGCACGGGCGACTCCTGGACCCTGCGCCCCCACGGCCGCCCCGCCACCGACCGGCTCAAGCTCCGCTCGGTCGTGTTCGTGAGCTAGGGGGTGTGAAAGACCCCAGCCCGCGATAAACAGCGGCGCCCCGAGCCCGGCGTCGGTACCTTTCAGGCCATGAGCACGTCACCGCGCCTGGAGAAGGTCACCCCCGCCAACGTCGACGCCGCCCTCGCCCTGCGCGTCCACCCCCACCAGGAGCGCAACGTCTCCCCCGTGGTGCGGTCCCTCGCCGAGGCGTACGCCTTCGGGGAGGTGGCCTGGCCGCGGCTGATACGCGACGGCGACCGGCTCGTCGGGTTCCTGATGGCCTTCTTCGACATCCCGTGGAACGAGGAGAAGGACCCCACCGACCGCCGCAGCGGTCTCTGGCGCCTCAACATCGCCGCGGACGCCCAGGGCGAGGGGTACGGACGGTTCGCCGTCGAAGCCGTACGCGACGAGCTGCGCCGGCGCGGAACACCGCTGCTGTACGTGACCTGGGAGCCCGGCGAGGACGGACCCGGCGAGTTCTACCGCCGGCTCGGCTTCCGTACGACCGGTGAGGTCAGCGGCGGCCAGACCGTCGGCGTACTCGACGTGTGAGAGAGCGGGGCGAGGGGTGGGGTGCGGATGCCGCGCCCCACCCCCCCTCGGTCAGCCCGAGCAGCCACCGCACTGGCACGGGGCGCCCGACTGGCAGCCGCAGCCGCAGCCCGAGCCGCACCCGCAGGCGCCCAGTACGGGCAGGAGCATCGGCTCCCGCGGCGCCTCCGGCCCGGAGTCGCTCGTCGTCATCGGGGATTCGGCCATGAGGGTCCCTCCCTTTCGAGGCGTGCGTCGCCTCCCCCCATTGCATGCCCAGCCGGGCGGGCGCATCAACGGCGCATCGGCGCCCGCGCGCCTACGCGCCCCCGGGCACCCGAGCCCTCCGGCCCCGCGGACGACGCCCCGCACCCACGGCACCCGCCAGGGTCACGCGCCCTCGACCGGCGAGTCGGAGGCCTGCAGCTCGTCCGCGTGCTCACCCGTCACCAGGTACACGACCCGCTTCGCCACCGACACCGCGTGGTCGGCGAACCGCTCGTAGTACCGGCCGAGCAGCGTCACGTCGACCGCCGTCTCGATGCCGTGCTTCCAGCGGTCGTCGATCAGGTGCTGGAAGAGCGTCCGGTGCAGCAGGTCCATCTCGTCGTCGTCCTGCTCCAGCTGGAGCGCCAGGTCGACGTCCTTCGTGATGATGACCTCCGCCGCCTTCGCCATCAGGCGCTGCGCCAGCTGCCCCATCTCCAGGATGGTCGCGTGCAGGTCCCGCGGCACCGCCGACTCCGGGAACCGCAGCCGGGCCAGCTTCGCCACGTGCTGGGCGAGGTCGCCCGAGCGCTCCAGGTCGGCGCTCATGCGCAGCGACGTGACCACTATCCGCAGATCCGTCGCCACCGGCTGCTGGCGCGCGAGCAGCGCGATGGCCCGTGCCTCCAGCTCGTGCTGGAGGTTGTCGACCTTCTGGTCCGCCGCGATCACGCTCTCGGCGAGCTTGAGATCCGCGTCGAGCATCGCCGTCGTGGCGCGCCCGACGGCCGACCCGACGAGCCGGGCCATCTCGACCAGGCTCTCGCCGATCGAGTCAAGTTCCTCGTGGTACGCGTCCCGCATGGATGTCCCTCTCTACGCAAAGCTCCGGGGTCCGGGTGGGGCTTCGGACCCCCACGCTCCCACGTTCGGCCCCCTACGCGTCCGGTTCCATCCCCACACATGAACCGCCACTTTCCCCCAGGTGAACTCTGGGCTACGCACGCCACCGTCCCGTCCGGGGCAAATGAACCAGCCCCGTCTTCACAGTGAACTCTGAGCGACGAGTGTTCGAGGAGCCACTCGGACGGCTGGGAGAGTGTCCGCGACCACGCATAACCTTGAGGCATGGACGTGAACGCGGCAGTCGCCGCATTGGCCGCGATCGCCGGCGTGTGCACCGGCGTGATCGCCATGCTGGCGTTCCGCTGGAGCGAGCGCGACCAGGCGAGACCCACCCGTACCTCCCTGCACACCGACGCCGTGCTCCCGCCCGGCGTCGACACCGTGCTGTCCGTACTGCGCTCCTCCGCGGTCGTCCTCGACGAGAGCGACTCCGTGGTGAAGGCCAGCTCGGCGGCGTACGCCCTCGGTCTGGTCCGCGGCGGGAAGCTGGCCGTCGAGCCCATGCTCAACATGGCCCGCGACACCCGCCGCGACGGGGAGATACGACAGGTCGAGCTGGACCTTGCCCGGCGCGGCTCCGGACGCGGCGAGGCCCTCGCCGTCTCCGCCCGGGTCGCCCCGCTGGGCTCGCGGCTCGTGCTGCTCCTGGTCGAGGACCTCACCGAAGCCCGCCGTATCGAAGCGGTACGGCGCGACTTCGTCGCCAACGTGAGCCATGAGCTCAAGACCCCGACCGGCGCGCTCTCCCTGCTCTCCGAGGCGGTCATGGACGCCTCGGACGACCCCGAGGCGGTCACCCGCTTCGCCGGCCGCATGCAGATAGAGGCGACCCGCCTCACCAATCTCGTACAGGAGCTCATCGACCTCTCCCGTGTGCAGAACGACGACCCGCTGGAAGACTCCGAGCCCGTGTCCGTGGACGAACTCGTCGCCGAGGCGATCGACCGCTCCCGGCACACCGCCTCCACGAAGCAGATCAGCATGGTCTCCGGAGGAGCGGCCGACCTGCACGTGTGGGGAAGCCGGGGTCAGCTCGCCGCCGCCCTCGGCAATCTCGTGGAGAACGCCGTCAACTACTCACCGGCCCGTACGCGGGTGGGCATCGCCGCCCGCCGCATCGCGGCCCCCGGCGGCGACCTGATCGAGATAGCGGTGACCGACCAGGGCATCGGCATCTCGGAGAAGGACCGCGAGCGGATCTTCGAGCGCTTCTACCGCGTCGACCCGGCCCGCTCCCGTGCCACCGGCGGTACGGGGCTCGGTCTGGCGATCGTCAAGCACGTGGCCGCCTCGCACGGCGGCGAGGTCACCGTCTGGAGCACCGAGGGCCAGGGCTCCACCTTCACCCTGCGGCTGCCCGAGGCGGGCACCGTACGGGACCGCCGGCCCGCCTCCTCCTCCACCCCTGATCTCATGACCGAACCGCTTTCTGCCCCGGAGGTCCTTCCGTGACCCGAGTGCTCGTCGTCGAGGATGAGGAATCCTTCAGCGACGCCCTGTCGTACATGCTCCGCAAGGAAGGCTTCGAGGTCGCCGTGGCGGCGACCGGGCCCGACGGCCTCGACGAGTTCGAGCGCAACGGAGCCGACCTCGTCCTCCTCGACCTGATGCTTCCCGGGCTGCCCGGCACCGAAGTGTGCCGCCAGCTGCGCGGGCGCTCGAACGTCCCGGTGATCATGGTGACCGCCAAGGACAGCGAGATCGACAAGGTCGTCGGACTCGAAATAGGAGCCGACGACTACGTGACGAAGCCCTTCTCCTCGCGGGAGCTGGTCGCCCGCATCCGCGCGGTCCTGCGCCGCCGCGGCGAGCCGGAGGAGGTCACCCCCGCGGCCCTGGAGGCCGGCCCGGTCCGTATGGACGTCGACCGTCACGTGGTGACGGTCTCGGGCGGCAAGGTCGACCTGCCGCTGAAGGAGTTCGACCTCCTGGAGATGCTGCTGCGCAACGCGGGCCGCGTGCTGACCCGCATGCAGCTGATCGACCGGGTGTGGGGTGCGGACTACGTCGGCGACACGAAGACGCTCGACGTCCACGTGAAGCGCCTCCGCGCCAAGATCGAGCCGGACCCGGGCGCCCCGCGCTACCTGGTGACGGTCCGGGGCCTGGGTTACAAGTTCGAGCCGTAGACCGGACGGGAGTCGGTCCGGGGCCTGGGCCACACGTCTGAGCCGTAGACCGCCTTGGACGTACGTGAAGGGGCGCCCCCGAGCCGGGGGCGCCCCTTCACGCGTACACGATCAGTGGCCGGCCGCGGTGGTCGCCTCGCCCGACGGCTCGCCGCCGTGCTCGGAGCCGTGCTCCGAGCCGTGCTCCGCCTCGCCCGTCGGCGACGCCGACGCGGTGGGGGAGCTGCCGGGGGGAGCCGGAACGACCTCGGGGCCGAAGTCCTTGAAGTAGCTCTTCGCCGGGACGACGAAGGCGCTCAGGCTCACGTCGCCGGTCTCGCTCAGCTTGAACGTGACCTTCTGGGCGTCGCCGGCGCGCGCGGCCTCGGAGCCGTTCTCGATGAGGGCGGAGGCGTTGCCCGCGCCGCCGATCACGACGGAGCCGTTGGCCGGGACGGTGATCGGGCCGGTGCCCTCTGCCGCCTTCAGCTTCACGGTCGCGCTGCTGCCCGGCAGGCTGATGGATTCGAGGGTCTGCGGCTGGTCCCCGTTGTTGAAGAGGGTGGCGGAGACGGCGGCCGGGCCCTTGGAGGCGGCCTCGGGCTGGGTGATGACGAGCGCGTTCTGGATCTTGACGTCGTCCACGGTGACGGCGGCGTTGTCCGGCCGGACGCCGAGCGTCTGCGCGTCGTTGCCCGCCCCGCAGGCGGACAGCGCGGCGATGGAGAACACGATGGCGGTGGCGGCGAGGGCGCCGCGTCGAAGGCTGCGGCTCACGGCGGCGGCATCTCCTAGGACGTACGGACAGGCTAAGGACAGGTTTGTGAGCTAAGGACCAGCTAAGGGTGTGTCAGCGCGCTTAGGTTACCGAGCCCTACTCTCCGTCCCGCACCCGACCCGCCCCTAACCGGCCCCCGCCCGTCTCCGTCCGGCGTCCGTCACCGGCCGTCGTGGCCGGATCACGACCCATTGACCTGTTGTTCACATAACCGCCTTGATCAATTCGAGGGTCGCCTCGCATTCCGGGTCCCGCGCCTCCGGAAAATCCCGGAGCGGGGTCGGCTGATCAATTACGGAATCATCGTGCGATGCATCCGTACGGGTGGGCGATCCTCGAACGGAGTAGGCGAAGAAGGCGGCTCCGAACCCGACAAAACGGGGCATCGCTCCTCGGTTGTGGGGCTCCGGGTAGGTGTAACGTGCGCGTTTCTCTGCGTCCACGCAGCGGCTCCGACCTGCGAATACCGCCTTCCGGAAGCCCTCCGCAGCACGTTCGTGATGCTGTTGTCAAGCCCCGAGATATGCCCTGACCTGCGAAAACGCCATTCAGAACAAGCTCTATCCGTGTTACCCTGGATAGCCACGGAAGGGGTACCTGTCACATGACGTTCAAGGTTGGCGACACCGTGGTCTATCCCCATCACGGGGCCGCGCTGATCGAGGCCATTGAGACTCGCCAGATCAAAGGCGTGGACAAGACCTACTTGGTGCTCAAGGTCGCCCAGGGCGACCTGACGGTTCGTGTGCCGGCGGACAATGCGGAGTTCGTCGGTGTTCGCGACGTAGTCGGTCAGGACGGGCTGGACCGGGTCTTCGAGGTGCTTCGCGCGCCGTACGCCGAAGAGCCGACGAACTGGTCCCGTCGCTACAAGGCAAATCTCGAGAAGCTCGCCTCTGGCGATGTCATCAAGGTCGCCGAAGTAGTCCGCGACCTCTGGCGGCGCGAGCGCGAGCGGGGTCTCTCCGCGGGCGAGAAGCGCATGCTCGCCAAGGCTCGGCAGATCCTGGTCAGCGAGCTGGCCCTCGCGGAGAACACGAACGAGGACAAGGCCGAGGCTCTCCTCGACGAGGTCCTCGCGTCCTGAGCGTGCTCTGACGACATCCGAGCGCGTTACCAAGTGAAGCGATGCCGCGGTGCCCGTTGGCGTGCTGTGATCCACACAGTGCCGTCGTCGGGCGCTGCGGCATGTTCGCGTACGTATGCGGAGCGTACGCGCGGTGGCACGCACACGGTCACGAGTCACGTGTGTCCACACCGTCGAGAAAGTACCCGCACCCCCTGTTACGTCCGAACCCCTGTGCTCGGGCGGCAACGCCTCGACCGTCGTCACGGAAAGGGCCCGGTCAAGGCGGAGCGTCCGGCACGGTGAGGCCATACCCATGTCGGCCGCGGAAACAAACCTGCCGGAGTGCAACCGATGTCAGACGAAGCGCGTCCTAGCCGTACCGCCGTGGTGATCCCGGCCGCAGGACGGGGCGTACGCCTCGGGCCGGGCGCCCCCAAGGCGCTGCGCGCGCTGAACGGCACCCCCATCCTCATCCACGCCGTCCGCGCGATGGCCGCCTCCCGGGCGGTCTCGCTCGTCGTCGTGGTCGCGCCCCCCGAGGGCGCCGCCGAGGTCAAGAACCTCCTCGACGCCCACGCCCTCCCCGAACGGACCGACTACCTCGTCGTCCCCGGCGGCGACACCCGCCAGGAGTCCGTGCGCCTCGGCCTCGAAGCGCTCCCCGAGGGCGTCACCACCGTCCTCGTCCACGACGCGGCCCGCCCTCTCGTCCCCGTCGACACCGTGGACGCGGTCATCGAGGCCGTACGGGACGGGGCCGTCGCCGTCGTCCCCGCGCTGCCCGTCGCGGACACCGTCAAGGAGGTCGAACCGGCCGAGAAGCCGGGCGACCCCGAACAGGTCGTCGCCACGCCGGTCCGCGCCCGGCTCCGCGCCGTCCAGACCCCGCAGGGCTTCGACCACGACACCCTGGTCAACGCCCACGCGACCATCGCCCTCACCGGTGAGGGCGCCACCGACGACGCCGGCATGGTCGAGCGGCTCGGCGCGCCCGTCGTCGTCGTGCCCGGCCACGAAGAGGCCTTCAAGGTGACCCGCCCCCTCGACCTCGTCCTCGCCGAGGCCGTACTCGCCCGCAGGAGGGCCAACGATGGCTTCTGAGCAGCCGAACCTCCCCCTGATCCCCCGTACCGGCATCGGCACGGACGTCCACGCCTTCGAGAAGGGCCGCGAACTCTGGTGCGCCGGCCTCCTCTGGGAGGGGGAGGAGTACGGCCTCGCCGGGCACTCCGACGGCGACGTCGCCGCCCACGCCGCCTGCGACGCGCTGTTCTCCGCCGCCGGCATCGGCGACCTCGGCGCCCACTTCGGCACCTCGCGCCCCGAGTGGTCCGGCGCCTCCGGCGTCACCCTCCTCGCGGAGGCCGCCCGGATCGTCCGCGCCGAGGGGTACGAGATCGGCAACATCGCGGTCCAGGTCGTCGGCGTCCGCCCCAAGGTCGGCAAGCGGCGCGACGAGGCCCAGAAGGCGCTGAGCGCGGCGGCCGGAGCACCCGTCTCCGTGTCCGGCACGACCACCGACGGACTGGGCCTGACGGGCCGCGCCGAGGGCCTCGCCGCCCTCGCGACCGCCCTCGTCTACCCCGTATCGCCCCAGAGGCCGTGAAAAACGTGCCCCGCGATACCGCAACAGGTCGCGGGGCACTACCACACGCCCACTACCCTGGAGTGGTGACTATTCGCCTGTACGACACCAGCGCCCGGCAGATCCGTGACTTCACCCCGCTCACGCCGGGCTGCGTCTCGATCTACCTCTGTGGCGCCACCGTCCAGGCGGCCCCGCACATCGGGCACATCCGTTCGGGGCTGAACTTCGACATCATGCGCCGCTGGTTCGCGTACCGCGGCTACGACGTCACGTTCATCCGGAACGTCACCGACATCGACGACAAGATCATCGCCAAGGGCGCGGACCAGGGCCGCCCCTGGTGGTCCATCGGCTACGAGAACGAGCGCGCGTTCAACTCCGGTTACGACGCGCTCGGTTGCCTGCCGCCCACCTACGAGCCCCGCGCCACCGGGCACGTCCCCGAGATGATCGAGATGATGCGCGGCCTCATCGAGCGCGGTCACGCGTACGAGGCCGACGGCAGCGTCTACTTCGACGTGCGCTCCTTCCCGGGATACCTGGAGCTGTCCAACCAGGACATCGACGACCTGCGGCAGCCCGCCGAGGACGGCATCACCGGCAAGCGCGACCCGCGTGACTTCGCGATGTGGAAGGCGACCAAGCCGGGCGAGCCCGACTGGGAGACCCCGTGGGGCCGCGGCCGTCCCGGCTGGCACCTGGAGTGCTCGGCCATGGCCCACAAGTACCTGGGCTCCGCCTTCGACATCCACGGCGGCGGGCTCGACCTGATCTTCCCGCACCACGAGAACGAGATCGCCCAGGCCAAGGCCTTCGGCGACGAGTTCGCGCGGTACTGGGTGCACAACGCCTGGGTCACCATGAGCGGCGAGAAGATGTCGAAGTCGCTCGGCAACAGCGTGCTCGTGTCCGAGATGGTCAAGAACTGGCGCCCGATCGTCCTGCGCTACTACCTGGGCACCCCGCACTACCGGTCGATGATCGAGTACAGCGAGGAGGCCCTGCGCGAGGCCGAGTCGGCGTTCGCCCGTATCGAGGGCTTCGTCCAGCGCGCCACCGAGAAGGCCGGGACGACCGTCGCCCCCGCCGACGAGGTGCCGCCCGCCTTCGCCGAGGCCATGGACGACGACCTGGGCGTGCCGCACGCGCTCGCGATCATCCACACCACCGTCCGCCAGGGCAACAGCGCCCTCGCCGCGGACGACAAGGACGAGGCCATCGCCCGCCTCGCCGAGGTCCGTGCCATGCTCGGCGTCCTCGGCCTGGACCCGCTCGACCCGCAGTGGGCCGAGGAGACCGGTGGCGGCGAAGAGCTCCACGGCGCCGTCGACACCCTCGTACGGCTCGTGCTCCAGCAGCGCGAGTCGGCCCGCGAGCGCAAGGACTGGGCGACCGCGGACGCGATCCGCGACCAGCTCAACCAGTCCGGTCTCGCCATCGAGGACAGCCCCGACGGCCCCCGCTGGACGCTGGGCAACCGTTAGAAGACGTGCCGCTCGGGGCTCCGGGCGGCACACTTCAGTTACAGACTTTTGTACGCAGGCAATAGAGGAAACAGGTAGTCATGGCCGGGAACAGCCAGCGCAGGAACCGTCGCACGTCCAACAAGAAGGGTGCGACGGTCGGCAGCGGTGGCCAGCGGCGCAAGGGCCTCGAAGGCAAGGGCCCGACCCCCAAGGCCGAGAACCGCAAGGGCCACAAGGCGTTCCGCGTGACCAACGCGATGAACCGGCAGGCGGCCAAGCGCAAGCCCGTCGCGCGCCGCGGCGGCAAGGGCACGTCCGAGATGGTCGTCGGCCGCAACCCGGTCTTCGAGGCCCTGCGCGACGGCGTGCCCGCCTCGACCCTGTACGTGCAGCAGTTCATCGACAACGACGAGCGCGTGCGCGAGGCCCTCAACCTCGCCACCGGCCGCGGCAACATCAACATCATGGAGGCGCCGCGCCCCGAGCTCGACCGGATGACGAACAACCTGAACCACCAGGGTCTCGTCCTCCAGGTCCCGCCGTACGAGTACGCGCACCCCGAGGACCTCGCCGCGACGGCCTACGACCACCACGAGGAGCCGCTGATCGTCGCCCTCGACGGCATCACCGACCCGCGTAACCTCGGCGCCGTCGTCCGCTCCGTCGCGGCCTTCGGCGGCCACGGCGTCGTCGTCCCCGAGCGCCGCGCCGCCGGTATGACCGCCGGCGCCTGGAAGACCTCGGCCGGCACCGCCGCCCGTACTCCGGTCGCCCGCGCCACCAACCTGACGCGCTGCCTGGAGGCGTACCAGAAGGCCGGTCTCGCGGTCGTCGGCCTCGCCGCCGACGGCGACCACGACATCCACGACCTCGAGGCGCTGTCCGGCCCGGTCGTCATCGTCGTGGGCTCCGAGGGCAAGGGCCTCTCCCGACTCGTCGGCGAGACCTGTGACTTCCTCGTCCGCATCCCGATGCCGGGCGGCGCCGAGTCGCTCAACGCCGGTGTCGCCGCCGGTGTCGTGCTCTACGAGGCGGCCCGCCGCCGGATGGGCACGTCCCTGTAGTACTTTCGGCCCCGGCCGTGGCGTGATCTTGACGGGTCTCGGACATTTGCGAGCCGTCAAGGCAGTGTCCTAAACCCAGATCACTCGGTTAGATGAGTGTGGACACCAGAACGCCCCGGCCGGGGTTCGACGATCAGCCCGCGTTGAGCATGGTCAAGGTGGATTCCGATCCCGCCCAGGTGATCGTGAACCACGCCAGCTTCCGTGTGCGGCTCGCACCCGCCCCGCAGCCGAAGTTCGGCGCCGGCGCCCGCACCGCAGCCCTCTCCGGGGTCGCGGCGGGAGCGGGCGGCGCCCGCCGCCGTCCCGTCGTATGGACCGGAAAGTCCTCACCCGGCGCGACCGGCCTCCTCCAGGCCGTCCGCGAGTCGTCGGTCTCCACCCTGGAACCCGGCATCGGCCACCCGGGCCATCCGGGACACTCCGGGCTCGACGCGGGCGCCACCCAGGCCATCCCGCGCATCGACGACACCATGCCCACCCCCGTGGTGACCGCCGACTCCGGACCCCTGCTGCCGCCGATGCGCCGAGCCGAGGGCGCGTACGACGAGCTGTACGAGCTCCGCCCCGAGACCGGTGGCCCGGGAGCCCACGAGGACGACGACGCGGCGCACGACCGGTCCCCGCAGCGCCACGGGCAGGACAGCGTCCGGCACGCCTACTACCCCGGCCGCCGGATGAACCTCGGCGTCGTCCTGCTCCCGCTCCGCGTCTTCCTCGGCTTCATCTCGATCTACGCGGGCATGGGCAAGCTCTGCGACCCCGTCTACTTCGACGGCGGCGAGCGCGGCTCCATGGTGAAGTGGCTCAACTCCCTGCACCCCTGGGCCCTCGCCGAACCGCTCCGCGACTTCGCCCTCCAGCACCCCGTCGGCGCCGGTCTCACCGTCGCCTTCCTCCAGGTCGTCGTCGGCGTCCTCACCGTCTTCGGCCTCTGGCAGCGCGCCGCGGCCGTCGTCGGCGCCCTGCTCTCGGCCGCGCTCCTGCTGACCGTCAGCTGGAGGACCGTCCCGGTCTACGACTCCGCCGACATCATCTACCTCGCCGCCTGGTCCCCGCTGATCATCGCCGGAGCCCCCGTCTACTCCCTCGACGGCCGCCTCGCCGGCGAGGCCTGGCGCACCCTCGGCCCCCGCGCCGACCTCTGGGAGCTCCGCCGCCGCGTCATGCGCCGCAGCACCCTCGTCGCCTCCGTCGTCGTCGGCCTCACCCTCCTCATCGGCTCCGTCCTCGGCGGCGCCGTCCGCTCCACCGAGATGGTCACCGTCCCCGGCCCCAACGACGACCCGATCAACCACCTCCCCGGCCGGCCGCTCTCCACGGAGACCACGAGCCGCGCGCCCTCCACGGCCGCGTCCACCGCGCCCCGGCCGTCCGCGACCAGCGAGGCCCCGGCCGAGCGCGAGGAGACGCGGGAGGCGACCCGGCCCACCGAGACGACCCGCGAGGCGAGCCGGACCCAGGAGCAGCGCCCGACCGCCACCCAGGGCAGCAGCACCGGCGCCACGAGCAGCGGGCCCACGGAGTCCCGGCCGGAGCCCCCGCCGACCACCAGCGACACCCCGACCAGCACAGGCGGCACGTCGAGCGGCGGCTCCACCGGCGGTTCGACGGACACGCCCCCGGAGAGCGGATCGACGTCGGGCGGGGCGAGGAACCCGATCGGCGGCCTGCTGGGCTGAGAGGCCCGTAGGGGATCTCGTACGGGATCCCGTCCCGGATACGGAGAGGGCGGCACCGCACGAAGCGGTGCCGCCCTTTCTGCTGCTCTGAACTCGCCGGCTCTCAGCCCCTCTGGAGGGCGAGTTCCTTCGCGGCCTCGGTGAGGTCCTTGGCGGTGTCGATGGCCCGCCAGTACGCGCCCTGGGGGAGCGGGAAGCCGGCGAGGCGCCGCTCGCGGGCGAGCCGGGGGAAGGTGGTCCGCTCGTGGTCGCCGAGGTCGGGGAGCAGCTCGGTGAAGGCCGCGGAGAAGACGTACACGCCGGCGTTGATCAGGAACGGCGACGGCGGCGACTCGATGAAGTCGGTGATGTGCCCGAAGGTGTCGGTCTCGACGGCGCCCCACGGGATCCGGGGACGGGCGAGGGCCAGCGTGGCGAGGGCGTCGCGCTCCGCGTGGAAGGCGGCCATCTCGCGCAGCGAGAAACGGGTCCAGATGTCGCCGTTGGTGGCGTACCACGGCTGGTCGGGCGCGGGCAGGCGGGCGGCGGCGTACTTCAGGCCGCCGCCGCGGCCCAGCGGCTCGGTCTCGACGACGGTCGTCACCTTGAGGGGGAGTTCGGCGCCTTCGAGCCACTCCTGGAGCACCTCGGCGAGATGGCCGCAGGAGACGACGGCGTCGGTCACGCCCTCGGCGGCCAGCCAGGAAAGCTGATGGCCGATGATCGGGGTCCCGGTGCCCGGGATCTCGACCATCGGCTTGGGGCGGTCGTCGGTGTACGGGCGGAGCCGTGAGCCCTGGCCGCCCGCCAGGACCACGGCCTGCGTCGGAGTGGTGTGCATACGGGGAACGATAGGTGCCCCGTACGCCCGACGGCCGGACGCGCGACGGCGCCTCAGCTCGCGCGCATCACGCCGGTCGCGTACGAGGTGTCGCAGACCGGTCGGGAGAAGGACTGGGCGCGGGAGGGGCCGTACTGCTCGACGGCGGCACGGCCGAGGGAGCGGGCGATGGACATGCAGTGCTTGGCGAGGGAGGGCCGGTTCTCCACCTCGCGCTGGAGGTGGGTGAGAGCCGTGCCGGGGTCCTTCTCCTGGAGCTCGGCGAGGAGCTGGTCGCGCAGGACGTCCTGCGGGGCACGGGACTTGGCCCGGACGGAGACCTCGGAGGAGGACGCCGTGAGCTGGGTCCCGGCGTCCTTGCCGGCCCACGGTACGGCGGACACCGCGAGCGTTCCCGAGAGCACCAGGACGACGGGCAGGACGAGGGCGAGAGAGCGGCCGATTCGGCGGGCAGTGTGCGTCACGCAGGCGAGCGTAGCGGGCGGTAGTGATATGGCGACATTTAGTCACTCTCGCGGGGGATGGTTCGAGGCGACTTTTCGAATCCCGTGTTGACGCGGGGGGTGTCGGCGGGCCCTGAATGCCGGGGCATGTCGGGGTTTCGCCGGGTAAACCACCCGGGAGGCTGCCACATGGACCAACGGCCCCGCGTCCACGAGGGACACGGGGCCGAGGAGAGGTCGTCGGGACCGGGGGTCAGTCGCTGAGGCGCGCGCCCGTGGAGGTCGAGAAGACGTGGAGCTCGGCGGCGCGGGGCACGACGTGCAGCGTGGTGCCCTTGGCGGGGACGCCACGGCCGCCGACGCGGACGACCAGGTCCTTGTCCTCGCCGCCGACGCGGGTGGAGCCGTACACGAAGCCGTCGGAGCCGAGCTCCTCGACGACGTTGACGGTGACGGCCAGGCCGTCCTTGCTCGTCTCGCCCGAGACGTCGAAGTGCTCGGGGCGGACGCCGACGGTGACGGTGGTGTCGCCGTTGGCGGACGCGGCGGCGATGGCGTCACGGGTGACCGGGACGACGCTGTTGCCGAACTTCACGCCGCCGTCGACGATCGGGACCTCGATCAGGTTCATGGCGGGGGAGCCGATGAAGCCGGCGACGAAGAGGTTGGCGGGCCGGTCGTACATGTTGCGCGGCGAGTCGACCTGCTGGAGCAGACCGTCCTTGAGGACGGCGACGCGGTCGCCCATGGTGAGGGCCTCGGTCTGGTCGTGGGTGACGTAGACCGTGGTGATGCCCAGACGGCGCTGGAGGCCGGCGATCTGCGTACGGGTCGACACACGCAGCTTGGCGTCGAGGTTCGACAGCGGCTCGTCCATGAGGAAGACCTGCGGCTCACGCACGATGGCACGACCCATGGCGACACGCTGACGCTGACCACCGGAGAGCGCCTTCGGCTTCCGGTCCAGGTACTCGGTGAGGTCGAGGATCTTCGCGGCCTCTTCGACCTTGGCGCGGATCTCGGACTTGTTGACGCCGGCGATCTTGAGCGCGAAGCCCATGTTGTCGGCGACGGTCATGTGCGGGTACAGCGCGTAGTTCTGGAACACCATCGCGATGTCCCGGTCCTTCGGCGGCAGGTGCGTGACGTCGCGGTCGCCGATGCGGATGGAGCCGGCGTTGACGTCCTCGAGACCCGCGAGCATGCGCAGGGAGGTCGACTTGCCACAGCCCGAGGGGCCGACGAGGACGAGGAACTCGCCGTCCTCGATCTCGATGTCGAGCTGGTCGACGGAGGGCTTGGTGGCACCGGGGTACACCCGGGTCGCCTTGTCGAAAGTGACGGAAGCCATGGTGATGTGTCCCTTCACCGGCAGGAACGTGCCGGACGATCCGAGTAAAGGAAGGATTGAGGTCTAGTCCACCGAGATGAACTCCAGGCGACGCTACCTGCCGAACCGCGATCTGTCAGCAGTCGAACGGCAACGAGATTTCCGACCGTCCCCCGTACGCCGTTGGTTACACTGCACTCGCTGCCTCCTTAGCTCAGCTGGCCAGAGCACCGCTCTTGTAAAGCGGGGGTCGTCGGTTCGAACCCGACAGGGGGCTCATGGCAGAGGGCCAGCGCAGGGGCACGATTCCCCGGTGCTGGCCCTTTCGCATGATCACGGCCGTGCCACCTACGTGCCAGAAGGCGGCGGATCGCTGCCCTTCCGGGCTTGGCGGACCATCTCTCCGAGCTTCCCCGCGATGTGCTGATCACGGTCGCTCGTCATGTGCTGATAGATCAGCGCGGCCCGGGTGGTGCTGTGCCCCATCCGCGTCATCAGCTCGCGCGTGCTGGCCCCGGTGCTGGACGCGAGGGTGTTCCCGGTGTGCCGAAGGTCGTGGAAGTGCACATTTCCGGAGACGCAGGCCTTCGTGCGGGCGGCGGTCCAGTCGTCCCGGAAGTTGCTCCGCCGCAGCAGGCCGCAGCAGGCCGCCGCGGGGACCCCGGAAGAGGTGGCCGTCCTGCCCGGCCCCGGCGAAGTGCTCCAGGCGGTGAGTCAGCTCGGGAACGAGTTCGGCCGGGAAACGGAGGCCGGTGTGGTCGCTCCGCGTCGGTACCGGTCTCTACGGCGCGGGGCCCGTGCCCCCACGTGCCCCAACTAGCGGTTAACCACGGGGAACACCGGTCAGCCGCAGGGAAGAGGCAGGAGAACGGCCCCGACCGTGTCATCTGGTAGGCCGTTCTACCTGCTCGGTGGGTGTGGGATTTGAACCCACGGTGACTCGCGCCACGACGGTTTTCAAGACCGTGTACGGATCGACGCTCCCAAAGCGTCGAGTGCGCCCACGGCCGCGTGGATATGAGCCGGGCCGCGACGCAACCGTTCTCCCGCGCACCACCAGGAGAGTCGCTCTTCCGTGTCCTCCATTGGATGCATGCCCAGGCCATGCTCGGGGCACAGGGGCCACGCCTGCCACAGAAGCTCCATGACGGTCTCCTGCGCGGCATCGGCGACGCTCGCCAGCGCAGAGGCAAGGCTGTCCTGTGAGTTCGGGTCCAAGTGGTTGCCGTGCCACTCGCCGTTGGCCATGGCGACGTAGACGTTCTCCGGCTCATCCGCGTCGTAGGACGGAAGGGCCAGCAGCTGCAGGGGTTCCAGCTGGGGAAGCGTCACCGCTAGGTCCCGGTTCAGAAGGGCGAGAGCCTGGTCCCACACTGGGTGCTCGCCCGGCGAGACGCGGCGAGGCTCAGGGGGGTCGAAGAGAGCGCACATGAGCACCATCCTCCGCCATGCCAGGGACAGCCCCCATCGCTCAACAGCGTCGCCCCCATGCAGAGACCGCGTGCGGGGGCTGACATCAGCGGCTGACGGGTGCGTACACCAGCACCTCTGCCCGGCCGTCGAACCAATCGACGATGCTCTCCACCGAGGCGGTGTCCCACTTCTCGCGGTCCGCGCCCCGCTGGGCCCGGTGGCGGCGCAGGACCTCGACGGTGTCGGAGTCCAGGGCGATGGTGCGCGCGCCCGCGCCGGTCCTGGGGGCGTCCTCGTAGACCTCCCAGCCGTCGACGACGAGCTGCTTGGCGACGGCGATGAGGCCGGCGTCGAGAGGGGTGTGGGTCCACTTCTGACCGCACGCTTCGCCGTGCCGCCACCGGCCTCGTCCTCCAAGCCCGGACTGCTCTACCTCGGCGTCACGCACGAGCGCGCCGGCTCGGAGACGTACGCGCAGATGCTCAACGGCGACCGCACCATCGGCGCCCTCGGCCCCGCCGAGGCCGGGTTCGCCACCAAGTGGGATGCCCATTCGCTGGCCATCCAGACGGGCGGCCTCCCACCCGAACGCGGACCGTTCTGGCACCTTCCGCGAGCTCGCCTTCGACTGAAACAGCGGGCATCCGCCTGCTCAGTAGGAGCTCAGCGGCTGCTGTCAGTTGAGAATGCCGAAGTCGGAATCGGGGTGAAAGATCCTTCACGCTGCGGTGGGCGAAGGCCGGCACGGCAGGGACGGCCAGCAGGAGTCGGCCGTCTCCGCCGGACCGTCACCAACCGCTCCTGGTTGCTTCCCGCCGCATGCCCGACGCCATCCAGAAGCGACTGATGCATCCACGCTCGGATGAGCCTGTCGATGTAACGCCTGGTGACGTAGCTGGAGAGGTGGCGCGCGGCTTCGTTGCCCCACTCCAGGTAGGCCTAGAGCCTCATGTATGCAGAATCGTTAATTCCGCCCACTGAGGTTTCTCGCTTCATTGTGGACGGATCGAAAAGCGTTGAGAACATGCCGTCGAGTTTCAGGGTTACAACCATATTGAAATAACGCCAGTCGGCGGCGATTGATCGGCGTCGAGCGCCTACATGTTAAAGGCGCGACGGCAGGAATTTACTGCATCGGCGGTGGATCATCACGCGGATAGGGGAATCTGCTCGGCTCGCCATTATCGTACATTCTTTGATCCGTATCGGTTGATTCTGTCGACACGGCCCGACCGGATCGTCATCGAAGTCGGATTCCTGCGTAATATGCCGCCGACAGAAGAGGCGATTCCCATCGAAGAGGGACGCCGGACGCCACCACCCCGTACAGGAGTTGGCTCCTTAATGACACTGAACATTCCCGATGCGCCACAACGGCGCACAATGACGGCCTGGATCGCGGGGGTACTCACCCTGCTGGTCGCTGTTGCCGTCGTCGCAGTGACGCCTACATGAGCAAATGCGGCAACAGCGGTCCCGTTGGGTACCGCGACAAGCTTCGCGGTACTGGCCGGTTCGACGGTCACCAACGAAGGTAATTCTGTGGTCACCGGCGATGTCGGTGTATCCCCGGGTACGGCCGTTACGGGCTTCCCGCCCGGAACGGTGGTGGACGGGACGATCTATGCAGGCGCGGCGGCTGCCGGAGCGAAGGACGATCTTGGCACCGCGTACGACAACGCCTTCGGCCAGCCCAAGGAATTCGACCTTTCCCCGGCGCCCGTGACTCCCACGCTGATTCCGGGTACCTACGCCGTCGAGTCCGGTCTCCTGGTCAACGGGACCTGGACTCTGGACGCCCAGAACAATCCTGACGCTGTCTGGGTGTTCCAGGTTCCTGCGGGACTGACCACCGCATCCGGGAGCAGCATTGTCCTTCAGAACGGCGCCCAGGCCTGCAACGTGTTCTGGGTGACCGACGAGTCGGCCACGCTGGGATCCGGCTCGACCTTCGTGGGCACCCTCATGGCGCTCACCGCGATCACTGTCAACAGTGGGGCGACCATCGAGGGCCGTGTACTGGCCCGCACCGCGGCCGTGACGCTGAACAACAACGTGATCACCAGGCCGGAGTGTGAGAACACCACCACCACGACCACGGGTGACGCTGCTACGGGCGATACCGCCACGGGTGACGCTGCTACGGGTGACGCTGCCACCGGCGACGCTGCTACGGGCGATGCCGCTACGGGTGACGCTGCCACCGGCGACGCTGCTACGGGTGACGCGCCGCTACGGGTGACGCTGCCACGGGCGATGCCGCTACGGGTGACGCTGCCACGGGCGATGCCGCTACGGGTGACGCTGCCACGGGTGACGCTGCTACGGGTGACGCTGCCACGGGCGATGCCGCTACGGGTGACGCTGCCACGGGTGACGCTGCGACCGGTGACGCTGCCACGGGCGGCCATGACACGGGCGGCCACGACACGGGCGGGTACGGCGACGACTGCGCGTGCGACTCCCCCGTGAAGCCGGGGAAGCCCGGCCACCACAAGCCGTAGAAGCCCGGCCAGCGCAACAGGCCGGATAGGCACAACGTGCACGAGGCGCACGTTCCGCGCTGAATGTGAGACGGGTGGTGCGCGGTGGACCGTCGTCAAGTTCCGTCGCGCGCCACCTGCGGAAGCGGGAGCAGCAGGTGCGAACAGTCAGGATGGGAAGGACCGGGTGGGGCCGTGCTGAGCGGTGCTGAGCCGACAAACGTGAAGTATCCGCAGCGGACCGGCGCTGAGCCGGCAGCGCAGGACGACGGCGGGGGACCGGGTGGCACCCGTGAGAATTCAGGGCCACCCCGCCCGCTGAGCGCTGCCACAGGAGCCGCGGTGGCCCTGTGCCTGGCAGTGACCCTGGTCCATGTACTCCTGGTGTTTCTGTACGTGGCACCTCCGAATGCCATTTCGAAGGCGTACAGCCAGCAGGTCAACGCGTGGGTCCGGCCGGTGTTCGAGCAGAACTGGCGGCTCTTCGCCCCGAATCCCCAGTCCGTCAACCGGCAGATCTCGGCGAGGGTCAAGCAGACAGCACCAGACGGCACCGCACGGATGAGTGGCTGGATCGATCTGACCGCCGCGGACGACTCTGCCGTCAAGCACAACGTCTTCCCGAGCCATACGGCACAGAACATGCTGCGCCAGGCCTGGAATTCGTACCTCAAAACGCACGGGAGCGACAACAAGCCGCGCTCGGAGCGGGCCCTGATGATCGAGAAGTATCTGCGCAACATCGCAGCAGAGCGTGTCGCCGCCCAACACGGCGGCACCTTCGATTCCATCCAGCTGCGGGTGATCTCGCGGCCTATTGCTGCGCCCGGCGCAGCGGCTGAATCCCGCCCGGCCGCAGCGACACCGACGCGGGCCGAAACTCGGTATCTGCCCTGGTGGAAGGTGGCCTCGCATGCAGGGAACTGAGCAAGAGCCGGTCGCGGCGCCGAAAGTGTCGGCGCGTACCACCGAGCGGGCCGCCGTACTCATGCCGCAGCGCGTACTCGGCCGGGTCCACGCGTTCCTCGTCCTCCTGACCGAGCGGCCGGTGTCTCTGTACGCAGCGGCGGTGCTGCGCATCGGGTACGGGCTGCTCTATCTCGTCTTCCTGCTCCGCGAGTTTCCCCACCGCGACGAGATGTGGGGCCCAGGGTCACCGTGGACGCCCACGCTGGCCAGGCAGTTGTTCGACCAGAGCGGGTGGGCCAGCATCCTCACCCTCTCCGACAGCCGGGTGTACTTCGAGATCTGCTACGCCGCGGCCCTGGTCACGTGTGCGCTGTTCCTGCTGGGCTGGCGGACGCGGGCGATGTCCGTGCTGTTCGCGGTAGTAGTGGTGTCATTCCATGCCAGGGCGCTCTTCATGGCGGACGGCGGGGACAATCTCATGGTCCTCATGGCTGTATATCTGGTGTTCACCGCGTGCGGCCGGCGCTGGTCCCTCGACGCCCGCAGGGTCCGGCTCCAGGCGTCGGCGGGTGAGACGTCAGACCTGCGGGGCGGCGATCTCCGGCACCATCTCGGCGACGCCCGCATCGTCTTGTCCACGGTGCTGCACAACTGCGGAATGTTCGTCATCGCCGCCCAGGTCTGCTTCCTCTACGGATGCGCGGGCCTGTACAAGGTCCAGGGCCCCAAGTGGGGTGACGGCACCGCCCTCCACTACGTCTTGAACATCGATCTGTTCCGTCCCTGGCCCGAGCTGTCTCAGCTGGTCGCCGAGCAGCACCTGTTGATTGCCGTCGTCGGCTATCTGACGGTGCTGGTGCAGGTCGCCTTTCCGTTCGTCCTGTTCGGCAGAATCAAATACCCTGTTCTGATCCTTCTGTTGGGCATGCACGTGAACATCGCGGTGCTCATGGGACTGCCACTCTTCTCGGGCGCGATGATCGTCGCGGACGCCGCATTCCTGCCGGACCGCTTCTACCGATCCCTGGGAAGACTGTGGCGGCGTACTTTCCGGCGCACAGGAGGCGTGGGAGCGAAAGCCCCGGTCGGGACAGCGCCTGCTTCGGTGCCGCCACAGCCCTCGGCAGAGTAAAGGTCAGCAGTCCGGGTTCCCTCGCATGTGGGCAGGGAGAGAGCAGGTGGCCGTGCCGCCCGGCATGCGGTGGCGGTTCCTCGCGACAACCCGGTAGACGCCCCGTGCCATCCAGTTGGCAGGCGGCACCCGAAGAGCAAACCCGAGCCACCACCAGCGCTTTCGTCCGCACATCAGCACGGCGGACAGGGCGCGCGGTCCACCGTAGACCTCGCCGCCGACAGGACTGATCCAGAGGACCTCGCGGTCGGCTCTGGCTTCGGTGACGTTCAAGGCGGCGAGGTCGGCGTACTGCCAGGGGACGAATTGCACACGCGGCTGAATGATGCGCCGAACCATCTCGATGGTTCTGCCACAAAAACCGCAGTCTCCGTCAAACAACAGAACGGGCTCGCTCGCCATCTGGACTCCACTCCTCGACGTGCTGTGCTGTGCTGAAGAGCTTCAGTGTGTGGCGATCAATGCCGATTGGCAGGGCAACACGACCTACCGGGCCCCTGCTGATCCGGCTGCCGTCGGACGCCGCACATAGCTCACCGGCATCGACGAGTTCCTTTCAGCCGCTGCCGACAGAAGGAACTCCCACTCGACGACGGTTCCTTCGGGGTTGAGGTTGCCGAAGGAGAGCGGCCCGCATGCACGTGCCGGCCCGGTCTGAAGCACCGAAGCCGCTGATGTGTCATCAGGCGCTACGAAGAACCTGACGATGATGCTCACCGCCCACGACCATGAACGGCCGGACATGCCCTAGCGGCGATCGGTGCTGGTCACATGGGGTGAAAGGGTCGCGTGGCTAGTTTCCTGGCCCCGGGCAGGAGCCGTTGACGGGAATGTGAACACCTCAAGCACCGCCTCGATACTGCCCGCTCCCCTCGCCACCCCTGCCCCTGCTGTCGTGCACGACTCGGGCGCGGACACCGCGCCCGGCGTCATAGTCATCGCCTCCTGCGCCACCCTCGGCAGCACCCTGGTCCTCCATCTCGCCGGGGAGATCGACCACTACAGCGCCGCCCCGCTGCGGGCACTGCTGGCCTCGGCCGCCGACAACGGCTGCACCGGCCTCGTCCTGGACACCGCCCGGGTCGCCTTCTGCGACTCCGGCTTGCTCGCTGTCCTCGACTGGTGGCCCAGGCGCGGACGCCGCCTCAGACTCGTGAACCGCTCCCGGGCCGTTCAGCGACTCCTGGCCTCGGCCGCCGCCGCGGGTCGGCAGAGGGCCCAGGCCGGCCCGCCGACGGCAGCGGCCACGTCATGACGTTCATACTCCTGACCTGCGTCGACCGGCGGCGAGCGCGTGCGAGGGGCACGGGGGCTGTGGTCGTGCACGGCCACCTCGACGCTGTCCAGGTGCGCGGTCAGGTCGAGGGTGCAGGTGCCATCGCCGTGGCGCGGGGGCGTTGGCCGTTCCTCCCCGTCGGCGCATCTGCCCCAACGAGCGGCGGTCAACCCGCTGCGACCGCGCTGTGGCTCACCCGTGTCACTGTTCGAGGTCGATTACCTCACTACCGGACACGTGAAAATCTATGCCGGCTGGAGTAGACATTGGATGGTGGCGTGGTTATGGTTTCTCTCGTAGCCCAGAGAGACAGCAGGGCCTGGCAGAGACGAACTGCCGGCAAGTAGTACCCGCAGTACAGATGGTTGCAGTACGCAGGACGGTGCGGCGGTGGAGTGTCGAAGCCAGGGTTGTTGCAGGACGGCGACGGGACTGACGGCCGGACCGGGTGGCCCGCAGTGATCAGGGGCCGCCGCAGCGGGACCGCGGTCATGGCAGATGCGGTACCCGCGAGTGCAGTGCGCAGTACCCAGCAGTGAAGTCAGTGAGCGGTACCCCTGGTGAAGGCGTCGGCTGCGGACGCGCGCACCGGGAAGTTCGGCAGTGGGGTTCTAAGCCAGAGCAGACGCAGGACGGGCAACGGGGCTGGCTGCCGAAGAGTGGCGCTGTCACAGGCCGCTGAGCAGTTCGCAGTACCAAGCAGTACCCGCAGTACGCAGTACCAAGCAGTACCCGCAGTACGCAGTACCCCGTAGTAAGTAGTTGATCACCGAGGAACAACGGAGGAGCGACGCACCATCAGGATCGCCCGGGCGGATGTCTTGAACCCGGGTACCGCAGGACATCGATAGTGAGGTGGTCTCCGGTCAAGCAACCGCGATCCCCGCACTCCCGACAGCGACTGGGTCGGGCAGGCGGACACAGAAGGCCGGCGCGGTATCAGGGTCGGCACGTGGTGTAGAAGTTCCTTCGGGGCCCTGGTGCCGTACGGCACCAGGGCCCCTCCACGCG
>NZ_JNZP01000022.1 GCF_000725545.1 Streptomyces exfoliatus | reverse complement strand
CCTCCCCTTCCGCAGCCCCCGCCCCTCCCGTCGTCTCGGCCCTCTCCTCGCCCTGGCGTATGCCCGTACCCCCGCCACCCTCCTCCTGCACGCCGCCCTCAACCCGTCGGCAGCGCTCACCGAGCGGGCCGTCGGCGGCGGGATCCGGGCGACGATCCCGCTGCAGGCCGCACTCGTCGCCCGCGCCGGGGCGCCGGGAACCGCGCTCGCGCTGCTCGGTCTCGTCCCGGCCGCCCGCGCCCTCGCCCGGAAGGTGAACCCCACATGACCACCGAGGGCCGTGCCACCACTCCCCGCATCACCTCCTCCGACCCCGACCCCGGCTCCGACCCCGACCCCGACCTCCGCGCGGGGCGACCCACCTCCAGGCCCACCGTTCGCCCCCGCCTGGGCTACGGCACCAACGGCCTCACCGATCTCCGGCTCGACGAGGCCCTCGGGCTCCTCGCCGACCTCGGCTACGACGGAGTCGGGCTGACCCTCGACCACATGCACCTCGACCCGCTCGCCCCCGATCTGGCCGCCCGTACCGCCCGGGTCGCCAGACGCCTGAGCGAACTGGGCCTGGCGGTCACCGTCGAGACCGGCGCTCGTTACGTCCTCGACCCGCGCCGCAAGCACGGCCCGTCCCTGCTCGACCCCGACCCCGAGGACCGGGCCGCCCGGGTCCGGCTGCTGCTCCGGGCCGTCCGGGTGGCGGCCGACCTCGGCGCGCACGCCGTGCACTGCTTCAGCGGCGTCCTTCCCGCCGGCACCCCGCCCGACGAGGCCTGGAAGCGGCTCGCCGCAACGCTCACCCCCGTTCTGGAGGCGGCGGAGGCCGCCCGCGTTCCGCTCGCCGTCGAACCCGAACCCGGTCACCTCCTCGCCACCCTCGACGACTTCCACCACCTGCGCGGACTCCTCGGCGGCCCACCACCCGCCGTACTCGGCCTCACCCTCGACATCGGCCACTGCCAGTGCCTCGAACCCCTCCCTCCCGCCGACTGCGTACGCGCCGCCGCCCCCTGGGTGCACCACGTCCAGATCGAGGACATGCGCCGAGGTGTCCACGAGCACCTGCCGTTCGGCGACGGAGAGATCGACTTCCCTCCGGTGCTCGCCGCCCTCGCGGAACTCACCGCCTCCGGCTACCCCGGGCTGACCGTCGTCGAACTGCCCCGGCACTCCCACGCAGGGCCCGAACTCGCCCGCACCTCCCTCTCCTTTCTGCGCCGGGAGATTCCGCCATGCTGACCGACATCTCCCGAGCCTGGCTGGACTCCGCACTCAGGGACGCCGCCGACCGCACCCCGGTGTGGGAGGAGCGGTTCGTCACCGCCGGCCGGCACTGCGGCCCGGCGGACGCGGACGAGGCCCGCACCCTTCTCCTCCGGGCGGTCGGCGCCGAACCCGACACGCTCACCCGCCTCTACCACCACGGCACCACCGCCGAACGGCGTGCCGTCCTCCTGGCACTCCCCGCCCTCGTCACCGGCCCCGAGTCCGTTCCCCTCGTCGAGGACGCCCTCCGCACTCACGACACCACCCTGATCGCCGCCGCCCTCGGCGCCTACGCCGCCACCCATCTCCCCCCTCACGCCTGGCGGCACGGACTCCTCAAATGTCTCTTCACCGGTGTCCCCGTCTCGGCCGTCGCCGGACTCGCCGAGCGCGCCGCCGGCGACACCGAACTCGCCCGGATGCTCGCCGACCACGCCGCCGAACGCACCGCGGCCGGCCGCCCCGTCCCCGCCGACCTCTCCCGCGTCCTCGCTCTCACCGCCCCCGCCGAGGAGTCCTGATGCGCATCTTCGACCCGCACATCCACATGACCTCGCGCACCACGGACGACTACCGGGCGATGTACGACGCCGGGGTCCGCGCCCTCGTCGAACCGTCCTTCTGGCTCGGCCAGCCGCGCACCTCGCCCGCCTCCTTCCTCGACTACTTCGACGCGCTCCTGGGCTGGGAACCGTTCCGCGCCGCCCAGTACGGCATCGCCCACCACTGCGCCCTCGCCCTCAACCCCAAGGAGGCCAACGACCCCCGCTGCGTCCCCGTCCTCGACGCCCTGCCGCGCTATCTCGCCAAGGACGGGGTGGTCGCCGTCGGCGAGATCGGCTACGACTCCCTGACGCCGGCCGAGGACACCGCTCTCGCCGCGCAGCTCCAGCTCGCCGCCGACCACGGTCTCCCGGCCCTCGTCCACACCCCGCACCGCGACAAGCTCACCGGCCTGCGCCGCACGATCGACGTCGTGCGCGAGTCCGCGCTCACCCCGGACCGGGTCCTCCTCGACCACCTCAACGAGACGACCGTCAAGGAGGCCGCGGACAGCGGCGCATGGCTCGGCTTCTCCGTCTATCCCGACACCAAGATGGACGAGGACCGGACAGTCGCGATTCTCAAGGAGTACGGAACCGGGCGCGTCCTCGTGAACTCGGCCGCGGACTGGGGCGCCAGCGACCCCCTCAAGACCCGCGCGGTCGCCGAGGCCATGCTCGCCGCCGGCTTCACCGACGACGACGTCGACCAGGTCCTCTGGCGCAACCCCGTCGCCTTCTACGGCCTCAGCGGACGCCTCCACCTCGAGGTAGCCGCCCCGGCCGATGCGCACGAGGGAAACTCCGTGCGCCGCGGCGGGGAATGAGGCACCGGCATGCGCTTCCGGCACCCCGACGGATCCACCGTCCACCTCTCCTACTGCACCAACGTGCACCCGGCCGAGACCCTCGACGGCGTCCTCGCCCAGCTCCGCGACCACTGCGAGCCGGTCCGCCGCCGCCTCGGGCGTGACCGTCTCGGCATCGGACTCTGGCTCGCCCGGGACGCCGCCCGCACCCTGACCACCGACGCGTCCTCGCTCCGCGCCCTCCGCGCCGAACTCGACCGTCGCGGCCTCGAAGTGGTCACCCTGAACGGCTTCCCGTACGAGGGCTTCGGCGCCGACGAGGTCAAGTACCGCGTCTACCAGCCGGACTGGACGCGACCCGAACGCCTCGCCCACACCACCGACCTGGCCAGGATCCTGGCCGCGCTGCTCCCCGAGGACGTCACCGAGGGATCCGTGTCCACCCTGCCGCTCGCCTGGCGGACCCCCTTCGACGCCCGCGCCGCCGCCCTGGCCCGGGCCGCCCTGACCACCCTCGCCGGGCGCCTCGACGCCCTGGAGGACCTCACCGGGAAGAGCATCGGCATCGGGCTGGAACCGGAGCCCGGCTGCGTCGTCGAGACCGTCGCCGACGCCGTCACGGCGCTCGACCCCCTTCCCGGCCCCCGGATCGGGGTCTGTCTCGACACCTGTCATCTCGCGACCTCCTTCGAAGACCCCCGCACCGCGCTGGACGCTCTCGCCGCCGGCGGCATCCCGGTGCCCAAGGCGCAGCTCTCCGCGGCGCTCCACGCCGAGCACCCGCACCTCCCCGAGGTGAGGGAGGCGCTCGCCGCGTTCGCCGAGCCCCGCTTCCTCCACCAGACCCGCACCAGGACGGCCGCCGGCCTCCGCGGCACCGACGACCTGCCCCAGGCCCTCGGCACCGCCGCCCGCGCAGCGGCCCCCGGCCTGCCCGAAGCCCTCGCCGCCGCGGGCGGTCACGACGCCGGCCCCGGTCTGCCCGACGCGACTCCGTGGCGCGCCCACTTCCACGTACCCCTGCACGCTCCCCCCGCTCCTCCGCTCGCTTCCACACTCCCCGTCCTCCGGGACGCCGTCGCTCTCCTCGTCGGCGGTGCGCACCCGCGCACCCATCACCTGGAGGTCGAGACGTACACCTGGCAGGCCCTTCCTCCCGACCGGCGTCCTCGCACCCGGGCCCGGCTCGCGGACGGCATCGCCGCCGAACTGACCCTGGCCCGTGACCTGCTGACCGACCTCGGCCTCAAGGAACTTCCATGAGCGACCCCGCACCCACACCCGCATCCGCGCCCAACCCCCTCCTGGTCCTCGACGTCGTCGGTCTCACCCCGCGGCTCCTGCCGCACATGCCCCATCTCGCCGCCCTCGCCCGCGACGGCTCCCACGCGCCGCTGTCCACCGTCCTGCCCGCCGTCACCTGCACCGCCCAGACCACCTTCCTCACCGGAACCCTCCCCGCCGAACACGGCATCGTCGGCAACGGCTGGTACTTCCGGGACCTCGGCGACGTCCTGCTGTGGCGCCAGCACAACGGCCTCGTCTCCGGCGACCGCCTCTGGGACGCCGCCCGCCGCACCCACCCCGGCTACACCGTCGCCAACATCTGCTGGTGGTACGCCATGGGCGCCGACACCGACATCACCGTCACCCCCCGCCCCGTCTACTACGCCGACGGACGCAAGGAACCCGACTGCTACACCCGGCCGCCCGCGCTGCACGACGAACTCACCGAGAGGTTCGGCACCTTCCCCCTCTTCCACTTCTGGGGCCCCGGCGCCGACCTCGTCTCCAGCCGCTGGATCGTCGACGCCACCCGTCACATCCTCCGCACCCGCCGTCCCGACCTCGCCCTCTGCTACGTCCCGCACCTCGACTACGACCTGCAGCGCTACGGCCCCGACGACCCGCGGGCCTTCCGTGCCGCCGCGGCGCTCGACACCGTCCTCGCCCCGCTGCTCGCCGAAGCCCGTGCCGAGGGCCGCACGGTCGTCGCGCTGTCCGAGTACGGCATCACCCGGGTCGACCGGCCCGTCGACATCAACCGCGCTCTTCGCCGGGCCGGGCTCCTGGAGGTCCACACCCAGGACGGCATGGAGTACCTGGATCCCATGACCTCGCGGGCCTTCGCGGTGGCCGACCACCAGATAGCCCACGTCTACGTGAGGCGTCCCGCGGACCTGCCGGCCGTCCGGGAGGCCCTCGCGGACCTGCCCGGTCTGGAACGGCTCCTCGACGACGAGGGCAAGAAGGAACACGGCCTCGACCATCCGCGCGCGGGGGAGCTGGTCGCCCTCGCCGAGCCCGACGCCTGGTTCACGTACTACTACTGGCTCGACGACGCCCGCGCCCCCGACTTCGCGCGGCTCGTCGAGATCCACCGCAAGCCCGGCTACGACCCGGCCGAACTCCTCATGGACCCGCTCGACCCCTACGTACGGATCAAGGCGGCCAGGGAGATCGCCCGCAAGAAGCTGGGTATGCGGTACCGGCTGGCGGTCGTTCCCCTCGACCCCTCACCTCTTCGCGGCAGCCATGGCCGCCTTCCCACGAGCGATGACGAAGGTCCGCTCATCCTGTGCTCCACCCCCCGCGCCCTGGACGGCCGCGTCGCGGCCACCGATGTGAAGAACCTGCTGCTCAGGCTGGCCGGAGTCGCTTGAGATCCCGACTCGACCCCGTCCTGATCCCGGCTGAATCCAGCTGAATCCAGTGAAGCAGGCCCCGACGACAGCCAAGGAGTTATCCACAGATGAGTCGCATCCGCCGTACCGAAGCCGCCACCGACCCCGAACTCGTCCACAGGCTCAGCAGGCGGAACATGCTGGGCGTCGCCGCCGGCGCGACCGCCGCCGCCCTCCTGGGAGCGGCGGCCGCTCCGGCCGCCGCCACGGCGCCGGTCTCCGCCGGCACGAGTCCCGAGACGCGGGGCGGCGGGCACGGCCGTCCCGTGCTGCCGCCCGGCCGTCTGGGCATCCAGCTCTACTCGCTGCGCGACAAGGTCGCCACCCTCGGCTTCGCCGCCGTCTTCGCCGAACTGCAGAAGTACGGCTACGACGAGGTCGAGTACGCCGGCTACGGCCAGGGGGCCGCGGGCCCCCTCAGCCTCGCCGAGCTCAGGAGCCTCACCCGCGACCACGGGTTGCGCGGCATCGGCAGTCACGTCGGTTACTACTCCGCGGATCCCAAGGCGTACACCTTCGCCCAGAACCTCGACCGCGTCCTCGACGACGCCGCGGCCCTGGGCCTGCCCCACATCGGCACCGCCTCCGGGCCCTGGCGCTACGGCTCCACCGTCGACGGGTGGAAGCGCTGCGCCGAGGAGTTCAACCGGTTCGGTGCCGCGGCGAGGGAGCGCGGCATGAAGTTCTACCAGCACAACCACTCGGAGGAGTTCTCCTTCGCGACCGACCGGCCCGACGTGCGCCTCTACGACGTGCTCCTGGCGGAGACCGATCCCGACCTGGTGCACCTGGAGATGGACATCTTCTGGGCGTACGTCGGGCAGCACCGCTACTCGACGCGTCCGGACGGCACCCCCGACCCGTTCGACCCCCTCGACTACGTACTCGCCCAGCCCCACCGGTTCCCGCTCTTCCACGTGAAGGACGGCGACCGCGACGAGTCCGTCGTCCCCTACGGGTACCGCATGACCGACGTGGGGGACGGCGACATCGACTACCGGCGCTTCATCTCGGCGGTCAACCGCACCCACCGCGGAAGGAACGCCCACCACTGGCAGACCGAGCGCGACAACCCCGTGGACTCCCTGAGCTTCGCCCAGAGGTCCAGCGTCCACCTCCACTCGCTGCGCGAGAAGGGGTAATGAGCCGGGGCCGTCCGCCCTCCCTCCACACGTTGCGCGCACGGTCCGTACACGTACGGAAACTCCTTGTGTGTCGCCCCGTGACACACACCCGATCAAGGGAGCCCGAAGGCGGGCGGCACCCCACTGACCACGGGAAACGCTGGTGAAAGGCACCACACCTTGTCCGGGTGGCGGAATGGCAGACGCGCTAGCTTGAGGTGCTAGTGCCCTTTATCGGGCGTGGGGGTTCAAGTCCCCCCTCGGACACCAGCGAGAATGCCGGTCGATCTTCGGATCGACCGGCATTCTGCGTTGTCCACAGGGCTCCCCGGGGCCGGGGCGGCAGGGTGGCAGGGCGCCTATCCTGGGGGAGTGATCGAGAACCTTCCCTCCTGTCCCCAGTGCTCGAGCGAGTACACCTACGAGATGAACAATCTGGTGGTGTGCCCCGAGTGCGGCCACGAGTGGGTGCCGGCCGCCGACAGCGGCACGAGCGCGGACGAGTCCGGGGAGCGCGTGATCAAGGACGCTGTCGGCAACATCCTCAGCGACGGCGACACGGTGACCGTCGTCAAGGCCCTCAAGGTCAAGGGCAACCCCTCCGGGATCAAGGCGGGCACCAAGGTGCGCAACATCCGCCTGGTCGACGGCGTCGACGGCCACGACATCGACTGCAGAATCGACGGCTTCGGCGCCATGCAGCTCAAGTCCAGCGTGGTCAAGAAGGCCTGAACCCGTGCGACGGCGGTGATCGCGGCCGGCGCGCGAGCGGTGGAGGCGAGTCATGGTCGAAGGACCTACTCCCGGCCCTTCCGGATCGACGCCGTCGGACAGTGGCCGGCCCCCTGCCGGTCCGCCGTCCGGCCCGCTGAGCGGTCCGCCGTTCCCGGATCGCCCGCCGCCTCGCCGACGGGTTCTCCTCATGGTCCTGGCGGGCGGGCTCGTCCTCGTCGTGGGCGCCGTGGGCGTCCTGATCGGCGCGGGCGCCTTCGGCGGAGGCGAGCGGGGCGGCGGAGCAGCCCCCTCGGGCGCGGCGCAGCGGGCCTCGTCCCCGGCCGTCCCGACCCCACCCACCTCGGCTCCACCCACCTCGGCTCCACCCACCTCGGCTCCACCCACCTCGGCTCCACCCACCTCGGCTCCACCCACCTCCGCTCCACCCACCTCCGCTCCACCCAGCCCCACCGCGTCCGACTCGCCCTCGGCCAGCTCCCTGCCCCCCGCCGCCGACGCGGCCGCCTTCGGCCGGACGCAGCGGTACGACGACGGCGTCGAGGTCACCGTGTCGGCGCCGGTCGCGTTCACCCCCTCCGCCGCCGCGGCCGGGCACACGGCGGGAAACAAGGCGGTGACCTTGCAGGTCACCGTGCGCAACGGCGGTGGCGAGCGGCTGGAGCTCGCGGTCGTGCAAGTGCGTGCCAGGGACGGCGAGGGCCGGGAGGCCTCGCGGGTCTTCGACGCGGAGCCCGACCTCGGCACGGGGCTCTCGGGCACCCTTCTGCCGGGGAGGAAGGCGGTGGCGGCCTACGGTTTCGACGTACCGCCGACCACGGACGCCCTGCTCGACGTCGAGGTACAGATCGGCTTCGAGCGTCCGGCCCTCTTCTGGAGCGGCACGGTCGAGTAGGCGGGCGGCCTACTTCCTCCGCGCCAGCACCAGCCTGCAGTGGGGGCTTCCGTCGTCCCTGCGGCCCAGGGTCTCGACCGGGGTGAGGGACACCTCGAAGCCGGTGTCCTCCAGGCGGCGGCGTACGTCCGCGAGGCGGAAGGTGCGGTAGTACATGACGAACGGCGGGCGCCAGACGGTGTTGCGGACGCGCATCGCGGCGTCGAAGCCCCAGAGGATCCAGTAGAGGCGGGAACCGACGCGGGGTGGGGCGCCCACGGGGAAGGCGAAGGTGCCGCCGGGGCGCAGGGAGGCGTGGACCTGGGCGAACAGGGTGCGCTGGGCGTCCGGCAGGAAGTGGCCGAAGGCTCCGAAGCTGACCGCCAGGTCGAAGACCGGCCCGAACGGCAGGGCCAGGGCGTCGGCGCGGACCAGGTCGGCGGTGGGGTGGGCGTCGCGGGCCCGGGTCAGCATGCCCGTACTGAAGTCGACCCCGGCGACCCGGCCCGCGCAGACCGAGCGGAGGACGCCGAGTCCGGCCCCGGTGCCGCAGCAGACGTCGAGTCCCGAGTCGAAGGGGCCGAGGGGCTCCAGGGTGCGGGTGACCGCGGCGAGGAGCCGGTCGGAGGTGCGGAAGGGGGTCGCGTCGAAGCTGCTCGCGAGCAGGTCGTAGCCGTGTTCCACGGAGGAGAGGGCCTGGACGGTCAGCTCGCGGAGGCTGGGACCCTGCGGGGAGAACATGCTGCCGACCCTATGCCGTGACGGCCCGTGGGCGTCAGAGCGCGCTGCCCACCGGTGGCCCGGTCCAGGACGGCGCGGTTCCCGTCAGCTGGCAGGCCAGCAGATACAGGGGGATCGGCGGGGTGTAGGGGGAGGTGCCGTCGGGGTGGTGGATCAGACGGGGGGCGCGGTCCGGGATCTCGGCGCCGGGTGCGTAGCAGGCGGGCAGCGGCCAGACGACGTCGAGGTCGGAGCCGGCCGGGACCAGCCACCACCACCAGTCGGAGTCGGCGTAGACGCAGCCTTTGGCGGGGAGCCGGGAGAGGATCTTGAAGCCGAAGCGGGCGGGGACTCCGACGGCGTCGCAGCCGAGTCCGGTGTGGAGTCCGACGGGGACGGGGAGGCGGGTGGCGCCCAGTTCCCGGGGGCCCGTGGCGCCGCGGGTGCCGGCGAGGAGTTCCGGGGAGCGGCGGGGCTCCGGCACGCGGCCGGGGGGCCTGCGGGTTCCCGGGAACATCGGGATCATGCGGGTGGCCATCGACCTCAGCACGGTTCCCCCATGCCGTGGGCCAGTTCCGCCCAGACGACCTGGGCCGAGCCGAGTCCGGTGCGGTCGGCGCCCCAGGCGGTGCAGAGGGCGTCGACGATGAGGAGTCCGCGGCCGCGTTCCTCCTCGCCGCAGTCGCGTATCCGCGGTCCGGCCGGGCCGCCTTCGTCACGCACCGCTATGCGGAGTGTCTCCTCGCCCTCGCGGAGTTCGCAGATCACCCGGCCGCTGGCGGTGTGCACGACGGCGTTGGTGACGAGCTCGGAGACGACCAGCGCCACCGTGTCGCGTATGTCGGGGCCGCAGCCCCAGAGGATGAGCCGTTCCTCCGCCAGTCTGCGGGCCCGCGCGACCGAGGCGGTGAGGGCCGGGAGCTCGAAGGCGAAGCGGCGGACGGCGTCGGTATCGGTCTGCGGCTGTGGGCGCTGGGCCATGACCCGCTGGGCTCGAGGGCTCATGAGACCTGAAGGCTGCGCGTTACCAGAAGCCACGACCGGTTCCTCACAACAGTGGGCAGGACTGCCGTACGTCGCTGTCGCCGTGGCGTGGTGGCGCACGGCGGCAGCGTGTACTGGTTCACCGGAACACTGTCCTCCTGAGTCGGACACTTGGCAAGTGGCACTCTGGAAATTGCAGAGTGCTGTGTTCTCTCTGGCCGGGCTTCGTGGCACACTCAGTCGAAACAGTGCGTCGGGGAGGTCTGAGAGTGAGCGAGCCGCGGTCCGCCCCCACGGTGGGACAGGTCGTTCTCGGCAGGCGCCTGCAGGATCTGCGGGAACGGGCCGGCCTGAAGCGGGAAGAGGCCGCGAAGATCCTCCGCGTGGCCCCGGCCACCGTCCGGCGGATGGAGACCGCCGAAGTCGCACTGAAGATCCCGTACGTACAGCTCCTGTTGAAGGAGTACGGGGTCACGGACTCCGAGGCGGAGGCGTTCATCGCCCTCACCGAGGAGGCCAACCTCCCCGGCTGGTGGCAGCGGTTCCACGACGTGCTGCCCGGCTGGTTCTCCATGTACGTGAGCCTGGAGGGGGCCGCCAGCCTCATCCGGGAGTACGAGCCCCAGTTCGTTCCCGGTCTGCTCCAGACCGAGGGATACGCCCGCGCCATTCTGCGCAGCGGGGCGGTCGGTGGCGGCAGTGATGCCGAGAAGGCCGAGGAGACCGAACGGCATGTAGCCCTGCGGATGGAGCGCCAGTCCCTACTGACCAGGGAGGGCGCCCCGAAGCTCTGGGTGATCATGGACGAGACGGTGTTCCGCCGACCGGTCGGTGACGGGCCCGAAGTGATGCGCGACCAGCTCGACCGGCTGCTGGAAGCAGCCGAGCTGCCGAACGTCACCCTGCAGATCGCGGAGTTCGCGTCCGGCCACCATCCCGGCACCTACGGACCGTTCGTCCTCTTCCGCTTCGCCATGCCGGAACTCCCGGACATGGTGTTCAGCGAGTACCTGACCGGCGCCGTCTATCTCGACGCGCGCCCCGAGGTGGCATCCCACCTCGAGGTCATGGACCGCATGGCGGCTCAGGCCGCGACTGCACAACGCACGAAGGAGATCCTCCGGGATCTCCGCAAGGAGCTGTGAATGGATCGCATATACAACGGCATGCCCGCCGCTGAGCTCGGTGCCGAGGGCTGGCACAAGCCGTGGAGCGGCGGGAACGGGGGCAACTGCGTGGAGGCCATGAAGCTGGCCGACGGCAGGGTCGCCGTGCGACAGTCCGCAGACCCTGAAGGACCCGCGCTCATCTACACCCACGGGGAGATCGCCGCTTTCATCCAGGGGGCCAAATCCGGTCAGGCAGATTTTCTGCTCACCTGACCCTTCCGTCTCACCCCGCACGTCACGTAACTCTTGCTGTAGCGCAGCCCGTTCATCCCGACCAGGAGAGCCGATGACCCAGGACCCCGCAGCCCCGCGGAGTGAGATACGCATCGACACCAGCACGCCGCACCCGGCGCGCATGTACGACTGGTTCCTGGGCGGCAAGGACAACTACCCGGTCGACGAGGCGATGGCCCGCCAGCTGTTGACCGTCGACGCCCGGGGCCGTGACATGGCCCGCGTCAACCGGGCCTTCATGCACCGCGCCATCCGCTGGCTCAGCGCCCACGGCGTCCGCCAGTACCTGGACGTCGGTACGGGCATCCCGACCGAGCCCAACCTGCACCAGATCGCGCAGGAGGCCGCGCCGGAGTCCCGCATCGTCTACTGCGACAACGACCCGATCGTGCTCGCGCACGCGGCCGCCCTGCTGCGCTCGACCCCGGAAGGGGCCACCGAGTACATCCAGGCGGACGCCCGCGAACCCGAGATCATCCTCGAAAGGGCCGGAAAGGTCCTTGACTTCGACCAGCCCATCGCGCTGTCGATGCTCGCCCTGCTGCACTTCGTCGGGGACGAGGACGGCGCGTACGAAATCGTCGCCAAGATCGTCGAGAAGCTCGCGCCGGGCAGCTACCTCGTCCTCTCGCATGTCACCGGGGACTTCGACCCCGAGGGCGCGGCGAAGGCGGCCGCGATGTACAAGGCGCGCGGGCTGACCCTGCGGCCCCGCTCGCGGGACGAACTGGCCGCGTTCTTCGACGGTCTGGAGTTCGTCGAGCCCGGGGTCTCGCTCACCGCCGAGTGGCACCCGGAGCTGGGCGTGCCCGTTCCGGTCCAGGGCGACGACCCGATCCCGGGCTGGGCCGGGGTGGCCCGCAAGCCCTGACCCGACCCGGATCCGTACGGAGGAGGCCCGCCGACCTGTCGGCGGGCCTCCTCGCGTTCCACGCCGCACACCAGGCCTGTTCTACGGCTCCACCAGCGTCACCAGGAAGCCGCGCGCCGGGCCGATGTTGCCGGCCGCGTCGATCGTGCGGTACTCGATCCGGTGCGTGCCGTGGTCGGGGGTCGCGTCGTCCCACGGCACCGCCCGGCTCCGGCCCAGCTTCCCGTACACGAGGTCGTCGATGACCGTGCCGCCCGGTGTGAAGCGGAAGGGCGCGTCCGCGTCCGTCGGCCAGCCGTAGTACGTGTACCAGCCGTCGCCGTCCACCCGGAACTGGCTCACCACCGCGCCCTCCTGGTCGTCCCGCGCGGTCAGTCGCATCGTGAACGGCCCGTCGTAGACGTACTCGACGGGCCGTCCGGGGCGCCGTACCGTGCGCAGGGGTTCCGACAGTTCGTACGCGGCCGTGGCCGGCCGGGCGTCGACCGTCCAGCTCAACTCCTCGGACGTGCCCGCTAGGTGGGCCGTCAGCGTGTGGGCCCCCGGGGTGAGCCGCAGGGAACGGAGGTCCAGGTCACGGTCGTTGGGTCCGGTCGACACGGGGCGGCCGTCGAGGCGCCACCGTACGTCCGGCGTGCGGTCCGCCGGATGCGTGGTGTCCGCGTGGACGACGGACCTGGCGCCGACGGGCGAACCGAGGGGCGTGTGACCGGTGAAGGCCACCCGGGTGTCGTCCCGGGCGGTGGTGAGGGAGGGGTCGACCGTCCAGCTCACGGTCTTGGTGAGGGCGGCGGACGCCCGGACCGCGGGATCGCGGACGAAGGGCGTCGGGTCGGTGACCGTCGCCGTGAGGCTGTGCGGGCCGGGGGAGAGCCGCAGCCTGCGAAGGTCGACCGTGCGGGCGCCGTCCGTGGGCAGGGTCCGGCCGTCGAGGCGCCAGGTCACGCGGAGCGCACCGCCCACCGGGTGCAGGGTGTCCACCCACACCGTCCGGTCGGCCCCGAGGGGCTCCGTGTTCGGCGTGTGGTCCTGGACGAGGTTCACCTTCGCGGAGATCGCGCGGACCATGACCTCACGCTCCACCTGGTCGAAGGAGTAGCCGAGGGTCTTCATGAGCGAGTGCCGGCTCGGCCGCCAGACGCCCGCGGTGCTGTACAGGCCGCCCTCGTGACGGCCTATGACCCCGCCCGACTCGCTCTCCTCGCCCAGCCAGCGCCACCACTTGGCCCGCTGCTCCAGCATCTGGCGCTCGGTGAGGAGGGTGTGGTGGACGGAGGAGGGCTCGGGGCCCGAGTAGGCACCGCCGGGCACCCCGCGCGCGTAGTAGTCGTACTCGTCCTGGAGACCGCCGAGGGAATGGCCTATCTCGTGCGGGGTGATGAGCGAGGAGAGTGCGTTGCCGCCGGACGCGGTGGCGTAACCGCCGCCCGCGCCGCCGTAGGTGGAGCTGTGGGCGAGGGCGACCACCTGGCGGTTGGCGCGGCTCGTGCCGGGGACGAGGTCGGCGAGCGCGGCGGCCTTGCGGCTGTCGACGGTGAGCAGCCGCTGCACGCTGTCCGGGTCGCAGCCGCCCCAGAAGCCCATGTCGAGCGCGGTGTCGCGGGCGGGGGCGTCCAGACCGGGGTCACAGTCCACGCCCGACTCGGCCGAAGGCGCCTCCACCGCCCACACGTTGACGTACGAGCGGTACGAGGCGAACGGCTCGATGCTCCACAGCGTGTTCAGGTGCCGTTCGAGGTCCGCGCGGAACGCCGGCATCTCCGCCGCCGTGTAACCGTCCCCCATGAAAACCAGGTTGAACCGCCGGTCCGCGGGGCCGGTGGTCTGGACGGGGACGACGACGGGACCGTCACCGGGCGTCGGTGTCTCCGCCGCCGCCGGCGCGGTGCCCACCAGGCCGGCGGCCAGCAGGCAGGCGGTGAGGAGGCGGCCCACCTCTCGTCGAACACCCTTGTTCTGTGAGGTCATGGGGCGCGAGCCTAGGCCGCGCCCCCGGCCTCGTAAAGATGTTCGTCGGCCGTACAGGCGGCTGTCGGCTCAGGGTCGTAGGTACGCCAGACCCGGGTGCTCCGCCGTGTAGCCGTCGACGAGCCGGCGGGCCACCGCCACCGAGTCGACCAGCGGGTGCAGCGCGAAGGCCTTCACGGCCGTCGTCCGCGAGCCGCTCTCCGCCGCCGCGAGGACCTCACGCTCCACCGCCTTCACCCCCGTCACCAGGCCGACGGCGTGATACGGCAGCGGGGAGACCGAGACCGGATGGGCGCCGTTCGCGTCCACGAGGCACGGCACCTCGATCACCGCGTCGGCGTCGAGCGCGGCGAGCGTCGTGCCGTTGCGCACGTTCAGGATGAGGGTCGCCCGCTCGTCCCGCGCGATGGCCCGCATCAGGGCGAGCGCCACCTTCTCGTAGCCGCCCGACTCCAGGTCCTCCTCGTCGCGCTCTCCGGTCCCGGCGGCCTCCCGGTTGGCCGCCATGTAGGTGGCCTCCCGGTCGGCGAGCGTGCGGTGCCAGGCGTCCAGGGCGGGGGTGTCCGGCTTCGCCATCTCGGCGTAGAAGCCCGCCTGCTGGTCGCGGAGATAGGCGCCGCGGGTCCGCTCCGCGGTCCGGTAGGCGTGCACGGCCTCCCGGTTGAAGTAGTAGTAGTGCAGGTACTCGTTGGGGATCGCGCCGAGGGAGCGCAGCCACTCGGAGCCGAAGAGCCTGCCCTCCTCGAAGGAGCCGAGCGCCTCCTCGTCGGCGAGGAGGCGCGGCAGCTCGTCACGGCCACCGACCCGCAACCCCCGCAGCCAGCCCAGGTGGTTGAGGCCCACGTAGTCGATCCAGGCCTCGTCCGGGTCGGCGCCCAGGACGCGGGCGACCCGGCGGCCGAGCCCGACGGGGGAGTCGCAGATGCCGACGACCCGGTCGCCGAGGATCCGCGACATCGCCTCCGTGACCAGGCCCGCCGGGTTGGTGAAGTTGATGACCCAGGCGTCCGGGGCGAGTTCTGCGATCCGGCGGGCGACGCGCACCGCGACCGGAACGGTCCGCAGCCCGTAGGCGATGCCGCCCGCGCCCACCGTCTCCTGTCCGAGTACGCCCTCGGCGAGCGCGATCCGTTCGTCGGCCGCTCTGCCTTCCAGCCCGCCGACCCGGATCGCGGAGAACACGAAGTCGGCGCCGCGCAGCGCCTCGTCGAGGTCCGTGGTCGCCGTCACCCCGGGCGCGTCCGGCACTCCGTGGCCCTGCTCGGCGAGGACCCTGGCGATGGCCGAGACCCGCCCTTCGTCGAGGTCGTACAGGGTGACGTGGGTGACCCGCCCCTCGGCGTGGTCGCCGAGGAGGGCCCCGTACACCAGCGGCACCCGGAACCCGCCGCCTCCGAGAATCGTCAGTTTCATGCTCGTACGCTACTCGGACGGACCCTCTGAGCAGCGGGATTCCCGACCGGCGTCCACGGGGGCGTCCACATGCCGGGCGCCGTCGCGCGTTCCCCGTGGGGGACAATGGCGGCATGTCCCGACGCAAGACCCGCCCCCGTACGACCGCCGCCGCGGCCCCGGCCGTGACCGCGACCTCGCCCTGCCCGTGCGGCCTCGACGCCCCGTACGGCGCGTGCTGCGGGCGGTTCCACGCGGGCACGGGCGGTACGGCGCCCACGGCCGAGCTGCTCATGCGCTCCCGCTACAGCGCCTTCGTCGTCCGCGACGAGGCCTACCTGCTGCGCACCTGGGCGCCGGCGACGCGTCCCGACGAGGTCGACTTCGATCCGGGTATCCGCTGGACCGGCCTGGACATCGTGGAGACCACCGAGGGCACCGCCTTCCACCAGCGCGGCACGGTCACCTTCACCGCGCGCTACGTCCACGCCGGCGAGCCCGGAGAGCAGAGCGAGCGGAGCCGCTTCTCCCGCCATGAGGGTGCTTGGGTGTACGTGGACGGGGACGTGGCGCGGTCATGATGAACCGCTGATCGGCTGCTCAGCGCGCCCCTCACCCCCGAGCGGGCCCCGCCCCGCTCAGCGGGCCCCCGCCGGGGCCGTCTGCCGGCCGGCCGGGAAGCCGCCCGCGAGGTCCTCGGCGACGATCTTCTTCGCGATGGCGTCCGTCGCCACCCGCAGTGCGGGCTCGCTGGGCCTGCCGCCCTCCTGCTCGATCCGGTCGGCGAGCCACGCGCCCCACGCGTGCGTGATGAGGTCCGCCTCGCGCTTGCCGGCGGGCGTGTGGGAGAGCAGGTTGCCGTCCCGGGTGAGGAACCCCTCGTCGACCATCCGGTCGAAGGCCGGGAGCAGCACCTCGGGCGGGATGCGCCGGCCCGCCGAGATCAGGCCGAGGCTCGCATGGCCGACCGCCCGGGTGAAGAGCTCGACCTGCATCACCGCCCAGGCGCCGGCGGTGTCGAGCCGGGTGTCGGACGCGGCGATGATCCGCCGGACGGTGTCGAGGTCGGTCTGGTGCAGGATCCGCCCGACGGCCAGTTCGAGGAGCTTCGCCGAGTCGCCCGCGGTGGTGGGGGAGCCGAAGCCCTCGCCCATGTCGGGGGCCGCGGCGCGCGCCGAGTCGCGGAGCTTCACCTGCTTGAGGAAGAGCGCGACGACGAAGCCGATGGCGGCGACCGGCACGGTCCAGAGGAAGACGGTGTGGAGGGTGTCGGCGTAGGCGTTGACGATCGGCTCCGCGACGGCGTCCGGCAGTCCGTGCACTCCGGCCGGGCTCTGCGCGGCCTCCGCGAGTCCGGTCGGGTCCACGCCGAGGCTCCCGGCGACGACCGTGGCCTCGCCGACCCCGGCGGTCAGGTTCGGGGTGAGCGAGTTGACGTAGATCGTGCCGAAGACGGCGGTGCCGAAGGAGCTGCCGAGGGTGCGGAAGAAGGTGACGCCGGAGGTGGCGGTGCCGAGGTCGGCGTAGTCGACGGTGTTCTGCACGGCGATGGTGAGGACCTGCATGCACAGCCCGATGCCGACGCCGAGCACGAACATGTAGAGCGACGAGAGCCAGGTGCTGGTCCCCGGCCCCATCAGCGACAGCAGATAGAGGCCGAGCCCCATGACCAGGCAGCCGACGATCGGGAAGATCCGGTAGTGGCCCGTCTTGCTGACCACGTTGCCGCTGAAGATGGAGGCGATGAGCAGGCCGACGACCATGGGGAGGGTGCGGATGCCGGAGACGGTGGCCGAGTCCCCGTCGACGTACTGGAGGTAGGTCGGCAGGAAGGTCATCGCGCCGAGCATGGCGAAGCCGACGACGAAGCTCAGCACGGAGCAGACGGTGAAGACGGGATTCCCGAACAGCCGCATGGGCAGCATGGGTTCCGCGGCCCGGGTCTCCACCCAGCAGAACAGGGCGAGGGAGATCAGACCGCCGGCGAAGAGGCCGATGATGACCCCGGACGTCCACGCGTACTCGTTGCCGCCCCAACTCGTGGCCAGGATCAGGGCGCTGGCACCGGCGGCGACGAGCGCGATGCCCGTGTAGTCGATGACGGGCCGGCTCGCCGAGCGTACGGAGGGGATCGTGCGGGCGGCGGCGATGACGACCAGGATCGCGATGGGTACGTTGACGTAGAAGGCCCAGCGCCAGCTGGCGTGGTCGGTGAACAGGCCTCCGAGCAGCGGGCCGATGACGGTGGAGACGCCGAACACGGCCCCGATCGCGCCCTGGTACTTGCCGCGTTCGCGCAGCGGGATCACGTCGGCGATCAGCGCCATCGAGGTGACCATCAGACCGCCGGCGCCGATGCCCTGGAGGCCGCGCCAGACGATCAGCAGCGTCATGTTGGTGGCGAGTCCGCAGAGGAACGAGCCGGTGATGAAGATGACCGCCGAGATCTGGAAGATGACCTTGCGGCCGAAGAGGTCGCCGAACTTGCCGACGAGAACGGTCGCGACGGTCTCGGCCAGCAGGTAGGCGGTGACCACCCACGACATGTGGGCTGCGCCGCCGAGGTCCGAGACGATCGTGGGCAGGGCGGTGCCGACGATCGTCTGGTCGAGGGCGGCGAGGAGGACGCCCAGCATGATCGTGCCGAAGACGATGTTGCGTCGGCGGCGGTCGAGCACGGGCGGCTCGGTGGCGGCCGGGGGCGCGGGCGCTGCGTCGCTGATCGTGGTCACTCTGGCAGCGTCACACCGGCCCCGCGCGGCTGCATGCGGGGGACGGCCGAACGGGCGGGCCGGTCGCGGGTGACGTGTGCGGGCCGGTCGGGAGTGACGTGTGCGGGCCGGTCGGGAGTGACGTGTGCGGGCCGGTCGGGGGTGACTTGCGCGGGCCGGTCAGGGGTGACGTGTGCGGGCCGGTCGGGCTTGACACGGGCGGACCGGTCAGGGACCGACGGGAAACGCGGCGTCAGGGGGTGACGGGCAGCTTCGGGTGGTGCTTGGCGAGGACCTTGTTGGCGCGTGCGAGCGCGGCGAGGGCATGCTCGCGGTCCGCCCGGTCCTCCGCGCACAGCGGCCCCCGGAACCGGTAGACCTCGCGCGCCGCGCAGTCCGCGTCGACCTCGGCCTGGAGGACGTGCAGCGGCAGGCACGAACCGATCAGCGCGGCCACACGGTCGGGGATCGGGACGGGAACGAGGCGCGAGGGTGAGGTGATCACGGTTCAGTCCTAGCGGGTCGGGGAAGGGTACGGAAGGGTCTGCTCTCCATACGTACCGGATGGCCGTACGGGTTCCGGTACGGCCGTGTCGCGACGGAGCAACGACGCGGGGGCGCAGCGGCGCGGCGCGCGGGAACCACGGCGGGGGAGTGGGTGAGGACCCTGGGCGGTCGCGGTCACGTTCTCGCAGGTACGAGGGCGGATGGCCCTCACGGGATTGCGCACCGTCCCTGCGTATCGCTCACGCGTGCGGTGAACGCATGCCCGATACGGGGCTGTTGGATGCGCGTCGACCCTTGTGGAATGTGAAGCATCTCACTCCCCGGACCGGGGCCTTCCGGCGCGCCCGTGCCAGCCCGAGGCGAGGGGAGGTCTAGGCCAGGACCTCCGACAGGTCGTACGAGACGGGCTCGTCCAGCTGCCCGTACCCGCAGGACTCCGGCGTCCGGTCCGGACGCCACCGCTTGAACTGCGCCGTGTGCCGGAAGCGGTCGCCCTCCATGTGGTCGTACCCGACCTCGCAGACCCGCTCGGGCCGCAGCGCCACCCACGACAGGTCCTTCTTCCCCGACCAGCGGCTCGGCGCGCCCGGCAGTCGCGCTCCCTCGTGTGCGGCCTCCTCCGCCCACGCCGCCCACGGATGCCCGTCGGGCGGATCCATCCGGAGCGGCTCCAGCTCCTCGACCAGCTCGGCGCGCCGCTGGGCGGTGAAGGCCGCGCAGACGCCGACGTGCTGGAGGACGCCCCTGTCGTCGTGCAGGCCGAGCAGCAGCGAACCGACCACGGGGCCGCTCTTGTGGAAGCGGTAGCCGGCCACCACCACATCGGCCGTCCGCTCGTGCTTGATCTTGTACATCAGGCGGGCGTCCGGCCGGTACGGCAGGTCGAGGGGCTTGGCGATCACCCCGTCGAGGCCCGCGCCCTCGTACTGCTCGAACCAGTGGGCGGCCAGCTCGGCGTCCCGGGTCGCCGGTGCCAGATGGACCGGCGCGTCGACGCCGGCGAGCATCCGCTCCAGCGCCTCCCGGCGTTCGCCGAGGGGAGTGTCGAGCAGCGAGGCGTCGCCGAGGGCGAGCAGGTCGAAGGCGATGAACAGGGCCGGGGTGGTCTCGGCCAGCATGCGGACCCGGGAGTCCGCGGGATGGATCCGCTCGCTGAGCCGGTCGAAGTCGAGCCGCCCGTCGTGCGCGATGACGATCTCCCCGTCGACCACGCACCGCTCGGGCAACCGGGCCGCGAGCGCCTCGACCAGTTCGGGGAAGTAGCGGGTGAGGGGCTTGCCGGTACGGCTGCCGATCACGAGCTCGGGCCCGTCCCGGTGCACGATCGCCCGGAAGCCGTCCCACTTGGCCTCGTACTGCATCCCGGGCGGGATCCGTTTCACGGACTTGGCGAGCATCGGTTTCACGGGCGGCATCACCGGAAGATCCATGAGCCGATTGTCCGGTATGCGGGAGTTGTCGGCGAGCCCTAGGCTGACCGGCATGGCAGGCAAGGCGGCAGCGGTGGAACTGGAAGTCGGCGACCGGACCGTACGCGTGTCCAATCCGGACAAGGTGTACTTCCCCGAACCGGGCTACACCAAGCTCGACATGGTCAGCTACTACCTCGCCGTCGGCGACGGCATCACCCGCGCCCTGCGCGACCGCCCCACCACGCTTGAGCGCTATCCGGACGGGGTGACCGGCGAGTCCTTCTTCCAGAAGCGCGCCCCGAAGTACCTGCCCGACTGGATCCCGACCGCGCACATCACCTTCCCCAGCGGCCGGTCGGCCGACGAGATGTGCCCCACGGAACCGGCGGCCGTGCTCTGGGCGGCCAACCTCGGCGCCGTCACGTTCCACCCGTGGCCGGTACGGCGGGACGACACCGACCACCCCGACGAACTGCGCATCGACCTCGACCCGCAGCCCGGCACGGACTACGCCGACGCCGTCCGTGCCGCCCACGAGCTGCGCTCGGTGCTGGACGAGCACGGACTGCGCGGCTGGCCGAAGACCTCCGGCGGGCGCGGGCTCCACGTCTTCGTGCCGATCCTGCCCCAGTGGACCTTCACGCAGGTCAGGCGCGCCGCCATCGCCTGTGGTCGGGAGCTGGAGCGGCGGATGCCGGAGCGGGTCACCATCAAGTGGTGGAAGGAGGAGCGCGGCGAGCGGATCTTCGTCGACTACAACCAGACCGCCCGGGACCGGACGATCGCCTCCGCCTACTCCGTACGCCCGCGCCCCCATGCCCCCGTCTCGGCGCCGCTGCGGTGGGAGGAGGTCGACGACGCCGTGCCGCGGGACTTCGACATCAAGAAGATGCCGGCCCGGTACGCCGAGGTCGGCGACGTCCACGCCGACATGGACGACGAGCGGTTCAGCCTGGAGTCCCTGCTCGAACTGGCCCGTAGGGACGAGGCGGAGCACGGTCTCGGGGACCTGCCCTATCCGCCGGAGTACCCGAAGATGCCGGGCGAGCCGAAGCGCGTCCAGCCGAGCCGGGCGAAGAAGGAGGAGACCGGCTGAACGGCCGTTCCGGCGTCTCGGTCAGTCCTCGACGGAGGACGGAGGGCGGGTCCAGAGCGTGAGGTCGCTGCTGGTCGCGACCGCCAGGGTGAGGCCGGTCGGGGAGAAGCCGGCGGCGCGCAGTTCCGAGTACTCGGAGTGGAAGACGTGCCACCAGGTGCCTCCCGCCGCCCCTCTGTTCGCTCCGCCGTCGGCGGAGAGGATGACGCGGTCGTGGGGCCAGTCGGGGCTGACGACGTCCACCGTCCAGCCGTCCGGTGTGGTGCGGTGCAGACCGCCGCCGAAGAGGCCGGCGATGCGGATCCCCGTGCCCGCGACGGGGCCGAGACCGGGGCAGGTGAGGTCCGGGTGTGCGTCGGGGGTGCTGGTGGCGGGGTCGGGGTCCCGGTCGCGTGCGATCTTCTCGCCGGTGATCGCGTCGAAGAGGCCGTGTCCGTCGTGGGAGACGACCATGACGAGGTCGTGTCCGGTGTCCGGATGGACCGCGAAGCCGATGCCGAGCAGGCCCCCGACGGGGGTCCCGCGGTCCAGGACCGGCTGCCAGGGTGCCGGGGCGGCCATGACGGGGGCGGCGAGGTGGTGAGCGCGCAGGCGCTGCTGGTACTCCGTGATCAAACCTGCCTCCTCGGTGCGTGACGGGGCCAGCCTAGGGGTCGGCCCTCTCCCTTCCCTCCTGAAACAACACGAACGATCGTGCTAGCATTTTTCCACGTCAGGACGATCGAGGAGATCCGGCATGTACCCCATGGCTCCGCTCATCCGCACCGCCCTCAACGCCACCGCCCGCGTCGCCCCCGGACCCGCCGGGCGCTGGGCCTTCCATCTCTTCGTCCGCCCGCTCGGCCGGGCGCGGGTCAGGCCGGAGGAGCGGAAGCTCCTCGACGCGGCGCGCACCGGGCACCTTCGGATCCGGGGCAAGGGCGTCGTCACCTACGCCTGGGGCGACGGCCGTCGGCCCGTACTCCTCGTCCACGGCTGGTCCTCGCGCGCCTCACGTCTCACCGCCTTCGCCGAGGCGCTCCTCGCACGCGGCTACAGCCCCATCGCCTTCGACGCCCCCGGCCACGGAGACTCCTCGGGGAAGGCCAGCAACATCGTCGAATACCGGGAGATCATCCGGGAGTTGCACGCCCGGCACGGTGACTTCGACGCGGTCGTCGCCCACTCCTTCGGCGTCCTCGCCGGCCTCTTCGCCCTTCGGGACGGCGTCCGTACCGCACGCTTCGTCGGCCTCGGCGGAGTCGGCTCCTTCGAGCTGCTGCTCGCGGGCTTCCGGGAGGGTCTCGGCCTCGACGAGCGGGTCATCCGGTGCATGCGCGACCACGTGGAGCGGCGGATCGCTCCGGACGAACCCGGGATCTGGGGCCGCTTCGGTGCCGACCGGGACCCAGGCGAACTCGGCGCGCCCCTCCTGCTGTTCCACGACGAGGGCGACGACATGGTGCCCTCCGCCCAGTCGCGACGGCTCGCACGGGCCCACGGGGACCGGGCCCGCCTCGTCGTCACCCAGGGGCTCGGCCACCGCCGCATCCTGTCGGATCCGGCGGTCGTGGCCGAGGCGGTGGAGTTCCTGACGGCTCCGGCGGAGGAGCCGTCAGGGGAGCGAATGGCGGCCGGCTGAGCGGGCAAGGGGGCCGTCGGCCGGGCGAGCGGGCCGGCGAGGTGCCTAGGGAGCGTCCTCGCCCAGGCCCGCCAGGCCCCGGTCCGTGGCCGAGGCCCGCAGGCGGGAGACGACGCCCCGCTCGGCGCGGGCGTAGGGCGCGGTGTCGCCGAGCAGGACGGACTGCGCGTTCGCCGCCTCCATCAGCGCGATCACCTCGAACGCGAGCTGCTCCACGTCCATGTCCTCGACGAAGTCGCCCACCGCCCGGGCCTCCGTCATGGCCTGTTCCATGTAGGCGGTCCAGTCGAGGCGGGTCCGGGCGACGGCGTCGTGGACCGGGCCCGTACGGGCGTCGAACTCGGCCGAGACCGCGTAGAAGAAGCAGCCGCCCGCGAAGACCCGGTCCGAGGAGTACGTGAGCCAGTTCCGGCACAGTGCGCGCACCCGCCGGGCGCCCGGCGGTACGTCCTCGAGAGGGGTGACGACGCTCTCGGCGAAGACGGCGACGGCGGCCCTGATGGTGGCGAGCTGAAGCTCTTCCTTGGATCCGAAGAGGGCGAAGACGCCGCTCTTGCTCAGCCGCAGCTCGGTCGCGATCCGTCCCAGGGACAGACCTTCGAGCCCCTCGATCGAGGCGATGTCCATCGTCCGGCCGAGCACGAGACGCCGGGTCTGGTTCCCGCGCTCGACCCGCCCGTCGGTCTTGGTCCCGGTGCCGCTTCCGGTGCTGCCGTTCATGCGCCCATGGTACTGACCGCACGACCGTACGGAAATCTTCGCTACCCGGCCTGGCCCCCGGGCGCGCGCCGTTCCCCCGGGGCGAGCAGCAACACCTCCAGGGCGCGGGCGCAGGACCGCGCCTGCGCCAGGAACCAGTCGAGCCGCGCGTCGGTGAGGAGCTCCGGGGCCGCGCGGACCGCGAGCGCGAACCGTGTGTGCCCGGACCGCTCCAGGACGGGTACGGCCAGGGTCCGCACTCCCAGGCCCGGCTCTCCTTCGTCGAGCGCGTACCCCGCCTCCCGTACGCGCGCCAGCTCGGCGGCCGGAGCGGAGGGCTCGGCGAAGGCCCGCTCGGTGACCGCGTGCGGCGGCGGGGCGTGCGGGCCGCCCTCATCGGCCCGGGGCCACGCGAGCAGGACCTTTCCGAGCGCCGTGGAGTGCAGGGGGCGGCGCAGCCCCACCTTCGGCGTCACCGGCCCGCCCGCCACGACCACCGCGTGCGGTCCACTGCGCAGCGCGAGCTCGGCGGTCGCTCCGGTCCGTTCGGCCAGATCGGACAGCTCCGGCGCGGCCAGGTGGAGCCCCCGCTGGTGGTACGAGAGCCGGCCCAGCTCCGTCATCGCCGGACCGAGCCGGTAGCGGGCGGTCCTGGTGTCCTGCTCCAGGAAGCCCGCGCCGAGCAGGGTCCGGGCGAGGCGGTGTGCCGTGGAGGTGGAGAGCCCGAGGCGCCGTGCGAGGTCGGAGGCGCTCAGGTCGGGCCCGTTGTCGTGGAAACAGTGCAGTACGTCCAGTGCGCGGCGGACCGCCTGGGCGCCCGCCGGGGGTCGGACGATGCCGGCCTCGGTCGTCATAGGGTTCGCTCCCCGTGGGTGATCGGGTTCCCACGTTCCCACGTGACGGGACTCGAATCAGCGGTCCCGCGAGGTCGGAAACAGTCCGTTCACAAGCGGTCCCACGGGATGGGAGGCGGGAGTCGGGCGAGGCCGACAGCCGGATCGTGCGTCGGGTATCCGCCATTGATCGAACGTTGATGGCGCGTTTACGGCAGTGCGGCAGCGTGTCGGTCATGCGGATGGACATGCAGAGGAACATGCGGATGGGCACGCGGATGAACACGCGGACGAGCCTGCGGACGGATGCCGACGTGCTGACCGCCCCCGGCCCCGCTCCTGACCTCTCCTGGCGCGAGGACGCGCTGTGCGCCCAGGCGGGACCGGAGTTCTTCTTTCCGGCGCCCGGGTCGTCGACGCGTGAGGCGAAGCAGCTCTGCGGGGCGTGCGAGGGGCGCGTGGCGTGCCTGGAGTACGCGCTGCGTCACGACGAGAGGTTCGGGGTGTGGGGCGGCCTCTCCGAGAAGGAGCGTGTGCGGCTCAAGCGGCAGAGCCGCTGACCCGCCGGGTCCGCCCACCCGGCCGGTGACTCAGCCGGCCGCGCGCGCGGCCATCCGCGCCTTGCGGGCCGCGAGCTTCTCGTCGAACTTGCTCGCCTCGGAGTCCAGGCCGTTCATGTACAGGCCGAGCTCCTCCTGGGCGCGCAGGCCGTCCGGGCCGAGGCCCTCGATCTGGAGGACCTTGAGGAAGCGCAGGACGGGCTGGAGGACGTCGTCGTGGTGGATGCGCATGTTGTAGATCTCGCCGATCGCCATCTGCGCCGCCGCCCGCTCGAAGCCGGGCATGCCGTGGCCGGGCATCCGGAAGTTGACCACGACGTCCCGCACGGCCTGCATGGTCAGGTCGGGAGCGAGCTCGAAGGCCGCGCCCAGCAGGTTGCGGTAGAAGACCATGTGCAGGTTCTCGTCGGTGGCGATGCGGGCGAGCATCCGGTCGCAGACCGGGTCGCCGGACTGGTGGCCGGTGTTGCGGTGCGAGATGCGGGTCGCGAGCTCCTGGAAGGCGACGTACGCCACCGAGTGCAGCATCGAGTGCCGGTTGTCGGACTCGAAGCCCTCGCTCATGTGCGACATCCGGAACTGCTCCAGCTTGTCCGGGTCGACGGCGCGGGAGGCCAGCAGGTAGTCGCGCATGACGATGCCGTGGCGCCCCTCCTCGGCGGTCCAGCGGTGCACCCAGGTGCCCCAGGCGCCGTCGCGGCCGAAGAGGCTGGCGATCTCGTGGTGGTAGCTCGGGAGGTTGTCCTCGGTGAGCAGGTTGACGACGAGGGCGATCTTGCCGATGTCGGTCACCTTGGACTGGGACGGGTCCCAGGCCTCGCCGTCCTCGAAGAAGCCGGGGAAGTTCCGGGCGTCGGACCACGGCACGTACTCGTGCGGCATCCAGTCCTTGGTGACCTTGAGGTGCCGGTTGAGTTCCTGCTCCACGACCTCTTCGAGCGCGTAGAGCAGGCGCGCGTCGGTCCACTCCGCCGAGCTGCCGAGGTGGGGAGAGGTGAGCGTCACGGGAACTCCTGGGGACGGAGAGAAGGGCATACGGGATTACCTACGGATTCGTAGGTTACGAGACCGTAGGTTAAGGCTCCGTAAGGCGACGGCCAAGCCCGTCGTGGCGATGTCCGGTTACGTTCCGTTATGTGTGCTGCTCCGGCGGGGGACCGGAGATGCAGGTCACGTCCCGCCCGCTCGGCCCGGGCCGCCCGCCCGACTACTCAGAGCAGATGGTCGGCCTCGCCCGCCTTCACCGCGGAGATCAGGGCGCGGAGCGCCTCCACCGAGTCGCTGACGTACACCCCGGGGGCGAGCGTCGAGCCGATGTAGGCGCGCCCGGCGTCGTCGAGGCCGAACCGGAAGCAGTTGGCGCCCTCGCTGCAGAAGGCCTCGCTCCAGTCGATCTCGACGGTGGGGGCGGTCGGGGCGACGGCGGTGCCGGTGCCGGTGCCGGTGGTGACGTTCATGTGGGGGTCCCTCACAGATCCTCGGCGATGGTGCGGACGAACGCGCGTGACTCGTCCACGGGCAGGGCCAGCCCGCGCAGTCGGTCCAGAAGCCCCCGGTAGCGGCGCAGTTGCATGTCGGCGTCGAGGAGCAGGGAGCCGTGGGAGGAGTCGAGCTGCACGGTGTCGAGCTGCGCCACGGGCGCGGCCACATAGGTGAACGACTGGCCCGCCCCGGGGAAACCCCCGGCGGCGAAGGGTATGACCCGCACGGACACGGTGTCGCGTTCGGAGCGGGCCAGGATGTGTTCCAGTTGCGCCCGTGCGACCTTCGGTCCGCCGAACTGCATGCGGAGCGCCGCCTCGTGGATCACGGCCTCGTATCCGATGGGCCGGTCGCGCTCCAGGACCTCCTGGCGGCGCAGGCGCAGGGCGAGCCGGGCCTCCAGATCGGGGTCGGGCAGTGGGGGGACGGCGGTGTCGAAGACGGCCCGCGCGTGGTCCTCGGTCTGCAGGAGTCCGGGGATGTGGGTGGTGACCGCCGTGTGCAACGCGGAGGCGTGGTACTCGAGTTCGGCGATGTCGATGAGTGCGGGCGGCAGGAGTCCGCGGTGCTCCTCCCACCAGCCCCGGTCCCGCTCGTGGGCCATGCCGGCGAGCAGGTCGACGAGGCCGGTGTCCGGGCAGCCGTAGTTGAACGCCAGGGTGCGGACGCGTTCGGCGCTGATCCCGAAGCGGCCCGACTCGATGTGGGGGATGCGGGTGCGGTCGACGCCCAGGAGGGCGGCGGCCTGCTGGGCCGACATCCCCGACTGTTCGCGCAGTTTGCGCAGTTCGCTCCCTAGCCGCTGCTGGCGCGCGGTCGGGCTGCTCCTGGGTGGCACGCTTCGTCTCTCCTTCGTCCCGTGACGTCGATATGGCCGGAATGGCACGAGTACCGGCAAGTAGTAGCACTGTGCTCCGCGCGTGCGCTACGGTCGGTAGCGCAAGTCTCACACGGCGCTACCGGTCGTGTGGAGCTACCCCCCTGCACAGGAAATGTGAGCAACCCGATGAAGGGCGCCCTGCGTTGCCTCCCGACCGCCGTCGCGGCCGGGCCCATACCCCCCGCCACGGAGAACCTCAGTTACTCGATGCTCCTTCCCGGAGGCGCCTACTGTGCCGGACTCGCCCGCCAGGCGGTCGAGTCGCTCCTGACCCGGCACGGGCTCTCCGAGCTCTGCGAGACCGCCACCCTCGCCGCCTCCGAACTGGTCTCCGCCGCCTACCGGTTCACCCCCGACCGGGAGATGATCCTGCGCGTCCGCTGGCAGTACGAGGCACTCCGGATCGTGCTCTACGACCAGCATCCGGCCCACACCTCACCCGCCGCGGCCGAGGAATGCCGCGACCGCCGCAGCCGCAGCATGTGGCTGCTGGCCGCGGCGGTCGACGGGCACGGCGGGGACTGGGGACTCGCCCCCGTCCTCACCCCGGGCGGCGGCACCAAATCCTGGGCGTTACTGCATCGCTAGGCGGAGCCCAGCGGTGTCCGGCGGCGCGCCCTAGCGCGAACTCGCCGTCGTCCCGCGTACCTCCTCCGCGGTCGTCGGCCGCAGCTCGCCGTCGAGCAGCAGCCAGCGGGTGATCCCCAGCGACTCCAGGAACGTCACGTCGTGGCTCGCCACGATCAGCGCCCCCTCGTACGCGTCGAGGGCCGCCGTCAGCTTCCGTACCGACGCCATGTCCAGGTTGTTCGTCGGCTCGTCCAGCATCAGCAGCTGCGGAGCCGGCTCCGCGAGGAGCAGCGCCGCCAGCGTCGCCCGGAACCGCTCCCCGCCCGACAGGGTTCCCACGGGCTGATCGGCCCGCGCCCCCCGGAACAGGAATCGTGCCAGTCGCGCCCTGATCGCGTTCGCCGTCGCGGCGGGCGCGAACCGGGCGACGTTCTCCACCACGCTCAGCCCGTCGTCAAGGACGTCGAGCCGCTGCGGCAGGAAGCGCAACGGCACCCGTGCCTCCGCCTCGCCCGACAGCGGCGGTAGCTCCCCGGCGATCGTCCGCAGCAGCGTCGTCTTCCCGGCGCCGTTCCGGCCGACCAGCGCGATCCGCTCCGGGCCGCGCAGCTCGAACCCGCCGGCCACCCGGGCCCCGTACCGCAGCTCCAGATCCCGCAGGAACAGCACCTCGCGACCCGGCGGCACCGAGGTGCGCGGCAGTTCGACGCGGATCTCGTCGTCGTCCCGCACCGCCTCCACGGCCGCGTCGAGCCGCTCCCTGGCCTCGGAAAGACGCTCCGCGTGCAGGGCGCGATGCTTGCCGGCGGCGACCTGGGCGTTGCTCCTGAGCCCGTTCGCCACGATCTTCGGGACGACCTTGTTCTCGAAGCTCTTCTGCGCGTACCGCTTCCGGCGCGCCAACTTCACCTGCGCGTCGCCGAGTTCCCGCTTCTGCCGCTGGACGTCCGCCTCGGCGACCCGCACCATCCGCTCGGCCGCCTCCTGTTCGGCCGCGAGCGCCTCCTCGTAGTCGGACCAGGCGCCGCCGTACCAGGTGACGGAGCCGTCCCGCAGATCGGCGATCTGGTCGACGCGCTCCAGGAGTTCACGGTCGTGGCTCACCACGACCAGGACGCCGGACCAGTTCTCCACCGCCTCGTACAGACGGGCGCGGGCCTGCCGGTCCAGGTTGTTGGTCGGCTCGTCCAGCAGCAGGACGTCGGGTCGGGCGAGCAGCAGTGCGGCGAGCCTCAGCAGCACGGACTCACCGCCCGAGACCTCGCCGACGGTCCGGTCGAGACCCACGCCGCCGAGGCCGAGCTGGTCGAGGGTGGCGCGGGCCCGCTCCTCCACGTCCCAGTCGTCGGCCAGGGCGGTGAAGTGCTCCTCCGCCGGGTCTCCCGCCTCGATGGCGTGCAGTGCGGCACGCTTCGCGGCGATCCCGAGGATCTCGTCCACCCGCCGGGAGGTGTCCAGGACCAGGTTCTGCGGGAGGTAGCCGAGTTCGCCCGTGACCCGGACGGTGCCGGAGGCAGGGGTGAGCTCGCCCGCGATCAGCTTGAGGAGCGTGGATTTGCCGGAGCCGTTGAGCCCGACGAGACCGGTGCGGCCGGGGCCGACCGTGAGCCGGAAGTCGTCGAGGACCTCGGTGCCGTCAGGCCACGAGAAGGAGAGGGACGTGCAGGTGATGAAGGTGGGGTGATGCGCCATAGGGGCCTCCCGGTCGCGCGAGCGTGAAATGGAGCAACGCGTGAGACACCGGGGCGCGGGCAGTCGAGAGAACGGCTCGTACGCCGAGGTCGAGAACGGCACACGCGGCTCAGGGGCACGCGCGGCTCGGTGTCTCGCAACCTCAGACGAGCAACGTCCTTCTCCGATCAGGTGACGACAAGGTCAGTGACGACGGTACGACGGGGGCTCGCGCAGCGGCAAACGATTTACCGGGCGAGCGGCCTCACCGGGCGACCCGTCGGGGGAGGGGGCGCGGGGCACACGGGTCACGGACGGTCGCGCAGCAGCTTCGCCAGGTCCTGGTCCCAGTCCAGGTACTGGTGCTCGCGCCCCTCGGGCACCAGGTGCTGCGAGCGCTCCAGGAAGCGGCGCAGCTCCGAGGTCCGGACGTGGACCATGGCCACCCCCTCGGGGGCGTGGAACTCGACCACCGTGCGGTCGTATCCGTACGGGCGCAGACGGACGTCCCCGACGCCGGCCGGGCGTTCGACGCCCTGGACGAGCAGCTCGCGCGCGAACGCCCAGGAGACCTCGACGCCCTCCAGGGTCGCGGGCGGCGGGAAGGCCATGCTCACGGCGTACGGATCCTCGCGGTCGTACCGCAGGGTGGCGGGGACGGTCTCCATCCGAGGAGCGGATGCGACCAGACGGGCCTGGACGGCTTGCTCGATGACGGCGGACAAGACCGGCTCCTCTCACGCGGGTTTCGGATCCTGTGCGTCTCCCCGACACCAGGGCCCCTGACACCTCGCAAGACGAGCAAGACGGCCGGAACGTGCACTCGGGACCCACGTGAGCTACGTCACCGAACCTGACGGACGGCGTGTCCCGGCAAGGTCGGCGCAGGTCAGCGTGGTTGGGGGGCGTCGTCCTCGGGTTCGGCGCACGGCCCGGAGCGGTCGCGGTACGGCTGGTGCCGAGGGGGACGCACCCTGGACGGGGAGCGGCCCGGGGGACTAGCTTCCGGCGCCATGACGTCCATGGGGAAGACGAGACGAATGATGTCGGTGGGACTGGTCGGGGCGGCGTTGGCGCTGACCCTGGCCGCTCCGGCGCGGGCCGGGGAGACCCCCACGGCCACGCCCGACCGGCAGCCGGCACCGACGGACACGGCGGCGACCACGAGCCGTCACGACGGAGGGACCGACACGACGGCGACCACGACCCTTCGCGAGGGAGAGTCCGAAGGGGCTGGAATCGGCTGGCAGTTGACCCCGACCGGCACCGACGCCCGCTTCCGGGGTCTCGCCGCGGTCGACCGACGCACCGCCTGGGCCGCCGGCTCCCGGGGCACGGTGCTGCGCACCACCGACGGCGGCGCGAGCTGGCGAGACGTCTCGCCGCCCGGCGCGGCCGAGCTGGAGTTCCGTGACGTGGAGGCCTTCGACGCCCGCCGGGCCGTCGGCCTCGCCATCGGAGAGGGCGAGGCCTCGCGCGTACTGCGCACCGAGGACGGCGGAGCCACCTGGACCGAGTCCTTCCGCAACACCGACCCGCGCGCCTTCTACGACTGCATGACGTTCTTCGACCGCCGGCACGGACTCGCCATGAGCGACCCGGTCGACGGGAAGTACCGCATCCTCTCCACCCGCGACGGCGGCCGTTCCTGGCAGGTGCTGCCGAGCGCCGGGATGCCGGACGCCCTCCCCGGGGAGGCGGGCTTCGCGGCGAGCGGCCAGTGCCTGGTCTCGGCCGGTCCCCGTGACGTGTGGCTGGCGACGGGCGGCGGGGCCACCGCGCGCGTGCTCCACTCCGGAGACCGCGGGCTGACCTGGACCGCCACCGTCACGCCCGTCCCCGCGGGGGACCCGGCGCGCGGAGTCTTCGGGCTCGCCTTCCGCGACCGGGCGCACGGCCTCGCCGTCGGCGGCGACTACCGCAAGGACCAGCCGTCCCCGCAGGCCGCGGCGGTCACCGGCGACGGCGGTCGCGGCTGGAGCGCCTCGGCCACGCCCCCGCCCGCGTACCGCTCGGGCGTCGCCTGGCTCCCGCACAGCAGGAGCGCGGCACTCGCCGTCGGGCCGACCGGCACGGACCTCACCACCGACGGCGGCGGCACCTGGCGCACGGTCGACACCGGCTCGTACGACACGGTGGACTGCACCCTCGACGGCTCCTGCTGGGCCTCGGGAGAGAAGGGCCGGATCGCCGTGGCAACGCGCCGGTAGTGCCCGTGCCCGGGTCACGGACTAGGAGGGCAACTGCTCCCGGTAGGTGGCGAGTTCCGCGGCCGTCTTGGTCGCGTGGAACTCCGTGATCCGGTACGCGCACACGCCCTCGACGCTGAACGGGTCGGCCGCCGCGATCCTCTCGATCTCCGCGCGGTCGACCCCGGCGGCCAGGATCACCCCGCCGTCGCGCGGGTTCTTCCGCCCCGAGGCGATGAACACACCGGCGGCGTACTGCGCGTCGAGCCACTCGACGTGGGCGCCGAGCAGGGCGTCGGCCCGCTCGACGGGCGCGGTGTAGGTCAATTCCAGTACGAACATGATCGCCAGGCTACCCGGTGCCCCCGCCCCGGGCCGGGGCGTTCCGACCCCTGGGACCGCCGCGCTCCCCCCTCGGTCCCCGATTTCCGCGACGCGGGGCTGGGAGCCCGTCCACGGGCGACCGTAGGGTGGCCCGCATCATGACGATCATCGAGATTCCGGCGGGCTGGCCCGTCGACGAGACCGCAGCCCGGGCCGTTCAGCAGGAGCTGCGCGGGCGTCTCGTACGCGACGAGGAGGGGCCCGAGGCGGGCGAAGGACACGTCACGGGGCTCGACGTGGCCTACGACGACGAGCGCGATCTCGTCGCGGCGGCGGCCGTCGTCCTCGACGCGCGGACCCTGCGGGTGGTGCAGGAGGCCACGGCGGTCGGCCGGGTCTCCTTCCCGTACGTCCCCGGGCTCCTCGCCTTCCGTGAGATCCCGACGGTCCTCGCCGCGCTCGACCGCCTGACCGTCGACCCCGGCCTCCTCGTCTGCGACGGCTACGGCCTCGCCCACCCCCGCCGCTTCGGGCTCGCCAGCCACCTCGGGGTGCTCACCGGCCGGCCCTCCATCGGCGTCGCGAAGAACCCCTTCACCTTCACGTACGAACAACCCGGCTCCGCGCGCGGCGACTTCGCCCCGCTCCTGGCCGGCGGCGAGGAGGTCGGGCGGGCGCTGCGCACCCGGGCCGGGGTGAAGCCGGTGTTCGTCTCCGTCGGTCACCGGGTCTCCCTCGCCAACGCCTGTGCCCACACCCTCCACCTCGCTCCGCGCTACCGCCTCCCCGAAACCACCCGCCACGCCGACTCGCTGTGCCGCCGCGCGCTGAACGAGGCACTGGGGGAGGAGTGAGCGTCGCGCGCGGGCGGTGCCGTGGCGGTCGGTGACCTGTGGCCCCTTTCGGCCTCAGTCCGCGAAGGACAAGCTGAGGGCCGCCCGCTCGGGCGCGCACGTCGTCGCCATCAGCCGTGACCCCGCGCAGGCGGAGGGGCTGCGAGCCCTGGGCGCCCACGAGGACCACCCCGACCCGGCCGCCGCCCGGCAGCCGGTGTCCGCCGTTCTCGACAACGTCGGCGGACAGTACCTCGTCGACGCCTTCGCCACCCTGTCGGCCGGCGGCACCCTCTACAGCGTGGGCCGCTCCTCCGAGGCCGACGTGGTGCTGCCGCCTGACGCTCTGCTGGGCGACGAAGGACGGCACGACCGGTCCATCCGCACCTTCTTCCTCTTCGGCGCCCCCACCACCGACTTCTCCACCGATCTGACCTGGCTGGCCGGAGAGATCGCCGCGGGCCGCCTCGATCCGGGCATCAGCTGGCGCGGCCCCTGGACTCGCCACTCCGAGGCGGTTGAGGCTCTCCTCGGTGGGCGCCTCCACGGCAAAGCCGTCCTCGATCTCGAGTAACCGGCCGGACCCGAGACCGTGACCACCTCCGTCGGCACCGCACGACACCGACGGAGGTCGAGGAACCAGCTGAGTATCTGTACGGATACCGGGCGGTGCTCCCGCTTGGAAAGGTGGGGTCCATGACAACACCCCTCTCCGCTTCGGTGCGTTCCCACGGGCGTGGCCTGAACCTGGTCCTCGCGGGGGCCGGGCTGCTCGCCCTGGGCTGGGTCTGCGCCATGTCCTACGTCCTCGTCGTCTGGAGTCTGACGTGATCGGGCGGCTGCGCTGCCTCGTCCTCGACTGCCCGGACGCCGAGCGACTCGCCCAGTTCTACCGGCAGTTGATCGGCGGAGAGGTGGAGAGCCCCGATCCCCGGTGGGCCGTCGGCGAGGGTTCCGCCGTGCTGCGCGGGGACGGCGGCCAGGCCCTCGCCTTCCAGGGCGTGGCCGACCACCGTCCGCCCGTCTGGGGCGCGCCCGAGCAGCAGTTCCATCTCGACGTGCGGGTCGACGACCTGGACGCCGCCCACGAGGCCGTCCTGGCGCTCGGAGCCGTACCCCTGGGCAGCGGAGGGGTCGACGACGGGGGAGGCGACCCGGCGTGGCGCGTCTACGCGGACCCGGCCGGGCACCCGTTCCGTCTCGTACGGCCCTGATCCGTCACGTCGCCGCCGGCCCGCCCCGCTCGCCGGACCCGCTCAGCCCCGGTGCGCCACCCTGAAGCGGATGCCCGCCGCCGTCAGCCGGGTCGTGAGCGCGTCGCCCATCGCCACCGCCGTCGTCACCTGCCCGGCCGTCTTCGGCAGCGGGTCGAACGCGAGACAGAGGGCCGACTCGGCGAGCATCTTGGCCGTCTCGTCGTACCCCGGGTCACCGCCCGAGACCTCGGTGAAGACCCGGCGTCCACCGCCTTCGCCGACGAAGCGCACCGAGAACCAGCTACGGGCGCGCCGCTCGGCGGACGGCCCCTGACCGGTCTGGTAACGCTCCATCAGCCATGCTCGCGCCGAAGGGAGTTGGGCCGCCGCCACGCTCGCGCCCACGGCCGCCGCGCCCCCGAGTGCCATCGGGAGCGTCTTCACGGAGGCGTAGTGCCGGTAGCGGAAGTCCGGACCGTACCGTTCGAGCGCCGCGGCCGAGCGCGCCACCACCTGCGGGTCGAGCGTCGGCAGCGGCAGCGCCCAGGTCCCGGTCTCCCGGCTGAACCTGGGCGCGCCCAGCGGTGCGCGGGCGCGCCGTCCCACCAACCTCGGTTCGTGCAGACGTCGTTCGTGCGCGGCCCGGAGGATCTCCCGGCCCCGGCCGAGCGCGGTGAGCGCGGAGGCGAAGGTGCCACCGGAGAAGGTCGCACCGGCCCGTACGAAGCCGTCCACCGTGAGCGGTACGCCCTCCGGGAGCTGCCGCACGGTGAAGTACACGCCCAGGTCGTGCGGGACGGAGTCGAAGCCGCAGGCGTGGACGATGCGGGCACCGGTCTCCCGGGCACGGGCGTCGTGCCGGACGTACGTCAGGTCGACGAACTCGGCCTCGCCGGTGAGGTCGACGCAGTCCGTGCCGGCCTCGGCGCACGCGGCGACGAGCCCGTCGCCGTACCAGACGTACGGGCCGACGGTGGTGGCCACCACCCTGGTGGACTCGGCGAGTTCGCGCAGCGATCCGGGGTCGGCGGCGTCGGCGACGACGAGCGGGAGCGTGGCACAGTGCGGCCAACGGGCGGCGAGGCGGTCGCGCAGGGCGCCGAGCCCGGCCGCGTCGCGGCCGGCGAGCGCCCAGCGGCACTCGGCGGGGGCGTGCTCGGCGAGGTACGCGGCGGTGAGTTCCCCGACGAAGCCGGTCGCCCCGAACAGGACCACGTCGTACGGCCTGCCGCTCCCGTCGCGACCTTCCCAGGCCCCGGCCCCGGCCCCTGTCCCGGCCCCCGGCCCGGTCTCGGCCCCGACCTCGCCCTCGGCCCCGGACTCGGGTCCCGTACCCGCGCCGCCGTCGCCTCCGCGCCCCATGCCCGCCCCTGTGTCCATCCAGCCCCTCGTTTCGGCCGTACCGCGCCGCCGCGCGCGGTTGTCGTCGTCGGCGGAGGATAGCGGGTCCCGGGCCGGCCCCGGCCCCCACCCCGGCCGCCGTAATTTCCAAGCGCTTGCTCGGCCGGGGGGCTTGTGCCGAGTGGAACACGTTCCTAGCATCTCCGGTGTTACATCATTGGTGTCACACACGCCTGGGGGCTCGATGAGCACGACGCACACCGCCGGGAACGGCCCGCTCACCGGGGTACGCGTGGTGGAACTCGCCGGCATCGGCCCCGGCCCGTTCGCCGCGATGCTCCTCGCCGATCTCGGCGCCGACGTCGTCCGCGTCGACCGCCCGGGCGGTCCCGGCCTCGGCATCGACCCGGCCCGCGACCTCACCAACCGCAACAAGCGCTCGGTCCTCGTCGACCTCAAGGCCGACGGCGGCCCGGCCACCGTCCTCGACCTGGTCGAGCGCGCCGACATCCTGATCGAGGGCTACCGGCCCGGCGTCGCCGAGCGCCTCGGCGTCGGCCCCGACCCCTGCCTCGCCCGCAATCCGCGCCTCGTCTACGGACGGATGACCGGCTGGGGCCAGGACGGTCCGCTCGCCGCGACCGCGGGACACGACATCGGCTACATCGCGATCACCGGCGCGCTCGGCATGATCGGCCCGGACCCGGACGGCCCGCCCACCGTCCCCGCCAATCTCGTCGGCGACTACGCGGGCGGCTCCCTCTACCTCGTCATCGGCGTCCTCGCCGCCCTCCAGCACGCCCGCGCGCACGGCGAGGGCCAGGTCGTGGACGCCGCCATCATCGACGGCACCGCGCACCTCACCACCATGATCCACGGCATGCTCGCGGCCGGCGGCTGGCAGGACCGGCGGGGCGTCAACCTCCTCGACGGCGGCTGCCCGTTCTACGGCGTCTACGAGACCTCCGACGGCGGCCACATGGCGGTCGGAGCCCTTGAGGAACAGTTCTACGCGGAGTTCGTCCGCCTCCTCGGTGTCGAGGAGGCCGCCCCAGCCCGCCGTGACCTCGCGCGCTGGCCGGAACTGCGCAAGGCCGTCGCGGACCGCTTCCTGAGCCGTACCCGCGAGGAATGGACCGCCGTCTTCGACGGCAGCGACGCCTGCGTCGCGCCCGTCCTCTCCCTGCGCGAGGCCCCGTCCCACCCGCACCTCGCCGCCCGCGGCACCTTCACCGAGCGGGACGGGATCGCCCAGCCCGCCCCCGCACCCCGCTTCTCCGCCACCCCCGGCACCCTGCGCACGGGCCCCGCCCTGCCCGGCGCCGACACCGCCGCCGTCGCCCGCGACTGGGCCGTACCCGCTCTAGCGGGCCGGCAGCAGAAGACCCAGGAGACCGAAGCATGAAGCGTCAGCTCTACACCGCCGACCACGAGGCCTTCCGGTCCACGGTCCGCACCTTCCTGGAGAAGGAGGTGCTGCCCCACTACGAGCAGTGGGAGAAGGACGGCATCGTCTCCCGCGAGGTCTGGCTCGCCGCCGGACGGCAGGGGCTGCTCGGCCTCGCCGTCGACGAGGAGTACGGGGGCGGGGGCAACCCCGACTTCCGTTACAGCGCCGTCCTCGCCGAGGAGTTCACCCGGGCCGGCGCCCCCGGGCTCGCCATCGGCCTGCACAACGACATCATCGGCCCGTACCTCACCTCGCTCGGCACCGAGGAGCAGAAGCGGCGCTGGCTGCCCGGCTTCTGCTCGGGCGAGACCGTCACCGCCATCGCCATGACCGAACCCGGCGCGGGCTCCGACCTCCAGGGCATCCGCACCACCGCCGAGGACCACGGCGACCACTGGATCCTCAACGGCTCCAAGACCTTCATCTCCAACGGCATCCTCGCCGACCTCGTGGTCGTCGTCGCCCGCACCACCCCCGAGGGCGGCGCGCACGGCCTCTCCCTCCTCGTCGTCGAGCGGGGCGCGGAGGGATTCGAGCGCGGCCGGAACCTGGACAAGATCGGCCAGAAGTCCCAGGACACCGCCGAGCTGTTCTTCAAGGACGTCCGCGTCCCCAAGGAGAACCTCCTCGGCGAACTCAACGGCGCCTTCGTCCACCTCATGACCAACCTCGCCCAGGAACGCCTGGCCATCGCCGTCGCCGGCATCGCGGGCGCCGAGCACCTCCTGGAGATCACCACCCGGTACGTCAAGGAGCGCGAGGCCTTCGGACGCCCGCTCGCCCGGCTCCAGCACATCCGCTTCGAGATCGCCGAGATGGCCACCGAGTGCGCCGTCACCCGGACCTTCGTCGACCGGTGCGTCACCGAGCACAACGACGGGGGGCTCGACGCCGTCCACGCCTCCATGGCCAAGTGGTGGGCGACCGAACTCCAGAAGCGGGTCGCCGACCGGTGCCTGCAACTGCACGGCGGATACGGCTACATGAGCGAATTCCCGGTCGCGCGTGCCTACACCGACGGCCGGATCCAGACCATCTACGGCGGTACCACCGAGATCATGAAGGAGATCATCGGCCGTTCCCTCCTCGGCTGACCTCCCGCCGCCCCACGAACACCACCCTCATCGCGAAAGGCTTTCCGTGAGCACCGAAGCGTACGTGTACGACGCGATCCGCACCCCGCGCGGACGCGGCAAGGCCAACGGCTCCCTGCACGGCACCAAGCCGATCGACCTGGTCGTCGGCCTCATCAGGGAGATCCAGGCCCGTAACCCCGGCCTCGACCCGGCCGCCATCGACGACATCGTCCTGGGCGTCGTCGGCCCGGTCGGCGACCAGGGCTCCGACATCGCCCGCATCGCGGCCATCGCCGCCGGGCTTCCCGACACCGTCGCGGGCGTGCAGGAGAACCGCTTCTGCGCCTCCGGCCTCGAAGCGGTCAACATGGCCGCGATGAAGGTCCGCTCCGGCTGGGAGGACCTCGTCCTCGCCGGCGGGGTCGAGTCCATGTCCCGCGTCCCGATGGCCTCCGACGGCGGCGCCTGGTTCGCCGACCCGATGACCAACCTGGAGACCAACTTCGTCCCCCAGGGCATCGGCGCCGACCTCATCGCCACCATCGAGGGCTTCAGCCGCCGGGACGTCGACGAGTACGCCGCCCTCTCCCAGGAGCGCGCCGCCGCGGCCTGGAAGGACGGCCGCTTCGCCCGTTCCGTCGTGCCCGTGAAGGACCGCGCCGGGCTCACCGTCCTCGACCACGACGAGTTCCTGCGTCCCGGCACCACCGCCGACTCCCTCGCCCGCCTCAAGCCCTCCTTCGCCGACATCGGCGAACTCGGCGGCTTCGACGCCGTCGCGCTGCAGAAGTACCACTGGGTCGAGGAGATCGACCACGTCCACCACGCGGGCAACTCCTCCGGCATCGTCGACGGCGCCTCGCTCGTCGCCATCGGCTCCAAGGAGGTCGGCGAGCGCAACGGACTGACCCCGCGCGCGCGGATCGTGTCGGCCGCCGTCTCCGGCTCCGAGCCGACGATCATGCTCACGGGCCCCGCCCCCGCCACCCGCAAGGCGCTCGCCAAGGCCGGCCTCACCATCGACGACATCGACCTGATCGAGATCAACGAGGCGTTCGCCGCGGTCGTGCTGCGCTTCGTCAAGGACATGGGGATCACCCTGGACAAGGTCAACGTCAACGGCGGCGCCATCGCGCTCGGCCACCCGCTCGGCGCCACCGGCGCGATGATCCTCGGCACCCTCGTCGACGAGCTGGAGCGGCAGGACAAGCGCTACGGCCTGGCCACCCTCTGCGTGGGCGGTGGCATGGGCATCGCCACCGTCGTCGAGCGCGTCTGACCGTCCCGTCCGCACCCCTCTTACGGAGAAGCAGCAGCCATGAGCGAGAGCACCACCATCCGCTGGGAACAGGACGAGACCGGGATCGTCACCCTCGTCCTCGACGACCCCGACCAGTCCGCCAACACCATGAACCGGGCCTTCCGGGCCTCCATCATCGCCGTCGCCGACCGCGTGGAGGCCGAGAAGGACTCCATCCGCGGCATCATCTACACCTCCGCCAAGAAGACCTTCTTCGCGGGCGGCGACCTCAAGGACATGATCCAGGCGGGCCCCGAGCACGCCCGGGACATCTTCGAGGCCGGCCTGGAGATGAAGAACGCGCTGCGCCGCATCGAGACCCTCGGCAAGCCGGTCGTCGCCGCGATCAACGGCGCCGCGCTCGGCGGCGGCTACGAGATCGCCCTCTCCTCCCACCACCGGGTCGCGCTCGACGCCCCCGGCTCCAAGATCGGCCTGCCCGAGGTCACCCTCGGCCTGCTCCCCGGCGGCGGCGGCGTCGCCCGCACCGTACGCCTCATGGGCATCACCGACGCCCTGCTCAAGGTGCTGCTCCAGGGCACCCAGTACGCGCCGAAGCGCGCCCTGGACAGCGGCCTCGTCCACGAGCTGGCCGCCACCCCCGAGGAGATGATGGCCAAGGCCATCGCCTTCATCGACGCGCACCCCGAGTCCCGCCAGCCCTGGGACGTCCCCGGGTACAAGATCCCCGGCGGCACCCCGTCGAACCCGAAGTTCGCCGCCAACCTGCCCGCCTTCCCGGCCAACCTGCGCAAGCAGCTGAACGGCGCGCCCTACCCGGCGCCCCGCGCCATCATGGCCGCCGCCGTCGAGGGCTCCCAGGTCGACTTCGCGACCGCCCTGACCATCGAGTCCCGCTACTTCACCGAGCTGGTCACCGGCCAGACGGCGAAGAACATGATCCAGGCGTTCTTCTTCGACCTCCAGGCCGTCAACTCCGGCGCCAGCCGCCCCCAGGGCGTCGACGCCCGGCCGGTCCGCAAGGTCGCCGTCCTCGGTGCCGGAATGATGGGCGCCGGCATCGCGTACTCCTGCGCCCGCGCCGGCATCGAGGTCGTCCTCAAGGACGTCTCCGCCGAGTCCGCCGCCAAGGGCAAGGCGTACTCCGAGGCGCTGTGCGCCAAGGCCGTCTCCCGCGGCCGCACCACCCAGGCGAAGGCCGACGCGCTCCTCGCCCGGATCACCCCGACCTCCGAGGCGGCGGACCTGGCGGGCTGCGACGCGGTCATCGAGGCGGTCTTCGAGGACACCGCGCTCAAGCACAAGGTGTTCCAGGAGATCCAGGGCGTCGTCGCGCCCGACGCGCTGCTCTGCTCCAACACCTCGACCCTGCCGATCTCCGTCCTCGCCGAGGGCGTGGAGCGCCAGACCGACTTCATCGGCCTGCACTTCTTCTCGCCCGTCGACAAGATGCCGCTCGTCGAGATCATCAAGGGCGAGCGGACCGGCGACGAGGCCCTGGCCCGCGCCTTCGACCTCGTCCGGCAGATCAACAAGACGCCGATCGTCGTCAACGACTCGCGCGGCTTCTTCACCTCCCGGGTGATCGGCCACTTCATCAACGAGGGCGTCGCCATGCTCGGCGAGGGCATCGAGCCCGCCTCGATCGAGCAGGCCGCCGCCCAGGCCGGCTACCCCGCCAAGGTCCTCTCCCTCATGGACGAGCTGACCCTCACCCTGCCGCGCAAGATCCGCAACGAGAGCAAGCGGGCGATCGAGGAGGCCGGCGGGACCTGGACCACGCACCCGGGCGAGGCCGTCATCGACCGCATGGTCGACGAGTTCGGGCGGACCGGGCGGAGCGGCGGCGCGGGCTTCTACGAGTACGCGGAGGACGGCAGGCGCGGCAAGCTCTGGCCCGGCCTGCGCGAGCACTTCGCCAAGCCGGGGTACGAGATCCCGTTCCGGGACATGCAGGAGCGGATGCTCTTCGCCGAGGCCCTGGACACCGTCCGGCTCCTGGAGGAAGGCGTCCTGACCTCGGTCGCCGACGCGAACATCGGCTCCATCATGGGCATCGGCTTCCCGGCCTGGACGGGTGGCGTGCTGCAGTACATCAACGGCTACGAGGGTGGTGTCGCCGGATTCGCGGCACGCGCGCGTGAGCTGGCCCGGACGTACGGCGAGCGCTTCACCCCGCCGGCCCTCCTGGTGGAGAAGGCCGAGCGCGGCGAGGTCTTCAGCGGCTCCTGAACGCCGTCCTCAGCTCCTCGCTCAGCGAGCGCTGGAAGGCCGTGAGGAGGGCCTGGACCACCATCGGCTGCATGTGGGCCGAGAGCGACTTCATCGCGCTCAGGTGGTCCGGGTCCTCCCCGCTCTCCCGGTACGGGCTCCACACCTCGTCCCGGAAGAGCCGGGAGAGCTCCTGGGCGGCAGCGCGCGCGTGCTCCAGGAGGACGGTGCGGGAGGCGAGGATCGTCTCGTGCTCGATGGGCACGTCGAGCAGCTCGACGCCGAGCCGCAGCAGCGCCCCGTCGAGGCGGTACGTGTCCTCGTCGGCGGTCCGGTCGAGCACCCCCATGGCGGCCAGCCGGTCCACGTCCCGCTCGGTCAGCGCCCGTCCGGCCCGCCGCTCCAGCTCCCGCCGCGTGATGGACTCGGCGGACTCGGGCGCCCAGGAGGCCACCAGGGCGCGGTGGACGGCGAGGTCCTGGGCGCTGAGGTCGTCCGGCAGCTGCTCGAAGTACCGCTCGATCGCCGCGAGCGTCATCCCCTGCCGCTGCAGCTCCTCGATCAGCGCGAGCCGCGACAGATGGTCCTGCCCGTAGTGCCCGACCCGCCGCGCGCCGATCACGGGCGGCGGCAGCAGCCCCCGGGTCCCGTAGAACCGCACGGTCCGCACCGTGACCCCGGCCCGCGCGGCCAGCTCGTCGACGGTGAGACTGGTCCCGTCCCCCTCGCCACTCCCGACGCCCATCCGAGGTGCCTCACTTCCCTGCCACCGACCCGCCGGTCCGGATCGCTTGAACAGTATTGCTGTCTCACCAGCTGTGTAAAAGAGTGGCGGTGTTGTCGGTGGCGGCGCGTAGCGTGATCGACATGAACGGGATCACCTACGTCCGGGGGGACGCGACCTCGCCGCGCGGCAAGGGCGTCAAGATCATCGCGCATGTCTGCAACGACCTCGGCGGCTGGGGCAGGGGGTTCGTCGTGGCGGTCTCCCGCCGCTGGCCCGAGCCGGAGGCGGCCTACCGCCGCTGGCACCGGGAACGGGCGCGCAACGACTTCGGCCTCGGGGCCGCCCAGCTGGTGCGGGTCGAGCCGTACGTCTGGGTGGCCAACCTGGTGGGGCAGCGGGGCATGCGCACCGGGCGCAGCTCCGGAGCACCCGTGCGGTACGAGGCGATCGACGCCGCACTCGGGCTGCTCGCGGACAGGGCGATCGAACTGGAGGCCTCCGTGCACATGCCGCGCATCGGCTGCGGACTCGCCGGGGGGCGCTGGGACCGGGTCGAGCCCCTGGTCGTCGGGCGTCTGGTGGACCGGGGGATACCTGTCACCGTGTACGACTTCGGCGCGTAAGGGGCGCAGGGGTGGGGTGTGGTCGGCGCCGCGGAGGGCGGGAGCTAGAGTCGGCCGCTGTTCGGAGCGGGGCAGGGGAACAGGGGAGTCAGATGTACACGCAACTCCGGGAGACGGCCACGGAATTGGCCCGACTCCTGTGGCGGGAGCACACCGTCTACCGGGAGCGGGGCGGCGGTGTGGTGATCCGCGGCGAGCACGTGGGCCGCTGGATCAGTCTCGGTCCCACCGGGGGCAAGGATCAGGCACTGCTGCGCGCCGGGCGGCTCCTCGACGGCGGGACCACCGCCCCGGCCCGGACCGAGGTGGTCGTCGACCTGACCGCCGGGACGGCCGAGCTGGCGGCGGTCTGCCGCAGCCTCCTCGCCGATGTGGCCGCGGCCGTCGAGCCGGTCCCCGCACCGTCGGGGCGGCGGCAGGGAGCCGGGAGGAAGCAGGAGAAGCCGGACCGGGCGGCGGGCGCCGCCCGACCCGGCCGGCCCCGCAAGGAGCGGCACACGAGCCTGGGCTCGTTCGTCGTGCTGCTCTGTGTCGCCGGGGTTTTCGGTGTCTGGCTCTACAGCCTCTTCGGCAGGTCCGGGTACTGAGCCGGTCGGCTAGAAGCCGGTGACGGGGTAGTGGTCGGAGAGGTTGGTGTACGTGTAGCGCGTGCCCCAGCTGGAGACCGACCAGGGAGCGCTCTGCTCCAGGACCACGTGGTTGGTCCAGCCGGCGGGGCGGGCGTTCCCGGCCCGGAAGAGGACGTAGTCGAGGTCCTCGCGCGGGTCGTCCGGGTAGCGCTCGGAGGCGATCGAGTTCAGCTCGGTGTCGAAGGAGTACGGGTGGCCGGTGCGGGCGTCGGCCCCGGCCAGGCCCGCGTCGGCGAGCATCGTGGCGTACTCGGCCGTGCGGGAGTCGACGTTCATGTCGCCGGCGACGATCACCTGCTCGTTCGCCGGGATGTTCTTGGCGTCGAGGAAGGCGTCCATCGCCTTGAACTGGCGGCTGCGCATCTGCGCCGCCTCGCCCGCCGAGCAGCCCGGGTCGGTGGACTGGGCGTGGGTGCCGACGACGTGGACCCGGCTGCCGTTCACGTCCAGGACGCTGTAGACGAAGCCCTTGTTCGAGTACCAGTCGGCGCCGCAGGCGTCCTTGTAGACGTACTGCTCCTTGCGGACGATCGGCCACTTGCTGAGGATCGTCACACCGCCGTCCTCGGGCGTGGTCGCGGAGTAGGCCCCGCCGGTGGCGTCCCAGCCGGTCTTGCCGCGGCCCATGACGGGCGTCTGGTGCGGGTACTGCGCGGCGGCGTTCGCCTTGAGCGCCTCGGAGGAGGAGTTGTCGAAGGCCTCCTGGACCACGACCACGTCCTGCCCCTGGAAGAAGGAGGCGGCGGGGATCGCCCGGGCCCGGTGGTCCTGGCCCCAGTTCGGGTAGAGCGTCTTGGAGAACAGGAACGCGTTGTACGAGAGGACCTTCAGCCGCGGGGTCTCGGCGGCCGTGGTGGAGGAGGCGGTCGCGCCCGGAGCGGTCGCGGCCAGGGTGGCGGCGGCGAGCGCGAGCGAAAGGACGGCGCCGGGGGTACGGCGGAGCGCGGCGAACGGCACGTGAACTCCCATGAGGGTGTGGGGGGTTGACCTGGCGCGGCACATACAATCAGCCGTGGTTACCTTCCGGTAGCCTTTGGGTGCCGGGAATCTTGCCGGGTCCGCACAAGCGCGCCAACTCTCCTCCCGTTGTCTGATTTGTCGTGTTTTGGTCCAGGTAGAATGCGCGCATGACCCTCGCGAACTCGCAGATCTTCAAGACGGACCTCGGTCCGCTCAACCCCGTCTGGGCCGAGCTCATCCTCGGCCTGGTCGTGTTCGGATTCACCTTCCTCGTCCTGGCGAAGGGCATCCTGCCGAAGATCCGGCGCACCCTCGACGAGCGCGAGGACGCCATCGACGGCGGCACCGAGCGCGCCGACGACCTGCGCTCCGAGGCCACCCAGATCCGTGAGCAGTACGAGGCCGAGCTCGCCGAGGCGCGTCACGAGGCCGCCCGTATCCGCTCCAAGGCCGTCGAGGAGGGCTCGGTCGCCATCGCCGCCGCCCGCGCCGAGGGCAACGCCGAGCGGGAGGCCATCCTCGCGGCCGGTGCCGAGAAGATCGCCGCCGAGCGCGCCGCCGCCGAGCGCGAGCTCACCGCGGACGTCGACGCGTGGGCCCACGCCCTCGCCGCCCGCATCGTCGGCGAGCCGGTCGGTGCCGACCGCGCCTGACCCGTACTCCCCGGAAGGGGCCGTCACCAGGGCCGCAGCGCCCGGGTGACGGCCCCTTCGTCGTGGGTGGCAGCCTGGAGTGTGAGGAGAAGCCCATGGAACGCGTGAATCCCGTCGATCCCGTCGGTCCGATCGATCCCGTCGATCCGGTCCGGCCTGCCGATCCGGTCGGTCCCGTCGATCCGGTGCCGCCGCCCGTCGGCGGGGTGCTGTGGACCGTCGCGGGCGACATCCGGGCACTCCTGATGCTGCCCGCCGCCCTCACGATGCAGGTCGCCCACCCCGCGATCGGCGCCGGCGTGGACGCGCACTCCGTCTTCCGGACCGACCCCTGGGGCCGCGGCGAACGCTCCCTGCGTTCGGTCCAGCTGTGGATCTACGGCGGCGAGGAGGCCGCACGCGAAGGACGCCGCCTCCGGGAACTGCACCGCACCATCCAGGGCACCGACGCCCACGGGCGCCGCTACCACGCCCTCACCCCCGCCTACTACTCCTGGGTGCACGCGACCGGCTTCCCCGTCTATGCCTGGGGCCTGCGCCTCCTCGCCCGCCCCCTCACCGAGGCGCAGGAACGGCAGCTGTACGCCGAGTGGCTCCAGGTCGGACGGATCCTCGGCATCCACGACCGGGACATGCCCGCGACGATCGAGGAGTTCTGGCCGTACTACCGCAAGGTCCTCGCCGAGGAGCTGGAGGCGACCGTCGTCGTCCGGGAGCTGCTCGACCCCGACCAGCCGGTGCCGGCCCCCGACCGCGGCCCGCTGGCGCTGCGGCTCGCCCTCCGGCTGCTCTGGCCCGTCCTGCGCCGCCCGTTCCTGCGGCTGCGCGCGTTCCTCACCGTGGGCCTGATGCCGCCGGACGCCCGGGAGGTCATCGGGCTGGAGTGGACGGACGCGCAGGAGCGCACCCTGCGCCGGTTCGCCCGGGTGGTCAGGGTCGTGGTCCCGGTCCTGCCGGAGCGGCTGCGCTATCTGCCGCTGGCCCGGAAGGCACGCGCGGCCGCCCGCCGCGCGAAGCGCTGACGGACGGCCCCGGTCGCCGGACCGCTCAGTGCGCGTGGCCGTGCTCCCCGGTCTCGTGGATCGTGTTCGTCTCCGCGATCTTCTTCCACGACTTCGGCTGCACAGGCTTCGGCTGCGCGGTCTCCGGCGCGGCCGACCGCGCGGCCGGAGCGGACGGACCGGCCGTCGCCGCCGTCGACGCGGACGGCTTCGACGGCTGGTACAGCCAGGTGTCGAAGAGCCCCGCCAGCGGCTTGCCGGAGACCCGCTCCGCGTACCGGACGAAGTCGGCGACCCGCGCGTTGCCGTAGGCGAACTCCTGCGGCCAGCCCTTCAGGATCGCGAAGAAGTCCTCGTCGCCGATCTCGTTGCGCAGCGCCTGGAGCGCCAGCGCGCCGCGGTCGTAGACGGCGACGTGGAACTGGTTCTCGGCGCCCGGGTCGCCCGGCTTCACCGTCCAGAACGGGTCCTCGGCCGTCCGGGTGGCGTACACGTAGTCCGCCAGCTCCTGCGCGGTGCCCTCGCCCTCCTTCTCCGACCAGAGCCACTGGCTGTAGCGGGCGAAGCCCTCGTTGACCCAGATGTCCTTCCAGTCCTGGACGGACACGCTGTCGCCGTACCACTGGTGCGCCAGCTCGTGGACGACCACGGACACGTTCGCGCCGTTGGCGAACTGCCGCGGGCTGTAGAACGGCCGGGTCTGCGTCTCCAGGGCGAAACCGCTGGTCACGTTCGGCACGTAGCCGCCGAGGGAGTTGAAGGGGTACGGCCCGAAGACCGACTCCAGCCACTCCGCGACCTCGGTCGTGCGCTCGATCGAGGCGCGCGCGGCGCCCGCGTTGTCGCCGAGGTCCTTGCTGTACGCGTTGAGGACCGGCAGCCCGTTCGCCGTCCTGTCCGTCGTGATGTCGAACTTCCCGACGGCGAGCGTGGCGAGATAGGTCGCCTGCGGCTTGTTGGAGCGCCAGTTGAAGCGGGTCCAGCCCAGGCGCGAGGACTGCGACTGCAGCACGCCGTTGCTGATGGCCTGGTGGCCGTCCGGCACCGAGACGGAGACGTCGAAGGTGGCCTTGTCGAGCGGGTGGTCGTTGGACGGGAACCACCAGACGGCCGAATCCGGCTCCTGCGCGGCGACGCCGCCGTCCGGGGTGCGGGCCCAGGCGGTCCAGCCGCCGACCTTCACCTCGGAGGGCTTGCCCGCGTAGCGGACGACGACCGAGATCGCCTTGTTCTTCTCCAGCGGGGTGGCCGGGGTGACCTCCAGCTCGTGGTCGCCCGAGGCGGTGAACTTCGCGAGCCTGCCGTTGACCCGTACCTCACTGACCTTCAGGCCGAGGTCGAGGTTGAACCGGGACAGGTTCTGCTTGGTGGTGGCGACGATCGTCGCCGTGCCCTCCAGGAGGTCCGTGGCGGGCTGGTACTTCAGGCGCAGGTCGTAGTGGGAGACGTCGTAGCCGCCGTTGCCACTGGTGGGGTAGTAGGAGTCGCCGATGCCCGGGGCCCCAGGGGTGAAGTCGGCCGCCGATGCCGGGATCGCCAGCAGCAGGGAGGCCGCGAGGGCGCTCGGAACGATGATTCTGCGGTGCACAGGTACTCCCCAAGTCATAAGACACGTAAGACGCGCGGGTGGTCGTCGGTCCTTAGCTCGAACCCTATTCAGCACCCCGACGCACCGTCACGTCCAGAGGACCCCCTGTCACATGATCGCCATTCGGCCGACATGAACCCGTCCGTCCCGGGGATCACCCCGAATCACCCCTGATTCCCTCCGGCGCTCTTTTGCACGGGAGTTGACCGGGGTACGTTCCCGCCCATGCCGATGCGAACGCGGAGAACCCGCGGAGTGCGCCTGCCGTACGGAACCCTCGTGGCCGCGGCCACCGCCGCCCTGCTCGCGACCCTCGTCCCGCCCGCCGTCGGACAGCCGGAACCGTTCGCGCTGTCGCGGACCGCCGCGCCCTCCACCGCCTCCGTGCGGGAGTCCCTGCCCGTCCACTCGTACGCCGACGCCATCCGCGAGTCCGTCTGGGTCGACACCGGCCTCGACGGTGACGGCGACGGCCGCGCGGACCGGGTCGCCGTCGACATCGTGCGCCCCCGGGAGACCGCCGCGGCCGGCCGGCGGATCCCGGTCGTCATGGACGCCAGCCCGTACTACGCCTGCTGCGGGCGCGGCAACGAGGGACAGAAGAAGACCTACGACGCCGAAGGGAACCCCGTCCAGTTCCCGCTGTTCTACGACAACTTCTTCGTCCCGCGCGGCTACGCCTTCGTCGCCGTCGACCTCGCCGGCACCAACCGCTCCGACGGCTGCGACGACGTCGGCGGCCGCTCCGACGTCCAGTCGGCCAAGGCCGTCGTCGACTGGCTGAACGGCCGCGCCCGGGGCTACACCTCCCGAACGGGCGGCGCCCCGTCCCGCGCCGCCACCTGGAGCACGGGGAACGTCGGCATGATCGGCAAGAGCTGGGACGGCACCGTCGCCAACGGCGTCGCCGCCACCGGGGTCGAGGGACTGAAGACGATCGTCCCCATCAGCGCCATCTCCTCCTGGTACGACTACTTCCACTCCCAGGGCGCCCCGCTCTACGACGCCAACCCGAGCTGGCTCTCCGCCTACGTCAACAGCCCCGAGGCACGGGCCCGCTGCGGCGCCGTCCAGGACCGCATCACCGCGGGCACCCCCTACAGCGGCGACCGGACGGCGGCCTGGACCGAGCGCGACCACGTGCGGGACGCCGGGAAGGTCAAGGCGAGCGTCTTCGTCGTGCACGGACAGCAGGACCTCAACGTGCGCGCCAACCACTTCGGCCAGTGGTGGGACGCGCTCGCAGCCCACGGCGTCGAGCGGAAGATCTGGCTCTCCCAGACCGGCCACGTCGACCCCTTCGACTTCCGGCGCGCCGACTGGGTCCGCACCCTGCACCGCTGGTTCGACCACTACCTCCTCGGTTACGACAACGGCATCGACCGCGAGCCGGTCGCCGACATCGAGCGCGCCCCGAACCGCTGGACCACCGACCGGCACTGGCCGCCCGTCACCACCGCGACCACCACCCTGCGCCCCGCCCCCGGGGCCGCGGCGGGCCCCGGCGTCCTCGGCCGCGCCCCCGCCACGCCCGGCTCCACCGCGACCTTCACCGACGACCCGGGCCTCGGCGAGCTCGACTGGGCGGCCCGGATCGACAGCGCCACCCCGGAGAAGGCCGGGTTCGTCACCCGCCCCCTCTCCCGTGATCTGCGGATCTCCGGCTCCTCGAAGGTGACCGTGACCGCCACCCCGACGACCGCCACCGCGCATCTCTCCGCCGTCCTCGTCGACCTCGGACCCGACACGATCCGCGACTACGGGGCACCCGGCGAGGGCATCACCACCCTCACCGACCGCAGCTGTTGGGGTGTGAGCACGCCCGGCGACAGCGCCTGCTTCAAGGAGACCGAGGCCCGCACGACCGCCGTCGGACACACGGTCGTCAGCAGGGGCTGGGCCGATCTCGGCACCTGGGCCGACGCGGGCCGGGAGCGCCCGCTGACCCCCGGCAGGGCGTACACGATGACCCTCGACCTGGCCGCCACCGACCACGTCGTCCCCGCCGGGCACCGGCTCGCCCTGATCGTCGGCGGCACGGACAAGGGCCTGCTCGACCCTCCGTCGACCACCCCGACCCTCACGCTCGACCTCGCCAGGACCTGGGCGCGGGTGCCGCTGGTCGGCGGAGCCGCCGCCTTCGGCAAGGCCACGTCGGGCCGCTACCCGGCCCTGCCGCCCACCACCGCAGTGCCCTCCCCGAACGGCGCCACACCGCCCGCCGGCGTCGCAGGTCCCCGCCTCCCCGGATCAGGAGCCGCCCGATGAGCCGCCCGTCGACTCCCCGTTCCGCGCACCGCGGTTCGCGCCGCGCTCTCGCGCTCGTGGCGGGTGCCGCCGCCCTCGCCCTGCCGCTCGTCGCCGTTCCCGCCGGGACGGCCGGCAGCGCCCCGGCGAAGCCCCTCCCGCGCACCGGATTCGAGGTGAGCGGGGGTGCCCGGTGGACCACCGAGACCGAGGAGCGGGACTTCCTCGCGGCCGTCGACCGGGCGAGCGAGCGGGTGTCGCTGCGGGTCATCGGCACCACGGCGCGGGGCCGTCCGCTGCGGCTCGCCACGCTCGGGACGGGCCGCACCACCGTGCTGCTCGTCTGCAGCCAGCACGGGGACGAGCCCGCGGGCCGTGAGGCCTGTCTGAGCGTGCTGCGGGACCTCGCCCACGCCCGGGACCCGGAGACCCGGCGCTTCCTCGCACGGACGACCGTGCTCGTCGTTCCCACCGCCAATCCCGACGGCCGGGAGGCCGACACCCGGGGCAACGGCGACGGCGTCGACGTCAACCGCGACCACATCGCCCTGCGGACCGCCGAGGCGCGGGCGGTCGCCGCCGTCATCCGCGACCAGCGGCCCGAACTCGTGTACGACCTGCACGAGTACGGTGCCACCCCCCGCTACTACGACAAGGACCTGCTCGCCCTCTGGCCGCGCACCCTCGACGCCGACCCGCACGTCCACGACGAGTCCCGGACCCTCTCCGAGAGCTACGTCCGGCCCGCCGCCGCGCTCGCCGGCTACAGCAGCGGCATCTACGGCATCTGGACCGATCCCCTCACCGGCCGCCCCGTCAAGCAGGTCGCGGGCGACGGCCAGGAGCGGATCCTGCGCAACACGGCGGGGATCAAGCACTCCGCCGGCCTGCTCGTCGAGACCCGGGTCGACGCGCTCGACGAGGCCGAGCAGAACGATCCCGCACGCAACCACCGGCGCCGGGTCGCCACCCAGCGTGCCGCCCTGGAGGGCGCCTTCGCCTACGTCGAGGAGCGTCGCGGCCCCCTCACGGCAGCCACCTCCGCGGCCAGGAGCGCCGGATTCGCCGACCGGGGACCGGTGTTCCTCGGCGGCGCCGACAACGACCCGCCGGAGCCCGGGGAGATCATCGCCGACCCGCCGTGCGGCTACCGCCTGGACGCGGCGCAGTACGCCGAGACGGCGGACGAACTGGCCCTGCACGGCGTCACCGTCCGGCGGGAGGGCGCCGGGGCGCTCGTACCGCTCGGCCAGTCGCGGCGCGCGCTCGTCCCGCTGCTCCTGGACGCGCGGGCCACCTATCGCCTCGTCAGTGGGAGTCCTGTGAAGGAGTGTTGACGCCTCCGTGCCCCAGGGGCTTCGTGGCGGGCAGCAGTGGTTTGCCGGTGTAAAGTTACCCGCTGGTACTGACCATGCCTCGAACAGGTCCCCACGGCCTGGAAGTTGGAGAACCACCATGCGCCACACGAAGTCCGCACGCCGCGTCCTGCCGGCCCTGATCGCCACGACGCTGCTCGCCGGAAGCGTGCTGATCGGCCAGACGGTGACCGCCGAACCGGCGGCCGCCGGCACCATCACCTGCAACATCGAGAAGCTCCGGAGCGACGCCCGCAAGGAGCGCGACCGCGCCGCCCAGCTCAAGCGCCTCGGCGCCACGACGGAGGCGCGTCGGGCCCTCGCCCGCGCCGACGCCCTGGAGCGGCGCGCCCGCCAGTGCGCCGACGCGGACAACAACAACCGCCCGCCGCTCTGGAAGTAGCGACACGTGCGGGGCGGGTGCGGTCCGAAAGGGACCACACCCGCCCCGCGGCCGTCCCGGCCGCCCCCACCTGGGCCCGCGCCCGCGGTTCAGCCGGCCTCCACCAGCTCCGCCGCCCGTTCCGCGCAGCCCCAGGCCACCGTCACCCCCGCACCCCCGTGCCCGTAGTGGTGCACCAGACGCCCGCCGCCCGGCAGCGGCTCCGCCTCGATCCGCACCCCGCCCACCCGTGCGGGCCGCAGCCCCACCCGGTGCCCCAGCACCCGCGCCCGCGCTATCTCCGGCCGCACCCGCGCGCACCGCGCCACGATCGCCGCCGCCGTCGCCTCATCGGGCGCGAGCCGTTCGTCGTCCTCCTCGGCCGTCCCGCCGAGCACCAGCCGCCCAGGCTGCGGGAAGAAGTACGTCGTCTCGCTCGACCCGGCGTCCGCCGAGGTGAACCACTCCTCGATCCCCGGGTTCTCCACGATCACCAACTGCCCCCGCACCGGCCGCAGGCCGGGATCCGGTACGAGTTCCCGGGCAGCCGCACCGGTGCAGTCGACGACCACCCGCGCCAGGGCCGCCGCGGCGCCGAAGCCGGTGACCGTCCGCCGCTCGAAGACCCCGCCCGCCGCCAGGAACCGTTCCCGCAGCCACGCCAGATGGACCGGCATGTCGATCAGCGGCAGGCGCGCCGCCAGACCCACGTCGTACGGGCCCGGCACCTCCTCCGCCGCCAGCTGCCGAAGCCCCGGCACCTCCCGCGCCCAGGAGCCCAGACGATCCAGGGCGGTGTCCGCGTGGACCCCGGCCACCCACCGCACCCCCGTCCGCTCCGGCTCCGCGGCCAGCTCCCCGTACACCCGCAGCGAGGCCAGCGCCCACATCCCCGCGTCGGCCTCCGGCTCGATCCGGTACGGCCACCACAGCGCCCCCGCCACCGCCGAGGTCGTCGCCGTCACCTCGTCCCGCGACCAGACCCGTACCCGCAGCCCTCGCTCCGCGAGGGTCACCGCCGTCGTCAGACCGACGACCCCGCCACCCACCACGATCACGTCGCTCTCCATCCGCGGACCGTACCGGGACCGGGACATTTCCGGTACGGCTCAGCCATGGAACAGGGCCCCTGACCGGGGAATGCTTGGCTGCATGCCGGCCGCGTACACGACCCTCGACCTCGCCCCCGCCGCCCTCCCCGGCGGCACCCCTCCAGGGGGCTTCGCCCATCCCCGCTCCGACGCCCTCGACCTCGTCGTCGACGGCAGGCCGCTGCTCCACCGGCTCGACGAGGCCGAGGGCGCCGACGTGGTCTCGCCCCTGGCGGCCGACCTGCCGCCCGCGCTGCGCGCCGCGCACGTGCGACGGCTCCTCGACCCGACTCCCTCGCTCGCGGACGGCCGTCAGGTGATCTACTCCTGCCCCGACTGCGAGGACCTCGGCTGCGGAGCCGTCACGGCCGTCGTCGAGCGCGTCGACGAGGACGGGAGCGACGGCGAGGACGGTGACGACGGCGGGAGCGTCGTCTGGCGCGACTTCGCCTGGCAGACCGGGCCCACCGCGGACCCGGCCCGCGACGGCTACCCCGGCGTCGGCCCGTACCGCTTCCACGGCCCCACCTACCGCGCCGTCCTGCTGAGCCTCGGCGCGGGCTCCTGACGCCACGCGGACCGGATCTCCCGCAGGGCCCGGCCCCTGCCCGGCCCTGCGCCCCGAGCCCCGCGCCCGTGGGCAGGTCCTCACGTCGCCTAGGATTCGTTCCCTGATGACTGCAACCCTCGTCGCCAAGGACCTCGCCGCCGGCCACGGCGAACGCACCCTCTTCGCCGGGCTCGACCTGGTCGTCGCCCCCGGCGACGTCATCGGCCTCGTCGGCGTCAACGGCGCCGGCAAGTCGACACTGCTGCGGCTGCTCGCCGGCATCGACACCCCGGAGGAGGGAGAGCTCAGGCTCTCCCCGCCCACCGCCGCCGTCGGCCACCTCCCGCAGGAGCCGGAGCGCCGCGCGGGCGAGACCGTGCGCGAGTTCCTCGCCCGCCGCACCGGTGTCGCCGCCGCACAGGAGGCCATGGACGAGGCCACCCAGGGCCTCGTCGACGGCACCCCCGGCGCCGACGACGCGTACGCCCTCACCCTGGAGAGCTGGCTGAACCTCGGCGGCGCCGACCTGGACGAGCGCGCCGAGGAGGTCGCGGACTCCCTCGGCCTCACCGTCGGCCTCGACCAGCCGATGACCTCCCTCTCCGGCGGCCAGGCCGCCCGCGCCGGTCTCGCCTCGCTCCTCCTCTCCCGCTACGACGTCTTCCTGCTCGACGAGCCCACGAACGACCTGGACCTCGAAGGCCTGGAGCGCCTGGAGTCCTTCGTGAAGGGGCTGCGGGCCGGGACGGTCGTCATCAGCCACGACCGCGAGTTCCTCACCCGTACCGTCACCAAGGTCCTCGAACTCGACCTCGCCCAGCAGCAGATCACCCTGTACGGCGGCGGTTACGACGCCTACCTGGAAGAGCGGGACAGGGCCAGGCGGCACGCCCGCGAGGACTTCGAGGAGTTCGCGGGAAAGAAGGCGGCCCTCGAAGCGCGCGGCCACATGCAGCGGTCCTGGATGGACAAGGGCGTCAAGAACGCCCGCCGCAAGGCCACGGACGGTGACAAGCTCGGCCGCAACGCGCGCAGCGAGGCCAGCGAGAAGCAGGCCGCGAAGGCCCGCCAGACGCAGCGCATGATCGAACGCCTCGACGTCGTCGACGAGCCCCGCAAGGAGTGGGAGCTGCGCATGGAGATCGCGGCCGCGCCGCGCTCCGGCTCGGTCGTCGCGACCCTGCGGGAGGCCGCGGTGCGCCGCGGCGACTTCTCCTTCGGCCCCGCCACCCTCCAGATCGACTGGGCCGACCGGGTCGCCGTCACCGGGGCGAACGGCGCCGGGAAGTCGACCCTGCTCGCCGCCCTGCTCGGCCGGCTGGCGCTGGACTCCGGTGACGCGTTCCTCGGCTCGGGCGTCGTCGTCGGCGAGGTCGACCAGGCCCGCAAGCTGTTCCACGGTACGGAGACGCTCCTCGAGGCGTTCTGCGCGGCCGTGCCCGAGACGGAGCCCGCCGAGGTCCGTACCCTGCTCGCCAAGTTCGGCCTCAAGGCCGTCCATGTGATGCGGCCCGCCACCACCCTGTCCCCGGGCGAGCGGACCCGCGCCGCACTCGCCCTGCTCCAGGGCCGCGGTGTGAACCTGCTCGTGCTCGACGAGCCGACCAACCACCTGGACCTGCCGGCCATCGAACAGCTGGAGTCCGCGCTCGACTCGTACACCGGCACGCTGCTGCTCGTCACCCACGACCGGAGGATGCTGGACGCGGTCCGCACCACCCGCCGCATCGAGGTCGCGGACGGAAAGGTGACCGAACTCTGATGACGGTCTCCTTCGGCTGGGGCCCCGTGGAGGCGGGGGTCCTCGCCGCGCGGGCCGCCTGCGTGGTCGTGGTGGACGTGCTGTCCTTCACCACGGCCGTGGGCGTCGCCGTCGAGGCCGGCGCGGCCGTGCACCCGTACCGCTGGCGGGACGCGACGGCCCTCGCGTACGCGGAGAGCGTCGGGGCCGCCCTCGCCGTGGGCCGCCGTGAGGCGACCCCCGAGCATCCGTGGACGCTCTCCCCGGCCGCGTTGCGCACCGCCCCGATGCCGGAGCGTCTGGTCCTGCCCTCCCCGAACGGCTCCACCATCGCGGCCGAGGCCACCTCGTACGGCGCGACCGTCGTCGCGGCCTCCCTGCGCAACCACGCGGCCGTCACCCGGCTGCTTGTCGACCGGGGCTACGGCACGGCGGACCGCCCGCTCGCCGTCGTCGCCTCCGGCGAGCGGTGGCCCGACGGCTCGCTGCGCCCGGCCCTCGAAGACCTGCTGGGCGCGGGAGCGGTGCTCTCCGCCCTCGCCGGGACGCACACCCTGACCCCGGAGGCGACCGCGGCCGCCACGCTGTGGACGGCGACCGAGGACCCGGTCGCCGCCTTGCACGGCTGTGACTCGGGCCGTGAACTGTACGAGTACGGCTTTCCCCAGGACGTGGCCGTGGCCGCCGAGGTCGACAGCTCGACGACCGTCCCCGTCCTCGTGGACGGCGCTTTCCAGGAGGCATCATGACCGACCTACTGACCCGGCTGACCGAGATGCTGGACGATCTCGACGCGGACGTCGACGAGACGATCGACCTCGCCGACGAGATCGCGGCCTCGGGCGATGCCGGTCTCCTGCCCCGCCTCCAGGCCGAGCTGGACCGCGCCCTCACCGAACGGAACGCCTACGCCCGGGAACTCCTCGGTGGTGTCGTCGCCGCCATCGGCGGCCCGGACGCCCTCCCCACCCTGATCCGCGCCTCCGCCGTCGATCTCGGTGACGACCAGGACGGCCTGGCCGCCGAGATCGTCGACCTCGTCCAGGCGGACCCCGGGACGGCCCGCGGTCTCCTCCAGCCGCTCACGGAGGACGACGACCTCTCCGTCGCCAACCGGGCCGACTGGGCGCTGCGCTTCCTGCCGTAGCCGGGACGTAAACGAAGAGGCGTACGCGAAGAGGCGTACGCGAAGAGGCCACGGCCCGGTGGGCTGTGGCCTCGTTCACGCGGACGTGGGGGTCGGCGGTCTACCAGAAGGTGCTGCAGTCGACGTCGCCCGTGCCGGAGTCCTTGATGCAGACGCGGTAGTAGTAGCTGCCGCCGCCGAGCATGTTCGACCAGTCGCTGCCCGGGTTGGGGAAGGTGACACTGAGGCTGCGTATGAAGCCGGTGCCGGCGCCCGACCACTTCTCGATGTAGCCGTACTTGGGCCACCACTGGCCGCCGGAGGAGTCGGTGACGCGGACCCAGCCGGCCTGGCACGTGGAGGACCAGCGCAGCTCGGCCTTGAGGCCGCCGTCGGCGGTGGCGGTCCGATACGTCACGGCGCCGGCGTCGCAGCCCTGCGAGACGGGGCCGAGGTTGTCGCAGCCGGAGCCGGAGCAGCCGGCCGCGTACGAGGTGCCCGCGAGCGGGACCAGGGCCATGGTCATCGCCGCGGCCGCGACGCCCGCCATCTTGGCGATCATGCGCTTCATCTGCTGTTTCTCTTCTTCCGGGGGTGAGAAGTGGCTTCGTTCACGTGGACGCGCGGGCCGCGGTCTACCAGAAGGTGCTGCAGTCGACGTGGTTCGTGCCGGAGTCCTTGATGCAGACGCGGTAGTAGTAGCTGCTGCCGCCGAGCATGTTCGACCAGTCGCTGCCCGGGTCGGGGAAGGTGACCTGGAGGCTGCGCAGAAAGCCGCTGCCGTAGCTCGACCACTTCTCGATGTAGCCGTACTTGGGCCACCAGGCGTTGGGGCCCGACGGGTCGGTGACGCGCACCCAGGCCGCCTGACACGCGGGCGACCAGCGCAGCTCGGCCTTGAGGCTGCCGTCGGCGTATGCGGTCGCCTTGGTGACGGCGTCGCCGTCGCAGCTCTGGGAGACGGGGCCGAGGTTGTCGCAGCCGGCGCCGTAGCAGCCGGCGGCGTACGAGGTGCCGGCCAGCGGGACCAGCGTCATGGTCAGTGCGGCGGCGGAGACCGTGGCCATCTTGGCGAGGACGCGCTTCATCTCTTGTTTCCACCTTCGGAAGCAGGAACGGGATGCGGCCTCCGCGGAGGCCGGAGCCGATCATGGTTGCTTGGCATGCCCGCGTCAATGTCTGCTCGGATCGGCTGCCGATCGGCGGCGGTGCGGGGGTGGCGGTCTACCAGAAGGGGGTGCAGTCCACGTCGTTCGTGGCGGCGGGGTCGCTGATGCAGGCGCGGTAGTAGGCGGTGGGGCTGCCCAGCATGTTGGTCCAGTCCGTGCCCGGGTTGGGGAACGTCACCTGGAGGCTGCGCTGGAACCCGGTGCCGGCGCCCGACCACTTCTCGATGTGGCCGTACCGCTCCCACCACTGCTCACCGGTGGCGGTGACGCGGGCCCAGGCCGCCTGGCAGGTGGGGGACCAGCGCAGCTCGACCCTGAGACCGGAGTGGGTGCGGGACGTGGCGCTGCCCTTGGTGACGGCGTCGGCGTCACAGCCCATCGAGACGGGGCCGCGGTTGTCGCAGCCGGCGCCGTAGCAGCCGGCGGCGTACGAGGTGCCCGCGAGCGGGACGAGGGCCATGGTCATCGCGGCGGCCGAGACCGTCGCCATCTTTGCGATCGCGCGCTTCATGGTTGCTGGAACCTCCAGGAGCAGGAGCATCGTGCGCCCCCCGTGGAGGCCGAAGATGATCATGATGGCCTGTCCTGTGCGCGTCAATGGGCAAAACGGGCGACTCCGTGCGATGACCCGTTCACACCACGTCGTCCCCGTCGCCCTGTCCGGGCGTACGGGGACGACTCAGGCACTCCGGTCGGATGTCGCCTCCGACCCGTGCGTCCTTATCGGCGCTTCCCGCCGCCCTCGCCCAGGAGGCCGGCCTTGCGGAGGGCGTCGGCCATCGCGCTGTTGGCGGGCGCGGCGGCGGGGGAGCGGTCCCGGCCGCCCCGGTCGGACTGTCCGCCCCGGCCCGTGCCGGCCCCCTGGCCGCCCTGTCCGCCCTGGGTGTTCCGTCCGCCCTGGCCGCCCCGGCCGCCACCGCCCTGGCGCTGCTGCGGCGGCCGCCCGGAGCGGTCGCCACCCCGCTCGCCCCGCTCGCGCCTGGGCGCGCCGCCCTGGCCGTCCGTGCCCGCCTCGTCGTCGAGCCGCAGCGTCAGCGAGATCCGCTTGCGCGGGATGTCCACGTCCTGGACCTTCACCCGGACCACGTCGCCGGGCTTCACCACGTCGCGCGGGTCCTTGACGAACGTCCTGGACATCGCCGACACGTGCACCAGCCCGTCCTGGTGCACGCCGATGTCCACGAAGGCCCCGAAGGCGGCCACGTTGGTGACGACCCCTTCGAGGATCATGCCGGGCTCCAGGTCGCCGATCTTCTCGACGCCCTCCTTGAAGGTGGCCGTCTTGAACGCCGGACGCGGGTCACGGCCCGGCTTCTCCAGCTCGCGCAGGATGTCCGTCACCGTCGGCAGACCGAAGGTCTCGTCGACGAAGTCGTCCGCCCGCAGCGAGCGCAGCCTGCCCGTGTCGCCGATCAGCGCCGCGACCTCGCCGCCCGTCGCCTTCACCATCCGGCGCACCACCGGGTACGCCTCCGGGTGCACGGACGAGGAGTCGAGCGGGTCGTCGCCGTCCCGGATGCGCAGGAAGCCCGCGCACTGCTCGTACGCCTTCGGGCCGAGCCGCGCCACGTCCTTGAGCGCCCTGCGGGAGCGGAAGGGGCCGTTGGCGTCCCGGTGCGCGACGATGTTCTCCGCGAGGCCGGAGCTGATGCCGGAGACCCGGGAGAGGAGCGGCGTGGAGGCCGTGTTGACGTCGACGCCGACGCCGTTCACACAGTCTTCGACGACCGCGTCGAGGGAGCGCGAGAGCTTCACCTCGGCCAGGTCGTGCTGGTACTGGCCGACGCCGATGGACTTCGGGTCGATCTTCACCAGCTCCGCCAGCGGGTCCTGGAGCCGCCGGGCGATGGACACGGCTCCGCGCAACGACACGTCGAGGTCCGGGAGTTCCTGCGAGGCGAAGGCGGAGGCCGAGTAGACCGAGGCGCCCGCCTCCGAGACCATCACCTTGGTCAGCTTCAGCTCGGGGTGCTTGGCCAGGAGTTCGGCCGCCAGCTTGTCGGTCTCGCGGGAGGCCGTGCCGTTGCCGATCGCGACCAGCTCGACCGCGTGCTCCTTCGCCAGCCGTGCCAGCCGGTCCAGCGCCTGGTCCCACTTGTTGGCGGGCACGTGCGGATAGATCGTGTCGGTGGCCACGACCTTGCCGGTCGCGTCGACCACGGCGACCTTCACGCCCGTACGGAAGCCGGGGTCGAGGCCCAGCGTCGCCCGGGTGCCGGCCGGCGCGGCGAGCAGCAGATCGCGCAGGTTCGCCGCGAAGACCCGGACCGCCTCGTCCTCCGCCGCCGTCCGCAGCCGCAGCCGCAGGTCGATCCCGAGGTGGACGAGGATGCGGGTCCGCCAGGCCCAGCGGACCGTGTCCTGGAGCCACTTGTCCCCGGGGCGCCCCCGGTCGGAGACCCCGAAGCGGTGCGCGACGATCCCCTCGTACGAGGAAGGTCCCTCCGTGGGTTCCTCCGGCTCCAGGTCCAGGCTGAGCACGTCCTCCTTCTCGCCGCGCAGCATGGCGAGCACCCGGTGGGAGGGCAGGGCGGTGAAGGGCTCGGTGAAGTCGAAGTAGTCGGCGAACTTCGACCCCGCCTCCTCCTGGCCGTCCCGCACCTTGGCCACCAGCCGGCCCCTGCCCCACATCCGCTCCCGCAGGTCGCCGATGAGGTCGGCGTCCTCGGAGAACTTCTCGGCGAGGATCGCCCGCGCGCCCTCCAGGGCCGCGGCGGCGTCCGCGACGCCCTTGTCCGCGTTCACGAAGGCCGCGGCGGCGGCCGCCGGCTCCACCGACGGGTCGGCGAGCAGCCCCTCCGCCAGCGGTTCGAGACCGGCCTCGCGGGCGATCTGGGCCTTGGTCCGCCGCTTCGGCTTGAAGGGCAGGTAGATGTCCTCGAGGCGCGCCTTGGTGTCGGCGGCCCGGATCCGGGCTTCCAGCTCCTCCGTCAGCTTCCCCTGCTCGCGTACGGAGTCGAGGATCGCCGACCGGCGGTCCTCCAGCTCGCGCAGATAGCGCAGTCGCTCCTCGAGCGTGCGCAGCTGCGCGTCGTCGAGCATCTCCGTCGCTTCCTTGCGGTAGCGCGCGATGAACGGCACGGTCGAACCGCCGTCGAGCAGCTCGACGGCTGCCTTCACCTGTCGCTCGCGTACGCCGAGTTCCTCGGCGATCCTTGCTTCGATGGACGTCGTCACGGTGTCCCGACTCGCCTTCTCGTGCCTCAAGCTTGCGAGTGCATTGTGCCGGGTCGGTCACCCGTACGCGGTAACCGACCCGTCCCGCGCGCGTCCCCGGGCGTTCGCCGCCGGTTCCCGCGCGCCCCGGCCCGTGCCGATCGGATCGGCTCAGCCCTTGCTGATCAGGTCCGCGGGGAAGGCGCCCGCGCCGGCCGCCGAGACGGCGAAGTCGCGCGCCAGGCCGGTGAGCCGCTCGACGCCCGCGATGCCGAGGTGCTCGTACGGGGCGGTGTCCAGCCGGTCCGTGATCTCCTCCAGCTCCTCCCGCAGCCGGGTGCCGGACTCCGTCAGCTCGCCCTCGGCGTCGAGCAGGCCGCGCTCCCGCAGCCGCTCGGCCGCAGCGTCCCAGTCGGCGCGCCGCCAGCCGCGGCTGCTCAGGAACCAGCGCGGGCTCATGGCCTTGCCGGTCGCCGTGTGCGAGACGACCGCCTCGACCGGGTCGAGGCCCAGCGAGAGCAGGGCCGTGAGGTGACCGTCGCCCCGGTGTTCGCGCAGCAGGGTCGCGGCGTGCCAGTAGGCGAGGTGGGGGGCGTCCGGCACGGGCAGGTCGGCGTTGGCCGCGTAGAGCGGGCGGGCGTGCCGGGTGCAGGCCTCGGCGGCGCGCAGGGCGAGCTCGGCGGCCTCGGCCATCTCCGGGGAGGCGACCGTCTCCTCGCCGAGCACCCGGCGCAGGGTCGCGTCGACGGCGCGCAGCCGCGCGTCGAGGACGGCGGCGGGGGAGGCGGTCTCCCAGACGGCGGGGAGGTGCCGGGCGAGCAGCCCGTGGTTGTAGTTGTAGAAGGTCGCGGCGACGGTGCCGGCGCCGACCGCGCCGAGGGCGGCGCTGCGCGCGGCGAGTCGCGCCGCGGTGGGGTCGGTGACGCCGAGGGCGCCGAGCTCGCGGTCGAGGTCGGGCGAGAAGTAGAGCGTGGAGTGCACCGTGTTGACGACGTTGTGGCAACGGCGTCCGGCGCGCGGGGGGAGAGAGGTCGTCATGGGCCGAACGTTACCGACTGGTCGGTACGACGGGAACGGGCGGGGCGCCGACGGTCTGCCGCGATGGCAGGAAAGGTGGGTTACCCGTCATTGCGGACGTCGCCGCCGCCGCGAAGGATGGAGGCATGACGCAGCGACCCGTTCTCGTCGTCCTCTTCGACGACGTCCAGAGCCTCGATGTCACCGGCCCCTACGAGGTGTTCGCCGGTGCCGCCCGCGCCGCCGGGGATCCGTCCGCGTACCCCCTCCGCACCGCCTCCCTGGACGGCGGGCCGGTCCGCACCCACAGCGGGCTGCGCGTCCTCCCCGACACCACGCTCGCCGAAGCCGTCGCCGACAGGCCTCCGCACACCCTCGTCGTACCCGGCGGCGAGGGCACCCGCCACCCCGACCCCGCCCTGATCGACTGGCTGCGCGTCCACGCCCCGCGCGCCGAGCGCCTGGTCTCCGTCTGCACCGGCGCGCTGCTCCTCGCCGAGGCGGGGCTCCTCGACGGGCACCGGGCCACGACCCACTGGGCCGCCTGCGAGCACCTCGCCCGCCGCCACCCCGAGGTCGAGGTGGACCCGGACCCCATCTTCGTACGGGAAGGACGGCTCTCCACCTCCGCCGGCGTCACGTCGGGCATCGACCTGGCGCTCGCCCTCGTCGAGGAGGACCTCGGCCGGGACGTGGCCCTCACCGTCGCCCGCCACCTGGTCGTCTTCCTGCGCCGGCCTGGCAACCAGGCCCAGTTCAGCGCCCAGCTGTCCGCGCAGACCGCCCGCCGGGAGCCACTGCGCGACCTCCAGCAGTGGATCACCGAACACCCCGGGGCCGACCTCTCCGTCGAGGCGCTCGCCGCCCGCGCCCGGCTCTCGCCCCGCCACTTCGCCCGCGCCTTCCACGAGGAGACCGGCACCCCGCCGGGCCGCTACGTCGACCGGGTCAGGCTCGAACACGCCCGCCGGCTCCTGGAGGAGACCTCGCGGGGTGTCGAGGAAGTCGCCCGTGCCGCGGGCTACGGCACCCCCGAGACGATGCGCCGCGCCTTCCTCAGGGCCCTGGGGACCGCCCCGGCGGAGTACCGCCGCCGCTTCCACTCACCCGTCACGTCACCCGTCACACGAAACGACTGAAAGGGACCACCGTGCAGATCGCCGTCCTGCTCTACCCGGGCTTCACCACGCTCGACGCCGTCGGGCCGTACGAACTCCTCGCCCGCCTGCCGGGAGCCGAGACCGTCTTCGTGGCCAAGGAGACCGGGCCCGTCCGCAACGACCAGGGCAGCCTCGCCCTTGTCGCCGACAGGACCCTCGCCGAGGTCCCGCGTCCGGACATCGTCCTGGTGCCCGGCGGGCCCGACTCCCGGCAGGCCATGAACGACCCGGAGATCCAGGCCTGGCTGCGCACCGCCGACGAGACCAGCACCTGGACCACCTCGGTCTGCACGGGTTCCCTGCTCCTGGCCGCCGCCGGAGTCCTCGACGGCCGTCGCGCCACCACCCACTGGCTCGCCTACGAGGAGCTCAGGGCGCTGGGGGTCGAGCCCACCGGCGAGCGGGTCGTCTTCGACGGCAAGTACGTCACGGCGGCCGGGGTCTCCTCCGGCATCGACATGGCGCTGCACCTGCTCGGCCGGATCGCCGGCGACGAGACCGCCCAGACGATCCAGCTGCTCACCGAGTACGACCCGCAGCCCCCGTACGACGCGGGCTCGCCGGAGAAGGCCCCGGCCGAGATCGTCGCCCGGTGGCGTGGACGGCCCACCGAGTCGCTCGTCCGGGAGGACTGACGCTCAGAGCCCGTACGTGAAGCGGGGCGCGCGGCGTTCCAGGAAGGCGGCGACCCCCTCCGCGGTGTCGCCGCTGCCGCGCGCCTGATCGGCCCAGTGGGCGTCCCGGTCCAGGCGCCCGTCGGCGAACTCCTTGGCCGCGGCCTGGGTGAGCAGGGAGCGCGAGGCCAGCACCCGGGCGAACTCGGCCACCCGTGCGTCCAGCGCGCCCACCGGGTGCAGCTCGTCCACGAGCCCGGTCCGCAGTGCCCGCTCCGCGTCGATCAATTCGCCCGAGAACAGCAGGTACTTGGCGGCCGAGGGCCCCACGAGGGCGGTGAGCCTGCGGGTCGAGGAGGACGGGTAGACGATGCCGAGCTTCGACGGGGTGATCCCGAAGCGGGCGCCCTCCTCGGCGAACCGCAGATCGCAGGCGGCGGCGAGCTGGCTGCCGCCTCCGACGCAGAAGCCCCGGACGGCCGCCAGGGTCGGCTTGGGGAAGGCGGCGAGGGCCTCCTCGGCCCGTACCGCGAGCGCCTGCTGCTCGTCCCCTGGCTCCCGCAGGGCCGAGATGTCCGCGCCGGCGCAGAAGGTGTCGCCCTCGCCCGTCAGGACCAGGACGCGCACCGCGGGGTCGGCGGCGAGCCGGTCCAGTACGCCGGGCAGGTCGCGCCACATGCCGGCGCTCATCGCGTTGCGCTTGGCCGGGTTGGCGATGACGACGGTGGCGATCCCGTCCGTGACGCCGTCCTTCAGCTGGGGCTCCATGGGCCGGATGCTATCCGCGGTGCCCGACCGTACGATCAGGAGGGGGCCGCCCCGAGGAGGCACCGCATGGCCAGGGACACCGGCGAGACGCACGAGGACCCGGACCCGCTCCGGGACATGGCACGCGAGGGGAAACGGCTCAACCGCAGCTTCGGCTGGCTGGCCGCGCTCGGCATCCTGCTCGTGATCGGCGGTGTCGTCGGTCTGGTCTACACGGGCCTCGCCACCCTGACCTCGATGCTTCTCTTCGGCTGGCTGCTGCTGATCGGCGGTGTGGTGGGCCTGCTCCAGGCGATCCAGTCGCGGGGGACCAGCTACTTCTGGCTGGCGGTGGTGGTGGCGGCCCTGAACATCGCGGCGGGCGTCGTGGTGATCCGCCACCCGGAGGGTTCGGCGGAGGCGCTGACGATGTTCGCCGCCCTGCTCTTCCTGACCGGCGGTCTCTTCCGGCTCGTCGGCAGTGTGGTGGTGCGGGGGCCGCAGTTCGGCTGGACCCTCCTGCAGGGGGCCTTCGGCCTGCTGCTCGGTCTGCTCGTCCTCTTCGACTGGCCGGACAGCAGCCGGTACGTGCTCGGGGTCTTCTTCTCGCTCGCGCTGCTCTTCGACGGCCTGGGCCTGATCGCGATCGGGGTGGGCGGACGACGGATCGTCAGCATGGTGACCCCGGAGCCCGGTTCCGGGACGCCCCCGGAGTCGTCAGAAAACGCGCCGGATCGGTCGAACAACTGACGTGGGCATAATCAACCGATCAGAAAGCGGCCGATACGTGTCGACTTCTGGTCAGTAGGCCGGTCCACCCCCGCGCATTGCCAAGACTCGATCCGTGGCGAGAATCGAGCACGAGGGTGGGAACCGTACCGTGGACACCCACGGAGGTGGCCCCGCCCGGCAACCGTCCTACGAAGGAGTCTGGCGCTTCACCGCTGCCGCGGTCGACGTCTCCGTCCCGCAGGCCCGGCACGCCGTACGCGACCTGCTGGTCCGCCAGGGCGTCCCCGTCCATGAGGAGATCATGGACGGCCTGCTGCTGATCGTCTCCGAGCTGGTCACCAACGCCGTGCGGCACGCGGCGCTGCTGTCCCCGGAGATAGCGGTGGAGGTGGCCATCGGCCCCGAGTGGATCCGGGTGTCCGTCGAGGACAATCATCCGTACCGCCCCAAGGCCCTCGAGGCGGACTACGGGCAGACGGGCGGCCGCGGACTGCTCCTGGTCCGCGAGATCGCCCAGGAGGCAGGCGGCGCCTGCGACGTCGAGCACACCGCGAGCGGCGGCAAGATCATCTGGGCGGCGCTGCCCCTGGCCCCGATGGCACCGGGGCCGGGGGGCGCGCCTCAGCTGCCGGCGATCACCAGCCCCCGGACGGACCCGTCAGCTCCCTGATCGCCGGACGCGCCGCGTCGAGCACCGTCATGAACCAGGCGGAGAACGGCGCGGCGGCGTGCCGCTCGGCCAGCTCGTCGGCGGTCACGAAGGCGGTGTCCTCGATCTCCTCCGGGTCGGGGCGCGGTGCGCCCTGCACGAGGCCGACGAAGAGGTGGTTGAACTCCTGCTCCACCAGGCCCGAGGCCGGGTCCGGGTGGTTGTAGCGGACGGTGCCCGCCTCGGCGAGCAGCGTGGGGGAGACGCCCAGCTCCTCGAAGGTCCGCCGGGCCGCCGCCGCGAACGGCGCCTCGTCCGGGTAGGGGTGGCCGCAGCAGGTGTTCGACCAGACGCCGGGGGAGTGGTACTTGCCGAGCGCCCGGCGCTGGAGCAACAGGCGGCCCGACTCGTCGAAGAGGAAGACGGAGAAGGCGCGGTGGAGCAGGCCGGGCGCCTGGTGGGCGGCGAGCTTCTCGGCCGTCCCGATCGTCGTCCCGTCCTCGTCGACCAGTTCGAGCATGATCGGCGCCGCGGTTCCGGACGGCTGGACACCGTTCGACATGATCTCCGGCGAGATCTGAGCCGCGGTGGCTGGTGTGGTCGGCATACCCATCCTTCGCATCGGTCCTCGGCCCGGTGGGGCCACCTCAGTCTGCCGCACGAAACCGGCTTGTCCGTACTTCGGCGGCAGGACGTGGCCGCTCCCGCCGCACCGGAGTACTCCGGTGCGGCGGGAGCGGAGGACGACGCGAGGGACCCTAGACCCCGAAAGCCGCCGGATAGACGAGCGTGCCCGGCGGGACGGGGACGGAGTCGTCGAGGACGAGCGCCATCATCGCCTCGTCCGGGACCTCGAAACCTGGCTTGATTCCGTACGCGGACGCACGTACGAACCCGAACCTCGGGTAGTACTCCGGATGGCCCAGGACGAGGACGAGCGGCTCACCCCGCAGCCGGGCCGCGTCGAGCACCGCCCGGACGACGGCCTGCCCGGCCCCCGTCCGCTGGTACGCGGGAGCGACCGACACCGGGGCGAGCGCCGCGGCGGGGGCGTCGCCCACCCGGCAGCGGGTGATCAGCGCGTGCGCGGCGATCGTGCCGTCCGGGGCCTCGGCCACGTACGAGAGGCCGGGCAGCCAGGCGTCGGGGTCGAGCCGGAGAGCGTCGACCAGATCCGCCTCGCTCCCGGAGGCCCCGGCCTCCGAACCGAAGGCCGTCGACACGACCCGCCGGATCGCCCCGGCGTCCCCGGGATTCTCCGTACGGGTGTGCCAGCGCGGATCGGCCGGACGCAGCGCGAAACCGGCGTATCCGTAGTCGGAGCCGTGCTCGCGCCGGAGCGCGATCTCGGTGCGCGCGCCCGCCACCGCCTCTGCCATGCCGGGCACGGTGGTGTCGGCCGCGTCGGCGTGGGCGGCGAGCGGACCGTAGTACTCGTCCCAGTCGCTCTCCGGCTGCGGGACGGTACCCAGGACGTGGTAGCCGGCCGCGACCGCCGCCGCCGCGTTCCCGGCGACGGTACGCAGCGTGTAGTGCTCCTCCCAGAAGGCGCGGGCCACCGGGCCCGGCTCCTCGGTGGTCCAGACGCACTCGGTCAGCACGAGCGTGCCGCCGGGCGCGAGGAGCCTGCGCCATTCGGCCAGCGCCCGGTCGAAGCCGAGGACGAAGACCGAGCTCTCGGCCCAGACCAGGTCGAACGAGCCGTCCGGGAACGGCAGTGCGCCCATGTCGGCGCGGAGGGTGTGGATCGACCCGTCGAGCCCGCGGTCGGCTGCGGACCGCCGCAGTTCCGCGAGGAACGGCTCGTGGGTGTCGACCGCGGTCACCTCCGCCCCCGCCTCGGCGGCGAGGAGCAGCGCGGAACGGCCGGGACCGCAGCCCAGGTCGAGGACGCGCGGACGCTCCGGCAACTTCCCCGCGAGGGCGAGGAGCCGTCGGGTGGTGGTGTCGGAGCCGGGGCCCTGCCGCGGAAGACCGTGGTGCAGGGCGAAGAAGGAGTCGTGCAAGGCGTTGTCGGACAACGTGGGAAACCCTTTGTGAGTGGGTTCCGGCCGACGACGTGAAGGACCGGTGGGAAGACCGGGATCAGGTCAGCCGGAGACCCGGAGGCTGAGGGACGACCGGGCGCTGCCGCTGCGGGCAGCCTCCATCGCGACGGTCATCAACCTCAGCTCCTCTCTCCACACGTGCGTACGAAGAGGTTAACAGTCTCCCGGTGGTCAGAGGCAGAGTTTCGCCTCGTGCTCCGCGTGCCCGGCGGGCTCCAGCTGGAAGGTGCAGTGCTCCACGTCGAAGTGCGAGCCCAGGCATCCCTGGAGGGCGTGCAGCATCTTCTCGTGGCCGACGGAGTCCAGCGCGCCCTGGTCCACGACCACGTGGGCCGAGAGCACCGGCATCCCCGAGGTGATCGTCCAGGCGTGCAGGTCGTGCACGTCCTCGACCCCCGGCAGGGCCAGGATGTGCGCCCGCACCTCCGCCATGTCGACGCCCTTGGGGGCCGCCTCCAGGAGCACGTCCAGGGTCTCGCGCAGCAGCTTGACCGTACGGGGGACGATCATCAGGCCGATCACGATCGAGGCGATCGGGTCGGCGTACTGCCAGCCCGTGGTCAGGATGACGCCGGCGGCGATGATCACGGTGACCGATCCCAGGGCGTCCGCGAGGACCTCCAGATACGCCCCGCGCACGTTGAGGCTGTCCTTCTGACCGCGCATGAGCAGCGAGAGCGAGATCACGTTGGCGACGAGGCCGATCACCGCGAACGTGATCGTCAGACCGCCCTTGGTCTCGGCGGGCTCCATGAACCGCTGGATCGCCTCGTACAGCACGTAGCCGCCGACGCCGAGCAGCAGCAGACAGTTGGCGAGCGCGGCCAGGATCTCGGCCCGCGCGAACCCGAAGGTGCGGTTCCCGGAGGGCGGCCGGTTGGCGAAGTGGATCGCGAGCAGCGCCATCGCGAGGCCGACCGCGTCGGTCGCCATGTGCGCGGCGTCGGCGATCAGGGCGAGCGAGTCGGCGAGCAGGCCGCCGATGATCTCGATCACCATCACGGAGAGCGTGATGCCGAGCGCGATCCGCAACCGGTTCTTGTACGCGGCCCCGGCGGTGCCCGTCGGCGGCGGGCCGCCGTGACTGTGCCCGTGGTCGTGTCCAGCCCCCATGGAATGGCCTCCAGATCGAGTCGTCCGCGTCCGCTCGGTGGTCTCCGACGGGGCAAGTGAACTACGGGTGGGGGGTATGCGCAACACGGTACTGAACACCGTTGTCATATGCTCTGACCTGCGGTGATTACATCAGGACCGGCCATGGCCAGAAGTCGGTCGCGCGGGCCCGGGAGGCGGGCGGCAGCCGGGGTTTGTGGGGCGGGCCGACGATCACCCATGATGATCACCGTCAGGACGAGGCGCACCCATGAGGACATGGGTGGGCCCGGGGGAGTCCTGCCCGCGAAGCCTCGGTGAACTCGCACTTCCGTTCATCCGATAGCCTCAGCCGACGTGTCGCCGCCCCGTGCCGGGCCGCACCGCCGCGCCCGGGGCCGCCATGGGCCCCGCCGGCCCCTCCGTCAGCTCCAAGGAGTGAGTTCGCCTGTCGACCGCCATCCTCACCGGCCCGCCGGCACCCGGATCCTCGCTCGACGGAGATCTGCGGTCGCTCGGTTTCGACGTCCGGACCGCCTCGGACGCCGATGAGGCCGGAGCCCTCCTTGCCACCGTCCCGGCGGGGGAGCGCGTCGCGCTCGTCGACCCCCGGTTCGTCGGTCACCTGCACGCACTGCGCCTCACCCTCACCGACCCCCGGTTCCCCGCGGCCGCCGCACCCGGCGCGCTCACCGCGCAGAGCGGGGCCCGCCCCGCGCTCGTCCGCGCCCTGACCGCTGCGCGTGCCGAGGGCCTCGCCGACGGCACCGACGACCTCACCGGCACCGTCGCCGACGCCCTCGACGCCGACGGCGTCGCCGTGCACCGGCCCCAGCTCGGCACGCTCGTCGCCGCCGTGCCCACCGACGCCGAGGCCCGCCACCGGGCGCGCGCCGCCGTCGACGCCGTCGACGACGAGGCCGTACGCCTGCGCTCGGCCGTCAAGGCCCACGACGGCTTCTTCACCACCTTCTTCATCAGCCCGTACTCGCGCTACATCGCCCGCTGGTGCGCGCGCCGCGGACTGACCCCCAACCAGGTCACCACCGCCTCGCTGCTCACCGCCCTGATCGCGGCCGGCTGCGCGGCGACCGGCGAGCGCGGCGGCTACATCGCCGCCGGCGTCCTCCTCCTCGTCTCCTTCGTCCTGGACTGCACCGACGGGCAGCTCGCCCGGTACGCGCTCAAGTACTCGACGATGGGCGCCTGGCTCGACGCCACCTTCGACCGCGCCAAGGAGTACGCCTTCTACGCGGGCCTCGCCCTCGGCGCCGCCCGCAACGGCGACGACGTCTGGGCCCTGGCGCTCGGCGCGATGGTCCTCATGACCTGCCGGCACGTCGTGGACTTCTCGTTCAACGAGGCGAACCACGACGCCACGGCCAACACCAGCCCCACCGCTGCCCTCTCCGACCGGCTCGACAGCCTCGGCTGGACCGTCTGGGCCCGCCGCATGATCATCCTGCCGATCGGCGAGCGCTGGGCGATGATCGCCGTCCTCACCGCCGTCACCACCCCCCGGATCGTCTTCTGGGCGCTGATCATCGGCTGCGCCTTCGGCGCCTGCTACACCACGGCGGGCCGCGTCCTGCGCTCCCTGACCCGCAAGGCGAAGCGCACCGACCGGGCCGCCCAGGCCCTGGCGGACCTCGCGGACTCCGGCCCGCTCGCCGAGACCGTCGCATGGCTCCGGTCCCGTGGCAACCGCCAGTACGTGAGCGGGCCGCTGCTCGCGGCCCTCGCCGCGGTAGCGGTGCTCGGCTCGTCCCTCGTCCAGGGTGATCCCTGGACCGTGGTCGGCGCCGCCATCGTCTACGCGCTGCTCTCGGGACTCGCCGTCTCCCAGCCCCTCAAGGGCGCCCTCGACTGGCTGCTGCCGCCGCTGTTCCGCGCCGCCGAGTACGGCACGGTCCTCGTCCTCGCCGCGCGTTCCGAGGCCGACCAGGCCCTCCCCGCCGCATTCGGGCTGGTGGCGGCGGTCGCCTACCATCACTACGACACGGTGTACCGCATCCGCGGCGGCACCGGCGCGCCGCCCGCGTGGCTGGTGCGCGTCACCGGCGGACACGAGGGGCGCACGCTCCTGGTGACCGTCCTCGCCGCCCTGCTGGCGGACCGCGGTGACGACTTCACCCTGGCACTGACCGCGCTGGCGGTCGCCGTCGCGCTGGTGGTGCTCGTGGAGTCCATCCGCTTCTGGGTCTCCTCCGGAGCACCCGCCGTTCACGACGAAGGAGAAACAGCATGATCGGTCTCGTACTGGCAGCCGGTGCCGGACGCCGTCTGCGCCCCTACACCGACACCCTTCCGAAGGCCCTCGTGCCGGTGGACGGCGAGACCACGATCCTCGACGGGACGCTGAAGAACTTCGCCGAGATCGGCCTCACCGAGGTCGCGATCGTCGTCGGCTACCGCAAGGAGGCCGTCTACGCCCGCAAGGAGGCCCTGGAGGCGAAGTACGGCCTCACCATCACCCTCGTCGACAACGACAAGGCCGAGGAGTGGAACAACGCCTACTCCCTGTGGTGCGCCCGTGAGGTCCTCAAGCGCGGTGTGATCCTCGCCAACGGCGACACCGTCCACCCGGTCTCCGTCGAGAAGACCCTGCTCGCCGCCCGCGGCAAGGGCCAGAAGATCATCCTCGCCCTCGACACGGTGAAGAACCTCGCCGACGAGGAGATGAAGGTCATCACCGCCGAGGACAAGGGCGTCCAGCGCATCACCAAGCTCATGGACCCGGCCACCGCCACCGGCGAGTACATCGGCGTCACGCTGATCGAGCCCGAGGCCGCCGAGGCCCTCGCCGACGCCCTCAAGGCCACCTTCGAGCGCGACCCCGACCTGTACTACGAGGACGGCTACCAGAAGCTCGTCGACGACGGCTTCACGATCGACGTGGCCCCCATCGGCGACGTCAAGTGGGTCGAGATCGACAACCACGACGACCTCGCGAAGGGCCGTGAGATCGCGTGCCAGTACTGACCCGGCTGATCCCCTCGCCGGTCGTCGTCGACATCCGCAGGGGAGCGCTGGACGACCTGTCCGCGCTCCTCGCGGACCAGCGGATCTCCAGCAACGGCAAGATCGCCGTCGCCATCAGCGGCGGCTCGGGCCTCAAGCTGCGTGACCACTTCGCCCCCGAGCTGCCGGGTGCCGACTGGTACCCGGTCGCGGGCGGCACCATCGACGAGGCCGTGAAGCTCGCCGACGCCATGCGCGGCAAGCGGTACGACGCCGTGGTCGCCCTCGGCGGCGGCAAGATCATCGACGTGACCAAGTACGCGGCGGCCCGGGTCGGACTGCCGTTGGTGGCCATCGCCACCAACCTGTCGCACGACGGCATCTGCTCGCCGATCTCCACCCTGGACAACGACAACGGCCGGGGCTCCTACGGTGTCCCCACCCCGATCGCCCTGGTCATCGACCTGGACGTGATCAGGGAGGCGCCGGTCCGCTTCGTCCGCTCCGGCATCGGCGACGCGATCTCCAACCTCTCCGCCATCGCCGACTGGGAGCTCTCCCACCAGGTGACGGGCGAGCCCGTCGACGGCCTCGCGGCCGCCATGGCCCGCAGCGCCGGCGAGGCCGTGCTCCGCCACCCCGGCGGCGTCGGTGACGACGACTTCCTCGTCACCCTCTCCGAGGGTCTGGTGATGTCCGGGATCGCCATGTCGATCAGCGGCGACAGCCGCCCCTCCTCGGGCGCCTGCCACGAGATCAGCCACGCCTTCGACCTGCTCTTCCCGGCCCGCGCCGCCAGCCACGGCGAGCAGTGCGGCGTCGGCGCGGCCTTCGCGATGCACCTGCGCGGCGCCCACGACGGGTCCGCGCAGATGGTCGAGACGCTGCGTCGGCACGGACTGCCCGTCCGGCCGGAGGAGATGGGCTTCACCGTGGACGAGTTCGTCCAGGCGGTGTCCTTCGCCCCGCAGACCCGGCCGGGCCGCTTCACCATCCTCGAACACCTCGACCTGTCCGACGACGAGATCAGGGACGCGTACGCCGACTATGCCAAAGCCATCCGTAGCTGAGCTCCGCCCGGTCGTCCACCCCCCGGGCGTCAAGGACCGGCGCAGCGGAGAGCACTGGGGCGGCCGCCTGTACATGCGGGAGATCTCCCTCAGGATCACCCGGCAGCTCGTCGGCACCAGGATCACGCCGAACCAGCTCACGTACGTCATGACCATCGCGGGCGTCCTCGCGGCACCGGCCCTGCTGGTGCCCGGGATCCCGGGGGCGCTGCTCGGCGCTCTCATGGTCCAGCTCTACCTGCTGCTCGACTGCGTCGACGGCGAGGTGGCCCGCTGGAAGAAGCAGTTCTCGCTGGGCGGCGTGTACCTGGACCGGGTCGGCGCCTACCTCTGCGACGCGGCCGTCCTCGTCGGCTTCGGCCTGCGCGCCGCCGATCTGTGGGGCACGGGCCGGATCGACTGGCTGTGGGCCTTCCTCGGCACGCTCGCCGCGCTCGGCGCCATCCTGATCAAGGCCGAGACCGACCTCGTCGGCGTCGCCCGCCACCAGGGCGGACTGCCGCCGGTCAAGGAGGCGGCGTCCGAGCCGCGCTCCTCCGGCATGGCGCTGGCCCGCAGGGCCGCCGCGGCGCTCAAGTTCCACCGGCTCGTCCTCGGCATCGAGGCCTCGCTGCTCATCGTGGTCCTGGCGATCGTCGACCAGGTCCGCGGCGACCTGTTCTACACCCGGGTCGGTGTCGCGGTCCTCGCCGGCATCGCGCTGCTCCAGACCGTGCTGCACCTGGTGTCGATCATGGTCTCCAGCAGGCTGAAGTGAGGCCGGCCGTGAGTGCGCCGCTCAAGGTGGGAGCCGTCGTCATCACGATGGGCAACCGCCCCGACGACCTGCGCGCGCTGATCGACTCGGTCGCCAAGCAGGAGGGCGACCCCGTCGAGGTCGTCGTCGTCGGACAGGGCACCCCGGTCACCGGGGTGCCCGCCTGGGTGCGGACCGTGGACCTCCCGGAGAACGTCGGCATCCCCGCCGGCCGGAACGTCGGCATCGAGGCCTTCGGCCCCGGCGGCACCGACGTGGACGTCCTGCTCTTCCTCGACGACGACGGACTGCTCGCCCACGCGGACACCGCCGAACTGGTCCGTCAGGCCTTCACCGCGGACCCGCGGCTCGGCATCATCACCTTCCGGATCGCCGACCCGGAGACCGGGATCACCCAGCGCCGGCACGTGCCGAGGCTGCGCGCCTCCGATCCGATGCGCTCCTCCCGGGTGACCACCTTCCTCGGCGGTGCCAACGCGGTGCGCACCAAGGTATTCGCCGAAGTGGGCGCCCTGCCGGGCGAGTTCTTCTACGCGCACGAGGAGACCGACCTCGCCTGGCGCGCGCTCGACGCCGACTGGATGATCGACTACCGTTCCGACATGGTGCTGTTGCACCCCACCACAGCCCCGTCCCGGCACGCCTCGTACCACTTCAACGTGGCCCGCAACCGAGTGTGGCTGGCACGTCGCAATCTGCCCGCGCCCCTGGTGCCGGTCTATCTCGGCGTCTGGCTTCTGCTCACCCTGGTCCGGCGGCCCTCGCTCCCCGCGCTGAAGGCGTGGTTCGGCGGATTCCGCGAGGGCTGGACGACCCCCTGCGGACCGCGCCGCCCCATGAGGTGGCGTACGGTGTGGCGGCTGACCCGGCTGGGTCGCCCCCCGGTCGTCTGACATCGTGGTACCGACGTGCCGCGCATCTTGAACACGAAAGTTTCGACTTGTGAGTGACACACAGCAGGGCGGGGCGGTCGCGACGAGCGCGCCCCCGTCCGTCGACGAGGGCCTGACGCCGGCCGCGCTGGCCGCGAAGTACGGCCTCTCGGTCAGCGGCGCCAGGCCCGGCCTCGTCGAGTACGTCCGTGAGCTGTGGAGCCGCCGCCACTTCATCCTGGCCTTCTCCTCTGCGAAGCTGACCGCCCAGTACAGCCAGGCGAAGCTGGGCCAGGTGTGGCAGGTGGCGACCCCGCTCCTGAACGCCCTCGTCTACTACCTGATCTTCGGGCTCATCCTGGACGCCGGCCGCGGCATGACCAAGGGCGTCTACATCCCCTTCCTGGTCACCGGCATCTTCGTGTTCACCTTCACCCAGAGCTCGGTCATGGCCGGCGTCCGGGCGATCTCGGGCAACCTGGGCCTCGTCCGGGCCCTGCACTTCCCCCGCGCCACGCTGCCCATCTCGTTCTCCCTGCAGCAGCTCCAGCAGCTGATGTTCTCGATGATCGTGCTCGTGGCGGTCGCCATCGCCTTCGGCAGCTACCCCTCGCTCCGCTGGCTGCTGCTGATCCCGGCGCTGTTCCTGCAGTTCGTCTTCAACGTCGGACTCGCCATGATCGTGGCGAGGATGGGCTCCAAGACGCCCGACCTCGCCCAGCTGATGCCGTTCGTCATGCGCACCTGGATGTACGCCTCCGGCGTGATGTTCTCGATCCCGGTGATGCTCGCCGACAAGCCGGCCTGGATCGCCGACGTCCTCATGTACAACCCGGCGGCCGTCTACATGGACCTGATCCGCTTCTCCCTCATCGAGGGCTACGGCGCGGAGAACCTGCCGGCGCACGTCTGGATGACCGCGCTCGGCTGGGCGCTGGCCTTCGGCATCGGCGGCTTCGTCTACTTCTGGAAGGCCGAGGAGAGGTACGGCCGTGGCTGATACGAACACGAACACCGACCGGTCCGACGTTCCCACCGTCATCTGCGACGACGTCCACATCGTCTACCGGGTCAACGCCGGCGGCGGCGGCAAGGGCAGCGCCACGGCGGCGCTCAGCCGGATCGTCGGCCGCGGAAAGGCCGAGGTCACCCGGGGCGTCCGCAAGGTCCACGCGGTCCGCGGCGTCACCTTCACCGCCTACCGGGGCGAGGCCATCGGGCTCATCGGCTCCAACGGCTCCGGCAAGTCCACCCTGCTCCGCGCCGTCGCCGGTCTGCTCCCCACCGAGAGCGGCAAGGTCTACACCGACGGGCAGCCCTCGCTCCTGGGCGTCAACGCGGCGCTCATGAACGACCTCACCGGTGAGCGCAACGTGATCCTGGGCGGTCTCGCCATGGGCATGAGCCGCGAGGAGGTCCGCTCGCGCTACGAGGGGATCGTCGACTTCTCGGGCATCAACGAGAAGGGCGACTTCATCAGCCTGCCCATGCGCACGTACTCCTCCGGTATGGGCGCCCGGCTCCGTTTCGCCATCGCGGCCGCCAAGAACCACGACGTCCTCCTCATCGACGAGGCGCTCGCGACCGGCGACCGCAAGTTCCAGATCCGCTCCGAGGAGCGCATCCGCGAGCTCCGCAAGGAGGCCGGAACGGTCTTCCTGGTGAGCCACAGCAACAAGTCCATCCGGGACACCTGCGACCGGGTGCTCTGGCTGGAGAAGGGGCAGCTCCTGATGGACGGCCCCACGGACGAGGTGCTCAAGGCGTACGAGCGCGAGACCGCTCGATAGGGTCTGTCGTTCGGTCCCGCGAGGAGCCCCTGCCGGAATCATCCGGTAGGGGCTCTTCCGTTTTTCGCGCGTCGCTCCGCCACCTGGAATGTTCATGCGGTCAACATCGGGCAGGATGAGCCCATGGCAGCGATCTCGGGGGGAAACACCTATCATCACGGCGATCTGCGCAACGCGCTGATCTGCGCGGCCGTCGCCCTCGCCACCGAGGGCGGCCCCGAGCGGGTCGTCCTGCGCGAGGCGGCCCGCCGGGTCGGCGTCTCGCCCACCGCCGCCTACCGGCACTTCGACGGACGCGGTGAACTGCTGCTCACCGTCAGGACCCACGCCCGGCGCGAACTCGCCGACTCCATGGAGCGGGCCGCCGCCCGCGAGCCGGGCGCCGACGACCCCGCCCTGGCGGCCGAGCGCCGGGTCGCCGCCCTCTGCCGGGGGTACGTCGGCTTCGCCGTCGAGCAGCCCGGCCTCTACCGGGCCGCGTTCTGCGTCCCCCGCCCCGCCGCCCCGGACGAACCGGCGCAGGAGCGGCCGCAGGCCGAGCCCGAGATCCGCGCCTTCACCCTGCTGAGGGAGGCGCTTGAGACGCTCGCCCGGTCCGGCGCCGCCCGGCCCGGCACCCGCCCCGCCACCGGCGCCGCCGCGTGGTCGGCCGTGCACGGACTGTCACTCCTGCTGGTCGACGGGCCCCTTCGCCGCCTTCCCGCGCAGCGCAGGAACGCCGTCGTCGAGACGACCCTCGCCATGGTGGTCTCGGGCGCGCGCGCCCTCTGAGTCTCCCTGCAAGTCGAACTCCCTTGTCTCACCGCCGGGTTGATGACCCGTACGGGTGAGGTTGCCGCCGCCCGGCACCCCGGAACGCCGACGGACGTCGTACAACGTAAGCTGGAGCGGTCTGTTTCGCGGCAAGTAGGGCGATACCCCACGGCCAATGAGCCCCCGGGCGGCAGCCCTATGGGCGGGGGTCGGCGGCGTGTCCGAAATAGGATGGATTGGATCGGCAGTGTAGAACGGGAGACGTGACGGCCATGACGCAGAATCTCCAGCTCCATGAGGGTGTCGCCGTCCCTCCGGCGGGCAGTGACCTGTGACGGACACCAGGCAGGCGCGCCCCGACGCCTCCTCGCACGCCACACTCGGCAAGGCCGCGGACGAGAACTTCCCCGTGGCCCCCTTCTTCCTGCCCCGGGCCTGGCGCGACGACCTGATGGCCGTCTACGGTTTCGCCCGCCTCGTCGACGACATCGGCGACGGCGACCTCGCCCCCGGCGGCGCCGACGCCATCCACCTCGGCCTCGACCCCGAGACCGCCGAGGACCGGCTCGCCTTCCTCGACGCCTTCGAGGCCGACCTGCGCCGCGTCTTCGACGGCAGCCCGCGCCACCCCCTGCTGCGGGACCTCCAGCCGACCGTCCGACGGTGCGGGCTCACCCCCGAGCCCTTCCTCGGCCTCATCGCCGCCAACCGCCAGGACCAGCGGGTCGGCCGCTACGAGACGTACGACGACCTCCTCGCGTACTGCGAACTCTCCGCCAATCCCGTCGGCCGGCTCGTCCTCGCGATCACCGGCACCGACACCCCCGAGCGGATCAGGCGCTCCGACGAGATCTGCACCGCCCTGCAGATCGTCGAGCACCTCCAGGACGTCGCCGAGGACCTCGGACGCGACCGGATCTACCTGCCCGCCGAGGACCTGAAGCGGTTCCACGTCACCGAGGCCGACCTGGCCGAGCCCACCGCCGGCGCCTCCGTCCGCGCCCTGATCGCCTTCGAGGCCGAGCGGGCCCGCGCACTGCTGCACGCGGGCAGCCCGCTCGTCGGCAGCGTCCACGGCCGGCTCCGCCTCCTCCTCGCGGGATTCACCGCCGGAGGACTCGCGGCGCTCGACGCGATCACCGACGCCGGATTCGACGTACTGACCGGCCCACCGAAGTCCACCAAGCCGAACCTGATGCGCCAGGCGGGAGCGGTTCTGCTCCGCGCGCGGAGAGAGGGGTGAGCGCGACCGTGGAGGGACACCCCCAGTCGTCCGCACCGGTACAGGCCGCCTACAGCTACTGCGAGGCGGTCACCGGACAGCAGGCGCGCAACTTCGCCTACGGGATCCGGCTGCTCCCGGCCGAGAAGCGCCAGGCGATGTCCGCCCTGTACGCCTTCTCCCGGCGCGTCGACGACATCGGCGACGGCACGCTCGCGCCCGAGGTCAAGCGGGAGCGCCTGGAGGCCACCCGCGCCCTGCTCGACCGGATCCGCGCCGGAGAGGTCGAGGAGGACGACACCGACCCCGTCGCCGTCGCCCTCGCCGACTCGGCCCGCCGCTTCCCGATCCCGCTCGACGGCCTCGACGAACTCATCGACGGCGTCCTCATGGACGTCCACGGCGCCACCTTCGAGACCTGGGACGACCTCAAGGTCTACTGCCGCTGCGTCGCCGGGGCGATCGGCCGGCTCTCCCTCGGCGTCTTCGGCACCGCGCCCGGCGCCCAGGGCGCCGACCGCGCCCCCGAGTACGCCGACACCCTGGGCCTCGCGCTCCAACTCACCAACATCCTCAGGGACGTACGCGAGGACGCGGAGAACGGGCGGACCTACCTGCCGGCCGACGACCTCGCCAAGTTCGGCTGCGGCGAGGGCTTCGGCGGCGAGGCCCCGCCCGCCGGCGCCGACTTCGACGGCCTCGTCCACTTCGAAGTGCGGCGCGCCCGCGCCCTGTTCGCCGAGGGCTACCGGCTGCTGCCCATGCTCGACCGGCGCAGCGGCGCCTGCGTCGCCGCCATGGCCGGCATCTACCGCCGCCTCCTCGACCGGATCGAACGCGACCCCGGGGCCGTGCTGCGCGGCCGGGTCTCGCTGCCGGGCCGCGAGAAGGCGTACGTCGCGGTGCGCGGTCTCTCCGGCCTCGACACCCGCCACATCGCCCGCCGTACGGTCAGGAGGCGTGCATGATCGTTCCGTACGCCCCCGCCCGCCGGGCAACCCCGGACGCCGCCCCGGCGTCCCTGCCCGCGACGACCCGAACGGAGGCCGCGTGACCCACGAAGGAACCGAGCGAGAGGCCCGGCAGCCCCACGCCGTCGTCGTCGGCGGCGGGCTCGCCGGGATCACCACCGCGCTCCGGCTCGCCGAGGCCGGAGTCGGCGTCACCCTCCTCGAAGGCAGGCCCCGGCTCGGCGGCCTCGCCTTCTCCTTCCGCCGTGGCGACCTCACGGTCGACAACGGCCAGCACGTCTACCTGCGCTGCTGCACCGCCTACCGCTGGTTCCTCGACCGGATCGACGCCGCCCGGCTCGCACCCGTCCAGGACCGCCTCGACGTGCCCGTCCTCGACGTCGGCCACCCCCGCGGACCCCGGCTCGGCCGGATCCGCCGCGACAACCTCCCCGTCCCGCTGCACCTCGCGCGCAGCCTCGCCACGTACCCGCACCTCTCGCTCGCCGAGCGTGCCTCCGTCGGCCGGGCCGCGCTCGCCCTGAAGAAGCTCGACCCCGCCGACCCGGCGCTCGACGGCGTCGACTTCGCCACCTGGCTCGGCCGCCACGGGCAGTCCCCGCGCGCCGTCGAGGCCCTGTGGGACCTCGTCGGCATCCCCACCCTCAACGCCCCCGCCCCGCAGGCCTCCATGGGCCTCGCCGCGATGGTCTTCAAGACCGGTCTGCTGTCCGAGCCCGGTGCCGCCGACATCGGTTGGGCCCACGTCCCGCTCGGTGAACTCCACGACACCCGGGCCGCGAAGGAGCTCGACGCCCTCGGCGTCCGCACCCTGCTCCGCACCAAGGCCGACCGGATCTCCCGTACCGACGACGGACGTTGGACCGTCGACGTACCCGGCGAGACGCTCACCGCGGACGCCGTCGTCCTCGCCGTACCGCAGCAGGAGACCCACGGACTGCTGCCCGAGGGCGCCCTCGACGACCCCGACCGGCTCCTCGACATCGCGACCGCCCCCATCCTCAACCTGCACGTCGTCTACGACCGCAAGGTCCTGAAGCGGCCCTTCTTCACCACCCTCGGCTCCCCGGTGCAGTGGGTCTTCGACCGCACCGACTCCTCCGGACTCACCGGCGGCGGACAGTACCTCGCCGTCTCCCAGTCCGCCGCCCAGGACGAGATCGACGAACCCGTCGCCGCCCTGCGCGCGAAGTACCTTCCCGAGCTGGAGCGGCTGCTGCCCGCCGCCCGCGGCGCCGGGATCCGCGACTTCTTCGTCACCAGGGAGCGGACGGCGACGTTCGCCCCCACCCCGGGCGTCGGCCGGCTGCGCCCCGGCGCCCGCACCCGTGCCCCGGGGCTGTACCTGGCCGGGGCCTGGACCGCCACAGGCTGGCCCGCGACCATGGAGGGTGCCGTCCGCAGCGGTTTCAGCGCCGCGGGCGCCGTGCTCTCCACCCTCGGCCGCCGCCATGACCATCCGCTGCAGGAGGCGGTATGAGTGTGAGTACCGGAACAAGAGGAGAGACCGTGCCGACAGCGCCGCCGGGTAATCCGGCCGTCGACACCGCGGACGTGTCCGCACTGCTGGAGCGGGGGCGGACCCTGTCCACCCCCGTACTGCGGGCGGCCGTCGACCGCCTCGCGCCGCCCATGAACACCGTGGCCGCCTACCACTTCGGCTGGATCGACGCCCACGGCAGGCCCGCGGACGGCGACGGCGGCAAGGCCGTCCGCCCCGCGCTCGCCCTGCTGTCGGCCGAGGCCGCGGGCGCCGGGCCCGAGGTCGGAATCCCCGGCGCCGTCGCCGTGGAACTCGTCCACAACTTCTCGCTGCTGCACGACGACCTGATGGACGGGGACGAGCAGCGCCGCCACCGCGACACCGTGTGGAAGGTGCACGGCCCCGCGCAGGCCATCCTCGTCGGCGACGCCCTGTTCGCGCTCGCCAACGAGATCCTCCTCGAACTCGGCACGGTCGAGGCGGGCCGCGCGACCCGCAGGCTCACCACCGCCAGCCGGAAGCTCATCGACGGGCAGGCCCAGGACATCTCCTACGAGCACCGCGAGCGGGTCACCGTCGAGGAGTGCCTGGAGATGGAGGGCAACAAGACGGGCGCCCTGCTCGCCTGCGCCGTCTCCATCGGCGCCGTGCTCGGCGGCGCCGACGACCGCACCGCCGACAAGCTGGAGGAGTACGGGTACCACCTGGGCCTGGCCTTCCAGGCCGTGGACGACCTGCTCGGCATCTGGGGCGACCCGGAGGCCACCGGCAAGCAGACCTGGAGCGACCTGCGCCAGCGCAAGAAGTCCCTGCCGGTCGTCGCCGCCCTCGCCGCCGGCGGCGACGCCTCCGAGCGACTCGGCGAACTGCTCGCCGCGGACGCCAAGTCCAACGACCTCGACGGCTTCTCCGAGGAGGAGTTCGCCTTCCGGGCGGCCCTCATCGAGGAGGCCGGAGGACGCGAGTGGACCTCCCAGGAGGCCCGCCGCCAGCACGCCGTCGCGATCGCGGCCTTGGACGAGGTGGACATGCCCGCCCGCGTACGGGCGCAGCTCACCGCGCTCGCCGACTTCGTGGTCGTACGGAAGAGATGATCACCATCACCCTGATATGAGTTCGCGGTCGCCGGCCGGTGCCCTCCGGCGCCGGCCGACGGCAGACCCGCAGAAGCAGAAGACACCGACTGCCAAAGGGGAAGCCATGACAGCGACGACCGACGGGAACCCCGGGGCCGCGAGCCCCGGGGAAGCCGCGGCCAGCACGACGCACGAGCCCCGACGTGGTGCCACCGCGTCGGACCTCGACGGGACCGCCGCGCGCGCCGCGGAACGGGCCGTCGAGCACCTGCTCGCCCGACAGGATCCCGAGGGCTGGTGGAAGGGCGACCTGGAGACCAACGTCACCATGGACGCCGAGGACCTCCTCCTCCGCCAGTTCCTGGGCATCCTCGACGCCGACACCACCCGCGCCGCAGCCCTCCACATCCGCCGCGAACAGCGCGAGGACGGCGCCTGGGCCACCTTCTACGGCGGGCCCGGCGAAGTCTCCGCCACCGTCGAGGCATACGTGGCCCTGCGACTCGCCGGAGACCTGCCCGAGGCCCCGCACATGGCACGCGCCGCCGCCTGGGTGCGCGCCAGGGGCGGCATCGCCGCCGCACGGGTCTTCACCAGGATCTGGCTCGCCCTCTTCGGCTGGTGGCGTTGGGAGGACCTGCCGGAACTGCCCCCGGAACTGCTCTTCCTGCCGAAGTGGTTCCCGCTCAACATCTACGACTTCGGCTGCTGGGCCCGGCAGACGATCGTGCCGCTCACTGTCGTCTCCGCGAAGCGCCCGGTCCGCCCCGCGCCCTTCCCGCTCGACGAGCTGCACACCGATCCGGCCCGGCCGAACCCGCCCCGGCCCCTCGCCCCGGCGACCGGCTGGGACGGGATCTTCCAGCGGCTCGACAAGGCGCTGCACGCCTATCACCGGGTGGCGCCCCGCGCCCTGCGCAGGACCGCCATGAACGTCGCCGCGCGCTGGATCGTGGAACGCCAGGAGAACGACGGCTGCTGGGGCGGCATCCAGCCCCCCGCCGTCTACTCCGTCATCGCCCTCCACCTCCTCGGCTACGACCTCGGGCACCCCGTCATGCGCGCCGGTCTCGAGTCGCTCGACCGGTTCGCCGTGTGGCGCGAGGACGGCTCGCGGATGATCGAGGCCTGCCAGTCGCCCGTGTGGGACACCTGCCTCGCCACGATCGCGCTCGCCGACGCGGGGCTCCCGCCGGACCACCCGGCCCTGGTGAAGGCCGTCGACTGGATGCTCGACGAGGAGATCACCAGGACCGGCGACTGGGCGGTACGGCGGCCCGAACTCCCGCCGGGAGGCTGGGCGTTCGAGTTCCACAACGACAACTATCCCGACATCGACGACACCGCGGAAGTGGTGCTCGCCCTGCGCAGGGTCCGGCACCCCGAGCCCGCACGGGTGGAGGCGGCCGTCGCCCGCGGCACCCGCTGGACGCTCGGCATGCAGTCGCGGGGCGGCGCCTGGGGCGCGTTCGACGCCGACAACACCAGTTCCTTCCCGAACAAGCTGCCGTTCTGCGACTTCGGCGAGGTGATCGACCCGCCCTCCGCCGACGTCACCGCCCACGTGGTGGAGATGCTGGCGTACGAGGGCCTCGCCCAGGATCCCCGTACCCGCAGGGGAGTCGAGTGGCTCCTCGCCGAACAGGAGCCGAACGGCGCCTGGTTCGGCCGCTGGGGCGTCAACCACGTGTACGGCACGGGCTCGGTGCTGCCCGCGCTGATCGCCGCGGGACTGCCCGTCTCCCATCCGGCCGTCCGCCGGGCCGTCGGCTGGCTCGGGTCCGTACAGAACGAGGACGGCGGCTGGGGCGAGGACCTCCGCTCCTACAGCGACCCGGGGTGGATCGGGCGTGGGACCTCCACCGCCTCCCAGACGGGCTGGGCGCTGATCGCCCTCCTCGCGGCCGGCGAGCGCGACTCCGAGCCGGTGCGGCGGGGCGTCGCCTGGCTCGCCGCGACCCAGCGCGAGGACGGCTCCTGGGACGAGCCGTACTTCACCGGCACCGGCTTCCCCTGGGACTTCTCCATCAACTACCACCTCTACCGGCAGGTCTTCCCCCTCACGGCGCTCGGACGCTACGTGTACGGGGAACCCTCGCCCGGCAAGGAGCGCTGATGGGCCGCGAGCCGGACCCCGCCGCACCGCCGCCGCTGCTCATCGCCTGCGCGCTCGGCATCGAGCAGCTCGCCCTGCGCAGCGGCGACCGCGGCGGCGCCCCCGGGGCGGTGACCGTGCTCCGTACGGGCATGGGACCCGACCGGGCCCGCCGGGCGGTCGCCCGGACGCTCGGCGAGGAGCGGTGGCGGGACGCCGCCGTCATCGCCTCCGGCTTCTGCGCGGGGCTCGCCCCCGGTATGCACCCGGGGGACCTGGTCGTCGCCGACGAGACCCGCGGACCCGACGGCACGACCCCCTGCAGCGGCACCGAGCTCCTGGTGAAGGCCCTGGTCAAGGCGGTGCCGGGGCGGGCCGTCCACACCGGGCCGCTGACCGGATCCGACCACGTGGTGCGCGGCCCCGAGCGGGCCGCCCTGCGGGCCACCGGGGCCATCGCCGTCGACATGGAGTCCGCGGCGACCCTGCGTACGGCCCGGGGAGCCCTCTCGGGCGCCGGCACGGGGCCCGATGCCCGCCCGGTTGCGGCCGTCCGGGTGGTCGTGGACGCTCCAGAACATGAACTGGTGCGGATCGGCACGGTACGCGGGGGAATATCGGCCTTCCGTGTCCTTCGTGCCGTCCTTCCCGCATTCTTCGAATGGCACCGTTCTTTGCTGCTCCCCAGGAGGTGAACGAGTTATGGCCATGCCGCTCCGTCAGTCCATCCGGGTCGGGACCTACCTCTTCGAACAGAAGCTCCGCAAGCGGGAGAAGTTCCCGCTGATCGTCGAGCTCGAACCGCTCTTCGCCTGCAACCTCAAGTGCGAGGGCTGCGGCAAGATCCAGCACCCGGCGGGTGTCCTCAAGCAGCGCATGCCGGTCGCCCAGGCGGTCGGCGCGGTCCTGGAGTCCGGCGCCCCCATGGTGTCCATCGCCGGCGGCGAGCCGTTGATGCACCCTCAGATCGACGAGATCGTGCGCCAGCTGGTCGCCAAGCGCAAGTACGTCTTCCTCTGCACCAACGCCATGCTGCTCCGCAAGAAGCTGGCGGACTTCACCCCGTCCCCGTACTTCGCCTTCGCCGTGCACATCGACGGCCTGCGCGAGCGGCACGACGAATCCGTCGCCAAGGAAGGCGTGTTCGACGAGGCGGTGGCGGCCATCAAGGAGGCCAAGCGACGCGGCTTCCGCGTCACCACCAATTCCACCTTCTTCAACACCGACACCCCGCAGACCATCATCGAGGTGCTCAATTACCTCAACGACGACCTCCAGGTCGACGAGATGATGATCTCGCCCGCGTACGCGTACGAGAAGGCCCCCGACCAGGAGCACTTCCTCGGCGTCGAACAGACCCGCGAACTGTTCAAGAAGGCCTTCGCGGGCGGAAACCGGCGCCGCTGGCGGCTCAACCACTCGCCGCTCTTCCTGGACTTCCTGGAAGGAAAGGCGGACTTCCCGTGCACCGCCTGGGCCATTCCGAACTACTCGCTCTTCGGCTGGCAGCGCCCCTGCTATCTGATGAGCGACGGATACGTGCCCACGTACCGCGAACTCATCGAGGACACCGACTGGGACAAGTACGGCCGCGGCAAGGACCCCCGCTGCGCCAACTGCATGGCGCACTGCGGCTACGAGCCCACCGCCGTCCTCGCCACCATGGGCTCCCTCAAGGAATCCCTGCGCGCGATCAGGGAGACCGTCTCGGGGAACAACGGGTGAGTGCCTCGTGAAGGGTGAGGACGAGCCTCGCATGAAGGGTGAGGACGGGCGTCCCGTGAAGGGCGGGTTCGACGTGCGGGCGCTGCTCGCCGAGCGCGGCGGCGAGCGGTACGAGCTGCACGCCAAGTACCTCAACCACCAGCTGCCGCGCATGCTCCACACCATCGGCTTCGACAAGGTGTACGAGCGGGCCGAGGGCGCCCACTTCTGGGACGCCGACGGCGTCGACCACCTCGACATGCTCGCCGGCTTCGGCGTGATGGGCCTCGGACGGCACCACCCCGTCGTCCGCAAGGCCCTCCACGACGTCCTGGACGCCCAGCTCGCCGACCTCACCCGCTTCGACTGCCAGCCCCTGCCCGGACTCCTCGCCGAGCGGCTCCTCGCCCACAGCCCGCACCTCGACCGGGTCTTCTTCGGCAACAGCGGCACGGAGGCCGTGGAGACCGCCCTCAAGTTCGCCCGGTACGCCACCGGGCGGCCCAGGGTCCTCTACTGCTCCCACGCGTTCCACGGCCTGACCACCGGCTCCCTCTCCGTCAACGGCGAGAAGGGCTTCCGGGACGGCTTCGCCCCGCTGCTGCCCGACACGGCGATCGAGCTCGGCGACCTCGACGCCCTGGAGCGGGAGCTGCGCGGGGGCGACGTGGCCGCCTTCGTCGTCGAGCCCATCCAGGGCAAGGGGGTCCACGAGGCCCCGCCGGGCTTCCTGCGCGCCGCCCAGGAGCTGCTGCACCGGCACGGGGCGCTGCTGATCGCCGACGAGGTGCAGACCGGCCTCGGCAGGACCGGCGACTTCTACGCGTACCAGCACGAGGAGGGGGTCGAACCGGACCTGGTCTGCGTCGCCAAGGCGCTCTCCGGCGGGTACGTGCCGGTCGGCGCCACCCTCGGCAAGGACTGGATCTTCAAGAAGGTCTACTCGTCGATGGACCGGGTGCTCGTCCACTCGGCGAGCTTCGGCGCGAACGCCCAGGCCATGACCGCGGGACTCGCCGTCCTGTCGGTCATGGAGAACGAGGGGACGGTCGCGCACGCCCGCCGGATCGGCGACCTGCTCTCGGGCCGGCTGAAGGAGCTCGTGCCCCGGTACGAACTCCTTCACGAGATCCGCGGCCGAGGTCTGATGATCGGCATCGAGTTCGGCCGGCCGTCCTCGCTGGGGCTGCGCGGGCGCTGGACGATGCTCCAGGCGGCCCGCAAGGGCCTCTTCGCCCAGATGGTCGTGGTGCCGCTGCTCCAGCGGCACCACATCCTCACCCAGGTCTCCGGGGACCATCTGGAGGTCATCAAGCTGATCCCGCCGCTGATCATCGACGAGGCCGACGTGGACCGGTTCGTCACCGCCTTCACGGCGGTCATGGACGAGGCCCACGGCGGCGGCGGGCTGATGTGGGACTTCGGGAGGACACTGGTCAAGCAGGCGGTCGCGCAGCGCTGACAGCCTTGGCTTTTCCACGGCTTTTGCCTCTGAGGCAAGAAACTTGCCTCAGAGGCACGAAGCTGGCGGAATGGACGCATGGACCACGTCCCCGGGGACCCCTCCCCGGACCCTGCCACCTCCGCCGACCTGCCCGACGTCGCCCCGCAGCTGCGGGCCCTGCGCCGGCGGCGGGGACTCACCCTGGAGGCCGCGGCCCGGCGGGCCGGCCTCTCGCCCGCCCATCTGTCGCGGCTTGAGACCGGGAACCGGCAGCCCTCGCTGCCCATGCTGCTCGGCCTCGCCCGCATCTACGGTACGACGGTCTCCGAGCTGCTCGGCGAGGCGCTCCCCGAGCGCGACCCCGTCGTCCGGGCCGGCCGCTCCGAACCCGTCGAGGCCGACGGCTGGATCTACCGCCAGGTGGGCGGCGCCGGGCGCGCCCTGCAGTGCCTGCGGGTCCACGTGCCGCACGCCACCCGGGCCGACATCGTGCGCGTCCACCCGGGGGAGGAGTGGATCCATGTCCTGGAGGGCCGGGTGCGGCTCGCGCTCGGCGAGACCGTCCACGTCCTCGACCCCGGCGACAGCGCGCACTTCGACTCGCTCACCCCGCACCGGATCGGCGCCGCCACCCCCGGCGGGGCGGAGCTGCTGTTCGTGCACACCCTGATGCAGAGTCCCGCGGCCGAGCTGTGCCTCGGCGACGGCACCCCGCACCGGCGCTGAGCCCCGTGGCCCCGCATTCCTTCGAAAGGATCGAAATGTCCGAGACCTCCGACAAGTCGCGACCGGTCACCGGTGAGGAGCGCGGGGAGGGCAAGTTCCCCAGGGGTCTGGTGCTCCGGCTGTTCGCCTACCTGGTCGCAGGGCACCTCTTCGCCGGCTTCCTCTACCTGCTCTTCATGCTGGGCGGGCAGAACCAGTAGGACGGGGAGGGGGCCGGGCCTGGCGGAGCCGTGGGGGCGCCCGGCCCGGCGGGCGGCCCGCTCACGCCTCGGTGAGCAGGCGCTCCCGGAGACGCTCAAGGGTCTCGGGGGCCAGCTTCAGGCCCTCCGTGAGGTAGGTGTCCACCGAGCCCCAGGTCGCCTCGATCGTCTCGAAGGCGCCCCGCAGGTACTCGACCCGCGCGTCGAAGAGCGGGCTCAGCAGCTCCATCACCTCGGGCGACATCGCGTCCGGGGCGGTGGAGCTGCGGCGCACCTTGTAGCGGCGGTGCGGGTCGTTCGACTTCACGTAGTCCGCCTCGATCGCCTCCCGCTCGACCCCGAGGGCGAGCAGGGTGATCGCTATGGAGAGCCCGGCGCGGTCTTTGCCGGCCGCGCAGTGCATCAGGGCGGGGAGGCTGTCCTCCGCCATGGAGTGCAGGATCCGGCTGTGCTCAGCGGTCCGCTCGATCACCATCTTCCGGTACGAGTCGGACATCCGGGCGGCGGCCTTGCCGTCGCCGAGGATCTCCCGCAGCTGCTCGATGTCCCCGTCGCGGACCAGCTTCCAGAACTCCTTGCCGTCGGCCGGATCGTTGAGCGGTATGTTCACGTTCCGCACGCCGGGCAGCTCGACGTCAGGGCCCTCGATCCTGCGGTCGGCCACGTTCCGGAAGTCGAAGACGGTGTGCAGTCCCAGCGAGTCGAGGAAGACGACGTCCGTCTCGGTCGCGTGGGCGAGGTGGCCGCTGCGGAAGAGGCGTCCGGGCCGCACGGCGCGCCCGTCCGTCGTCGGCAGGCCGCCCACGTCCCGGAAGTTGCGGACCTCGGCGAGCTCGGGTTCGTTCAGTTCGACGGGCGGCAGCTGCTGCGTCACGGATGCTCCTGGTGGTCGACGTTCGGGTGTCCCGACGTGAGATCGGTTCCGGGGGCAATCATCCAGGCGGGGCGGCGACGGCGCACCCCCCTGGACGGGAATGGGCGATCTGTCCGTATTGAGGCCTTGCGTATAACGCGCCCTGTTTACAGGCGAGATGAGCCCCGGCGCGTGAGCAGCGTCATAAAGGTGACGGATCGTGGCCGAAGGCCAGGAGCAATTGCCGTGCGGAAAAGGGAAATCGAAGGACCGTCATCCACGGAGGGTGACCGGAATTCGGCGCGAAAGCCGGGGCGGGGAAAGCCGGTGGAAATCCGCGGCTTGTTCGCGCCGACCCCCCTCGTCTAGCGTCACCGTCAATCCGGTCGGACCGCCGAATCCTGCCACCGTCCGGAATTCCACTCATCCCATGCGTGGCAGGAGCGGGGGACCCACGGAAGTACGCCGGTCCCGCGACGCAGGACGGCTCGGGGTGAAGCCGCGTGAGAACGCGGCCGGGCATCTCCAGTCCGAACCCGACAGCTCACCTCGCAGGCGCCGGAGAGGAATTCGCCATGCCCGCGAAGGGTAAGCACCGCCGCATCACGTCCAACCGTCTGACCCGCGGAATCGCCGCCGCCGGTACGGGAGGCGCCGTCGTCGCCCTCCCGCTCCTCGGTGCCACCGGGGCCCACGCCGCCCCGGCCGCCGTCCCCGGTCAGGCCGTCACCGCCGCCGCCCAGGTCGCGGCCCCCGCCGCCGTCCAGGCCGCGCCCGCCGCCGCGAAGGCCGCGCCGAAGACGTACTCCGTCGTGCCCGGCGACTACCTGTCGAAGATCGCCGCCGACCACGACCTCACCGGCGGCTGGCAGAAGCTGTACGCCGACAACCGCCAGGTCGTCGGCGAGGACCCCTCGCTCATCCTGCCGGGCATGAAGCTCACGCTCGGCGCCAAGAGCACCGCCGCCCCGAAGAGCGCCGCGCCCAAGAAGGCCGCCGCCCCGAAGAGCACCCAGAAGAGCTCCGCCGGGTCCTCCGCCAAGAACGGCGACACCCCGCGCGCCTCCCGCGGCAGCGAGCGCCCCGCCGCCCCCGCCACCACGGAGTCCTCGGCCCCCGCCGCCTCGACCTCCTCCGGCTCCTCCAGCGCCTCGACCTCCTCCGGCTGGGTCGCCCCGGTCAGCGGCGGCGTCTCCACCCCGTACCGCGCCTCCGGCTCCATGTGGTCCTCCGGCTACCACACCGGTGCCGACTTCATCGCCTCCTCCGGCACCACCGTCCGCGCCGTCGGCGCCGGCACGGTCGTCTCGGCCGGCTGGAGCGGCGCCTACGGCAACGAGGTCGTCATCCAGCACGCCGACGGCAACTACTCCCAGTACGCCCACCTCTCCTCCCTCGCCGTCTCGTCCGGCCAGGCCGTGACCGGTGGACAGCAGATCGGCCTCTCCGGCTCGACCGGCAACTCCACCGGTCCGCACCTGCACTTCGAGATCCGCACTTCGCCGAGCTACGGCTCGGACATCGACCCGCTCGGCTACCTGCGCCAGCACGGCGTCTCCATCTGACGCCGACAGGTCCCTCCGACGCGCGCACGCGTCAACTCCCGTGTGGCCCGGCACTCCTGTGCCGGGCCACCGGCGTGTTCCGTCCCCCTTCTATTCCGGCTTGGCAAATTCTTTATCGGTGGCATATGTCACCCGACGTCAACCCCTCCTTACGGTCGCGTAGGTCACACCCGAAAGGGAAGGATGTGGTCCCGTGGCAGACGATTCGAGATCAAGAGACAAGAACGCATTCGGGTCGTACGCGGCGATCGGTGACAGCTTCACCGAGGGCGTCGGAGACCCCGGGCCCGACGGGACGTACGTCGGCTGGGCGGACCGTTTCGCGGTGCTGCTCGCCGACCAGCTGCCGGAGCACGACGCCTTCCGCTACGCCAACCTGGCCGTACGCGGGCGCCTCCTCGACCAGATCGTGGCGGAACAGGTCCCCCGGGCGAAGGAACTCGCCCCCGACCTGGTGACCTTCTGCGCCGGCGGCAACGACATCATCCGCCCCGGCTCGGACCCCGACGACGTGGCCGAGCGCTTCGAGCGCGCCGTCGCCGAACTGACCTCCGCCGTCGGCACCGTCATGGTGACCACAGGCTTCGACACCCGTGACGTGCCCGTGCTCCGGCACCTCCGCGGCAAGATCGCCACCTACACCGCCCACGTCCGGGCCATCGCGGACCGCTACGACTGCCCGGTCCTCGACCTGTGGTCCCTGAAGTCCGTGCAGGACCGGCGCGCCTGGGACGACGACCGGCTGCACCTCTCGGCCGAGGGGCACACCCGGGTGGCCCTGCGCGCCGCCCAGGTCCTCGGCCTGCCGGTGCCGGCCGATCCGGACCAGGCCTGGCCGCCGGTTCCTCCGCGCGGCACCCTCGAGGTGCGCCGCGACGACATCCAGTGGGCGAGGGAGTACCTGGTGCCCTGGATCGGGCGCCGGCTGCGCGGCGAGAGCTCCGGCGACCACGTCGAGGCCAAGCGCCCCGACCTCATGCCCCTCTGAGCTTCGGGGGTACGGACGTACCGCCGGCCGGGATCCGCTCCAGGACCCCGCCGGCGAACACGTCGTACAGCGGAAGCGTCTCCAGGTGGACGTAGCCGATGTGGCAGTCGCAGAGGGCGAGGGGGCAGGCGCGGGGACGCAGGGCGGCACGGTACGAACCGTCGTACAGGTTCCCCAGCTCGGCCTTGACGAAGTGGCAGCGCCGTACCGTCCCCTCGCCGTCCACCGAGATCACCGACTCCCCGGTCCTGCACGGCAACCCCGCCGAGCGGTGCGGGTGGCGGCTGTACGGGAAGAGCGGGTCGATCCCCGTCCACTCCTCGGCCTCCGCGTCGGTGTACGTGTGCCCCTCCGCCGCGTTCACCCACAGGTAGACGTGCGCCGGCAGCGCGGCCCGCAACCGGCGGGCGTGCTCCGCGTGCTCCGGCAGACCGACCACACCGACGCTGAACCGGACGCCCCGCTCCGTCAGCTCCCCGCACTTGGCGAGGAAGCGCTCGTACGGAGTCTGCCCGGGGTGGTACGTGCACCAGAGCGCCACACGCTCCGGGTCCGCCTCCGCCAGCCAGTCGGTCCGGCAGCTCAGGTTGGTCTGGATCGCCACCCGATCGACGTGCGGCAGCCGGGAGAGCTCGACCAGGGCACGCCGGTACCAGGAGCGGACCAGGCCCTCGCCCCACGGGGTGAACAGGATCCGCAGCCGGTCGCCGGTCTGCCCGGCGGCCCACCCGGTGAACCGTTCGAGCGCCGCCCGGTCCGCGCGCAGCTGCTCACGGCTGTCCCGGCGCTTGGCGAAGGGGCAGTACGGGCAGTCGAAGTCGCAGGAGGAGAGCGGTCCCCGGTAGAGCAGTGTCAGGTCCATGCTCCGTGTCAGGTCCATGGCTTCCCCCTACTTCGGCTCGTACGCGGCCATCGCGGCCCGCACCGAGGGGGAGAACAGCTCGGGGCCGAGGCCGTCCGAGTGGGCGAGCCCTTCCGGCGACAGCCTCAGGAGGCCCGACGGGGCGTCCCCGTCCAGCCAGCCGAGGTCCTCGAACCGGCCCAGTTCCTCGGAGAAGTCCGCGAACGGCGAGGAACCGAACCGCTCCTCGTACCCGGCGAGCGGCATGCCGCCGGCCTGGAGGAGCGACTGGAGCAGATGGCGGCGCCGGGCCTCGTCCTCGTCCACCGCGCGGCCCACCTCGGCGCGTGAGAAGTCCTCGGTCTCCGTGTACGTGTCGATGATCGAGCGGATCTCCCGCATGTCGACCGCGTAGTCGAAGGAGTAGTGGAGGGCCGAGGTGTACGAGCGGGCCCCGCAGCCCAGGCCGATCATCCCGTCCGTCTGGCAGGCGTGGTCGTCGGGGCCGAGCGGGACGGCGTCCGCCCGCCGGAACATCCGCATCGACACCTGCTCGTAGCCCTGCCCGAGAAGGTGGTCACGGCCGTACCGGTACAGGCGCAGCCGCAGCTCGTCCCACTCCCGGTCGGCCCGCAGGCGCTCGGCGGGGGAGATCCGGCCGAGACCGGTGAGCGGGCGGACGTACAGCGGGTAGAGGTACAGCTCCTCCGGGCGCCAGGCCAGGGCCGCGTCGAGCGAGGAGCGCCAGGAGTCCTCGGTCTGCCCGTCGATCCCGTAGATCAGGTCGATGTTGAGCACGGGGACGCCCGTGTCCCGGATCCGGCCGAGCGCCGCCTCGACGTCCGCGCGGCGCTGCGGCCGGACGGCAGCCCGCGCCTCGGCCTCCACGAAGCTCTGCACGCCGATGCTCAGCCGGGTCGCGCCCCGCTCGGCGAGGAGCGCGAGCCGGTCGGCGGTCGCCGTCGACGGCGAGGTCTCCACGGAGAGCGGCACCGCCCGCAGATCCACGCCCATCCGCTTCTCGGCGATGTCGCAGAGCCGCTCCAGCTCGGCCGCGGTGAGGAACGTCGGCGTGCCACCGCCGAACGCGGCCGTCGCGAACCGCACCGGCTCCCCGTCCCCGAGGGCCTCACGGACGGCCGTGGCCTGCCGGTCGAGGGCGTCGAGGTAGCGGGTGGTCAGCTCGTCGGGGGCGCCGATCCGGGTGAAGAGGTTGCAGAAGCCGCAGCGGACCTCGCAGAACGGTATGTGCGCGTAGAGGGAGAGCGCGTCCTTCGGCTCGTTCCTCCAGAGCCCGGCCAGCGTCGGCGCCGGGTCGGGGAGCGGCCGGTACGCCGTCTTGTGCGGGTAGGCGTAGACGTAGCTGCGGTACGGGCGGGGCGTGCCGTCGCTCATGCCGCGACCTCCCGCTCCGGGCCGGCGAGGACGAACTGCGCGTACGGGACGGTCCACACGACCTCGTGGCCGAGCCGGTGCCCGGTGTGGCCGTCCTCCCCGTACGCCGTGCCATGGTCCGAACAGACGATCGCGAAGCACGGGCGGCGGCTGCTCATCGCGGCGAAGAGCCGCCCGATGTGCCGGTCGACGTACTCCAGTGCCGCCGCGTGGGTGGCCCTGGAGTCCCCCGTCTCGCGGGTGGCTCCCGGCAGATGGAACCAGTTGGGCTGGTGCAGCGCCGACACGTTGACGAAGAGGAAGAGCCGCCGGCCGCGGGGGAGCCCGGCGACGACCTCCTCGGCGCGCGCCACCTGGGACTCGAAGGAGGTCGGGGAGGCGACGCCGAAGGCGGGCTCCCAGTGGCTCTCCTGGAACAGGCCGGGGAGCACGGTGCCGAGCGGCGGCTGCCGGTTGAAGAACCCGACGCCGCCGACGCAGACCGTCCGGTAGCCCTCGCCCGCGAGGGCGGACACCAGGTCGGGGGTGTCATGGACGTAGGTGCCGTCGGCGGTGGACTCGCTGCCCGCGAAACGGGCCGCGAACAGGCGCGGGTGCGGCCCCGGGGCGGCCGGGGTCGGCAGGAAGCCCGCGAACATCGCCTGGTGCGAGGCGTACGTGAAGCTCCCGGGCGCGTGGCGCCGCTCCCAGACACCGCCGGGCAGATGCCGCGCCAGGTTGGGGATGCGGCCGGCGGCGGCGAGCTCCACCGCCACGTCGTACCGCAGCGTGTCGAGCGTGACCAGGAGCAGGTCGTGGCTGCCGACGATCGCGTTCATGTCGGGCTGGTTCACGTGGTGCTCGTTCCTGTGGTGCGGGGGGAGTCGTGGTGATGCTTCCGGGCTTCGGGGAACTGCGCGGTGACCTGGGCTCCGTACGTGTCGAGGCCCTCCGCTCCGCTCCCCGGCAGGCCCATGAGCCCGGGCAGCAGATCGCCGAAGGCGTTGACCTCGCCGACCGCGAAGCGGCGCCAGCCGGCGGTCGGCAGCAGGTCGACGCCCACGCAGCGGGTGCCGGGGAAGACGGCGGCGGCCCGCTCGCACACGTCGAGCGCGTCCCCCCATCGCCCGCCGGACGCGGCGATCGCGGCGCGGGCCGCGTCCAGATCGCCGCGGGCGCCGCCCAGATGGAGATTGGTCATGGGGGAGCGGCTGGTGCGGAGCACGGCGTGGGTGGCCCGGCCGTCGATCACCACCACCCTCAGGTCGGCGGCCCGGCCGTCCTGGGTGGCCTTGGGCAGCCAGCGCTCGACGTGCAGGCCGTCGGGCGCGAGGGCGTCCACGAGCGCGGCGACCTCCCGCTCGCTCGTGTAGCGCCGCACCCGCAGGGAGTTGAAGAGGCGCCCGTCGGGCCCGCGCTCCACCGACGTGGTGGTCTGCACCCGGCCCGCGCCGTTGGTCTCCAGAGCGAGCACCCCCGAGGCGGAGGAGCCGTGCGCCGGCTTCACGAAGACCCGGCGCATCCCGGCCTCGGCCATCAGCGACCCGAGGTGCTCCCAGCCGCGCACCACCGGGGCGGCCGGCCCTGAGGTCGGCGACGGGGGCACCGGCACCCCGGCCGCGCGCAGCAGGCCGTGGCTCAGCCGCTTGTCGAACAGGCTGGTCAGCTCGGCAGGGTCGTCGACGAGGGCGGCTCCCGCCTCGGCCACGGACCGGGCGAGACCCGCCACGGCGTCGGTGAACCGCTCGTACCAGAGGCCCGTCCCCTCGACCCGGGCGGGATCGTCGACGTCCCGCAGCAGCCGGTCGGCCTCGGCGTCCTCGCCGGGCGAGTCGATCCGTACGGTCTCGCCCGACGCGAACCGCGCGCTGCCGCGCAGCACCTCGGGCCAGGACACCACCCGCGCCCCGGGCAGCCCGGCGGTCCGCAGCGCGTCCTGGAAGAACGCGACGCGGCGGCCCGCCGGATCGCCGACGACCACGAGACGCGGGGCGGGTGTCATTCGGCGACCGCGACGAACCGGTAGACCACGCCGTTGTACTCCTCCGGCTCCAGCGCGTCGTCGAGGACGACGGTCACACCGTGCGGGGCGAGCGCGGCGAGGACCCGCTCCCGCATGGCCTCCGACAGGAAGTGGTGGGAGAGGTCGAGGTGGGCGAGATGCGTCAGCGGCTGACCGTCGAGCAGGGCGGCGGCCCCCTCGTCGGTGAGTACGCCCATCGACAGGTTCAGCCGCTCGATCCGGGCGACGACGGGAGCGCTCGCCACGGCGGCGGCGATCTCGTCCTGGATCACGCTGTTGCACAGGCCCAGGCTGCGCAGGGCGGGGAAGGACGCCCCGGAGAGCAGCGGAGCCAGGTCCTCCGGCGTGCTGTCCGCACCGTAGGTGTCGGTGCCGAGCCAGAGCTCCAGGTTCTCCAGGGCGGGCAGGTCACTTCCCGCGATCCCGCGTACGACGTCGGCACCGAGACCGCCCGTCTCCACGACCAGGGTCTCGAGGCCCGTGTGCCGGATGGAGGGGAAGGCGAGCTGGGAGCCTCCGCGCACCCCGAACTCCCGCAGCGCCGGATAGGCGGCCAGCAGCGGCGTCACATCGGACTGGATGATCCAGGAGATCTCGCAGTCCTCGGAGTCCATGTCCCCGAGGAAGACCGCCTCCAGACCGGTGAGCCGGTCGTTGGCGCCGATGAGGGCCGTCACGATGTCGGCCGACGAGTTCTCGTACGCCTCGTCCCAGCCGCCGACGACCACCGCGCGCACCCGCCCCGTGTCGACCGTCTTCAGGAACCGCTCGAAGAGCGGCTGCCACAGCTCGTCCTCGGGCTCGGAGTACGTCGGCGCGGAGAGCCGCCAGGCGACGGCCGCCGCGTCGGGCAGCTCGACACGCGCGTCCGCGGCCGGGAATTCGAACACGGGCAGGTCGTGGAATTCCCGCATGTGGTGGCCAACGGTCATGACTGCGCTCCCGGACGACGAACGGCGTTGATCGACTGATGCCAAGAGTTCTACCAAGCGGCACCGACAACGCACCGCGCCGGGTCGGTCCCCGAGGTGGCCGCGGCCGATTGTCAGACCCGCCCCCTAGCGTCGTTCCTGTTCGGCCGGACCGTGCCGAACGGGAAGGGGAGAGCCATGTACCGGCAGGGAGACGTACTGATCGCGCCCGTCGAGGAGACGGCCGTTCCGGCGCGGGCGAAGACGGCGGCGGGGGAGCCGAGGGACGCAAGGGGACGCCTCGTCCTCGCCCTCGGCGAGGTCACCGGGCACGCCCACGCGATCCCCGGGCCCGGCCGGCTCGTGCGGGAGCCGGGACCCTTCGGTCCGTTCCTGCTCGAACTCCCCGAGGGCGGCCGGGTGGTGCACGAGGAGCACGCGCCGATACCGCTGCCCAAGGGCTGGTACCGGGTGGTGCGCCAGCGGGAGTACCTGCCGGGCGCGTACCGGATCGTCGCGGACTGACAGAGAGAGACCTGGGGGACAGCGGATGAAGCACGCCGACACGCACCACGCCGGCACGGGTCGGGCCGACAGGGGTCGGCCCGACACGGGGAGCGTCATGAAACAGACGACCGCGCAGGAGAAGTGGCGGTCCGTCGCCGCTGCCACCGGGCCCGCCGACCGTAGCGCTGCCGAGGAGGGCGTCCGGCTCGCCTACCGCGCGGCGGGCCTCGCGGAACCCGGGCGCGTGCTCTGGGCCGACTCGCCGCTCTCGGCCGTCACACTCGTACGGGGCCTGACGGACCAGGGGCGTTCGGTACGGGACGCGGTGCGCACCCGGCCGTGGGCCGACGAGCGCCGTCGCCTCCACGACGCCCTCGGGCCCTCGGGCTGGGCGGCCCACTGGCAGTCGACGGGGGCCCACCTCTGGGACCTCACCCGGAGCCTCGCCGACCGGATACGGGCCGGGGTGACGGAGGCCGTGACGGGGACGGGGGACGGTGCCGGTCCCGAGGCGACCGCCGTGCGGCTCGTGCTGCTCGACGCGGTGCTCGGCCAGCACGACGCCGCCTGGCTGGCCGCTTTCGACGGCCACGGCGACCGGCTGGTCGGCCTCGCCGCCGTGGCCGAACACGCCGGCTGGTGGTGGCCGTACGAGAACGTCGCGGTGGTCTGCGAGCGGCCGGTCGAGCTCCACCGGGACGAGGCGGGACGGCTCGACCGGGGGGACGGCCCCGCGCTCGCCTTCGCCGACGGATTCGCCCTGCACGCCTGGCGCGGCATGTCCGTCTCCGCCACGTTCCTCGCCGGTCTCGCGGGCCTCACCCCGGAGCGGATCCGGGACGAGGAGAACGCCGAACTGCGGCGCGTGATGCTGGAGTACTACGGCCACGAGCGCTACCTCGCCGCCTCGGGAGCCCGGCACGAGCACCGTGACGAGACGGGAGTGCTCTGGCGCATCGAGCTGGCGGGCGACGAGGACGTGGTGATGGTCGAGGTCGTCAACTCCACGCCCGAGCCGGACGGCACCCACCGCACGTACTGGCTCCGGGTGCCCCCGGGGACCAGAACCGCGCGGGAGGGCGTCGCCTGGACCTTCGGGCTGCACCCCGACGCGTACGAACCACTCGTCCAGACCTGAGCGGCAGGCCCGAGGGCCCTCGGGGGCGCCCGGAGCGGCGGCCGGGATGGTACGGAGAGGTGAAGGGAGCCGTTGGTCAGGAGTGGCGTACGGGAGGCGGCGGCGACGGGTGCTGGGATGTGCCCGCCGGAGCCCCGGCACCCAGCACCGAAGGGACCGCCTGTGACGATCCGCCGGCCCAGCGCCGCCCGCACCGCCCGTCTGCTCGTCGCCACCGGCCTGCTCGGCGGCCTCCTCGCCGGCACCGCGGCCCCCGCCCTCGCCGCCGCGCCCGAGCGGGTGGCCCCGCGCGGTGCCGTCCTGACGGAGGCGCCCGCGACGGTGACCGTCAGCGGCAACGGCCGGGCCGCCGCCGCGCCCGATCTCGCGATCCTCTCCGTCGGGGTCGAGGCCACCCGCAAGACCGCCAAGGAGGCGATGGCCGCGCAGAACACCGCTGCCGAGGCCCTCCTCGCGGTCCTGGACAAGCAGGGCATCGCGGAACGCGACATCCGTACCGACAGCCTCTCGCTGTCACCGGTCTACACCCAGAACACCCAGGGCGAGAGCAAGGTGACCGGATATCAGGCCGGGCAGTCCTTCTCGGTCAAGGTCAGGGACATCGACAGGACCGGGCAGGTGATCGGTGCCGTCAACGACGCCACGGGAGACGCGGGCCGGATCAACGGCGTCGTCTTCGACGTCGCCGACCCCTCGGCCCTGCGGGTGAAGGCGCGGGAGGCCGCCTACCGGGACGCGTACGACAAGGCGGCACAGCACGCCCGGCTCAGCGGGCACCGTCTGGGCCGGCTCGTCTCGCTCAGCGAGGGGGAGTCCGTGCGCCCCGGCCCCGGGGCCGCCCCGGGCGTCTCCGCCGACGAGGCGAGCGTCCCGCTGGCTCCGGGCGAGATCGAGGAGCAGGTCACGGTCTCGGCGGTCTTCGAACTGCTCTGACGGGCCGCGCGGGACGGCACCGCTCCGACCGGCGGGCGGGGGTCAGCTCTGACCCGGCTCCCGGCCCTCGCCCTCGCGGCCGTCCTCGCCCTCGCCGTCGCCCTCGTCTCCGTCCCCGTCTCCGTCTCCGTCTCCGTCTCCGTCCCCGTCCCCGGTTTCGTTCGGCAGGTTCAGCTCCCGTACGAGGGCGGCGTCCGCCCAGCGCAGCATCGCGGTACGGGAGAGGGATCCGGCGTAGGCGGTCGTCTGGACCGCGAGGCCGTCGAGGAAGGCGGTGAGGCGCCAGGCCGCCCCGGCCGGGTCCGCGCAGCGGAACTCGCCGGCGGCGGCCCCCTCCGCGATCACCCGGGCCAGCGCGGCCTTCCACTCCTGGTCGAGGGAGGCGGCGACCCGGCGCAGTTCCGGGTCGCGCAGGGAGGCCGCCCAGCCCTCGATCCACAGCCGCCAGCCCTTGGCCGGCCCGGTCGGCGCGTACCACCGCACCGCCGCGCGCAGCCGTCGCACCGCCGTGGAGCGGCGCCCGAGGATCCGTCGCAGCCGACCGAGATCGGCTTCGGCGGCGTGCGCGAAGGCGGCGGCGACCAGCTGTTCCTTGGAGGAGAAGTGGTAGAGCACCAGGGCGTTGCTCACTCCGAGGGCGGCGGCCACGTCGGAGATCCGTACAGCCGCCACCCCGCGCGCCTCGATCTGCTCGACGGCGGCCCGCAGCAGGTCCTCCCGCCGCTCGGCCACGCTCAACCGCACTCTCGCCACGTCGTGCAGCCTACACAGCACATGACAAGGGCATGATCATCAAGCGCTGCGGTGTGCGACGGGTCGGCTCAGTACCAGCCGTGACGCTCCGCGATCAGCGGCAGCCGCTCCGCCACCAGCGCGTGCGCCGCGGCGCGCGGGTTCGTGCCGTCCGCCTCCGCCCGGTCGAGCATCCCGCCGACGAGCGTCCGCATGGCCCGGCGTACCCGGTCGAAGGCCTGTTCGGCGTCGGCCTCGATGTCGCCGAAGAGCGTCCACCACCACCAGGCGTTGGTGCACGAGTTCACGACCACGTCGGGCAGCACGGTCACTCCGCGCGCGGTGAGTGCCTCCTCGGCCTCCGGCAGGACCGGCATGTTGGCGGCCTCGGCGATCCAGCGGGCCGTGACCAGCCCCTGGTTCCCGGCGTCGATCGCGTACGACACGGCCGCGGGGACCAGCACCTCGGCCTCCGTCGTGAGCCAGGCGTCCCCGGGCTCCTCCCGGTCGCCGGGGCGTAGCGCGGAGCGGTCGACGGTGCCGTGGGCGTCGCGGGACGCGAGCAGCGCCTCGACGTCGAGTCCGCCGGGGTTCACGATCGTGCCCTGGACATCGGCGACGGCCACCACGCGCAGTCCGGCCCGCGCCAGGAACCGGGCGGTCGCCGCGCCCATCGTGCCGAGCCCCTGCATCGACACCCGGGTCCCGGCGTACTCCCGGCCGGCCCGGTCGAGGGCGACGAGCACGGACTCGGCGACCCCGAGGCCACCGACCAGCTCGTCGAGGCCGATGCCGTCGACCTCGATCGCGAAGGCGTCGGCGAGCCGCTTCCGGGCGGACGCCTCGTCGTCGAGCAGCGGGTACACGGCCTGGATCGAGGAGACGAGCCCCGCCTCGGCCACGGCCCGGTCCACCAGGTCCTGGGTGAGCCCCAGGTCCTCGCCGGTGGTCCAGAACCGCTCCACGTACGGGCGCATCGCCCGCAGATAGCGCACCAGGACGCCGTACGCCTCGGGGGAGCGGGGATCGCAGTCGATGCCGCCCTTGGCGCCGCCCAGCGGGACGTACCGGGCCCGCGGGTCGTAGTGCAGGGCCTCCTTCATGGTCATGCCGCGCGCGAGCCCGGCCACCTCCTCCGCCGTGCAGCCCTCCCGCATCCTGAGGCCGCCGCTGGCCACCCCGCGGACCAGCCGGTCGACCACCAGGTGGCCCCGGCGACCGGTCACGTGGTCGGTCCAGCCGACGGCGAGCAGGGGTTCGGCGGCAGTCATCGTGCGTCTCCTCGGAAAGGGCGGGCGGACCGGTGGTCGTACTGAACGGTGGTTCAGTATGGCCGACCGCCCCGACCGTTCTGGGCTCGGGCCGCCCATAATGGAACGACCCCCAGAGATCAGGAGGTCCTGTGACCGGTACCGGCTCCGACCGATCGCCGCGGGCCCGGCTGCGCGAACTGCGCCCCGAGTCCTTCGGCGCGGATCCCACGGGCGAGCGCCTCGCCCGCATCCACCGCTCGCCGAACTTCGCGGACGGGATCTTCCAGAACCCCGAACCGGCGCGACGCGGTCCCTCGGGCTCCGGCATGGAGTTCGCCAAGATCTACTTCGACCAGGAAGGGCGGTCGCGCCGAGCCCCCACCGGCACGATCCCCGTCCACCCCACCACCGTCGCCGATCTGGCCAGGCCCCCGGCCACCGGTCTGCGGCTGACCTGGATGGGGCACTCCGGCGTCCTGGCCGAGATCGACGGCCACCGGGTGCTCTTCGACCCCGTGTGGGGCGAGCGCTGCTCCCCGTTCCCCTTCGTGGGGCCCAAGCGGCTCCACCCCGTGCCGGTGTCGCTCGCCGCCCTCGGCCCGGTCGACGTCGTCGTGATCTCGCACGACCACTACGACCACCTCGACCTGCCGACGATCAAGGCGCTCGCCACCACCGACACCGTCTTCGCGGTGCCGCTGGGCGTCGGCGCGCACCTGGAGCGCTGGGGCGTACCCGCGTCCCGGCTGCGCGAGCTGGACTGGAACGAGTCCACCGAGATCGGCGACCTGCGGCTCACCGCGACCCCGGCCCGGCACTTCTGCGGTCGCGGCCTGCGCAACCGGCAGATGACCCTGTGGTCCTCCTGGGTGGTGACGGGACCCGCCCACCGGATCTTCCACAGCGGCGACACCGGCTACTTCTCCGGCTTCAAGGACATCGGCGCGGCCCACGGGCCCTTCGACGCCACGATGATCCAGATCGGTGCGTACTCGGAGTTCTGGACCGACATCCACATGACGCCGGCGGAGGGCCTGCGGGCCCACCTCGACCTGCAGGGAGGCGGGCCGGGCGGGGTGCTGCTGCCGATCCACTGGGGCACCTTCAACCTGGCTCCGCACGCGTGGGCGGAGCCCGGCGAGTGGACGAAGGACGCGGCCGAGGAGGCGGGCCAGGCGGTGGCCTTCCCCCGCCCCGGTCAGCCGTTCGAACCCGCGGGCAAGCTGCCGGAGGAGCCCTGGTGGCAGCGGGTGTCCCACCCGGCCGCACACCCGTGGCGGCGCCCCCGGGGCGTCGATGTCGCGACCGAGGAGACGCGCAGCGACGATCTCGACCTCGCGGGCGAGCGGTGACGCCGGCCGGGAAGCCGTCGCTCAGCACTTCGGACCGTTGCCGACGTGGCAGGGATCGTCGCGGGTAGTGGTCAGCACGCACCTCACGTGCCGCTGATTCCGAGGTTGGCGGGGACTCCCCGCCAACCCACGCATGGTCATGCCTGGGGCGCGTCTTCTCGGGTCAGGTCTTTGTGGCGCCGCGCCGCCACGTCGAGAAGTACGGACCGAAGCGACTCACGGGAGCGTCCGCGCGTCTTGACGGCGTGACAGTTGGGGCACAGGGCGACCATCTGCTCGGGGTGGTCGCGGCCGCCGGCCGCCAACTCGACGATGTGGTCCACCTCCAAGATCGGCTGTCCGCTGTCTGTCAGATCCGACGGCTGTCCGGCGCAGCCCGGGTTCTCGCAGTGACCTCCACTCCGTACGAGGACGGCCTCGCGCGCAGCCGGACGCCGCTTGAGGCGCTGAACCGTCTGCTCCGTACGACTGGGTCCGGATTCATCGACCGCCTCCACGGAACGCACCAGCGCACGGTAGAGAGCGTGGTCAGCATGCTGCGGATGCGCGGGAGGCGGTGGGTCGGCGCTCTCTTGGGCCAGGGACCTTCCTTCGCACCGCTGATGACGGGTCCGGCCCTCGACAAGCCCTTCCTTGAGACAGACCGGGCAGACGCGTGCCTCTATCCGCGGTTCGCCGAGGGGGGTGCGAGCCAAGAGCAACGCCGGTCGACCGTCACTTCCTGCTGCCTGCTGGGGAACCGCGGCCCGTGGCTCCTCAACCGAGTCCTCGTCGCCCGACGGCAGCCCGGACGGAACCACGTCGAGATTCTCTCCCGGGGGCTCAGCCGCGGATTCTCCGAGACCGTCCGGCCTCGGCTCGTCGGCCACCGGAACCCTGGGGCTTGCCCGCACGGCAGTGGTCCTGACGGCGACGGGCTCCGTCGAGACCGGCTCGCCGGGCCCGCCGCGAGGAGGCTGGTGGCCGCTCGTCATGGCGTTCAGGCGGTGTCGGGCGGCCAGGAGCTGCTCCCGGGCGAGCTCCAGTTCAGCCTGAAGCCGGTTGTAGCCGGAGCTGCGGGCCCACCGCTCCTCGAAGCCCGCTCTGGCTGCGCGCACCACACCTTCGGCCTCCGCCTCGGCTTCGGGTGTCTCGTGTTCCGCCCCCGTGGTCTCCTGGTACTCGACAGCGCGGGCCAGGGCCCGTTCCACCGCTCGGAGCACTCTCTCCGCCCTCAACACGTCTGCCTGCGCTATGTAGAGGGTCGGCTGTCCGGAAGGCAACGAGGGGCTCCTTAATGTCACACGGACGATCAGGCGGTGGTCCAGCGCCGTACGGTCTCTTCGTCGTGGGTGAGCCACGTGCCGTCGCCGAGTGGCACGGCAGCGGCTCCTGGCGTCTGCGGGTAGTCGAGTTCGGCGAGGGCTTTGAGCGTATGGGCGTCGAGGAGGAGGTGGGTGCCCTGCTCTGCCCACTGTTCCTCGGCCGATACGACCAGAATCCGCTGGTTGTCGACGAAGCCCGGGGTGTAGCCGACGAACACCCGGTCCCTGGGGAGAACCCCGCCGGCCTCGATGATGACGTCGTCGGCGCCGTCCTGCGTCCGGCAGAGATAGCCTCCGCCGACGTCCCGGCTGATCAGCACCCCGTCCGCACCGAGGCCGACGTACGGTTCCTCGGCGGTGCCCGCCGCCCGGACGTCGAGTCCGGCGGCCGTGTACGTGACCAGGAGGCAGCGCGTGCCGTCCTGGCCCATGGACGCGGTGAGCAGAACCTCGGGGCGTGCGTTCGGGAACTGCTGGAAGGCGTACATCGCCGAGAAGGACGGCAGGACGTGCTCGGCGAGCACCTCGCCCGTGGTCAGGTCGAGGGCGCGGCAGATGTCGCCCTGGGAAAGCCCGTCGGCTCCCAGAGGTCCGGCCATGGTCGCCAGAAGGACACGGCCGGCCGGGTCGGGCGTGCACGCGCCGGAGGCCTCGGGTGAATGCCGCCAGTCCCCATGACGGTGTTCCCAGCGGACGGTTCCTTCGGGTTCCCGGACGGTGACGGCCTCCCGGCTGCTCAAGGCCAAGGCGCCGTCGGGCAGCGGCGAACAGTACGCGCCGGAGCCCTTCGGAGCCGGGTCGATCCACGTGGCCCGGGCGGCGACCACCTGAGAGCGATCGGTACTGATCCTGCTGGTGGTGATCCTGCCCTCGTGCCGGGTCACGATCCAGTGCGCACCCTCGCGCAGGAGCAAGCCGTCCAGGTTCCCCAGCGCCTCGGCGATACCGGGCAGGGACTCGTGGGCGAGAAGCCGTGCGCGTACGCGGGGATGGTTCATGTGCTCATCCTGGCTCGTGTCGGGCCGCGGTGTGTGCCGGGGCCCGGTGTTGTCCCGGAACGGCCGGTCAGTAGGGGCAGCCGCTGCTGGGCAGGGAACCCGGGGACGGTGGGGTGGTGCCGTCGTAGAGGGCGGCAGCAGCACACCGCCCGCGGTGCCGTAGAGGTGGCCGTGGCCGTCGTGGACGAGCTTGTCGCCCGCGACTCCGGAAAGAGCGCCGACGCGCCCACGCCATGGGCGTCCCGCGGAAGCCTTGACCCTCACCGACGAGTTGGCGTAACGGCGCCGGGGGTCGCTGAACGGTTCAGATGGTTGGCGGGTAGCACGGAGGTCGTCGCCTTCTATGCGCTCAATGCTCCTGAATGTCCGCCCGGTTGACAGGTGATCATCTGAGCGATCACTATCCGTGCGCCGTTGCCGCCGGTCCGTACTCAGGTGGGTGTGGGCCTGCCGGCGCGGCATTGTTCCAGGCGCGTCGGAAACCTCCGGCGGGCTCATTCGGCGTGCCGTTCTCCGTGCGGAGGGACCTTGTCGCATCCGCGGGATCCGGCGCGCCGCACGGAAGGGCATCGAGGTGCACAGCTCCTACAGGAGGTACGTCTCCTGTCTCGTGGTGTCGGCGGTGGCGGGAACGCTACTGCCGCAGGTCGCGTATGCGGCACCACCCCCCGGGCCGCCCGGTCAGGACGACGGCAAGGGTGTCTTCGAAACGGCTCTGGGCTGGTTCTCTGACGACGAACGACAGGACGCGAAGCCGCCGTCGGACGACAGACCAGAGATAGCCAGCCGGGAGAAACTGCCGGTTGGCAAGGCGGCCGCGAAGCCGAAGCGGGTTGCCGAGCTGACGGGTAAGCGTTCGGCGAACGCGCGGTACTGGATGCTGTCCGACGGGCGGGTCCAGGCCGAGGTGTCGGCCGTGCCGACCGGTTACCGGGACGGCGCGTCCTGGAAGGACGTCGACCCGACGGTCACGGCCGGCAAGACCGCGGGTTTCCCGTTCACGAACACGACGAACGTCGCCCGTAGTTCTTTCGGTACGGACGCCGGGCGGCTGCTGCGGTTCGAGGCCGGCGGTCACACGGTGACCCTGGGTCTGGAGGGTGCGGGGAAGCTCGCTCCGGTCGCCAAGGGTGACACCGTCACGTACAAGGACGCGGTGTCCGGTGCGGATCTGTCGTACGTGGTCGGTCCGGGCCGTGTGAAGGAGAACATCGTCCTGGACGCGAAGCCGTCCGGTCCGGTGTCCTTCACCTTCACCCTTGATGCCGGCGGGCTGACGCCGAAGGCGAACAAGGACGGTTCGATCTCCTTCTTCGGTGAGGGTGCGGACCCGGTCCTGGTCATTCCTGCGGCGTTCATGACGGATGCCAAGAAGGATGCCTCCTCCCCGTACGGGCTCGCGTACAGCGACCAGGTCACCCAGCGGCTGGCCAAGGCCGATCTCGTCGGACGGTCCGACGACGAATTACAAGGACAACTGGCGTCTGTCGGTCGGTAACACCAGTACGGGCACCTCGCGTGCGCTGCTGCGGTTCCCTGTCGGCAGTATTCCGGCGGGTACGAAGATCGATTCGGCTGATCTGAAGCTGTATTTCGATCAGTTCCACACGACGGGTGACACCGAGGTCCAGCTGGAGGCGCACCGCGCCACCCAGGCGTGGAGTGAGGAGACCGCGACGTGGAACAGTGCGAACACGTTCACCGGTGAGCTGTCGGGTA
>NZ_JNZP01000021.1 GCF_000725545.1 Streptomyces exfoliatus | reverse complement strand
TCCCACGCCCCCGGCCTCGGCGTCGAGCTGGACGTGGACGCGGCGGCCGAGTTCCCCCAGCAGCAGGCCCGGTTCGACCTGTGGGCCGAAGGCTGGGAGCGGAGGCAGCCGAAGTGAGCGCCGGTGCCACGGCCGTGAGCCGTGCGCCACGGTGACGTCGCCGTCGCAGGCGGCGGGACGTCCTGCCCCGCCCCCGCCCCCGGCCCCGGCTCCGACGCTGACGGCCTCGTACCCACACCGCCGAACCACGTCCGATATCTCGAACACAAAGGACAGTCCGTGACCGATGTCTCCGCCCCGACCGCCCGTCGGCCCGCCGAACAGGCGCTCGCCGCGCTCGGCCTGGGCGCGCCCGCCCCTTCCCCCGAAGACGCCTCACCGCACACCTTCCCCGGCGGCGGCCGCTGGCGCACCGAGGTCCCCTCCTGTGAGGGGCCGGAGGCGCTGGCCGTGATCCTGGAGGAGGTCGACCGGCTCGACGTGCCGGTGCACCGGATCAGCCAGGGCAGCGGCGTGTGGATGCTGACCGACGCCGAGATCGCCGAGATGGTCGCCGCCACCACCGAACGGGCCGTCGAGCTCTGCCTGTTCACCGGACCGCGCGGCACCTGGGACACCGGGGCCTCCGTGCGCACCGACTCGCGGGGGGCCGGACTGCGGGCGCGTGGCCACGACGCCGTCGCCGGATGCGTCGAGGACGCGGTACGCGCGACCGAGCTGGGCGTGAAATGCCTGCTCGTCGCCGACGAGGGCGTGCTGTGGACGCTGCACCGGGCCCGTCTCATGGGCCTCCTCCCGGCCGACACCACGCTCAAGGTGTCCGCGCTGATCGGTCCGGTCAACCCCGCCTCGTACGCGGTGTACGAGCGGCTCGGCGCCGACTCGGTCAACGTGCCGAGCGACCTGACGCTCGATCACCTCACCGGCATCCGGCGGGTCTCCGCCGCCCCCATGGACATGTACATCGAGGCCCCCGACGACCTCGGCGGCTACGTCCGGATGTACGAGGTCGCCGAGCTCATCCGGCGCGGCGCACCGCTCTACCTGAAGTTCGGCCTGTCCAGGGCGCCCGGGATCTATCCGTACGGCGCCCATCTCCGGACCCTCGCCCTGGACTCGGCCCGGGAGCGGGTGCGGCGGGGCCGCCTCGCCCTGGACCTGCTCGCCCGGCACGGCGCGGACGGCGCGATGGCGCCGCTCGGCACCCGCCTTCCGGGGCCCCTGAACCGTTTCTCCGCCACGGAATCGCCCGCTCTCGACGACGAGAAGAACGAGGACTGATCACCATGCGCAACCGCAGAGCCGCACTGACCTCCCTGACCGCAGCCGCCTGTCTCGCCCTGGCCCTGTCCGCCTGCGGCCAGAACGCCGAGGGCGGCGGCAAGGGGGGATCCGGCAGCGGCGGCGCCGACGGCGCCACCATCGGCATCGCCATGCCGACGAAGTCCTCCGAGCGGTGGATCGCCGACGGTGCGAACGTCGTCAAGAACCTGGAGGCGAAGGGGTACAAGACCCAGCTGGTCTTCGGCGAGGACGACCCCGACCAGCAGGTCGCCCAGATCGAGAACCTGATCACCCAGGGCGTGAAGGCCCTCATCGTCGCCGCGATCGACAACAAGTCCCTGAACAACGTCCTCCAGCAGGCCGCCGACGCGGACATTCCGGTCATCGCCTACGACCGGCTGATCCTCGGCTCGAAGAACGTGGACTACTACGCCTCCTTCGACAACACGAAGGTCGGCGAGCTGCAGGCCACGTACATGGTCGAGAAGCTCGGCCTGAAGGACGGCTCGAAGAAGGGCCCCTTCAACGTCGAGCTGTTCGCCGGCTCCAACGACGACAACAACACCAAGTACTTCTTCAACGGCGCGATGAGCGTGCTGCAGCCGTACATCGAGAAGAAGCAGTTGGTCGTCGCCTCCGGTCAGACGGCGCTCAACCAGGTCACCACCCTGCGCTGGGACGGCGGCACCGCGCAGAAGCGGATGGACGACATCCTCACCTCCTCGTACAAGACCGGCCGGGTGGACGCGGTGCTCTCGCCGTACGACGGCATCTCCATCGGCATCCTGTCCGCCCTCAAGTCCGACGACTACGGCTCGAAGACCAAGCCGCTGCCGGTGGTCACCGGCCAGGACGCCGAGCTGGCCTCGGTGAAGTCGATCATCGCGGGCGAGCAGACCCAGACCGTCTACAAGGACACCAGGGAGCTCGCCAAGGTCGCCGCGAACATGGTCGACGCGGTGCTGCACGACAAGAAGCCGGAGGTCAACGACGAGAAGGCGTACGACAACGGTGCCAAGGTCGTCCCCGCGTACCTGCTCCAGCCGGTGAGCGTGGACAAGACGAACTACGAGCAGATCCTCGTCGGCGGCGGCTACTACGACGCCGCCGACCTGAAGTAGCCGGGAGGGGGCGACCATGACAGGACCCGTCCTGGAGATGCGCTCGATCGGAAAGACCTTCCCCGGAGTCCGGGCGCTGGCGGACGTCACACTGACCGTCCGCCGGGGCGAGGTCCACGCCCTCTGCGGGGAGAACGGTGCGGGCAAGTCGACGCTGATGAAAGTCCTCTCCGGTGTCCACCCGCACGGCGGGTACGAGGGGGAGATCCTCTTCGAGGGAGACCCCTGCCGCTTCCGGGACATCCGGGCGAGCGAGCGGCGCGGCATCGTGATCATCCATCAGGAGCTGGCCCTCGTCCCGTATTTGTCCATCGCCGAGAACATCTTCCTCGGCAACGAGCGGGCGACGCGCGGCGTCGTCAGCTGGAACGAGACGCTGAAGGAGGCGACCCGGCTGATGCGCCGGGTCGGCCTCGACGAGCACCCGCAGACCCGCGTCGCGGACATCGGCGTCGGCAAGCAGCAGCTCGTCGAGATTGCCAAGGCACTGTCGAAGGAGGTGAAGCTGCTCGTTCTGGACGAGCCGACCGCCGCGCTCAACGACGAGGACAGCGCCCAACTCATCGACCTCATTTTGGAGTTGAAGGAGCAGGGCATCACCTCGATCATCATCTCGCACAAGCTGGGCGAGATCCGCCGGGTCGCCGACGCGGTGACGATCCTGCGTGACGGCCGGACCATCGAGACCCTCGACGTGGCCGACCCCGCCACCACCGAGGACCGGATCATCAGCGGCATGATCGGCCGGGACCTCGACCACCGCTTCCCGGACCGCACCCCGTACGGGGGCGAGCCGGGCACCGCCCCAGCCCTGGAGATCCGCGACTGGACGGTGTTCCACCCGATCGACCGGCAGCGCAAGGTCGTCGACGGGGTGTCGCTGTCGGTCCGGCGCGGTGAGATCGTCGGCATCGCGGGCCTGATGGGCGCGGGCCGCACCGAACTCGCGATGAGCGTCTTCGGCCGCTCGTACGGGCGGTACGGAGGCGGCACCGTCCTCAAGGACGGCGAGGCGATCCGCACCCGCAGCGTCCCGGAGGCGGTCGCGCACGGCATCGCGTACGTCACCGAGGACCGCAAGCACTACGGGCTCAACCTCCTCGACACCATCGGACGGAACATCTCGCTCAGCGCGCTGGGCAGGGTCGCCCGGCGCGGTGTGGTCGACGCCCACGAGGAGCGCCGGGTCGCCGAGGGGTTCCGCACCTCCATGAACATCAAGGCGCCCACCGTCTTCGAGCCGGTGGGCCGGCTGTCCGGCGGCAACCAGCAGAAGGTCGTCCTCAGCAAGTGGATCTTCGCGGGTCCCGACGTGCTGATCCTGGACGAGCCGACCAGGGGTATCGACGTCGGTGCCAAGTACGAGATCTACACGGTGATCGACCGGCTGGCCGCCGAGGGCAAGGCGGTGATCGTCATCTCCTCCGAACTGCCCGAACTCCTGGGCATGTGCGACCGGATCTACACCATGGCCGCCGGCCGGCTCACGGGCGAGGTGCCCCGCTCGGAGGCGACACAGGACGTGCTGATGCGCCATATGACCAGGGAAGACGCGAGGGAGAACGACCATGAGCGCTGACGTCACGACCGAGAAGCCGGTGGCCAGGGCGCCAGGGGGCGCGGTCGCGCCGCTGCTCGACGGCATGCGCCGCAACATGCGCCAGTACGGCATGCTGATCGCCCTCGGCGTCATCGTGGCCCTGTTCGCGGTGTGGACCGGCGGCGACCTGCTGCTGCCGCGCAACGTGTCCAACCTGGTGCTGCAGAACAGCTACATCCTGATCCTCGCGATCGGCATGATGATCGTCATCGTGGCCGGGCACATCGACCTGTCGGTCGGCTCGATCACCGCGTTCGTCGGCGGCGTGGCGGCCGTGTTCATGGTCCAGTACGACCTGCCGTGGCCGGTCGCGGTGCTCCTCTGCCTGGCCATCGGCGCGGTCGCCGGGGCCGCGCAGGGGTATCTGATCGCCTACGCGGGCATGCCGTCGTTCATCGTCACGCTCGCAGGGATGCTGGTCTTCCGGGGCCTGACCGAGGTCTTCCTCAAGGGGCAGACCCTCGGCCCGTTCCCCGAGGACCTCCAGCAGCTCGCCAACGGCTTCCTGCCCGAGGTCGGCCCGACGACGAACTACCACAACCTGACCCTGCTCCTCGGCTTCCTGCTGATCGGGGTCGTGATCCGCCAGGAGGTCCGCAACCGGCGCCGGCAGAGCGAGTACGCCCTCGACGTGCCGCCGGCCGGGCTGTTCGCGGTGAAGCTGGCCGCGCTGACCGCCTCGATCCTGATCTTCACGATGCTGCTCGCCAGCTACAAGGGCGCGCCGGTGGTGCTGCTGATCCTGGCGGCCCTGCTCGTCGGCTTCGGCTTCCTGATGCGCAACGCGGTCATAGGCCGCCATGTGTACGCCATCGGGGGCAACCTGCCGGCGGCGAAGCTGTCCGGCGTACGGGACAAGAAGGTCACCTTCCTGGTCTTCCTCAACATGGGCATGCTGGCGGCGCTCGCCGGACTGGTCTTCGCGGCCCGCTTCAACGCGGCCTCGCCGAAGGCCGGGCTCAACTTCGAACTGGAGGCCATCGCCGCCGCGTTCATCGGAGGCGCCTCGATGAGCGGCGGTGTCGGCACGGTGCTCGGCGCCATCATCGGCGGCCTGGTCCTCGGCGTACTGAACAACGGCATGAACCTGGTGGGCATCGGCAGCGACTTCCAGCAGGTCATCAAGGGCCTGGTCCTGCTGGCCGCGGTCGGCTTCGACGTGTGGAACAAGCGGCGGGTCGGCGCGTAGCGGCGCCGGGAGACGGCGAGGGGGCGGCCCGCGGGGGGCCGCTCCCTCACGTCCTGTCCTCAGCCCGCGAAGGGGGGTTGGGGCAGACCCTGGCCGAGGCCCGGCACGACGAGCAGCGAGCCGGACAGCGGGTGCGGGCGGTCCAGACCCGTCCGCGCCGTCGTCACGTACAGGTCGGTCAGGTCCCGCCCGCCGAAGGCGCAGGCCGTGGGCCGGCGCACGGGCAGCGTCAGGACCCTGTCGAGCGCCCCGGACGGCGTGTAGCGGCGCAATGCCCCGCCGTCCCACAGCGCCACCCACACACAACCGTCGGCGTCGACGGCGAGCCCGTCGGGGAAGCCCGCGCCCTCCTCGATCACGGCCAGCGGGCGGCGGGCCGTGGGCTCCCCGGTGCCGGGGTCGAGGTCGAGGACGTCGATCCGGCGGGTCGGCGAGTCGATGTAGTACATCCGCCGCCCGTCGGGGCTCCAGCCGGTGCCGTTGCTGACGGCGACGTCGTCGATGACCGTACGGACCGTGCCGTCGGGCGCCACCCGGGACAGCGTGCCGCCGCCGGGTGCCTCGTCGTAGCGCATGGTGCCGGCCCACAGCGACCCGTCGGGGGCGACGGCGGCGTCGTTGCCCCGGCGGTCGGGCACGGGGTCGCGGTGCAGCCAGGAGAAGTCCCCGGCCGGTCCGTAGGCGCCCACGCCGTCGCGGAGGTTGACCACCAGGCCGCCGTTCGCGCGCGGCTTGGCAGCGCCCACGTGCTGCTCGGTGGCGAGGACCGTGCGGCGCCCGGAGGCGGGGTCGTACGTGTGCACCCGGGAGCCCAGGACGTCGACCCACACCAGTCGCCCGGCGGCCGGGTCCCAGGTCGGGCCCTCGCCCAGCTCCGCGTACGCGCGGACGGCGACCTCGGTCACGGCGCACCCCGGTGGCCGAGCCGCTCGGACAGCTCCGCGGCCCCCTTGACGGCCAGCCCCTCCAGCTCGACGCGGCGGGCATCGCTCCAGCGGATCATCGGCACCGAGATCGAGAGGGCGGCGACCACCCGGCCGCCGCGGTCGCGCACGGGGGCGGCGACACAGCTGACGTCCGGGTTGGACTCACGGCTCTCCAGGGCGATGCCGCGCCGCCGCACGTCGGCGAGGGCGGCGCGCAGGGTGGCCGGGTCGGTGACGCTGTGCGGGGTCATCGCGACCAGCTCGGCGTCGTCGGGGACGCGGGCCGCCAGCTCCTCCTCGGGGAGCGAGGCGAGCAGCATCTTGCCGACGGAGGTGCAGTGCGCGGGCAGGCGGCGACCGGCCGCGGAGACCATGCGCACGGCGTGCGTGGAGTCCACCTTGGCGATGTAGATGACGCTCGTGTCCTCCAGGACCGCCACGTGTACGGTCTCGTCGCAGGTCTCGGCGACCGCGCGGGCGACCCGCTGTCCCTCGGCGGCGAGATCGAGCTGCTCGGCGTACCGGCTGCCCAGCTGGTACGGGCGGACACCGAGCCGGTAGCGTCCCGGCTGCTCCGGGACCGGTACCAGGTACGAGCGGGCGGTCAGTGTGGCCACCAGCTCGTGCACGGTGGTGCGCGGCAACCCGAGCCGGCGCACGATCTCGGGGGTCGACAGCGTGCCGTCCCCGTCGAGGAAGAGCTCCAGGATGTCCAGGGCCCGGGTCACGGCAGGTACGAGGCGTCCCATGACCGCCCTTCCCTTGTGTTCGAAATATCAACATCCGATCGGAATGACGAACACAGGCTACTGACAGACCCGCCCCTTGTCAGGGCGTCGGTGAACTCCCTTGGTTGTGTGGGGACTTAGGACCCCCTCTGTCCGTCGGACCCTGTTGACGGCGGTGATGCGCATCAATAGTGTCCGCCCCGAATCGTCGACATACCGATCATTGTTCGATATTTCGACACCGCGTGGAGCGCTCGCAGAGGAGATGGGGATGAAGGCCATGGACACGCCGTTCACGGCGCGGCGGAAACGCCGCAGTCGCACGGAAGCACTCCTCGCGGTGACCGCCCTGGTCGTGGCGTCACTGACCGGCGTGGGCACCGCCGGGACGGCGCAGGCGACCCCCGTGGGCCCGGGAACGCCGTCGGCGACGGGCGTGCTGGCGCAGGTGCACACCGCGGGGCGGGTCAAGGACGCCGGGAACACCGTCCAGTACAGCTGGCCCGGCGTGTACTTCGAGGGTGCCTTCAGGGGCACCGGCGTGGGCATCGTGCTCAACGACGCGGCCGCCGACTACGACGTCCAGATCGACGGGGTCACCGCGGCCACGCTCGTCACACCCGGCCGTACGACGCACTGGATCAACGGCCTGCGGGACCGCGCCCACACCGTCCGGGTCGTCAAGCGCAACGACAGCACGTGGGAGACCAGCGAGTTCGGAGGACTCGTCGCCGCGCCCGGCGGCGCCGTACTGAGCAGGCCGGGGGCACCACGTCACCGCCAGATCGAGTTCATCGGGGACTCCAACACGGTGGGCTACGGCAACCTCTCCACGTCCCGCGACTGCACCTGGGACCAGATCAGGCGGTCCACCAACGCCGACGTGAGTTACGGCGCCCTCGCCGCCCGGAAGCTGAACGCCGACTACCAGCTGAACGCCATCTCGGGCCTCGGCATGGTCCGCAACTACAACGGCGGCTCGCCGGACGTCACGTACCGGACCTTCTACGACCGCGCCCTGCTGAACACGCCCGGCGACGTCTGGCAGAACCCGGGCACCTGGCGGCCCCAGCTCGTGGTGGTCAACCTCGGCACCAACGACTTCTCCACCGCCGTCAACCCCGGCGAACCGTGGACCCCCGACACCCTCGCGGCCGCCTACCGCACCGCGTACGGCGAGTTCCTCCAGAAGCTGCGGGCGCGCTACGGCGCCGCGACGACCTTCGGGGCCGTCGGCCACGGCCAGTTCGCCGACCACGTCCAGCAGGTCGTCAGGGCACGCGCCGACGCCGGCGACAACAAGGTCCGCTACTGGTACCTCGACGGCTCGGGCCTGGACTTCTCCGGATGCCACTGGCACTACTCCGCCCACGACGACCGCCTCATCGCCGACCGCCTGACCTCGTTCGTCGCCGGCCTGCCGCTGCGCTGGTGACCGCACCGCCCCGGTGGAGTGATCATTCCGAAGGACGCGCCCGTGGGACCCGCGGGCCGCGGAGCGGGAGGGGGCGGCTGAGGACGAGGTTGGTGGTCGTGCTCCCGAACTCGGCCAGCTTGTCGACGACCTCCTCCAGATGGGCCATCGACGTGGTCGCCACCTTCATGACGTAGCAGTCGTCCCCGGTGGTGCGCAGGCACTCCAGGATCTCCGGCCGTTCCCCCAGGAGCCGGCGCAGCGGCTCGTGCCGGTTGCCGGGACCGGGGTACTTGAGCCGCACCACCGCCAACACCGGGTACCCGGTCCGCTCCAGGTCCACCTCCGCCCGGTACCCCGAGATCACCCCGGCCGCCTCCAGGCGCCGCACCCGCTCGGTCGTCGCCGAGGTGCTCAGGTTCACCCGCCGCGCCAGCTCCGTGAACGGGATCCGGCCCTCGTGCTGGAGCTCGTCCAGGATCGCCCAGTCCGTGGCGTCGAGACTCTCGGTCATCCAGTCAGATTACCGGTAGATCCACGGCGCAACCGCGCCGGGACAGGGAGGAATCCCTTCTGAGGAGCCGTACGGCCCCACTACGCTCGTCCCCATGAAGATCGGCGTGAACGTCCTCAACTTCGGCCCGGGAAGCGACCCGGGAGTCCTGCGGAACTGGGCCCGCACCGTGGAGGACCTGGGCTTCGACCTCCTGATGGTCTCCGACCACGTGGCCATCACTCCGGACGTCGCCGAACGCTACCCGGCACCCTTCTTCGAACCCTTCACCACCCTGTCCTGGCTTGCCGGCCTCACCACCAGGGTCCGGCTCGGCACGACGGTGCTCATCGCCCCCTACCGGCACCCGCTGCTCACCGCCCGCATGGCGGCCAACCTGAACGAGCTGAGCGACGGCCGCCTCGTCCTCGGCGTCGGAGTCGGCTGGGCACGGCAGGAGTTCGCCGCCCTCGGCATCCCGTTCACCCAACGCGGCCGGCTCACCGACGACCACCTGCGGGACATGCGGGCGGCCTGGGCGGACACCGCCTCCTACGGGCACCGCAGGATCCCGGTGTGGGTCGGCGGCAACAGCGACGCGGGACTGCGCCGCGCCGTACGGCTCGGGGACGCGTGGCATCCGCTGCGCCCGACGCTGCCGTGGCTGCGCGAGGCCGCGGGCAGGCTGAAGGCGTACGCGGACGAGGACGGGCTCCCCGTCCCCGCCCTGGCCCCCCGGATCGTGCTCCGGCCCACCGCGGCAACGGTCGGCGGACCGGACCGGCTCGCCGGCGAGGGCACCCTCGACCAGATCATGGACGACCTCGACCAACTCCGGCTGCTCGGCGCCGAGTCCGTCGTCCTGGACACCTATCAGGGGGACCCGGAGGAGACGCGCCACCCGGAGGCGGCCTGGCAGACCCTCGCTGCGGTGGCCGCTCACCGACCCTGATCCGCCGGACAGGCCCGATCCCCGCACGGGACCCCACACAGGAACGGAGCAGTCATGACCACATCCGACGACCACGCCCTCCTTCGACGGGCCATCGGGCTCGCGGCCAAGGCACGCGCGGGCGGCGACCCGCCGTTCGGGTCCCTCCTCGTGGGACCGGACGGGTCGGTCCTGGCCGAGGAGTGCAACACGACCCTCACCGACGACGACGTCACGGCGCACCCGGAGCTGAAGCTGGCGAGGTGGGCGGCGCGCGAACTGGACGAGGAGACGGCGGCGGGCACCACGATGTACACCAGCTGCGAGCCGTGCGGGATGTGCGAGGCCGTCATCCAGCGGGCGGGGCTGCGGCGGGTGGTGTTCGCCCTCTCCGGCGAACAGCTCCTGGACATCAGGCCCGGCAGCGGCAGGCCGCCCGTGCCACAGGAGGGCCCCGCACTGCTCGAGGAGGTGCGGGCCGTGGTCGAGGGGTACTACCGCTGACCGCGGCCCGCGACGGCGGGCGCCGGCACCGATGTCCGGGCGCTTCAGTCGGTGCGCCTCGTGCCCTGGAGGTGGAGCGAGCGCAGGGCCGCTTCCAGGGCGAAACGGCGGTCCGGGTCGACGAGCCGGTCGCCGAAGTGGTTGTCCAGGTTCCGCAGTCGGTAGCGGACCGTCTGGGCGTGGACGCCCAGCATCTCGCCGACCTGTTCGGCGGGGGCCCGGGTGGAGACGTGGACGCGCAGGGTCTCGATCAGCCGGTCGCGCCGGGTCCCCGAAAGGCCGTCGAGCGGGGCCAGTTCGCGGGTGGCGAGTTGCGCCGTGAGGGCCGGGTCGGCCAGTAACCATAACGTTGTCAGATGGTCCTCGCAGCGCACCAGGGGGGCGTCCGGCACGATGCCGTCGTCGATGAGTTCGAGGACCCGCCGTGCCCAGCGGACGGAGTGCGCCGCCTGTCCCGGCGGCACGGTCAGACCGACGACCGCGGGCGTGCCGGCCAGGGCGGAGCCGAGCATCGCGAGGCGCTCGGCGGTGAGCGGGCCGGGGATGAGCAGGTGCGGCTGGGGGAGGCCGAGATCGGCCAGGACGTCCCGGTCGAGACCGGCCTGGACGAGATCCGCGACGGGGGGACGCAGGGCGACCAGGGTGCATTCCGCGGGAAGCTGCCAGGAGGCCTCCTTGCACAGTTCGGCGATGGTCGTCCGCGGCAGCGGCGGGCCCGCGAGGAGGAGGTGGAGCAGCTGTCTTCGCAGGGCCGCCACGTCGGCGACGGTGCGGGTCTGCACCATGACGTAGCCCTCGCGGGACAGCGCCTCCAGCTCCTCGACGTAGGCGAAGAGGGCGTCCGCGAAGGCCAGGATCAGGGTGGGGGAGAGGTTGTACGTGCGCCCGATGCTCTTGGCCCGGCGCAGGGCGATCCGCGCGCCGAGCCGGTAGGCGCCCTGCAGGGTGTCGAGATCGCGGCCCTCGTAGGCCTCCACCCGGCCGAACTTGCGGATGAGTTCGTCCCGGAGGGCCGACTGGGTCCCGGGGGCGGCGACCCGTTCCACGAAGGCCGCCAGGGCCTGTTCCACGCCCTGGCGGATCGCGTCCGAGTGCGGTCCGTTGAAGAGATGGGCGTACACCGGGTAGGCCCGCTGGATCTCCACGCCTATCTCCTTGATGAGGCCCGGGATCTCGGGCCTCATCAGCTCGGCGAACTCCCTGGGGAGCGGGTCGAGCGGTTCACCGGTGTCCGGCGACTGTGTGACTGCGGGCATGAGCCGATCCCTTGCTCTCCTGCGCGACCGGTGGGGGAGTGGCGGTGCGGCACCCGGACCTGGCGTGGCGGGCGCCGCCGTGGCCGTCAGGCGCGTACCGACGTGGACTGCCGAAGCTAGGTCAACTGCTGTGTGCTGTACACAACTTGCACAAGAGTTGGCGTGCCGGAGCGGCGTGCGCCGGAGAGTAGGCCGGGAATCGCCCCTGACTGGCCGTTAGTTGACGGCGGAGTGCCAGTTCCGGGCCATCACCTTTCCGGCGTCGGGGGCGACGACGCCGGGTGCGTAGAGGCCGGTCAGATACGTCTGGGTGTTGTCGAGGGTGAGGCGGTTCTTGCCGGCGGCGGAGGGCAGTCCGGTCTTGAGGTTGACCGCGCCGTCGATCAGGCCGAGCAGTCCGAGGCCGCAGCCGCTGGCGCCGGGGACGGCGAAGGTCGTGTCGACCTGGGTGGAGCCGAGGAGGTTGAGGCGGCTCATGTCGCCTTCCTCGTTCGGCGAGCCGTCGCCGTTGGAGCGGTCGACGGCGAAGGAGGGGGCCGTGAGGTTGCTCGGGCGCAGCACGATGGGGTTGGACCTGGTCCCGATGTAGCAGTTGCTGCCGAGGAACGGGTTCTGCAGGTGGATGCGGACCGGGATGTTCACGATCGGCATGTCGGTGAGGACGCCCGCGATCTGGTCGAAGTTCGAGGGGGTGCCGACCGACTCCACGGTGGCGGTGATCTTGTTCAGCCGGGCGTCGGACAGCTGCCGGCAGATGTCGGTGATGAACGGGATGTCGCTCGGGCACATCAGGCCGAGCAGGCCGCCGGGGACGGTGGCGGAGTCGGCGATGAGCGAGCCGGCGGCGGGGGCGACGACCGTGCTGGTGCCGTCGGCGTTCTGGACGACGCCGATCTGGAGGTTGGTCCTCCCGGTGACCACGGTCGTGTTGCCGAGCTTGATGGAGCCGCTGGCGGAGGCCGAGGAGACGCACTGCGGCGCCTTGTCGAGTCCGTCGGCGGCGAGCATGGCCGGGGCGTCGACGGGGCAGCGGGTGAACGGCGCCCAGCTGCCGTTCAGTTCGGGGACGGCCGCGGTCGCCGTGCCCATGGAGGCGAAGGCGCCGAGCGCGGTCAGCGCCGAGAGGGTGGCCAGGCGGGTGCGGGCGGAGACGAGGGGCATGGCGAAGCCTTCCGATGAGGGGGAGCGGTGAAGAGGGGGTGACTCGTGCGGGGGTTCAGCGGGCGGGCTTGGGGACGACGTACGGCTGGCGGTCCTCGGTGCACTGGCCCTCGGTGGGCACTTCGACGCCCACGGCGCAGGTCTGGCCCTGGATCTGCTTGAGGTGGTTGCCGGGGCCGGAGATGGTCGCGGTGAGGAGCCGGTCGAGGTCCTCGCCTCCGGCGCCGCAGTTCTCGAAGGCGGGGATGGTCACCTCGCCGGTGAGCGGGCCGCCGCTGGTGAGGACGTAGCCGCTGGCGTCGGTGCCGTTGAGGAGCTGCCCCTTGCCCAGGAGCACCAGGTGGTCCCCGGGGTACTTGGCGGGGTCGGGCTCGGGGGAGCTGAGCGGCTTCGCCGTGCGGCACGAGGGGCCGACGTCCAGCCGGGTGCCGTTGACCCGGACGTCGAGGACGCGCAGGACGAGGGGGGCGCGGATGTAGGTCTCGGCGATGTTGTCGGGGAAGACGAGGAGTATGTCCGACTCGACGGCCATGGGCCCCACCTGTTCCAGGACGAGGGTCGCCGTGGTGGGGGCGAAGCCGAACGTCAGGAAGGTCGCCTCGAAGGGCGGGGTCTGCCTGCGTCCCTTGTACGACAGTTCGGCGTCCGACTTCTGGAGCAGGTGGACGCCGTCCGGCAGGAAGACGATCTCGGGATCTCCCTGCTCGATCAGCGTGCAGGACACCGGGATGACGTTGGCGCCGTTCAGCTTCCGCACGTTGGAGTAGCCGGTGATGTAGGCGGTGAGGGACTTGGACGTCGGCTTGTCGTTGCGGCAGGTCGGGGCGGGCGGTCGCGGGGCCTCGGTGCCGGCCCCGGTGCCGGGCGCGGTGTCGTCCGCCGCCTGCGGGCCGCTGTCCGCCGTACGCCCGGCCGCCGGGCTCCGCGAAGCCCCGCTCGTCCCGCTCGCGGGCTCCCGCCCCGTCGGACGGGACGGCGGTGGAGAAGGGAGAGAGGCGGGCGATGACGAGGGGGAGGACGAGGAGGGGGCGGTCGAAGGCGTGGGGGGCGCGCTCGGTTCGCCGGTGGTGGCGCCGGGGCTCACCGGGACCGTGGCGAGCACCCGCCGGCCCTCCGCCGCCTCGGCGGGGACACAGGTGACGGAGAGGGACGCGGGGACGGTGGCCGCGCCGTCCGCCGTGCTGGGGGCGAGGTCGACGCCCAGGCTCCCGGCGGTGAGGGACAGATCGCCGGGGCCGCCCGTCGTCAGGATCGGGACGTCGCCGGTCGTCGTGAGCGTGAGGGGCCCGTCGGCGGGTACGTCGAGGGACGGTGACGTGCCGCGCCAAGTGGCCTCCGCCCGCTGCCCGTTCTGGGTCACACCGACGGTGAGCCGGGTCTCGGCCCGTACGGTGGCCGCTTCGAGCACGGTGAGGTCGGCCACGGCCGCCGCGGGGAGCTCCACCGTCGTGGTGACGTCGGTGGGCCGGATCTCCTCGCCCACGGCGACCCGCTCGGGGAAGGCCGCCGTGATCCGCACCGTCGCGGCCTGCGGGCCCGAGGGCAGGGTGCAGACGTAGGGCAGCGCGGTGTCGACCTTCAGGGTCCCCACCGCGACGGCCGCCGCCGGGAGCAGGGGGGCGAGCGCCACGAACGCGGCTATCGTCGCGCCGCGCGCGCGGACACGGGACGGTCGGGGGCCGGGCCCTGGGCCTCTCATCTGCTGCTCCGCTCGGGTCGTTCGTGCGCCGGCGGGGAAGGCCGCGGGCGATGGGAACACGGACAGGCCCGCGCCCGCCCGGCCGGGGTCGCCGGCCGGACGGACGCGGGTTCCTGCGTCCTACGGGTTGGAGCCGACGATCGTCGGGATGGTGGTGCTGCCCGCCACCTTGACGAGGTAGGTGCCCTTGAAGAGCGGCTTGGCGCCGACCGGGACGGCGGAGCCGCAGTTGGTCGACGAGACGACCGTGAGCTCGCCGGCCAGGCTGTTGACGGCGAGCGCGCCCGTCGAGTTCGTGTACGTGCCCGAGGCCTTGCCGGTGACCCGGAAGACACAGGCGCCCACGGTCACCTTGGCGTCGACGTTGCCGACGTAGCCCTTGGTGACGCCGGTCGCGGCGGTGTAGTCCTGCGCCACCACGGTCCAGGGGGTGGTCGCGACGGTGGTCACGTTGCCCAGGACGCTGGTGCAGGGCGCGCCGGTGGCGCCGAAGGCGATGGCGCTGATGGAGGCGACGGTCGCCGGGTTGCCGGTGGCGCTCTGCATGGTGCCCGAGGCGTTCGACTTCGTACACGTCATGGCGATGCCGTTGACGCTGAGGACGATGTTGCCGCTGTTGACGGCGGTGAAGTTGGCCGGCGACGGGTTGACGGTCCAGACCGTCGAGGGGACCGCGGAGGCGGGGCTCACCGCGAGGGCGAACGCGGCCGTGGCGGCTCCGGCGACGACGGCGACGTTTCTCATGGGCTTCTTCATGGCTCTGGGACTCTCCTTGGGGATTGACCGGCAGAGGGTGGCCGCGGTGGGGGTCGAAGCGGCCGGCGGCCCGCTGTTTCTCGGCCGCGAAACCTGACGTTACTTGCGGGAAACTTAGCTGAACAATGGCGGAGTCCATGATTCTTTGAAGAGGCCGAATTGCCTGTCAGGCGGGTGAGGGGTGGCCGGAATGCCCTTGGTTCCGGGGTGCGCAATGTCGACAATTTTGATCGATCACGCGGTAGGGGTAGCGCCTTGGACAGCGGCGTGGATTCCATGCTCCTCGACGGTTCGCCGGACGCTTTTCTTGCTCTCTCCGGTGATAGTTCGCGATGCCCGACTGTCTCCCGGCTGACAAGTTCCCGGCCGTTCGGTCCCGACTGCGGAAATCTCGGAATCCGGTATTGCCGGGGAAGGTTACTCGGCCGTAGCGTTCCCGGGGCGGCGCCTCGTCGCAGGTTGGAACGGTTCCGGAGGACCGTCCTGTCTCGGCGGTGACAAAAGGCCATTCCTGCCTTGTCTCCGCCGTGACAAACACGGGAACAGCTTCATGATTTCGGCGCCCGGCTATTGTCCGGGTGATCCGCTCCGACTTACCGTGCGCCCGCGGCGCACACCCGACGCACGCTTGCTGGAGGTGGGATGGGAATCGAAGTAGTCGTTGAGGGTCTGACCATGTCCTTTGGCAAGCAGAACATCTGGCAGGACGTGACACTGACCCTGCCGGCCGGAGAGGTGAGCGTCATGCTCGGCCCTTCCGGAACAGGGAAGACGGTCTTCCTGAAATCGCTCATCGGGCTGCTGAAGCCCCAGCAGGGCCGCGTCCTCATCAACGGCGTCGACATGGTCGGCGGTGCGGAACGCGACATCTACGAGACCCGGAAACTCTTCGGCCTCATGTTCCAGGACGGCGCGCTCTTCGGCTCCATGACCCTCTTCGACAACATCGCCTTCCCGCTGCGCGAACACACCCGCAAGCGGGAGCCGGAGATCCGGCGCATCGTGATGGAGCGCATCGAACTCGTCGGCCTGCTCGGCGCGGAGGGGAAGCTGCCGGGCGAGATCAGCGGCGGCATGCGCAAACGCGCCGGCCTGGCCCGCGCGCTCGTGCTCGACCCGCAGATCGTTCTGTGCGACGAACCCGACTCCGGGCTCGACCCCGTCCGCACCGCCTACCTGTCCCAGCTGCTCATCGACCTCAACGCCCGGATCGACGCGACGATGCTGATCGTCACCCACAACCTGGACATCGCCGCCACCGTCCCCGACAACATGGGCATGTTCTTCCGGCGCAACCTGGTCACCTTCGGCCCGCGCGAAGTACTCCTCACCAGCGACGAGCCGGTCGTGACCCAGTTCCTCGCAGGCCGCCGCGAAGGCCCCATCGGCATGTCGGAGGAGAAGGACGCCGCCCTGCTCGCCGCCGAGCTGGTCGACCCCGCAAACCACCGGCCGTCCGGGCCGCCCGTCATCGTCCCGCAGCTGGAACCCTCGCCCGGCCTGCCGCCCCGCGCGGCCGTCGCCCGGCGGCGCGAGCGGGTCCTCGGCATGCTCGACAGCCTGCCGCCCGCCGCCCGCGCCGCCATCCGCGACACCTACGCGCGCGGCGCCGCGGCGCCCACCCCCTCCGTGCCGCGTCCCGGGAGCGGCTCGTGATCACCGGGGCTCTGCGGCAGACCGGCCGCCTCTTCGCCCTCGCCGCCGAGGTGAGCCGGGCCGTCTTCCGACGACCCTTCCAGTTCCGCGAGTTCATCGAGCAGTTCTGGTTCGTCGCGAGCGTCACCATCCTCCCGGCCGCGCTCGTCTCCATCCCGTTCGGCGCCGTGATCGCCCTCCAGGTCGGCTCGCTCACCCAGCAGCTGGGCGCCCAGTCGTTCACCGGCGGTGCCAGCGTCCTCGCCGTCATCCAGCAGGCGAGCCCGCTGATCGTCGCCCTCCTGATCGCCGGCGCGGGCGGCTCCGCCATCTGCGCCGACCTCGGCTCCCGCAAGATCCGGGAGGAACTCGACGCGATGGAGGTCATGGGCGTCTCGCCCGTCCAGCGACTCGTCGTCCCCCGCGTCCTCGCCACCATGGCCGTCGCCGTGCTCCTCAACGGAATGGTCTCCGTCGTCGGCACCCTCGGCGGCTACTTCTTCAACATCGTCCTCCAGGGCGGCACCCCCGGCGCGTACCTCTCCAGCTTCTCCGCCCTCGCCCAGCTGCCCGACCTCTACATCAGCGAACTCAAGGCCCTGATCTTCGGGTTCATCGCGGGCATCGTCGCCGCCCACCGGGGACTCAACCCCCGCGGCGGCCCCAAGGGGGTCGGCGACGCCGTCAACCAGTCCGTCGTCATCACCTTCATGCTGCTGTTCTTCGTCAACATGGTGCTGACGGGCATCTACCTGCAGATCGTCCCGCCGAAGGGAGGCTGACCCATGGCCTCCCCGTTCGTCTGGCTCGACCGCTCCGGCGACCAGCTCCTGTTCTACGTCAGAGCCCTGCTCTGGATTCCCCGCACGCTGCGCCGCTACCTCAAGGAGGTGCAACGGCTGCTCGCCGAGGTCGCCTTCGGCTCCGGCGGCCTCGGCGTCATCGGCGGCACCATCGGCGTCATGATCGCGATGACGCTGTTCACCGGAACCGTCGTCGGCCTCCAGGGACACGCGGCCCTCGAACAGATCGGCACCGCCGCCTTCACCGGATTCGTGTCCGCCTACTTCAACACGCGGGAGATCGCCCCGCTCGTCGCCGGACTGGCCCTCTCCGCGACCGTCGGCGCCGGATTCACCGCCCAGCTCGGCGCGATGCGCATCAACGAGGAGGTCGACGCCCTCGAAGGCATGGGCATCCGCTCCATGCCGTACCTGGTCACCACCCGCATCATCGCGGGCGTCGTCGCGATCGTCCCGCTGTACGCGATCGGCCTGCTCTCCTCCTACCTGGCCTCCCGCTCTGTGACGGTCCTGTTCAACGGGCAGTCCCGGGGCACGTACGACCACTACTTCAACCTCTTCCTCTCGCCGACCGACGTCCTCCTCTCGATGCTCAAAGTGCTGATCTTCAGCGTGATGGTGATCATCGCCCACTGCTACTACGGCTTCCGCGCCTCCGGCGGCCCCGCCGGCGTCGGCATCGCGGTCGGCCGTTCCGTACGCAACGCCATCGTGCTGATCAGCGTCACCGACTTCTTCCTGTCGCTGGCCCTCTGGGGCGCGACCACGACCGTGAAGGTGGCGGGGTGAGATGAACGATTCCACGGCCGAGACCCTGCGCCGCCGGTTCGCCGGCGTCGTGTTCCTGCTCGTACCCGCCCTGCTCGCCTGGCTGGCGGTCGCCGTATACGACAAGCGCTTCACCGACTCCGACCCGGTCGTCGTCGAGACCGGCAGCATCGGCAACGAGATGCACCTCGGCGCCGAGGTGAAACTGCGCGGCGTCGTCATCGGCGAGGTCCGGGCCATCGACGCCCGCGACGGCGGAGCGCGGCTCACCCTCGCCATGCGGCCCGGGGCCCTGCGTCACGTCCCGTCCGACGTCCGCGCGCAGATGCTGCCCACGACGCTCTTCGGCGAACGGTTCGTCGCCCTCGTACCGCCCGCGGACCCCTCGGCGGGGTCGCTGGGCCCCGGGGCCGTCATCCCCGAGGACCGTTCGAGCAACGCCGTCGAACTCCAGCAGGTCCTCGACAACGTCCTGCCCCTGCTCACCGCCGTCCAGCCACAGAAGCTGTCGGCCACCCTGTCGGCCGTCTCCCAGGCCCTCGAAGGACGCGGTGACAAGCTCGGCGAGACGCTCGCCCAACTCGACGCGCACCTGAGGAAGTTCAACCCCCAGCTGCCCACCCTCACCCGCGACCTGAAAGAACTCGTGAAGGTCAGCCATCTCTACGCCGACGCCGCCCCGGACATCGTCACCGCCCTCACCGACTTCACCACCACCAGCGGCACCCTCGCCGAGAAGGAGGCCGCCCTCGCCGGCACCCTCGGCACCGCCACCCGCACGGCCCAGGACCTGACCGCCTTCCTGCGGCAGAACAAGGACAACATCATCGGCCTCAGCGCCACCAGCAGGCCCACCTTGGAACTGCTCGCCGAGTACGCGCCCTCCTTCCCCTGCACCCTGCGCACCCTGGCCCAGTTCGTGCCCGCCATGGACAAGGCGCTCGGCAAGGGCACCGACCGGCCCGGACTGCACGTCGACGTGACCACCGTGCCCTCGCGAGGCGCCTACGTCCCCGGCCGTGACCGGCCCACCTACGCATCGGGCGGCGGCCCGCGCTGCCACCCCGTGCCCTACCTCGGCGTCCCCGCCGCACCCGCCGCACGGGCGTCCGCCGCCGCCGAACAGGACCTCGGACCCGCCAACTCCCCGCAGGAGAACGACCTCGTCAACGAACTCCTCGCCCCCGCGGCGAAGAAGCGGCCCGGCGACCTGCCGGACTGGAGCAGCCTGCTGGCCGGACCCGCGTTCCGCGGCGCGGAGGTGACCCTGCGATGACGAGCCGACCCGCCCACACGCGGCGACGCGGCCTCACCGGGACCGTACTGAAGTCCCTCGCGTTCGTCCTCGTCACGGCCCTGGCCACCACGGTGCTCGGCCTCAGCATCGCCGACACCGGCGTCGGCGCCGCCACCCGCTCGTACAAGGCGCTGTTCACCGACGTCACCGGACTCGTCAAGGGCGACTCGGTGCGCATCGCGGGAGTGAAGGTGGGCGAGGTGACCGACGTGCGCGTCGTCGAACGCCGCACCGCCCAGGTCACCTTCTCCGTCCACGAGGACCGCACCCTGCCCCGGTCCGCCACCGCCGCCGTCAAGTACCTCAACATGGTCGGACAGCGCTACGTCTCCCTGGGCCGCGGCAGCGGGGACCTCACCGGCACCCTCGGCGCGGGCGAGACCATCCCGCTCGACCGCACCACCCCCGCCCTCGACCTGACCCTGCTGTTCAACGGGTTCAAGCCCCTCTTCGAGGGACTCTCGCCCGGCGACGTCAACGACCTCGCCGGATCGCTCGTGGAGGTCCTCCAGGGCGAGAGCGGCACCGTCGACAGCCTCATGCGGCACATCGGCTCCCTCACGAAGACCGTGGCCGCCAAGGACGAGGTCATCGGCAAGGTCGTGACCCACCTCAACACCGTCCTGACCACCCTCAACAGCCGCGAGGCCGCCTTCGGCGACCTCGTCGTCACCCTTCGGAAGCTCGTCACCGGCTTCAACACCGACCGCAAACCCCTCGGCGAGGCGGTCCAGGCCATCGGCGACCTCACCACGACGACCGCCGGCCTCTTCCAGGAAGGCCGCGCCCCCCTCAAGAAGGACATCCGCGAACTGGGCCGGCTCTCGGGCACCCTCGGCGACCACACCCCCGCCATCGAGAGGTTCCTCGCCAACACCCCCGCCAAGATGACCGCCCTGGCCCGGCTGTCCTCGTACGGATCGTGGTTCAACCTCTACCTCTGCGAGGCGCGCGTGAGCGGCGTGGGAACGTCCGACGGCTCCAAGCCGCCGACCGGCATAGCCGTGTCCGAACCGAGGTGCCGCGGATGACCGCCCGCCGCCGGTTCAAGCCGGTCAAGGAACGCAGCCCCGTCGCCGTCGCCGTCGTCGGCCTCCTGCTCCTCGGCCTGATCGCCGCCCTCGCCTACAACGTGGAACGGCTGCCCCTCGTCGGCGGCGGCACCGCCTACAGCGCCGACTTCTCCGAGTCCGCGGGCCTCGACGCGGGCGACGAGGTGCGCATCGCCGGGGTCAAGGTCGGCAAGGTCACCGACGTCGCCCTCGACGGCGCCAAGGTCAAGGTGACCTTCGAGGTCGGCGACGCCTGGATCGGCGACCGGTCGACCGCCGCCATCGCCATCAAGACCCTCCTCGGCGAGAAGTACCTGGCGCTCGACCCCCTGGGCTCCGGCCCGCAGGACCCGGGAACCCGCATCCCGCAGACCCGCACCACCTCCCCGTACGACGTGACGCAGGCCTTCCAGGACCTCGGCGGCACCGTCGACGACCTCGACACCGAGAAGCTCGCGGAGAGCTTCCGGACGATCTCCGACACCTTCAGGAACTCGCCGCCGCACGTCCGCAACGCCGCCACCGGCCTCTCCGAACTGTCGAAGTCCGTCTCCAAGCGCGACACCGAACTCGACCGGCTCCTGCGGAACAGCAAGAAGTTCACCAAGACCCTGGAGAGCAAGAAGTCCAGCTTCGAGACCCTCATCGAGGACGGCGGCTCGCTGCTCGGGGAGCTGCAGAAGCGCCGCGACGCCATCCGCGCCCTCCTCAAGGGAAGCCGAAGCCTGGGCACCGAACTCAGCGGCCTCGTCGGCGACAACGACCGGCAGCTCGGCCCCACCCTCAAGGCCCTCAGCCGCGTCACCGGCGTCCTGGAGAAGAACAGCGGTCAGCTCGACAAGACGCTCGCGCTCATCGGCCCGTACTACCGGCTCGTCGGCAACACCCTCGGCAACGGCCGCTGGTTCGACAGCTACCTGTGCGGCGTCGTGCCCCGCACCTACCTGCCCGAAGCCTCGCAGCCCACGTCCGGATGCCGGCCGCCGAAACAGCAGGCGGCGGCCACGGGGAGCGGTGAATGATGACCAAGGCCAGAAAACCCCTCGTCGCGGGGCTCGCCCTCGCGGTGCTCGCGGCCTGCGGTCTCGTCGCCGTACGGTTCCTCGACGCCGACGGCATCCGCGTCACCGCCTGGTTCGACCGGGCCGTCGGCATCTACGCAGGCTCCGACCTGCGCGTCCTCGGCGTACGGGTCGGAGAGGTGGAGTCCGTGCAGCCGCAGGGCACCCGGGTGCGCGTCGAACTCCGTCTCGACGAGGGAGTACGCGTCCCCGCCGACGCGCGGGCCCTCGTCGTCGCCCCCAGCATCGTCGCCGACCGGTACGTCCAGCTCACCCCCGCCTACAGCACGGGCCCCACCCTCACCGACGGCGCCGACCTGCCCGCCGACCGCAACCGCGTCCCCGTCGAGATCGACCAGCTCTACGCCTCCCTCACCGAACTGAGCCGGGCACTCGGGCCGGACGGCGCCAACTCCACGGGAGCCCTGTCCGAACTCCTCGACACCGGGGCCGAGAACCTCAAGGGCAACGGCGCGGCCATCGGCACCTCCATCGAACAGTTCGGCAAGGCCGCCAAGACCCTCGACGGCAGCAGCGAGGACCTCTTCGCCACCCTCGGGCAACTCCAGACCTTCACCACCATGCTCAAGAAGAAGGACGGCGACGTCCGCACCGCGCAGGAACGCCTGGACGACGTCGTCGGCTACTTCGCCGAGAACAAGGACGACCTCGCCGCCGCCCTCAAAGAACTCGGCAAGGCCCTCGCCCAGGTCAAGACCTTCATCAAGGACAACCGCGGCGAACTGAAGAAGAACGTCGACCGGCTCGTGCCCCTCACCCAGACCCTCGTCGACCAACGCGCCTCCCTCGCCGAGGCCCTCGACGTCGCCCCGCTCGCCGCCGGCAACCTCGTCAACGCGTACGACCCGGACACCCGCACCATCGACGGCCGCGCCAACCTCAACGAGATCAGCATGGGCGGCCCCCTCCTCCCGCTTCCGGTGTCCGGCGCCTCCGCCACGAGCCCCGGACAGGAGAAGCGATGAGACGCGGCACCCCGCCCTCCGCCAAGGCCGCCGCCACCGGCGCGGCCGGACTGGTCGCCCTCGGCGTGGGCCTCGCCCTCCTCCTCGGCGCCGTCCCCGCGAACCCGTTCCGCTTCGACGGCATCGAGGACCTGCCCCTGCCCGGCGGCGCCGACCTCGGCGCCCACCCCTACACGGTCACCGCCGAACTCGACGACGTCCTGAGCCTCGCCCCGCAGTCCGCGGTCAAGGTCAACGACGTCGCCGTCGGCCGCGTCACCGCCATCGAGCTCGCGACCGGCACCTGGTCCGCCCGCGTCACCCTCACCATCAACGGCGACGTCCGGCTGCCCGCGGACGCGAGCGCCCGCCTGGAACAGTCGAGCCTCCTCGGCGAGAAGTACATCCAGCTCGTCGCCCCCCGCAAGGACGGCGGCGGACGCCTCGCCGAAGGCAGCGTCATCCCGCTGGCCCGCACCAGCCGCAACACGGAGGTCGAGGAGGTGTTCGGCGCACTGTCCCTGCTGCTCAACGGCGGCGGCGTCAACCAGCTCAAGACCATCACCCGCGAACTCAACGCGGCGCTCGGCGGCCGCGAACCCGAGGTCCGTTCGATGCTGAAGCGGGTGAACACCCTGGTGACGACCCTGGACGCGCACCGCGGCGACATCACCCGCGCCCTCGACGGCGTCAACCGGCTCTCCGCGACCCTCGCCGGCCGCAAGAAGGACGTCGACACGGTCCTCACCGGCCTCTCGCCCGGCCTGAAGACCCTGGAGAACCAGCGAGGATCCCTGCTGACCATGCTGCGCGCCCTGGACACGCTGTCCGGCGTGGCCGTCACCACCATCGACGCGAGCAAGAAGGACATGGTCGCCGACCTCAAGGCCCTCGCGCCGACCCTGAAGGCACTCGCGGACGCCGGTTCCGACCTGCCCGCATCGCTCCAGGTGCTCCTGACGTATCCCTTCACCGACGAGGTCATGCGCGGCGTCAAGGGCGACTACCTCAACACCTATCTGCACCTCTCGGCCGCCCCCGGCACCGAGGTGATCCCGCCGCTGATCCCGCAGCCCGAGCCCACCGCCTCGCCTTCACCCCCGGCCCCGGCCCCCGGCGAGCGAAGGGGGACGGGCGGCACCGCCCAGAGCCCGGGAACGGCCCTTCCACTGCCTCCGGTCCGGACGGGCATCCCGACGCAGTCCGCCACCCCACCCAAGGACGGAGGCGAGAACCGGTGATCACCCGAACCGTACGGCTGAAGAACCTGGCCTTCCTCGTCATCGCCGTGCTCGTCCTCGGCTTCGTCGGCATCCGCTACGCCGACCTCGGCCGCTACGCCGGAGTCGCCGACCACTACACCGTGCGGGTCCATCTCGCCCGTACCGGCGGCCTGTTCACCCACTCCGACGTCACCTACCGGGGCGTCTCCGTGGGACGCGTCGGAGACATCGGCCTCACCGCCGACGGAGTCGTCGCCGAACTGCGCATCAAGAAGTCCGCCCCCCGGATCCCCGCCGACGCGCGGGCCGTCGTCGCCGGACTCTCCGCCGTCGGCGAGCAGTACATCGACCTGCGCCCCGAGAGCGACGACGGCCCCTTCCTCACCGACGGCGCCCGCGTCGAGCAGTCCGACACCCAGGTACCGGCGCCCGTCACCGACGTCCTCGCGAGCATGAACGACCTCACCCGCTCCGTACCCCTGGAATCCCTGCGCACGGTCGTCGACGAACTCGGCAAGGCCTTCGAGGGACACGGCGACGACCTCCAGGCCCTCCTCGACAACGGCAGCAGATTCGTCCAGGCCGCCGACGACGCGCTGCCCGCCACCACCCGGCTCATCGACGACGGGGAGACCGTCCTGCGCACCCAGGCCGAAGAGAGCCGCGCCATCCGGGACTTCGCCACCGGCGCACGCGACCTCGCCGCCACCCTCAAGGGCTCCGACGCCGACCTGCGCCGCCTCCTCGCCGTGACACCCGACGCGGCCGGCCAGGTCAGCAGCCTCCTGCGCGACCTCGACCCGAGCCTCAGCGTCGTCCTCGCCAACCTCCTCACCACCTCGGAGATCGCCGTCACCCGGCAACGCGGCACCGAGGAACTGCTCGTGAAACTCCCGGCGGCCGTCGCTGCCGGAGCCACCGCCGTCGACGGAGGACGCCTGCGCATCGGTCTCGCCGTCACCTTCTTCAAGCCACTGCCCTGCACGTCCGGATACGGCGGAACGCGCTACCGCAACGGACTCGACCTGGGAACGGCGCCCGCCCTCAACACCGGCGCCTCCTGCGCCAGTTCCGCCGCCACCGGGGTCAACGTACGCGGCTCGGGCCAGGCTCCGAAGGCCGGCGGGGTGTCCGAACCGGCCAGGCCGGGCGCCCTGCCCTCGGGCAGCACACCGCCCAAGCCGGGTGCGCGGACGCCCCTGCCCGGCGCGCTCGCGCTGCCCGGACACACCGACGGGCCGACGGACATGGCCGGTCTCCTCGGCCTGGGCGCCGTGAGCGCCCCGGCCACCGGGAGTACGCGATGAGGCGGGCCGGGATCCTCGGGGCCGGCGCCCTCGTCGTCGCTCTGGGCTTCTGCGGGACCGGCGCCTGGACCTACGCCCAGGCCCGCACCGACGAGGAACTCGCCTTCGGCCGCGCACGGGACACCGCCCTCGCCGAGGGCCGCCACCGCCTCACCGTCCTGAACACGCTCGACGCCTCGACCCGCGAGCGCGCCGAAGCGGGCATCCAGGCCTGGCGCGACGCCTCGACCGGACCGCTCCGCACCGAACTGGGCGGCACCGAGCCCGCGGTGGGCGCCTCGGCGCGTGCCACGGTCACCGAGGCCGCCCTGACCGCGCTCGACACGCGAGCCGGTACGGCGAAGCTCATCGCGACCGTGCGCGTCGACGTCACCCCGCGCGGGGCCGGCGGCCCGACCACCGACCGCAAGCGCCTGGAGGCCGTCCTGACGCGCACCGGCGAGGACACGTGGCGGGTCGCGGCGCTGAGCGCGGTGCCCGTGACCGGAGCCGAGGGGAGCGAGGACGAGTGACACGACTGCTGAGCGGGACGGCCGACGACGTGGAGGCCGAAGCCGACGTGGACGGCGAGGAGAACCTTCCGCCGCAGGGAGGCAGGCGTTCCCCCGCCCTCTGGCGCAAGGCCCTCCTCCCCGCGGCCGTCGCCGTCCTGCTGATCACCGGGAGCGCGTTCTTCCACTTCGCCGACCAGCTCCGGTCGACCCCCTCCGCCCGCAACCACGCGCTCACCGACACCGGGGCCACCACCCGCGTCGGCGGCGACGTCGGCGAGGGGCTCGCCCGGGTCTTCTCGTACGCGCCCGCGGGCGCCGACGCCGCCGAACGCTCCGCCCGCACCGTGCTGGCCGGACGCGCCGCCCGCCAGTACACCGAGTTGTTCGCCCAGGTCCGCGCGAGTCTGGTCGAGCAGCGGCTCACCCTCACCACCCAGGCCGTCCGGACCGGAGTGATCGAACTCGACGGGAACAGGGCGCGGCTCCTCGTGTTCCTCGACCAGACCTCGCGCCGGGACAAGGCCGCCGCCACGTCCGCCGCCGCCCAGCTCACCGTCACCGCGGAGTTCCGTGGCGACCGGTGGCTGATCGTCGACATCAAGGCCCGCTGACGATGAGCGGGAGACGGGAGCACCCCATGACACGCGCGGTCCGCACCCCGGCGGGCAGCAGGCCCGCCCTGGCGGGGGCACTGGCGCTCACCCTCGTCGCCGGTGGCTTCGCGGCCTGGACCGGCCGGGACTGGTACGCCGCGGCGCACGACGACTCCGCCGCGTACGCCGTGCAGCGCGACCGGGCGCTCGCCGCGGGGGAGCAGGCCGTGCAGAACCTCAACACGCTCGACCACCACCGCGTCGAGCAGGGGCTCGACCTCTGGGAGTCCTCCACGACCGGCGACCTGCACAAGCAACTCGTCGACGGCCGCGCCGAGTTCACGGGCCAGGTGAAGACCGCGAAGACGGTGACCACGGCACGGGTGCTGTCCGGGGCCGTCACGGAACTCGACGACCGGGCGGGGCGGGCCCGGGTCCTCGTCGCGCTGCGCATCACCGTCACGACGCCCGACAGCAAGAGCACGGAGAAGGACAGCCGCATGCTGGGCGAACTCACCCGCGCCGAAGGCCGCTGGAAGCTCAGCGGTCTGGGGCAGGCCCCCGTGGGCGGTACGGCGGCGGGCTGATCCAGGGCCTGTCGTCGAGATCAGGCCTCAGACCTCAGGCCCTACGACCGGAGCCGCCGCCCGCACCCGAAAGGACACGCACCATGCCGACGCCCCGCCACCACCTCAACCGCGAGCGCCGCCGCCAGGCCCTCGCCGGTCCCCCGGCGGAGCCCGCCGCCGCACGGCCCCGGCAGCGGCCGGCGCTGATGACGGCCGTACGGGATACGGCGACGGAGTCGAAGCGCGGGACGGCGACGGAGCCGAAGCGGGAGACGGTCGCCGAGGACGCGGTGGTACGGCCCCGGCGCCTCGTCCCCCCGGCCACCCTCGCGGTCCTGTGCGTCCTGACGCTCCTGCTCGGCGGCTTCGCGGGCTGGGCGCACAGCAGGGCGGAAGGGCTACGGGCCGACCCCGCGCTCGGCAACACGGCCCTCACCGACCTCGCCCGCACCAGCGAGATCAAGGGACAGACCGCCGCGGCCGTCGCCGCGCTCTTCTCCTACGACCACGCCGACACGGGCCCCTTCGAGCAGGCCGGCAAGACCCTCCTCACCGGCAAGGCCGTCGCACAGCACCGGACGCTGCTCGACGGCGTCCTCGCCCAGGCGGCGCGGCAGAAGACGGTGATCACCACGACGGTCACCGACAGCGCGGTCGAGCGGATCGACGGCGACCGCGCCCGGGTGCTCGTCTACGCGGACCAGAGCAGCGTGAGCACGGCGGGGACCGCTGAGCGGCAGCCGAAGACCCCGAAGCAGCCCCGGGAACAGGCGCAGGACCAGGGCGTCTACGCGGGGGCGATGTTCGCCGTCGACGTCGTGCACCGCGACGGCCGCTGGCTCGTCGAGAACATCGACACCTTCGGCCGCTGAGCCGCTGCCCCCCCGGCGGAGGGCGGCCGTACGGGAACCGAACGTCAGTCCCGGTCGACAAGCACCGCGGTTCCCTGGCCGACGCCGACGCACATGGTGGCGAGGCCGCGCCGGTCGCCGGTCCGGTGCATGCGGTGGAGGAGGGTGGTGAGGATGCGGGCGCCCGAGCCGCCCAGGGGGTGGCCGAGGGCGATGGCGCCGCCCTGCGGGTTGACGCGGTCGGGGTCGATGCCGAGCTCGCGGACGCACGCGAGGGCCTGGGCGGCGAAGGCCTCGTTGAACTCGGCCGTGTCGATGTCCGTGAGGGCGCGGCCGGTGCGGGCGAGGACGCGCCGCACGGCGGGGACCGGGCCGATGCCCATGACGTCCGGGTGGACGCCGGCGCTGGCGCCGGCCACGTAGCGGCCGAGCGGCTCCAGGCCCAGTTCGTGCAGGGCCTCCTCGCCGACGAGCAGCAGGGCGGCGGCCCCGTCGTTCATCGGGGAGGCGTTGCCGGCGGTCACGGTGCCGTCGGGGCGGAAGACCGGCTTGAGGGCGGCCAGCTTCTCCGGTGTGGTGTCGGCCCGGATGGATTCGTCGTGCGCGACGACCGTGCCGTCGGGGAGGGTGACGGGGACGGTCTCGGCGTCGAAGAGGCCGTCCTTGCGGGCCGCGGCGGCGAGCCGGTGGCTGCGCAGGGCGAACGCGTCCTGGTCCGCGCGGCTGACGCCGTACCGGGCGGCGACCTCCTCGGCGGTCTCGCCCATGGAGAGGACGCCGTGGAGTTCCTTCATCCGCGGGTTGGTCAGCCGCCAGCCGAGCTTGGTGTCGGCGATCTCCTGGTGGTGGGGGAGTGCCTGGTCGGCGCGGGGCAGCACGAAGGGGGCCCGGCTCATCGACTCCGAGCCGCCGGCGAGCACGATGTCGGCCTCGCCGGAGGCGATGGCGCGGGCGGCGGTGGTGACCGCCTCCAGGCCCGAGGCGCAGAGCCGGTTGAGGGTGGCGCCGGGGACGGAGTCGGGCAGCCCGGCGAGGAGGACGGCCATCCTGGCCACGTTGCGGTTGTCCTCGCCGGCCTGGTTCGCGGCGCCCCAGTAGACGTCGTCGATCCGGGCCGGGTCGAGGCCGGGCACGGCGTCCAGGACGGCGCGGACGGCGGTGGCGGCGAGGTCGTCGGGCCGGACGGCCGAGAGGGCGCCGCGGAGGCGGCCGATCGGGGTGCGCCGGGCGGCGGCGAAGTACACGGGACGCATGGGGACGGCTCCGGGTGCGGTCGGGGCGGGTTCGGAAGGCCCAGGGCCTGTCTTTCGGATCAGGTCCTGGACGGCGTTCCAGAAACTAGCGGCGCAAGTTTTATCGACTTTAGCCGCTGGGGTCCCTCCCCGGTCAAGACCTCCCGCCCGCGTGCCTCACCCCAGCACCAGCAGCACCGCCAGGGCGACGAGGAGGGAGTCGATCCGGTCGAGGAGACCGCCGGAGCCGGCCAGCCAGTTGCCGGCGTCCTTCGCGCGGGCGCCCCGCTTGACCATCGACTCGAGCAGATCCCCGAGCGGGCCGCCGACCGCCACGGCCACCGCCGTCTGCCACGTCAGGGAGGACAGGACGGCCAGCGTGAGGAGGCCGGCCGCGGCCCCGGCCAGCGTGCCGCTCCACCGCTTGGCGGGCGACAGCGGGGAGAGTCGGGGGCCTCCGAGACGGCGACCCGCCGCGTACGCGACGATGTCGGCGATCGACACGGCCACGAACAGGACGAGGCCGAGGGCGCCGAGCGGTACGAGACCGGCCAGGGCGCCGAGCCACACGAGCCCCAGCAGGCCCGCCCCCAGGCGCCGGAGCCCATGCTCCGCGTCGCCCGAGAGCAGTGGCACCCCGGCGATCACCAGGGCTCCGGCCGCCGCCACCCTGAGCACCTCCCCGGGAGCCAGCCATGCGGCCAGGACGAGTCCGACGACCGCCGCGCCGAGGACCGCCCGGTCCAGCGGGCCCAGCCGGAGCAGCCCGCCGTACTCCGCCACCGCGATCACCCCGACCACGGCCGCGAGCACCACGATCCCCGGCGGCCCGAGCCAGAACGCGGCGGTCACCAGGGGCACTCCGAGCGCCCACACGCACCAGCGGACCATCAGCTCACGGCGCCGGGACGCCGCCACCGCGACGCCCCCGACCGCCAGCGCCCCGCCGAGGTACGGGACGAGACCGGCGACCGTCGTCACCGGGAAGCCCGCCCCGGCGCGCCCGACGCCACCGCGGCCGGCGCGCGCAGCGCGTCCAGGGCGCTGCGGCACGCCGCCACGATCCGCGCGTTCTCCGCCGTGTCGCGGACGGCGATCCGGACGGTCCGCCCCTCGTACGCCGGGGACATCGGCGACAGGTCACGCAGGAACACGTCGTGCCGTCGGCAGTCGCGTACCAGCCGGGCCGCGCTCGGCCCGTCCGGCGGCAGGGTCACCGTGAGGAAGTTCGCCACCCCCTCGTCGACCGAGGAGAATCCATCCAACTCCGTGAGGGCGGATGCCAGTTCCCGGCGCAGGACATGGGTGCGGGCCCAACGTTCCGCGTAGTACGCGGGGTCGCGGAGCGCCGTCACGGCGGCCAGCTGGGCGGGCAGGCTCACGGGCCACGGCGGCGTCCACCGGCGCAGCTCCCCGGCCGTCTCCTGATCGGCCACCAGGTACGCCGCCCGCATCCCCGACAGCGCGTACATCTTCGACAGGGAGGTGCAGACCACGACCCGGTCGTCGGCCGAGGCGAGCCCGGCGAGCGAGTCCGCCGGATCGACGTAGCCCAGGTACGCCTCGTCGATCCACCACCGGGTCCGCGCGGGCGAGGCCTCGATCACCGCGCGCAGCGCGTCGGCCGGGGCGTGGCGGCCGGTCGGGTTGTTCGGGTTGACGACCACCACGAGGTCGTAGCGTCCGTCGCCGGTCGCGGCGGCGAGCCGGGCCGGATCGACCAGCCAGCCGTCCTCCCTGCGCAGGGGGAGCCGGTCCACCCGGCAGCCGATCACCCGCTCGGTGACATGGGCGTACTCCCCGTAGCCCGGATCGAGCAGGAGCACCCGGCTCGCGGGCGTCAGCCACCGGCCGAAGGCCCGGAAGATCAGGTCGGACGAGCCGGCCCCGACGACCAGCGACTCCACCGGCAGCCCGCGGACCGCGGCGATCTCCGCGAGCAGCCCCTCGGCGCCCGTCGGCGGCGAGGTCCTGGCCGCCCAGCCCGGATCCTCCGACAAGACCGCGCGGACCGCCGGGGACGGCGGGAACCAGGCGTCCAGCACGTCCGCCGCGACGACATCGTGACGGCGGGTCAGCGTCCGGAAGTCCGTGCCGATCGCCGAGAAGAAGGCGCCGCCGTGCTCACAGCCGTCCGCGCGCGGCGCGAACGGCACGTCGAGCCGCCATTCGAGGCCCGCCCGCAGCCGCTCCAGGGTCCGGCCGTGGCGCTCCGCCACCGTCCTCGTCAGCTCGGCCACGGAGCCGCTGAGGACCTCGAACGAGACGGCGCCCGAGCGGACCGTGCGCCCCACGGGCCGCAGCCCGGCGGCGAGGTACATGTCGAGCAGCTCCGTGCGTCCCATCGCCACCACCCGGCGGCCGCCCCGCGCCGCGACCCAGCGCAGCGCCGCGTACATGAGGAGCGGCGCCGCCGCGGTGGACCGCCAGCGCTCCTCGACGGTCAGGACGCGGATCTCGAACGGCGACTCCTCCGACAGGACCGGCAGTTCGTCGCGCGTCAGGTACTTGTCGAGGGAGTAGCGGCCGACCCACGGCGGGGTGAGGCTGACGAAACCGATCCGCGTCTCGCCGCGCGCGGCCACGAGATAGACGTTGTCGCCGTCGAGCCCGTCGCTGAGGCGCCCCGACGGATCCACCGGATGCTGGCCGAGCTCCTCCGCGTACACCCGGTGGCGCAGTTCGTGGATCCAGTCGAGATCCCGGGGCGTGGCGGTGCGCAGCTGTAGGGCGTGGTCCATGCGTGTGTCCCCCTGAGACGGTCCGTCAGTCGCGCCCCAGCATGGATGAGTCCGGCCGACGGCACCTGAGTACGCGTACTCAGCCGATGATCAGGGTAGTTGAGGGCGGGCGGGGCACCGTACCAGCGTCGGCGCCGCCGGATGCGGAGTTTCACGCACTCTCCGCTTCCGAATGTGTTCATGCGGTAGTCATGGACGCCGGGAGGAACACATTGATCTTCAGTCTGAGCCGCCGCCGGAAGCCCGTACCCAGCACGGGCGTCTGCCCCTACACGTCCGGGGACCCCGCCCGCACCGCCCCCGACCCCGCGCCCCCGGTCGCGCCGCCGCCCCTCGCCGACCGGCGGCAGGCCGAACGGTTCGTCCGCCAGTTCCATGACGAGCAACCCGGCGCCGGAGACGTGGACAGCCGCGTCCGCCAGGTGCTCGCCGAGATCGACAGGACCGGAACCTACGAGCACTCCCCGGGCGAACTCGCCTTCGGCGCCCGCGTCGCCTGGCGCAACGCGGCCCGCTGCATCGGCAGGCTCTACTGGCGCAGCCTCGTCGTGCGCGACCTGCGCCACGTCGCCACCGCCGACGACATCGCCGCCGAGTGCTTCGAGCACCTGCGCATGGCGGGCAACGACGGCAGGATCCGCCCGGTGATCTCCGTCTTCGCGCCCGACCGGCCGGGCCGCCCCGCGCCCCGGATCGTCAACGACCAGCTGGTGCGCTACGCCGGACACCGGGACGACGACGGCGGCCGGTGCGGCGACCCGCGCAGCGCGTCCCTGACCGAGCAGGCCCGCGACGTGGGCTGGAAGCGGGAGGAAGACCCCTTCCAGGTACTGCCGTTGATGGTGCGGGAGCGCCCCGGCGAGCGGCCCGCGTGGTACGAGCTGCCGGACGGCTCCGTACACGAGGTGCCGCTCAGCCACCCCGAGCACGCGTGGTTCGCGGAGCTCGGCCTGCGGTGGTACGCCGTGCCCGCCATCAGCGACATGACGCTGGAGATCGGCGGCGTGCGGTATCCGGCGGCGCCGTTCAACGGCTGGTACATGGGCACCGAGATAGGCGCCCGCAACCTCGCCGACGCCGACCGGTACGACCTCCTCCCGGTCGTGGCCGACCGGCTCGGGCTCGACCGGTCCACCGAGCGCACGCTGTGGCGCGACCGGGCGCTCGTGGAACTCAACCTGGCGGTACTGCACTCCTTCCAGGAGGCCGGGGTGACGATGGCCGACCACCACACCGAGTCCCGGCGGTTCCTCCGCCACATCGCCCAGGAGAGCCGGCACGGCAGGGCGACGCCCGCCGACTGGAGCTGGATCGTCCCGCCGGTGTCCGGCGCCGCCACCCCGGTCTTCCACCGGTACTACGACCCGGTGGACCCCTCGCTCCGGCCGGCCTTCCTGGCGCGCACCTGAGACCGACCGGTCTGAACCGTGCGCCGGATCAGCGGCGTCCGAGGACCTCGGCGATCCGGGTGAAGCCCTCCGCGCCGTGGCCGAGGGCCACCGTCCGGCGGGCCAGATCCTCGGCGGCGCGCATCACGCCCGCGTCGATGCCGTGCGCCTCGGACGCGTGCACGATGTGCGCCATCGTCGACACCGCGGAGGTGAGCGGGTTCCCCTCGCCGGAGTACGTGCCGTTCTCCACCTCCTCGGCCAGCTCCTGGAACAGCGGCGGCAGGATCGCGCCGATGCCCTGGGCGAAGGGGGCCAGCTCGGTCGGGGTGATGCCCTCGGCTCGCGCCACCGCGAGCGCGTGGACGTACCCCGTCATCGACGTCCAGAAGATGTCGAGCAGCGCGATGTCGTACGCCGCCGCCCGGCTGACCTCCTCCCCGAGGTGGGTGTGGGTGCCGCCCAGGGCGTCGAGTACCGGCCGGTGTTCGCGGTAGAGCGCCTCGGGCCCGCTGTGCAGGAACACCCCCGCCGGCGTCCCGATGGTCGGGGTCGGGGTCATGATGGCGCCGTCGAGATAGCCGATGCCGTGCTCGTCGGCCCAGCGCCCGGTGTCCCGGGCCCGCTCCGGGGCGTCGGCGCTCAGGTTGACGACGCTCCGCCCCTTGAGCGCGTCCGTCACGGCCTCCTGCCGCAGGACGGAGTCGGTGGCGTCGTAGTTGACCAGGCAGACCACGGTCAACGGGCTCGCGGCGACCGCCTCTTCGGGGCTCGCGGCCGAGACGGCCCCGGCGGCGACCAGCTCCCCGTCCCGGCCGGGCGTCCGGTTCCACACGGTGGTCCGTACGCCCGCCGCCAGGAACGCGGAGGCCAAGGCCCGTCCCATCGGTCCGAGTCCGAGAACAGTGACCGCGTGCTGCCCGGCAGAGGACGTGCCGGAAGAGGGCATGGCGGAAGAAGACATGGGTGAACTCCCTTGTGACATGGTGAAGGTAAGAGTTGAAGGCAAGAAACGCCGGAGGAAGGGGAAGGACGCGGATGAATCGCGCCCGGGTCCAGGACACGAACGTCTGCGGAGTGAACGCCGCGATCGTCGTCATCGAGGGCAAATGGAAGACGGCCCTGCTGTGGCTGCTCGAAACCGGCCCGCACCGCCCCGGCGAGATACGCCGGAAGCTCCCCGACATCAGCGAGCGGGTGCTGACCCAGGCACTGCGCGAGATGGAGGAGGACGGACTCGTGCACCGCGAGGTGTACGACGTCATGCCCCCGAAGACCGTCTACTCGCTGACCGCCTTCGGACAGGAACTCTCCGATGCGCTGGCCCCGTTGTCGGACTGGGGCCACCGTCGCCTGGACCGGCTCACGGCCGTGCCGACCGCTTCCTGAGGCCCGCTCGTCCTCCCTTCCTCCGGGCCGCTCCCAGCTTCGCCCGGGGTGCGTGCCCCCGACAAGTACCCACAAAAAAGTGGGTATGCGGGGGAGCGCGAAAAGGGGCCTCCCCGTGAAGGGAGGCCCCGGAGGCGCCGTGGAGAGGAAGGTCTCCTGCGCGGGAGACGTCAGTCGCGACGCTCGCCGAACGCGGTCAGGATCCGCTCGGCGGCCAGGGTCGCCGTCAGGTGCCCGGCGCGCACCCGCCCCTCCAGGGCGGGTGCGAGGTCCCGGACCGCCGGATCCGTGTGGAGCCGGCGCAGGAGCTCGTCGCGGACCATGGTCCAGGTCCAGTCGACCTGCTGGTCCTGACGCTTGGCCGTCAGGCGGCCGGTCGAGTCGAGCAGGGTCCGGTGCTGCTGGAGCCGCCCCCACACCTCGTCCAGACCCGCGGACTCCCGGGCGCTGCAGCTGAGGACCGGCGGCGTCCAGAACGACTCGGCGCCGTGCATGAGCCGCAGCGCGCCCGCCAGTTCGCGGGCCGCGGCCTGGGCGTCGCGCTCGTGCGGGCCGTCGGCCTTGTTGACGGCGACGACGTCGGCGAGTTCCAGGACGCCCTTCTTGATGCCCTGGAGCTGGTCGCCGGTACGGGCCAGGGTGAGCAGCAGGAAGGAGTCGACCATGTCGGCGACGGCCGTCTCGGACTGGCCGACGCCCACCGTCTCGACGAGCACCACGTCGTAACCGGCGGCCTCCATCACCACGATCGACTCACGGGTCGCCTTCGCGACACCGCCGAGCGTGCCGGCGGTGGGGGAGGGGCGGACGAACGCCGCCGGGTCGACGGCGAGCCGCTCCATCCGGGTCTTGTCGCCCAGGATGGAGCCGCCGGTGCGGTTGGACGACGGGTCGACGGCGAGCACCGCGACCCGGTGGCCGAGCCCGGTGAGCATCGTCCCGAACGCGTCGATGAACGTCGACTTGCCGACACCGGGCACTCCGCTGATCCCGATCCGCACGGCGTTCCCGCTGTGCGGAAGCAGCTCCGTCAGGAGCTCCTGGGCGAGCGCCCGGTGCTGCGGGCGGGTCGACTCGACGAGGGTGATCGCGCGGGCGACCAGCGCCCGCTTCCCCTCCCGCACACCCCGTGCGTACGTGTCGAGATCGATCACCGCTCGTGCCCGAGGTCGGCCGCGAGGCGCGTCACCAGGTCGTGGGCCGCGTCGGGGATCACCGTCCCCGGCGGGAACACGGCCGCCGCGCCCATCTCCAGGAGCGTCGCCACGTCCTGCGGAGGAATCACCCCGCCGACCACGATCATGATGTCCTCGCGTCCCTCCGCGGCCAGCTCCTCCCGGAGCGCCGGTACGAGGGTGAGGTGTCCGGCGGCCAGCGACGAGACCCCGACGATGTGCACGTCCGCCTCGACGGCCTGGCGGGCCACCTCGGCGGGCGTCTGGAACAGCGGGCCGACGTCGACGTCGAAGCCCAGGTCGGCGAAGGCGGTGGAGATGACCTTCTGGCCGCGGTCGTGGCCGTCCTGGCCCATCTTGGCGACCAGGATGCGCGGCCGGCGCCCCTCGGCCTCGCCGAAGGCGTCGACCAGGGCCCGGGTGCGCTCCACGGAGGGGGACTCGCCTGCTTCGGTGCGGTACACACCGGAGATCGTACGGATCTGGCCCGCGTGCCGCCCGTACACCTTCTCCAGGGCGTCGGAGATCTCGCCGACCGTCGCCATCGCGCGGGCCGCGTCCACCGCGAGTTCGAGGAGGTTGCCCTCGCCGCCGGCCGCCCGGGTGAGCGCGGCGAGCGCGTCCTGGCAGGCCTGCTCGTCGCGCTCCTCGCGCAGCCGCTTCAGCTTGGCGATCTGCTGGGCCCGTACGGAGGAGTTGTCGACCTTGAGGACGTCGATCTGCTCGTCGGTCGCCACCCGGTACTTGTTGACGCCGATCACCGGCTGCCGGCCGGAGTCGATCCGGGCCTGGGTACGGGCCGCGGCCTCCTCCACGCGCAGCTTGGGGATGCCGGCGTCGATCGCCTTCGCCATGCCGCCGGCCTGCTCGACCTCCTGGATGTGCTTCCAGGCGCGCCGGGCGAGGTCGTGGGTGAGCTTCTCGACGTACGCGCTGCCGCCCCACGGGTCGATGGTCCGGCAGGTGCCCGACTCCTGCTGGAGGAGGAGCTGGGTGTTGCGGGCGATCCGGGCGGAGAAGTCCGTCGGCAGGGCCAGCGCCTCGTCGAGGGCGTTGGTGTGCAGCGACTGGGTGTGGCCCTGGGTGGCCGCCATCGCCTCCACACAGGTGCGGGTGACGTTGTTGAACACGTCCTGCGCGGTGAGCGACCAGCCGGAGGTCTGCGAATGGGTGCGCAGCGACAGGGACTTGGGGTTCTGCGGGTCGAACTGCTTGACCAGCTTGGCCCAGAGGAGACGGGCCGCGCGCAGCTTGGCGATCTCCATGAAGAAGTTCATGCCGATCGCCCAGAAGAACGACAGGCGCGGCGCGAACGCGTCGACGTCGAGCCCGGCCTCCCGGCCCGCGCGGATGTACTCCACGCCGTCGGCGAGGGTGTACGCCAGCTCCAGGTCGGCCGTGGCTCCGGCCTCCTGGATGTGGTAGCCGGAGATGGAGATCGAGTTGTAGCGCGGCATCCGCTGGGAGGTGTACGCGAAGATGTCGGAGATGATCCGCATCGAGGGACCCGGCGGATAGATGTACGTGTTGCGGACCATGAACTCCTTGAGGATGTCGTTCTGGATGGTCCCGGCCAGCTTCTCGGGCGGAACGCCCTGCTCCTCGGCCGCCACGATGTACAGCGCGAGGACCGGCAGCACGGCGCCGTTCATCGTCATCGACACCGTCATCTTGTCCAGCGGGATGCCGTCGAACAGCTGCCGCATGTCGTAGATCGAGTCGATGGCCACGCCGGCCATGCCGACGTCACCGGTGACGCGCGGGTGGTCGCTGTCGTAGCCGCGGTGGGTCGGCAGGTCGAAGGCGACCGACAGGCCCTTCTGACCGGCCGCGAGGTTGCGCCGGTAGAAGGCGTTCGACTCCTCGGCCGTGGAGAAGCCCGCGTACTGCCGGATCGTCCAGGGCTGGTTGACGTACATCGTCGGGTACGGGCCGCGAAGGTACGGGGCCATGCCCGGGCGGGTGTCCAGGAAGTCCAGGCCCTCCAGGTCCTCACCGGTGTAGAGCGGCTTGACGCCGATGCCCTCCGGGGTGTCCCAGAGCAGGTCGTCACCGCCCGCCGCCTTCTCGACGGCAGCACGCCACGCGTCGGGGCCGCCGTCGGCGGTCGGCGCCCCGAGCTCGATCCCGGAGAAGTCGGGGATGGACATCAGGACACTCCCATGCGGTCGAGGGCGGTGGAGAGCAGGGCGACGGCGTCACAGCCCGCGAAGAGGTAGGTGTCGACACCGGGGTACGCACCCGGACGGCCGGCGAGGAGGACGTGCTCGGCGCCCGCGGCGCGCAGCTCCGCCGCCGCGGTCCCGGCCTGCTCCTCGTACAGCGCGTCGCTGGAGCAGAGGCAGACCTCGCGGGCGCCGCTCTCCTCGAACGTGCCCTCGGTGACGGTCTCGACGCCGCCCGCCTGGAAGAGGTTCGTGGCGAAGGCGACCCGGGCCGAGGACGCGGCGGCCGGGCCGAGCGCGGCCAGGTAGACCCGGGGCCGGGCCCCGGTCGCGGCGAGATGCGCGTCGGAGCGGGCGCGGAGCGCCTCGAAGGCCTCGTCGCGCCGGACCCGGGGGAGGCCGCCGGTCGGCGGCTCGGGGGCGGGCGCGCGGTCGACGGGCTTCTCGGTCAGGTGGGGGAACTCGCTGACGCCGGTGATCGGTTCGCGGCGGGTGGCGAGCTTCGCGCTGCGCGCGGCCCAGGTTCCGGCGAGGCGCTCGCCGATCGTGCCGGACCGCAGAGCGGCCCGCTGGCCGCCCGCCCGCTCGATGTCCTGGAAGAACTCCCAGGCCGCGTGCGCGAGCTCGTCGGTCAGCCGCTCCACGTACCAGGAACCGCCCGCCGGGTCGATCACCCGGGAGAGGTGCGACTCCTCGATGAGGACGGTGGAGGTGTTACGGGCGATCCGGCGCGCGAACGCGTCCGGCAGGCCGAGTGCCTCGTCGAACGGCAGCACGGTCACGCTGTCGGCGCCGCCGACCCCGGCGGCGAGCGTCGCCACCGTGGTCCGCAGCATGTTCACCCACGGGTCGCGGCGGGTCATCATCACCGTCGAGGTCACCGCGTGCTGGCGCTGGGCGCCCGCGTCCCGGGCGCCGCAGACCTCGGCCACCCGGGCCCACAGCCGGCGCGCCGCGCGGAGCTTGGCGATCGTCAGGAACTGGTCGGCGGTCGCCGCGTAGCGGAACTCCAGCTGTCCGCAGGCCTCGGCGACACTCAGTCCCGCGTCGGTCAGACCGCGCAGATAGGCCACGCCCGTCGCGAGCGAGCAGCCCAGCTCCTGCGCGGCCGAGCCGCCGGCCTCGTGGTACGGCAGGGCGTCCACGGTCAGGGCGCGCAGGCCCGGGTACGTGTCGGCGCAGCGCCGCGCGAGACCGACGACGGACGCCAGGTCGTACGAAGGCCGTCCGGTGCGGGCCTCGTGGCCGAGGGGGTCCGCGCCCAGGTTGCCCCGGGCCGCGTCCGCGGCGACGCCCCGCTGCTCGTACAGCCCGAGGAGCCGCTCGGCCGCCGCTTCCGTCTCGTCGCCCGCGTCGAGGACGACGGGCGCGAGGTCGAGGTAGACGCCGTCGAGGACCTTGTCCAGGGAGGCGACCGGGATGCCGGTGCCGCCGACGCCCAGCCAGAGGGAGGTGACGCCGTTCTCCAGGTCGGAGAGGACGGCGTCGTTGTCGGGTGCGAGGTGGCGCTGGCGCACGTCCCAGCCGCCGAGGGCGTTGCCCTCGGCGCGGCCGCCGCGCACGAAGGGCGCGAAGCCGGGCAGGCCGGTGTCGGGCGCGGCCTCGCGCGCCGTGTACAGCGGACGGATGTCGAGGCCGTCCTCCATAAGTGTGGACAGGGCGTCCTCGGCTGCGTCGCCGGAGGCCTCCTTGCCGGACTTGCGCAGGACACCCGCCACGAGGTGTTGCCACTGTTCGTGTGGCGCGTCGGGGAATTCGGACGCCAGGGAGAGCCCGTCGTCAGGCAGGACCGTCATGCTCGGATGCTAGGGGAGATCGCCGAGGGACCAGGAGGGCGTACGACTGTGACCTTCTTCTCGTCGACCTGCGGCGTTCTGTGTGGTGGGCGGTCCGGGGCGTTGTCAGAGGCGGCTGGGACGCTGGTCCGTATGGACAGGGACATGGGCAGGGGCATGGACGGGGGCGTGGGCAGGGGCATGGGTGAGGACGCGGGCGAGGAGCTGCTGAGAGGCAGGGTCTACGGCCAGGACCACGACGACCCGCGTCCGGGGCCCAGGCCCGGCCGGGTCTACGCCGAGCTGGTCGGCGGACCGCTCGACGGCCTGCTCCTCGACGTCACGGACTGGACGGAGCGCGAGCGGGCCGCCGGAGCGGTCCTGGAGACGGAGCTCGGGCGTTTCGGCGCCGAGGGGCGCTCCCTGTACGACCCCCGCCGCGGGGACGCGCGTCGCTTCGACTGGTCGGGGGACGCGCCCTGACCCGGTGTGAGCGGATCGGCGGGCCGGGCTTTCCGTGACTCCCGACGGTAAGTTAGCTTAGGCTTACCTAAGTAACAGTGTCTCCGTCACCTGTCCCGGGAGAACTCGGATGCGTCCCTTCAGCCCTCGCGTCACACGGCCCGCCCCCGCCGACCGCGTGCGATCGATCCTGGCCGCCGCCCACTCGATGACCGTCGTGTCCGACGGGCACCACCAGGAGGTGCACCTCCTCGACGGCACCGGGCCGATGGGACACATCCACCTGCACGACCCCTCGGAGGAGAGCCACGACGGGCGGGCCGCCCGGATCCCCGTACGCCTGGAGTTCACCGACATCGCCCCCGTCCCGGTACGCGAACGCCTCAGGGCCCGCGTCACCCTGACCGGACTCCTCGCCGCCCCCTACGAACCGGAGACGAGCGGCAGCATCTGCATGGAGTTCGGCCAGGCCCTCCTGGAGGACGCCGACGGCCGCACCTACATCACCCTCGAAGAGCTCCACGCGACCGACGTCGACCCGATGGCCTCCTGCGAGGCGTCCATGCTGACCCACCTCGTCGACAGCCACAGCGAACTCGTGCCCCTGCTCCTCCGGCTCGTCAGGCCGCGCCCCGAACGGGACATGGTCCGCGCCCTCCCCGTCGCCCTCGACCGGTACGGCATCACCCTGCGGCTCGAACACCCCACGGGCCACCAGGACGTCAGGCTGCCCTTCCCCACCCCCGTCACCGACATCGACCAGGCAGGACCCCGGATCCACGCCCTCCTCTCCGCGGCCCGCCGCTCCTCCCACCCCAACCGCCTGCTGACCTGAGCTGCCGTCTCCGGAGATCAGCCGCGTGACAGTTCGCCGAGCAGTTTCCAGGTGCGGCGGCGGTCGTCCTCGCCGTTCAGCTCCGTCATCGTGAACACCACCTCCGTCGCCCCCGCCTCGCGGTAGCGCCGTACCTCCGCGGCGACGGTCTCCTCGTCGCCGATCACGGCGAGCTCCGCTGCCCGGGAAGCGCCCGAGAGCCCGATGGCGCGCCCGTACGAAGGAATCCGCTCGTACAGCGCCAGCGCCTCGCCCGCGGCCTCGCGCACGGCCTCCGCGTCGCTCGTGACGACGCCAGGGACGAGCGCCACGATCCGCGGCGCGGGCCGGCCGGCCGCGGCGGCCGCGGCCGTGACCGCCGGGACGATGTGCTCGGCGAGCGCGCGCGGCCCCGCCAGGAACGGCAGGATGCCGTCGGCCAGTTCACCGCTGACCCGCAGGGCCTGCGGGCCCATGGCGGCCACCAGGACCGGCACCGTCGGCCGGGCCCCCGGCACGGACGCCGGATACGGGGTCGTCGCCGTCAGCAGCTCCCCGTGGAAGTCGGCGGCGCCCGTCTCGAGCAGCGGGCGCAGAGCGGTGAGGAACTCCCTGAGCAGACCGATGGGCCGCTCGTACGGAAGGCCGAAGGCGGTCTCCGTCAGATGCCTGGTGCCGAGGGCGAGCCCGAGGTGGTACCGGCCCCCGGTCGCGGCCTGGGCCGTCTGCGCCTGACTGGAGACGAGCAGTGGATGGCGGCCGAAGACCGGGATCGCGGAGGTCCCGACGTGGAGTTCCGGCACCTCGCGCCCGACGATCGCGGCGAGCGACGGCGAGTCGTACGCGAAGGTCTGGCCGAACCATGCCGAGTGCAGACCGGCGTCACGCGCCTCCCTCGCGAGCAGCACCGTGTCGTCGATCGTGCGCTGGACGGCGGTCGAGCTGAGCGTCACGCCGATGGTTCCAGGAGTTCCGAGAGTCATGCTTCCGGCAACCGACGCCGTCACGGACGCCATTCCCGCCCGTGTGTGAAGAGCGTGTTGCAGCCCCCGCCATGATGGACCGATGAAGACTCTCGCCGAGGTGGACGCGCTCGCCGCACGCGCGCACGCCGGACAGACCGACAAGATCGGTGTCCCGTACGTCGAGCACGTCCGCGCGGTCGCCGCGGGCCTGGCACCGCTCGGCCCGCACCTGGCCATGGCCGGACTGCTCCACGACGTCATCGAGGACACCGACTGGACGGCGGAGCGGCTGCGCGCCGCGGGAATCCCCGACCGGGTCGTCGACATCGTCGAAGCCGTCACCAACAGGCCCGGCACGACGTACGAGGAGAAGATCCGCCAGATCACGCGGGACCGGGACGCCACCCTCGTGAAGATCGCCGACAACGCCCACAACAGCCGCGCGGACCGGGCCGCCGCACTGCCGCCCGACCGGCGGGAACGGCTCGCCGCCAAGTACCGGGCGGCCAGGGAGCTGTTGTGGGCGGCGGCCGACCCCGAGGACGTCACGACGATCCTGCGGGTGGTCAACCCAGGCCTCCTGGAGGAGCGGACCCCCTGATGTGACCCGGGTCACGGGAACCCGTCCCGCGCCCCGGACAGACGAGAGACGTGAACATCGACCTGCGCGCACGCATCCGGGACGGAGACCCCTCGGCCTTCGCCGGGCTCTACGACTCCTACGCCCGGAGCGTCTACAACCACGCCTTCCGGCTGACCGGCGACTGGTCCGTCGCCGAGGACGTCATGGCGGCCACCTTCCTGGAGGCCTGGCGGCTGCGCCGGAAGGTGGACCCCGAAGGGGGCTCGCTCCGGCCCTGGCTGCTCGGCGTCGCCACCAACGTCGCCCGCAACCACTGCCGCGGCAACCGCAGGTACCGGGCCGCCGTCGCCGCGTACGTGGCGGCCGGCCCGACCGCGGCCGCGGTACCCGACCACGCCCCCGAGGTCGCCGGCCGGATCGACGACCGGCGCCGCATCGCCGCCACCCTCAGGGCGCTCGGCACACTCCGCCGCACCGAACGCGAGGTCCTCGTCCTCTGTCTCTGGGAGGGCCTCGCCTACACGGATGTCGCCCGGGCCCTCCGCGTCCCCGTCGGCACCGTCCGCTCCCGGCTCTCCCGTGCCCGCGCGAAGCTCCGCACCAAGGCGGAGGAAGAACTCGCCCGGGAAAAACGGGAACCCGGCTCCCGCCCCCGACAGACAACAGGTGATCGCATGAACGCGGTCCGGCCCGCACAGGAGGGAATCCGATGAACCCCGACCCGAACCAGCCCCGTACGGCGAACCGGCACGAGACCGGAGACCTCCCCGCCATCGAGGAGCACGACCTTCCTCAGGGCCGCCACCAGTTCCACAAGGAGCGCCTGATGAGCCAGATCCACGACGACCGCCGCGCCACCGCCCGCCGCAACCCCTTCCTCCGGAAGGCGATCCTGCTGCCGGCCGCCACCGCACTCGCCGGCGCGCTCGCCGTCGGCGTCCTCGTCTTCACCCCGGGCGGGACCCAGGGCCCCGACGACCGCGCCACGGGCCCCGTCCTCACCACCCGCATCGGCACCGTCGACGCCCACGGCGCGCCCCGGCTCCTCGACCGGATCTCGCTCGCCGCGGCGGAGGCGGACGCCCCGCAGGGCCGCGCCGGACAGTACGTCTACATCGAGACGCGGTCCGCGAGCACGCACATCAGGACCGACGCGAACGTCAGCAGCCTCGTCACCGTCCCCCTGCACACCCGACAGTCCTGGAAGTCCCCCGACGGCCTCAAGGGCTGGCTGATCGAGCCCGGCACCACCGGCCCCGAGGGCATGACCCTGGGAGGTCTCGACGAGCTCGGCAACGTGCCGAAGCCGCACCTCGGCGCGCCCTCGCACGACTACCTCGCCAGCCTCCCCACCGACCCCGACGCGCTGCTGCGCAAGATCTACGAGGAGACCGAGGGCCAGGGCAACGGCAAGGACCAGCAGGCCTTCACCACCATCGGCGACCTGCTCGGCGAGAGCTGGCCGTCGCCCGAGCTGACGGCGGCGCTCTACCGGGCCGCCGCGAAGATCCCCGGCGTCGTCCTGGTGGACAGTGCCACCGACGCGGTCGGTCGCAAGGGCGTCGCGGTCGCGCGGCTCGACGAGTTCGGCGCGCGCACCGAGTGGATCTTCGACAGCAAGACGCTGGCCTTGCTCGGGGAGCGCACGGTCCAGGTGAACGGCAACGGCGACGAGGACGGACTGATCAAGCCCGGAACCGTCATCAGCACCAGCGCGATCATGGTCCGGGCCTTCGTCGACGACATCAAGGTCAAGCCGTAGGGACAGGGATACGGGGGACCGCACGCCCTACCGCGTACGGTCCGCCGACCAGCCGCCCAGTTCCGTGGGGCGGTTGGTGATGATCCCGTCCACGCCGAGCGCGTCCAGCGCCTTCCAGCGGGCCGGGCTGTCCACCGTCCACACGTTCACGGCCACGCCCGCCGCGTGCAGGTCGCGCACGACGCGCGGCCGGGTGGACAGGGCGGCGTCCGAGACGTTGTACGCGTCGAGGTCCAGCTCCTCGGCCAGGGCGACCGGATCGGCGTCGAGGGTGCTCCGCAGCAGGCCGATCGGCAGCTCGGGCGCCAGCTCGTGGGCGTACCGCAGCGACGGGACGTCGAAGCTCTGGACGAAGACTCGTCCGGTCATGCCCTGGTCCCGGATGTCCTGGACGATCCGGGCCACCTCGGCGTGGGTGTGGCGCCCCTTGATCTCCAGGAGCAGCTTCCCGCCGCGCTCCCGGAGGTCCGCCAGCTGGGCGGCCAGGGTCGGCACCCGCGCCCCGGCGTAGGCCGGGGCGAACCACGAACCGGCGTCCAGGGCGTCCAGCTGGGCGGATGTCAGGGCGCGGACCCGGCCCGTGCCGTCGGTGGTCCGGTCGACGGTCGTGTCGTGCAGGATGTACGGCACGCCGTCCTTGCTCGGCTGGACGTCGTTCTCGATCCAGACGGCCCCGCCCCGCCGGGCCACCTCGTCGGAGACCAGGGTGTTCTCGGGAGCGGCCGACGAGGCGCCCCGGTGGGCGATCACGGTCGGCGGCGCCCCGGCCTCGCGCATCCAGGGACTGGAGCGGGTCTTCTGGCTCGCGCCTGCCGCCGCGGCGGCCTCGGGGGCCGGGCGGGGCGCGGACGGTGCCTCAGGGGCGGCGGCGAACGCGGTCGCGAGGCCCGCGACGGCGGTGGCCAGGGCGGCGGCGGACAGGCCGACGGTCCTGCGTCGACGGGACCGGGGGACCGGCGGTGGGACGTCTCTCATGTCGGGACACCCTAGAGGCCCCGCCTCGCGGCAGGGTGAACGACGTCCCCACCCTGACCGGAAAGGGCCGTACCGGATCCCCGGTACGGCCCTTCCGCGCGACGGGATCAGGCGCCGTCGGGCGCGTGCAGCTCGCCCGATCGGGCCACCTTCGCGTACCAGCGGGCGCTGGACTTCGGGGTCCGCTCCAGGGTGTCGTAGTCGACGTGGACGGCGCCGAACCGCTTCGCGTAGCCGTACGCCCACTCGAAGTTGTCGAGGAGCGACCAGAGGAAGTAGCCGCGCACGTCCACCCCCTCGCCGATCGCCCGGTGCACGGCCTCCAGGTGCGCGTGCACGTACGCCGCGCGCTCCGGATCGTTCACCGACCCGTCGGGGGAGACCACGTCGTCGTACGCGGCCCCGTTCTCGCTGATGACCAGCGGAAGCTGCGGGTAGGCGTCGGACACCCGCGTCAGCAGGTCGTACAGGGCGCTCGCGTCGACCGGCCAGCCCATCGCCGTCCGCTCGCCCGGCGCCCGGTGGAAGGCGACCGAGTCCGCGCCCGGCCACGGCGAGTGCTCGCTGTTGCCGTGCCCGTCGTCCTGGGGCTTCTCCGTCCCCTCCGGGACGTGCGAGACGAGCGTCGGCGTGTAGTAGTTGATCGCCAGCAGGTCCAGCGGCTGGTGCGCGGTCGCGGCGTCGCCGTCCTTGACGAAGGACCAGTCGGTCAGCCGCGCCGTGTCGCGGAACAGGTCCTCCGGGTAGGCGCCCTCCAGCATCGGACCCAGCCAGATCCGGTTGCCGACGGCGTCGATCCTGCGGACCGCGTCCAGGTCCTCGGCCGAGGGGGTCAGCGGCCGCAGCTCGTGCAGGTTGAGCGACACCGAGAGCTGCCGGTCCGCCGGCAGCGCGGCCCGCAGGGCCAGGACCGCGAGGCCGTGGCCCAGGTTGAGGTGGTGGGCGGCGCGCAGCGACGCCACCGGGTCGGTACGGCCGGGGGCGTGCACCCCGGAGCCGTAGCCCAGGAAGGCGCTGCACCACGGCTCGTTGAGCGTGGTCCAGCGGGTCACCCGGTCGCCGAGGGCGTCGGCGACGATCCCCGCGTACTCGGCGAACCGCTCGGCGGTCGCCCGCTCGGGCCAGCCGCCCGCGTCCTCCAGCTCCTGGGGCAGGTCCCAATGGTAGAGGGTGAGGGCGGGCTCGATCCCGGCGGCGAGCAGCTCGTCGACGAGCGAACGGTAGAAGTCCAGGCCCTTCTGCACGGCGGGACCGCGCCCGGTGGGCTGCACCCGGGACCAGGAGACGGAGAACCGGTAGGCGTTCAGGCCCAGTTCGGACATGATGCCGACGTCTTCGCGGAACCGGTGGTAGTGGTCCACGGCCACGTCACCGGTGTGGCCCTCGAAGACCTTGCCGGGGGTGTGCGAGAAGGTGTCCCAGATGGACGGGGTACGGCCGTCCTCGGCCGCCGCTCCCTCGATCTGGTAAGCGGCGGTGGCCGCGCCCCAGAGGAAGTCGGACGGGAACGAGCGGGTGGCGGTGAGCGGCCGGGTTTCGGACGCGGTCATAGAAGAGCGCTCCCAACGCGGGTACGGGGCAGGTACGTGCGGTACGTGCGGTACGAAAGGGGGGACGGACGGTGCGGGGCGGCGGCCGGTCAGCTCTTGACGGCGCCCGCCGTGATGCCGCCCACGATGTGCTTGCCGAGGAAGGCGAAGACGAGCAGCAACGGCACGGTCGATATGAGCGCGCCGGTCAGCACGACCGCGTGGTCCACGGTGTGGTTTCCCGCTCCGAGGCCGGCGAGCGCCACCTGAAGGGTGGGGTTGCCGTCCGGGGTGAGGGCGATGAACGGCCAGAAGAAGTCGTTCCAGGCCTGGACGAAGACCAGCATGCCGAGTACGGCCATGGCCGGCCGGGCGACCGGGAACACCACGTGCCAGATGATCCGCAGGCTGTGCGCCCCGTCCATCCGGGCCGCCTCGACCAGCTCCATCGGCAGCGCCTCCACCAGGAACTGGCGCATGAAGAACACGCCGAAGGCGGCGACGAGCGAGGGCAGGACGACCGACTGGAGCTGGTCGAACCAGCCGAGGTCGGTGATGATCTGGTACAGCGGGATGACGCTGAGCTGCGGCGGGATCGTCATGGTGGCGACCACCAGGGAGAGCAGCATGCCGCGCCCCTTGAAGGGCAGCTTGGCGAAGGCGAAGCCGGCGAGCGTGGAGAACAGCACGGTGGACAGGGCCACCAGGCTCGCCACGACCGTGGTGTTGATCAGCGCCTCGCCCATGTCGACCTGGTTCCAGGCGAAGCTGAGGTTGTCCAGGAGACGGTTGCCCGGCAGCAGCGGCGCCGGAGCCTCCACGACCCGCTCGCCGGTGTGCGAGGCGGCGACGACGTTCCAGTACAGCGGGAAGAGCGAGACGAACGCGGCCACGACCAGCAGGACGTAGGTGAGCGGGCCGGCGTGGTGCTGCTTGCCGGCCGACTGGCGGAACCTGCGCCCCGGCCGGGCCGTCGTCGGCGCCTCGGCCTCGGCCGTCGGTGTCGTGTCGAGTGTGCGGGCCATGAGGTCAGCCCCCCAGCTTCTTGCGGTTGTGGCGGGAGACGAGTGCCTGGACGCCGCCGATCAGGAGCAGGAGCAGCAGCATGACCCAGGCGATGGCCGAAGCCTGGCCCAGCGCGCCGGTCACCCAGCCCTTCTCGTACATCAGCAGGCTCAGCGTCTGGAACTGGTTGCCGCTGCCACCGCTGATGCCGACGCTGCCGCCGAAGAGCATCGGCTCACCGAAGAGCTGGGTGGCGCCGATGGTGGAGACGATGATCGTGAAGAAGATCGTCGGCTTGATCGAGGGGATCGTGACGCTGATGAACTGGCGCCAGCGCGAGGCCCCGTCGAGCGAGGCCGCCTCGTACAGGTCCTGCGGCACGGCCTGCATGGCGGCCAGGTAGATCAGCGCGTTGTAGCCGGTCCAGCGCCAGGTGACGATCACCGAGATGGCGATCTGCGCCGGCCACTTGGACGACTCCCAGTTCACGGGATCGAACCCGAACCAGCCCAGGACGCCGTTGATCATCCCGTAGTCGGTGTTGAACAGCTGGGCGAAGACCAGGGTCGCCGCCGCGATCGAGGTGGCGTACGGGGCGAGGATCGCGACCCGGAAGAATCCCCGGCCGCGGAGCTTGTAGTTGAGCAGGTGCGCCAGGCCCAGCGCCATGAGCAGCTGGGGAACGGTCGCGATGACGCCGATGGTGAAGGTGTTGAAGAGCGCGTTCCAGAAGAACTCGCTGGTCGCGAGGTCGGTGTAGTTCTCCAGACCCTTCCAGGTCGGGTCACCGCCGAGTTCGACCCGGTTGAGCGACAGCCAGCCGGTGTAGATCAGCGGGAAGAGGCCGAAGGCGGCGAAGGTGAGGAAGAAGGGGGCGATGAAGACGTACGGGATCGCCTTGAGGTCCCAGCGGTAGAGCGTGCTGCGCCAGCCGCCCGAGGGGGAGCGGTGGCTCCGGGAGCGGGGGGAGGAGGGCGGTGCGGCGGGCGGCTGGGAGCCGTCCGGCTTCGCCCGAACGGAGGTGGCCACGAGGGGCGTCCTTCCAGGTCGATGCGTGCGGTGGTGCGGACGGTGCCGGTCCGCCGCCCGCGGGCGGGCGGCGGACCGGCAGACGTCCCCGCTACTGGTCGATCTTGTCGTCGACCAGCTTCTTGACGTTGTCCCAGGCCTTGGCCGGGTCGGTGCCGCGCTGCTCGATGTCGAGGATGCCGTTGTCGGTGAGGAAGGTCTTCACCTGGCCGTCGTAACGGCTGATGACGGCGGGGGTGATGCCGGCCGCGGCGCTGGAGAAGATCTTGCCGACCGGGGTGTCACCGAAGTACGGAAGCTTCGCCTCCTGGACGGCCGTGGAGGCCAGCGTGTCCTTGGACGAGGGGATGTTGCCGTTGACCGCGAACACCTTGGCGTGCTGCTCGGGGGCGGTCAGCCAGGCGGCGAGCTCGGCGGCCTCCTTGGTGTGCTTGCCCGCCTTGGGCACGGCGAGGAAGGAGCCGCCCCAGTTGCCGGCGACCGGCGGGGAGGCGATGTCCCACTTGCCCTGGTTGCCGGGGCCTGCCTGGTCCTTGATGATGCCGGTCATCCAGCTGGGGCAGGCGACGGTGGCGAACTTCGAGTTCTTGAAGGCCGCGTTCCAGGTGCCCTTCTCGTCGAACTGGCGGAGCTTGGCGGTGAGGCCGCCCTCGGCCGCCTTGACGGCGGTGTCCCAGGCCTTCTTGACGCCGGGGCTGTTCTCCCAGTCGAGTTCGCCGCTCGTGTTGGCGTACTGCACCGGGTCGCTGGAGACGACGGCGTTGAAGAGGCCGCTCGCCGAGTCGTGGAAGGCGGTGCCGGCGGGCGCGGCCGCCTTGTACTTCTCGCCGGTGGCGAGGAACTTGGCCCAGTCGCCGGACCACAGCTTGGAGACGGCCTCGCGGTCGGTGGGCAGCTTGGCCTTGGCGAAGAGGTCCTTGTTGTAGCAGATGGCCATGGGGCCGATGTCGGTGCCGAGGGCGATGAGCTTGCCGTCGGCGGTCGTCGCCTGCTTGACCTTCCACTCGAGGAAGTCGTCGGTCTTGGCGCCGCCCTCCTTGCCCAGGTCGACCCACTTGCCGGCCATGGTCGGGCCGGTCGCCTCGGCGATGTAGCCGACCTCGACGGCCTGGATGTCGGCGACGCCGCTGTTCTGGGCGAGGCGGAGCTTCAGGGTGTCCCAGTACTTCTGACCGTCGGAGACGTTCGACTCTTCGATCTTGATGTTCGGGTGGAGCCGCTCGTACTCGGCGTAGAGCTTGGCGCCGGTCTTGTTGTCGTAGCCGAAGGAACCGAAGGTCCCGATCCGCAGCGTGATCTTCCCGGCGCTCTTGCCGTCGCCGGCCTTGCCGTTGTCCTCGTCGCTGCCGCAACCGGTGAGCAGGACCGTGCCGGTCACGACGGTGGCGACCGCCGCGATCGCCGCCCGGCGTCCACGTCTGCTGCTGGAAGTGCGCATTCCACTCTCCTCGTCCAAGGTGTGCTCGTTGTGCGCCAAGAGGCCCGGCCGGCTGTACGCGGCTCGGCGGCGCCTGCCAGACCCGATGCAAGGCTGTGCGCGCCCCGGATGGGAGCGCTCCCACGTCGTTGCCGGAAGGTTGCTGCCTAGCGGGTATGGGTGTCAAGACATGAACGCGGATTCGTTACCGGAAGGTTTTCCGGGGGTTTCGCGGCCTCCTGGCCGTCACGGTCGCGTCATCTCCTGAACGCGCCCTCGTGGCGCGCGGGCGTGGGGGTGGACTACGGTGGGAGCGCTCCCACCTCTGTTTCGGTTTTACGCGACGGGCTGAGGAGCGGCGCGTTGTCCTACGAGGGGAGTTCGGGAGTTGTGAGTGGACGGCAGAGCGGCAGACCCACCCTGGAGCAGGTGGCCGCCAGGGCCGGGGTCGGACGGGGCACGGTCTCCCGGGTGATCAACGGCTCCCCCCGGGTGAGCGAGCAGACCAGAACGGCCGTCGCCAGAGCCGTCGCCGAACTCGGCTACGTCCCCAACCAGGCCGCCCGCGCCCTGGCCGGCAGCCGCACCGACGCCATCGCCCTCGTCATCCCCGAGGCAGAGGCCCGCCTCTTCGCCGAGCCCTACTTCCTCGACCTCATCCGTGGTGTCAGCGCCGAACTCGCCGAGGCCGACAAGCAGCTGCTGCTCACACTCGTCCGCAGCGAACAGGAGCGGCAGCGCTTCGAGCAGTACCTCGCCGCCCAGCGCGTCGACGGCGTGCTCCTCGCCTCCGTCCACGGAGACGACCCGCTCCCCGATCGGATCAGGGAACTCGGCCTCCCGGTCGTCATGAACGGACGCCGCTCGGAGGCAGAACCCGTGCCGTACGTCGACTCCGACAACATCGGGGCCGGCCGGGCCGCCGTCGCGCACCTCGTGGGACGCGGGCGCGGCAGGATCGCGACCGTCACGGGACCGCTCGACATGTACGTGGCCCGCGCACGGCTCGGCGGCTACCGGGCGGGCCTCGCGGAGGCCGGCCTCGCGCCCGACGAGGCACTGGTCTCGACGGGCGACTTCACCGAGGAGGGCGGTCGGCGGGCCATGCGGCTGCTGCTCGACCGACGCCCCGACCTGGACGCCGTCTTCGCCGCGTCCGACGTGATGGCGGCAGGCGCCCGGAGCGTGCTGCGCGAGGCGGGCCGCCGGGTCCCGGAGGACGTGGCCCTGGTGGGCGTCGACGACTCCCCGGTGGCGCGCCTCATGGACCCGCCGCTCACCAGCGTGCGCCAGCCCATCGAGGAGATGGGCCGCACCATGGCCCGGATGCTGATCCAGGAGATCGCCGAGGGACCGGACGAGCCCCGTCGGCACGTGCTGCCGACGGAGCTCGTGGTGCGTCGGTCCTGTTGACCGCGGGCCCTGAGGTCCTCGCCCGGCAGGGCGGGTCAGATGCCGCAGCTGGAGGCGGACCAGAAGCGACTGGCGCGGTGGTCCACGTGGGTGTGGTCGCCGTGGCCCGGGTAACCCGGGCCGAGGATGCCGTTGAAGCCGTGGTTCCTGGCCTGCTGGGCGAGCCGGCACAGCGAGTGCGGTCCGGAGCCCAGGTCCGCTGCGTCGCCGTACAGATGGCGGCTCGACGTGGCGCCGCCGACCGCGTTGTTGCAGGCGTGGCTGCGGAAGCCGCTGGTGACCCGGATGGGCTCGTCGCCGAGGGCGTGGCGCAGCGCCTCCAGCTTCCACATGGTGCGCAGCGCGTTCGACCGGGCGGTGGCCGCGCTCACCGCGCCGCCCTCCCAGGTGCTGTTGCAGTTGTTCAGTTCGGCGTACGTGAAGTGGACCGGGGTGCAGTCGTCGTCCTGGAGCTCGTAGATCTTCCCGAAGGTGGCGGGTCCCGCGACGCCGTCGGCGCCGAGCCCGTACGCGCTCTGGAAGCGCTTCACGGCGGCGACGGTGGCGGGCCCGTAGGACCCGTCGATCGCGAGCACCCCGCCGTAGCCGGGGTAGCCGGCCACGCGGATCTGGAGCTGGCTCACGTCGGCGCCGGACGCTCCCTGGGAGAGGGTGCGTGACCAGGTGTAGCAGCCGTCCGCCCGGGCGGTCCCGGCGGTGGCGACGACGCCCGCCAGGCCGGTGACCAGCAAGGCGAAGGCGAGCAGGAACCGCGGTAGGAGTGAACTGAGAGCGCGTCCGTGCATCGTGCGGGCCTCCATCTGGGATTGATGTGCACCTGCCATGCGCAGAGTGGCGGCTCAGGTCGACGCGCGTCAACCACGCCGGGGCGCCGCCATTCGTCCGACCAATGACGGCGCCGCCGCGGGGCCGTGCGGGGACACCGCACGGCGCGCGAAGGTGCCGCATCCGTCCCGCCGGACGGATGCGGCACCGAGGGGCCTCTCGGCCCGTGTTTCCTTACAGCGCCGGGTGGGCGTTCTTCATGAGCTCCTGGAACTGGGCCGAGAACCACTGGCCCGCGAGCGGGGAGTCCGGCAGCGCGCCCGACATGCTGTTCCCGTTACGGGCGTTGCCCGTGTACGTCGGGTCGCACATGCGGTCGAAGCCCTTGCCCTCGGTGTTCGGGATCTCCTTGGAGGCGCCGTCGGACTCGCCCGGGGGCTTCATCCAGACGTACGCGTCGATGCCCGCGGCGGGCGCCGCCTGGGGCCGTTCGCCGAGACCGGCACCGGACTGGTTGCACCAGTTGCCGAGGTGGATGCGGCGGTCGTACTTGCCTCCGTTGACGTACGTGTCGACGCTGGTCAGCGCGCCCGGACCGGTGGGCCGCTGGGTGCCGCCCCAGCCGTTGCGGGAGGTGTCGATCAGCATGCCGAGGTTGCTGTTGAAGCCGATCGAGACGAGCTTGTCGCGCATCGCCTGGGCGTACGACAGCTCGTCGGTGTACTGGTTCCAGTCGATCCACTTCGACGTGCGCACCGAGGTGCCGTTGACGGAGTCCCCGATCTTGAAGTGGTCCTCCTTCAGGGCGCTGTAGTTGGCGGTGTTGACGATGAAGCCGTGCACCCTGTCGACCGTGGAGCCCTCGGCCGTGGCAGCGGTCTTGAACAGCTCGGCGGACGGGCCGAAGTTGCTGTCCCAGCCCAGCCAGCCGTGGTGACCGGCGTCGACGTAGTTGTATACGTTGCCGATCGAGCCCAGCTTGTTGAGGGCGTAGCCGACACCGGTGATGTAGTTGCCGTTGGCCTTCATGACGTCACAGTTGGCGGTGGCCGTCGGACGGCCGGAGACGTTGGTGACCAGGTTCGGCAGCGAGTCGATCTCGACCGCGTTGACGATCCGCAGGCCCGCGTACTTGGGGTCGGCGAGGATCGCGGCGATCGGGTCGATGTACTCGGTCTTGTAGCGGCCGATCTCCGTGGCGCCGAGCTCGCCGTTGGAGGCGAGCGCCGCGCAGTCGCGGCCCGGCAGGTTGTAGATGACCAGCTGGACGACGATCTCTCCGGTGCCCTTCTGCTTCAGGGCCTCGTCGAGGTGGGCGCGCAGGCCCCTGGCGCCGGGGGTGCCGTTGATGGCGGCGATCCGGTCCATCCATACGCCGGTGGGCTGGTTGGCGATCCTGCTGCCGCCGGGCTCGGCGGCGGCCTTCGCGCTCCAGTCGGGGTTCACGTACACCTTGGCGCCGGCGTACGGGTTGTCGACCTTGCTGCCGGCCGGCGGCGGGGTCGTCGGGGGAGTGGTGGGCGGGGTGGTCGGGGGCTCGGTCGGCTCGGTGGCCCCGTTGCAGGTGACGCCGTTCAGCTTGAAGGTGGCGGGCACGGCGTTGGTGCCGCTGTACGTGCCGTTGAAGCCGAAGGAGGTGGAACCGCCGGTGGCCAGGGCGCCGTTGTAGGAGGCGTTCTTGGCGGTGACGGCGGCGCCGGCCTGGGTGATGGTGGCGTTCCAGCCCTGGGTGACCTGCTGGTTGCCGCCGTAGGACCACTCCAGGGTCCAGGCGGAGACCGGGTCACCGGTGTTGGTGACGGTCACGTTGGCGCCGAAGCCGGTGCTCCACTGGTTGGTGACCTGGTAGTCGACCTTGCAGCCGGGGGTGGCGGCGCCGGCGGTGGCGGTGCCGAAGACGGTGGCGGTGGCGCCGGTGGCCGTGATGAGGCCGAGCGCCGCCAGGAGGGCGGTGCGACTGGTGCGGCTCATGCGGGTGGGGATTCCTTTCAGGGGGTGAGGCTGCGCAGGTGGTCGCGCAGCCCGATGCCGAATGCGGTGGGTGTGCCGTCGTACGAACTGATCAGCGCGGGACCGGAGTTGCAGTTCCAGGTGTTCCAGGTCCAGCCGAGGTACGAGAGCCCGCGGTCGTCGAACCACTTCATGACGCGGTCGATGAACGCGTGTCCGCAGGTGTTCTCACCGATCTCGCCCGCCAGCAGAGGTACCTGTGCGGCTACCGGGGCGAGGGTGTCGTTCCAGCACGTCTCGTTGGAGCAGGTGTTGAAGTTGTAGACGTGCCAGGCGGCGGCCAGATTCGCCGCCGAATCCGTGGGGCGGTACGTGAGCCACTGGCTCAGGTCGTTGGAGTACGCGATGCCGGGGACGAGGACGAGGTTCTTCGCCCCCGTGGCACGCACGGTGTCCAACAGGTCCTGCATGCCGGCGACTTCGTAACCGATGCCGGGGCAGGTGCCGCCGTCGCGCCAACAGGACCAGGCCTGTGCCGCGGTGGAGGTCGCCCGGTCCGGGTAGGGCTCGTTGAACAGGTCGAAGACGACCCGCTCGTCATTCTTGAACGTGTTCGCCACCGAGGTCCAGAACGCCGGGGTGTACCGCGCGTTCGGCATCGGCTTCTGGCACGAGGCGTGCACGTCGGAGCAGCCCGAGGAGTTACCGGTGTACTGGCCGTACGTCCAGTGCAGCTCCACGACCGGGGTCATGCCGTGCGCGAGGACCTTGGTCACCAGGTCCTTCACGGCGTTCACGTAGTTCGTGCCCCGGTATTCGGGCTTGATGTTGTCCAGGCCGAGCCAGCATTCCTCGTTGAGGGGAATGCGGACCGTGTTGGCCTTCCAGTCGGCGATCGCCTTCACCGAGGCGTCGTCGACGGGACCGTCCCAGATGCCGTGGCCCTGGACGCACATGAACTCGCCGCCGGAGCGGTTGACGCCGAGCAGGCGGCGGACCGCGCCGTACTGGTCGACGAACTTGTTCCCGACGACGCCGAGTTCGGGAGCGCCGGTGACCGGAGTCGGCGGCGGCAGGGTCGGCGGGGTCGTCGGGGGAGTGGTCGGTGGGGTGGTCGGGGGAGTGGTGGGTGAAGTGGTCGGGGTCGGGGTCGGGCCGGCTCCGTCGGTGGTGCACGGAGCGCCGTTGAGCGAGAACGCGGTGGGGGCCGTGTTGGTCCCCGTCCACGAGGCGATGAAGCCGGCCGTAGCCTTCGCGCCCGTGCCGAGCGAGCCGTTCCAGCTCTCGTTCGTGACGGTCACGGTGGCGGCGGACTGGGACCACTTGCCGCCCCAGCCCTGGCTGACCACCTGTCCGGCCGGGAAGTCGAAGCCGAGGCTCCAACCGCTCAGCGCGGCACTGTTGTTGGTGACGGTGACGGCACCCTGGTAGCCGCCGGCCCATTGGCCGGAGACCGAGTACTCCACCGTGCATGCGGGTTCGGCCGCGGCTCCTGGGGCCGTTCCCATGAGGGCGAACGCGGTGCTCGCCATCGTGAGCGCCGCTCCGGAGAGCAGCGCGGACAGACGTGGGGGATGTCGCATCGAAGCGAGTCCTCGCAGCGAGGGCGCACCGGTGACGGTGCGCCGACTGGATGGAATCGCTCCCACTGGGGTCGGGGCAGACCGTAGCGGCAACTGACGCCAAGCAAAAGAGGCGTTGAGTAAATTCCCTGCGTTTTGACTTCGACTTCTCACACACCTTGACGGCGTAGCGCCCCAACTGCACAGTGGGAGCGCTCCCACTGGTTCAAAGCTTGACTGTCGAACGATTCAGCTCTTCGCATCCCCGACCCCCCGAGCCGCGAGGAGAACCACCCGCATGCCACGTCTTCGCCCCAGAACGAGCCCCAGAACGCGACCACGCCTGCAGCTCACCGCGCTGGCCGCCGCGCTCTCCCTCCCCCTCGGCCTCACGGCCGTCGGCGCCACCACGGCCCAGGCCGCCGCCGTCCAGTGCAGCGTCGACTACAAGACCAACGACTGGGGTTCGGGCTTCACCGCCGAACTCACGCTCACCAACCGGTCCACCGAGCCCCTGAACGGCTGGACGCTGACCTACTCCTACGCCGGCGACCAGAAGCTCACCAGCGGCTGGAGCGGCGTCTGGTCCCAGTCGGGCAAGAACGTCACCGTGACCAACGCGGCCTGGAACGGCACGCTCGCCGCGGGCGCCGCCACGTCCACCGGCGCCCAGTTCACCTACAGCGGGGCCAACACCGCGCCGACCGGCTTCGCCGTCAACGGCACCACCTGCGCCGGCGCGCACCAGCCCCCCGTCGCCGTCCTCACCAGCCCCGCGCCCGGGGCCGTCTACACCGTGGGCGACGCGGTGCCGCTCGCCGCGACCGCCGCCGCGGCCGACAGCGCCACCGTGAACAAGGTGGAGTTCTACAGCGACACCACGCTCCTGGGCACGGACACCACCGCGCCCTTCACCCACAGCGCCACCGGACTCGCGGCCGGCGCCCACTCCCTCTACGCCAAGGCCTACGACACCCTCGGCGCCTCCGCGGAGTCGGCCCCCGTCGGCATCACCGTCGCCGCCGGAGCCGCGCTCGTCGCCTCCCCGAGCCAGCTCGGCGTGCGCCAGGGCGCCACCGGCACCTTCGACCTGAAGCTGTCCACGGCCCCCACCGCGAACGTCACGGTGAGCGTCGCCCGCACCTCGGGCAACACCAACCTCACCGCGACCCCGGCCTCGCTCACCTTCACCCCGGCGAACTGGAACACCGCCCAGAAGGTGACCGTCGCCGCCGCGGCCACCGGCACCGGCTCCGCCGTCTTCACCGCGAGCGCCCCCGGCCACGCCAAGGCCGAGGTCACCGTCGCCCAGCTGGCGGCGAACTCCACGTACGACGCCCGCTTCCTCGACCTCCACGGGAAGATCACCAACCCGGCCAACGGCTACTTCTCGCCCGAGGGCATCCCGTACCACTCCGTCGAGACGCTGATCGTCGAGGCCCCCGACCACGGGCACGAGACGACCTCGGAGGCGTACAGCTACCTCATCTGGCTCCAGGCCATGTACGGCAAGATCACCGGCGACTGGACCAAGTTCAACGGCGCCTGGGACACCATGGAGAAATTCATGATCCCGACCCACGCCGACACGCCCACCACCGGCAATTACAACGCCTCGAAGCCGGCGACGTACGCCCCCGAGTGGGACCTGCCCTCGCAGTACCCCGCCCGGCTCGACTCCGGTGTGACCTCGGGCTCCGACCCGATCGCCGCCGAGCTCAAGAGCGCCTACGGCACCGACGACATCTACGGCATGCACTGGATCCAGGACGTCGACAACGTCTACGGCTTCGGCAACGAGCCCGGCAAGTGCTCCGCGGGCCCGACGGCGTCCGGCCCCTCGTACATCAACACCTTCCAGCGCGGCCCGCAGGAGTCCGTCTGGGAGACCGTCACCCACCCCACGTGCGACAACTTCACCTACGGCGGCAAGAACGGCTACCTCGACCTGTTCACCGGGGACGCCTCCTACGCCAAGCAGTGGAAGTTCACCAACGCCCCCGACGCCGACGCCCGGGCCGTTCAGGCCGCCTACTGGGCCGACCTCTGGGCCAAGGAGCAGGGCAAGGGCACCCAGGTCTCCGCGACCGTCGGGAAGGCCGCCAAGATGGGTGACTACCTGCGGTACTCGATGTTCGACAAGTACTTCAAGAAGTCCGGGAACTGCGTCGGCCCGACCACCTGCCCGGCCGGCACCGGCAAGGACAGCGCGCACTACCTGATGTCCTGGTACTACGCCTGGGGCGGCGCCACCGACACCTCGGCCGGCTGGTCCTGGCGCATCGGATCCAGCCACGCCCACGGCGGCTACCAGAACCCGCTGGCCGCCTACGCGCTCAGCTCCTACGCCCCGCTCAAGCCCAAGTCGGCGACCGGCGCGGCGGACTGGGCGACCAGCCTCGACCGGCAGCTGGAGTTCTACCGCTGGCTGCAGTCCGCCGAGGGCGGCATCGCGGGCGGCGCCACCAACAGCTGGCAGGGACGCTACGCCACCCCGCCGGCCGGCACCCCCACCTTCCACGGCCTGTTCTACGACGAGAAGCCCGTCTACCACGACCCGGCGTCGAACCAGTGGTTCGGCTTCCAGGCCTGGTCGATGGAGCGGGTCGCCGAGTACTACCAGCAGACCGGTGACGCCGAGGCGAAGACCGTCCTCGACAAGTGGGTCTCCTGGGCGCTGTCCGAGACCACGATCAACCCGGACGGGACCTACCGCGTCCCCTCCACCCTCCAGTGGTCCGGCAAGCCCGACACCTGGAACGCGGCGAACCCCGGCGCCAACGCCGGCCTGCACGTCACCGTCGCCGACTACACGAACGACGTCGGTGTCGCCGCCGCCTACGCCAAGACCCTGACCTACTACGCGGCCAAGTCCGGCCACGCCGAGGCCAAGCGGGTCGCCAAGGCCCTGCTCGACGGCATGTGGGACCACCACCAGGACCCGCTGGGCATCGCCGTCGAGGAAACCCGCGCCGACTACAACCGCTTCGACGACCCGATCTCCGTACCGAGCGCCTGGACCGGCACCATGCCGAACGGCGACACGGTGAACAGCTCCTCCACCTTCGCCTCGATCCGCAGCTTCTACCAGGACGACCCGGCCTGGCCGAAGGTCGAGGCCTATCTGGCGGGCGGCGCGGCCCCCGTCTTCACGTACCACCGGTTCTGGGCCCAGGCGGACATCGCCCTGGCCATGGGCTCGTACGCGGAGCTGCTCGAATAGCAGCCGCCCCGCACGGAGAGGCTCCGCGTACGACGAGACCGGGCGGACCCCGCGAGGGGGCCGCCCGGTCTTCGGCCGTCTCCCCGATGCCGCCGACCCGCCCCGCCCGAGGCGCAGGCTTCACGCGTCCGCGCGGAGCGCCACCTCGTCGACCACGTCGGCGAGCGAGCCCCGCCGCGCGAACACCGCACGCTGCCGGGCGGCGCCGCACCCCGCGGCCTGTTGGCTCGTCCACAGCTCCCGCACCAGGTCGAGCTCGCCGGCCGCCGCGAGGGAGGGGGCGGCCTTCGCGAGGAGGTCCTCGACCAGATCCACCGCCGGGCGCGGCGCCCCGTTCGCCGGGTCCAGACCGTGCCCCGCCAGACCGTCGCGCGCCGACCGCCAGTGGGCGGCGCGCAACAACGCGTCGCTGATCTCCGGCGCGGGGACCTCCTGGCGGATGTCGGTCAGCAACGCGGCCGCGAGCCCGCGCAGCAACCCTGCCAGGAGCAGGACGGTGTCGAGCTCCGTGCAGACGTCGGCGACCCGGACCTCCAGGGTCGGCCAGTGCTCGTTGGGCCGGCAGTGCCAGTAGACCGTCCGCCGGTCGACCAGCATGCCGGAGCCGACCAGCTGGTCCACCAGCAGGTCGTACGCGGCGGCGTCAGCGAGGAGCGGGGCCGGTCCCGCTCCCGGCAGCTGGGCCCAGCGCATGAACCGCCAGCTCGCGTAGCCGCTGTCCCGGCCGCAGTGGAACGGGGAGTTGGCGGCCAGCGACTGCAGTGTGGGCAGCCACGGGCGCAACCGGTTGCCGAGTCGCACCGCCTCCTCGCGGTCCGCCACCTCCAGGTGCACATGGCAGCCGCACACCCCGATCCCGCTCTCGGCGGTCACCAGGGGGCCGTAGCGGTCGGCGATCCTCCGGTACCGCACCTCGTCGGTGAGCTCCTGGCCGCCGCGCGAGGCCAGCGGGGCGGTCCCGGACGCCAGCGCCAGGCAGCCCGTCTCCTCGGCGGCGCCTGCCACCCCCGCCCGCAGCTCGGCCAGCTCCGTGCGCAGACCGAGCAGATCGACGACCGGCCGGGTGCGGGTCTCCACCATGTCGGTGAGGATCTCGGGCCCGACCCGGTCGGCCAGCCGGTCACGCGCGCGCTTCACCACCGTGGCCGCGGAGCCGAACGGGGTCCGGCTGGTCCGGTCGACGAGGAGGAACTCCTCCTCCACTCCGATCCTGGGCAGGGCGGCGGCCTGTGCGGCAGGTTTGGTCACGGCCCGAGCATATCCAGTGACGGTGTGTCAGCTCCGTTGTGCGGGTGCCTTCCGCGCGCCATGACGGGCCCGGCCGGGAGGCCCGCGCCGCCGCGCACCCGCCACCTGCTGGATTCACGGGGAACGGGTCCATTGACGCGCGCGGGCCACACTCCTACGTTCTCGTTCGGACATACGGCCGTTGGTCGAAATTTCGAACGCTTCGCACGAGAGGACATCGCGTGTCCCACGCCGATCGAACCACCCGCGCCGCCCGTTTCACTCTCGACCCCGACTTCACGGTCGGTCCCGTCGACCCCCGGCTCTTCGGCTCCTTCGTCGAGCACCTCGGACGCTGCGTCCACACCGGCATCCACGAGCCCGGCCACCCGGCCGCCGACGAGGACGGGCTGCGCACCGACGTCCTGGAACTCGTCCGCGAGCTGGGTGTCACCGCGATCCGCTACCCCGGCGGCAACTTCGTCTCCGGGTACCGCTGGGAGGACGGCGTCGGCCCGGTCGAGCAGCGCCCGCGCCGCCTCGACGTGGCCTGGCGGTCCACCGAGACCAACCGCTTCGGGCTGAGCGAGTTCATCGCCTTCCTCCGGAAGGTCGGCCCGGAGGCCGAGCCCATGATGGCGCTCAACCTCGGCACCCGTGGCGTCACCGAGGCCATGGACCTCGTCGAGTACGCCAACCACCCCGGCGGCACCGAACTCTCCGAGCGGCGCGTCGCCCACGGCGACAAGGACCCCTTCGGCATCCGCCTGTGGTGCCTGGGCAACGAGATGGACGGCCCCTGGCAGACCGGGCAGAAGACCGCGGAGGAGTACGGCCGGCTCGCCGCGCAGACCGCGCGCGCCCTGCGCCAGATCGACCCCGATCTCGAACTCGTCGCCTGCGGCAGCTCGGCGCGCGGCATGCCGACCTTCGCCGCCTGGGAGGCGACCGTCCTCGCGGAGACGTACGAGGTCGTCGACCACGTCTCGCTGCACGCCTACTACGAGGAGGTCGACGGCGACGGCGACTCCTTCCTCGCCTCCGCCGTCGAGATGGAGGCCTTCATCGAGGAGGTCGTCGCCACCTGCGACCACGTGGGTGCCCGGCTGAAGTCGGCGAAGCGCCTCACCCTGTCCTTCGACGAGTGGAACGTCTGGTACCAGCGCCGGCCCAACCCGCATCCGGTGGAGGACTGGCAGGAGGCCCCGCGACTCCTGGAGGACGTCTACACCGTCACCGACGCCGTGGTGTCCGGCACCCTCCTGATCGCCCTGTTGCGGCACGCCGACCGGATCGCGGTGGCCTGTCTCGCCCAGCTCGTCAACGTGATCGCGCCGATCATGACGGAGCCGGGCGGCCCCGCCTGGCGCCAGACGACCTTCTTCCCCTTCGCGCAGGCCTCCCGGTACGGCCGGGGGACGGTCCTCGACGTGCGCGTGGACGCGCCGACGTACGCCACGGAGAGGTACGGGGACGTCCCGCTGCTGCAGGCCACGGCCGTACGGGGTGAGGACGGCGTCGTGACCGTCTTCGCGGTGAACCGTGGCAGGGACGCGTCCCTGCCGCTCGAGGTGGCGCTGCGCGGTCTCCATCCGACCCGGGTCGTCGAGCACAGCGCGCTCGCCGACGCGGACCCGGAAGCGCGGAACACCCTCGACGAGCCGGAGCGGGTCGTGCCGCACGCGGTGGAGGGCACGACGCTGGTGGACGGCACCCTGAGGGCCGTCCTGGAGCCGATGTCGTGGAACGTCATCAGGCTGCTCTGACGGGCCCTCTGTTGAATCCTTTCACAAGAACCGTCGCGACTCCCCGCGCGAAGCGCTTCGAAAGATCCGGTCGGAAGCGTTGACGTGGCTGGCGGACGACCCTACTTTGTCCCAGCAAGCGCTTTCCTGAAACGTTCCATTAACGCGCGGAGGACGAACTGTGCGTACGCAAGGCACTGTTGACCGTCGGAGCATGCTGAAGGTCGCCGGCGGCTCGTTGGCGGCTCTCGGCCTGACCGCGGCGGGCTGCGGCACCGGCTCGGGCTCCGGAGACGGCACCGTCACGATTCGGTACAGCTGGTGGGGCTCGGAGGACCGGGCCAAGCGGATCAACCAGTCGATCGCGCTCTTCGAGAAGAAGTTCCCGAAGATCAAGATCAAGACCGACTTCCAGCCCTACGCCGACTTCTGGAAGAAGTTCAACACCCAGGCGTCCGGCGGCAACGCGCCGGACGTCTTCCAGAACGCCATCGGCTTCCTGCGCAAGTACGACGCGAAGAACGTCCTCCTCGACCTGCGGGAGCAGGCCGCGGCGGGGAACCTCCGCCTCGACGGCTTCCGGGCCGGCCTGGAGAAGTTCGGCGAGGTCGACGGCAAGCTGCTCGGCGTCCCCGTCGGCAGCAACTCGATGGCCCTCGTCGTCGACCAGGCCGTCTTCACCAAGGCCGGGGTCACCCCGAAGCCCGGCTGGACCTGGGACGAGTACCACGCGGCCCTCGCCAAGATCCAGGAGACGCAGGGCCGGGCGGGCGACGCGGGCCCTTACGGGATCATGTACCTGTACGACCTCTACCTGCGCCAGCAGGGCAAGGCCTTCTTCACCACCTCCGGCCTCGGCTTCACCGAGGCGGACCTGACGGACTGGTGGAGCAAGGCCGTCACCCGGGTGAAGTCCGGCGTCTACGCCGACCCGAAGAAGACCATCCCGGTCAAGCCCAAGTCGGCGGTGACCGCCGAACTCGCGGGCTGCGAGTTCACCTGGGACAACTTCGCCGTCCGCTACACCTCCGAGGGCAAGAGCCAGTACGGCCTCGCCCCCATCCCCACCACGGACGGCCGCAAGACCGGCCAGTACCTCGGCTCCCTCATGCTCAGCGCCTCCAAGCGCACCAAGCACCCCAAGGAGGCCGCCCAGTTCATCGACTTCATGGTCCACGACCCCGAGGTCGGCAAGATCATGGGCTACGACCGGGGCGTCCCGGCCACCACCGCCCAGAACGACGCGTACGTGCCCTCCGACGAGGTCGGCAAGCAGATCGCCGCGTACGAGAAGCAGCTCGTCGAGTCCCGCGTCCTGGAGCCGATCACCCCGCACCCGGCAGGCGCCGACGTCTGCGAGGCGGCGTTCATGCGGCTCGCCGAGGAGATGTCACTGGGCGAGCGGCCGGTGGCGGACGCGGTGAAGCAGTACTTCACCGAGGCGAAGACGGCGCTCTCCTCCTGATGGGCGCCGCCGTGACCTCCGCACCGAACCCCGCACCGCGGCCCGAGCGGGTGACCCGCCAGGACGTGGAGACCGCGCCCGCGGGCTCCGCGTCCGGCGGGCGCCCGCCCGGGGCGCCGGGCCGCACCGCCCGCCCCCACCGGGCCCGCCGCGAGAACCTCGCCGGCTACCTCTTCATGTCCCCCTGGATAGCGGGCTTCCTCCTGCTCACCGCGGGGCCCATGGTGGCCTCCCTGTACTTCGCCTTCACCGACTACAACCTGTTCGACGCCCCGAAGTGGATCGGCCTCGACAACTTCACCGAGATGTTCGGCGACGCCCGCTGGCGGACCTCGGTCGAGATCACCGGCTGGTACGTGGTGATCGGCACCCCGCTGAAACTGGCCGCCGCGCTCGGCGTCGCCCTGCTGCTCAACCAGAGCCGGCGCGGGCAGGGCTTCTACCGGGCCGCGTTCTACGCGCCCTCGCTCATCGGGGCCAGCGTCTCCATCGCCATCGTCTGGCGCGCCATCTTCTCCGACGGCGCGGCCGTCGACCGGGCGCAGCAGGTCTTCGGCATGGAGGCCGGAGGCTGGATCGGCGACCCCGACCGCATCATCTACGCCCTGGTCGCGCTCACCGTCTGGCAGTTCGGCGCCCCGATGGTCATCTTCCTGGCCGGACTCAAGCAGGTGCCACGCGAGCTCTACGAGGCGGCGCAGGTCGACGGGGCGAGCCCGTGGCGGAGGTTCTGGCACATCACCCTGCCGATGATCTCCCCGGTGCTCTTCTTCAACGTGCTCCTGGAGACCATCCACTCCTTCCAGATCTTCGGCTCCGCCTACATCATCGGCAGCCAGGGCAACGCCTGCGGGCCGGCCGACGGCACGCTCGTCTACACCTGCTACCTGTACATCCAGGGCTTCGAGAACAGCCGGATGGGTCTCGCCTCTGCGATGGCCTGGATGCTGCTGCTCGCCGTCGGCCTGGTCACGGCGGTGCTGTTCTGGTCCCAGCGGCGCTGGGTGCACTACGAGGAGGGGGCCCGATGAGCCTCGCACGCACCGGCGCACGGACGACCGGACCGCGGACGACCGGACCGGAGACGACCGGCACACGGAACGGGAAGAAGCGCACGGCGGGCTCGATCGCCTGGCACCTCGGGTCCCTGGCCGTCCTCGCCGTCATCCTCTATCCCGTGGTGTGGGTGATCGGCGGCTCCTTCAAGCCGAACGACGAGATCGTCGGCAGCCTGACGCTCTTCCCCACCGACCCCCTCACCGACAACTACCAGCGGCTCGCCGACGGCATCGCCGACATCCCCATCTCCACCTTCTTCGGCAACTCCCTCTTCCTGGCCGTCGGTTCGGTGGTGGGCGTGCTGATCTCCAGCTCGCTCTCCGCGTACGCCTTCGCCAAGATCGGTTTCGCCGGACGCGGAGTGCTCTTCACCCTGATGATCGGCACCCTGCTGCTTCCGTACCACGTGCTGCTCATCCCGCAGTACGTGCTGTTCCAGAAGCTCGAACTCATCAACACCTACACGCCGTTGCTGCTCGGCAAGTACCTGGCGACGGACGCCTTCTTCGTCTTCCTGATGCTCCAGTTCATGCGGGGACTCCCCAAGGAGCTGGACGAGGCCGCGCGCCTCGACGGCTGCGGGCACCTGCGGACGTACTGGTCGATCGTGCTTCCGCTGTGCCGGCCGGCGCTCATCACCAGCGCGATCTTCACGTTCATCAACGCGTGGAACGACTTCATGGGCCCGCTGATCTATCTCAACGAACCCGAGAAGTACACGGTCTCGCTCGGCCTGAAGATGTTCGTCGACCAGGACGGCGTCGCCAACTACGGCGGCATGATCGCGATGTCGCTCGTGGCGCTGCTCCCGGTGGTGGCCTTCTTCCTCGCCTTCCAGCGGTACCTCATCGACGGCATGGCCACCTCGGGCCTCAAGGGCTGAGGGGGTGGCCGTCGCGATGAGGGAACGGTTCCTGGCCCGGTTCGGGATCTTCGCCGAATGCCTCCTGGTGGGGGTGTGGATCGCCGTCGCCGCACTCCCGCTGGTGACGCTCCCCGCGGCGCTCGCCGCCGGGGCGGCGCATCTGCGGCGCTGGACGGGTGACGAGCAGGCCGGCCTGCGGTACTTCGCCGCCGATCTGCGCGCGGCCCTGCGGGGCGGTGGCTGGTCGGCGGGGCTCGGCTACGGTGCCGCGCTCGCCCTGGTGGGCGCCGACCTCGCGTTCGTACGGGCGCTGCCCGTGCCCGGCGGGCGGGCGGCCGGGACCCTCGCGATCGTCGCGGCGCTCTGGCTGACGGTCACCCTCCTGCGAGCGGCCACGGCCTGGCGCCCGGGCCTGCGCTGGCGTCCCCTGCTCGGCCCCGCCGCCCGCCGCACGCTGCGTGACCCGGCCGGTTCCCTGCTCGTCGTCTGCGGTCTCGCGGTGATCGCCGCGTCGGCCTGGTTCTCCGCACCACTGGCCCTGCCTGCCCTCGGCATCCTCGTCGCCTCGGCCCTGGCGGCCGAGCGGCGCCGGGCGGCCCCGGCAGCCGTCTGATCCACCCGCCCGCGGGGGCCCGACCCCGGGCCCGGCCCTCGGCCGTGACGGGGCTCCCGTCCCGAGGGCCGCCGCGTCGCTTCCCGGCGCCCCCCCCGCAACCTCCCGATTCCTCGGGCATGCCGTCGGCCTGCCCATGAAAGGAGTTTCCGTGTCCTCGATACCTCGCCGTTCCCTCCTCAAGGCCGCCGCCGTGGCCGGAGCAGCCGCGCAGTTCAGCTGGGTCCTCGGGCGCGAGCAGGCGCAGGCCGCCCCGGCCGCCGAGGCCGCCGAGGCGGCCGGGGAAGGGAGGCCCGCGACCGTCACCTGGCTGGAGCCCGGTGGGCTGGGCGCCGCGGCCGGCTCCACCTTCGGCGCCGCCTGGCCCAAGGGCGTCCACCCCGGCGACCAGGCCTTCGCGCTCACCACCGCCGACGGCGAGAACATCCCCGTACAGACCTGGACCACCGCCCGCTGGCCCGACGGCTCCCTCAAGTGGACCGCGCACGCCGTCGGGCCCGAGGCCGCGGGCGCCGAGCGCTTCACCCTCGCCCCCGGGACCCCGGCGACCGCCGCGAAGACCGTGACCGTCACCCAGACCGACCGCCGGATCACCCTCGACACCGGCACCGTCCGGGCCGTCGTCTCCAAGGACGGCGGGAAGCTCGTCGAGTCCGTCACCCGCGACGGCGTGAAGATCGCCACCGACGGCCGGCTCGTCCTGCTCCGGCAGAGCGACCTCGACGACGGCGACCAGGGCAACGCCAAGTGGGAGCGGTTCGACGGCGAGATCTCCGGCGCCGTCGTCGAACAGACCGGCCCCGTCCGGGCCGTGGTCCGCATCGACGGCAAGCACCGCAAGGGAAGCCGCAGTTGGCTGCCCTTCTCGGTCCGCCTCTACTTCTACGCGGGCTCCGAGTCCTTCCGCATGGTCCACACCATCACCTACGACGGCGACCAGAACAAGGACTTCATCCGCGGCCTCGGCGTCCGCTTCACCGTCCCCATGCGCGACGCCGCCTACGACCGGCACGTCCGGATCGCCGGCGAGGGCGCCGGATTCCTCACCGAGGCCGTCCAGGGCATCACGGGACTGCGCCGCGACCCCGGCGCCGCCGTCCGCACCGCCCAGGTCAAGGGCGAGAAGCTGCCCGACCCCGCAACCTGGGACCAGCGCGTCACCACCCGCATGCAGTACGTCCCCACCTGGGGCGACTACACCCTCTCCCAGCTCTCCGCCGACGGCTTCGCCCTGCGCAAGCGCACCAAGGCCGGCCACGGCTGGATCCCCGCGGGCGGCGGCCGACGCGCGAGCGGCTTCGGCTACGTCGGCGGCGTCACCGGCGGACTCTCCTTCGGCCTGCGGGACTTCTGGCAGAAGCACCCCGCCCAGCTCGACATCAGGAACGCGGCCGGCGACGAGGCCGAGGTCACCCTCTGGCTCTGGTCGCCCGAGGCCCAGCCCATGGACCTGCGCTTCTACCACGATGGCATGGGCCAGGACGCCTTCCCCGAGCAGCTCGAAGGCCTCAACATCACCTACGAGGACTACGAACCCGGCTTCGGCACCCCCTACGGCATCGCCCGCACCAGCGAGCTGATGTTCTGGGCCAACGCCGCCACCCCCACCGCCGCCGCCCTCGTCGAGCAGTCCGCCGCCGTCCGCACCCCGCCCCAGCTCGCCGTCAGCCCCGAGGACCTCGTCCGCGCCCGCGTGTTCGGCGGTCTGTTCTCGCCCGTCGACCGCTCGACCCCCGCCAAGGCGAAGATCGAGGACCACCTCGACTACCTCTTCACCTACTACAAGGACCAGGCGGAGCAGCGCCGTTGGTACGGCTTCTGGGACTACGGCGACATCATGCACACCTACGACGAGGACCGGCACCAGTGGCGGTACGACGTCGGCGGCTACGCCTGGGACAACTCCGAACTCTCGCCCGACCTGTGGCTCTGGTACGCCTACCTGCGCTCCGGCCGCGCCGACGTCTTCCGCTTCGCCGAGGCCATGACCCGCCACACCGGCGAGGTCGACGTCTACCACCTCGGCCAGTGGGCCGGCCTCGGCACCCGCCACGGCGTCCAGCACTTCGCCTGCAGCGCCAAGCAGCAGCGCATCTCCACCGCCGTCTACCGCAGGCCGTACTACTTCCTCACCGCCGACGAACGCGTCGGCGACCTCATGCACGACCTCGTCGACTCCGACGAGACCTTCCTCGTCCTCGACCCCATCCGCAAGATCCGCACCGAGCCCTACACGCCCGACCGCCACGCCCTCTCCATCGGCTTCGGCACCGACTGGAGCGGCCTCGCCGCCGCCTGGCTCACCGAGTGGGAACGCGGCGGCCCCAAGGCGGCCAAGGCCGAGGCGCGGCTGCGCTCCACCATGGAGACCATCGCCGCCCAGCCCAACGGCTTCGTCCAGGGGACAGGCCTCTACGACCTCGACACCGGCCGCTTCGCCGTCGCGACCGAACCCGTCGTCGGCGTCTCCCACCTCTCCGCCATGTTCGGCCTCGTCGAGATGTGCGCCGAGCTCATCGACCTCGTCGACCTGCCGCGGTTCAAGGCGGCCTGGCTCGACTACTGCCGCTACTTCAACGCCTCCAAGACCGAACAGGCCGCCCGCTACGGCAAGAACTTCGGCACGCTCCTGCTCTTCCAGGGCCACTCGCGCCAGGACGCCTACGCCGCCGCCCAGCTGAACGACGCCAAGCTCGCCCAGCGCGCCTGGGCCAAGTTCGACAAGAGCGACGGCTACACGGCGGCCATGGTCTGGGACAAGACCCCCGTCCAGGGCTCCGCCGCCCTCGAACCGGGCTACGAGCACCTCTGGATCAGCACCAACACCACGGCCCTGTACGGCCTCGCCGCCATCCAGAACCTCGCCCTCGTCGGCGACCACCTGCCCGCGTGAGCACCGAGAGGAACAGGACCATGCGAAGGACCGCACTCCTCGCCGCCGCCGCGACCCTCCTCGGATCGCTGGCCGCCGCCCCCGCAGCCCACGCCGAAGGCCCCTACGGCCAGGGACTCGACCACTGCGCCCCCGCCGCCGACGGGACCCTCGCCTGCCACTTCGACGTCGCGCCCGGCACGTACGACGTCTCCGTGGTCCTCGGCGGGGCGGAGGCCGGGTCCACCGCCGTCACCGGCGAGACCCGGCGCGCCCTGCTCGCCGAGACCGCGACCGGTGCCGGGCAGCACGTCCGGCGCTCGTTCACCGTGGACGTCCGCGACCCGGAGGGCGAGCCCACCGGAGCCGCCGGCAGCCCCGGCCTCGACCTCGTCCTCGGCGGCTCCGCCCCGCGCGTGGCCTCGCTCCGGGTCACCCCCGCCGCCGGGGCCCAACGGCTCTTCCTCGTCGGCGACTCCACCGTCTGCGACCAGCCGGGCGACCCCTACACCGGCTGGGGCCAGATGCTTCCGGCCCATCTGAGGCGGGGGATCGCGGTCGCCAACCACGCCGACTCCGGCGAGAGCACCGTCACCTTCCTCGCGAACCCGGCCCTCTTCGACCGGGTCGAGGCCGCGATCCGGCCCGGCGACCCCGTCCTCGTCCAGCTCGCCCACAACGACAAGCAGACGGACGCGGCCACCTACCGGGCCAACCTGACCAGCCTGGTCGAGCGGGTACGGGCCAAGGGCGGCGAACCCGTCCTCGTCACCCCGATCGTCCGCCGCTGGTTCAACGCCGACGGCACCCTGGACAACGGCACCGCCCTGCTCGTCAACGGCCTCGGTGTGGACCACCCCGCCGAGGTCCGCGCCCTCGCGGGCTCCCTCGGCACTCCGCTGATCGACCTCACCGCCCTCACGAAGGCGCGGGTCGAGGAGCTGGGTCCCGAGGCGTCCAAGGCGCTCTACCTGACGACGGAGAAGCGGGACAACACCCACACCTCGGTGCGCGGGGCCACGGAGTACGCGGCCCTCGTCGCGGCCGAGCTGCGGGCCCGGGACATCCTCCCGGACTCCCTCCTGCGCTAGGGACGTTCGTTCGGATCAGGCCGGGCTCGCGGGGTCCGGCCTGATCCGAACGAAAGACCCCAGCCGTTGTCGATCCGGGCCCCGCTCTCCCGCGGTCGCGGGTACGGGGCCCGGCGTCGGTCGCCAGGAGCGGTGAAAGCGCTTGCCGACCGGCGTCCGTCCCCTCGCGCGGGGGCCCGCACAACCCCGCGCGACCACCGGACCCTTGGTCTCTCAGCGGCCCACCTGGACAGCTCGCCGAGCGGCCGCTTACTGTCGGGGTCCGAATCATCCACGGGCGTCGTACGCCCGGAACACCGGGAACTGCCGAGGAGCGCACACGTGGTCACCCTCGCCGATGTCGCCCGCCACGCCGGGGTGTCGGCCAGCACCGTCAGTTACGTGCTCAGCGGCAAACGCTCCATATCCGCCCCCACCCGCGAGCGGATCCAGCACAGCATCGACACCCTCGGCTACCGGCCGCACGCCGGCGCCCGCGCGCTCGCCAGCAGCCGCACCGACGTCCTCGCCCTGATGATGCCGCTCCGCACCGGCCTCTACGTGCCGGTCCTGATGGAGATCGCCATGGCCGTCACCACCACGGCCCGCTCCCACGGCTACGACGTCCTCCTGCTCACCGGCGAGGAGGGCCCCGAGGCCGTCCGCCGCGTCGAGGGCAGCGCCATCGCCGACGCCATGATCGTCATGGACGTCGGGCTCGACGACCCGCGGCTCCCGTACCTCCGCGCGGCCGAACGGCCCGCCGTCCTCATCGGACTTCCCACCGAGAGCGCGGAAGCCGCCGACACCGAGGGACTCGACTGCGTCGACCTCGACTTCGAGGCCGCCGGCGCCCGCTGCGTCGAACACCTCGCGGGCCTCGGCCACACCGCCATCGCCGTACTCGGCGAACCTCCCGCCGTGTACGAACGCGGTACGGGATTCGCCGCCCGCACCCTCACCGGCTTCCGCGCCGCCGCGAGCGGCCACGGCGTCGGCCTGCTCCACCGGCCCGTCGACGGCACCTACGCGGCCGTCGCCGCCGCCGTCACCCGCGTCTTCGAGGAACGCCCCGGCACCACCGGGATCGTCGTCCAGAACGAAGCCGCCGTGGAACCCCTCCTCGCGCTCCTGCGCCACCAGGGCCGCGCCGTCCCCGAGGACGTCTCCGTCGTCGCCATCTGCCCCGACCAGGTCGCGACGCACGCCTCCGTACCGCTCACCGCCGTCTCCGTACCCGCCCAGGAGATGGGCCGGCTCGCCGTCGAGCGGATCGTCCGACGACTGGAGGGCGAGCGGTCCGGGGGAACGGAGCTGATCGCGCCCCGGCTGACCCCGCGCGCCAGCACCGGACCCGCCCCCGCGCCCTCGTCGTCCCTCTCCGCACCCACCGAGGACGGTCGTGGTCACGGCGGACACTGAGACCGGCGACAGCGCGACGGAGTTCCGGGCCTTCTTCGAGCGCCACTACGCCGAACTCGCCCGTCTCGCCCACCTGCTGACCGGCGAGACCGACGCCGCCGACGACCTCGCCGCCGACGCCATGCTCGCCCTCTGGCACCGCTGGGACCGGGTCCGCGCCGCCGACCACCCCGCCGCCTATGCCCGGGGCGTCGTCGCCAACCTCGTCCGCACCCGGATCCGGGGCACCGTCCGTGAACGGCGCCGCATCGCCGCCTTCTGGGACCGGCGCCCCGACCACACCGAGGACCCGGACGTCCCGGCGGTCGTCGACGTCCGCGCGGCCCTGCGCGCCCTGCCCTTCCGCAAGCGCGCCTGCGTCGTCCTGCGGCACGCCTTCGACCTCTCCGAACGCGACACCGCCCTCGCGCTCGGCGTCTCGGTCGGTACCGTCAAGAGCCAGACCGCCAAGGGCATGGCGGAACTCCAGCGGTTGCTAGGGCCTGTCGTCTGGATCAGGCCGGATGAGGGAGCGGGGTCGGGTGCCGTGGATCGCAAGGCGGAGGAGGGCGCCATGGCGGAGCCATGGCAACCGACGACAACGCGGCGAGGCGCGGCACCCGACCCCGCGAGCCCGGCATGATCCAGACGACAGGCCCAGGCCCCCACGCCGCCACCGAACTCGCCGGGAGGCGCTGATGGACGAGGCACGGCTCCGCCGCGAACTGCGGGACGCGGCGCTCGCGCACCGGCCCGACCACGCCCGCATCCTCGCCCGGGTGGAACGGGGCATCGCCGCGCCCGCCCCGGCCGTCCGGCCGGTCCGGCCGCCGAACCGGTGGGCGGGCCGCCGGCTCGTGATCGTGGCGGTGACCGCGGCCGTCGCCGGCGTGCTCGGCCTCGGCGGTCTCACGGCGACCGTGCTCGCCGACCGGCCCGCCGGGCCCGCGCTGCCCGCCACCACGCTGCCGGCGCCCGGCCCGACGGCACGGGCGACCGGCACGATCGACCCCGGCAGCAACCGCTGGTGGGCGCAGAGCGACCTCGCCCTGACGACGGACACGCCCGTCACGGGCCTCACCGTCGAACTGAGGATCGCCCGCACCCCAGGCGTCGTCAGCACGGGCCACTGGAGCACCCGCCCCGCCGAGGACTTCACCGCGAAGGTGACCGAGGAGGCCGGCACCCTGGTCTACCGCTGGACCCTGAAGCCGGGCCGCGCGGTCCCGCCGGGCCCCCACGTCTTCGCGGGCCAGTACAACCACGCCGAAGGGGTACGGGACGCCTCGGCCGACACGTACACCGTGGTCCTGACGGGCGGCGACGGCGGCCGCACCACCCTGCGGGGCGGCTTCGGGGCACCTGCCGGAAGCTGACGGGCCGGGAAGCGGGCGCCGTCCGGTTCAGCCGACGGCCGGGGTGCCGGTGTCCCCGGGGACACCGATCTTCTTCCGCGGGCCGGAGAAGCGGTTCACGAGGGCGGGGACCGCGGCGGCCGGGTCGAGCCGGTAGGCGTAGAAGGCGCGCGGGTCGAGGGCGGCGCCCCAGGTGTCGTGCCGGCCGCTGGTGTTCCTCAGGATCGAGCCCCGCTGGACCAGTTCGGCGGAGGCGTCGGCCTGGAACGGGTGCTGGACCCCGTCGTAGTAGCTGTTCTCGATGACCATCTTCGTCCGGCCGCGCGACCAGTTCCCGTACGTCCACACCGGGTCGGCCGGATCGTTCTGCGCCGTCAGGTGGTTGTTGAAGAGGTGGGCGTAGGCGGCGTTGTCCACCGAGGGATTGCGCTGCTTGGTACGGGCGAAGAGGTTGTGGTCGATGGTGATCTGGGTGCGGACGTTCGAGGTCCATCCGATCCCGAAGGTCTTGTTGTTGTCCTCGAACCGGTTGTAGGAGACGGTGATGTACTCGCTGTCCTTGCGGATGTCGAGCTGGCCGTCGCAGACGCGCGAGAAGCGGTTGTGGTCGATCCAGACGTGATGGACGGAGTCCATCTGGATCCCGTCGTGGTCGGTCGCCTTGCAGTCCCAGTCGCCGTCGACCGCCGTGTCGCGGATGGTGAGGTTGCGGATGACGACGTTGTGGGTACCGGGGGCGAGGTGCAGCCCGCCGTGGACGAGTTCGGCCGAGTCGCCCAGGCCGATGACGGTCTTGTCCGAGGCGACGGTGATCTCGGTGCCGAAGGGGTCCAGGGTGAGCGAGCCCGCCACCTGGATGACGTAGGGCTCCTCGGCCCCCGCGTACCGGGCGAGCGAGGCCGGGTCGGTGACGGTGACGACCCGGCCGCCCGTGCCCCCGGTGGTGCCACCGGCGAGGGAGGCGAAGCCGTGCGCGGTGTCGGACCACCGCTCGGCGCCCGCCGCGACCGGTGCGGAGGTCTCGGCGCCGGTCGGTTCGGGGTCGGCGGCGCTCGCGGGATGCAGCGGCGCCAGGGCGAGCAGCAGCGCGCCGGCGATGAGGACGTGGAGACGTCCGCGCCCAGGAGCGGACGGGCGCGGGAGTGACGAGGTCGGACGGGGCACGGGATCGCTCCTCTGTGACGGGGGAGTGCGCGGGTCGGGGCGGGGTCAGCGGAGGCGGCCGGCGCCCGCGTGGCGGGCGACCTCGCGGTCGGCCCGGAGCGCGTCGTCGACGGGCCCGTGCAGCGTGGGGGTCCAGCCGGTGTCGGCCGTCAGATCGCGCTCGCTGCCGGAGTTGTAGGAGTTGTAGACGGCGAGGAGGTCGACCGGGAACTCGTTGAAGACGTTCCCGCGCTGGGTGAGGGCGCTGCCGTTCCAGCTCTTCACCAGGTCGGCGACCTCGACGTGGTTCGGCGTCGTGAAGGCGTTGTTCTCGGCGACGACGGCCGACTCGGTGGAGATCCCCAGCGAGTACCGGTAGTCGTGGGCGTCCCCGGGGACCACGTACCGGTTGTTGTAGACGTGGACCTGTCCGAAGCGGACCCTCGGCGCCCGCTGCACGATGCCCCGGAACTCGTTGTGGTGCAGGGTGACCCGCAGTTTCCCCCGGTCGGTCAGCACGCCGTCGCCGTTGCCGATCAGCATCGCCTTGTCGTGGTCGGCGAAGCGGCTCCAGCTGACCGTGACGAGGTCGGAGCCGTTCGTGACGTCCAGGAGTCCGTCGTGGCGCAGGAGGTTGCGGCCGAAGTAGGTGGGTTCCGCCGCGTCCGGGCGGCCCTTGTCGCTCAGGGTGACGTGGTCGACCCAGACGTGGGTGGCGTCGCGCAGCCAGATGGCGTCGTAGTCGGACTTCCAGTCGCCGAGGCCACCGGAGTTGGGCTGCCAGGCGGGGAAGCAGTCGTAGGTGTCGCGCAGTTCGACGTTGCGGATGATGACGTTGTCCGCGCTCCGGACCTGGAGGCTCACGCCGCGCAGCAGCGCGTCGGAACCCACGCCGACGATCGTGGTGTTCGGGCCGACGGGCAGGACGACACGCTCGGCCTGCCGTGCGGCCGAGGCCTTGCGGGCCTCCTCCTGCGGACCGGTGGGCTTCGCCGCGCCCCAGGTGCGGGGGTCGTAGGCCCGGACGTAGGCGTCGAGGTCGTATCCGCCGGTGGTGTAGTCCGCGCAGGAGAGCCTGCGGCCCTCGTCGTCGGTGTTGGCGTCGATGGTGCCGACGACCTTGATGATCTTCGGGGTGGCGCTGGCCCCGTCGAGGGCGCGGACGAGTTCGGCGCGGTTGCGGACGGTGAGGACATGGGCGGCATCGGCGGCGGCTCCGCCCGTGGTGCCGCCCGCGGCGGCGGCCCAGCCGTCCCCGGCGGCGAGCACCTCACGCCCGAGGTCGCGCCCAAGGTCGTGGCCGGTGGCCAGGCCGCCGTCCCGGCCGACGTCGGGACGGTCCTCGCGGGGGTGGGCCGAGGCGGGCGCGGCGAGGCAGGTCACCAGGCAGGCGACGGCGGCGAGTTGGGCGACGCGCCGGACCCCGGGCGTGCGGAGGGGGACTCTCATGGTGCTCTCTCCTCTGTGATCCGTCCCGGCGGAGCAGGGCGGTGAGCGCGGGATGGTAAGCGCTTTCTCCTTGGAACGGGGACGACGCTAGGAGCCGACCGCCCTTTAGTCAACGACGTTCACAAATCCCGGGCGTCGAGCGTGTGAAACGTTTCGAAACACTCCGGCAACCCTTCCCCCGACGGTGGCGACCTACGGGCAGCCGCACCGCCCACCGAAGGAGCCGCACGCCGATGAACCCGTACGACACCTCCGCACAGCCCCTGCGCCGCCGTACCCTCCTCGGGGCCGCCGTGGCCGGCACGGCCGTCGCCGCCACCGGCGGGCCCGCGCCCGGCACCGCCTCCGCCGCCGGCTTCGGCTGGAGCGACGACGGCGGCCAGTACGTCGTCGACACCGGCGCCGGACTGGTCTTCAAGATCTCCAAGTCGACCGGCGACCTCACCTCCCTCGTCTACAAGGGCCGGGAGTACGAGGGGTACGGCGGCAAGCACTCGCACGTCGAGTCGGGCCTCGGCGCCTCCACCGTCACCCTCGCGCAGACCGGCTCCACCGTCCTCGTCACCGTCGTCCACGGCACGCTCCGCCACTACCTGGCGGCCCGCGCCGGCCTGAACAACGTCTACCTGTGGACCGACAAGGCCGACACGTCCTTCACGGCCACCCGCTTCATCGCCCGCCTCAAGCCCGGCATCTTCCCGAACGAAGGACCCGACTCCTGGGTGGAGGGCGCCGACACCGTCATCGAGGCCGGCGACGTCTGGCAGCGCGCCGACGGGCAGACCCGCTCCAAGCACTACTCCGGCGTCCGCGTCATGGACTACGACCACATCGGGTACACCACAGGATCGGCCGGTCTCTGGATGGTCCGCTCCAACCACGAGAAGGCCTCGGGCGGCCCCTTCTACCGCTCCCTGCTCCGCCACTCCAACGAACTCGGCGTCGGCCTGTACGAGATCCTCCACTACAACCAGTCGCAGACGGAGCCGATGCGCTTGGGCCTCCAGGGGCCGTACCTGCTCGCCTTCACCGACGGCGGCACCCCCGACCCCGCCCTCTTCGCCGCGAACCACGACACGCGCTGGGTCGACGGCCTCGGCATCCCCGGCTGGGTGGGCGCCGCGGGCCGGGGCCGGGTCGCGGGCGTCGGGCTCCAGGGCATGGCCGCGGGACACGAGTACACCGTCGGCTTCGCCAACGCCGACGCGCAGTACTGGGCCCGTGCCGCCGCGGGAACCGGCGCCTTCTCCTGCCGGGGCATGCTCCCCGGCACGTACACCCTCACCGTGTACAAGGGCGAACTCGCCGTCCACACGGGCACGGTGAGCGTGACGGCCGGTGCCGCCACCGCCCTCCACACGATCACCCTCACCAACGACCCGAGCACCGCCCCCGCGCTCTGGCGGATCGGCGACTGGAACGGCACCCCCGCCGGGTTCAAGAACGCCGCCCTCATGACGTACGCCCACCCGGCCGACGTCCGCGCCGCCTCGTGGACCGGGAACGTCGTCCTCGGCGGCGGCGACGTCGCCGCCTCCTTCCCCTGCTACCTCTGGAAGGGCGTCAACGACGGCATCCTGGTGTACTTCCGGCTCACCGCCGCCCAGGCCGCCGCCGCCCACACCCTGCGCATCGGGGTCACCACCGCCTTCCTCAACGGCCGCCCGCAGGTCACCGTCAACGACTGGGTCTCCGCGATCCCCTCGCCCCCGGCCCAGCCCTCGACCCGCTCCCTCACCAACGGCTCCTACCGGGGCAACAACCACACCTTCACGTACGTCGTCCCGGCGAGCGCCTGGAAGACGGATCCGAGCCAGTACAACGTCCTCAGGCTGAACGTCGTCAGCGGCTCCACCGGCAGCGGCTTCCTCAACCCGGGCACGGCGATCGACTGCGTCGACCTGCTGCCCTGACGCCCGCGCCCCGGCATTGACACCGGTCGTGAGTGAATCGTCATGATCTTGGTGTTGGTGCCGGTCAGGGGCGCGGTGGCAGGCTGCGCCCATGGACATCTTCCAGACGACACGCGGTGCGGTACGGGGCTTCCGGGCGTCCGCCGACGTGGTCGCCGTGCTCGGAATCCCCTACGCCGCACCGCCGTTCGGCGCCCTCCGGTTCCGGGAGCCCGCCCCGGCGGCCGACTGGGCCGGCGTGCGCGACTGCACGGCCCACGGTCCGATCGCCCCACAGTCGGCGGAGCTGCCCGGCTCGCCCACGTGGTCCCCCGGTGACGAGGACATCCTCACCGTCAACCTGTGGACCCCCGCCCCGGACGGCGGCGGCTCGCTGCCCGTCCTGGTCTGGCTCCACGGCGGTGCCTACACCTTCGGATCGTCGGCCCAGCCCGACTTCGACGGCGTCGCCCTCGCCCGCGCCGGTCTGGTCGTCGTCACCCTCAACTACCGGCTCGGCTTCGAAGGCTTCGGCCACGTCCCCGCGGCGGGGGGAGACACCCACCCCGACAACCGCGGCCTCCTCGACCAGGTCGCGGCCCTCCGCTGGGTCCGGGACAACATCGCCGCGTTCGGCGGCGACCCCGGCAACGTCACCCTCGCCGGCCACTCCTCGGGAGCCGCTTCCGTCGCCTGCCTGATGGTGATGGACCGCGCCCGCGGCCTCTTCCACCGCGCCGTCGCCCACAGCCCCGCCAGCCCCTGCCACCCGCTCGACGTCGCCGCCGCGACCACCCGCGAGGTCGCCGCCGCGGCGGGCTGCCCCGCCACCCCCGAAGGTCTGGCATCCGCCACCCCGCAGGCCCTGCTCATCGCCTCCGACCGGGTCGTGGACGCCTACCGGCACGACCCCCACTCCGGGTCCCGGCACTACGACCCCTCGCTCTACGCCCCCGTCCTCGACGGCGACGTGCTGCCCACCGATCCCCTCACGGGCATGGCCGCGGGTCTCACCCGGGACGTGGACCTGCTCGTCTGCCACACCACGGAGGAGTACTGGCTGTTCGACGCCGTCGGCAGCTGCGCGAAGGTCACCACCGACGAACGCCTCGACCGCTTCGCCGCGGACTTCGGGCTCCCCGACGGCCTGGTGGCGGGCTATCGCGCCGCGATGCCCGCCGCCCCCGTGACCGACACCTACCTCACCGTCTTCGGCGACCTGCTCTTCGTGGAGTACGCCCACCGGCTCGTCGAGCAGCACGCCCGCGCGGGCGGCAGGGCGTTCCTGTCGCGGTTCGACCGCCGGCGCACCGGACCGCACGGGGATGTGCGGGCCTGGCACTGCGCCGACATCCCCTTCGCCTTCGGCAACGTCGGGAACGACGCCCTGTCCTTCCTCGTCGGAGGCGCCCCCAGCGCCGCCGACCACGACCTCTCGCGCCGCATGGTGCGCGCGTGGGCCGACTTCGCCGCCACCGGCGACCCGGGCTGGCGGCAGGCCGGCGAATCCGCCGCCCCGGCCCACACCTGGACCGCGGACGGCGATCCCGCCGGCGAGCCGGCCCCCGCCGTCCGCGCCCTCTGGGCGGAGGCGGGGTTCCCCGTCCTCCGCCCGTGAAAGGCCTCCGCCCGAGAATGGACTCCGCCCGTGGAAGGGCCGTCCCGTCAGGCGAGAAGCCGCCGCGGGTCCCAGTCGCCGAGGTACACCGACCGGGTCGCGGACGCGGCCCGGGTCTCCCCGAGCTGGGGACGGTTCTCCGGGACGGTGACCTCCGCGCCCCGGCCGGCGTTGCGGTACTCGGCGAAGCGCTGCGCCTGCCAGGGGTGGGCCTCGCGCATGTTCGCGTACGGGGCGACGGCGTCGACGCCCGCGCCGAGGACGCTGTCCCGCACGACGAGGGACGGCCAGGCGGTGAGGTCGGAACTCGGCACCCACGGCCTGGCCAGCTTGTAGTAGCCGTCCGGGGCCTCGCTGGTGACCCGGCAGCGGGAGGCGAGGAACCCGTACGGGTTGGCGCCCGCCGTCGACGGGGCGAAGACGAACCCGTGCGGGGCGCCCGCCAGGTCCGTGCGGAGCAGCGTACGGAAGTGGCAGTGCTCGAACACCGCGGTGGCCCGGCCGAAGACGAAGTCGACGTCGCCCTCGACGTAGCAGTGCGTGAAGTACTGGCGGGCGAAGGCCGACAGGGCCATGGAGTCGGCGTACAGGGTGTCCTGGTGGCCGAGGAAGCGGCAGTGGAAGAACGCCGAACGGTCGCCCTGCACCTTGATCGCCACCGCCTGGGTGCCGGGGTTGCCGGGCAGGTCGGTGCGGAGGAAGTCGTTGGCGAAGGTGACCCCGTGGGCGGTGAAGCCGTCCGCCTGGACGGTGGTGGTCGCCGAACCGGAGGTGCCGTACGTGCCGCCCCCGGGGCGCGGTGTGCCGGCCGCGTTGTCGTACACGACGACGACGTCCTTCGGGTCGCCGGTCGCTCCGATCCACGTCATGCCCGTACGGGCCGTGCTCACCGCGACCGTCTCCCGGTACGTGCCGGCGGCGAGCACCAGGGTCCAGCCGGAACCGCTCGCGGCGGTGACCGCCGCCTGCACGGTGGTGTGGTCGCCGAGGCCGCCGGGATGCACGTACAGGGTCCGGGCGTCCCGGCGGGCGGCCGGTGAACCGTACCGGCCGAAGGGGGAGTTCAGGGGTGTGGAAGCCGACGTGGAGGCGGACGCCGACGCGGTCGGCAGGGCGAGCGCGAGGGCCGCGCCGGCCCCGGCGGTGAGCAGGACGCGGCGGCCGAGGACGGCCCGGGGGTCGTGCGAGGGCATACGGGTGCTCCTTCGCTGGTCGGGTGAAGGCGGAGAGGGGGAGTCCGGGAGCGGACCCGGACTCCCCACGGGGTACGGCAGGAACGGTTCAGCGCAGTCGGCCCGCGCCCGCGCGGTGGTCGACGATCCCCGGCACGGCCCTCGGGTGGTCGACCCGGGGCCGCAGGACGGGGGTCCAGCCCGCGTCGGCCCGCAGCAGCTCCTCGGGGTACTGCTCGTTGTGGACGGCGAGCAGGTCCACCGGCGCGCCGTTCACGTAGTTGCCCGCCGTGGTGACGGGGGCGTCCTTCCACTTCTTCAGGATCTTCCCGGCCGGGACGCTCGCGGCGAGCGTGAACGCGTTCTTCTCCGCGACCAGCTGGGACTCCTGCCCGATGCCCAGGCTGTACACGTACGGGCCGTCCGGGACCACGAAGTGGTTGTTGTACGCGTCGACCTGACCGAAGCGGACCCGGGGCGCCCGCTCGACCACGTTGTCGAAGAGGTTGTGGTGCAGGGTGACCCGCAGCTTGCCCCGGTCCGTGGCGCCCGCGCTGTCGCTGTTGCCGATCATCAGGGTCTTGTCGTGGTCGGTGAACACGTTCCAGGAGATGGTCACCAGGTTCGCGCCCCGCACGACGTCCACCTCGCCGTCGTGCTGCTGGTACACCTCGCCGTAGTAGGAGGGCAGCGAACTGTCCGGGGTGGCCCCGTCGGTGAAGGTGTTGTGGTCGATCCACACGTGGGTGGAGCCGTACACGACGAGGCTGTCGTACTCCGAGTTCCACGCCCCGGTGGCGCCGTCCGTCGGGTCCCACTGCGGGAAGCAGTCGAGCGGGCTCTCCAGGGTGAGGTTGCGGACCACGACGTTGTCGACGCCCTGCACCTGGAGGCTGCCGCCGGTGATCCCGGCGTTCCTGCCGACCCCGACGATCGTGGTGTTCGCGGGCACCTTGACCTTGATCGCCAGGCCCTGGGCGGTCGCCGACGCCGCCCGCAGCTCCTCCTGGGGGCCGCTGACCTCGTTCTCGTACCCCCAGACGGCCGGGTCGTAGTCGGCGAGGTAGCGGGCGAAGTCGTAGCCGGGGGCCTCGAAGGCGGCGCAGCCGGCGGCGGTGGCGTCGAGCGTGCCCACCACCTTGACGATCCGCGGCTCGGTGCCCGGTACGGCGAGCGCGGCCCGGAGCTCCTCCCAGGTGGTGACGGTGAAGACCCGGGAGGCGTCGGCGGCGGCCCCGCCGGTCGTGCCGGTCCCGGCGGACGCCCAGCCGTCACCGGCGGGCAGGGTCGCGCGGGCCAGGTCGGCGCCGGGCCGGTGGCCGGCGTGCGCGCCGGCCGCGGGGGCGGTGACGGTCAGGACCAGGGCGGTCGCGGCCACCAGGCCCAGCTGCTTGCTGCGTCTGTTCACGAACGGGTCTCCTCGGGTGCGGGCCAGGTGATCCGGTCGGCGGGGACGTCGTCCTCCACGCGCCGGGTCTCGCGGGGGGTCAGGACGCGGGTGCGGAGCAGTTCCGCGGTGACGAGCCGGGCCACGGCGATCGCGCCCGGCGGGTTGAAGTGGGTGTTGTCCTGCTCGGTCGCGGTCCAGTTGAAGTACGTCTTGGTGGTCTCGGGGCCGAGCCCCTGCCACAGGTCGAGCGACAGCGCCTCGATGTCGAGGAGCGGCACGTCGGAGGCGTGCGCCACCTCGCGCATCGCCGCCGGGTAGGCGCCGTGGGTGCGCAGCGCGGTCCCGTCCGCGGCGAACTTCCGCCGCTCGACGGAGGTGGCGAGCACCGGGAGCGCGCCGCGGGAGCGCGCGCCCTCGACGAAGACCCGCAGGTTGTCCTGGTAGGTCGACCAGGGCTCGGTGTAGCGGGTGGGGTCGGCGGTCTTCTGGTCGTTGTGTCCGAACTGGACCAGGAGCAGGTCGCCGGGGCGGATCGCCGCCAGGATCGCGTCGAGCCGTCCCTCGTCGAGGAAGCTCTTGGTGCTGCGCCCGTTGACCGCGTGGTTGGAGACCCGGACGTCCCGGTGCAGGAAGAACGGGAGGGCCATGCCCCAGCCGGTCTCGGGCGCGGCGTCGGCGTACTTCTGGGCGGCCGTGGAGTCGCCCGCGATGAAGAGGGTGCGCATGGAGGGGTGTCCTTGGGAACGGGCCGGGGATGCCCCGGCCAGGGCGAGCGCGAGGCCCGCCCCGGCCGTGACCACCGCGCGGCGGCCTACGCTCACGGGTTCTGCTGCTTCCACTCGGCCTGCGCCGCGTTCAGCTGCTCGGCCAGGCCGTCGAGGAACTCCTTGGCCGTGGACTTGCCGAGCAGGACCTTCTGGAAACCGGGCTCGTTGTCGGCCTTGGAGATGGTGTTCCAGTCCGGCAGGTAGTACGGCAGCTCGACGATGGTGGCCTCGCCGCTGAACAGGACGTCGGCGCCCAGCTTCGTCGGCTCCGCCTCCTGGAGCCACGGGTCCTTGGCGGCCTCCGTGTTGGCGGGGATGGCGCCGGCCGACTTGTTCCACTTGGAGTTGGACGCGTGCGAGGCCGCGAACTCGATGAACTTCCAGGCGGCGGCCTTGTTCTTGCTCGTGGAGAACAGGCCGAGACCGTCGACCGGGTTGGAGACCTGCACCCGGGTGCCGTCGTCGAGCGTCGGGTTGGGGATGCCCCGGAACTTGTCCGTGCCCAGCGCCTTCACGTGGTCCTGGTAGGAGCCCAGGTTGTGGTTCAGCATGCCGATCTCGCCGCTGTCCCACTGCGCGACCATCTTGGTGAAGTCGTTGTTGACGTCGGCGGCCGGGGTGGTCTTCTTGTACAGGGCGGCGTACTTCTCCAGGGCCGCCACGTTCTTCGGGTCGTTGACGGTGGTCTTGTCGCCGTCCCAGAAGCTGGTGATGCCGCTCTGGCCGTAGATGGCGTCCAGGGCCTGCGCGATCGAGCCGGCGCCGCCGCGGATCGTGTAGCCGAACTTGTTCTTGTCGACGGCGGTCAGCTTCTCGGCCGCCGCGTAGAACTTCGACCACGTGGTGGGCTCCGGCAGCCCGGCCGCCTTGAACAGGTCGGTGCGGTAGTACAACACGCCGTTGCTGGCGGAGGTGGGGACGGTGAACAGCTTGTCCTGGCCGCCCGCCGCCGTGACGCTCCTGAGCATGGCGTTGTTGAGCTTGCCCTTGAGCGAGCTGCCCTCGACGCGGGCGTCGAGCGGCTCCAGGGCGTTCTGCGCGGCGATCCCGGCGAGCATCGCGGCGCCCACTCCGCCCACGTCCGGCAGGCCGTCGCCCTGGATCGCGGTGTCGTACTTCGACTGGACCTCCTTGGAGGCGATCCCGACGTACTCGACGTCGATGTCGGGGTTCGCCTTCTCGAAGTCCGCGATGATCTCCTTCCAGATGTCGGTGCGGACACCGCCGTTGTTGTCCCAGAAGGTGATCTTTCCCTTGCCCGATCCTTCGGTGCCCTTCTCGCCGCCCGAGCCGCTGCCGTCGTCACCGCAGGCGGTGGCGGTCAGGGCGAGGACGCCGGACAGGGCGAGGGCGAGGGCGGCTCTGCGCCGTCCGCCGGGGAAGATGGTCATCGTCGGCTCTCTTCTCTCGGGGTGTTGCGGGGGACTTGCGGGGATGGGGGTGTGGGGGAGTTCAGGGGGTGACGCGGAAGGCGGAGAACACGGCCGTCCCGGCGTGTCCCGCGCTCCGCGGCGCGCCGGCGAACAGGCCGAGCAGCGCGCCCACCCAGCGCCAGGGGGTGGCGGCGAACTCCGGCCCGAGACGGACCGGACCCTCGCCGCCGCCACCCTCAGGGGTGGAGTCGGTGGAGTCGTTGGAGTCGGTCGAGTACGAGAAGCGGCAGCGCGCGTCCGCCGTGACCTCGATCCGCAGCAGGACGCGGTCGCCGGACACCGGCCGCGGGTGCGCCGCGTCCCGTTCGACGTCGGCGTTGGCCGGCGCGAAGCGGTGCACGAGCCGGGCCGTGCCGTCGGGGTCCCGCTCCAGGCCGATCCAGGCGTAGGCGTCGCCGAGGACGACGAGCCCCGCGCGGGACCCGGGCGCCGTGGAGTCGAGCCGCAGTCCGACCTCGACCACGAGGTCCCCGGCGGGCAGCCGCTGGGTGAGGACGTGCGGCACGCTCCGCAGGTCGTCGAGGCGGTCCGTCCGCACACAGCCGAGCCTCAGGCCGTCACCGGTGTGCTGACTGGCCCAGCCCTCGGCCGGGTTGGCGGTCCACTGCCACTGGCGGCCGAACCGCCCGCCGGGAAAGGTGTCGTCCACGGCGGGCCGCGCGAGCGGTTGCTCCGGCAGGTCGGGCTTGCGGTGGACGCGGACCGGTGCCCCGTCGTCGCCGAGCACGGGCCAGCCGTCCCCGTCCCAGCGCATCGGCTGGAGATGGACGAGCCGGCCGTGCGCGCCCGACTGCTGGAAGTGCAGGAACCAGTCCTCGCCGTGCTGGGTGCGCACCCAGCCGCCCTGGTGCGGGCCGTTGACGTCGGTGTCGCCCTGCGCCAGGACGATCCGCTCCTCGTACGGGCCGAGGAACGACCGCGACCGGAGCGCGCCCTGCCAGCCGGTGGCCACGCCCCCGGCCGGAGCCAGGATCCAGAACCAGCCGTCGTGCCGGTAGAGCTTGGGGCCTTCCAGGGTGAACCAGCCGGGTATCCGGTCGGCGTCGACGAGGACCTGGCCCTCGTCGAGGACCTTCGAGCCGTCCGGGCTCATCCGGTGCCCGATCAGCCGGTTGTTGATTCCCGCGCGGGACTTGGCCAGGGCGTGCACGAGGTACGCCTCGCCCGACTCCTCGTCCCACAGGGGGCAGGCGTCGATCAGACCGCGGCCGGCCTTCACCAGGTGCGGCGCCGTCCAGGGGCCGCGCACCGAAGCCGCGTTGACCTGGTAGATCCCGTGGTCGGGGTCGCCCCAGAAGATCCAGAACCGTCCGTCGTGGTGCCGGAACGAAGGTGCCCACACGCCTCGGTCGTGCCGGGGCTCCGTGAACGCGGCGGCCGGTTCGAGCCGTTCGAGGGCGTGGCCGACGAGCGTCCAGTTGACCAGGTCCCGGGAGTGCAGCAGCGGAAGCCCGGGGGCGCGGCCGAAGCTGGACGCGGTGAGGTAGTAGTCCTCGCCCACCCGCAGGACGTCCGGGTCGGACCAGTCGGCGGCCAGGACGGGGTTGCGGTACGTGCCGTCGCCCAGGTCGCCGGTGACGGTCGTGGTCGCGGGGGTCACGACGCCACCGCCTTGCGGACCAGGGCCGCGGCGCCGTCCCGGTCGAGGCGGCCGTCGGCGACGACGGTCACCACCCGCCGTACGAACGTCTCCCCGTCCGCCACCGCGAGCCGTTCGCCGTACGCGAGGGAGGAACCGACGCCCGGGTACTCGGCGGCGCGCACGAACCACGGGTCCTCCCGGGTCCGCGCGGTCGCCCCGGCGAACACCAGGGTCCAGCCCTCGCCCGCGAGCGCCACCCAGTCGGACCGGACCCCGTGCACCGCCTCCTCGCCGTCGGCGTCCGCCCCGAACACGACCGGCGGAGTGGCCTCCAGCGGCGCGCGCCAGAAGAAGCCGCCGTACGCGGCGCCCGGCCGGCCGTTGGTCGCGGGGCTGCCGATCGACAGGTCCCGGCCGGCCACGTTGGTGAGGGAGAACGTCAGGTCGAGCGCCCAGGCGGAGTCGGTGAGCGCGACGGCCGCCACCGTCCGGTGTTCCCGGAGCAGCCGCTCGCCTCCGGCCGTCCAGGTCAGCTCCTCCACGAAGCCGTCCGGGTCGCAGAGCTTGAATCCGTCGTGCCGCTGCACCCCGTGGTTGTCGAGCTCGACGGAGCCGCGGCCGCGGACGAAGGTGCGCCCGCCCCAGAAGTTGCGTCCGTCGACATCGGGCACCGCGACGCCCGCGCCCAGGTGGTGCCTGTGGTCCTCGGGCACCGTCTCGGTCACGGGCCGGCCGCCGAGGGTGGTGACGGGGTGGAGGTAGGGCCGGGGCGAGTGGTCGGGGGCGAGGTCGGGCCGGGTGGTGTAGTGGGCGACGGCGCGGCCCGCGCAGCGCAGGACCGTCGGGGTCTCGGGGCTCATCGGACCTCCGCCCGGACCGGCGGTGCCCAGACGGCGCCGAGTTCGGAGAACAGCCTCAGCCCGTCGGCGCTGGCGTCGACCAGGGCGTCGACGCCGTCGACGACCCGGCGCGGCGCGCTCTCGCCTGGCTCGGTGTGCCAGTGCGCGGCGGGGAGCTCCAGCGGGTCGGGAGCCGTCCGTACCGCCTCGACGACCCGCATGAACGCGCCGGTCTCCGCCGGCGGCACCCACAGCGGCTCGCCGTCGGTGACATGGGCGACGAGGTTCTCCAGGAGGTCGGTGCGGCCGTACTCGGTCTCCACGGGGCCGTGCCCGGCCCGCTGCACGAGGACCCGGTCCTGCCGGTACCAGAAGGTGATCCGGCCCTGGCTGCCGTGGACGATGACGTACGGCTCCGAGGACTTCTCGGCGCACAGCGTCGCCGCGACGGTGACCTGGGTGCCGGCGGAGGTCACGACCCGTACCGCCGAGGTGTCGTCGGACTCGATGGCGTGGGCGTGCAGCAGCTCGGTCTCGATGTGCTCGACGTCCTCGGCCCGGGTGGAGCCGGACAGCGCGAGCGCCGTGGCGACGGCGTGCGCCAGGGGGTTGGTGAGCGCGCCGTCGACGACGTCGACCCCGCCGAGCCGCCGGTGTCCCGCCCAGGGGGCGCGCCGGAAGTAGGCCTCGTCGCGGACCCAGGCACCGGCCCCGCCGACGCCGAGGAGTTCGCCGATGGCGCCTTCCTCGACCAGCCTGCGGATCGCGGGCACCGCGTGCGAGCCGAGCGACTGGAAGCCGATCTGGCAGGCCACCCCGGCGGCCTCGACCCCGTCGGCCATCCGGCGGAACTCCGCCAACGACGGGGCGGGCGGCTTCTCCAGGAGGATGTGCGCCCCGTGCCGGGCGGCGGCGAGCGTCATGTCGGTGTGCGTCTGGATGGGGGTGCTGAGCACCACGATCCGGGCGCCGGTCGAGGCGAGCAGCGCCTCGAAGTCGGCGGACTGCGCCGGGTCCCCGATGCCGTCGAGCTCGGCCGCGTCGAGCGGGCGCAGCTCGCAGACCCCGGCGAGCCGGACGAGCCCCTGCTCTTCGAGCCGGCGGATGTTGAGGAGGTGGCTGCGGCCGTGGCCGCGGGCGCCCGCGAGGACCACGGGCAGCGGGGTGCGTGCGGTGTTCATGGCTTCCTTGCTCGTACGGTCGTCGCTCATCCCTTCACCGCCCCCGCGCTGAAGCCGGTGACGAGCCACTTCTGGATGAAGCCGAAGACGATGACGACGGGGACGGCGGCGATGACGCCGCCCGCGGCGAGCGCTCCGAGGTCGACGCTGTCGGCGCCCATGAGGGTGTTGAGGCCGACCGGGATCGTCTGCTTGTCCTGGCTGCTGAGGAACATCAGGGCGAAGAGGAAGTGGTTCCAGGCGTGGACGAAGGCGAAGGAGCCGACGGCGACCAGACCGGGCCTGAGCAGCGGGAGGACGACGATCCGGAAGGCGCTGAACCGGTTGCAGCCGTCGACCCAGGCGGCCTCCTCCAGGGAGTACGGCACGTTCCTGATGAAGCCGCTGATGAGGATCATCGACAGCGGGAGCTGGAAGACGGTCTCGGCGATGATGACGCTGCCGAGGGAGTTGATCATCTTCAGTTCGGCGAAGATCTGGAACAGCGGGACGAGGAGCAGGGCGCCCGGGACGAACTGGGAGCAGAGCAGGGCCAGCATGAAGCCCTTCTTGATCCGGAAGTCGAACCGGGCGAGGGCGTAGCCGCCGGCGAGGGCGACGACGGTGGTCATCACCAGGACCGCGACGCCGATGAGCAGGCTGTTCTGGAAGAAGACGCCGAAGGAGCGCTCGTTCCACACCTTCTCGAAGTGGGCGGTCGTCATCGGCCAGGGCAGCAGCGAGGTGGAGCCGGCGGGCCGTACGGCGAACAGCATGATCCAGTAGAAGGGGACCAGGGTGAAGACCAGGTAGATCCCGAGGGGCAGGTAGATCTGCCAGCGGGGCACCTCGTCCCAGGCCCGGCGCTTGCCGCGGGGGACGGCGGGCGGGGTCCGGTCGGGCGGCGGTGCCGACTGCGTGGCGGCGGCCGGGACCGGGCTGAGGATGGACTCGGCTGTCACTTGCCGTCGCCTCCGAACTTGCTCAGGCGCAGATAGACCATCGAGCAGAAGAGAAGAATCACGAACGCCACCGTGGTGAGGGCGGAGGCGTATCCGAAGTTGTGGGCGTCGACGCTGGTGTGGGCGATGTACAGCGGCAGCGTGGTCGTCTCGCCCGCGGGTCCGCCGCCGGTCAGCGTGTACAGCAGGTCGACGTTGTTGAACTCCCACACCGCGCGCAGCAGCGTGGAGAGGACGATCGCGTCCCGGATGTGGGGCAGCGTGATGTGGACGAACTGGCGGACCCGGCCCGCCCCGTCGACCTCGGCCGCCTCGTACAGGTCCTTCGGTACGGACTGGAGGTCGGCCAGGATGAGGATGGCGAAGAAGGGCACGCCGCGCCAGAGGTCGGCGATGATCGCCGCGGGGAAGACGGTCGCGGTGTCGGAGAGCCAGGACGTGCCGTACGTGCCCACCCCCATGTCCGCCAGGTACCGGCTGATGCCGGTCTGGGAGTTGTAGAGCAGCACCCAGATCGCGGAGGTCAGCACGCCGGAGACGGCCCAGGGGGAGAAGACCAGGGCGCGGCCCAGGGCGCGGCCGACGAAGGTCTGGTTCACGATGAGGGCGAGCGCGAGACCGAAGAGCAGCTGGAGCGTCACCTCGACGACGACCCACTTGAGGCTGAAGGTCAGCGTCCCCCAGAAGTGCGGGTCGTCCGTGAAGATCCGGGTGAAGTTCTCCATGCCGGCGAAGCCGTTCCGCCAGGGCTTCGTGGGGTTGTAGTGCTGGAGGCTGTAGTAGAAGACGCTGAGCACCGGGTAGGCGATGAAGCCCAGCATCAGCAGTCCGGCGGGGGCGATCAGCAGGTACGGCAGTCGGCGGGGGGTCGCTCCCGTGCGGCGGCGCCCCCGTGCCGTGACGGCTTGGGGCGGTTTGGTCACAGCTGAGGCCATGACGGCGGCTCCGTTCTCGGTGAAGCGCTTCGCGAACGTCGTTCGATATTTCGGACAAGGTGGGGCGGGTGGAGCTGATGGGGCTTGTGGGCCGCCACGGCCCGGAGTTCGGCGGCGGGTCTCAGCCCGCGTACGGATCGGGGGTGGCGCCCGGCCGCGCCAGGAACTCGAAGTCGCAGCCGGTGTCGGCCTGGGAGATCTGCTCCATGTAGAGCGCGCCGTAACCGCGTTCGTACCGGGCCGGCGGGGGTGTCCACGAGGCCCGCCGGCTGTCCAGCTCCTCGTCCGTGACGTGCAGGTGGAGGGAGCGCGCGGCGACGTCGAGGGTGATCGTATCGCCCGTACGGACGAGGGCAAGGGGTCCGCCGACATGGGACTCGGGCGCCACGTGCAGCACACACGCCCCGTAACTCGTCCCGCTCATCCGGGCGTCGGAGATCCGCACCATGTCCCGGACACCCTGTTCGAGCAGGTACCGGGGGATGGGCAGCATCCCGTACTCCGGCATCCCGGGACCGCCCTTGGGGCCCGCTCCGCGCAGCACGAGCACGTGCTCGGGCGTGATGCCGAGCGCCGGGTCGTCGATGGTCCGCTGCATCGACCGGTAGTCGTCGAAGACGATCGCGGGGCCGGTGTGCTTGAGCAGTCCGGGCTCGGCCGCGATGTGCTTGATGACCGCCCCGTCGGGACAGAGGTTGCCGCGCAGCACCGCCACCCCGCCCTCGGCGGCCAGCGGTCGCGACCGCTCCCGGATGACGTCATCGTCGTGCACGAGCGCGCCGTCGAGCTGTTCCCGCAGCGTGGCGTGCGAGACGGTGGGCCGGTCCAGGTGCAGCACGTCGGTGAGCCGGGACAGGAAGCCCGTCATGCCGCCCGCGAAGTGGAAGTCCTCCATGAGGTACTTCCCACCCGGCCGCAGGTTCGCCAGGACCGGCACGGTCCGCGCGATCCGGTCGAAGTCGTCGAGCGTCAGCTGCACCCCCGAACGTCCCGCCATGGCGATGAGATGGATGACCGCGTTGGTCGAACCGCCGAGCGCGAGCACCGCGGCGACCGCGTCCTCGTACGCCTCCCGGGTGAGCAACCGCGAGAGCCGCAGGTCCTGCCGTACGAGCTCCACGATCCGCAGACCCGACGCGGCGGCCATCCGGTCATGACCCGAGTCCACCGCCGGCACCGAGGAGGCACCCGGCACGGTCACGCCCAGGGTCTCCGCGGCGGCGGTCAGCGTGGACGCCGTGCCCATCGTCATGCAGTGCCCGGGAGAACGGGCCAGACCGCTCTCCAGCTCCGCCATCTCGCAGTCGCCGATCAGACCGGCCCGCTTCTCGTCCCAGTACTTCCACATGTCCGTACCGGAGCCCAGGGTCTCGCCCCGCCAGTGACCCGGCAGCATCGGACCGGCCGGGACGAAGACGGTCGGCAGGTCGACCGAGGCCGCGCCCATGAGGAGCGCAGGCGTCGTCTTGTCGCAGCCGCCCATGAGGACCGCCCCGTCCACCGGGTACGAGCGCAGCAGCTCCTCCGTCTCCAGGGCGAGGAGGTTGCGGTAGAGCATCGGGGTCGGCTTCTGGAAGGTCTCCGACAGGGTCGAGACCGGGAATTCGAGCGGGAAGCCACCGGCCTGCCACACCCCCCGCTTCACGGCCTGCGCGCGGTCGCGCAGATGGACGTGGCAGGGGTTGATGTCGGACCAGGTGTTGAGGATCGCGATGACCGGCTTGCCCAGGTGCTCCTCGGGCAGATAGCCGAGCTGCCGGGTGCGGGCGCGGTGGCTGAACGAACGCAGCCCGTCCGTGCCGTACCACTGGTGGCTGCGGAGCTCCTCGGGGCCGCGCGCGGTGCCGGTGTCGCTCATGCCGGCCAGCCGGCGGCTATCGCGGCGACCTCGGCCCGGTCGCTCTCGGGGAGTTCACGGCTCGGCGGCCGGATGTCACGGCGGCACAGTCCGAGCGAGGCGAGGGCCTCCTTGACGACGGTCACGTTGTCGGCGCTCGAGTTGGCCGCCCGCAGCTCCTCGAAGCGGCGGATCCGCTCCCACACCTTCATCGCGGCCCGGTAGTCGCCGGCCCGCAGCGCGCCCAGCATCTCCAGGGAGAGCGCGGGGGAGACGTTGACGAGTCCGGACGTGAAGCCGGTGGCGCCGCTCGCGAAGTACGAGGGGGCGTACGGCTCGGCCAGGCCCGCGACCCACACGAACCGGTCGAGGCCCGCGTCCCGGGCGAAGCCGGCGAACCGCGCCGCGTCCGGCACCGCGTACTTCACGCCGATGACGTTGGGGCAGTCGTCGGCCAGCTCGGCGAGCCGGGCCCCGCTCAGCAGCGGGTTGCGGATGTAGGGGACCACGCCGAGTTCCGGCACGGCCTCGGCGATGGCCCGGTGGTAGGCGACCCAGCCGCTCTCGGAGACGTACGGGTGGACGGGCTGGTGGACCATCAGCATCTGGGCGCCGAGGGAACGGGCGTGCCGGGCGGCCTCGACCGCCGTCGGTACGTCGTGGCCGACGCCGACCAGGATCGCGGCGCGGTCGCCGGCCTCCTCGACGGTCACCTCGGTGACGAGGCGGCGCTCCTCGGGGGTGAGGGCGTAGAACTCTCCGGTGTTGCCGTTCGGGGTGAGGGTGCGGACCCCGCCGTCGAGCAGCCGGCGCAGCAGCGCCCGGTGCGTGGCGGTGTCCACGGAGCCGTCCTCGGCGAACGGGGTGACCGGGATGGCCACGACGTCGGCGAGGGCGGCCCTCAGGGTCTCGAATTCCATGCTCACTCGCTGTCCAGGGGGGAGTGGGGGAAGGCGCGCTCGACGAACGAGGCGATGTGGTCGTGCACGGCCCGGCCGGCTCCGTCGACGTCGCGCGCGGCGGCGAGCCGCAGGATCTCCTCGTGCTCCGCGGCCTCGCGCTCCCAGGAGGGAACGGCGGCCCAGGCGACCGTGGAGACCAGAGCGGCCTGGTCGCGGACCTCGTCGAGCATCCGGCCGAGCAGCGGGTTGCCGCAGGGCAGGTAGAGCGCGCGGTGGAAGTCGCGGTTGGCCAGGGACCGTTCGGCCGGGTCCTCGGCGCCGGCCGCCCGGCGCAGCGCCTCGTGCGCCGCGTCGAGCGGGGCCCCGGAGCCGACGGCGCGGCGCACCGCCTCGGGTTCGAGGAGCAGCCGCACGTCGTAGACGGCGCGGGCCATGTCCGCGTCGACCATCCGGACCGTGACGCCCTTGTACTGGCTCATCACCACGAGACCGCTGCCCGCGAGGGTCTTGAGCGCCTCGCGGACGGGGGTCTTCGACACCCCGAACCGCGCGGCCAGTTCGGTCTCCACGAGCGCCTGCCCGGGTCTGAGTCCCCCGGTGAGGATGTCGTGCTTGATCGCTTCCAGGACGTACTGGGTCCTGGAGGGGATGGGGCTGGGGGCGAAGGCCATGGCGCACTCTCAGATCTCATGTATCGCGTCTCATATATGACGTACGAAGTGCAACGGGCATGAAGCTATGGGGGCGTTCGTGTTTCGTCAATGCTTCCAGCAAGCGTTTTCTACGGCCTTGGGGGCGGGGTGTGCGGCCGTAGGGTCTGAGCCATGACGCACACTCGAGCGATCCGAAGTCCGGAACAGCGCAAGAAGGACGTACTCGCACGTCTGGCCGAAGAGGTGGACATCTGGGTGGCCTCCGCGGGCGACGACGGGACGCCGTACCTGGTACCGCTGGCCTTCTCCTGGGACGGCGCGCACATCTGGCTCTGCACCCGGCTGACGAACCCCACCGGACGCAACCTCGGCACCGGAGGACGGGCGCGGCTCGCGTTCGGGCACACCCGGGACGTCGTCCTGATCGACGGCGAGGTGACGACCCTCTCCCACGAGGACGTCCCGGCCCCGGCGATCGAGGAGTTCGCCGAGAAGTCGAAGTGGGACCCCCGGAAGTCGGGCCCCTCGTACGTCTGGTTCCGGGTCCGCCCCACCTCGGTGGAGGCCTGGCACGAGGAGCCCGAACTCGTCGGACGGCGTCTCATGCGGGACGGGGTGTGGGCGGTCTGAGGCCGGGGCGGCACCAGCCCCGGGGCATGCCGGGAGCCCGGCCCCGAACGCTCGGGGCCGGGCTCCCGGCGCTGTCGCGGCCGGTCCTCAGCCGGTGAAGCCGAGGTGCGCGAGGCGCAGGGGGCCGCGCAGGGCGATGTGGAGGTCCACCACGCCCTGGAGGAGGAGCGGGACCCCGAGGGTGGTGTAGGCGTACGGTCCGCCCGTCGGCGGGACCTCGACGCGGGCGAGCGGCGTGCCGTCGGCGAGGGACAGGTCCACCGTGCCCTCGCCGGCGACCGTCACCGTCGCCCCGGAGCCGCCGCCGGCGAAGTCGCAGGAACGGTAGACCAGCGTGCCGTCCTCCGCCGGGTCCGCCGGTGTCACCGCGTCGCCCGAGACCTTCGTGCGGTCCACGATCACGGTGCCGGACTGCTCGTCGTAGTCGGCCGCGGAAAGCCCCGCCACGAGGACCGGGCGCGGGCCCGGCGCTCCGCCCGCCGTCTCGACGCGGACCGTACGCCGGATGTCGGCGCTCGACGCGCCCGCCTGGAACTCGTACGCGCCCGGCTCCACCGTCCACCGGCCGCGGGCGACGTCCCAGAACCCGAGTGCCGACACCGGCACCTCGAAGGAGAGCGTGGCCGACGCGCCCGGCGCGAGCCGTACCCGCTCGTGGGCGACCAGCTCGCGGTGCGGGCGCGGCACGGAGGGCGCCACGGCGCGCGCGTACACCTGGGCCACCTCGTCCGAGGCGACGGCGCCGGTGTTGGTCACAGTGCAGGAGAGCCGTACGGTCTCCCCGTCGACCGCCGCCGTCAGCTCCTCGTAGTCGAAGGTCGTGTACGACAGGCCGTGGCCGAAGGGGAAGAGCGGCGTCCCGTCGAAGTACAGATAGGTCTGGCGTCCGCCGATCACGTCGTAGTCGAGGAGGTCCGGCAGATCCGCGTCCGCCGCGTACCAGGTCTGCGGGAGCCGCCCGGCGGGGGAGACGTCACCGGCCAGGACCCGGGCGAGCGCCGTGCCCGCCGCCTGCCCGCCGTGCGCGGTCCACAGCAGGGCGGGAAGCGCCGCGGCGGCGTCCGGGACCGCGTACGGGTAGGACGAGACGAGGACGAGGACGGTACGCGGGTTCGCCGCGTGCGCGGCCCGCCACAGCCGGTCCTGGTGGGCGGGCAGCGCGAGCGTCGTACGGTCCTCGGTCTCCCGCCCGTTGATGTGCGGGTCGTTCCCGGCGACGACCACCACCACGTCCGCCGCCGCGGCGGCCCGGGCGACCGCTTCCTCGCCGCGCTCGACGGTCTCGACCGAGAAGACCTCGGCGGATTCGCGATCGGCGGCAACCTTCACGCCGTCGGCGGCGACAGAGACGTAGCCACCCGACCCCAGGTGCAGAAGGAGGTGCCCGTCACCGTGGGACCGGCGAGTTCCGTGAGACCCCTGAGCCCCGTCCGCCCTGTCGTCGCCGTCGCGCCCGTCGCTCCCCGCGGCTTCGAGCCGGAAGGTCTCCTGGACCACCCAGCCGCCGGGCTCCTCCGCCGAGGCACGGACGAACCCGTCCTCGGCGACCGACAGGTACCGGCCGTCGGGGGCACGCAGGGTCAGCACCCCGTCGCCCCAGTCGACCAGGGCGAGTTCCGAGCCCTCGGCGTCGGCGGTGAGCGGCGGAAGGTCGGTGCGACCGGCGAGCAGCGCCGGGTCGAGCGCGGCCCCTGCCGCCCGCGCCGTGTCCGCGGGCCCGCCGTCCGGCACCCGCAGCAGGGCGCCGGAGGCGGTGCGCAGCCGGATCCGGTCCACCCCCTCGGCGAAGGTCACCCGGTCCGCGCCGAACCGTTCCCGCAGTCCGTCGAGCGGCGAGGACCGGTGCAGCAGCGCTCCGCTGTACCAGTCCAGCTTGCAGGCGTCGCCGAGCAGTCCGACCACGGCGATCCGCTCCGGCTCGCCGAGCGGCAGCAGCGGGCCCTCCCCGGCCTGCGGCTCGTTGGCGAGCAGGACGACCGCCGCCTCCGCCGCCTCGCGGGCCAGCTCCCGGTGCTCGGCGGTGTCGAACCGGGTCTCGTCCGCGTACGGACCGCCCTCCGGATCGAACTCGCCGAGCAGGCACCGCACGGTCAACTGCCGCCGCGCCGCCCGCTCCACGTCCTCGGGGCCGATCAGACCGCGACTCAGCGCCCCGCGCAGCCGCCCCAGGATGACCGAGGCGTCCGTGCCGTGGTCGGTGAAGGAGTCGACACCGGCGCGCAGCGCCGCCGCCACCGCCTCCTCGTGGGTGGCGAAGTACCCCTGCGGCTCCACCAGGTTGGACGGCGCGCCCGCGTCCGAGCAGACGAGCAGCTCCTGGTCCGTCCAGGCCCGCAGCGTGTCCTCCAGATACGGGGAGAGGTGGTTCGGACGGCCGTTGACGAGGTTGTACGCGGGCATCACCCCGGCCACCGCGCCCGCCTCGACGGGGCCGCGGAAGGCCCGCAGGTCGTACTCGTGCAGCACCCGGGGCCGTACGGACGCCGAGGAGGTGTCCCGCGCGGTCTCGTTGTTGTGCGCGAGCCAGTGCTTCAGCACGGGTGCGGTGCGCCAGTACACGGGATGGTCGCCGCGCAGCCCGCGCGTGAACGCGGTGGCGATGGCGGAGGTCAGCGCGGGGTCCTCCGCGTATCCCTCCTCACCGCGCCCCCACAGCGGGTTGCGCAGCAGGTTCACCGTCGGCGCCCAGACGTTGAGGCCGCCCCGGTCGTCCTTGGCCCGCAGGGCCCGGACCTCTCGCGACACCGCCTCGCCCACCCGGCGCACCAGTTCCGGGTGCCAGGTCGCCCCCAGTCCCACGGCCTGCGGGAACACGGTCGCGGGACCCATCCAGGCGACGCCGTGCAGGGCCTCCTGGCCGGTGCGGAAGGCGGCCAGGCCGAGCCGGTCGACGGCGGGCGTGAACTGGTGCAGCAGGGCCAGGCGTTCGTCGGCGGTGAGCCGGTCGAGCAGGTCGTCGACGCGCCGGTCGACGGGGAGGGCCGGGTCGCGGAAGGGCGGCGGTTGCGGGGTCACGTGCGGGTCCCTTGGCAGTGGGGAACGGAAGTCTTCAGGGCAAGCGGTTCGAAGCGCTTCGATGCTCAGGTCGCAAGCAGCGGGTGTCAAGGTGTGGGAGGCGGGCACCCCGTCACCGGCGGGCCATTTCGGGACCCTTGGGGGAGGAGGTCTTCGTTGGGTAACCGCCGGATTTCTTGCGAACGACCCTTGCCGCGCCTGTGACGTTCACTTAACCTCACAGCAATGTCGAAGCGCTTCGACCTTTGTCGACGGCGCCGGGGCACCGCCCCGCCCGCACCACCTCCACCACCGCAGCCGGCCGGCCTCACGGTCGCCGTATGTCCTGGCGTGTGCCATGAAGGGTTGACGCAATGACGCCGAACGCCGTCTCCACGGACTCCCGGAGAACCGCCCCGAACGGGAGCGGTTCCGCCCCGGGCGGGAGCGACTCCGGGCAGAGTCGAAGGGGCTTCCTCGCCTCCACCACCGCCGTCGCCCTCGCGGTCGCCGGCGGCGCGCCGCTCCTCGCGGCCTGCGGCGGTGGCGCGGACTCCGGGAAGAAGGACGGCACCACCACCGGCAAGGACGCGGCGAAGCTGCTCCCCGCCTTCGTCGCGAGCACCGTCGTCACCCCCGACATCGCACCGAAGAACGGCTCGGCGGCCGGCTTCACCCGCGCCATCCCGAGCGCCGGACTCAAGGCCTCCGTCGCCGAGAAGCGCGGCAAGGGCGGCGCCCTCACCATCATGGCCCCGTTCTGGGGACCCCCGCCCGCCCCCGACAACCCGTACTACAAGGCCATGAACGAGGCCATCGGCGTCCGCGCCACCTGGCAGAACCAGGACGGCAACGTCTACGACCAGAAGCTCGGCGCCGTCCTCGCCTCCAGCGAGATACCCGACGTGGTGGTCGTCCCCGGCTGGAACCTCGGCGGCAAGATCCCGAGCGCCGTCAACGCCAAGTTCGAGGACCTCGGCCCGTACCTCTCCGGCGACAAGGTCAAGGCCTACCCCAACCTCGCGGCGATCCCCACCGACGCCTGGCAACGCTCGATATTCGGCGGCAAGCTGCGCGGCCTGCCCATGCCCGCCTCGTACGTCACGAACATCGCGCCCTTCTACCGCAAGGACCTCTTCGACGCGAAGGGCTGGCAACTCCCCAAGAGCGCGGACGAGTTCCTCGCCCTCGCGAAGGAGATCACCAGCGCCAGGGCGAAGGTGTGGGCCTGCGGCGACATGACGTGGACCGCCTACAACATGTTCGGCGTGTTCCCCGGCAGCGACAAGGCACTCGGCTGGCACCTGGTCGACGGCAAGCTGGTCAACCGCATCGAGACCCCCGAGTACCTCGAAGCCCTGGAGTGGACCCGCAAGCTCTACGACGCCGGAGTCGTCCACCCCGACGAGAAGACCCAGAACCAGGGCGACACCAGCCTCCGCTTCACCGCCGGACAGTGCCTCATCTACAACAACGACCTCTCCCACTGGTACGCCAAGACATCCGAACAGGCCGCGCAGAACCCGAAGTTCGCCATGGCCGCGATGGACATCCCCGGCCACGCCGGAGGCGCGCCGAAGCTCTGGGCCACCAACCCCGCGAACATCTGGGCCTTCGTGAAGAAGGGCAGCTCCAAGGCCGTGATCGAGGACGCCCTCGCCGTCGCCGACTTCACCGCCGCCCCCTACGGCACCAAGGAGCGGATGCTCACCGACTACGGCGTCGAAGGCGTCCACCACACCGTCAAGGACGGCCTGCCGGTCAAGACCGACCAGGGCAACCAGGAGGTCAGCAGCTCCTGGCTGTTCGTCGCCAGCCCCGCCCCCTACGTGGCCCACCCCGACACCCCCGAGGTCACCCGGGCCATGGTCGAGTGGCAGCAGCGCATGGGCGCCCTCACCTCCAAGACCTCCTTCTACGGGATGACCATCACCGAGCCCTCCCAGTGGACCGGCCTCATGAACGACTTCGAGCAGCTGGAGAAGGACATCGTCCGCGGCCGCAAGAAGGTCTCCGACATGCAGCAGGCAGTCTCCGAGTGGAAGACCAAGGGCGGGGACCAGCTGCGCGACTGGTACAAGAAGCTCCTCGACACCACCGGCTCCGCGGCGGGCTGACCGTGAGCACGCTCGACACGCAGAAGGCGGACCCGCCCGCGCGGGCCGCCACCGGCCGGCCCCCGCGCGGCGACCGCCGCCGGGACCGGCACCGGAGCCGTACGGACGGGCGCGTCCCGCTCGGCCGGCGGCTCCGGCGCGACCGGATGCTCCTCCTCATGACCGCCCCGGTACTCGCCCTCGTCGTCGTCTTCAACTACGTCCCGATCCTCGGGAACGTGGTCGCCTTCCAGGACTACGACCCGTACGTCTCGACCAACGGCATCACCGCCATCTTCCAGAGCCCCTGGGTCGGACTCGCCCAGTTCGAACGGGTCTTCTCCGACCCGGGGTTCTGGCACGCCGTCGAGAACACCCTGGTCCTCTTCCTCCTCCAGCTCGTCCTCTTCTTCCCGGTGCCCATCGCGCTCGCCCTGCTCGTCAACAGCGTGCTGCGGCCCCGGGTCAGGGCGTTCGTCCAGGCCGTCCTCTACCTGCCGCACTTCTTCTCCTGGGTGCTCGTCATCACGGTCTTCCAGCAGATCCTCGGCGGCGCCGGCATCATCGCGCAGACCCTCCGGCAGCACGGCCACGAGGGCTTCGACCTCATGACCGACCCGGAGATCTTCAAGTTCCTCGTCACCGCCGAGGGCATCTGGAAGGACGCCGGCTGGGGCGTCATCGTCTTCCTCGCCGCGCTCGCCGCCGTCAACCAGGACCTGTACGAGGCCGCCGCCATGGACGGGGCGAACCGCTGGCGCCGCATGTGGCACGTCACCCTGCCCGCACTGCGGCCCGTCATCGCGCTGCTGCTCGTCCTCCGGGTCGGCGACGCGCTCACCGTCGGGTTCGAACAACTGCTGCTCCAGCGCGACGCGGTCGGACCCGGCGCGGCCGAGGTCCTCGACACCTTCGTGTGGTGGACCGGCCTGCGCAGCCAGGACTTCAGCTACGCGGCCGCAGCCGGACTGGTCAAGGGAGTCGTCGGCCTGGTGCTGGTCCTCTCCGCGAACAAGATCGCCCACCTCATGGGCGAGCAGGGGGTGTACCGGAAGTGACCCGCGCGACGGAAACGGCCCCGCGCCCCGCCTCGTGGTGGGCGGCGCCCGCCCGGCCCGTGTGGGAGGAACCGCCCGGCAGGACCGGACTCGCCGCCAAGGGCGCGGTCCTCGTCCTCGCCTGCCTCGCGGTCCTCGTCCCGCTGTGGATCGTGGTGGTCACCAGCCTCTCGTCCAAGAAGACGATCACGGAGACCGGTGGTCTCGTCGTCGTCCCGAGGGACATCACCTTCATCGCCTACCAGGAGCTCCTCAGCGGCGGCCAGGTGACCCGCGCCGCCGTCGTCAGCGTCCTCGTCACCGTGACCGGCACCCTCTTCTCCATGGCCGTGTCGATCCTCGGCGCGTACGGTCTCTCCCGGCCCGGCTCGGTCGGTCACCGCTTCATCCTGCTCACTCTGATGGCCACCATGTTCTTCGGCGCCGGCCTGATCCCCACGTACCTCCTGGTGCAGACCCTCGGCCTCACCGACAGCTATCTCGCGCTGATCCTCCCCAGCGCCGTCAGCGTCTTCAACATCCTCGTCCTGCGCGGCTTCTTCATGAACGTCTCGCAGGAACTCGTCGACAGCGCGCGCATCGACGGCGCCGGGGACCTGCGGATCCTCTGGCAGATCGTGATGCCGCTCTCCCGCGCGGTGATCGCCGTCATCACCCTCTTCTACGCGGTCGGCTACTGGAGCGCCTGGTTCAACGCCTCCATCTACCTCAGCGACCAGAACATGATGCCGCTGCAGAACGTCCTCATCCAGCTCGCCCAGAAACAGGAGATCCCCGTCGGCCTCGGCCAGGCCGTCCGGGCGGGGAACCTCTCCGGGCTCGCCGTCCAGATGGCCGTCATGGTCCTCGCCCTGCTGCCCGTCGCCGTCCTCTCGCCCTTCGTCCAGAAGCACTTCAAGAAGGGCATGCTCACCGGCGCCGTCAAGGGCTGAACCCACCCGTGTCACCGAACCCCCTACCGGAGAGTCCGATGCCGAGCCTCGACGACCCGACCCGGCCGACCGGCCGCCCGGCCGACACCACGAACCGTTCACAGGGACGCGCCGCCACGACGCCGGAGGAGCGCGCGTGATCCACGGCACGTGGGAACCCGCGCCCGCCACCCGCTGGGAGGACGCCTTCCTCGCCGGGAACGGCCGGCACGGCGCCCTGGTCCCCGGCGACCCCGGGGACGACCGGGTCATCGTCACCCACCACACCCTCGTACGGCCGAACAACCCGCCCGCCGACACCGCCCCGCCCCGGCTCGCCGCCGTGCTCCCCGCCCTCCAGGACGCCCTGCTGGCCGGAGACACGACGGCGGCCGAGCGGTTCACGGACGGCCGGCCGCTGCGCTGGGTCCAGCCCTTCCACCCCGGGTTCGCGACCCGGATCAGGCGCGAGCCCGGAGCCCCGGACCAGCCGGTCCGCCGGTCCGTGGACTTCACCACCGGGGTGATCGCCGGGCAGTCCGGGGAGCGGCGCAGCGAGGTCTTCGTCTCCCGCGCCGACGACGTCGTCGTCCAGTACGTCACCGCCCCGGGACCCGTCGTCGAGATCGACCTCGACCACCGGCTGCCCGGCGTCCCCACCGGACTCGGCGCCGGCCACGGCGTCGCCACCGCCCGGCGGGAGACCGTCCTCACCCTGCGGGCCCGCTACCCGGACAGCCCGCTCGGCTACACCGGCCTCACCCTCCTGCTCACCGACGCCGGACGCACCACGGTCACCGCCTCCGGCATCCGCGTCCAGGGCGCGGGCCGGCTGCTGCTCCTCACCCGGGTGCGCCGCCACGAGGGAGGCATCGACACGAACCGGGAGACGCGGGCCCTGCGGGCGTTGGCCGAAGACGCGCCCTCCGGGGATCTCGACGCCCTCCACGCCCGGCTGCTCTCCCGCCACACCGCCCTGCACGGCGCCGCCTACCGGCGCGTCACCCTCGACCTCGGCGCGGACGACGCCGAACGGGCGCTCCCCGGCTCGACGCTCCTGCGCCGCCCCGGAAGCCCCGCACTCCTGGAACGCCTGTTCGCCGCGGGCCGCTACCACCTGCTCTCCTCCTCCGGCGTCCTGCCGCCCCGGCTCACCGGGCTCTGGACGGGGGACTGGGACACGGCCTGGTCGGGGGCGTTCACCACCAACGCCAACCTCAACCTCCAGACCGCGTCCGCCGTCGCCGCCGACCTGCCCGAGGTGACGCGGGCTCACGCCGACCTGGTCCACGGCCAGTCGGACGACTGGCGGGACAACGCCCGGGTGATCTTCGGCGCCCGTGGCATCGTCGCCCCCTCCCACACGGACGGCGCCTCGGGGCACACGTACCACTTCAGCCGCGAGTACCCCCTCCACCTGTGGACGGCAGGCGCCGACTGGCTGCTCAAACCCCTCCTCGACGACGACGAGGCGAACGGACGGCAGGACCCGAGGACCACGGCCGCACTCGCCGAACTCGCCCTCTTCTACGAGGACTTCCTCAGCCGCGCCGGTCCCGACGGGCGGATCGTCGTCGTCCCCTCCTACTCACCGGAGAACCGGCCGCGCGGCGGGAGCTGGGGCGCGGTGAACGCCACGATGGACATCGCCGCCGCCCGGCACGCCCTGCGCGCCGCCGCGGACCGGGCGGCGGCGGAGGACGCGGGCCGGCTGCGGGCGCTCGCCGACCGGCTCCCCGAGTACCGGATCAACGACGAGGGCGCGGTGGCCGAATGGGCCTGGCCCGGCCTCGGCGACCGGTACGACCACCGGCACCTCAGCCACCTCTACCCCGTCTGGCCGCTGGACGAGATCAACCCGTACGACACCCCCGCCCTCGCCGAGGCCGCCCGGCGCGCCCTCGAACTCCGAGGAAGCGAGAACGAGTCGGCCCACGGACACCTCCACCACGGGCTGATCGCCGCCCGCCTGCGGGAGGCCGCGCGCACCGAGGAGGCGCTCGCGCGCGTCCTCACCGGCGACTACTTCCATGACTCCCTCATGAGCGCGCACTACCCGGGGCGCGACGTCTACAACGCCGACGCCGCCCACGCCCTGCCGGCGCTCCTGATCGAGGCCCTCGTGCAGTCGACGCCCGGACGCCTGGTCCTGCTGCCCGCACCGCCCGCCCGGTGCCCGCGCGGCCGCCTCACGGGCGTACGGACCCGGTTCGGCGCCCGGGTGGACCTGACCTGGTCACCGGGGGAGTACCACGCGGTCCTCCACCCCGACCGGGACGCGGAGATCGACCTCAGGACCCCGGCGGGGGCGGCCCGGCTGCTCCTGCGCGCGGGCGAGGAGCGGACCGTCGGCTCCTGAACCCGGGGCCCGACGGGTTCCGCGGACCCGTGGACCGGGCGGCCTCGGGGCCCGCTCGTGCGGACCTCGCAGACCCGGACCGTCAGTCGCCGGGACCGCGCCGTGGCGGCGGGCCCGAGCTGTCCCGTACGGTCAGCTCGGGTACGAGGAGTTCGACCCCCTCGGCGTCCGTCCCGTCCGGCCGGGCCAGGCGCGCGACGAGCCGCTCCACCGCCCTGCGGCCCAGTTCCTGGGCAGGGATCGCCACCGAGCTGACCGCCACCGAGGCCTGGGTGGCGATCTGGTCGGGACAGACCGCGATCACCGACACGTCCTCCGGCACGGCCCTGCCGGTGCGCCGCAGCAGCGCGAGCAGCGGCTCGACGGCCGTCTCGTTCTGCACGACGAAGGCGCTCACGTCCGGCCGCTCGTCGAAGATCCGGGCCAGCACTCCCGCCACGGCGTCGTGGCCGCCCTCGCACGGCCGGTGCAGCAGACGGACGCCGAGCTCGGCGGCCCGGTCGCGCAGCCCGCGCAGGGTCCGCTCGGCGAAGCCGGTGTGCCGCGCGTAGACACCGGGGGCCTCGCCGATCACCGCGATCTCCCGGTGCCCCAGGCCCGCCAGGTGCTCCACGCACAGCGCCCCGGCCGCCGTGAAGTCCAGGTCGACGCAGTTCAGCCCCGTGGGATCGGAGGGCGTGCCGACCAGGACGGCGGGCGGGCCCGCCGCGCGCAGCACCGGCAGCCGCTCGTCGTCGAGGTGGATGTCCATCAGGATCACCGCCTCGGCGAGCCCGCTGCCGGTGACCCGGCGCAGCGCCGAGGGGCCCTCCTCTCCGGTGAGGAGCAGGACGTCGTAGCCGTGGGCGCGGGCGGTGGTGGCGACGGCGACCGCGATCTCCAGCATCACCGGCACGTACATGTCGGTGCGCAGCGGCACCATGAGCGCGATGATCCGCGAACGGCTGCTGGCGAGCGCGCGGGCGCCTGCGTGGGGCTGGTAGCCGAGCTGCTCGATGCTGGCCCGCACCCGCTCCCGGGTGGCGTCCGAGATGGGCCGTCTGCCGCTGAGGACGTAGCTCACCGTGCTGGCCGACACTCCGGCGTGCCGGGCGACCTCGGCAAGCGTGACCATCCGCTCTCCCCGCGGCCGTGACTGAAATGAATCGCTGTGCCGACAGCTGTCGAACGCTGTCGAAACCCGTCGAAAACCGTCGGACGATCTCTTGGACGGTTCAGCGAGACGGTAACGCGGCCGTGTGGGCCTGTCCAGGGAGATGACTCAGGAAGATCGAAGCGCTTCGACGTCGGAGGCGAAACGGTGGAGTTCGCCCGGGTTCCGGGAGCCGACCGGCGACATCCCCCCGTCCGCCCCGTGCCGGGCGAGCAGGTCGAGGACCAGCCGGCCGCGCCGGACCCGTTCCCGGGCGGTGGCGAGCGCGTGCTCCCGCAGATGCGCCCCGTAGGGGTAGAGGCCGGCCGACCGGCTCAGCCCGAACTTGAGGTACAGCGGTGCGCCCCGCCGGATCAACTCGGCCGTCTCGTACATCCGGACGTAGCCGCCGAGGTCGTCGGGGGCCTCGACGTACAGGTCCATCGGGGCCCGGCTGACCCGTCGTATCTCGGTGAGATGGGCGAGGGTCAGGTCGGACGGCACGTTGAGGGAGTCCGCTCCCAGCCGCTCGTGGACGGCGTACGCGGCCGGGTTGACCGGCCCGATCAGGGCGGACACCTTGAACGTCGTGTCGGCGGGCAGGGTCCCGGCCTCGCGCAGCCGGTGCAGGGTCCAGAGCACGCCCTCGTCGGCGACGAGCAGACACCGGACACCGAGGGCGACCGCCCGCAGGGCGTCCTCGACGCAGCCCTCGAGCCCGTCCTGGCCCCGGGCGCGCAGCCCCGCGCCGCCGGAGTCGGTACGGGTCGCGGCCCCGGTGTCCCAGGTGCCGCGCGGACCGGTGAACAGGCAGAGTTCCACGGCCCGTTCGGCGCACGCGCCCGCCATCTCGGCGATCTCGGCGTCGGTGAGCATCCAGACGCCGCTGCCCTGGCTGACGCGGTGGACGGGGACGCCGAGGCGTTCGCTCTCCGCGAGGACGACGGCGAGCGCCTCGGGACTCTCGACGGAGGGGATCTCGGTGCGCCACAGCCCGCCGTCGGGGAAGGAGTGCGGGGAGGTGTCGGCGGGGTCGTCCGCCGGTACGGGGTGGCCGATACGGCGGAGCGCGTCGCCGCCGGGACGGCGGGGGGCCGGTCGCGTGGTCATCGGGATCCTCTGGCGTTGGCTGCGGTGAGGGTTGAGGGCTGGGCCGGGGGCTGAGGTCTGGAGGCTGCGGGAAAGGGGCCGGCTCAGGGGCGGAGGAGGACCTTGCCCGTGCCCGGGTCGCCGCCGCCCACCAGGGCGAGCGCCTCCCCGAACCGTTCGAGGGGGAATTCGTGGGTGACGAGCGGAGCCGGGTCGAGCAGGCCGAGCGAGAAGGCGCGGACGGCGTCGGCCCAGGCGGCGGAGGAGGCGCCGAAGACGCTGCGGATCTCCAGCTGGCTGACGGACAGGTGGACGGGGTCGATGCCGGTGGCCCCCGCCGTGAACATGCCGGTGAGGACGACCCGGCCGCCCCGGCGGGCGAGCAGACAGGAGGAGGCGGCCGTGGGGGGCGCCCCCGCGGTCTCCACGACGAGGTCGAAGCGCCCGGCCTCGCCGTCCGCCTCGCGCGGGGTGAGGGTCCGGCTCGCGCCGAACCCCAGGGCCTTGTCCGCCCGCTGGGCGCGCGGGTCCACGACGGCGAGCTCGCCGGGGGAGGAGGCGGCGAGCCACTGGACGGCGAGCAGGCCGAGCGTCCCGGCGCCCACCACGGCGATCCGCTCACCGGGGCGCGGCCGTCCGGCCCGCACCGCCGCCGCGACGACCGCGGCCGGTTCGAGCAGGGCCGCGGCCCGGAGGTCGACCCCGTCCGGCAGCGGGTGCAACAGCCTGGCCGGTACGAGCAGGTGGTCGGCGAACGCGCCCGGTTCGGTGAAGCCGGTCTCGGCGTACCCGGCCGTGCACAGGCTGGTCTCGCCGTACCGGCATCGCTCGCACCGGCCGCACGACCGGAAGCCCTCGGCGACGCACGGCCGGCCGAGGAGCGCGGGATCCACCCCGGCGCCGACCGCGTCCACGGTGCCGGACCACTCGTGGCCGGGGACCACCGGGTAGCGGACGTACTCAGGGGCGCGGTGCCCCTCGTACAGCTCGCGGTCGCTCATGCAGATCCCGGCGGCGGCGACCCGGACCCGGACCTCGCCGGGGCCCGGCGAGGGGACCTCCCGCCCGATCAGCCGGTGGGCGCCGGGCCGTTCGACGAGGACGGCACGGCTCACGGCCGTGGCACCGGCGCTCACTTCGGCTGCCTCTTCTCCCAGCCTTCGGCCCACAGGTCGAACCGGGCCTGCTGCTGGGGGAACTCGGCCGCCGCGTCCACGTCCAGCTCGACGCCGAGGCCGGGGGCGTGGGA
>NZ_JNZP01000020.1 GCF_000725545.1 Streptomyces exfoliatus | reverse complement strand
CCCGGCCCATCGTGAAGGCGGGGTAGTCGTCGTCGTCGAGACGGCCGTACGAGTCGTCTGCTGTCATTTGCACCTCTCTCGGGAACGCGTGGAGGGGCCTTGGTGCCGTACGGCACCAAGGCCCCGAAGGAACTACTACACCATCTGCCGACTAGGTACTGCGTCGGCCTTCTGTGTCCGCCGGCCCGACCGAGACACTGTCGGGCTGCGGGGATCGCGGTTGCTTGACCGGAGACCACCTCACTATCGATGTCCTGCGGTACCCGGGCTCACTACTTCCGCCCGGGCGATCCTGATGGCGTGGCTCCTCCGTTCTTCCCTCGATGATCAACCACTTACACGGGGGTACTGCGTACTGCTGGTACTGCGTACTGCACTCACACGGGCACCGCATCTGCCATGACCACGGTCCCGTTTCGGCGGCCCCTCATCACTGCGGGCCACCCGGTCCGGCCGTCAGTCCCGTCGCCGTCATGCAACCACCCTGGCTTCGGTACTCCACCGCCGCACCGTTCTGCGAACTGCACCTACAGGTACTGCCATACAGGTACTTCCGGCCGGCAGTTCATCTCTGCCAGGCCCTGTTGTCTCTCTGGGCTACGAGAGAAACCATATCCACGCACACCCGCAATGTCTACTCCGGCCGCCATAGATTTTTGTGTGCCCTGTCGGGAGGTAATCGACCTCGAACAGTGAAGCGATTCGGTGGCACGCAGGCCCGGGTACGCGGAAGGGCCCGACCGGCGTGTGCCGGTCGGGCCCTTCTGGTGGTTCGGGTGTCAGACGGTCAGATCGCCAGCGGGGCGCCGAGCATCGCCGAGGCGTGCTGGAGCGGGTCGACGGCGCGGGTGGGCACGACGGTCCTGGGCACGCTGCGGCAGGTGAAGCCGAGCTTGGCCATGGCCCTCGTGACTTCGTCGGCGCTGAAGTCGCGTCGGTCCTGGCGGGTGATGACCTGGCCGACCTGCTTGACGGGGTAGCTGCGGCGGCCGATGATCACGGACTCGCCGAGCACCTCCTCGGGCTTGACGCCCTTCATGGACTCCAGGACTCCGCTCTTGGTGAGCTCGAACGGGAAGCGGGCGATGACACAGCGCACGATGCCTCACAGGGAGAGGAAGGGGATGGTTCCGCCGTGGGGAGGCGGTTCAGCGGGCCAGGGCGAGAACGCCCGGGGTGAGCCGTACGTCGTCGGGTACGCCGTCGCCGGGGACGTCGCGCAGCCGGAGCCGGTCCGTGTAGGCGGCGCCCTCGCGGACGCCGGCCAGCTGGACCCGGGTGACCGTTCCGGTACGCAGGCCGTCGTTGTCGCAGACGAGCAGGTGCCCGGTGCGGGCGCCGGCCATGACGGACAGCGCCACCTCGACGGTCATGTCGTCACAGACCTGGAGTCCGGCCATGTCGGCCAGTTCTGCCAGGTCGGCCAGGTCGGCCAGGTCGGCCAGGTCGGCCAGGTCGGCCGGCCCCTCCGTGTGGATCTGTGCCTGGATCGGTGTCTGGATCGGCGTCACAACGTGCCTCCTGCGGAGATGGGTCGGCTTCCGGTCGACGGCGCGGGGTTCAGGCCGCGGCCGCGCCGGAGGCGGACTGCCGCCCGCCGCCCGTGCGCCGGCCGGCGCCCGAGGGGCGGCGGCGGCCGCGGGAGGACGCGCCGCGCTTGGGCCGCTCGGCCTGCGGCGGCGCGGTGATCGTCACGGGGATGCCGGAAGGGGCCTGGGCTCCGGTGATCCGGCGGAGCGCCTCCTCGCCGGAGCGGACCTGGGTGGTCTGCGGCACGATGCCCGCGGTCGCCATGAGGCGGGTCATGTCGCGGCGCTGGTTGGGGGTGACCAGGGTGACGACGCTGCCGGACTCGCCGGCCCGGGCGGTCCGGCCGCCGCGGTGGAGGTAGTCCTTGTGGTCGGTCGGCGGGTCCACGTTCACGACGAGGTCGAGGTTGTCGACGTGGATGCCGCGCGCCGCGACGTTCGTCGCGACCAGGACGGTGACGTGCCCCGTCTTGAACTGCGCGAGGGTGCGGTTGCGCTGCGGCTGGGACTTCCCGCCGTGCAGGGCCGCGGCGCGGACACCGCAGTCGAGCAGGTCCTGGGTGAGACGGTCCACGGCGTGCTTGGTGTCGAGGAACATGATCACCCGGCCGTCGCGTGCCGCGATCTCCGTCGTCGCCCGGTGCTTGTCGGCGCCGTGCACGTGCAGGACGTGGTGCTCCATCGTGGTGACCGCGCCCTGGGAGGGGTCCACGGAGTGGACGACCGGGTCGGCGAGGTAGCGGCGGACCAGCAGGTCGACGTTGCGGTCCAGGGTCGCCGAGAACAGCATGCGCTGACCCTCGGGGCGGACCTGGTCCAGGAGCGCGGTGACCTGGGGCATGAAGCCCATGTCGGCCATCTGGTCGGCCTCGTCGAGGACGGTGATCGCGACCTGGTTCAGCCGGCAGTCACCGCGGTCGATGAGGTCCTTGAGGCGGCCGGGGGTGGCCACGACGACTTCGGCGCCGCCGCGCAGCACGCTCGCCTGCCTGCCGATCGGCATCCCGCCGACGACGGTGGCCAGGCGCAGCTTCACGGCGCGGGCGTACGGGGTGAGGGCGTCGGTGACCTGCTGGGCGAGTTCCCGGGTGGGGACCAGGATCAGGGCCAGCGGCTGACGCGGCTCGGCGCGCTGCCCCGCCGTACGGCCGAGGAGGGCCAGCCCGAAGGCGAGGGTCTTGCCGGAGCCGGTCCGGCCGCGGCCCAGGACGTCACGGCCCGCCAGGGAGTTCGGCAGCGTCGCGCCCTGGATCGGGAAGGGCACGGTCACGCCCTGCGCGGTGAGCGCGTCCAGGAGCGCCTTGGGCATGTCGAGGTCGGCGAACGCCTCGACGGCGGGCAGTGCCGGGGTGATCGTCTTCGGCAGGGCGAACTCCCCCTGCGCGGCGGCGGGGCGCCGGCCGTGGCCGCCGGAGCGGTTGGGGCCGCCCGAGCGGGCCGGGGCGGACGAACCGAAGCGACTGCCTCGGGTGGAGCCGTTCGTGGAGCCGAAGGTGGAGCCGCCGGTGCGGCGCCGGGCGCCTGAGGAACGGCTGTTCGTACGGGTGGGGTTCATGCAGAACCTTCCTCGATACGGCACGTATCGAGGAATTCCGGCAGCGAGTGAGCAGCGCACGGAATCACGGCACGAGCCGAACAGAATGCGAAATTGACTTGGCCCACGGGAATTCGTGTCGGCGCAAGGAGAAATAGGTGACGGCTCACGGAAGGGAATCCGGTGCGTCAATGGGTACGGCCCCCGAGGGGTTCGTCCCTGAGAAATGTCGTCCCGCAGGTGGACTCACTGCGGAAACGCGTGCAGCTGGGGCCCGCACCCCGAGGGATGCGGGCCCCAGCTACGGTCTGCGCGTCAGCGTCAGGCGGAAACGATGTTCTCCGCCGTCGGGCCCTTCTGGCCCTGCGCGATGTCGAAGCTGACCTTCTGGCCTTCCTGCAGCTCGCGGAAGCCAGAGGCGGCGATGTTCGAGAAGTGGGCGAACACGTCAGCGCCGCCACCGTCCTGCTCGATGAAGCCGAAGCCCTTTTCCGCGTTGAACCACTTCACGGTGCCAGTAGCCATGTCATATCTCCTTTGGGCAGTGCATCGGCGCCCGTACTGTACGGACGCCGAGTCGCCGCGATGATGCCCCGCCCGGAAAATGAACCGGAAATAAGCAGCGCTTCCATGAGGCCACGAAGGCCGACCGGAGGCACGTGAAGATTTTGGGTACCAAAACTGCAACTGATTCGACAGTAGCACGCCATCGCGGTCGACGTCGGGGGAAATATCTTCCCTGCGTGTTTCGGTGAAAAAGCCTCCGTGCGAGGACCGTCAAATTCTCGGCCCGCCGACACAGGTATTCATTCACCCCGGGTGCAGCGTTCCGGTTTTCCGGGTTCTACGCGGCCCTGCGGTCGCCCTCGTCGTCCTCCGCCACGGCCGTGGGTCCACGTCGACGATGCCGCCGAGAGGAGCGATCGGGGGAAGACCCGGACGTCAGGGAGGCCGTCGTGATCGCTTCCACCCGTCCGCGGCCGCCGGAACAGCGGAAACGTCGCTCACCCACGATCGGGGGACGCCGCTTGTGCCGGAGGAGCCACGCGGGCTCAGATCACCGGCGGGCGCCCCAGGCGGGTCATCCGGCCGACCGTCGACCAGCGCATGGGCCGGCGGGGGCCGCCGGAGCGGCGGACGCCCTCCGCGAAGCCGGCGAACCAGGAGCCCAGGCCCGGCAGGGAGCGGGTGCGGGCCAGGGTGAGGAGGGTCCAGACGCCCAGGTAGACGGGGACCAGCGGCGCGGGCAGGTTGCGCTTGGCCAGCCAGACCCGGTTGCGGGCGGTCATCCGGTAGTAGACGGCGTGCCGGGCCGGGCTGGTCCTCGGGTGCTGGAGAAGGAGCGCCGGCTCGTAGATGACCTTCCAGCCCGCGTCCAGGGCGCGCCAGGCGAGGTCGGTCTCCTCGTGGGTGAAGAAGAAGTCCTCCGGCCAGCCGCCGATCTCGTCGAGCATCGCCATCGACAGGCCGTGGCCGCCGCCGAGGAAGGTCGTGACCTCCCCGCCGCGCATCGGGTCCTTGGCGCCCAGGCGCGGAACGTGGCGCCGCTGCGTCTCGCCCGTCTCGTCGGCGATGCGGAACGACACGACCCCGAGCGCCGGGTCCCCGTCGTACAGGTCGGCCAGGCGGCGGAAGACGTCCGTGTCGACGAGCAGGCCGTCGTCGTCCAGGTCCACCACGACGTCGACGTCGCCGAACGCGCGCAGCGTCTCGATCGCGACGTTCCGGCCCCCGGAGACGCCCCGGTTCTCGGGCAGTTCGACGCCGGTCACGCCCTCGGGGAGCTCCGGGAGCGTCCCCGTGCCGTTGCCGACGACGACGATCCGGGCGGCCCGCTCGTCCTGGCGCGCCACGGCGTCGAGGAGAGCCCCCAGCTCGGCCGGGCGCGTGCCCATCGTCAGTACCGCCACACCCACACGAGGTCGCGCCACGACCACTCCGTTCCACGTCCACCGGCGTCCGCCGGCACTCACTCCGGACTCACTCCGGGCCGCGATGCTAGCCGGAGGCGGCACCGCGCGTTCACCCGCGCCTCGGTCGTCGTCCATCGGAGGCGGCGGTGGGGGGAGCGCGGCGAAGAGCGCGGGCGGGCGGCTCTACGCTGGTTCCCTTCCGTCAAGTTGATCGATCGTCGAAAGGGTGGTCTCCAGGTGCTGGTCGCGGACCGATATCGGCTTCACGTGTGTATCGGCCGGGGCGGCATGGGCGAGGTGTGGCAGGCCACCGACGAGGTGCTGGGCCGGCCCGTGGCCGTGAAGCTGATGCTGGCGCAGTCGACGGATCCCTCTGCCGGTGACCGGTTCCGGTTGGAGGCGCAGACCGCCGCCCGGCTGAGCCACCCGCACGTGGTGGGGGTCTTCGACTTCGGCACGTGGGACGGAAAGCTGTTCCTGGTCATGGAGTTGGTGGAGGGCGACAGCCTCGCCGGGAGCCCCTCCGATCCCCTGATCCTCCCCGCCGAGCGGGTCGCGGTGGTCGCCGCCCACGCCGCCGCCGGTCTCGCCGCCGCGCACCGGCAGGGGGTCGTGCACCGGGACATCAAGCCGGGGAACCTGCTGGTCGACGCCGAAGGAACCGTGAAACTGGCCGACTTCGGCATCGCCCGGTTCGTCGACGACCCCTCGGCGGGTCTCACGACGACCGGCCAGATCGTCGGTACGGGGCTCTACCTCGCCCCCGAGCGGGCCCTCGGGCAGCCCGCGTCGTCCGCCTCCGACGTCTACTCGCTCGGCTGCGTCCTCTACCAACTCCTGACCGGCCGTCCGCCGTTCCGGGCCGATACGGCGACGGCCCTGCTGTACCAGCACATCGACACCGCCCCCGTGCCGCCCGGCCGGCTCGGGGTGGCGCTGCCGACCGAGTTCGAGACGTACCTGCTGAGCCTGCTGGCCAAGCAGCCGGATCAGCGGCCCTCGGCGCAGGCCATCGCGGACTGGTTCTCCTCGGGCGCCTGGCGCGCCTACCCCCGGGCGGCGGCCCAGCACCACGGTCCGGTCGCGCACCACAACGCCGGACCGCACCCCGCCCCTCACCACAACCCCGGCGCCCAGCGGCCCGCCGCCGGCCGGCCCGCACCCGGGACCTCCGCGATGTCGGCGCCGGCGTCCGCGCCCATGCCCATGCCGGCGCCCGCTCCCAGACCGGGGCAGGCACACAGACCCGTGCCCGCCGGCGTGCCCGCGTCCCGGCGGCGTGAGCGGCCCGGCAGTACGACCACGGGCCTTGCGGAGCTGTCCCGGCGCCGCCCCCGCAAGACGGCCGCGGTGGCCGGGGCCATCGCCTTCGTCGTCTTCCTGGTCATCGGAATGGCCTTGCTGTCCTGAGGCCGCGCCCGTACGACGTACCGCACGGGGCCGCGCTCAGTACGGCCTCGGCGCCATGACCTGCGCCTCCGCGTCCTCCGACGCGAGCAGGAGGCAGCGCGGCGCACCGGGCCCCGGGGTCGCCCGTACCAGCACCTTCGTCGGCGGGTCGGTCGGCAGTTCCACCGGGATGGTGACCGGACGGTCCCCGCGCGTCTCGGCGTAACCGGTCTCCTTGCCGTCGACCAGGACCTCGACGACAGGGGCGTGCCCGGTCTGGACGGTCGCGGAGACCGAGTGGCCGAGATAGTCGATGTGGAAGTGGTGCCGTCGCTTCATAGGTCACCTCCGTGCCTACCTCAAGAGTAGGTACGGAACCCCGCTTCCGCGCCCCGCTCGCGTACGCCCGCCAGGCGCGGCCCCCGGGCCCCGCCTAGAGCGTCTCCGCCAGGGCGAACAGGCCGATCCTCGCTCCCTCGTCGTACGCCTGCCGCAGCTCCGGGTCCGCCAGCACCCGTCGCAGCTCCGTCTCGCTGCGGTCCCGGACCGTCGTGCAGTACGCCGCCGGCCGGTACGAGCTGTCGAAGACGGAGGTCCGCAACAGGTCGACGGCGCCCAGAAGGTGGGCGGCGGCCGCGGGGCGCCCGGTCAGGAGCCTCAGCTGCGCCAGGAGTTCGGCCGCGCAGGCCGCGCCGACCGCCGAGCCGAGCGCCAGATGCCCGCACAGCGCCCGACGGGCGTGCCCGGCGGCCCGCTGCCGCTCCCCGTCCCAGGCGAGGAGCTCGGCACGCGCGTGGTGCGCCCAGGCGTCGGCCCACTGGTCGCGTCCCGCCCACGCCCGCCGCAACGACGGATCGAGCACCAGCTCGTCCAGGGCCTCCTGCGCCGCCTCCGGATCGGTGCGGCTGAGCGCGAGGGCGAGCGCCGCCCAGCACAGCTCCCTGGTCGGTCCGAACTCCGGGCACGGCCCGATCAGGTCGAGGGCGTCCCTGAATTCGGCCGCCGCCGCGCGCGTACGCCCCTGGTAGAGGGCGACCGCGCCGCGCAGGTGGGCGAGGAGACCCAGGACGCGGTCGTCGCCGTCCCGCGTGGCCGCCGCCCAGGCCTGGACGAGGAGCGGGTCGGCGTCCACGGGGCGGCCCGACTCCAGCTCCAGAAAGGCGGCGAGCCACAGAGCGCGGGCCGGCGGCGGCCCGGTGTGCAGGGAGAGGGCGTGGCGCAGTCGGGTCCGGCCCTCGACGACCCGCCCACAGGCGACCCACAGGAACCACAGGGAGACGGCGATCTCGACGGCCGAGCCGGCCTCCTCGCTCGCCGAGAGGGGTGCCGTCGTCGGGTCCATGGCGGCGGCCAGGTCGGGGAGTTCACGCAGGGCGAGGTCACGGGCGTCGAGCTGGCGGCCGCTCTGCCACCAGTCGGAGGCCCGCCGGGCGACCTTCACGCACCACCGCCGGTGGCGCAGGACGACGGAGTGCCGGTCCCCGCGCGCGGTGAGCCTGCGGGCGCCCACGGCCCGCATCGGGTGCGGCATCCAGTAGCGGTGGGTGTCGTTCTCCCCGTCGAACAGGTCGTCGACGGGGAGGAGCGCGGCATGGGCGAGCCGGTCGAGGACCGACTGGATCCGCGCCGCCGGCAGGGCGCCCGCGGCGCACACCTCGTGGACGGCGTCCCTTCCGAAGGCCCCCTCGAAGACGGAGAGGCGTTCCCACAGGAGTCGTTCGGCGGGCCCGCAGCGGGCGTACCCGAGTTCGGCGGCGGCGAGCTGTTCGGGGCTCACGGGCTCGCCCCACAGCAGTTCCGTCATCGGTGGTTCCCCGGTCCCCGTGTGCCCCATGTCCCCTGTCCCCGTCTCGATTTCCTCCGCCCGCGTCCTGACGTGTGACCGAGTCAATGGCGAACATCCGCCGTTGCGGCTTGAATGCAGAGGCCCCGGCTCACATCCTGGGGCGCTCCGGGACCCGCACCCAAGGATTCCCAGGGATCGGCCAAGGAGGAAAATGCGCACCGGGGAATCCGTCCTGGGAGAGCCGGATCTCTCGCTGATCCACGCACTGCAGATAGCCCCGCGCGCCAGCTGGACGCAGCTCTCGGCGGTTCTGGGGTCGAGCCCTGACACCCTCGCCCGGCGCTGGGAGCACCTCACGGCCGGAGGGTACGCCTGGAGTTCTCTGCTGGCCGCCCGCCGTGGCACCGACGCCATGCTCTACGCCTGGATCGAGCTGGAGTGCGTCGCGGGCGACGCCGAGTCCACCGCGATCGAGGTCGCGGGCGACGCGTGCACCCTCGGCGTCCACCAGGTGACCGGGGACTCCGATCTGGTCCTCCTCGTGGCCTCCCCCGACCTGTACGCCCTCGACGCCTATCTCGCCGGGCGGGTGCGGCGGCTGCCGGGGGTGCTCCGCGCCCGTACCCAGGTCGTCACCCGTCTGCACAACCGCCCCTACCGGTCACGGATCGAGCAGCTCACCCCGGCACAGGTCCAGCTCCTCACGGAGATAACGGGCGGGGTACGGCGGCCACGCGCGCGCGTACCCACCGGCCCCAACCTCACCGAGCTCGACCACCGGCTGGTCGCGGAGCTGGCGGGGGACGCCCGCCGCAGCGCCGCCGAGCTGGCCAGGACGTGCGGTACGAGCGAGTCGACGGTACGGCGGAGGCTGGACGTCCTCACGGCGGGCGGCGCCCTCCACCACCACTGCCTGCCGGCCCCGAGGTTCTCCGGGCGTCCGGTGTGGGCGCTGGTCACCACCGACGTACCGCCCCTCGAAGTGCCGGCGACGGTGGCGGCGCTCGCCCGGCTGCGCCAGACCCGGCTCGTCACCTCGGTCACGGGGCCGCACAACCTGGCGGTCGCGCTGTGGCTCCGTACCGTCGACGAACTGCACGAGGTGACGGCCTCGCTCGTACGGGCCGCCCCCGCGCTGCGGATCGCGGGCACCGCGCTGTCGCTGCGCACCCACAAGATCGGGGCGCAGGTCCTCGGCCCGGACGGGCGGCGCATGCGCCACATACGTCCTGACGTCCCGCGTACGCCCTGACGTACCGGATTCCTCCGCGACGCAGCCTCCTGACACCCCGGTCGTGGCGTGCTCTGATGGACGGCATGGAGTTCGTCGTGTTCGTGACGCTGCCCGGTCTCGTCATCCTGCTGACCGTGGTCGCCTTCGCCGATCAGATCCTGCGCATGGCCGGGATCGGCAAGCGCGGCGGTCAGGTGTCCTCGACGGGCTTCGAGCAGCTGCACGCCACCTTCTCGCAGGGCAAGCAGAACGAGCTCAAGGAGCGCCAGAGCGCCCTGGTGCTGCGCGACGACGAGGAGGACGGCGCCCCGCCGAACCGCTCGACGGTGGACCTGAAGGGCGGCGTCGCCGTCATCAGGCTCGGCGGCCAGGGATCCTAGGGCCTGGTCCGAACGACAGGCCCCAGGCCCGCTCAGGCCGGCCGGGACGCCTTGATCGAGTACATCAGCGGGATGCGGGGGCGGTCCGGCGGGAAGCGGTAGAAGCCGTCCTCGTGTCGCTGAAGCGCGCCGTAGCGGGGGATCAGCGAGGCGTCGTGCTCGTGCAGGAACTCGATCCGCAGGCCCGCCTTCGCGAGCGCCGTGACGACCTCGCCGACCGGATGCACCCACTCCACGCTGCGGTTGTGGACGGTGGCGGCGTCGAGGTCGGCGTAGGTGCCCGGGGTGGTGTCCACCCACGGATCGCGGACGAAGTAGTCGTGCACGAGCCGGCTGCCGGTCTCGTCGTCGAGCGAGTCGGTGAGCGGATGGAACTCGGCCACGTAGAGGAAGCCGCCGGGGGCGACCAGCGAGGCGGCGGTCTCCGCCCAGCGCTCGATGTCGGGCAGCCAGCACAGCGCCCCGGTGCCGGTGTAGACGATGTCGTACGCGCTGTCCGGGACGGCCTCGGCGGCGTCGTACACGTCGGCGGCGACGAAGGCGGCGCGCTCCTGCGTGAGGCCCAGGTCGGCGGCGAGCGAGCGGGCGGTCTCGACGGCCGGCTCGGAGAAGTCCAGGCCGACGACGTGCGAGGCGCCGTGGCGGGCCCAGGAGAGGGTGTCGAGGCCGATGTGGCACTGGAGGTGCAGCAGGGAGCGCCCGGTGACGTCGCCGACCTCCGCGAGCTCGAACTCGCGCAGGGCGTCCTTGCCCGCGCGGAAGGCGTCGAGGTCGTAGAACTCGCTCGCGGCGTGGATGGGGACGCGCTCGTCCCAGCGTGCGCGGTTGGCCTCGTGCCAGTCCTCGGGCGTCGGGGAGTACATGTCGGCGAGGTTATCCACAGGTTGAGAGCGACGCGACCTGATTGTCCGCCGCGCGGAGCATCATGGGTGCCATGACTGAGAGCAAGGCAATCGACACCCCCGTCTGGGAGCAGCGCTTCCGCGCACCGCGCGTCTCCCTCCCCGAGTGGGCCGAGGAGGCCCCCGACCGCTCGCTGTTCGTGTCCAACGCGACGGGGACGTACGAGCTGTACGCCTGGGACCGGGCGAGCGGGGAGCAGCGGCAGGTCACGGACCGGCCGAACGGCACGACGGACGGCACGCTGTCGCCGGACGGCGCCTGGATCTGGTGGTTCGCGGACACCGACGGGGACGAGTTCGGGGTGTGGATGCGCCAGCCGTTCGGCGGCGGCGCGGACGAGCCGGCCGTCCCGGGCCTCGACGCCTCCTACCCGGCGGGCCTGGCCATCGGCCGTGAGGGCACGCTCGTGGTGGGCCGCTCCACCGACGAGGACGGCTCGACGGTCCACCTCGTCCGCCCCGGGTCGGACACCCCGGTCGAGATCTACCGGCACCGGGAGTCCGCGGGCGTCGGCGACCTCTCCCACGACGGTTCGCTGATCGCGATCGAGCACACCGAGCACGGGGACGCGATGCACTCCGCGCTGCGGGTGCTCCGCGCGTCGGACGCGGGCGTGGTGGCCGAGCTCGACGACACCAAGGGCGGTACGGAGGAGCTGGGCCTCGCGGTCCTCGGCTTCGCCCCGGTGGCCGGGGACACCCGGCTGCTCGTCGGGCACCAGCGGCGCGGCCGCTGGGAGCCGATGCTCTGGGACGTGGTGGCGGGCACCGAGACGGACCTGGCGCTCGACCTGCCGGGCGACGTGTCGGCGGAGTGGTATCCGGACGGCTCCGGTCTGCTGATCGTGCACAGCTTCGAGGCCCGCAGCGAGCTGTGGCGGTACGAGATCGCCACCGGCGCCCTGGTGCGGGTGGAGACCCCGGCGGGTTCGGTGTCGAGCGCGACGGCCCGGCCCGACGGCTCCGTGGAGTACCTGTGGTCCTCGGCCGCCGAGCCGCCGGTGGTGCGCTCCACGGCGGGCGGTGTCGTCCTCGACCCGCCGGGACCGAAGGCGCCGCCGTCGGTGCCGGTGGAGGACGTGTGGGTGGAGGGCCCCGGGGGCAGGGTCCACGCGCTCGTGCAGCGCCCGGAGGGCGAGGGACCGTTCCCGACGGTGTTCGAGGTGCACGGCGGTCCCGCCTGGCACGACAGCGACGCCTTCGCCTCGGGCCCCGCGGCCTGGGTGGACCACGGGTACGCGGTGGTGCGGGTCAACTACCGGGGCTCGACGGGATACGGCCGGGAGTGGACGGACGCCCTCAAGCACCGGGTGGGTCTGATCGAGCTGGAGGACGTCGAGGCGGTCCGTGCGTGGGCGGTGGCGAGCGGCCTCGCCGACCCGGCGCGGCTGGTCCTGTCCGGCGGCTCCTGGGGCGGTTACCTCACGCTCCTCGGTCTCGGCACCCGGCCGGACCACTGGGCGGTGGGTCTGGCGGCGGTCCCGGTCGCGGACTACGTCACGGCGTACGAGGACGAGATGGAGGCCCTCAAGGCGCTGGACCGGACGCTGCTCGGCGGTTCCCCCGAGGAGGTGCCCGAGCGGTACGCGGCCTCGTCGCCGCTGACGTACGTGGACGCGGTGAAGGCGCCGGTGCACATCTCGGCCGGCGTCAACGACCCGCGCTGCCCGATCCGCCAGATCGACAACTACGTCGACCGGCTCGCGGCCCGGGGCGCCGTCCACGAGGTGTACCGGTACGACGCGGGCCACGGCTCGCTCGTGGTGGAGGAGCGGATCAAGCAGGTCGCCCTGGACCTCGCGTTCGCCGCGAAGCACCTGGGGGGTGTCGTGGCGAGCCCGGCCTGATCGACAGGACACCCCCAGGGACCCGGCCGACGGCGGGCTGAGCCGCCTTGCGTACCGTGGGGGCGTGTACCGGTTCCTGAGAACGCCCCGCTGGTGGGGGATCAACGTCTTCGTCCTGCTCGCGATCCCGTTCTGCGTCTTCATGGGGACCTGGCAGCTGGGCAAGTTCGAGGATCGCGTCGACTCCCACCGGGAGGCCGAGGAGCGGCCCGCCGCGAGCTCGCTGAAGGCGGAGCCGCTGGACTCCCTGCTCCCGGTGGACAAGGAGACCTCGGGCCGGTCGGCGCGGGCGCGCGGCCGGTTCGGGGAGCAGTTCCTCGTCCCGGATCGCGAGCTGGACGGCCGGAAGGGCGCGTACGTCCTGACGCTGCTGCGGACGGACGGCGGCCGGTCCCTGCCGGTGGTCAGGGGCTGGCTCCCCACGGGCGCGGACGTCCCCGCCGTGCCGTCGGGCGAGGTCACGGTGGAGGGCGCGCTGCAGGCCTCGGAGAACCCGGGCACGAAGGGCGTCCACACGGCCGGCGGACTGCCCGAGGGGCAGCTCGGCATGATCAGCGCGGCGGCCCTGGTGAACGTGGTGACGGACGACGTCTACGACGCCTGGATCACCCTCGCCGACTCCCCCACGGGTCTCACCCCGGTGCCGGCGGCGGCAGCGGCGGGCACGAGCCTGGACGCGAAGGCCTTCCAGAACCTGGGCTACACCGCCGAGTGGTTCGTCTTCGGCGGCTTCGTCCTCTTCATGTGGTTCCGCCTCGTGCGCCGCGAGGCGGAGGCGTCACGCGACGAGGCACTGGGCCTGTAGCGGCCTGACGGGTGGGGGACGCGAGCGCCCCCCACCCGGTTCAGGAGCCGTTCCGGTTCAGGAGCCGTTCAGGACGCCGGTCCGGTAGATGGTGCCCGCGCAGGCGTTGGGGATGAGCGCCGACGCCGCCGGGCCGCCCGGCTCCGCGATGTGGCTGACCAGGACGGAGCCGTCCGCGAGGCCGCCGTCCGCGCGGAGCAGCTGGGGCGCCGTACCGGTGTCCGCGCCCGTGCCCGTGTCGGTGCCCGTCTCCGTGCCCGTGCCGGTACCCGGGCCACCGCCGGGGTCCGGGGTGCTCGGCGGGTCGGTCGGGGTCTCGGTCGGGGGCGGCGTGGTCGGCGGCTCGGACGACGGGGGCGGCTCCGGGGTCGGGGTGCCTCCGGTCGTCGGGCAGGTCTCGCTCGGCACCCAGACGAACTTCACCTCGTAGGAGCCGCTGGGCTTCAGGAGGAGGGCGGACGACTCCTGCGAGGGGTCGGGCAGTCCGCTCCCGCCGTCCCCCGAGGTGTGCCGGGTCACCGAGATCCGGGCCGGGTCGGCCGCGCCGCGGGCCTCGAAGCTGACGATGCCGCTGCCGTCCACGACACAGTCCTGGGCGGAGACGTTGGCGATGCGGAAGGTGCCGTGCACCTTGCCCTCGCCGTCGGGGCCGCCGGCCTGCGCCGAGCTGACGCCGAGCTGACCGGCCGTGCACCGCGGTGTGGAGCCGGTGCCCGCGCCCTCCGTCGGCCGCGGGCCGCCGCCCGACACGCCGGGTTCCGGCTGCTGCGGCTTGCCGGAGGGGCCGTCGGCGGCGCCCCCGCTCGGGGACACGCTGCTCGCGGGGGCCGTGGAGCTCTTGCCGCCCTCGACACCGGTCTCGGCGCCGGTGCCGCCCTGGGCGTCCTCGCCGTGGCCCGCGTTCACGGGGGTGCCGGCCACGGAGATGCCGCCGGAGGCGGCGACGTGCACGAAGGCGGGCACGGCCGTGCCGATGAGGACGGCCGCGGCCGCGGCGCCGACGATGGCCTGGCGCTTGCGGGCGCGCCGGACGGGCACGGCGCGGTGCAGGTGCTCGAGGGAGCCGGCGGAGGGTTCGATGCCGGACACGGCGCTCTGGAACAGCCGCCGCAGCGCGAGTTCGTCGTCCCCGTCGCCCTCGCCGGGGCCGGGCTCGATGTTCACCATGCGCTGTCCACTCAGGTCGTCACGTTCGTCTCGGGCGTCACTCGCGTCACTCGCGGCATTCTCGACGGGCTCGACGGGCTCGACGGGCTCCAAGCGCTTCACACGCTTCACGGGCTCCGCGCCGCCGTCCTTGCCAGGTGCCTCGCTCATGTCGTCGCTCCCATCGCGACGCGCAGCGCCGCGATGCCCCGCGAACCGTACGCCTTCACCGAACCCAGGGATATCCCGAGCGCCTCGGCGACCTGAGCCTCGGTCATGTCCGAGAAGTAGCGCAGGGCGAGCACCTCGCGCTGACGCCGCTGGAGTCCGCGCATGGCCTTGATCAGGTCCTCACGCTCCAGCTGGTCGTAGGCGCCCTCCTCGGCGCTGGCCATGTCCGGCATCGGCTTGGACAACAGCTTGAGTCCGAGGATGCGGCGGCGCAGCGCGGACCGTGAGAGGTTCACGACGGTCTGGCGCAGGTAGGCGAGCGTCTTCTCGGGCTCGCGCACCCTCTTGCGGGCCGAGTGGACGCGGATGAACGCCTCTTGGACGACGTCCTCGCAGGAGGCCGTGTCGTCGAGGAGCAGCGCGGCCAGACCGAGCAGCGACCGGTAGTGGGCGCGGTAGGTCTCGGTCAGGTGGTCGACGGTCGTCCCGGCCGACACGCCCTCGACGCTGGTCCGGGGCGAGGGGATGCCGTCGACCGCGCCGGCGCGGGATCCGGTGGGCACGGGGGCGATCACCGGCATGCCGCTGAGAGCGCGCGGTCGTCTGAAGGGGCTGACCGCGGAGCCGCGTACGGGGACGACGGCGACGCTCCGCACGGGGAGCACCGCTGTGCCCGCGCCGCCCAGCGGAGCGATGGTCGCGATGTCGAGTACCTCTGCCACGCTTGTTGGACACGCTTCCCCCGGGCAGGGTTGTACGCGTACGGCACCTTTTTTGTCGGTGCGTTGTTCGTCCTCATGCGTAACCGTTCTCCCCCGATGCCCCGCTTTCGCAGCGTTTTCCGCGCCACACGACCATGAGTGAACGCAGAGACGCCTCCCGCCCAACTACTGGTTGCAGTACGCGGGAAGAGCATCGTCGATCACGGCATCACCGCAGTTCAAGAGGTATCTGACGCCTAATTGCTCACAGCACCTTCACAGATCCTACAAAGCTGTGACAATCGATTCCGCTATCTGGAGAGCGTTGAGGGCCGCGCCCTTGCGCAGGTTGTCGGCGCAGACGAAGAGATCGAGCGCCCGCTCGTCGTCCATGGAGCGCCGGACCCGGCCGACCCACGTGGGATCCGTACCGACAACGTCGGCGGGGGTGGGGAAGTCACCCGCGGCGGGATCGTCGTACAGAACGACCCCCGGCGAGGTCGCCAGGATCTCGTGCGCGCGTCCGAGCGGCACGGGGTGCTCGAAGCGGGCGTGCACGGACACGGAGTGCCCGGTGACGACGGGCACCCGTACGCAGGTGGCGGCGACGCGAAGGCCGGGAAGGCCGAGGACCCGGCGGGTCTCGTCCCGTACGCGCTCCTCCTCCGACGAGGCCCCGTCGACGCCCGGAGTGCCCGACCAGGGCAGGACGTTGAGCGCGAGGGGCCCGGGGAAGGGCCCGGTGTTCTCGCCGACGGCCCGCCGTACGTCCCCGGGGTGGGTGCCCAGGTCGCCGCCGCCGGCCACCAGGCCGAGCTGCGCCCGGAGCGCCTCGACGCCCGCCTGTCCCGCGCCGGCGCCGCTGGCGGCCTGCTGGGCGGTGACGACCAGTTCGGCGAGCCCGAACTCGGCGTGCAGGGCGCCCACGGCGACGATCAGGGCGAGGGTGGTGCAGCCGGGGCTCGCGACGATGCCCCGGGGCCGTACGCGCGCCGCGTGGGGGTTGGTCTCGGGGACCACCAGGGGGACGTCGGGGTCCGCGCGGAAGGCGGCGGAGGTGTCCACGACGACGGCGCCCTTGGCGACCGCGACGGGAGCCCAGTGCGCGGCGACCGGCTCGGGCACGAGGAAGAGCGCCAGGTCGACGCCTTCGAAGACGTCCTCGTCCAGCGCGAGGATCTCGCACTCCACCCCGCGGACGGGGGCCTTGCGGCCCGCCGAGCGCGGGGAGGAGACGAGGCGTATCTCGCCCCAGACGTCCGCGTGGTGCGTGAGCATCTGGAGCATCACCGAGCCGACCGCCCCGGTCGCACCCACGACCGCGAGCGTCGGCTTCGGGGTCATCGGCCGGTGCCTCCGTAGACGACGGCCTCGTCGGAGTCGCTGTCGAGCCCGAAGGCGGTGTGCACGGCCGTCACGGCCTCGTTCACGTCGGCCTCGCGGGTGACCACCGAAATGCGGATCTCGGAGGTCGAGATCAGCTCGATGTTCACACCGGCGTCGGACAGCGCCTGGAAGAACGCGGCGGTGACGCCCGGGTTCGTCTTCATGCCCGCGCCGACCAGGGAGATCTTGCCGATCTGGTCGTCGTAGCGCAGCGAGTCGAAGCCGATCACGCCCTTCGCCTGCTCCAGGGCGTCGAGGGCCGCGCGGCCCTCCGCCTTGGGGAGGGTGAAGGAGATGTCCGTGAGGCCGGTGGAGGCCGCGGACACGTTCTGCACGATCATGTCGATGTTGATCTCGGCGTCCGCGACGGCCCGGAAGATGGCCGCGGCCTCGCCCGGCTTGTCCGGCACGCCGACGACGGTGATCTTCGCCTCGGAGGTGTCGTGGGCGACACCGGAGATGATGGCCTGCTCCACCTTCTGGTCCTTTGCGTCGGAGAGCGGTTCGTTGCTGACCCAGGTGCCCTGCAGTCCCGAGAAGGACGAGCGGACGTGGATCGGGATGTTGTAGCGGCGCGCGTACTCCACGCAGCGGTGCAGCAGCACCTTGGAGCCGGAGGCGGCGAGCTCCAGCATGTCCTCGAAGGAGATCCAGTCGATCTTCTTCGCCTTCTTCACCACGCGCGGGTCGGCCGTGAACACGCCGTCGACGTCGGTGTAGATCTCGCAGACCTCGGCGTCGAGCGCGGCGGCGAGCGCCACGGCCGTGGTGTCGGAACCGCCACGACCCAGCGTGGTGATGTCCTTCTTGTCCTGCGACACGCCCTGGAAGCCGGCGACGATGGCGATGTTGCCCTCGTCGAGGGCGGTACGGATCCGCCCCGGCGTGACGTCGATGATGCGCGCTTTGTTGTGAACCGAGTCGGTGATGACACCGGCCTGGCTGCCCGTGAACGACTGGGCCTCGTGGCCCAGGTGTTTGATCGCCATGGCCAGCAGGGCCATGGAGATCCGCTCTCCGGCGGTCAGCAGCATGTCGAACTCACGCCCGGCAGGGATCGGGGATACCTGCTCGGCGAGATCGATCAACTCGTCCGTCGTGTCGCCCATCGCGGAAACCACGACGACCACCTGGTGGCCGTTCGTCTTGGCTTCCACGATTCGCTTGGCGACGCGCTTGATGCCTTCGGCATCGGCAACGGAGGAGCCTCCGTACTTCTGCACGACAAGGCCCACGTGCGCTCCTCGATCAGTGTGTGCCGCAGCCCGCGCTGCGATCGACTCAGTCTAACGAGGGACCCGGAAACACCAGCGTGATATCGGATGGTGAGACAGGCCGCTCACGGAGTGATCAGAGCGGCCCCGTCGCCATCGCTGCTTCCCCGCTACTTCCTGAGGGACTTGCTTCGCAGGCCCAGCGGGGCCGCGATCTCCTCCAGCATCACGCGGCCCGCCTCCTCCGCGAGGTCGTCCTCCGTCAGGTCCTCGTCGGTGTCGAGGCCGTCGAGGGCCGCGAGGGGCTGGTCGAGGCGGACGTGGGCGACGAGGGACTGCAGGGCGCGCAGGGTCGCGGAGGCGGTGGGGCCCCAGTTCGAGAAGTACGAGAACTGCCACCACCACAGGGCCTCGCTGGTCCGGCCGGCCCGGTAGTGGGCCAGGCCGTGGCGGAGGTCCATCACGATGTCGGCGAGGTTGTCGGAAATGCGGGCCGGCACCGGAGCCTTGCGGGGCTCGTACGGGTCGAAGACCTCGGAGAAGACGTCGACCGGGTCGAGGAGCACGGCGAACCGCTCGCGCAGGACGTCCGCGTCGGGCTCGGGGCCCGTGTCCGTCTCGTACCGCTCGTCAGGGACGATGTCCTCGTGGGCGCCGAGCCGACCGCCCGCGAGGAGCAGCTGGGAGATCTCCAGGAGCAGGAAGGGCACCGCGCTGTCCGGCTCGTCGCCCTTGGCGAGCTCGGTGGTCGCGACGATGAAGCTTTCGATGGAGTCGGCGATCTGGACCGCGAAGTCGTCGGGGTTCTGAGTGATCGCGTGCAGCGTGGGGTCAGACATCGAGGAGCCTCCCTGAGAGCGCGCCGGCCCGGTCGTCATACATCTAGCAGCCTCCGTCCCTCGAAGGCACGGCCGAGGGTCACCTCGTCGGCGTACTCCAGGTCGCCGCCGACCGGGAGGCCGCTGGCGAGCCGGGTCACCTTGAGTCCCATGGGCTTGATCATCCGCGCCAGGTACGTCGCGGTGGCCTCGCCCTCCAGGTTGGGGTCGGTGGCGAGGATCAGTTCGGTGACGGTGCCGTCGGCGAGCCGCGCGAGCAGTTCGCGGATGCGCAGGTCGTCGGGGCCGACGCCCTCGATCGGGCTGATCGCGCCGCCGAGGACGTGGTACCGCCCCCGGAACTCGCGGGTCCGCTCGATCGCCACGACGTCCTTGGGCTCTTCGACCACGCAGATGACGGTCAGGTCCCGGCGCGGGTCCCGGCAGATGTTGCACTGCTCCTGCTGTGCCACGTTGCCGCAGACCGCGCAGAACCTGACCTTCTCCTTGACCTCCAGGAGCGCGTGCGCCAGACGCCGGACGTCCGTGGGCTCGGTCTGGAGGATGTGGAAGGCGATCCGCTGCGCGCTCTTGGGACCGACGCCGGGCAGCCTGCCCAGTTCGTCGATGAGGTCCTGAACAACGCCTTCGTACACGGAACGCCCTTCCGAGGGAGTGCTTGATTCTTACGGTAGTGGCTGAAAGCGAGCCGTAGAAGCCCACAGGAAAGCCTGTGGAAAAGCCCGTGCCGGGACGAGGCTCAGAAGCCCAGGCCCGGCATGCCGCCCATGCCCTGCGCCAGCGGGCCGAGCTTGGCCTGCTGGAGCTGCTGCGCGTTGTCGTTGGCCGCCTGCACGGCGGCCACGATCAGGTCGGCGAGCGTCTCGGTGTCCTCCGGGTCGACGGCCTTGGGGTCGATCACCAGGCCGCGCAGTTCTCCGGAGCCCGTCACGGTCGCCTTGACCAGGCCGCCGCCCGCCTGCCCCTCGACCTCGGTCGCCGCGAGCTCCTGCTGCGCGCGGGCGAGGTCCTGCTGCATCTTCTGGGCCTGCTGGAGAAGCTGCTGCATGTTGGGCTGACCACCACCGGGAATCACGGTCACTCCTGAGGTTCGGTACGTCCGTATGTCGGTAGGCCGAGCCTACGTGGTCCCCGCCCGCCCTGCCTCCATCACTCTTTCGAGTGAGAAACTGCGGGCTCCTCTACCTGATCAAGACCCTCTTGCGGGCGGAAATCCCGGGATTCCGGGCCCACCGCCCACCATTCGGCGGTAGGAAGGGCAGGCACCACGTGCACCGCACGTCACAGAAGGACATGAGCGCTGAGCTGAACAGAGGAGTCCCCCGGTGAGCCAGCAGCCGGAGATGCAGCCGCCGGGGACCCCCGGGGGAGACGTCCGCCGTGATCTGACCGGTACGCCGTTCCCCCTGGGCGACTGGGGCGAGCCCGCCGAACGGCTCGACGAGCTGTACCGCTGGGTGGAGTCCAATGCCCTGCGCACCGCCGAGTGGTACCTCTCCGACCGGGTCTGGAAGCGCCGCTGCGCCCGGATCCTGCGGATCGGCACGGCCGCCGGGGTGATCGCGGGTGCCGCGCTGCCGCTGCTCGACCTGACCGGGGTCGCGAGGGGCGCGGCCGGCTGGGGCTACCTCTCGCTGCTGCTCGGCGCCGCCTGCATGGCCTGCGACCGGTACTTCGGTGTGACGTCCGGCTGGATCAGGAACGTGGCGACGGCGCAGGCCGTGCAGCGGCGTCTGCAGGCCCTGCAGTTCGACTGGGCGTCGGAGAGCGTCCGTGAGGTGCTCGGCCCCACGGAGGGCACCGCGAGCGAGGCGGCCGAGCGATGTCTCGGCGTGCTGCGCCGCTTCTCGGAGGACGTGACGGAGCTCGTACGGGCGGAGACGGCGGACTGGATGGTCGAGTTCCGCTCGGGCCCGGCGCCGCTCGCGCTCCAGTCGGTGGGCGTGGTGCCCAGCCGGGCCGAGAGCGTCCACCCGGCGGGCCGCTTCCCGCTGCCGCCCGGCACCCGTCCGAACATGCCGCGCCAGCGGCCCCCGGAGGCCCGGTAGGGCCGGTCCGGGGGCCCGGAGAAGAGGCGGCTAACTGAGGATGATCATCGAGCCCTGGGCCAGGCTCCGGGTCGCCGCCGCGTGCAGCCCCAGCCACACGTGGCGCTCCCGGGCGAATGGGCCCCCGTCGAACGGAGCCGGTACGGCCGGTTCCTCCAGGGTCGTCGGCCGCTCCGGCGGTACGGGGGCCGCCGGCGGGTTCGCCGGGTCGATGCCGATCGAGGGCGCCACGAACTGCAGCTCGCGCAGGAGGCCGTACGAGGAGCCGAGCGGCCCGCCGCCCTCCAGGAGCTCGTCGCTGGCCAGCGGCACCGGGAAGTCGACCGGCACGTACGCGCCCGCGTGGTCGTAGTGCCAGACCAGGTGGGACTGCTGGGCGGTCGGTTCGAACATCTCCAGGAGCTGTTCGTAGTCCCCGCCCAGCTCGCCGACCGGTTCGACCGGCAGTCCGCACATCTGGAGCAGGTAGGCGCGGCGCAGGAAGTGCAGCGCCTCGTAGTCGAAGCCGGCGACCGGGGCGACGTCGCCGGAGAGGCCCGGCATGTACGCGTAGACGGGCACGGTCGGCAGACCGGACGCGCTGAGCACGGCGTCGTACGCGGCGATCTCTTCGGCGAAGGGGTTGTCGGGGCTGTGGCACAGCACGTCGACGAGGGGGACCAGCCACAGGTCACAGGCCAAGGGAGGCTCGCTCTCCGTCAGTTGCGGGGACGCTCACGGGCGTTTGCGGGGACGGCCAGGGTAGTCGGCGCCCCACGGGCACCGTCCACCCGCTGAGGACCTGCCCCCGGAGTCCCGCCCTCAACCGCCCCGGCGCCCCGTCGGCTCCCGGCGCTCCAGCCGGTCCGCCCATTCCATCGAGTGCGCGTTGTAGTCCCGTACGACCGAGACGGCCGCGTCCGCGTCGCCGCGCGTGATCGCGTCGACCAGCTCGACGTGGCCGCTCCAGAGCCAGCCCAGCATGTCCCGCTCGGAGCGCAGGTACGGCACGGAGAAGACCCAGGCCTGGACGCGGAGCCGGTGCAGGAAGTCGGCGATGTACTCGTTGGCGGCGACCAGGCGGGCCAGCTCGCGCCAGTAGCGGATGTCGTAGCCGATGAGGATGTCGAGGTCGCCCGCGCGGGCCGCGCGGGCCGCCGCCTCGCCGCGGCGCCGTACGGAGACGAGCGCGACCCCGATGCCGGGGTCGGGCTCCGTGAGCGCGGACCGGGGCGGGACCTGGGCGGAATCGCGGCGGAATATGCCGTCGACGACGAGCATCCGGGCCTCGACCATGCCCCGGTAGTCGTCGACCGAGTACTGGTGGACGCGGAAGCCGCGGTGCTGGTCGGAGTCGAGGAGGCCCTGGGCGCAGAGGTCGACGAGGGCTTCGCGTACGGGCGTGGCGGACACGCCGTACTGCTCGGCGATCTGTTTGACGGTGAATTCCTCGCCCGGCTGGAGACGGCCCGCGAGCACTTCGTCACGGAGCGCGTCCGCGATCTGCTGTCGCAAGGTGTTGCGTGTGACAGCTCCGCTCGCGGGCATGGTGGTCGGTCCCCTCCGTCCGGTTCGGGACACCCTAGTCCAGACGGAGGGAACCTCCCCGTACTGCGGTTACGCGGTGTGCTCGTCGGCGACCGTGAGGGCCGCGTCGAGGGCCGCGAGGCCCTCCTTGGCCTCGGCCTCGGAGACGTTGCAGGCGGGAACGGCGTGGGTGCGGTTCATGTTGACGAAGGGCCACAGGCCGTTCTTCTTCGCCGCCGCGCCGAAGGCGGCCATGGGGGCGTTGGCCTCGCCGGCCGCGTTGTACGGGACGAGCGGCTCGCGCGTCTCCCGGTTCTTGACCAGGTCGAGCGCCCAGAAGACGCCCATGCCGCGGACCTCGCCGACGGACGGGTGGCGCTCGGCGAGCTCGCGCAGGCCGGGGCCGAGGACGGTCTCGCCGATGTGGGCGGCGTTCTCGACGACCTTCTCGTCCTCCATCACCTGGATGGTGGCGACGGCGGCGGCGCAGGCGAGCGGGTGACCGGAGTAGGTCAGTCCGCCCGGGTAGGGGCGCTTGTCGAAGGTGGCGGCGATCTCGGCGTTGATGGCGACGCCGCCGAGGGGCACGTAGCCGGAGTTCACGCCCTTGGCGAAGGTCATCAGGTCGGGCACGACGTCGAAGTGCTCGGCGGCGAACCACTTGCCGGTGCGGCCGAAGCCGGCCATGACCTCGTCCAGGACGAAGACGATGCCGTACCTGTCGCAGATCTCGCGGACGCCGGCGAGGTAGCCGGGCGGCGGGGTCATGATGCCGGCGGTGCCGGGCACGGTCTCCAGGATGATCGCGGCGATCGTCGCCGGACCCTCGAAGGCGATCGTGTCCTCCAGGTGCTGGAGGGCCCGTGCGCTCTCCTCCGCCTCGGTGGTGGCGTAGAAGGGCGAGCGGTAGAGGAAGGGCGCCCAGAAGCGCACGACGCCGGCGGAGCCGTTGTCGGAGGCCCAGCGGCGCGGGTCGCCGGTCAGGTTGATCGCGGTCGAGGTGGCGCCGTGGTACGAGCGGTAGGCGGAGAGCACCTTCGTACGGCCGGTGTGCAGCCGGGCCATGCGGACGGCGTTCTCGACGGCCTCGGCGCCGCCGTTGGTGAAGAAGATCTTGTCCAGGTCGCCCGGGGTGCGCTCGGCGATGAGGCGTGCGGCCTCGGAGCGGACGTCGATGGCGAAGGCGGGCGCGAAGGTGGTGAGCTTCCCGGCCTGCTCCTGGATCGCGGCCACGACCTTGGGGTGCTGGTAGCCGATGTTCGTGTAGACGAGGCCGCTGGTGAAGTCGAGGTAGCGGTTTCCGTCGTAGTCCCAGAAGTACGAACCCTCGGCGCCGGCGACGGCGAGCGGGTCGATCAGGCCCTGGGCGGACCAGGAGTGGAAGACGTGCGCGCGGTCGGCTGCCTTGACGGCTGCGCCGGCCTGCGGATCGGGTTCGATGACATGAGGGGTCATGGGGTCGAGGGTAAGGAACCGCAGGTGGGGCGGGCCATGGCCATCTTGTCCACCGAGACCGGGGCGGACGCGACACGTTGTTCCACCCACCACCCCCTCTTGACAGCTTGCTGTCGAAATGACAGCCTTCTGTCATGGGAACCGAGACTGAGACCACGACCGTCCACCTCGCCGTCTACGACACCCTCGCCGACTGGGAGACCGGACACGCCACCGCCTGGCTCGCCCGCGCCGGATACACGATCAGGACCGTAGGCCCGGTCGCCGGGGAGCCCGTCACGACCCTCGCGGGCATCCGGATCGTGCCGGACCTCGCGCTCGCCGACCTCCGTCCCGAGGACAGCGCCCTGCTGATCCTCCCGGGCGCCGAGAAGTACGACGAGGGCGACGAACTCGCCCCCTTCACCGCGAAGGCCCGCGCCTTCCTCGACGCCGGGGTCCCGGTCGCCGCGATCTGCGGCGCCACGGCGGGACTCGCCAGGGAGGGCCTGCTCGACGACATCCCGCACACCAGCGCCGTCTCCTTCTACCTGGCCGCCACCGGCTACAAGGGCGGCGAGCACTACGTCGACGCGGACGCGGTCCGCGACGGCGACCTCATCACGGCGGGCCCGACCGAACCCGTCGCCTTCGCCCGCGAGATCTTCGCCCGGCTCGGCGCGTACGAGGGCAAGAGGGACGCCTGGTTCCGGCTCTTCCACGACTCGGACCCGGCGGCCTTCGAGGAGCTCAACGCGTGAGCCGCGCCCAGCAGGACGCCCTCTCCCGCACGGCCCTCGGCGTCTTCCGGCTCAACGGCCAGTTCCTCGCCGTCTCCGAGAAGCTGGCCGAACCGGCGGGCCTCACCGCCGCCTGGTGGCAGGTCCTCGGAGCCGTGCTCCGCGAACCCCTGCCGGTCGCCGGGATCGCCCGCGCCATGGGCATCACCCGGCAGAGCGTCCAGCGGATCGCGGACCTGCTCGTACGGGAGGGCCTGGCCGCCTACGAGCCGAACCCGGCCCATCGTCGCGCCAAGCTCCTCACCCCCACGGAGGCCGGCCGGACGGCGATCCGCCGCATCGACCCCGGCCACGCGGAACTCGCCGCCCGCCTGAGGGACGCGCTGGGCGGCCAGGAGGCCTTCGACGAGACGGTACGGGTGCTTGAACGGCTGTCGGCGGCGATGGAGGCGGTGGAGGCGGGGGAGGCCGCCCAGGCGGGTCACCAGTAAGTGACCTGCCGGAGCGCCGGGCCGGTCAGCCGCCGATCACGTCCACCGGGCAGCGGATGCCGGAGGCGCGGGCCAGGCGGCCGTCCGCGGTGACCAGCGCACAGCCGTACGCCTCCGCCGCCGCGACGTAGGCCGCGTCGTACGTGGTGAGGTTCCCCCGCAGTTCCCAGATGCGCGGCAGGAGCACGCGGGACAGCGGAACGACCGGCTCCAGCTTCGCGAGGGCGGCGACGGCATCCTCGGCGTGCGCCTTGGAGATCTTCCCGCCGAGCAGATTGCCCCGGATCACCGAGAGCACCTCGATCGTCCAGTGCTCCGGCGCGATCCATCTGCTGTCGGCGGCGAGCGCGGCGCGGCACCGACCCCCGGCCGTCCCCTCGTCGAGCAGCGAGAACGCGAAGACGGAGGCGTCGACGACGATCACTCGTCGCTCCCTGGCACGCCGAGGGCGGCGTCACGCTCCTCGCGCCCCGCCCGCAGGGCGTCCAGCACATCGGCGGTGTCGAGCCGCGCCTTGAACCGGCCGGCGGAGAACCCCTCCAGGACGGCCAGGTTGTCACGGCGCCGCACTTCGTCGGCCAGCACGTCGAAGAGGTACGCCTGCAACGACTGACCGCGCTCGCCCGCTATGGCCGCGAGCCGGTCACGCATGTCCTCGGGCACGTCACGAATCTGCAATGCCACCATGCATGCATGGTTGCATGCACGCAGGTGGGCCGCAAGACACCCCCTAGGGGGCGAGCGGCCCGTCAGGGCCGCCCTTCAGTGCCCCCGACACGTACTCCATCGCTCGGGTGAACCCGGGGTCGCCCAGCCGCCGTGCCATCTCCTCCTCGGAGACGTCCTCGATGTGGGTCTGGATCCACCAGAGGTTCCCGTACGGGTCGCGGACCCGACCGACCTCGTCGCCGAAGAACAGGTGCGTCACCTCGGTGACGGACGTCCCGCCCGCCTCGACCGCCCGCCGGTGCACGGCCCTGGCGTCCTCCACGTACAGCCGCACGAAGGCCGGCGTCGGCCCCCAGCCGGGCGGGCTGTCGAAGGCCATGATCCGCCCGGTCCCGATCCGCAGCTCCGCGTGCCCGATGGTGCCGTCCTCCATGACGAACCGCCCCAGCTCCTCGGCACCGAAGGCCCGCTCCAGGTAGTCGATGAGCCCGGCGGTGTCGCTGCCGATGACCCAGGGCGTGATGGTGGTGTAGCCGTCGGGGACGGCCTTGACGTCGCTCATGGGGCCGAGGCTAGGCAGCAAGTAGGTCGGACCACGGCCTATATGCGCGGGGGCGCGCCGAGGGCGCCGATCACCACCCGGGTCGTCACGACACGCCGCTGAACAGCTCGCTCACCGCGCTCCGCAGCAGCAGCGGATGCACGAACCGGTCGGCGGCCGTCGGCGGGCACCGCCAGGACAGGGGCCAGGTGCGGCCGGACAGCGCGGGCACGGGCACGAAGCTGACGTGCGCGGGGCCCGCGTTGAACCTCGTCACCCCGCGCGGCCACGGCCGACGCGCCGTCGACCCCGGCGGGACGAGGAAGTAGACCCCTCGCCGGCCGCTCGCCTCGATGACGACCGGGCCAGGGTCGCCTCCCGTGAGCACCTCCATCCAGTCGGCCAGCCGGCGCCCCTCGTCGCCGTCCACCCGGACGGCGTCGAATTGCACTCCGGCCTTACGGAGTTGGAATCCGGAGAGTGGGATCCAATTCACATGTACTTCCCGATTCTCTTCATTCACGGGGACATGCTCCCGCGTCGGCGCTAGCGTTTTCCACGACTGCTGACGGTGCGTCGGTATCCCCTCGACCTGCGTCAACGCACCTTGAGAGCAGTTGAATTCGGCGGGGAGCAGTTGAGACCGGTTGAGATCGGTTGAGTCCGAATGGGGACCGCGAATGGCGCGAGAAGAGAACAAGGAAACAGTAGGCCCTGCGGCCAGGATGGCAGCGGCAGTGGCAAAGAGACTGCGCATGAAGAAGGGCCTGACACAGGAACAACTGGGCACCCAGATGGGCTTCACCGGTGCGGCGATCAGCGCCATGGAACGGCTCCTGCACCCGGTGAGCGACGACATGCTCGTCCAGCTCGAACGCGTCCTCGGCGGCGGAACGGGCATCTTCGAGGAGATGCGGGAGCTCGTACGGCTGGAGAAGCTGCCGGAGCAGTTCCGCGGGTACGCGCCGATCGAACAGAAGGCGGTGGCGCTGTGGCTGTACGCGAACCACGTCGTCCACGGCCTCTTCCAGACGGAGGCGTACGCGCGGGCGCTGATCGCGGGCGGCCACCCGGAGCCGACTCCGGAACGGGTGGAGGAGCTGGTCCTCGCACGGATGGCCCGCAAGGCGCTCTTCGACCGGAAGGTGGTGTGCGAGATCGAGGTGATCCTCGACGAGTCGGTGCTGCGGCGCCCGATCGGGAGCGAGGAGGTCATGCGGGAGCAGCTGGAGTACCTGGCGGAGTGCGCGCGGAGAAGGAACGTGAACCTGCAGGTGCTGCCGCTGGATGCGGGGTTGGGGGGTGAGTACGCGGGCGATCGAGGAATGATGAACCTCGTCGAGACCCCGGCCCATGACCACGTGGCCTTCCTGGAGATCCAGGGCGAGAGCCTGCTGATCACCGACCGAAGGAAGGTCAGTACCTATACACAGCGGTATGCGAAGATCCGGGCACAGGCCCTGGATCCGCGCAGGTCGCTGGGTCTCATCGAGGAGTTGGCGGGAGTACGGAGATGAACGACACCCTGCAGTGGTTCAAGTCCAGCTACAGCGACAGCGGCGGTGGGGACTGCGTCGAAGTGGCCTTCGACCAGGTCGCCGCCCCCCGCGCCGTCCACCTCCGTGACTCCAAGGTCGGTGACGGGCCCACGTTCGTCGTAGGGCCCGCCGCCTGGACCTCGTTCCTCGGCTGGCAGGGCTGATCAGCAGTACAGGTTCGCCCCGGTGGGGACGCCCAGGATCTGGGTGAACTGCTGGTACTTGGTGACCCGGCTCTGGACCTGGGCCGGGTTCTTTCCGTCGCACTCCAGCGAGCCGTTGATGGAGCGGATGGTCTGGCCGAAGCCCGCGCCGTTGACCATGGCGTTGTGGGCGGTCATCGTGCCCGGACCGTTCTGGGTGTTCCAGTACCAGAGGCCCGTCATCATGGCCACGGCCGGTTCGCGCTCGACCCGCCAGGGGTTGTTGAGCAGGTCGATGCCGAGGGCCTCACCCGCCGCCTTGTAGTTGAAGTTCCAGGAGAGCTGGATGGGGCCGCGGCCGTAGTAAGCGGCCTGGCCGGCGGGGCAGCCGTAGGGCTGGCCCCAGTCGCAGTAGTGCGGGTAGTTGGCGGTGTTCTGCTCCACGATGTGGACCAGGCCGCCGGTCTCGTGGGAGACGTTCGCGAGGAAGGCCGCGGCCTCCTGGCGCTTGACCGTCTCGCCGCCGGTGGTGGCGAAGGCGGGGTACGACTTCAGGGCGGCGGTGAGGCCCGCGTACGTGTAGAAGGGGTTCCGGTTCGGGAACATCTGGTTGAACTGGGCCTCGGAGACGACGAATCCGGACGGGTCCGGGGTGCCACCGCCGCCGCCCGTGCCGCAGACGCCCTCGTCGCGCCAGACGTCGGTGGTGCCGGGGCGCTCGTTCTGCGTCCACCACTTCGCGTACCAGTTGTGGCCGTTGTACGAGGCGGTCATGCCGCCGGTGTAGACGCTGCCGGAGCTCCAGGCGCCCACGCAGGCGGGGGCGGCTCCGGCGGAGGCGGTGGGGAGGAGTACGGCGATTCCGACGGCCGTACAGAGCGCGGCCATCAGGGTGAGCAGCTTGCGCAGCATGCGTGCTTCCTTCCGGGTGGGGACCGGGTGGGGGAAGCCCACAGCGAAGCGCGATTGGTCTGAACCTGTCAAGGTCTAGACCAGAAACCGTGACGGACGGACCGAAGGACCGACGGACCGACTACGGGGAGCCGGACCGACGGACCGACCGACTACGGGGAGCCGGACACGACAAAGCCGCGCGTGACCGTCTTTCAGTCACGCGCGGCTTCGTCCCAAAGCCTTCTTCAGATCAGCAGCACGATCCGGCCAGGCCTGTGGCCCGCCTCCGCCCGGCGGTGGGCCTCCGCGACCTCCTCCAGGGGCATGACGTCGGCCACCCGGGTGATGAGCTCGCGGTTCGCCACCTTCTCCAGGGTCTCCTTCAGGCGGGCAGCGTCGGGCCTGGCCCGGACGGTCTCGACGCGGATGTTCCGCTCCCCGGCCGGGACCCGGTCGGGGGCGAGGGCGACGAAGACGCCGCCGTCCTTCACGACCCGGAGGAGCCCCTCGCCGACGAGCCCTCCGTCGAAGATCGCGTCCACCCGGTACGGGTCGCCCTCGACCACCCGCGCGGCCACCTCCTCCGCGGGACCGCGGGTGACGACGTGGTCCGCGCCGAGGATCCTCAGTTCGTGCTCGTCGCCCTCGTGGGCGACGGCCACCACCCGCAGCCCGGCGGCGTGGGCGTACTGCACCGCCAGCCGGCCCACCACGGCACTCGCCCCCGTCACGAGGAGCGTCGCGCCCTCCTGGAGCCGGAGCCGGTCCAGGCCCTGCTGGGCGGTCGCCGACGCCAGGGGAACGGACGCGGCCACGGTGAATTCCACGTCGTCCGGGATCGGGGCCAGCCACTCGGGGGCGACCCGTACGACCTCCGCGTAGGTGCCCTCGCCCGTCAGCTCGTCGTACCAGGGGATGTAACCGGCCACCCGGGTGCCCTCCGCCATCCCGGGCACGGGATCGAGCAGCCTGCCCGCGAAGTCCGTCCCGATGACGAAGGGGGGCCTGAGGTCGCCGACCGCGTCGGCGTAGCGGCCCGCCCGGATCCGCAGGTCGGCCTGGTTCACTCCGGCCGCCTTCAGCCTGACCCGGACCCGCCCGGGGACGTCCCCGGCCTCCGGCTCTGGCCGGCGGGCCATTCTGAGGACCTCGGGTCCGCCGTAGGCGGTCACTTCGACGACACGCATGGGGTTCTCCTCAGACGGAAGGCCCCCTCGTGGCCATTACACCCACGCTCCCCACCCCCGGCAACCCCGGAGGGACCGGCCGGGACCGGCCGCGACCGGCGGGTCTCCCCGGGACCGGTTGAAGGAAGGACGAACTCCAGGTGGCGGGAAGCGACGTACCTCCCGTAACCGCACACAGGTCCGTACCGTCGCGCGGGTGGACTGGCTGACCGCTGAGAACCTCATCGCCGTGGGCACCGCGCTCATGGGCGTCCTCGTGTCGATCGTCGCCATCGGGATCGAACGGTGGGTCCCGCGCCAGCGCCGGATCGGCTACCGCGTCCAGCTCGACACGGCCATCGGCGCGGGGGCCGCCCACACCAGCGTCCTGACCGGCCCCGGCGCGACCGTGCGGCGCGGGCTCTTCGTCACCGACCAGGAGCTCGCCGAGGCCAACGCCACCATCGTCCTGCTCCGCATCGAGAACGACGGCGGCCTGGCCGTCAGCGGCGACCACTACACGGACGGCGGCAACACCGGACTCACCGTGGTGTTCGGCAGCACGGAGGACGCCGCCAGACGGCGGCACATGAAGGCGATCGTCGTGACCGCCCCCGACCACCCCGGGCTCCTGACCCACTTCGACGCCGCCTGGCAGCCGCAGGTCGGCGCCACCTCCCTCGTCCTGCCCAAGGTGCCGCTCAACCGGGGCGCCCACTACAAACTGCTCGTCCTGCTCACCGGCGGGCCCATCGGCAGCCCCGTCTCGGTTCACGGCAACGTCGCCGAGGGGGTCGTCCACCTCAACCGCAGCACGACCCCCGACGACAAGCCGCCCGTCTTCAGCCGGGCCGCCAGGACCGTCACCGTCGCCCTCAGCCTCTGCGTGATCGCCCTCGCCGTGATCATCGTCCGCGAGCAGACCCCGCCGCCCATCGGCTGCGCCAAGGGCACGCTCACCGTCACCGGGTCGACCGCCTTCGCGCCGGTCGTACGGGAGCTCGCGAAGAAGTACGAGAAGGACTGCGCGGGCTCCACGGTGCACGTGAACGCGCACGGCTCGACCTCCGGGATACGGCAGCTGGAGACGGCCGGGACGAAGGCGTCCAAGGGCTCGCCCGCCGTCATCGCCCTCTCCGACGGGCCCAAGCCGAGCGGCTATCCGCAGCTGCGGGAGAGCATGGTCGCGGTCTCCCTCTTCACCCTCGTCCTCAACGACGGGATACCCGTGGAGAGCCTCACCCTGGACCAGATCCGCCGCCTCTACCGGGGCGAGATCACCAACTGGAACGAGCTGGCGCCCGGCGTCGACCAGCCGGTCCGGCTCATCAGCAGGGACGCCAACTCCGGTACCAGGGAGGTGTTCCAGCGCCGGGTCCTCGACCGCAACGAACTGGCCAACTCCTCCCTCAACTGCGAGTCCCTCGACGACCCCGCGTCGACGGTGGTCCGCTGCGAACTCGACTCCACCGAGCAGGTCCTGTCGGCCGTCGCCAAGCTCCCCGGCGCCATCGGCTACACCGAACTGCGCAGCGGCAGCGACCTGAAGGGGCTGCACAGGGTCGCCATCGACGGGCGCAGGCCCGTCGTCGAGGAGATCGGCGAGTCGAGCTATCCGTACCGGGAGATCGAGTACGCCTACACGTGGGGACAGCCGCCGGCCGACTCGCTGACCTCCAGCTTCCTGAACTACCTGATCCGTGGCAGCGGCCAGGACGTCATCCTCACCCACGGCCATCTGCCCTGCGCGACGCCCAAGGGCCTGAAGGTCTGCGGGGACGGCTGACGCGCGGTCGTCAGAGGCGTCGCTCCGAGGAGCGGCGGAGACGGGTGACGGCCGGTTGTCAGGGGCGCTCCGAGGAGCGGCGGAGACGGCTGACGCGCGGTCTGGCATGCTCGTCGCCGTGGAGCCATTGAACCCGGAAGACCCGGTCAGCATCGGCCCGTTCCGTCTGCTCGGCCGCCTCGGGGTCGGCGGGATGGGCCGGGTGTTCCTGGCGCGTTCGGCGGGCGGCCGGACCGTCGCCGTGAAGGTGGTGCACGCCGAGCTGGCCGCCCAGGACGAGTTCCGGCGCCGGTTCGCCCGCGAGGTCCACTCCCTCGAACGGGTCGGCGGGACGGGCACGGCGCCCGTGCTCGGCTCCGACACCACCGCCGAGTCGCCGTGGGTGGCCATCGGCTATGTACCGGGGCCGTCCCTGCGGACGGTGGTCGGCGACGAGTTCGGGCCGCTGCCGCCCGCGAGCGTGAAGGCGCTGGCCGGCGGGCTCGCCCGCGCCCTCGTCCACATCCACGCCGCCGGGCTCGTCCACCGCGACCTCAAGCCGTCGAACGTCCTGCTCACCGTCGACGGGCCCCGGATCATCGACTTCGGCATCGCCCGCGCCGTCGACACGATCGCCGAAGGCGGCGGACTGACCACCACGGGCGCCGTGGTCGGCTCCCCCGGGTTCATGTCGCCCGAGCAGGTGCGCGGCGATCACCTCACGCCCGCGTCGGACGTCTTCTGCCTCGGCTCGGTCCTCGTGTACGCGGCCACCGGCCGTTCCCCCTTCGGTACGGCGGACAGCGGCGTCCACGCCACCATGTTCCGCATCGCCCACGACGAACCCGACCTGACGGATCTCCCGCCCGAGCTGTCCGGTCTGATCCGGGCCTGCCTCGCCAAGGACGCGGCGAGCCGCCCCTCGGCCGCCGAGATCGCCGAGACCCTGCCGGTGCCGGACGCCTGGCTCCCCGCGGATGTCCTGGCCCGGCTCGGCCGGCACGCGGCCCGGCTCCTGGAGGCGGAGCCGAAGGGCACCGATCCCGTCGGACCGGGGGCCGTCGGTTCCGAAGCGGGGGCCGTCGGTCTCGGGTCCGGGGACCCGACGCCGCCGACGCCGCTGCCGGCCACCCAGCCCTCGGCGCCGGCCCCCGCGCCCCGGCGTCGCCGTGCCGCCCTGATCGCCGGCGTCCCCGCCCTCGCGGTGGCGGCCGTGGCGGGGCTCACGTACACCTTCTGGCCCGACTTCGGCACCGGCGCCGACGGGCAGAAGGACAAGGCGCGCGGCGGCACGGGCAACGTCTCCGCCCGCCCCTCCGGCATCGTCCCGGCCGCGTTCCTCGGCGCCTGGGAGGGCGTCCTGCAGGGCTCCCCCTTCGACCCCAGGGAGACCACCAGGATCGAGATCAGCCAGGGCGCGGCCGGTGCCAAGAACGCCGTCTACGTCCAGGTCGCGGAGAACCGCCTGTGCATGGGCCGCTCCCGGCTCGTCTCCGCCGACGAGGACAAGGTCGTCCTCGGCGAGTCCGACGTGACGACCAGCGTGCCCGCCGAACGCTGCGTCCCCGCCGCCCACCAGACCCTCACCCTCCGCTCCCCCGACGTCCTGGAATGGACCTCCGGCACCGCGAAGGCCACCTTCCGCAAGGCCCCCACCGGCACCGAGGTCGTCCCCGCCAAGTTCCTGGGCACCTGGTCGCGGGTCCCCGCGCCGGAGATCTACGGCGACAGCGACGACCGCTACACCTCACGGGTGACCATCACCCAGGGTCCCGTCGGCTCCCCGGTGATGAGCACCCTCGACGGCTATCCGCGCACCGTCGACGGCGTGACCACCGACGAGGACTGGTCCTGCGCCACCACGTCGGTCCTCGCGGGCGTGGGCAACCTGCTGGTCGTCGGCCCCGCCACCCGGGACGCCGCCGCCTGGGACCGCGAATGCCAGGAGGGCCTCTCCCGCTACCTGGTCGTCGACAAGCTGAACGGCAAGGACCGGCTCCGGGTCTACCCGATGCTGGACGGCGAACCGAACGACTACTACCGGTCGTAGGGGGTGTCCTAGCCTCCCAGCAGTGTCAGGATCTGGTGGATCACGGCGAGTACGGCGGCGCCGGCCGGGCCCGCCGTCTCGGCGATTCCGCCGATCCGCTCCAGGGCCGTGCGGCAGGTCTCCGGCTCGGCGGTGGCGGTGATGTCCGCCTCCGCCGCCTCGACCGTCCGTACGGCGAGGGGGCGGGCTTCCTGGCCCAGTTGCCGACGGAGTTCCTGGAGGAGTGGCAGCAGGGTCGCCAGGGCCTGTTCGAGGTCCGGGGGTGTGGTGGGAGGCGGGCCGGCGGCCATCGTGCGCTTGTCGATGCCGACGCTGTCCGTGGTCTGGTTCATGTGCACCACGTCGCCGTGGAAGTGGTCCCCTGCCGTCATTTGGTGATCCCCACGTTCCCGGTGCCGCCGTTGATGTTGACCTTGTCGCCGAAGTCGTAGTTCTTGTGGTTGATCGTCAGGCTGTCGATCCGCATGCGGAAGTCGGCCTCCGGGTTCTCGATCGCGTGGGCGATCTTCTCGACGAGCTCCGCGAGCACGACACCGCTCTTGCTGACGAGCACGGCCTTCGCCAGGCCGGTGGTCTCGACGACCAGGACGGAGTACGAGGACCCGAGGAGGACGACCGTCAGGTCGACCACGGCGTAGCCCAGGACGAGCACGCCCAGCATCACTCCGGTCTGCGCGGCTCCCTCGTCCCTGAAGGCGTTGGACACGGCGAGGACCACCAGGACGAAGCCGAGCCACTTGAGGAACCGCGTGAACGCCTTGCCCCGGTCGGGGGCCACCTCGTGCGTCCGCACCCGCGCGATGCTCCGCAGCGGGTAGCAGGCCATGTTCACCCACAGGAGCCGCCCGCTGACGCTCACGTCGACCTTGCTGATGTCGGCCCCGGGCTCCTCGGGCGGGTACGAGGGCGGCGGGGGCGGAACGGGCGGTACGAGTGGGCCTGCCGGTGCCATGGTTCCCCCTGACGTGGTCCAGCGTGCGACGGAGGACCCATTAGGCACCCAACTCCTGTGACTGACAAGGCGAGTTCAGGACTCCGGTGCTACGACTTCGGCCGCCGCGCGGACGCAGGAGCGGACCAGGGGGCGGGGGTCGTCGGCCCGCCACGCCAGGGCCAGGTGGCTGGGGGTGACGCCGCTGACGGGCCGGATCGCGACGCCCTCGCGGGCGAGCAGCGGCACGTTTCCCTTCGCGACCAGGCAGATGCCGAGGCCGCCGACGAGGGCTTCGTACGTCTCGTCCACCCCGCCGATCACGGCGCCGATGACCGGCGGGCGTCCGCCCCGGCAGTCCAACGCCAGCCAGTGGTCCCGCAGTTCGGGGCCGATGTCGGGCAGCGCCAGGAACGGCTCGTCGAGGAGGTCGACGAAGTCCAGGCTCTCGCGGGCGGCCAGCGGATGGGCCTCCGAGAGGGCGACGAGCCGGGGCTCGGCGGCCACGACGACCCAGCGGAAGCGGTCCGCTCCGGCCAGCGGCAGCCAGACGAAGGCGACGTCGGTGGTGCCGTCGGCGAGGCCGGCCGTCGGGTCGTCCCAGGCCACCTGGCGCAGCGTGAGCCGGGCCTCCGGGTGGGCCTCGGTGAGGCGGGAGCGGATCGCGGGCAGCAGCCCGCCGCGCCCGGGACTCGTACTCATGCCGATGACCAGGGTGGCGTCGGCGGCCTCCCGGGCGCGCCGTACGGCCTCGTGGCCCTCGTCCCAGGCGGCGAGCACGGCCCGGGCGTGCGGCAGCAGGGCCTTACCGGCGGCGGTGAGGGCAACGCCCTGCCGGTCGCGGTCGAAGAGAGGGGCGCCCAACTGCCTCTCCAGGGCCCGTATCTGCTTGCTGAGCGCGGGCTGCGAGACGTACATCCTCTCGGCGGCCCTCGTGAAGTGGAGCTCCTCGGCGACGGCGACGAAGTACCGCAGGTCCCGTCCGTGCACGTCCGTGGTCATGGCGGTCATGCCCATGGGTTATCACGACAGATCTTGGACGGCCAACGCCCCTCGCTCACATGCTGGTTGAGCACCGACCGGTACGAGCGAGGGAGCAGGGACATGAGCAAGGTCTGGCTGATCACGGGCGCGAACAGCGGTTTCGGGCGCGCCTTCACCGAGGCGGCCGTCGCGGCCGGTGACGTGGTCGTCGCCGCCGCCCGCCGGATCGGGACCCTGGACGACCTGGTCGCCGCCCACCCCGACCAGGTCGAGGCCGTCGCCCTCGACGTGACCGACACGGCGGCGATCGACGCGGTCGTACGGGACGTCGCGGCCCGGCACGGCCGTATCGACGTCCTCGTGAACAACGCGGGCCGCACCCACGTCGGTTCGGCCGAGGAGACCTCCGACGCCGAGCTGCGCTCCCTCTTCGACCTGCACGTCTTCGGCCCGGCCGCCCTCACCCGGGCCGTCCTGCCGCACATGCGGGCCCGCCGTTCGGGCGCGATCGTGCAGCTCAGCAGCGTCGGCGGCCAGGCGTCGATGGCCGGCTTCGGCGCCTACAGCGCGACCAAGTTCGCCCTGGAGGGCATGTCCGAGGCGCTGGCTGCGGAGGTCCGCCCGCTGGGCATCGACGTCCTGATCGTGGAGCCGGGCGCCTTCCGCACGAGCCTGTTCGGCAACCACAGCCTGAGCGGGGACGGCGTCGCCGACTACGCGGACACGGTGGGCGCGACGCGGGCCTTCGTGGAGACGGGCGGCGGCACGCAGGCCGGGGACCCGGCGAAGGCCGCGGCGGCGGTCCTGGCGGCGCTGAACGCGGAGGAGACGCCGCTGCGGCTCGCCCTCGGCGACGACTCGATCGACACGATCCTGACGCACCTGGAGATGGTCCGCGGCGACCTGGCGGCGTGGGAGAAGGTCGGCCGGGACACGAAGCTGGACGACTGACGGCATGGCGAAGGGCCCGCAACCCGGTTCGTCGCCGGTGTGCGGGCCCTTCGTCGTGCGCGCTCCTACAGGAACGAGTTGATCTCGATCGTCTCGGTGCGGCCGGGGCCGACGCCGATCGCGGAGATCGGGGCGCCCGACATCTCCTCCAGGGCCTTCACGTACGCCTGCGCGTTCTTCGGCAGGTCGGCGAAGGTCTTGGCCTTGGTGATGTCCTCGGACCAGCCCGGCAGCATTTCGTAGATCGGCTTCGCGTGGTGGAAGTCGGTCTGCGAGTAGGGCAGCTCCTCGACGCGCTTGCCGTCGATCTCGTACGCGACGCAGACCGGGATCTGCTCCCAGCCCGTGAGGACGTCGAGCTTGGTGAGGAAGAAGTCGGTCAGGCCGTTGACCCGGGTCGCGTAGCGCGCGATGACCGCGTCGAACCAGCCGCAGCGACGGTCACGGCCGGTGGTCACACCGCGCTCGCCGCCGATGCGCCGCAGCGCCTCGCCGTCCGCGTCGAACAGCTCCGTCGGGAACGGGCCGGCGCCGACGCGGGTCGTGTACGCCTTGAGGATGCCGATGACGCGGCTGATCTTCGTCGGGCCGACACCCGCACCCGTGCAGGCGCCGCCCGCGGTCGGGTTCGAGGAGGTGACGAAGGGGTACGTGCCGTGGTCCACGTCCAGGAGGGTGCCCTGGCCGCCCTCGAAGAGCACGACCTTGTCCTCGTCGAGCGCGTTGTTGAGGATCAGCGTGGTGTCCGCGACGAACGGCTTGATCTGCTCCGCGTACTGGAGCATCTCCTCGACGATCTGGGCGGCGTCGATCGCGCGGCGGTTGTAGAGCTTGGCCAGCAGCTGGTTCTTGCCCTCGAGCGCCGCCTCGACCTTCTGGTTCAGGATCGACTCGTCGTAGAGGTCCTGGACGCGGATGCCGACGCGGTTGATCTTGTCGGCGTAGGTCGGGCCGATGCCGCGGCCCGTGGTGCCGATCTTGCGCTTACCGAGGAACCGTTCCGTCACCTTGTCGAGGGTGACGTTGTACGGAGTGATCAGGTGAGCGTTGCCGCTGATCAGGAGCTTGGACGTGTCCACGCCGCGCTCGTTCAGCCCGCTCAGCTCGGAGAGCAGGACCGCCGGGTCGACGACGACACCGTTACCGATCACCGGGGTACACCCCGGCGACAGGATTCCGGAAGGGAGGAGGTGGAGCGCGTACTTCTGGTCGCCTACGACGACCGTGTGGCCGGCATTGTTGCCGCCCTGGTAACGCACCACGTAGTCCACAGAGCCACCGAGGAGGTCGGTGGCCTTCCCCTTGCCCTCGTCACCCCACTGAGCACCGAGCAGCACAAGTGCGGGCACAGGCGTACACCCCTTCCGGGTGGGGCATGTCCAAGGTCAGGGGCCGAGGCCGCCTCACCGGTGTGCCCCGGAATAGACGAAGCCCCTGGCGCAATAGCGCAAGGGGCTCTTGCACAAAGATGCTACCCGAGGAAGGACCGAGGTGTCGGATCACGACCAGCTGCTGGTCATCGTCGACCCGGTCGCCCGCCGAAGTGACGGCGAGTCCGTGCGGATCGCGAAAGATGTCCTGTCCGCGGGCGCGGAGACGAAGATCTGCCTGCCGGACAGCCCGGAGGAATTCTCCCGCGCCCTGGCCCGGCGCGGCTCCCGGCGCCCCGTGGTGCTCGGCGACGACCGCGCGCTGCTGCGCACGGTGGCCCTGCTGCACCGGGAGCGGGGCCTCGCCGACGGCGTCCTGTCCCTCGTCCCGATCGGCTCCCCCGACGCCTTGGAAATCGCGCACGCGCTCGGCGTGCCGCGCTCCACGCCCGCGGCGGCGCGCGCGGTCCTTGCCGGAACGGTTCAGCGCCTCGACCTGCTCGTCGACGACAGCGACGGGGTCGTCCTCGGCGACCTCCGCATCCCCGGCGTACCGGCCGACGCCGCCCTGTCCCCGGGCCCGTCGGTCTGGGGCACCTGCCGCTCCCTGGTCCGCACGCTGGTGCGCCCGGCCCCGACGGCCCTCGCGGTCCGCACCCACCGGCTGCGGGTGGAGGCGGACGGGGTGCTGCTCAGCGACGTCGACACCCCGCTGGAGAGCCTGACGGTCCGCTCGGTCGCCGGAACGGCCGAGGTGACCGTCCACCCCTCGGCCGCCCCGCCCCGCCACACCACGGCCCGCATCCTCACGGTCTCGGGCCCGGACTTCCGCTACCGCGCGGACGGCCGCCTGACGGGACCGGTGCGGCGACGGACGTGGACGGTACGGGAGGGAGCCTGGGGGCTGACGCTGCCGCGGGCCGCGTCCTAAGGTTCCTCGCAGACGACCTGGGGGGCGGATGAGCGCGTTGGAGCGGGCCGGAACGGCCGAGGCACTGGACCGGTACCGGCGGAGGGCCGCCCTGTGGGTGAAGGCCGGCGCCGCCGTCCTCGCCGCGGGCGTGGCCCTGGGCGTGCTGTCGGCGGACTCCCCCGCCGCCGGCTGGGTCCCGGAGATCCTGCCGTACCCGCTGGCCGGCGGCGCCTTCGCGCTGCTGCTCGGCCTCGGCGCGCAGCGCTTCGCCCGCCGGATGCGGCGGGTCCTGGGCGCCGGGGACTGGTCGGCGCACGCCGTGGTGGCCCTGCCCAAGGGCGTGGTGGTCCTGGCCGGTCCGGAACCCGGCGTGCTGCTGCCCCGGCAGGTGGTCGCCGCGAAGGAGCGGTACGCGCGCGTGGAGCCCGGCCCCGACGGGGTCCTGTGGTGGTGCGGCGACCCGCGCGGCGGCGGGGTGATCGCCCCGCCGGGCGGGGGCGAGCTGGTCTGGACCCGGCCCGTACGGAGGACCGGGGCCCGTCGCAGGGCCGTGGCCCTCGCGGAGCTGCGGGGCCTCGCGGAGCGCCCGGCGATCGGGATGCCGCTCCCGGCGGCCACCTCTCCCGCCCTCCCGTACGCGGCCCTGGCCGAGGCGGCCCGGCGGCAGGCGGTCTCTGCGAAGCCCCGGCGGTGGACGGTCGCGGCGAAGCTTCGGCGGCGCCGTGGGAACCGTCCCGAGCCGGACGTCCGGGCCGTGGCCTGGTGGCGGGTGCGGGGGCTGCGGGAGATCTCGGGGCTCTCGTGGACCGCGGGAACCTGCGCCGTCTCGGCCGCCCTGCTCGGTGTCACCTGGCTCGGCGGCGAGGACGTGGGGATGCTCGGCGTCTTCGGCCTCTTCATGGCCGCGGGGGCCTGCATCAACGTGTTCCGGCTACTGACGTCGGGCGTGTCCGCCGCCCGGCTCCTCGCCCGCACGGCGACCGCGCCCGTGGCCGTACCCAAGCGGTACGTGGTGCTGGCCGACCCGTACAGCGGGAGCCCCGTCCTCCTCGTCTTCGCGCCGCACGGCGGGCCGGAAGAGCAGCCCGAGGGCGCCCTGCCGCTGCTGCGGTCCTCCGCGCCGGGCGAGCCCGCCGGGGAGGTCGAGCTGCACGGATGGCTCGACGTGGACGCGCACGGGCGGCCCCTCGTGGTCGCCCGGTCCGGCGGCCGGGTGCTGTGGCCGCGGGAGCCGTACCTGGAGGCGGGCACGGCGGAGTTCGCCGAGGTGGCGCAGTGGCTCGCGCCGCCTCAGGAGGAGGACGTCGCCGCCTTCTGAGCCGCCTTGTGGGCGCTCCAGCGGTCCATGACCTGCAGTATCTCGCGCTGGAGGAACGCGAAGAAGTCGGCCGTCTCGGCGGTGCGCGCGCCCGCCGCCGTGTCCGGGCCGAGCGTCTCCGCGCCCTCTCTGAGGACCTTCTCCCAGCGGGAGAGGACCTGGTCGCGGCGGGTGAAGGTCTCGTACCAGAGCTCGTTGTGGAGGACGTACCGCTCGCGCCGGGTACCCGGCTCGCGTTCGCGGCTGACCATGCTGACCTGACTGAGGTAGCGGATCGCGCCGGAGACGGCCGCCGGGCTGATCTTGAGCTGTTCGGCGAGTTCGGCGGAGGTCATGGAGGCGGTCTCGGAGGCGAGGAGGGCCGCGAAGACGCGTGAGGCCATGCGCTGCATGCCGGCCTCGGTCATCTCGGCGGCGAAGCGCTCGACGAAGCGGGAGGCGGCGTCCTGGGCCTCCTCGGTGGCCCGGGCCCGCGCAGTGGTGCCTTCGGGGGTGCTCATGCCGCTCATCGTCTCCCTCGCTCGCCTGACGACTCCGGAGTTTATACGCTTCCTTAACTTCACAACTTTGTGAAATGAGCGTACGTTCCGAAACATGACGAAGGCAATCAGCGTCGCCGGACTGCACAAGTCCTTCGGGCGGACGCACGCGCTCGACGACCTCGACCTCACCGTCGCCACCGGCGAGGTCCACGGCTTCCTCGGCCCCAACGGCGCCGGCAAGTCCACCACCATCCGCGTCCTCCTCGGCCTCCTGCGCCCCGACTCCGGAGCCGCCGCCGTCCTCGGCAAGGACCCCTGGCAGGACGCCGTCGCGCTGCACCGCCGGATCGCGTACGTCCCCGGCGACGTCACCCTCTGGCGCAACCTCTCCGGCGGCGAGGTCATCGACCTGTACGGCAGGCTCCGGGGCGGCCTCGACAAGGCCCGCCGCGCCGAGCTCATCGAGCGGTTCGAGCTCGACCCCACCAAGAAGGGCCGCACCTACTCCAAGGGCAACCGGCAGAAGGTCGCCCTCGTCGCCGCCTTCGCCTCCGACGTCGACCTCTTCGTCCTCGACGAGCCGACGAGCGGCCTCGACCCGCTGATGGAGGAGGTCTTCCAGAGCTGCGTCCGAGAGGCCCGCGACCGGGGCCGGACCGTCCTCCTGTCCTCGCACATCCTCAGCGAGGTCGAGACCCTCTGCGACCGGGTCAGCATCGTCCGCAAGGGCCGGACCGTGGAGTCCGGCTCGCTCGCCGAGCTGCGGCACCTGACCCGTACCAGCGTCACCGCCGAACTCGCCGCCCCGCCCGACGGCCTCGCCCACCTCCCCGGCGTCCACGACGTGTCCGTGACCGGCCTGCGGGTGCGGCTCCAGGTCGACACCGACAAGCTCGACGCGGTCCTGCGCGCCCTGACCGCCTCGGGCGTACGCAGCCTCACCAGCACCCCGCCGACCCTGGAGGAACTGTTCCTCCGGCACTACGCGACGGACGAGGTGACGTCATGAGCACGGTCACGCTCGCCGGCACCGGAACCCTCACCCGGCTCGCCCTCCGCCGCGACCGGCTGATGACCCCCCTCTGGGCGCTCGTCACCGGCGGCATGGTCGCGAGCGGCGCGAGCTCCCTGGAGGGCCTGTACGACACGGCCGCCGCACGGGCCGAGGTCGCCGCGTCCATGACCGCCAACAGCTCGATGCGCGCCCTGTACGGGCCCGTCTTCGACGACTCCGTCGGCGGGCTCGTCGCCTGGCGGTTCGGCACCTTCGCCGCCGTCCTCGCCGCCGTCGCCAGTCTGATCGTGGTCGTCCGGCACACCCGCGAGGAGGAGGAGACGGGCCGCCAGGAGATGCTGTCGGCCGGCGCGGTCGGCCGGCGCGCCCCCCTCACCGCCGCCCTCCTCGCGGCGCTCGCCGTCAACACCGCCGTCGCCCTCATCGTCACGGCGGGCCTCGCCGGCCAGGGCACGGCCGGGGCGCTCGCCCTCGGCCTGGCCATCGGCGGCACCGGCATGGTCTTCGCGACGACGGCCGCGCTCGCCGCCCAGCTGACGGAGAGCGCCCGCCTCGCCAAGGGCCTGACGGCCGCCGCCCTCGGCCTCGCCTTCGCCCTGCGGGCGGCGGGCGACTCGGGCACCGCCGACGGCTCGTCGCTCCTGACCTGGCTCTCCCCGGTCGGCTGGGCCGAGAACGTCCGCGCCTTCGCCGGCGAACGCTGGTGGGTGCTGCTCCTGACCGCCGGAGCGATCCTGATCCAGACGGCGGCGGCGTACGCGCTGACAGCGCGCCGGGACGTGGGCGCGAGCTTCCTCGCGACGCGACCTGGCCCGGCGGAGGGACGCCTCGGGTCGGCGGGCGCGCTGGCCTGGCGGCTCCAGCGCGGCGCGCTGCTCGGCTGGTCGCTGGGCTTCCTGCTCGGCGGGCTCGTCTTCGGCGGGATGGTCGAGGGCGCGGCGGACCTGGTGGGCGACAACGAACAGGCCCGAGAGATCTTCGAACGGATGGGCGGCCAGAGCGCCCTCACCGACGCCTTCCTGGCCACGATGGTCTCCCTCTTCGGCATGATCGCGGCCCTCTTCGCGGTCGGCTCGGTGCTGCGGGCACACGGCGAGGAGACCTCCGGCCGGGCGGAACCCCTCCTCGCGAACGCCCTGGGACGGCTCCGCTGGGCGGCCGGCCACCTGGTGATCGCCTTCGGCGGCTCGGCCCTGATCCTGCTCCTCGCCGGCCTCGGCCTGACCCTCTCGTACGGCCGAGACCCCGCCCCGATCCTGGGCGCGGCCCTCGCCCAACTCCCGGCGGTATGGACCCTCGCGGGCCTCGCGGTCCTCCTCTGGGGCGCCGCCCCGAAGGCCGCGACCGCCGCGTGGGGCGTGGCGGGCCTGTGTCTGGCCCTCGGCTGGATCGGCCCGGCCCTCGACCTCCCACAGGCGGCCCTGAACCTCTCCCCCTTCACCCACCTCCCGAAGCTCCCGGGCCCGGAGCCGACCTGGCCCCCGATCCTGCTCCTGACGACCGTGGCGATGACCCTGACCACGACGGGCCTGGCGAGGCTACGCCGCCGCGACCTGCTGACCTGAAACCGGCTTCTACGAAGCGGTGCTCGACGGCTCTCAGATCTCCACCAGGAGCTCCTCGAAGCCCCTGATCACGTACCCCGGCTTTCTTGTCGGCTCGGACGTGAGCTTCAGGGTCGGCGCCTGCTTCAGCAACTCCTCGAAGAGGGAGGTGAGTTCGAGGCGGGCCAAGGGGGCGCCCAGGCAGTAGTGGATGCCCGCGCCGAAGGTGACGTGGGGGTTGTCGGCGCGGGTCAGGTCGAGGGTGTCGGCGGTGGGACCGAAGCGGGCGGGGTCGCGGTTGGCCGAGCCGAAGAGGAGGGCGACCTCGGAGCCGCGCGGGAGGGTGACGCCGTCGAGTTCGATGTCGTCGAGGACCCAGCGCTCGAACATCTGGAGCGGGGTGTCGTAGCGCAGAAGTTCTTCCACAGCTGTGGACAACTTTTCGGGATCCGGCCGGACGCCCTGCCTCAACAGGGTCCACCAGCCGTTGACCGCCGTGTTCACGGTCGCCTCGTGGCCCGCGTTCAGGAGGAGTACACAGGTGGAGATCATCTCCTGTTCGGTCAGCTCCTCGACCGCGATCAGGGACGAGATCAGGTCGTTCCCCGGTTCCCCGCGCCGACGCGCGATCAACTCCCTCAGGTAGTCCGAGAACTCGATCGACGCCTCCACCGCCCGCCGGGCCGTCGCCTCCGACGGGTTGAGCTCGAACATCCCGCAGATCGCCGCCGACCAGGGCCGTAGCCGCCCCCGCTCCTCGTCCTCCTCCGGCACGCCGAGCATCTCCGCGATCACCGCGACCGGCAGCGGCTCCGCGACCACGGCCTGGAGGTCGCCGCCGCCCGCCGACACCAGGTCGCCGACGAGGCCGGCGGCGAGCCGCCGTACCGTCGGCGCCAGGTTCTCCACCGTCCTCGGCGTGAACGCCTTCGACACGAGCCGCCGGATCCGCGCGTGATCGGCCGCCTCAAGATCGAGCAGCCCGTGGTCGTTCAGCGTGTGGAAGGGCTCGTACGCGGCGGCCGGCGGCTCCTGCCCGAACTCCTCGTGCGTGAAGCGGTGCGTGTACGTACGGCCGAGCCGCCGGTCCCGCAGGAGCGCCGACACGTCCTCGTAGTGCGGGATCAGCCACTGCCGGGTCGGCGCGAACCAGTGGGCGCGGCCGGTGGCGCGCAGCTCGGCGTACGCCGGGTAGGGATCGGCGACGAACTCGGGGGACCAGGGGTCGAAGGCGGCGTCAACAGCGTCCATGGGCGGACGCTACCCCCCGTGGAGACCGTCAGCCCCCGACCCGCACCAGACCCGCCTCGTACGCGAACACCGCCGCCTGCGTCCGGTCCCGCAGCGCCAGCTTCACGAGGATCCGGCTCACATGCGTCTTGATCGTGGACTCGGCGACGACGAGATGGTCGGCGATCTCCGCGTTCGACAGGCCCTGGGCGATGAGGACGAGGACCTCCGTCTCCCGTTCCGTCAGCTCCCCGATCCGCGCCATCGCCGGCGGGCGCGGCGAGCCCGCCGGCGCCTTCGCGAACTCGGTGATCAGCCGCCGGGTGACGGTCGGCGCGAGCAGCGCCTCGCCCGCCGCGACCACCCGCACGCCCTCCGCGAGCTGCCGGGCCGAGGCGTCCTTTAGCAGGAAGCCGGAGGCCCCGGCGCGCAGCGCCTGGTACACGTACTCGTCCAGGTCGAAGGTGGTCAGGACCAGCACCTTCGCGTCCGCGTCGGCGGCGACGATCTCCCGGGTGGCGTCGATGCCGTTCAGCTCGGGCATCCGGATGTCCATGAGGACCACGTCGGGACGGAGGGCGGCGACCTGCGCGACGGCCTCCCGGCCGTTGACGGCCTCCCCGACGACGTCGATGTCCGGCATCGCGCCGAGCAGCACGGAGAAGCCCTCGCGGACCATCATCTGGTCGTCGACGATCAGCACCTTGATGCTCATTCCGCGCTCTCCTCACGGCCGGCGGACTCCCCACGGCCGGCGGACTCCTCGCGGCTGACAGGAATGAACGCGGCCACCTCGTAGCCGCCGTCGTCCGTCGTCTCGGCCGTCATGTCCCCGCCCAGCATCGACACCCGCTCCCGCATGCCGGTGATGCCGTGCCCCGCGCCGGGCGAGGGCTTCACGAGGCCGCGCGCCGGACCGTTGGCGATCCGCAGCCCGAGGCCGCCGAGGACATAGCTGACCTCGACCTTCGCCGCCGCGCCCGGTGCGTGCCGCAGCACGTTCGACAGGGCCTCCTGGACGATCCGGTACGCGGACAGCTCCACGCCCTGCGGCAGCTCCCGTACGGCGCCGGTCACCGTCTTCTCGACGACGAGCCCGGCCTCGGTGACGTTGCGGACGAGCGAGTCCAGGTCGGCGAGGGTCGGCTGCGGGGCGTCGGGCGCCTCGTAGTCCTCGGCCCGTACGACGCCGAGGATGCGGCGCAGCTCGGTCAGCGCGGCGACCGCGTTCTCCCGGATGGTGCGGAACGCCTGCTCCAGCTCCGGCGGCGGGTTCTCCACCCGGTACGGGGCGGCCTCCGCCTGGATGGCGACCACCGACATGTGGTGGGCGACGACGTCGTGCAGCTCGCGGGCGATGGTGGTGCGCTCCTCCAGGACGGTCCGCTTGGAGATCTCCTGCGCGGTGACCGTCTGCTGCGCGGTGACCTCGCGGGTGGCCTGGCGGCGGACCTGGATCATGGAGACGGTGAGGAGGGAGAGGGCGGAGACGAAGAGCAGCGGGAGGGAGTCGGAGCCGTGCCCGACCCCGAGGAACATCTCGGCGAAGAGCGCGTAGGCGGCCGTTCCGGCCCACATCCAGCCCGCGGTACGGGGCCCGGTGCGGGCGGCGACCACGGTGAGGACCACCAAGTGGGCGGCGAACATGTTCTCCGGCCAGGGCCAGCCGCCCCAGTTGCCAGCGACGAACGCGAGGAAGGGCGTCGAGCACAGCGAGGCCCAGTAGGCGAAGACCGGCCTGATCAGCGTGGCGAGCACGATGACGGCCGGCACGCAGGAGAAGACGAGCCCGAGCGGGCCGACGGCGCCGTCGATCCGGTCGGTGCCCAGCAGGAAGACGATGAAGGCGAGGAAGAAGACGATCGCGTGCGGGAGCAGCCCCGCGTAGACGCGTATCCCCTTCGGCAGCCGCCGCACCGGCCCGCTGTTCACGTCCATGCGCGGCAGCGGCCGGTAGGCGAAGGCGTCGTGGAAGAGTTCCTGGCGCAGCCCCCCGAGGGCCACCTGCACCAGGCGGAACTCGGGGCTGCGGCTCGTCTCGGAGGACTGTGTCTGGGTCACCCGACCACGGTACGGGCGTCGGCGGGACCCGGTCGTCCCGCTGGATGCGGATCCTGCGGGGTCCCCCCTGAGTACTAGAAGTCCTAGAAGGCCAGCTGGGTGATCTCCTCCGCCACGACCGCGCACGCGTCCGCCGACGGGTCGATCAGGGGGAAGTGGCCGATGCCTTCCAGGAGCGTCAGGCCGGGTTCCTCGCCCGCCTTCGCCGACGCTTCCGCGTAGGCCTCGGCGACGGTGTGCGGGACGACGACGTCCTCGCGCCCCTGGACGACGGTGGTCGCGATGCCGGTCGGGAGGAGGGCGGCCGGGTCGGCGTGGGCCGCACGGGCCTCGTACTCGGTCTCGCCGCCGAGGAGTTCGGTCACCGCTCCGCCGCACACGCCGAGTTCGACCGCCGTCGCGAAGTGGGCGATCGGGGCGAGGGCGACGACCCCGCGCAGCGCGGGCGGGGCGGGGAGCCGCCAGGGGGAGCCGGCGGGGAGGACGTGCCGGGCGGCGGCCCACAGGGCGAGGTGGCCGCCCGCCGAGTGGCCGGTGAGCACGATCCGGCCGGTGTCGGCCTGCGGCAGGTGCGCCGCGGCCAGTTCCGGTACGGCGTCCAGCGCGGCGGCCACGTCGTCGAAGGTCTCCGGCCAGCGCCCGGCGACCGGGGCCGTGCCACCCTGCCGGGGGATGTCGCTGCCGCGCCGGTACTCGACGTTCGCCACGGCGAAGCCCCGGCGGGCCAGGAAGTCCACGAACGGGGTCAGGTGCCGGCGGTCGTACGGTGCCCGCCAGGCGCCGCCGTGCAGGGCGACGACGAGCGGGACCCGGGTGCGGCCGTCGCGCGGGGCGTAGAAGTCGATCACCTGGTCGGGGTGGTCGCCGTACGCGGCGGAGGCGTCGGGGGCGACGGCCGGGTGCGAGAAGGCGGACGCCTCTTCGGCGGCATCGCGCGCGGCGGGGTCCGGCATGCTGTTCCAACCTCTCGGGTACGGGGCCGAATTGGCCTGACCTGCGGGGACGGTACCAGTACCGGGGCCCCCGCAGATCAGGCGATCATCGGACCGTACGGCCTCAGGCCAGGTCGGTCAGGACGTCCGCGAGGGTCCGCGCCGCGCGCTCCGCGTCCGCGAAGCCGACGTACAGCGGCGTGAAGCCGAACCGCAGGATGTCCGGGCGTCGCAGGTCTCCGACGACCCCGCGCCGGATCAGCTCCGCCATCACGGCCGGGGCCTCGGCGCAGCGCAGCGCCGCCTGGCTGCCGCGCTCGCCGTGCTCCTCGGGCGTCACGGACTCGACGCGGCCCTCGGGCACGTACGCCCGTACGCACTCCAGGAAGAAGTCCGTGAGCGCGAGGGACTTGGCGCGCACGTCCTCGATGGCGACCCCGTCCCAGACGTCGAGCGCCGCTTCGAGGGCCAGCATGGAGAGGATGTCGGGCGTCCCGACCCGGCCGCGGAGCGCACCGGACGCCGCCTCGTAGCCGGGGGTCATCGCGAACGGGTCCGTGTGCGAGTTCCAGCCCGGCAGGGGCGAGTCGAAGGCGGCCTGGTGGCGCTCGGCGACGTACAGGTAGGCGGGCGAACCGGGGCCGCCGTTCAGGTACTTGTACGTGCAGCCGACGGCCAGGTCGACGCCGTGCGCGTCCAGGCCGACGGGCAGGGCGCCCGCGCTGTGGCACAGGTCCCAGACGGCGAGCGCGCCCGCCTCGTGCAGCGCGGCGGTGAGACCGGGCAGGTCCTGGAGCCGGCCGGTGCGGTAGTCGACGTGGTTGACGAGCGCGAGCGCCGTGCGGTCGCTCACCGCGTCCGCCATGTCGGCCGGGTCGCAGGCCACGATCTCGTGGCCCGTCATCCGTGCCGCGGACTCCGCGATGTACCCGTCCGTGGGAAAGGTCGTCGCGTCGACGAGGATCTCGTCCCGGTCGTCGCCGTTCAGGCGGGCTGCCGCGACGACCGCCTTGAAGACGTTCACGCTGGTCGAGTCGCCGACGACGATCTGGCCCTGGGCGGCGCCGACGATCGGCGCGATCCGGTCGCCGATCCGCTCGGGCGCGGTCCACCAGCCGGACTCGTCCCAGGAGCGGATGCGCAGCTCGCCCCACTGGCGGGTGATGACGTCGGCCATGCGGGCGGGGACGTGGGCGGGAAGCGCGCCGAGGGAGTTGCCGTCGAGGTAGACGGTCTCCTTGTCGAGGGCGAACTTCTCGCGGTGCCCGGCGAGGCCGTCGGCCGCGTCGAGCTCCAGGGCCCGTTCCTTGAGGCGGTCCGCGCGGCGGTCCTTGAGGCGGTCCTTGAGCATGTCCTTCAGCCGGCCGTCGCCACGGCCGCCGAGACGGTCTCCGAGGCGGTCAGACATGGCTGCGCGCCGTCCAGAGCTCGGGGAACACGTTCTTCTGGGCCCGCTTCTCCAGCCAGGCCACACCGGCCGAACCGCCGGTGCCGGTCTTCGCGCCCATCGCGCGCCGGGTCGCCACCAGGTGGTCGTTGCGCCATCGCCAGACGAGTTCGGCGACGTCGCTGAGGGCCTCGCCGAGCCGGACGAGCTCGCTGTTCTGGTCGGCGTCCGCGTAGATCCCGGCCCAGACCGCCTCGACCTCGGAGGAGGGCTCGTACCGCTGCGCCAGGTCACGGCCGAGGACCGTCTGCGGCACGGGCAGGCCGCGGCGGGCGAGGAGCGCGAGGACCTCGTCGTACAGGCTCGGCTCGTGGAGCGCCTTCTCCAGCTCGGCGTGGACGCGGGGCGCGCCCCGGTGCGGGACGAGCATGGACGCGGACTTCTCGCCGAGCAGGAACTCCATCCGCCGGTACATCGCGGACTGGAAGCCGGAGCCCTCGCCGAGCGCGGCCCGGTAGGCGTTGAACTGGGCGGGGGTGAGCTGGGCAAGCGGCCGCCAGGAGTGGTTGAGGGCCTCCAGCTCGCGCACGGAGCGCTTGAGCGCGTCCATGGCGACGGGGACGCGGTCCTCGCGCAGGGCGCGGCTCGCGGTCTCCCACTCGTGGACGATGACCGTGAACCACAGCTCCATGACCTGGGTGGTGACCAGGAAGACCATCTCGCCGGGGTCGTCCGAGCGGAGGTGCTGGAGGTGGGTGAGGACGTCCGCCTGGACGTAGTCCTCGTACGGCGTGGTACCCGCGAAGTCGAGGTTCGGGTCGACCGAACCGGCTCCGGAATCGGGAGAACCCGGGAGGGTGGGTGACATTTCTGTCTCCTCGATACGAACTACCGGGTAGCGGTCTGCTCCACCGTGTCCACGTCGTTCCGTGTGGCACGGGAGCCCCGGTCCCCTCGGGAGGCACGCTTCGTCGCGCGTCGTCCCAAACGCATCATGACACGATCGGGCCGGTGATGTAGATCCCGTCTTCGTCATACGGATACGCGTTCGATCGACAGCCGTTGAGGCCCTTGATCTGCTGCATCATCGCGGGGGCGAGCTTGCCCGGACCCGGGCAGCCCATGTGCGTCCGGATGCCGATCTCGTGCCCGACCTCGTGGTTGATGATCAGGTGCCGGTACTCCGCGGGCGGCCCCGCGAAGGTGGGCGAGCCGAGCATCCACCGCTTGAGGTTCACCACGACGCCGTCGACGGTCTCGCAGTTCAGCTCACCACGGGTGTTCAGACCCTGCCGGGCGCAGAGCGCGTCCGCCGTGTCCGGGGTGGCGATGCGGATGACGAAGTCCGCGTTCTCCGAGACCAGCTGGAAGCGGCCCCTGTCGTGCGCCGCCCAGCTGCGCGGATGGGCCAGGATCCGCTGGATCTCGACGGCCGCGTCGCGCGCCGAGAGATCGATGCCGTCCTCGACCTGGACCCGGTAGCGACGCAGGACGCCGCTGTCGCCGACCGGATCGCCGGAGGCCTGGGCGGTGGTGAAGGTCCCGACGCCGGTCTGCGGGACGGTGGCGGTCTTCGGGGTGGTGGCCTTCGGCTTCGGCGACGGCGTGGGCGTCGGCGTGGGTTTCGGTTTCGGTTTCGGCTTCGCCGTCGTGGGCCGGGGCGTGGGCGCGGCGGTCGTCGTCACCGGGGGCTCGGCCGTCGGGTCCTGCGGGCTCAAGGGGGCCGCCGTCGTCGGGGCGTCCGCCGGCGGGCCGTTGAAGTGGGCGAGGGCGACACCGGTGCCGAGCGCGACCGTCATCAGGGCCAGCGTCGGCAGCACGAGCCGGGGGCCGGTCCTGCGCCTCTTCCTCGTTCGTCGTCGTCCTGCGGGTACGGCACGTTTGCCCACGACAGACTCCCCCCTCGGTCCTGCGTCTCCGGGATCGTACCGGCCACGTCGAACACCCTTTCCCCCTCGCGCGGGGGAAAGGGTGTCGAAGGGTGGCGGGAGACGTCAGCCGAGCGTCTCGGCCGCCGTCTCCGAGGAGTCCCGCAGGAAGGTGGTGCAGCGCTCGTACTCGTCCTTCTCGCCGATCTCGCCGGCCGCGCGGGCGAGCGCGTGCAGGGCGCGGAGGAAGCCACGGTTCGGCTCGTGCTCCCACGGCACGGGGCCGTGGCCCTTCCAGCCGTTGCGGCGCAGCGCGTCGAGACCGCGGTGGTAGCCGGTACGGGCGTAGGCGTACGACTCGACGACCGAGCCGCGCTCGTACGCGTCGTCGGCGAGCTGGGCCCAGGCGAGCGAGGACGTCGGGTACTTGCCGGCGACCTCCGCCGGAGCCGTACCGTTCGCGAGCAGCTCGCGCGGACCCGGATCGTCGGGCAGGTGGGTGGGGGCCGGTCCCCCCAGGAGGTTCTCATGCATGGCCATGGGCCCAGTCTGCCTCAGCCCGCGGGTCCCGGGCGCTCCCGCTCCCCCGGGTCGAGCGGCGGCGACGTCACCCCGCAGTGCACCCGGCACTCGGGATGGCAGTCCGCCCGCGCGGCCGGGGTCCGCATCGTCGTCCAGGCCAGCACCGCCCCGACCACCAGGATCCCCGCGCACATCGGCATCGCCCGCCGGAACGTCTCCCCGAACTCCTCCGCCGAGCGGTACGACTCCGGCCCCATCCCGGCCAGCAACGGCAGCGCGGCCACCGCGAGCAGCCCGGCCGCCCGCGCCGCCGCGTTGTTGATGCCGCTCGCGAGACCCGCCCTGGACACGTCCACCGAGGCCAGGACGGTCGCGGTCAGCGGCGCGACCAGGGCCGTCATACCGAGCCCGAGCACCAGGAGGGCGGGCAGCACGTCCCGTACGTACGAGGCGTCCTCGCCGACCCGCAGCATCAGGAGCATGCCCGCGGCGCACAGCAGCGGCCCCACGGTGAGCGGGATCCGGGGGCCGATCCGCTCCCCCAGCTCCCCGGACTTCGCCGAGAGCAGCAGCATCAGGACGGTCGTCGGCAGCAGGGCCGTACCGGCGCCGAGGGCCGAGTAGCCGGACACCACCTGGAGCTGGAGGGCCGCCAGGAAGAAGAAGCCGCCGAAAGCCGCGTACACGCACAGGGTCACCAGGTTGACCGCCGTGAAGGTCCGGGACGCGAAGATCGACGGCGGCACCATCGCCGACTCGCGGCGCCGCCGCTCCACCGCCACGAAACCGGCCCCGACGACGAGCCCCGCCGCCCCCGCCCACCAGGCCTCACCGATCAGCGCGTACGTCACGAAGCCGAGCGCCGCCGCGCCCAGGAAGGCGCCGAGGACGTCGAAGCGACCCCGCGCGGTCTCGTCCCGCGACTCCGGCACGTGCCGGAGGGCGACCGGCACGCAGAGGGCGGCGAGCGGCACGTTCAGGAAGAAGACCCACCGCCAGCCCGGCCCGTCCACCAGCCAGCCGCCCACGAACGGCCCGATCGCCGCGCCCACCCCGCCGAAGCCGGACCAGAGGCCGACCGCCTTCGCCCGGTCGTCCGCGTGGAAGCTCGCCTGGATCAGCGCGAGCGACCCGGGCGTGAGCAGCGCCCCGCCGACGCCCTGGAGGGCGCGGGCGGCGATCAGGACCCCGGCGTTCGGCGCGAGCCCGCACAGCAGTGAGGCGAGCGCGAACCACACGACGCCGATCACGAAGACCCGCCGCCTGCCGTACCGGTCGCCGAGCGACCCGCCGAGCAGGATCAGCCCCGCCAGGGTGAGCATGTAGGCGTTGACCGTCCACTGGAGCGCGCCGAGGTCGGCGTCGAGGTCCTCGCCGATGTGCGGCAGGGCGACGTTGACGACGGTCGAGTCGAGCAGCGCCATCCCGGACCCGAGGACGGTCGTGAACAAGATCCATCGCCCGGTCCCTGAAGCCATCCGTACGTCCTGCTCACCCATGCCTGCATGGTCCCGCGAACGCCGGAGCCCCGCCCGCCGGAATGGGACGGCGGACGGGGCAGCGGTGGCCTGGGGCCTGTCGTTCGGATCAGCGGGTGAAGGTGAAGTACTTCCACGCGCCGTGGACCGTCGTGTTCACGGTGTCGCCGGACGTGCCGTCCACGTACGACGTGCGGACCCGGGCGCGGACGCCGGCCGCTCCGTCGCCGTCGAACGCGATGTACGCCATGCCGCCGCTGCTCAGCGGGACGTACTCCTCGCCGCCGGTGCGCCAGGCGCCGTCGTACCAGACCTGGACCTGGTACCGGGTCTTGCGGCCCGGGTACGGGTTGTTCCACGCGGTGACCAGCGGGTCGGTGGTCTGGTGGTACGTCTGGTACCAGATGGTGCCGATCTTCGACCACTTGTAGTGCCGGGACAGGGCGGTCGTCAGACCGGCCCGCGTGTACACGGTGGACCCGACGTGGGCCCTGCCCGAGCGGGTGTCACCGGCGAAGTCGGCGGTCACCCAGGTGTCGCGGGTCATCGTCATGGTCACCGACAGCTTGCCCGCCGAGTCGACCGTTCCGCGCTTGAGCAGCCGCTTGGGCTCAGAGCCGTACGGGTCGGCCCAGATCTCCACGACCCGGTTCCGGTAGGTCCAGCCGAGGGAGGCGGTGTACGTCACGGCGGTGCGGTAGTCGACGGTGCGACGGTTCTGGTTCAGCGTCAGGTAGGTCGGGAAGGGCGCCACCTGCACGACGGCCGTCCCGGTGGAGTACGCGTGCCTGGCGTCGCCCCTGTACGCCACCCGGTACGAGACCTTCCCGGCCGCGGCCGGGGTGTCGGGGAACGAGAAGAACGTGCCGTTCGACGTCGTCCGCGTCCCGAGCGCCTTGCCGGCCGGGTTCTCGGCGTCGAACCGCGTCACGGTGAGCGGAGTGCCGGTCGGCAGCGGCAGCGTGGAGGCGATCGAGCCCGACACGGTCAGCGGCTTGTTGATCGGCGCGGTGGCCGGGGCCTTCACCGTCACGGAGACGGTGTGGAGCTTGGGCGACGTGTAGGTCCGCAGCGTGTACGCCGACTGGCCCGGCTCCTGCACCGGGACGAACAGCCGGGTGCTGTCGGGCGCCCACTCCATCCGGCCGTACGCCAGCCAGGCCTGCGTGTCCCGGACGCTCGGCGGGGTCGCGGAGCCGCCCGCGAAGACGAAGAGGTCGCCGACGTCGTCACGGTCCCACGTCCCGCCGGCCACGGTGCCGTCCGGGGCGACGGCCACCTGCTCCGCGTTCCAGGACACCGGGAAGTGTTCCTGCTCGGAGAGGTCGGTCAGGCTGAGCCGGGTGAGCGAGGTGACCCGGTCCGCCGCGACGACGCTCTTGCCGTCGGGGGCGATCTCGATGTCCTTCACGAACCCGTCGCGCCGGGTGGACGCGCGGACCACCGGCGTGCCCGACCCGGTGTCGTACACGACGATCGGGCCCGAGCTGATGGTGCCGTCGGCGGCGACGAGCGTGTCCGGCGCCGCCGGGTCGGTGCGGAGCGTGGGCGGATGCGACCAGTCAGCGCCCGTCGTGAGGGCCAGAGACACGCTCGGCGTGGCCGTGGTCAGATCGACGGACCCCAGCTCCGCGTCCCAGTTCTCGCCGTAGCCGAACCAGATCCGGTCGGCGGCGGCCGCGACGGTCGACGGCTTGGTGCCCTCGCCCGTGGGGTACTCGGTGGTGACGGCCAGCCGGACCGTGTCGATGGCGACGATCTTGTCCGCGTTCTCCAGGGCCGCGTACAGCGTGCCCGAGTCGGCGGAGAGGTCGAGGTCACGGACGTAGGGCAGATCGGCGATGTTCGTGACGACCTTGCCCGCGAAGTCGGTGACGACGACCCGGTTGTTGTACGTGTCGCTGAAGTACAGGCGCTGGTGGACGCCGTCGACCACCATGTCCCCGATGGTGCTCACGGTCAGCGGTACGACCGAATCGGCGGCGGCGGGCGCCGCCGTGCCCGCGACCAGCGCCGCGGAGCTGACGAGGACCGCGAACGAGGTCGCGGCCGAGAGAGTGCGCTTGCGCACGATGAAGAGACCCCCCAGAAAACATGGTCTCCGGCCCACGGAATCGGGGCTCGGTCAGCGCAGAGTAGACCAAGCCGCCGACGGCCCGCCGCTGGGCTCCCGGTCGGCAGCCGCTGCGGAGACGGGCGGTCGCCCTCCCGTGGCCCGCCCGTCCCCGGGGCGCCCGCCCGGTCAGTCGCGGCGCAGCCGGTTCGCCGCCCGGACCAGCGCGTCCACCCCGCGCTCGGCCTTCTCCCGCGGGCAGCCGACGTTCAGCCGGACGAAGCCGGGCGTCCCGTACACCCCTCCCGGCATGATCGCGACCTTCTCCACGGACACCAGCTCCTCCTGGAGCCGGGTCTCCTCGATGCCGAGCGGCCGCAGGTCGATCCAGGCCAGGTAGCCGGCCTGCGGGGGAGCCCAGTCGACCTCGGGAAGGCCCTTCGCGAGGCGCTCCCGGATGACGCCCATCGTGCCCGCCACGTATCCGCGCAGCTCGTCCAGCCAGGGCGCGCCCCGCCGGTACGCGGCGATGTGCGCGGTCAGGGACAGGACGGCGGGCGAGGCGAGCCCCTCTCCGGTCTCCATCCGCCGGATGAAGGCCGTGCGCTCGTCGGGGTCGCCGATCAGGCCGTACGAGCCGGAGAGCGCCGGGAAGTTGAAGGCCTTCGTGCCCGAGGTGACCAGGGCCCAGCGGCGGCCCCGGCCGGGCTCCGCGATCCGGGTCCACGGGATGTGGCGGTGTCCTTCCGTGGTCAGGTCGGCGTGGATCTCGTCGCTCACGACGGCCGCGCCATGGCGCTCGGCCAGCCGGGCGAAGGCGGTGAGCTCCTCCTCCGTCCACACCCGCCCGGTCGGGTTGTGCGGGGAACAGAGCAGCAGCATCCGGCTGTCCGGCCGGGCCAGCTCCCGTTCGAGGGCGTCGAGGTCCCCGAGCGGGACGCCGCGCAGCTCGCGCCCGAGTCCGGTGACGGCCTTGCGGAAGCCGTCGTACGTGGGGGTGTGCACGACGACGCCGTCGCCGGGTTCCGTCCACATCCGCAACAGCTGGGAGAGTTGGTTGAGCACCGAGGGCGCGTACACCAGGGACTCGGGGTCGATCTCGGTGGCGTACCGGCTCGCGTACCAGTGCCGGATCGCGTCCCGGAACTCGCCGAGCCGCCAGTCGGTGTAGCCGAACACCCCGTGGTCGACGCGCTCGCGCAGGGCGGCGAGCACCTCCGGCGGGGAGGCGAAGTCCATGTCGGAGATGGTGAAGGGCAGCAGATCGGGGACGCCGAAGCGATCCGCGATCCCGTCCCACTGCACCGACCAGGTTCCGTGCCGGTCTATCTCGCGGTCGAAGTCGTACATCAGGCCCTTCCCGTCCCTTGTCCGTGGACGCGCGAAGGGCCCGGCACCCCACGGGTGCCGGGCCCTTCGCTCACCGTGCTTACTTCAGCTTCGTGCCGGTCGAGCGCAGCGCCGCGCACGCCTCGGTCACGCGGACGGCCATGCCGGCCTCGGCCAGCTTGCCCCAGGTGCGCGGGTCGTAGGTCGACTTGATGCCGACCTCGCCGTCGACCTTCAGGACGCCGTCGTAGTTCTTGAACATGTGGTTCGCCACCGGACGCGTGAAGGCGTACTGGGTGTCGGTGTCGAGGTTCATCTTCACGACGCCGTTCTCCAGCGCGGTGGCGATCTCCTCCGCCGTGGAGCCCGAGCCGCCGTGGAAGACGAAGTCGAACGGGGACGCCTTGCCGTACTTCTCGGCGACGCCCGCCTGGAGGTCCTTGAGCAGCTCGGGGCGGAGCACGACGTTGCCCGGCTTGTAGACGCCGTGCACGTTGCCGAAGGAGGCGGCGAGCAGGTAGCGGCCCTTCTCGCCCAGGCCGAGGGCCTCGGCGGTGCGGAGGGCGTCGTCGACGGTGGTGTACAGCTCGTCGTTGATCTCGTGGCTGACGCCGTCCTCCTCGCCGCCGGTCGGGGTGATCTCGACCTCAAGGATGATCTTGGCGGCGGCGGCCTTCGCGAGCAGCTCCTGGCCGATGGCCAGGTTGTCTGCGAGGGTCTCGGCGGAACCGTCCCACATGTGCGACTGGAACAGCGGGTTGCGGCCGGCCTTGACGCGCTCGGCGGAGACCTCGAGCAGCGGGCGGACGTAGCCGTCCAGCTTGTCCTTCGGGCAGTGGTCGGTGTGCAGCGCGACCGTGATGTCGTACTTCGCGGCGACGATGTGCGCGAACTCGGCCAGGGCAACGGCGCCCGTGACCATGTCCTTGTTGTACTGGCCGCCCAGGAACTCGGCTCCGCCGGTCGAGATCTGGATGATGCCGTCGCTCTCGGCCTCAGCGAAGCCGCGCAGGGCGGCGTGCAGGGTCTGGGACGAAGTCACGTTGATGGCCGGGTAGGGGACCCCGGAGAGAACGGTCCTGACCTGCATTTTTGACTAGGGGCGGGGGGTTTTTCGTGAAAAAACCCCCCCCCCCTCCTTCCCGGCCCCCGGGGGGGCCGGCGGGGGGGTGGGGGGGGGGGGGTTTTTTCAAAAAACACCCCCCCCGCCCCTAGTCAAAAATGCAGGTCAGGACCGTTCTCTCCGGGGTCCGGGACCTAAGTCACGACTTCGCGGCGGTTACGCCAGTTCGAGATCGGTCAGCTGGTAGCCGGTGAGGTACGTCAGCCCCGCCCCGGCGATGGCGTCGGCGGCGCCCCGGTCCACGATCGTGGCCACGGCGACGACCTCGCCGCCGGCCTCACGGACGGCCTCGACCGCGGTCAGCGGCGAACCGCCGGTGGTCGAGGTGTCCTCGACGACGAGGCAGCGACGGCCCTTGACGTCCGTGCCCTCGATCCGGCGCTGCATGCCGTGGGCCTTCTGCGCCTTCCGCACCACGAAGGCGTCGAGGCGCTGTCCCCGCGCGGCGGAGGCGTGCAGCATCGAGGTCGCGACCGGGTCGGCGCCCAGGGTGAGGCCGCCGACGCAGTCGAAGTCCAGATCGGCGGTGAGGTCGAGCATGACCTGCCCGACCATCGGCGCGGCCTCGCCGTCCAGCGTGATCCGGCGCAGGTCGATGTAGTAGTCGGCTTCCAGACCCGAGGAGAGGGTCACCTTGCCGTGCACCACGGCCTTGTCCTTGATCTGCTGGAGCAGCTCAGCGCGTACGTCAGTCATGGTCAGCAGCTTAGGTCCTGTCGGCGGGACAGGGCCTGGCGGCGTCCGCTCAGAGCCGCCGCCAGCTCCAGGTGGACTCGATCTCCAGCGGGTCGATCGGGGTGACCAGGCGCGGGTGGGTGTTGAGGCCGTTCGGCGGGCCGGACTGCGGCTCCACGCAGACGGCCTCCTCGGGCTCGTCGTAGATCACGACCCACTCGGTGCGGCCGGCGACCTTCAGCTCCAGCTCCTCCGGCCAGGTGAGGGTGACGTCGACGCCGTCGGGCATGCCGAAGCAGTCGTCCCAGGGGCCGGGCAGAGGGTCGATCCGGCGGCCGGTGGGGAGGTGGTCGTCGCCGCGCTCCTCCTGCCAGGCGGCGGTGAAGTCGAGCCGCACGTCCTGACCGCCCTTGCCGAGGTTCCGCAGGAACCAGGGGTGCCAGCCGGCCTGCGCCGGGAAGGACGCGTCGTACGTCTCCACCCCGAAGCGGAGGGTGAGGGAGTCCTCGGCCAGCTCGAAGACCTGGGTGACCTTGCCGGTGTACGGCCACGGGTCCCCGAGCTCGCAGGTGAAGACGGCCTCGGTCGCCGAGACCCGGGCGGTCTTCCACGGAACGTCCCGGACGGTGCCGTGGATGGCGTGCGGGGCCGCGTTGACCGGCAGCTGGTGGGTGGTGGCCCCGTTGCGGAAGATGCCGTTCTCGGTGCGCCCGCACCAGGGCACCATCGGGAAGCTCCCGAACCGTTCACCCTGGCGCAGCAGCTCGGTGCCGCCGATCCGCAGGCTCTCGATCCGGCAGCCGTTCTCGGGGCTGATGGTCAACTCGGCGTCGCCCGCCGTCAGTCGCGTCTGCATGCTCACGCCCCGACCTTAATCGTGCGGCCCCCCGAACGCCCCCGGCCCCGCGGAGCACGTTCGGGGGCACCTGCGAGGGCACGGTCAGCGGCGGCGGCGCAGCGCCCTGCCGACGACGACGGCGGAGGCGAGCGCGAGGGCGGCGGCCGGCGCGATCCAGCGGAGGGTGGCACCGGCGCTCGACGCCTCGGGGGCGGGAACGGGGGCGTACCGGCCGCGCGGCGGGGCGTGGTCGACCTCCTCGGCGCTCCGCCCGATCATCGTCCGGCGGGCGTGGGCGGCCTCGACGGCGGGCTGCGGGGCGGGGAACGCGATGGGGATGTCGCCCAGTCCCTCGCCCAGGCCGCCCGCGGTCACGTCCTCGTCCTCGTCCTCGTCCTGGAGGGGATCGAGGGAGGGCGGCGGGACGGGCGCGTCGAAGAGGGAACCGCGGCGGGGCTCCTCCACGCCGTCGTCGACCCCGTCGTCGTCGGTCTCGGTCTCGGGGTCGGTCTCGGGCCCCGGCTCGGCTTCGGTGTCAGCCGCCGCCTCTGCCTCCGCCAGGTCGGCCAGGGCCTCCACGAACTTGTCGAGGAGCCGTGTGCCCGCCGACGACCGTGCCTCTTCCGGCGCCTCGGCGAGGCGGCCGGTCGCGGTGAGGGCGCCGGTGAAGCTCAGGCTCGTGCCCTCGGCCACCGGAGTGAGGACGACGGTGAGCGACAACTCCGCCGAGCCCTTGCCCCGGGCCTCGCTGCCCTGGCCCTCGTAGGTGATGGCACCGTCCCGCTCGACGACCTTCAGGGCGCCCCGGTAGGTGATGGTGTTGCCGCCGACCCGCACCTTGAGCCGGCCCGCGAGGGGGCCCGCCTCCGCGTCCGCGTCCCGCTGGAGGCCGGGTACGCAGCGCACCACCCGGCCAGGGTCCGTGAGCGTCGCGCGCAGGACCTCGGCCGAAACGGGAACGAACACCTCATGCTCCATGGAAGCCGAGCCTACTCAGGCCGAGGCGCGGCGTCGCCTGTTCGGCACCGGCCCGCCCCGGCCGGCCGTCCGCCTCAGCCGCCGTACCGCGGGTGCACCAGGGTCGAGGGCGGCAGCTCGTCGCCCCGGCCGCGCTCGGCGCGGCGCGCCGCGGCCTCCAGGGTCCCTTCGCCGAGCGAGCGCAGCCGGGGCGCGTCCGCGGCGAGGCCGAGGGCGGGGGGCCGGCCGCCCGGGACTGCGAGGAGGAACCCCCAGTCGGCGGGCCCCTGCCCCGCACCGCCGGAGCGGTCGGCGCGGTCGGGCCCCGCGGCGAAGCCCGGGGTGCGGCCGCTCGCGCTGTACGGGCGGGTCGCGAAGCCGGCCGCGCGCAGGGTGGCGTCGACGGTCCAGTAGGTGCGCGGCCGGTCGGCGACGGACCCGGCGTGCACGGCGAACCGTCCGGAGGGGGCGAGGACCCGGGCCACGAGTCCGTAGAACTCCTGTGAGTACAGCTTGGTGCTGGGGGTGATTCCGGGGTCGGGCAGATCGGAGATCACCACGTCGTACCGTTCCTGCACCTGCGACGTGGCGCCCCTGAGCCAGTGGAACGCGTCCGCGTGGACCACCCGGACGCGTGGGTCCCTGAACGCCTGTGCGTTGAGCGTGGCGAGCGCCGGGTCCGTACGGGCGAGGCGGACGACCCCGGGGTCGAGTTCGACGACGGTGACGGCGCGGGCCCCCGGGTAGCGCAGCACTTCGCGGGCGGCCATGCCGTCCCCGCCCCCGACGATCAGGACGCGCGCGTGCGGGCCGTTCATCGCGGGGTGGACGAGGGCCTCGTGGTAGCGGTACTCGTCCTGTCCCGCGACCCGGAGGCGCCCGTCGAGGAACAGGTCGGGCGGGCCCTCGGGGCCTCCCGTCACCACCACCTCCTGGAGCTCGGTCTGGACGGCGACCCGCACCCGCTCCCCGTACACGGCACGGCGCGCCGCCGCTTCGAAGTCGTCGACGAGCATCGTCGCCGTGGCGAGGACGGCGAGGACCGACACGTTCGCGGCCACGAGCAGGGCCCGGGAGCGGGCGGTCAGGTCGCGGCGGAACACCCAGAGGACGAGGCCGCCGCCCGCCACGACGTTCACCGCGCCGGTGACGAGGGCGCCGGTGAGCTGACCGAGCCAGGGCAGCAGCAGGAAGGGGAAGGCGAGACCGCCGACCAGCGCGCCGACGTAGTCGGCGGCGAACAGGTCGGCGACCGTCCCCGCTGCGTCGTCGTCCCGCTCCCCGAGCGGGGCCTGCCGGCCGGAGCGGGCGGAGCCGCCCGCACGGGAAGCGGAACGGGAAGCGGAACCGGAACCCGCGCCCGCGGGCCCGGTGGCCCGCTGTATGAGCGCCATCAGGAGGGGGATCTCCGCGCCGATGAGCACCCCGATGGCGAGCGAGAACGCCACGACGACGTACCGCGATTCGCCGAGCCAGGCGAAGGCCGCGTACAGCACCATCGCCGAGCAGCCGCCGATGAGCGCGAGCCCGGCCTCGACCAGGCCGAAGCCGACGGCGGCACGGCAGCGCAGCCGCTTGGCGAGGAGTGAGCCCACGCCCATGGCGAAGACCATCACGGAGAGCACGACGGAGGCCTGGGTGACCGAGTCGCCGATCAGGTAGGAGGCGAGCGCGACCAGTTCGAGTTCGTACACCAGACCGCAGGCGGCGCAGACGAAGACCACGGCGAGCACCGGGAACCGCACCGTCGTGCCGCGCGGCGGCTCGGACCGCCGCACGGGCGCCCGCCGGACCCTCTTGGGTGGCATGGTCACGGTCGGCTCGATCATGAACGTAACGCTACGTCACGGCCCGCCCACCCCTTGTCACCCACACGAGTGCACCTGAGGCTCCGGGAGGGCGCATCAGAGCGTTGCGGGCATACGTGCGCCGATACGTGTCCTGGTGACCACCAACTGCCCTTCCTGGGGGTAGGCGTGCCAGGTGCGCCAGCGCACCTGGCCCTCGTGGCGCTGCGCCAGCATCGCCGTGAAGGCGTGCGGGGAGCCGGGGAAGGTCCCCGCGAGTCCGTTGGGGTGGTCCGCGACGAGTGCGAGCAACTCCTGCGCACGGCCCGCGAAGGAGCCGTGCGAGAGCGTCTCGACGCGTGCGGCGAATTCGTATTCCCATTCGCCGACGCGCTTGGAGACGCCGAGCGGGAGCGGGGTACTGCTGCCGGGCATGCATGCGACGGTCTCCGAGCAACTGCGGCCCTCCTCCTCCAGGAGAACCTGGTGGGAGGCGCCGAGCAGCCTCAACTGGAGGCTCGCACCTGCGAGTTCGAGGTCGAGCACGGCGAGGGCAGGGAGCGGGTCGCGCCCCAGGGCCCAGGCCAGATCGGCCGCGCGCGTGTCGGTGTAGGAGGTTTTCAGGGTGGTGAGCATGGGTCGGCTCCGCAAACACGGTTTGACGGGTGGGCCGGGGGCGCCCCGGTGAAGGGTTCAACGGGAGTGGGGAATCGCCGGCTCGGGTCCACACACGGTCCGAGGGCTGTCTCTGTCAGGAGCGAGAGAACCACGGACGCCGGACGACTCGCAGCGCTTTTACCCAACTTGCTGTGTTTTCCAACCCCTTCGGGGACCCCACAGTTCAATTGTTCAATCAGAATCGATCGACAAGTACGCGCGAACTGCCCACGGCATGTGCTCAGCTACCGCCCCCACAGCCGCCACCCCCACAGCTGGAACCGGAGCTGCAGGAGCTGCCGCCCCCGCCACAGCCCCCGCCGCCACCGCCGTCGGCCCAGCTGCGGCCGCTGCTCCGCCCGCCGCGATGCCCTCCGCGGTGCCCGCCGCGACGCCCGCCGATACCGGTGAGGCGGAGGACGGTGGAGACCAGGCCGATGAGGATGACCGCCCCCATGAAGACGATGAAGATTTCCATCTGTACTACCCCCGTTCTTCTGTGCGAGGGGGATGCCCGGTCCGACATCCCGTCAAAGCCGACTTGAGCGAGTCCAGAGCTTCAGCTGCACGAGGACGAGGAGCTGGAGCAGCTCGACGACGACGAGCAGGAGGAGGAGCTCGAACACGAGGACGTGGAAGAGGAGTCCGAGGAGGACGAGGACGACGAGCAGGAGGTGGTGGACGAGGAGGAGGACGACGACGAGTCCGTCCCGGCCCACCAGCTGTCGCCGCCCCGGCTCACCCGCGCCGTTCCCCTGAGCGAGTACGCGACGACCGACACCACGACCGCGATCACCAACGCGATCCCGAGGATGAAGAGTGCGATGTTCATGCCAGGGCGATCCCCGCCACGCCCGCGCGCCAAAGCGCACTTGAGCAACTCCAGAGCTTGGCTCCGGGATGGGTTCGGCTCCGGGATGGGCTTGGCTCCCCGATGCGCTTGGCTCCAGGATGGCCGTCATGACACGACCGCCGCTCAACCGCCGCCTCGCCGAGTTCGGGACGACCATCTTCGCCGAGATGTCCGCGCTCGCCGCCAGGACCGGGGCGATCAACCTCGGCCAGGGTTTCCCCGACACCGACGGCCCCGAGGAGATCCGGGAGGCCGCGGTCCGCGCGCTGCGGGACGGCCGCGGCAACCAGTACCCACCGGGCCCCGGCGTCCCCGAGCTGCGCTCGGCCGTCGCCGACCACCAGCGGGACCGGTACGGCCTCGCGTACGACCCGGACACCGAGGTCCTCGTCACCGCGGGCGCCACCGAGGCCATCGCCGCGGCCCTGCTCGCCCTGGTCGAGCCGGGCGACGAGGTCGTCGCCCTGGAGCCGTACTACGACTCGTACGCCGCCTGCGTGGCGATGGCCGGCGGGACCAGGGTCCCCGTCACCCTCCGCCCCCACGAGGGCGCCTACGTCCTCGACCTGGACGAGCTGCGCGCCGCCGTCACCGACCGGACCCGCCTCATCCTCCTCAACACCCCGCACAACCCCACCGGCACCGTCCTCACCCGGGCGGAACTGACCGCCGTCGCCGAACTCGCGATCGAGCGGGACCTGCTCGTCGTCACCGACGAGGTCTACGAGCACCTGGTCTTCGACGGCGCCGAACACGTGCCGATCGCGAGCCTCCCCGGCATGCGGGAGCGCACGGTCACCATCGGCTCCGCCGGCAAGACCTTCTCGTTCACCGGCTGGAAGGTCGGCTGGATCACCGCGAGCCCCGAGCTGACCTCCGCCGTCCGCTCGGCCAAGCAGTTCCTCACGTACGTGTCCTCGGGGCCGTTCCAGTACGCGATCGCCGAGGCGCTCCGCCTCCCCGCCACGTACTTCGACACCCTCCGCGCCGACCTCCAGGCCAAGCGGGACCTGCTGAGCGAGGGCCTCGCGCAGGCGGGCTTCGAGGTCTACCGGCCGGCGGGCACCTACTTCGTCACCACCGACATCCGGCCGCTCGGCGACGAGGACGGCTTCGCCTTCTGCCGGTCGCTGCCGGAGCGCGCCGGGGTCGTCGCCATCCCGAACGCCGTCTTCTACGACCACCGCGAGGCCGGCGCGCCCTTCGTCCGCTTCGCCTTCTGCAAGAAGACCGAGGTCCTGGAGGAGGCCGTCTCCCGGCTCAAGCGGCTGGCCTGAGGGCGCCCCCGGAACGACACGAGAGCCCGGCGCCCCCTCGGAAGGGGGGCCGGGCTCTCGTGACGGTGCGGACGAGGTGGCTCAGGCCTCCTCGTCGCCCGCCTTCTGCTCGGGGGTCTCCAGGCCGAACTGCTCGACGACCCACTTGTCGAACTCGATGGAGGCGCGGACCCAGCTGACCGTGGAGGACACGAAGTGCTCCAGGGCGACGCCGGTGCCGATCAGCATCTGGGCCTCACCGATGAGACGGAGGGTGGCGGAGCCGTCCTCCTCCTCGTGCAGGTGCGTGTAGACCTTGGGCCACAGGGTGCGGCGGTTCCAGTCGTCGATCGCGTCGAGGACCTTGGCGCGGTCGTCGGCGGAGTGCGGGCGGTCGTAGAACGTCCGCACCGAGAAGACCTGCTGCTCGTCCTCACCGCGGAACATGAAGTACGTGCGGAATTCCTCCCACGGCGCCGCGAGGTCACCCTCGTCGTCGATGACGTACTTCAGTTCCATCTGGTCGAGGAGCTGCTTGACGAGGTCCTGGTCGGGGACGACGGGGCCCGCCGGTCCTGCGGCCTGAGGCTGGGGCTGGCCCCCGAAATTCGGAATCGAGGACGGGTCGATGCTCACCGTGTATTTCCCTTCGTACGGATGCTCGCCATCCTCCCCCATGCCGGGCGGTACGTGGCAAGTCCCACCTCCCGCGATCCGCTGCGGGCTGACAAGAACTCGTGCACATGGGGGAGAAAAGGGGGCTACCTGGCCGGTCCCACGATCAGGCCGTCCTCGAAACGGTCCACCCTGACCGTGTCGCCGTCCACGATCTCGCCCGCGAGGATCTCCTTCGCGAGCCGGTCGCCGATCGCCGTCTGGATCAGACGGCGCAGCGGCCGGGCACCGTAGGCGGGGTCGTTGCCCTCCTCGGCGAGCCACTCCAGGGCCGCCGGGGTGACGTCCAGGGTGAGCCGCCGCTCGGCGAGCCGCTTCGCGAGCCGGTCGATCTGGAGCCGGGCGATCCGGCTCAGCTCGGCCCGGTCGAGGGCCGAGAAGACCACCAGGTCGTCGAGCCGGTTGAGGAACTCCGGCTTGAAACTGGCCCTGACGACCTCCAGGACCTGCTGCTTCTTGACGTCCTCCGGGGTCAGCGGCTCGACCAGGTACTGGCTGCCGAGGTTCGACGTCAGGATCAGGATGGTGTTGCGGAAATCCACCGTCCGGCCCTGGCCGTCGGTGAGGCGGCCGTCGTCGAGGACCTGGAGCAGGATGTCGAAGACCTCCGGGTGGGCCTTCTCCACCTCGTCGAGCAGCACCACGCTGTACGGGCGGCGGCGGACCGCCTCCGTGAGCTGGCCGCCCTCCTCGTAGCCGACGTAGCCGGGAGGCGCGCCGACCAGGCGGGCGACGCTGTGCTTCTCGCCGTACTCCGACATGTCGATGCGGATCATGGCCCGCTCGTCGTCGAAGAGGAAGTCCGCGAGCGCCTTCGCCAGCTCGGTCTTGCCGACACCGGTCGGGCCGAGGAAGAGGAAGGAACCGGTGGGCCGGTCGGGGTCGGCGATGCCCGCGCGGGTCCTGCGCACGGCGTCGGAGACCGCCTGCACGGCCTCGGACTGGCCGATCAGCCGCTTGCCGAGCTCGTCCTCCATCCGGAGCAGCTTCTGCGTCTCGCCCTCCAGGAGGCGTCCTGCGGGGATGCCGGTCCAGGCGCCGACCACGTCCGCGATGTCGTCGGGGCCGACCTCCTCCTTGACCATCGTGTCCTTGCTGGACTCCTGCTGGGCCTCGGCCTCGCTCGCCTCCTCCAGCTCCCGCTCCAGGGCCGGGATCTCCCCGTACAGCAGCTTGGAGGCGGTGTCGAAGTCGCCGTCGCGCTGGGCGCGCTCGGCCCGGCCGCGGGTCTCGTCGAGACGTTCCTTCAGTTCGCCGACCCGGTTGAGGGACTGCTTCTCCTTCTCCCAGCGGGCGGTGAGGCCGCGCAGCTCCTCCTCGCGGTCGGCGAGGTCGCGGCGCAGTTTCTCCAGGCGCTGCCTGCTCGCCGGGTCCGTCTCGTTCTTGAGGGCCAGCTCCTCCATGCGGAGGCGGTCGACGGACCGCTGGAGCTCGTCGATCTCGACGGGCGAGGAGTCGATCTCCATACGGAGCCGGGACGCGGCCTCGTCGACGAGGTCGATGGCCTTGTCGGGGAGGAAACGGGAGGTGATGTACCGGTCGGAGAGGGTCGCGGCGGCCACCAGGGCGGAGTCGTTGATCTGCACCTTGTGGTGGGCCTCGTACCGGCCCTTGAGGCCGCGGAGGATCGCGATGGTGTCCTCGACGGTCGGCTCGGCGACCAGGACCTGCTGGAAGCGGCGCTCCAGGGCGGGGTCCTTCTCGATCCGCTCGCGGTACTCGTCGAGGGTGGTCGCGCCGACCATGCGCAGCTCGCCGCGGGCCAGCATGGGCTTGAGCATGTTGCCCGCGTCCATGGCGGAGTCGCCGCCGGCGCCCGCGCCGACGACCGTGTGCAGCTCGTCGATGAAGGTGATGATCTGGCCGTCGCTCTCCTTGATCTCGGAGAGGACGGTCTTGAGGCGCTCCTCGAACTCGCCGCGGTACTTGGCTCCGGCGACCATCGCGCCGAGGTCGAGCGAGACGAGCCGCTTGTTCTTCAGCGACTCGGGGACGTCGCCCTTGACGATCCGCTGGGCGAGGCCCTCGACGACGGCGGTCTTGCCGACGCCGGGCTCGCCGATGAGGACGGGGTTGTTCTTGGTGCGGCGGGACAGCACCTGGACGACGCGCCGGATCTCGTGGTCCCGGCCGATGACCGGGTCGAGCTTGCCCTCGCGCGCGGCGGCGGTGAAGTCCGTGCCGAACTTCTCCAGTGCCTTGTACTGACCCTCCGGGTCGGGTGTGGTCACCCGGCGTCCTCCCCTGCTCTTCTCGAAGGCGTCGAGCAGCTTCGGTGCGCTCGCGCCCTGCTTGCCGAGGATCTCACCGGCCTGGCCGCCCTTGGCCGCGATCCCGATGAGGAGGTGCTCGGTGGACAGGTAGTCGTCGCCGAGCTCCTTGGCCTGCCGGTCGGCGTCGGCGATCACCGCGAGGAAGTCGCGGGTGGGCTGTGGGGGCGCGACCGTGGACCCGGTGACGCTCGGCAGGGCGGCGAGCAGTCGCTCCGCACCCGCGCGTACGGCCGCCTGGTCGGCCTCGACGGCGGCGAGCAGGTCGGTGATGTTCTCGTTCTCCTGACCCGCGAGAAGTGCCAGGAGAAGGTGGGCGGGGGTCAGGTCCGCGTGCCCTTCGGACACGGCGCGGCTGCTCGCCGCGTTGATCGCGTCCCGGCTCCTGTTGGTCAGTTCGGCGTCCACGTGCGGTGCTCCTCCTCGGACGTCGTGGGTGGTCTTCTCCTTATGACTCCTCCAGAGTACACAAAGTTGAGTCGGTGCGGCTCAAGGTGTCGGGGAGGGCTCGGCCCCGGGTAGTTTCCGGGCATGGCCACAGACCCCAGGAACCCCTCCGACTCGTACCTCAGCTTCTGGCGCGAGTACCACATGTGCACCCTGACCACCCCGCGCCCGGACGGCACGCCGCACGTCGTCGCGGTCGGCGTCACGTACGACCCCGAGCAGGGGTACGCGCGCGTGATCACCAACAAGCACAGCCGGAAGGTCGCCAACGTCCTGGCGGCGGGCGCGGACGGGGCGCGGGTCGCGGTCTGCCAGGTCGACAAGGGGCGCTGGGCCACCCTGGAGGGCATCGCCCGCATCCGGACGGAGGAGGAGGTCGTCGCGGACGCCGTCGGGCGCTACGCGGACCGCTACGGACGTACGCCGGCCCCGAACCCGGACCGGGTCGTCATCGAGATCGCCCTCACCCGGGCGATGGGCCGCGCCTGACGCGCGGGACACCCTGGGGGAGCGACGGCGAACGCACAGCGGCACCATCGCGTTTCAGGTCCGCGATGGCGCCGCTGTGTGGGGGAAGTGCCTGAGCGATCTACAACGACGGGGGAATCGCTCAGGCACTGCGGGGGGGTGGCGGTGATGGTCTCGGGTTCGATCAGCTGGTGGTCCCGCTGGTCGAGGTTGACGAAGATCATGCCGTACCGGATGGCACAGCGGATGGGCTGTGGGGCGCCCCGGGGACGTCGGAGGCAGCGGTAGGCGCGGACGTCCTCGTCCTGCTCGCGTGCCACGACGATCGGCTCCCCGAAGAGGGATACCTTCAGCGAGTCGCCACGATGGGGGATGGCCGTGGCGAGATCGACGAAGTGCCAGCCGGAGCGATAGGCCGAGGCCATCTCCCGGCGGAACCTGGGGTCATCGGGTACGTTCATGCGCCCCTCTAGCTCCAGCCGGGATCCTGCGCGGGGGCCACGCTCCAGCCGGGATCCTCCGCGGGGGCCACACTCCAGCCCGGGTCGGCGAGCTGCGCGGCGGGGGCCACGCTCCAGCCCGGGTCGAGCGGAGCGGCCTGCACCTCGGCCGGCGCGGTGTGCCAACCGGGGTCCTGGGTCACGCCCACGGCCCCCACCGCTGCGGCCGCGACAAGAGCGAGTCCGGCCACCGCGCGTATGAGCTTCTTCATCATCACCGAACAACCTCACTTGAAGGCAACGTCTCTTTACCAACCCCCGCGACTAAGACGATGGCTTACTCTCTGCACCTGCACCACCAAACCCAGGCATCATGTTCCTGAGATGCAGGAGCCTGGGGGTGTACATATGCGGAAAGAAGCGGACGAGACAGGTCACCCTCATTCGCATGCCGAGCTCTGCAAAGCCGGCTCCGAGCTGTACGCATCCGCCCTGCGGACCGGACGAATAGCCCGGTCAGAGACTGTCGAGGCCCCCTGCCTCCTCGATCTGTCGCTGCTGCACCCCGACCCGGACGACGCCCGGTGGCTCCGTCCGGTTCCTCCGTCGGCGGCCCTCGCCCAGCTCCTCCAGCCGATCGAGCGGGAGATACTCGACCGCCGCCGGCGCACCGTCGCCCTCTCCGACGCGTTCGAGCCGTTCATGGCCATCGGCGCCCACGACTCCCCCACCACCCACGCCATCACCGTCCTCGAGGGCATCGACCGCATCAACTCGACCCTCGACCGGGTCGTCGCCAACTGCCGCCAGGAACTGCTCACCGTGCAGCCCGGCGGCGGGCGCCCCGCACAGGCCCTGACGGAGGCCCTCGACCGCGTCTCGCCGCTCCTCGGCCGCGGCATCAGCATGCGCACGCTCTACCAGCACACGGCCCGCCACACCGAACTCACCCTGACCTACCTGGAGCACGTCGGCCCCGAGGTCCAGGTCAGGACCCTCGAAGAGATCATCGACCGGCTGATCATCGTCGACCGCGAGGTCGCCTTCATCCCGGCCCGCAGCGACCGCCAGGTCGCCCTGGAACTGCGCCACCCGGGCCTGGTCGCCTACCTCGGCGGCGTCTTCGACCAGTTCTGGCAGCTCGCGGTGCCGATCCGGGAGGAGATTCCGTACGACATCAAGACCGACGGCATCGGCGGCGTCCAGCGGACCATCGCCCGGCTCCTCGTCGAGGGCCACGTCGACGAGGCCATCGCCCGCCGCCTCGGCATGAACGTCCGCACCTGCCGCGCCCACATCGCCAAACTGGCCGCCGCCCTCGGCAGCGGGAGCCGGGCCCAGCTCGGTTACCTCATCGCCCAGTCAGGCATTCTGCAGCAGGACGACGTCTGACCACCGTGTACACACAGATCGATCTCGACGGGCCCGCGGGAACCCTCCGGGTGTCCGGCCACGGCCTGCCCACCGTGGAGCTCGTACGGGCCCCCGGCACCGCCCCGGACGCCCACACCCCCATCGGCACCCGCAAGGCCGCCCTGCTGGCCCTCAGCGCCGACGGGGAGCCCGCCACGATCCGGCCCGCGCGCGGACGGCTGCTGCGCTCCTCGTACCGCGTGGACGCCCGGGTCGCCGGCGTCCGCTACCGGCTCATGCCCTGCTCCCACGTCGACAGCCGGCTCAGCCGTGACGGGCGGGTACTCGGCACCCTGGAGTCAGCGGGCGACGGCCGGGTGGACGCCGACTGGGCCTCCGGCGCGGACCTCACCCCGCTCGACCACGCCCTCGGCACGGCACTCGCCGCCGCGTTCGGGACGGGGGCCGCGCCCTGGTGGGAGACGGTCGGCGACATCGTGGGCGAACTGATCCCGTAGACGGGGGCCGGACACGCGTGAGGCCCCCTCCACAGCTGTGGAGGGGGCCTCACGTCGCCTGCTCGGCTACTCGCCGCGCTTCGGGCGCCACACCACCAGGGCGCTCGCCTGCTGCACGTCCTGGTACGGCACGAGATCGCGCCGGTAGGAGGCGTGCACCTGGGCCTCGCGCTGCCGCATCGCCGCCGCCGCGCCGTCGACCGCGGCCGACAGCTCCGCGATCCGGCTCTGCAGCGCCGCGACCTGGTTCTCCAGCTCGATGATGCGCTTGATCCCCGCCAGGTTGATGCCCTCGTCCTGCGACAGCTGCTGCACCTGACGGAGCAGCTCGATGTCACGGGCCGAGTAGCGCCGGCCCCGGCCCGCCGTGCGGTCCGGGGAGACCAGACCGAGGCGGTCGTACTGCCGCAGTGTCTGCGGGTGCAGACCCGAGAGCTGGGCCGCCACCGAGATGACGTACACCGGCGACTCGTCGGTCAGTTCGTACGGATTGCGTCGGCGCCCGTCCACGGGTCACGCTCCCTTCGCGGCCTGGAACAGCTCCGCCCGGGGGTCCTCGGAGGCCGTCGCCTCGCGGTAGGTCTCCAGGGCCTCACGTGCCTTGTCGTCCAGCTCCTGCGGCACCGCGACCTCGACCGTCACGAGGAGGTCGCCGCGGGTACCGTCCTTGCGGACAGCGCCCTTGCCCCGGGCGCGCATGGTCCGGCCGTTCGGGGTGCCCGCGGGCAGCTTGAGGGTGACCGCGGGGCCGCCGAGGGTCGGCACCTTGATCTCGCCGCCGAGCGCCGCCTCCGTGAAGGAGACCGGCACCGTGACGGTGAGGTTGTCGTCCTTGCGGCCGAAGACCGGGTGGTCGTCGACGTGCACGACGACGTACAGGTCGCCGTTCTGCCCGCCGCGCTCGCCCGGCGCTCCCTTGCCGCGCAGCCGGATCTTCTGGTTGTCGCTGACGCCCGCCGGGATGCGGACCTGCATGGTGCGGGAGGACTTGGCCCGCCCGCTGCCCTTGCAGACCTCGCAGGGGTTCTCGGCGATGAGGCCGCGGCCCTTGCAGTCCACGCACGGGTCGGTGAGCGAGAAGCCGCCGCCGCTGCCGCGCGAGACCTGCCCGGTGCCGACGCAGGTCGGGCACACGCGGGGCGTGCCGTTCTTGTCGCCGGTGCCCGAACAGGCCGTGCAGGGCTGCTGGCTGGACATCCGCAGAGGTACGGTCGCGCCCTCGATGGCCTCGGTGAAGCTGAGCGTCACCTCGGACTCGATGTCCTGGCCGCGGCGCGGCTGGGTGCGTGCGCCGCCACCCGCCCCGCGGTTGAACAGGCCGCCGAAGACGTCCCCGATGCCGCCGCCGCCGAAGCCGCCGGCTGCACCGGGGCCGCCCTGGGCGCCGCCGAAGAGGTCGCCCAGGTCGAAGTTGAACGAGCCGCCGCCCGCCCCGCCGGGACCGGCCCTGAAGCCGCCGTTCCCGAAGAGGGCGCGGGCGTCGTCGTACTCCTTGCGCTTCTTGGGGTCGCCGAGGATGTCGTTGGCCTCGGAGATGTCCTTGAAGCGCGCCTCGGCGCCGGCGTCGCCCTTGTTGGCGTCCGGGTGGTTCTCGCGGGCGAGTTTCCGGTACGCCTTCTTGATCTCGGCCTCGGTGGCGTCCTTGGGGACGCCGAGAACCTTGTAGTAGTCCTTCTCGACGAAGTCCTTCGTGCTCATCGACGTCCCTCCTTCCGGACGATCACTGCGTCACCCCTCTTCGGGGGCACCGCTCTCCTCGTCGGCCGACTTCTCTTCCTTGGTGCCGGACGCGGCACCGGGCGTGGCGCCCGGCTGCGGCTCCGCCACCGCGACCCGGGCGGGCCTGATGGTCCGCTCGCCGATCCGATACCCCGGCTGCAGGATCGCCACGCAGGTCGTCTCGGTGACGTCCGGCGCGTACGAGTGCATCAGGGCCTCGTGGATCGTCGGGTCGAAGGGCTCGCCCTCCTTGCCGAACTGCTGGAGTCCCATCTTGGCGACGACGGTCTCCAGCGATTCGGCCACCGACTTGAACCCGCCCACGAGCTCACCGTGCTCACGGGCCCGGCCGACGTCGTCGAGCACGGGCAGGAGCTCGGACAGGAGGGTCGCGACGGCGATCTCCTTGACCGTGACCCGGTCCCGCTCCACGCGGCGGCGGTAGTTCTGGTATTCGGCCTGGAGCCGCTGGAGGTCCGCGGTGCGCTCGTCGAGCGCGGAACGGACCTGGTCCAGCTGGGCGGTGAGGCCCGCGGTACCGGCCGACTTCTGGCTGCTTGCGTCCCCGGCCGGGGCCGTCGCGTCCTCCTGGGAGGGCTCGACGGCCTCGGCGGCGTCGTCAGGGGTGGCGCCGGAGGGGACGTCGGGCTTCTCCTCGAAGCCCGGGGTCTCCTCGGTCACGCCTGACCACCCTTCTTGGGCTCGTCGTCGATGATCTCGGCGTCGACGACATCGTCGTCGGCCTGGGCCTGACCGGCGTCGCCGGCGGCCTGGGCGCCCTGGGCGTCGGCGTACAGCGCCTGGCCCAGCTTCTGGGAGACGGCCGCGACCTTCTCGGTGGCGGTACGGATCTCGGCGGTGTCCTCGCCCTTGAGCTTCTCCTTCAGCTCGACGAGCGCGGCCTCGACCTCGGCCTTGACGTCACCGGGGACCTTGTCCTCGTTGTCCTTGAGGAACTTCTCCGTCTGGTAGACGAGCTGCTCGCCCTGGTTGCGGGACTCGGCGGCCTCGCGGCGACGGTGGTCCTCGTCCGCGTACTGCTCGGCCTCCTGGCGCATCCGGTCGACCTCGTCCTTCGGCAGCGAGGAGCCACCGGTGACGGTCATCTTCTGCTCCTTGCCCGTGCCGAGGTCCTTGGCCGTGACGTGCATGATGCCGTTCGCGTCGATGTCGAACGCGACCTCGATCTGCGGGACGCCACGCGGGGCCGGCGGGAGACCGGTCAGCTCGAACATGCCGAGCTTCTTGTTGTACGCCGCGATCTCGCGCTCGCCCTGGTAGACCTGGATCTGCACGGACGGCTGGTTGCAGCGGGGTCACGTCGAGGAGCAGGACGTCCTTGACCTCACCCTTGAGGACACCGGCCTGGAGCGCGGCGCCGATGGCGACGACCTCGTCCGGGTTGACGCCCTTGTTGGCGTCCTGACCGCCGGTCAGCTCCTTGACGAGCTCGGCGACGGCCGGCATACGGGTCGAACCACCGACGAGAACGACGTGGTCGATCTCGGAGAGGTTGATGCCCGCGTCCTTGATGACGTTGTGGAACGGCACCTTGCAGCGGTCGAGCAGGTCCGAGGTCAGCTGCTGGAACTGGGCGCGCGTGAGCTTCTCGTCCAGGTGCAGCGGGCCCTCGGCGGAAGCCGTGATGTAGGGCAGGTTGATCGACGTCTCGGTCGAGGACGACAGCTCGATCTTCGCCTTCTCCGCGGCCTCGCGGAGACGCTGGAGAGCCATCTTGTCCTTGGCCAGGTCGACGCCGTGGCCGTTCTGGAACTGCGTCACCAGGTAGTCGACGACGCGCTGGTCCCAGTCGTCACCACCGAGGTGGTTGTCACCGTTGGTGGCCTTCACCTCGACGACGCCGTCGCCGATCTCCAGGAGGGACACGTCGAAGGTGCCGCCACCGAGGTCGAAGACGAGGATCGTCTGGTCGTCCTTGTCGAGGCCGTAGGCCAGGGCGGCCGCGGTCGGCTCGTTGACGATGCGCAGGACGTTGAGGCCCGCGATCTCACCGGCCTCCTTGGTGGCCTGACGCTCGGAGTCGTTGAAGTACGCCGGGACGGTGATGACCGCGTCGACGACCTTCTCGCCCAGGTACGCCTCGGCGTCGCGCTTCAGCTTCTGCAGGATGAAGGCGCTCATCTGCTGCGGGTTGAAGTTCTTGCCGTCGATCTCGATCTTCCAGTCGGTGCCCATGTGGCGCTTGACCGACCGGATGGTCCTGTCGACGTTGGTGACGGCCTGACGCTTGGCCACCTCGCCGACGAGCACTTCGCCGTTCTTCGCGAAGGCGACGACGGACGGCGTGGTCCTGGCGCCCTCGGCGTTGGTGATGACGGTGGGCTCGCCGCCTTCCAGAACGCTGACGACGGAGTTAGTCGTGCCCAGGTCGATGCCGACCGCACGTGCCATTTCGATTCCTCCAGCTGACGTACTTGAGTGGAACTGACTCAAGGATGCATGACGTGTCGGCGCGCGTCAACAGACCTGAGTGGAGGTGGCTCAACTCTTCGTCCGCCCATCCGCTCAATGGGCGCGTCGCTCCCCCACCCTTCCAGGTTCACATGAGAGAGTCCGGACATATCACAGGATTCCCGCCGGAGGGTGTGGGCGCATGACGGCGAAACGCGCGTTCGACATGGTGGTCGGGGTCGTCCTGCTCCTCGCACTCGCGCCTCTGATCGCCGGCGTCGCCCTGTCCGTCACGCTCGGCGGCGACGGCGCGGTGCTGCGCCGCCGCAGGATCGCGGGCCTGAACGGGCGGCCCTTCACGATGCTGACCTTCCGCACGAGGAGCCCGCTGGCCGCGCTGCCGCTGCTGCTGCACGTCGCCGCCGGCCAGATGTCGCTGGTCGGACCGTGCCCGCTGACCCCGACCCACCGCGAGTGCGCGGGCGACGGGCGCCGCCGACTCTCCGTACGCCCCGGGCTCACCGGCCTGTGGCAGATCAGCGGGCGCTCCGACCTGCCGTGGGAGGAGCGCGAGCTGCTCGACCTCCACTATGTGGACCACCACTGGCTCGGAATGGATCTGGCGGTCCTGGCGCGTACGCTTCCAGCAGTACGCAGGCGTCGTGCGGCAAGGTTTGCCTGAGCGACACATATCACCGCGAGCGCCGCTACAGCGCGGGGCCGCGACCGGGTAATCTCAGCAGGAACTCAATAAGTTACCGCTTAGTAGGCCCGCCCGAGGAGCCCTTCATGCAACTCGCCGCGATCATCGTGTCGATCGCCATCACGGTGGTGGCCGTCGCGCTGTTCGGCCGCGCCACCGCGCAGATCTACCGCTTCGTGCGGCTGGGTCAGCCGGTGCCCGCCGGCACGCGCACCGGTGACCCCAAGCAGCGCACCATCACGCTGGTCAAGGAATTCCTCGGCCACACACGGATGAACCGCTGGGGCATCGTCGGCTTCGCGCACTGGTTCGTCGCGGTGGGCTTCTTCTCGCTGCTCCTGACGATCGTCAACGCCTTCGGCCAGCTCTTCCAGGCCGACTGGCTGATCCCGATCATCGGCGACTGGCTGCCGTACGAGATCTTCACCGAGTTCCTCGGTCTGATGACGGTCCTCGGCATCGTGACCCTCATCGTGATCCGGCAGCTCAGCAGGCCGACCAAGGCGGGCCGCAAGTCCCGCTTCACCGGCTCCAAGACCGGCCAGGCCTACTTCGTCGAAGCCGTCATCCTCATCGTCGGCCTCTGCATCATGACGCTGCGCGCCCTCGAAGGCGTCCAGCACCACGTGACGAGCTGGGAGCCGGGCTTCTTCGCCTCGTACCCGCTGATCGCGCTGCTCGACGGCCTGGACCTGAGCACGATCCAGCACCTCACCTACTTCGTCGCGGCGCTCAAGATCGTCACGTCCTTCACCTGGATGATCACGGTCTCGCTCAACACGAACATGGGTGTCGCCTGGCACCGCTTCCTCGGCTTCCCGAACATCTGGTTCAAGCGCAACGCCGACGGCTCCACCGCCCTCGGCGCGCTCCAGCCGATGAGCACCGGCGGCAAGGAGATCGACTGGGAGGACCCGGCCGAGGACGCCGTCTTCGGCGTCTCCCAGGTCGAGCAGTTCTCCTGGAAGGGCATCCTCGACTTCTCCACCTGCACCGAGTGCGGCCGCTGCCAGTCGCAGTGCCCCGCCTGGAACACCGGCAAGCCCCTCTCCCCCAAGCTCCTCATCATGTCGCTGCGCGACCACGCGCACGCCAAGGCCCCGTACCTGCTCGCGGGCGGCGGCAAGGACATGGAGGGCAACGAGAAGGCGACGCCCGAGCAGCTCAAGGACGTCCCCGCGTCGGCCATCGCCGAGGCCGAGCGCCCCCTCATCGGCACCGCCGAGGAGAACGGCGTCATCGACCCCGACGTCCTGTGGTCCTGCACCACCTGCGGCGCCTGCGTCGAGCAGTGCCCGGTCGACATCGAGCACATCGACCACATCGTCGACATGCGCCGCTACCAGGTGATGATCGAGTCCGCGTTCCCGTCCGAGGCGGGCACGATGCTCAAGAACCTGGAGAAGAAGGGCAACCCCTGGGGCCTCGCCAAGAAGGCGCGCGTCGAGTGGACCAAGGAGGTCGACTTCGAGGTCCCCATCGTCGGCAAGGACGTCGAGGACCTCTCGGAGTACGACTACCTGTACTGGGTCGGCTGCGCAGGCGCCCTGGAGGACCGGGCCAAGAAGACCACCAAGGCCTTCGCCGAGCTCCTGAACATCGCGGGCGTCAAGTTCGCGATCATGGGCGGCGACGAGAAGTGCACCGGTGACTCCCCCCGCCGCCTCGGCAACGAGCCGCTGTTCCAGCAGCTCGCCCAGGAGAACGTCGCGATGCTGAACATGGCGTTCGGCGAGGACGACGACGATCCGGAGACGAAGAAGCCGAAGTCGGCGAAGCGGATCGTCTCCACCTGCCCGCACTGCTTCAACACCATCGCCAACGAGTACCCGCAGCTCGGCGGCGAGTACGAGGTCATCCACCACACCCAGCTGCTCCAGCACCTCATCGACGAGGGCAAGCTGGTCCCGGTGACCCCGGTCGACGGTCTGATCACCTACCACGACCCCTGCTACCTGGGCCGCCACAACAAGGTCTACACGCCGCCGCGCGAGATCATGTCCGCCGTCCCCGGCCTGCGCCAGCAGGAGATGCACCGCCACAAGGAGCGCGGCTTCTGCTGCGGCGCCGGTGGTGCCCGGATGTGGATGGAGGAGCGGATCGGCAAGCGCATCAACAACGAGCGCGTCGACGAGGCCCTGTCCCTCAACCCCGACATCGTCTCCACGGCCTGCCCGTTCTGCCTGGTCATGCTGACCGACTCGGTCAACGGCAAGAAGAACGAGGGCAAGGCCAAGGAGTCCGTCACGGTCGTGGACGTGGCCCAGCTGCTCCTCGAATCGGTGAAGACCCCGGCCGAGCCGGAGCCGGAACCGGCCGCCGAGGAGCCGGAGCCGGCTGTCTGATCCCGGCATGAGAAGGGCCGCCCCGCGTGATCGCGGGGCGGCCCTTCTTCGCGGGGAGGCCCGCCGCGAGCCCGTCCTGATCGACAGGACGCCCCCTAGGGGATGTCACAGCTCAGTGGCAAGCGTCGTCCCGAGGAGCGCCCGCACGGCGGAAGCGGGTACGTTCGACGACGTGGCTGGATTCAGGAACGGACGCGGCCGGGACAACCGCCCCCCGCAACAACAACCGCAGCAGGCGCCCTACGGGTACAACGCGGCCCCGCCGCCGTACCCGCAGCAGCAGTGGCCCCAGCAGGGCCAAGGACAGGGCCAGGGCCCCGCGCCGTACGGACAGCAGGGGCACCAGCAGCAGCCCTACGGAGAGCCCGAGTACTTCGGCGAGCCGTACGGCCGGCCGCAGCACCCGCACGCGGCGACGGCGAACAACCCGGGCCACACCCAGATGTTCAGCGTCGACGACCCGTACGCCCAGGCCGGCGGCTACCAGGCGCCCCCGCCCCCCACGGGCCCCCGGCTGCGCTGGCAGGCACTCCTGAGCGGCATCGTGCTCCGCCCCGCGGACACGTTCCTGCGGATGCGGGACCACGCCGTCTGGGGCCCGGCGCTGATCGTCACCTTCCTCTACGGGCTCCTCGCGATCTTCGGCTTCGACCAGGCGCGCGAAGAGGCGATCAACGCGACCCTGTCGACGGCGATCCCGTACGTCCTGATGACGGCCCTCGGCTTCGTCGTCGGCGGACTGATCCTGGGCGCGGTCACGCACACCCTGGCGCGCCAGCTCGGCGGCGACGGGGCCTGGCAGCCGACCGTGGGCCTCTCCATGCTGATCATGTCGATCACGGACGCGCCCCGGCTGGTCTTCGCGCTCTTCCTCGGCGGCGAGAACGGTCTCGTCCAGGTGGTCGGCTGGCTGACCTGGCTGGCGGCGGGTGCGCTGTTCACCGTGATGGTGAGCCGCTCGCACGACCTGCCGTGGCCGAAGGCGCTGGGCGCGTCGGCGATCCAGCTCGTGGCCCTGCTGAGCCTGATCAAGCTGGGCACGCTGTAGCCGTGACAGGACGGCCGGGCGACCGGCCGCCCCGCACGGACCGGACCGGCCGCCGCACTGGCGCCGGTCCGGTCCGTTTTCGTCTCGGCCCGTCCGGCCCGCTCAGCGGGGGCGGCCGATGCGCCACCAGTCCCTGCGGACCGCCGGGTCCGCCGGGTCCGCCGGGTCCGCCGACCCGTCGGCCCAGAACTCCATGAGGTCGCCCGGCGCGAGCCCGAGGGCGTGCTCGATCTCGCCGGGGGTCAGCCCGCGCAGGGAGTCCGAGAGCGACCTGGTCAGGTCGTACCAGTAGCCGCGCAGCGTCGACTCGCTCACGAACAGCTCCCTCGCCACCTGGGCGTAGCTCAGCCCGCGGGCGCGGCCGTACAGGATCTGGCGCTGGCGCTCGCTCAGCACGGTGATGCAGTCGCGCCGTACGAGCACTTCGAGGATGCCGACGACCGCCTGCGGCACGACGGTGCCGCCCGCGGCGACCTCGAGGAACAGTTCCTCGGTCCGGTCGCGCGGCAGCGCCTTGGAGACGACGCCGCTCGCACCCGCCGCGACGCAGGCGGCGAGCACGAAGCGGCGCTCCTCCTGGCTGTACACGCAGACGCGGTAGCCGCGGCCGGTCAGCACGCGAAGGGCGGCGATGCCCTGGCGGACGTCGGGCTGCCGTTCGAGGTTGGCCAGGTGCAGGTCGAGCACGACGAGGTCCACGGCGGGGCCGAGCCGCTCCAGCTCCTCGACCGTGGCGACGGCGGCGACGACGTCGAGACCGGGCATGAGCAGGCCGATCGACTCGCGGATCAGCGAGGCGTCGTCGACGACCGCCACGGCGGGTCTCATGAGGCGTCCGAGAAGGCGGCGTCCGAAGAGGCCGGGTGCGAAGAAGCCGGGTGCGAAGAGGCCGGGTCGGAGAAGGCGGCGGACACCGTGGCGGCCAGGGGATCCCCCGGACCGGCTCCGGTTCCCGGGCGCGACGGGCGCGACCGTACCGTCACGGTCGTCCCCTCGCCCGCGGCGGACACGATCGCGACGCCGAGGCCCCGTCTGCGGAGTTCGCCGACGACCACCTCGCGCAGCCCGACGCCGGCGGTCACCGACGCGGGGTCGAAGCCGACCCCGTCGTCGTGCACGGTCAGCGTCCAGCCCCCGCGTTCGTCCTCCCGCTCGTCGAGGTGGACGACGACCTCGTGCGCGCGGGCGTGCACGCGGACGTTCAGGAGGAGGCTCCCGAGCGCGCGCTCCAGCGCCTCCGCCTGCGCGGCGGGGATCCGCAGGCCGGTGCCGAGGTCGAGGGAGGCGACGACGTCCAGGTCGGCGAAACGGTCGCACACCCGCTTGACCAGCGGGACGAGCCCGACCGAGGGACCTTCGCCGTCGGCGGCGCACGCGTCCCTGCCCCGCAGATAGGAACGCATCCGCCGCATCTCCACCTCGGCCTCGCCGACGAGCCGGGCCCGCGCGTCGTCGTCGCCCTGCTCTGTCAGCAGGCGCATGACGGCGATGCCGTTGTGCATCATCACCTGGGCCCGCCGCTCCTCCTCGCGCCTGGCCAATTCGGCGGCACGCGCGCGTGAGGCGTCGGCGTCGCGCGCGATGCGGCGGGTGTAGCCGAAGAACATGCGGGCGACCAGCGCGTACACCACATAGGTCAGGACGTTGCCGACGGCGGTCGACGTCATCTCGCTCCCGACCTCGCCGCCGAGGTAGACCACGTAACAGACGGAGACCGCGAGCAGGCTGACCGCCCAGACGGCGAGGACGCGCACACCGCCGGCGGTGATGATCACGGACAGCGCGTACCCCGGCTGGAACGCGGTCCAGGTCCCGAAGCGGTCCCAGGGCGCGAGCACCAGGGGGGCGAGAACGAGGAGGGTGCAGGCCAGCCCGAAGTCGAGCACGGAGACGACGGTGCCCGGCGGCCGGCGGCGCACGAGCGTCACGACGCTCACCGCGACCGCCGCGAGGGCGGCGGCGCCCCAGCACGCGAGGTAGCCGGCCTCGTGCGGCGACCGCGCCGCCCCGAGCTGCACGGCGGGCACCATCTGCGCGACGGTCCCGAGACGGACCCCGGCGGTGAAGTACGAGAAGGCCCGCTCGACGCCGGCCCTGGTCGTGGGCAGTTCCGCGACCCGCCACAGCCCGCTGCGACTCCTCATCGTCCTCCTCGGCTCCGGACAGCCTTCTGGCACGCACGATGAAGATAGTTGAGCGGCATGACTATGGGCAGGGCCTCTTGCGGAGGCCCTGCCCTTGGGGAGTTCCGGCGGAGGGACGGGTCAGACGAGCTTGGCGAGCGCCGCCCAGGTGTAGTCCCCGGGGGCGCCGTCGATCGGGCCGCCGTAGCCGCCGAGCACCGCCATGCGCTGGAGCCCCTTGTACGTGTTCGTGCCGGGCGCCCCGTCGATCGGACCGGTGTACTGGAAACCGGTGAACAGCCTCTGCAGGCCCCTCCACGAGTTGGCGCCCAGGACGCCGTCGGCCGGGCCGGTGTAGCCGCCGAGCTTGGCCACCCGCTGCATCGCCGCGTACGTGTTCGTCCCCGGGTCACCGTCGACGGGGCCGCCGTAGCCGAAGCGCGAGCAGATGGTCTGCACGCCCTTCCACGAGTTGACGCCCATCGCGCCGTCGATCAGGCCGCCGTAGCCGCCCTTCGCGGCCATCCGCTGGAGCGCCATGTACGTGTACGTGCCCGGCGCGCCGTCGATCGCACCGGTGTAGGCGTAGCCCGTGACGACCTGCTGCACGCCCTTCCAGGTGTTGGTGCCCGGCGCGCCGTCCAGGGCTCCGGTGTAGCCGCCCGCGCCGGCGATCTTCTGCAGCGTCAGCCCCTCGCCGCCGGCGGAGGGCGGGGGCGTCCCGCCACCGGTGACGGAGAGCGGGTTGACCCGGACGCCACTGGAGTTGATGACGTGCCAGTGCAGGTGCGGGCCGGTCGAGTTGCCGGACCCGTCGGCCCCGGCCGCCCCTCCGGAGCGCCCGACGATCGTCCCGGCGGCCACGGTGGCGCCGTTGGCGAGCAGGAACCGGGACAGGTGCATGTACTGGCTGCGGTATCCCTCGGCGTGGTGGATGGTGACGGTGTGGCCGCCGGTGCCGTTGTAGGCGATGTTCTCGATGGTGCCGGCGCCGCAGGCCGGGAGCGACGTTCCCACGGCCATGCCGAAGTCGACGCCGTTGTGGTACGGCGGGTTCCACCCGCCGGTGATGGCGTACGCGCCGAACGGGTTGTAGAGCGCGGGGACGGCGTACGCGCTGGTGGGCAGCACGAGTCCGCCGGCGGTCAGCGCTCCACCGCCCACCACCGCGCCGCGCAGCAGCGTGCGGCGGCTGACGCCCGTCGGGACGCGGTGGTCGCGGTCGTGGTCGTCCTGGCTGCCGCCACAACGGTGCCGTGCCTCGTTCTCGGTCAACGCTTCTCCCTGAGCTGTCTCGACTGGCGGGGGTCCGAAAGGGGGTCCGAGCGGGTCTTCGAGCAGGGTCTTCGAGCGGGCTGTACGAGCGAGATGTACGAACAGGCTGTTCCGGAAGATCACGGGCCCGCTCATCCCATCGGGCCGCCCCGCCACCGACAACCCAACGAACGCGCGGAATCGGGGGCGGGCCCCGGGGACCGGGGCGCACAACTCCGCGCTTTCGTTGGGTTGTCGGCGTACCGGTCGTGGGGTGGTCTTGTCCGGTCCGTGGTCCGACCGGCGGTCCAGGGGATTCCAGGAGGTCAGGTGCCCGAGTGGCCCGAGTGGGTTGATGGCGAAGGGCGGGGGCCGTCCCGGCGGTCCGTCCCGCGGACGGCCGGCGCGCTGCTGCCGGGACCGGTCCTGGGGGTGGGCGCGCGCGGCACGGCCTCGGCGGCGAGCGGGCCAAGCGGCTCCACCGCGGACGACCAGCGGGTCCCGCGGACGTTCGCCCAGCGTGGCGGCTACACGGGACCGGTCGAGGGCGCGGTCGACGTCAACGGCTGGCAGGTGTGCAGCTCGCGGTCCGCGGCCACGGCTCCACGGACCCGGCGGACGGCGTGCTCGGCCACGTACAGCCGGGCTGTCGTCCAGGGCTGCCCGCGTGGCTCGGGCTACTCGGGCCTGATCGGCGAAGTGCCCGACACGCACGCGTGTCGGGCACTGGGCGATCTGGTCAGCTGAGGAGGCCGGTCAGGTCTCCGGCTCCTCCTCTCCTGAACCACTCAGGCGTCGAGGACCTGGCCCTCACGCTTCACGACGGGCGGCTCGACCGACCAGGGGAAATTGATCCACTCGTCGGTCTTCTTCCACACGTACTCGCACTTCACGAGGGAGTGCGACTTCTCGTAGATGACGGCCGAACGGACCTCGGCGACGTGGTCGACGCAGAAGTCGTGGACGAGCTTGAGCGTCTTGCCAGTGTCGGCGACGTCGTCCGTGATCAGGACCTTCTTGTCGGAGAAGTCGATCGCGTCGGGCACGGGCGCCAGCATGACCGGCATCTCCAGGGTGGTCCCGACGCCGGTGTAGAACTCCACGTTCACGAGGTGGATGTTCTTGCAGTCGAGCGCGTAGGCCAGGCCGCCGGCGACGAAGACACCGCCACGGGCGATGGAGAGCACGATGTCGGGCTCGTAACCGTCGTCGGCGATGGTCTGCGCCAGCTCGCGGACTGCCGTGCCGAAACCCTCGTACGTCAGGTTCTCGCGTACTTCACTCATGCCTGCGACCGCCTCACACCTGGGTCCGATGGAAGTTCATGAACGAACGGGAGGCCGTCGGCCCCCGCTGGCCCTGGTACCGGGAGCCGTACCGCTCGCTCCCGTAGGGGAACTCGGCGGGCGAGCTCAGCCGGAACATGCAGAGCTGGCCGATCTTCATGCCCGGCCACAGCTTGATCGGCAGGGTGGCGAGGTTCGACAGCTCCAGGGTCACGTGCCCGGAGAACCCGGGGTCGATGAACCCGGCGGTCGAGTGCGTGACCAGCCCGAGCCGCCCCAGAGAGCTCTTCCCCTCGAGGCGCGACGCGATGTCGTCCGGGAGGGTGATGACCTCGTAGGTCGAGGCGAGCACGAACTCGCCGGGGTGCAGGATGAACGCCTCGTCGCCCTCCGGCTCGACCTCACGGGTCAGGTCGAGCTGCTCGACGGCGGGGTCGATGTGGGGGTGGCGGTGGTTCTCGAACACCCGGAAGAAGCGGTCAAGCCTCACGTCGATGCTCGAGGGCTGCACCATGGATTCGTCGTACGGGTCGATGCGCACCCGTCCGGCATCGATCTCGGCCCGGATGTCCTTGTCTGAGAGAAGCACGCCCCCACGATACGCAGAGGGCGCGGACCTGCCCCAATCGGCGGCCGCCCGCGCCCGACCTCGTACGCCTCAGCGCCGCCCGGCCTCCACCGGCACCGCGTGCCGCAGCCGCGCACACCGCGGACACCGGATGAGCCGCCCTGGCCCGATCCGCCCGGCCCCGAGCTGCTGAAGCGGGAACGAGGCGGTACTGAACACATGCCCTTCGGCACAACGGACGACGGTGCGCTCCATCGGACCCATCAAGTCCCTTCCCCTACACATGTGGTGGACGAGCAGCCACATTAGGGGATGAAGGGGACACCCTCCAGACGGCACTCCGCACACGGAGAGGCGTGAGCTTCGCCTCACGTGGCACATGGGGTACAGTGTGCAACGATGCGGCAAAGGTCATCCGGCCGCTGTGCGGATGTAGTTTAATGGTAGAACATGAGCTTCCCAAGCTTATAGCGCGGGTTCGATTCCCGTCATCCGCTCCACAGTAACGCCCCAGGTCAGCGACCTGGGGCTTTATGCTTTTCGGCGAGACCCTTCTCAGCCACCGTGCGCTGCGGACGTGAACGGCCGTAGCGGATGTGCGTGGGCGCATACTGGCAGCAATGACAAAGCCAAGTGCACCGAAGCGCTTTTTGCCCACCAGCCCCTTCAAAGCCCCGGTCACGCTGCCTCCTAAGCAGTTCGCCGTAGGCGACCAGGTCACACACGACGTGCACGGCCTCGGCCGGGTCATCGGCATAGAGGTTGGGATCGCGGCGGTCGTGGATTTCAGCTCGACGCAAGAGCGGATCTTGAGTCCGTACGCCAAGATGAGCAGGCTGTAGGACCGCCGTGCCCGGTCACGGCACACGAGATCCGTTCATGGCCCCGCACCTGACCTCGCCGTTCTCCGCTCCGGAAGGGGTGCCCCCCTGTGCCGCTGCGACATCACCGCATCCCACCACAAATCCCTTCCAGGCGCCCGACTTCGGGGAGATCGAAACCTTCCTGCTCGACGAGGATGCGCAAACATCCACCTCTGGCACGAGTGCGGCTCGACGCGAGGCAGGCTAGCTCCCACTCGTGACGATGGCTTCGGCATCGAGCCACGAGGCGTATCCGTTTCCGTCTCCATCCACGGCGTGCGCCGACCAGCTCCGTGCGGGTGTGACGGGCTCTGATCCGTCACCAGACGAGGCGGCGGTGAGCGGGCGCATGCGCATGGCGGCATGGATGAGGTCGGCCACGAACAGCACGATGCCGATGAAGAGCAGGAAGAGGAGCCCGTCGGCGACGGCGCCGATGATGCCGAGCGCGATCGCGACGATGATCAGGGCCAGGAAAAGGCGACATGAGGGGCACCTCCCCGGTCGGACGGGAAGCTCAGCGGCGGGCTAGCTGGCCCGGTCCCACCGTCGCACCGTCCAGGCGAACGAATACCAGACGGGGCGCGTGGGCAGGCCGACCCGGATCGCGGCCATGGCCGGCTCGTCGGTGCTGGTGTCGACGTAGATCGCTTCCAGGCTCTGCCAGCGTGCCCCAGCCGTGCCCTTCAGGGCTGTGAACAGCGGTCACCGTGGGGTCGCCAGGACCAGCCGACACAAACCGACTTGGAGTGTTTCCGCAGGTCAGAGCCCACCGGCGGGCCCAGTGCCGGTGATTCCCAAGCTCATAGCGCGGGTTCGATCCCCGTCATCCGCTCCATGACAAAGCCCCAGGTCAGCGACCTGGGGCTTGTCTGTTGGCATATCATCCAGCCGCCTCCCCCTCCTGCGGAATAATCAAGGCATGGCAGCCACGCCCAGCGTCCCCGAGGTCCGCCGCACCAGATTCGCCAGGCGGCTTCCCGCCGAGCTCTCGGAGCTCGGCGGCCCCGACCACGGTCACGCGTGGTCCGGCCTGTCCCGGTTCGACCTCGATCAGCCCCGATTGCGGATGAGCTGCTATCGGATCGTCCTGGCCGAGGGACAGCACGATGACCTGGTCCGTTACCTGAACCGGGAACTGCTCGTCGCCATGTGGCCCGTCCTGCGCACGCTGATCAGCCGGGACATCCGCGACGTCTGGGAGAACGCCTTCCACGAGTTGGCTCCCCATACCCGGGCCGCTGCGTGAACCTCACGGAACTACACCGGCGCCTGCTCGCCGATGTCCTGGCCAGGATCTCGATGTCGCCACCGAGAACCCGGAGCCGATGGAGGAGATCGCCGCCACTGTGCGCGTCGGGCTAGAACAACGCGGCTGGCAGGTGGAGGCGTTGGAAGCTGATCCGCTCTCGGCCCAACTGATCGTCACCGACACGGCAACCGGCGAGGAGTGCGAGGTCGACATCCTCAAGGAAGCACTCTGGCGTCCGCCGGTGATGACCCGGCATGGCTTGGTGCTTTCGCTGGAGGACGTAGTCGGCACAAAGGTCCGCGCGCTGGCAGACCGGGGCCTGGCGCGTGACCTGATCGACGTCCGAGCGGCAGCCGACCGCTGGAGTCACACCGAACTCGAAGAACTCGGCGGCCGCCACGCCCGTGACACCTTCGACCTCCGATCTCCAGGCCCGGCTCGCCGGCACGGATTGGATCGATGACACCGAGTTCGCCGCGTACGGGCTCAACGACCACCAGACCTTCGAGCTCCGGCAGTGGGCTCAGGAATGGGCCGACGACATCGCCGAGAGACTCCAGGAAGCGGAAGGCCCACCCGACGACTGATCACTGGGAACCGCGCACGGCCAAGAAGCGCCGCATATCCGAGGAGGCGGGCCGTGCCCCGACCGTGCCCTTCGGAGCGGCGAACAGCGGTCAACACGGGTGCCCGCGAGCCTGCGGGACAGCACTAGCCGGTGGGATACAGGCCCTGGGTCTGGGCCAGTTCGCGCACCGTGGCCATGTCGCTGAAGGGGAGCAGCTTCTCTCCGATGATCTGGTGGGGTTCGCTGCCCTTGCCGGCGATCAGGACCGTGTCGTCGGGGCCCGCCGCGGACAGGGCGAAGGCGATCGCCTGGCGGCGGTCGGTGTAGCGGCGGAAAGGGGTGCCGGTCGCCGTGAGGCCGGGGGCGACCTGGTCCAGGATGGCCTCGGGGTCCTCGTCGCGGGGGTTGTCCGAGGTCAGGACACAGAGGTCGGAATGGGTCCCGGCGATCTGGCCCATCTCGGCCCGTTTGGTGGTGTCGCGGTCTCCTCCGCAGCCGAAGACCGTGATCACCCGGCCGCGGGCGAAGCCCCGGATGGTGGCCAGGACCTTGTCCAGGGAGTCCGGCGAGTGGGCGTAGTCCACGAGCACCGACGTGCCCAGCGGGGTCCGGAAGGGTTCCATCCGGCCCGGGACGGGCGGCATCCGGTCGAGCGCGTCGACCAGCGGGCCCAGCTCGTGCCCCAGCACGTGGCAGGCTGCCACCGCCGCCAGCGCGTTGGCCACCGAGAACCGGCCGGGGACGGGGATCGAGGCCGGGTAGGCACGTCCGTCGTGGTGGAGGGTGAACCGCGTACCCGAGGCACTCACCACGAGGTCGGTGGCCCGGTAGTCGGCCGGGCGGTCCAGGGCGTACGTGGTCACGGCACCCGGCATCATCGACACGACGGACGCGCCCACCGGGTCGTCGACGTTCACCACCGCGCGCCGGCACAGGCCCTGGAAGAGCCGCAGTTTGGCGTCCCGGTAGTCCGCCATCGTTCCGTGGTCGTCCAGATGGTCCTGCGTCAGGTTGGTGAAGACCCCGACGTCGATGAACGTACGGTTCACCCGGTGTGTCAGCAGCGCCATCGAGGTGGCCTCCAGCACCACGCCGGCCGCCCCACGGTCGCGCATGCACCCCAGGAGGTACTGCAGGTCGGGGGATTCCGGCGTGGTCAGCGCTGATGGCGGCATGGGGATCGGCTCGTCGCCGATCCTGCTTCCGGCGGTTCCGATCACCCCCACCCTGGACCCCTCGGCGACCCGCAGGACGGACTCGACCATGTACGAGACGGAGGTCTTCCCGTTGGTGCCGGTGATCGCCACCATCTCCATCTGCCGCCCGGGCTCGCCGAAGTAGCGGGAGGTGACCACCGCGGCGGCCGTCCGCGTGTCGGGCACCCGGACAACACAGGTGCCCGCGGGCCATGCTCCGGCCGGCAGGGCGGGTTCGCTGCCGTCGACGAGAACGGCGGCGGCGCCCCGCGCCAGGGCGGGCGAGACGGAGCCGGGGCCGCCCTCCCGGTGTCCGGGCACGGCGATGAAGAGCGAGCCCGGTGTCACCCGGTCGACGTCGAAGGTGGTTCCCGCGGTGATCAACGTCGTGTCCGGATCACCCTGGAGAACGTGGTGCTCCTGCCCGGCCAGCAATGCGCTCAGCTTCACAATGATCCCTTCGAGGGGGCTCGGGCCCGGGCGTGCGGCCGTAGCCAGGCGGCAGCGCCGGCGGCATGCCGGGAAGCTGCTGTGGTGATGTGGAGCGGAGGAGCCGGAGGCGCGATGCGCTAGCCGTGGCCGTGCAGGGCGGTACGGCGCGTCTTGGGCGCTGCGGCGACGGTCGCGCCGGTCGGGTCGACGACGGTCGGAACCCCGGCGGCCGGGCGCATCCCGGAGGCGGCCTGTTGCAGGCACTGCCTCGAGGAACATGTGCGACCCATGGGCCGAGTGTACGGCCCACCCAGCGGCCCGAGGACCGCCTCCGCCGGCGCTTCCGGCGCATGAAGGCCACCGGTCCGTTACGGCGGCGACCAGCCGAAATCCTCCCCAGCCACGCCGGCCAGGCACTGTCGGCCGCCGCGACCCGCTGGTGGCGCCGAGCGTGACGACCACGCCGTCGGGGGTGTCGACGGTCAGCTTCACATTGCACGAAGCCCCAGGTCAGCGACCTGGGGCTTCGTGCTTTGTCCGTACCGACCCGATCCCACCGCCGTCGAGGCCGGCCCGCTCGCGGAACCGTTCCCCTGTGTGGGTCGTATTTCTCTCCGACAGCGGGAAGGTTGGGTCCGAAACAGCGGGGAGGGCAGCTGGTGAGCGACGGAGCGGCACTTGCGGAGCGGATCGCCGAGCGGCGGGCGGGACAGGGCGATCCCCTGGACATGATCGGCGAGCTGCGGCGGTCCGTGGTCCTCGTCCCCGTCGACTCCGGCGGTCTGTGGACGGCCGAGCTCGGCGGGATCCGGTGGATCTGTGCCTTCACCGGCGAGGCGTCCCTCGCCCGGTTCGCCCGCGCCCGTTCCCTCGCCCCCGGCGCGCAGGCGGACGATGCCACCCGCCCCTGGGACTACGCGGCACTGCGCGGCGCGCGCCTCCTCGACGAGGTCGTGCCCGCCCTGGGCGTGCCCGCCGGGGTGGCCGTCGACATCGCCGACGCGGACCGGTCGATGTTCTTCCCGCCGGTTCGCGGCATCGTCCCCGACTCCGCCGCCGTGGACGACGAAGCCGACGCCGGAGGTGACGTCTGATGGGCAGCGGACCCGAGGACCTGAAGTTCGACCAGGAGAGCATCAAGCGGATCACCGAGGGGATCCGGGCGGCCACCGCCGAACTCCGCGACATCGGCACGGGCACCGGCGCCGTGCTCGGCAAGGGATTCTTCGAGCTCTCGATGACCGGCATGGAGGCCGGGCACCACGGTCTGTCGGCCGACTTCGAGGACTACTGCGAGCGCTGGGAATGGGGCGTGCGGGCGCAGATCCAGGACGCCAACACCCTCGCGGCGACGCTGGGACTGGCCGCCGGACTCGTCTGGGAGGAGGACCAGTACCTCCAGGGCACCTTCAAGATCGCCGTGAACTCCGCCGTGGGCAACCCGCACGCCTCGGAGGCGGACATCGTCAAACAGAACTGGGGCGACGTGTTCACGCCCGACTACCTCAACCCCGACTGGAGCGCCGAATCCTTCGAACGCGCCGGCGACGACGCCGCGCAGACCTGGAAGGACACCGGACGGGCGCTCATGACGGAGGGCCAGGGCGGGAGCCGGGCGCGGATCCTCAACGAGCTTCTCGGGGTGGATCAGGGCGACTTCGACCGTGCGGTGGACGAGACGTTCGGCCCGTCTCCCGAGCAGCGGGCCGCCCAGCAGCAGAACACCGGGGGGAACTGAGCCGTGGGCATCGGGGACTTCATCAGCGACATCACACCGGATGCCGTCGAGGACGTGGTCGAGGACGGGGTCGAGTGGGCCGGCAACCGGGTCGAGGACGCCGGCAACTGGACCGCGGACCGGTTGGACGACGTCGGCTGGGAGTCCGGCGCGGACTGGGTACGCGAACAGTCGCGTTCGGTGGCGAACCGGATGGGCGCCGAGGTCGACGAGATGGACCTCGGTCAGACCGAGGACAAGACCAAGCTGATCTACGGCAGCCCGTCCAAGCTCCGTTCGACCGCCTCCCATCTGCGGGACCTGCAGGCCTCGTTCGACAAGGTGGGTCAGGGCCTCAAGGGCCTCGACGCGTCGGCCGTGAAGGGCGAGGCCGCGGACGCCTTCCGGGAGAAGGTGGCGGTCGAGCCGCCGAAGTGGTTCAAGGGCGCGGACGCCTTCGGCAAGGCCTCCGACGCGCTGACCGGTTTCGCCTCGACCGTGGAATGGGCCCAAGGACAGGCCCAGACAGCCATCGACAAGTGGAAGCAGGGCACCAAGGCGTCCGAGGACGCGGCGAACGCCCACCAGAAGAGCGTCGACGACTACAACAAGGCCGTCGACCGGTACAACGCCGAACCCGCCGACAAGCGGAACCCGGCCTCTCTGCCGCCCAGGCCCGGCGCCTTCAGCGACCCCGGCAAGGTCCTGATGGAGGAGGCGCAGGAGATCCTCGCCGAGGCCCGTAAACAACGCAACACGGCAGCCGAGACCGCCCGCACGGCAGTCCGGGCGGCACGGGACGCGGCCCCGCCCAAACCCTCGTACGCCGAGCAGGCCAAGGACGGCCTCGACGAACTGCAGCTGATGCAGACGCACTTCGGCGGCGGCATCATCAAGGGCACGGCCGGTCTGCTCAGTTTCGTCCGAAGCGTCAACCCCACCGACCCGTACAACCTCACCCACCCCGCCGAGTACTTCACCCAGCTCAACAGCCTCGCCGCCGGGCTCGTACAGGTCGCCAACGACCCCATGGGCGCGGGCAAGCAGATGCTCGACAACTTCATGAAGGACCCGGCGGAGGGCCTCGGCAGGCTCGTCCCCGACCTGTTGCTCACCGCCGCCACCGGCGGCGGTGGCGCGGCGGTCAAGGGCGCACGGGTCGCCGCGGAGGCGGCGGACCTCGCCAAGGACGCCAACCGTGCCCGCACACTGCTCGACGACGCTCCCCCCGGCACCCACAACCGGCCCGACGCCGAGCGCCCGGTCGGCGAGACCGACCCGGTGGACCTGGCCTCCGGCCGGATGTTCCTGCCACAGACCGACCTGGTGCTGCCCGGCGCGCTGCCGCTGACCTTCACCCGGCGCGCCGAGTCCGGGTACACGCTGGGCCGGTTCTTCGGCCCGTCCTGGTCCTCGACCGTGGACGAGCGACTGACGGTCGACGCGCGCGGCGTCGTCCACGTCACCGACGACGGCCTCCTGCTCCCCTATCCGCACCCGGTGCCCGGCGTCCCCACCCTTCCCGAGTCGGGCACCGCGCGCCGGCTCCTGGCCCGCCACGACAACGGCGACTACACGCTCACCGATCCGGTGACCGGCCTGATCCGCCGGTACACCGCACCGGCCGGTGCCGAGCCGGGCGGGGACGGAGTGGCCTGGCTCACCGGCATCGACGACCGCAACGGGCACGCCATCACGGTGGACCGCGCCGAGGACGGCACCCCCCTCGCCCTCGTCCACTCGGCGGGTCATCACGTGGGCCTCGACACCGAGGACGGTCGGGTGACCCGCCTCGCCGTGCGGCTCCCGGGCGGCGCCGCTCAGGACGTCGTCCGCTACGGCTACACCGACGGCGACCTGACCACCGTCACCAAGCCCTCCGGGGCCACCCTCGCCTTCGCCTACGACGACCGGCACCGGGTCATCACCTGGACCGACTCCAACGACAGCCGCTACGACTACGTCTACGACGAGGAGGACCGGGTCGTCGGAGAGGGCGGCGGAGCCGGCCACCTCCAACTCACCCTCGCGTACGGCTCCCCCGACCCGGTCACCGGGCACCGCACCACCACCCTGACCACGGCCGACGGCCGTGTCGTCCGCCATCTCGTCGACGGCGCCTCCCGCGTCGTGGCCACCACCGACCCGCTCGGAAACACCACCCGTTTCACCCATGACCGGCACGGCAACGTACTCACCCGCACCGACCCGCTCGGCCGGACCACCACCTTCACCTACGACGCCGACGGCCGGCTGCTCGTCGTCGTCCGCCCCGACGGCGGCCGCGTCGCCGTCCGGCGCGATGCGCGCGGGCTCCCGGTCGAGTTCACGGACGCGGACGGCACGCGCATCCGTCAGGAGTACGACGAGCGCGGCAACCTGACGGCGGTCACCGACGCCGCGGGCCACACCACGCGATACGCCTATGACGAGCAGGGCCACCCGCTGTCCCGTACGACCGGGACCGGGGCCGTCATCACGTACCGCAGCGACGCGGCCGGACTGCCCCTGGCGGTGACCGACCCGCTCGGGGCCACCACCCAATACGAACGCGACGCCTTCGGCCGGCTCGTCCGCGTCACGAACCCGCTCGGCGGCGTCACCACTCTGGAGTGGGACGCCGACGGCGGACTGGCCCGGCGCACCCATCCGGACGGCTCCGCCGAGACCTGGACGTACGACGGCGAAGGCAACTGCACCTCCCACACCGACCGGGCGGGCCTCACCAGCCGCTTCGAGTACACACACTTCGACCTCCTGGCCGCTCGTACCGGCCCGGACGGGGCCCGCCACACCTTCGAGCACGACGCCGCCCTGCGACTCACCAAGGTCACCGACCCGCGCGGCCTGACCTGGTCGTACACCTACGACCGGGCCGGACGGACCGTTGCCGAGACCGACTTCGACGGACGGACCGTCTCCTACGTCCGCGACGCGGCCGGGCAGGTGACCGCGCGGACCAACGCGGCCGGCGAGACGGTGAGCTATGAGCGCGACGCGCTCGGCCAGGTCGTCCGGAAGGAGGCATCCGGCGCCGTCACCACCTACTCCTACGACCGCGCCGGGCGCATCGTCCACGCGGCCGGGCCGGACGGCGAACTCGTCCGGCAGTACGACCGCCGTGGCGACCTGAAGGCGGAGATCGTCGACGGCCGGCTGCTCTCCTTCGCCTACGACACGGCCGGGCGCCGCGCCCGCCGCACCACGCCCACGGGGCACGTGACCTCCTACGAGTACGACGCGGCGGGCCGCCTCACGACGCTGACCAGCGGCACCCGCCGGATCGGCTTCGCCCACGACCCGGTCGGACGCGAGGTGTGCCGGTCCATCGGCGGCGCGGCCGGCCCGGACACCTCGCTGACGCTGGCCTCCGTCTGGGACGAGGCCGGCCGGCTGACCGAACAGCAGCTGACCGCCGGCGCCCGCACCGTCAACCGGCGCGCCTACACCTACCGCGTCGACGGTCACCTCACCGCACTGGACGACGCCCTGCGCGGCTCCTTCCGCTACGACCTCGACACCGCGGGCCGGGTCACCACGGTGACGGGCACCGACTGGACCGAGACGTACGCCTATGACGCGGCCGGAGCCCAGACCTCCGCCTCCTGGCCCGCGGAGCACGCCGGCCACGAGGCGACCGGCTCCCGCACCTACGAGGGCACCGCCGTCACCCGCGCCGGAGCCGTGCGCTACGAGCACGACGCCGCCGGCCGGATCACCGTGCGCCGCAGGACGCGGCTCTCCCGGAAGGCCGACACCTGGCACTACACCTGGGACGCCGAGGACCGGCTCACCGCCCTCACCACCCCCGACGGGACCCGCTGGCGCTACCGGTACGACCCGCTGGGCCGCCGCACCGCGAAGCAGCGACTGGCGGCGGACGGCACGACGGTCGTCGAGGACGTGCGGTTCACCTGGGACGGCTGGACCTTGTGCGAACAGACCGCCGCCGCCCCCGGAATCACTCGGCCCGTCGCCCTCACCTGGGACCACCGTGGCGTACGACCGCTGTCCCAGACGGAACGCGTGCTCGCGGCGGACGCCTCCCAGGAGGTGTTCGACGAGCGCTTCTTCGCCATCGCCACCGACCTCGTCGGGACCCCCACCGAACTCGTCTCCGAGTCCGGCGACATCGCGTGGCTCACCCGCGCCACGCTGTGGGGCACCACCACCTGGTCCAAGAACGGAACCACGTACTCCCCGCTGCGCTTCCCCGGGCAGTACTTCGACTCCGAGTCCGGCCTGCACTACAACCTGCACCGGCATTACGACCCCGCGACCGCCCGCTATCTGACGCAGGACCCGCTCGGACTCGCGCCCGGTCCCAACCCCTCGGCCTACGTGCACAACCCGCACACCTGGGCCGACCCACTGGGCCTCGCCCCCTACGACCCCCTGCGCGAGGGATACACCTCGCAGCCGGGCTTCGAGAAGGACCCCTACCACCCCGACATCGTCGAGCAGCGCATCAAGGAGAACCGCGAGCTCTACGGCATCAAGGACCCCGCCGACAAGGGCATGATCGGGGCGAACGGACCCCAGATCACCAGCAAGACGCTGTGGAACCATGGGCCGTACCGGATCGACGTGGAGAATCCCAACCCGGGCCAGCGGCCCGGACAGCTGCACTTCCAGGATCAGAGCAACAAGGGCGCGAAGTACCAGTTCGACTTCGACTCCGGGAAGTTCGAGGGTCTACCTCGAAGCATCGAGAAGGCCGTGGGCGGCAATCCCGGCTTCATCGCCGGCATCAGGAAGGGTCTCGCCGCACTCGGCGAAGGGTAGACGTGCGCACCAACCAGTGGATGAGGAAGCTCCTCGCGGACGCGGATCTGGCCGGTCTGTCCTCGTCGGACGTCCCCCCGATGTTCCAGGAGGTCGTCGAGCGGGGCTGGTCGGTGACAGGGAGCGGCGCGCGGGTGCTCACCGATCTCTGTCCCGACGTGGCGGGGTCCTACTTCGACCGCCTGACGGAGGAGACCACGATCAACGGCCGTGGGATGACGGACTACGACCTCTCCACCGAGCCCGCCGCCACGGACGAACGCGCGAGCGTGCTGCTGCGCCGATGCCTCGCGTACGCCGCCGGCTGCCTGCGGTCGGCACAGGATCACTTCGGCGACGACAAGGTGCGGGCGTACGTCTCGCTGTCCCTGGGCGGGCTCGACGACGACCTCCTGACCGCCCAGGTCACCTTCTGCACACCACTGCCGGACACCGCGCCCTACATCACCGGCCTCGAACAGGTACAGGATGCCGCCGTGGCGGAGCTCTCCGTAGGTGATTGCCCGGACGGAGGGACTGCCTGACGAGGCGACCGTGCCCTTACGTGCCGGTAGCGGCGGTGAACAGCGGCCACCCCACGGTCACGACCTCTACCAACCCACTGGGGGATACGGGATGGCCACAGCACAGGGCTCCCTACGAGACACCCGTCACCGCCGCCTCGGCCTCGTGGCTGTCTGCGCCGTCACCGCGCTGGCCGCCGTCGGGGTCTCCGGCTGCTCGCAGGACGCCGCCGACGAACAGCCATCCCAAGGGTTCGTGATGAACCTTGGCGGCGAGATCGCCGTCCTCGAGGGCATGGACGGCAAGCCCGAGATCGTGGGCCAACGGCCGGATGGCACCGAGACGTTGGACACGTATCGACTCACCGCTCCACGCCAATTGGACACCGGTGACATCGTCGGCATCCGCGACGGTGAGGTCGTGGCCATCTCACCCGATGATCCCGTCAAGGCACCCTCGCTCGGACAGGCGACCGCGTGGTTTCCCAGCGTCGACAAGGGGAAGGTGTGGGCGGTCACCGAGCAGACCGCTGCGGACTGCGAGGGCCGGGGACTGCCCACCACGGTGCGCGCGAAGTACACCGTCGCCGACACGTGTAGCTGTGTCCGGGCCGGACCGTCCAGTCATCCGCTCTTCCACGAAGCCCCACGTCAGCTGACCTGGGGCTTGTTTGTTGTCCGGATCTCTCAGTCTGAGCGGGGCCCGAACCCCCTGACGATCAGCCACCCGGCCAGCGCCAGCTCCCAGGCGAACACCGGGAGCGCGGCGGCCGCCCCCGCCGCGGAGAGCTGGGTGTAGGCCCCGAACATCACGGCGACGGCCGAGGCGCAGATCAGCGGTCCGCCGACCAGTCCGAGCACGGCGATGAAGCGCGGTACGAGGCGTGCGCGGTACGCCAGGTACGCGAGCAGGACGGTGTTCAGGCCGAGGGCGATGTTGGGCCCGAGCAGGAACGTCCAGTCGTGCACGGCCACCAGCGCGGCATCGGCGCCGTCCGTCGCCCCCGCGTCCCGTCGCAGGGTGACCAACGCCAGGACGGCGACGATACCGACGGCGATGACGGCCGCCTCAAGGAGCCGCCCGAAGGCGTACCCGAGCGCGAGCCCCTCGCCGTGGCGCCGCAGGACGGGGAACAGTGCCGCCCCGGTACCCGTCACCGCCACCACCAGCACGATCTCGCAAAGCACCCCCAGCAGCGCCCGCGTGTCGGCGCCCTGCGCGAGCCGGCCGTCCGCCGCGCCCAGCAGGGGGCGGTAGAGAACCGCCCCGGCTATCGCGGCGGCCTCGGTCAGCAGGAACAGCGACCCGGCGGCCACCGCGGTTCTCCGGTCCGGACTCATCTTTCTGTACCCCTCGCTCGATGGAGGTGTACGCCGTACACCTTTCGGCGATCGTAGGTGTACGGCGTACACTCGTCAAGGAGGAAGTCGTCGAGGAGGGAAGGGGCCGGACCGGAATGACCCGGCAGGAAGCCACGCGCACGCAACGGATCCCCCTGAACAGGGACCGCGTCCTGCGCGCCGCAGTCGCGCTCGCCGACTCCACAGGCATCGACGCGCTCAGCATGCGAAGGCTCGCGCAGGAGCTGGACGTCGTACCGATGGCCCTCTACAAGCACGTGGCCAACAAGGAGGAGCTGCTCGACGGCATGGCCGACGCCGTCGTCGGCGAGATCGACCCGCCGGCCGCGGGCCCCGACTGGCAGCGCGTGGTCCGCGGGCGGATCCTCTCGGCCCGGCAGGTCCTGCTGCGCCACCCCTGGGCGGTCCGGGTCATCGAGTCACGGACCGGCCCCACCCCCGCCGTGCTCGCATACCTGGACTCGATGGCCGGGACCTTCCGCGACGGCGGCCTCTCCGCCGACCTCACGCACCACGTCATGCACGCGATGGGCAGCCGACTCCTCGGCTTCAGCCAGGAACTGTTCGACACCTCGGGCCCCTCGGGCCCACCGGACCCCGGGCTGGCGGCGCGCCACCCGAACATCGCGGAACTGGCCGCGACGGCCGCACATGACGGGGGCTCCACGGTCGGCGGCGGCTGCGACGACCAGTTCGAGTTCGAATTCGCCCTGGACCTCCTCCTGGACGGCTTCGAGAACCTCCGCCGCCAGGGCTGGACTTCCGCGCGGAAGGCGTAGCGGGGGGAGAGAAAACCAGCCGCGACGCGATGCGCCGGGCGATGCGCGGGTCGTGCGACGTGAGCTGACGGGTGCGTGCCGGTCTGGGGTCCGCTCTCGCGACCAGCGAGTGGAGTCCGTCCGCATTGCCGGCGTCTCCGGCCGTGCTGGTCATGGCCTCGCCTGCCGATAGGCGGCTACCGCCGGGGACGCAGTCGGCGGTCGGCGGTCGGCGGCCAGACCCTCTCCAGGGACCGATGCGGTGAAATCTGGAGACCGTCGCGGCGGGCGGGCGCGGATCGGCCGTCCGGCCGCGGCGGGCGCGGCTGGCGACTTCCACCGGTCGCGCTGGGCTTCGAACGCCTCGGTCAGCAGACCGGAAGAGGCGGCCGTCCCGGCTTGCCCTGCTGACGGAGCGAGATCCGGTTTCACAGGTCCCCGGATTCGAGGACCAGCGGACCAGGCGCGCCCCGGCGCATGCGACCACAGGATGACCCGCACCGGGCTGCCGGGGATTATTTGATAGGAACCTTTACTGACCACCTCTACTCAGGCAGCATGGCGTGTACCTGGCAACCTCGTCGAGGGGTGACACATGACGCACCGCCGCACGTACCACCGCATGCCGTCGATCCTGCTGGCCGCGCTCCTTCTGGCCCTGCTCGGGCCGCTGCTCTCCTCCGCGCCCGCCGGAGCCGCTCCCGTCTGGACGCTCCGCTGGTCCCCCGATCCGAGTGCCGAGGGCCTGGGCGCCTTCGAGACCATCGAGGACGACCGGGCCGATTCGCATCCCGAGGCCGGACCCCACATCAAGGTCGCGAACGGCGCCTATCGATTTGACATGCACATGATTGATCGCGATACGGCCACCGACCGGCAGCGCCACGAGGTCACCGGCAACCGGACCTCATCCTCCGGCTACCTCCAGTGGAAGCTCGGCGAGACCTGGAGGGTGACGTACTCGATGTACATCCCCAGCTCGCTGATGGCCACGACGAGCTTCACCCACATCATGCAGACCAAGCAGCCCGGCCCCGGCACCTCGCCGATCACGGTCACCTCACTGCGCCGGGTGAACGGCGTGCAGACCATCGAGCACAAGGTCTTCGCCGGGGACGTCCTGGTCGGCCGGACCAACCTGGAGCCCCTCCAGAACAAGTGGATCGACATCGAGTACGAGATCAAGATCGGCGACGGCACGGCGGGCTCGGTGCGCTGGGTGGTCAGGAACGGCACCACCACGGTCGTCGACGCGACCAAGACCGGCGTCGACACCTTCCTCGCCGACCGGGTCCGGCCCAAGTGGGGCATCTACCGCTCCCTCGGCGACACCTCCGGCTCCCTGCGCGACACCTACCTCCTGCTCCGCAACATGCGCGCCTACCAGCTCACCGGCGGCACCACCCCCGCACCGGGCACGGAGGCACTCCTCTCGCAGGGGCGGCCGGCCTCGGCCTCCTCCACGGAGGGCGCGGGCTTCGAACCCGGCCTGGCCTTCGACGGCCAGAGCGGCACGCGCTGGGCTTCCGCCGAAGGGGCCGACCCCCAATGGCTCCGCGTCGACCTCGGCACCACCGCCGCGCTGACGCGGGTCCGCCTGGACTGGGAGGCCGCGTACGCCTCCGCCTACCGGATCCAGTCGTCCACGGACGGCACCACCTGGACCGACCGCGCCACCGTCACGGGAGGCGACGGCGGCACCGACGACATCACGGTGACGGGCAACGCACGCTACGTCCGCGTATACGGCACCCAGCGGGCCACCCCGTACGGCTACTCGCTCTACGAGCTCAAGGTCTACGGCACCACCGGCGGCTCCCCGACCCCGGCGCAGGCCCCGAACCCAGCCTAGGCGCACACCTGTCCGACGCGGGCCAGGACCCCGCCGGGGTCCTGGCAGACGGCGGGCTTCACCGCGACGGTGTCGCAGGAGCAGAGGCCCACCAGGTCGAGGGCGCCGCGACGGTGTAGCCGAGGGACTCGTACAGCGGCCTGCCCAGCTTCGAAGCGGTGAGCGTGACCGGCAGGTCGGCCAGGTGGGCGAGGGAACCGAGCATGACGGCCCGCCCCACGCCACTCGACCGGAAGGCCGGCGACGTACCGACCCAGTAGTGGCTTCCGATGCCGTCGTCCACGACGCTGACGCAGGCTCCCGCGGCCACGCCGTCGCGCAGGGCGACGAACACGTCCACGCCCGGCTGCTCGATCAGCGCCGTCGGGAACAGCTCGCCGGGACGGTAGGGCTCGAATCCGGCCAGCTCGAAGCCCTCGATCACGATCCGCTCAGCCGCCTGGAGGTCCTCGGCCCGCCGTACGCGGATCACGTCCAACTCCGGTTCGCCGACGGGCCCCGGCCCGCGCAGCATGACCGGCATCCGCCAGCTGCGCATGCCCAGGTGGCTCAGGTCGGTCGAGCTGAACGGATCCTCGGCGTTCACCGGCCTCGCGGCCCGGCGAGCCCGCTCGCTCAACCCGCTCAACTCGGCCAGCTCGCCCGGGTCGAGGTCGGACTCCTGGATCAGGATCCGCAGGCCGGCACGCTCGTCACCGTCGACCGCGACGAATCCGCGGCGCCGGATGACCTCGTGCCCCCGGGCTCGGCCGGTCGCGATCCAGAAGGCGGCGGAGTTACGGGCCTGACGCATCGGCGCCTCGGCCAGGGGCACGGACGTGGGCCGGTCGGCCGAAGTGGATCCTGTTGTCATGTCGCTTACGGTAGTGCGCAGTTGACCCCCCACACGGGCCAATTCCATGCGCGCCGACTGGGCCACTCTTGGGCCGGGCCATCTGGCGATCACAAGCGGCTCCAGGTGAGGCGACCACGCCCTGGCCGGTCGCGCGGCCCTGGGCCGACGGCTACCGACGCACCCGCGGCGCCGGCCCTCCGCGTCGGCACGGGGCGGACCGGTGGTTCGCGGTGCGGCCTTTGGTCGCTTCTCCCGCCGGCGCTAAGGTGAGGCGCCTTACTCGGCGGATCTCCCCTGGGGGAGGTGGGGATGGGGCTCATGGACGCGGACCACGCGGGGCTGGTCGTCGCGGCGCAGGCCGGTGACGATCGGGCGCGCGAGGAGCTGATCGCCGCGTACCTGCCCTTGGTCTACAACATCGTCGGGCGAGCGCTGAGCGGACATGCCGACGTCGACGACGTCGTCCAGGAGACCCTGCTGCGCGTGGTGCGCGACCTGCCCGCCCTGCGGGCACCGGAGAGCTTCCGGTCCTGGTTGGTGTCGATCACACTGCGCCAGATCAACACCCACTGGCACCGGCAGCGCGCCTTCGCCGACCGGACCACGGTCCTCGACCAGGCACGTGAGATACCGGACGCGGGCGCCGAGCACGAGGACGTGACGATCCTGCGTCTGCACGTGTCGGACGAACGTCGCCAGGTGGCCGAAGCCGGCCGGTGGCTCGACCCGGACCACCGGATGCTGCTGTCGCTGTGGTGGCAGGAGTCCGCCGGCCTGCTGAGCCGTGACGACATCGCCGCCGCGACGGGGCTCTCCGTCGCCCATGTCGGAGTACGCCTGCAGCGCATGCGCGAGCAGCTGGACCTGAGCCGGACGATCGTCGCAGCCCTGGAGGCCGACCCGCGCTGTCCGCAGCTGGACGAGACCGTCGCCGGCTGGGACGGTGTCCGTGCGTCGGTGTGGCGCAAGCGGATCGCGCGACACACCCGCGGCTGCCCGGTCTGCACGGCGCCGACGACGCAGCGGGTTCCCGCCGAACTCCTGCTCCTCGGCATCGCGCCGCTGGCCGTCCCCGCCGGGCTCCTCGCCGCGCTGGCCGCCAAGGGGCTGCTGTCGGGCACGACCGCGAGCGCCGCCGGGCTGGTCACGGCACACGCCGCCGGCACGGCGACAGCGACGGCCACGGCGACGGGGGCGGGGGCGGGGGCGACGGCGGGAGGCGGTCTGCACAGCGGGCTGACCGGCGCGGTCCACGCGGTGACCGCTCATCCGCTGGTCAGCCTCGCCGCCGGCGCCGTGCTCGTCGCCGGGACCGCCACCTACGCGGCCTGGCCCGAACCGGCTCCTCGGGAGCCCGGCGTCCTCGCCGCGCCCACGGTCGGCACTCCCACGCCGAGCCCGTCGCGCACCGTCCCGTCGGCCGGACCGTCCCCGGTGAGTCCGTCCGCCGTCCCGTCCGCCGTCGCGGGCACCGTCCCGTTGGGCGCCCAGTCGCTGGAGTCCGTGGACCAGCCCGCCCTGTACGTCACGTACGACGGCGACTTCGCGACGCTCGGCCGGGTCTCCGCGTCCAGCAGCACGCGGACACGGCAGCGGGTCACCTTCACGGTCGTCGTGGGGCTGGCCGACACGCGGTGCGTCACCTTCCGGGCCGCAGACGGCCGGTATCTTCGCCACCACTACCTGCGGCTGCGGCTGAGCACCGACGACGGCAGCGCACTGTTCCGTGAAGACGCCACCTTCTGTCCCCGTCCCGGGGCGGTCGCCGGGTCCGTGACCCTGCACGCGCACAACTATCCCGGGTCGGTCCTCCGCCACCGCGACGGTGGCGTCTGGCTCGACGGCTCCGACGGCACCCGGGCCTTCGCCGGTCAGGCCTCCTTCATCGTGCGCCGGGCCGGGGTCTGAGAACCGCTCCCCGAGCCACGACCGGACGGCGGGGTCCGGCGTAACGCTTTCCGCCCGCGAGATGCGTCACGGAGCAATCGTCCGGACGGGGCGACTTTTCTGTTACGACGCCGCGAGCCCGGAGGCCTCCCTTGTGTGGGGTTCACTTCCCGCCGCTCACCATGACGTGCCGGCGTGGCAGGTTCCCCGACTTCCCGTTGACGCATCCCGGAAGAAGGTCCCTCCCATGACGCGACATGCCCGCACGATCACGGCACCCAGGGTGTCCCGCCGCCCCCGAGGAAACTCATGAAGGGCCTGCACCGGCTCAGCCGACGTCGCCGGACGGTGACGGCAGGACTCGCGGCCGCGGCGGTCGTGGCCGGTGTCGTGACGCTCCTGCCCAGCTCCGCCGGAGCCGCGAACCTCGGCACGCAGGCGGCCCCCTCGGGCAGGTACTTCGGCACCGCCGTGGCCGCCGGCCGGCTCGGCGACTCGGCATACACCGCGATCGCCGACCGCGAGTTCAACATGATCACCCCGGAGAACGAGATGAAGTGGGACGCCGTCGAGCCGTCCCGCGGCACCTTCACCTTCGGCCCCGCCGACCGGATCGTCGACCGTGCGAAGGCGAACGGCCAGCGGGTGCGCGGCCACACCGCGGTCTGGCACTCGCAGCTGCCCGCCTGGGTCGGCTCGATCGGCGACGCGAACACGCTGCGCGGTGTGATGAACCGTCACATCACGACCACGATGACCCACTTCAAGGGCAAGGTCTACGCCTGGGACGTGGTCAACGAGGCGTTCGAGGACGGCCCCGGCGGCCGGCTGCGCGGCTCGGTGTTCCAGAAGGTCCTGGGCGACGGCTTCATCGCGGAGGCGTTCCGCACCGCCCGTGCGGCCGACCCCTCGGCCAAGCTCTGTTACAACGACTACAACATCGAGAACTGGTCGGACGCCAAGACCCAGGGCGTCTACAGGATGGTCAAGGACTTCAGGTCCCACGGCGTTCCCCTCGACTGCGTCGGGCTCCAGAGCCACTTCGGAGCGGACGGCCCGCCGGCGAGCTTCAGGACCACCCTGGCCAACTTCGCCGCCCTGGGCGTGGACGTCCAGATCACCGAGCTGGACATCGCCCAGGCATCGCCCGCCCACTACGCCGAAGCGGTCAAGGCCTGCCTGTCCGTGACCCGTTGCACCGGCATCACGGTGTGGGGCGTACGGGACAGCGACTCCTGGCGCAGCGGCGAGACCCCGCTGCTGTTCGACAGGAACGGCAGGCCCAAGCCCGCGTACACCGCCGTCATGAACGCCCTCGGCTCCGGCCCGGGTACCACCCCGAGCAAGCCGACCGACGGTAGCGGTAGCGGTTCCGGTACCAGTGCCGGTACGGGGCAGATCAAGGGCGTGGCCTCCGGCCGCTGTCTCGACATCCCCGCCTCGACCACCGCCAACGGCACCCGGGCGCAGCTGTGGAGCTGCAGCGGGCAGGCCAACCAGCGTTGGACCCGTACCGCCGGCAAGCAGCTGAAGATCCACGGCGACAAGTGCCTGGACGCCAAGGGCAAGGGCACCGCCAACGGCACCGCGGTGGTCGTCTGGGACTGCAACGGCGGCACCAACCAACAGTGGAACGTCAACACCGACGGCACGATCGCCGGTGTCCAGTCCGGGCTGTGCCTCGACGCCGTCGGCGCGGGCACCGCCGACGGCACCAGGATCCAGTTGCACTCCTGCTGGTCCGGCGGCAACCAGAAGTGGACCGCCCCGTCCGGGTCGGGCGCCGGTACGTGCGCTCTTCCGTCGACGTACCGGTGGAGTTCGACGGGTGCCCTGGCGCAGCCGGCGAACGGGTGGGCCGCGGTGAAGGACTTCACCAGCGTGGTGCACAACGGCAAGCACCTGGTCTACGCGTCGAGCGCGTCGGGAACGTCGTACGGCTCGATGACGTTCAGTCCCTTCACCCACTGGACGGACATGGCGTCCGCCGGACAGAAGGCGATGAGCCGGCCCGCCGTCGCGCCCACGCTGTTCTACTTCGCACCCAAGAAGATCTGGGTCCTCGCGTACCAGTGGGGCCAGTGGCCCTTCATCTACCGCACGTCGAGCGACCCCACCGACCCCGAGGGCTGGTCCGCGCCGCAGCCGCTGTTCACCGGCAGCATCCCCCGCACCGACTCCCCCACCGGCCCGATCGACCAGACGCTGATCGCCGACGACCGCAACATGTACCTGTTCTTCGCCGGTGACAACGGCAGGATCTACCGGGCGAGCATGCCGATCGGGAACTTCCCCGGCAACTTCGGCTCGTCGTACACGACGGTCATGAGCGACACGGAAGCCAAGCTGTTCGAGGCGCCCCAGGTCTACAAGGTCCAGGGCCGGCAGCAGTACCTCATGATCGTCGAGGCCAAGGGCGCGAACGGGCGCTACTTCCGCTCGTTCACGGCCTCCGGTCTGGATGGCTCGTGGACCCCGCAGGCCGCCACCGAGAGCAACCCCTTCGCGGGCAAGGCCAACAGCGGTGCCACCTGGACCGACGACATCAGCCACGGCGACCTGGTCCGTGCCAATCCCGACCAGACCATGACGATCGACCCCTGCGACCTGCAGTTCCTCTACCAGGGCAAGTCCCCCACCGCGGGCGGTCCCTACGACCGGCTGCCGTACCGGCCGGGTGTCCTCACGCTGCGGCGCTGACCGCTCCTCGCCGCCGCCCGCTGTTCCGGGTCCAGGCGGCTGAACTGCCGTTCCACGGTGACACGCAAGGAGAAACAACCCCCCATGAAGAACCCCACGAACGGTGGGCGCCGCGGGCGTCACCGCCGTCGCTGGACCGCGACAGGACTGCTGCTCGGAGCGCCCGCGCTCGTCGTGCCGTACCTCCTGTTCGTGCAGGACGACTCGCAGGCCGCGACGGTCGACACCGACGCCTATTACCGGCTGATCTCCGTACGCAGCGGCAAGGCCCTCGACGTCAACGCCTTCTCCACCGCCGACGGCACCCGCATCCAGCAGTGGACCGACCAGAACACCGCCAACCAGCAGTGGAAGCTGCGACCCGCCGGGAACGGCCACTACGAGCTGGTGAACCGCAACAGCGGCAAGGTGCTCGGCATAGCCGGCGGTTCGTCCGCCCCGGCGGCCTCCGCCGAGCAGCAGACCGACAGCTCCTCCCCCTCCCAGGAGTGGCGGATCGACGGTGTGAGCGGTTCCGACGCCGTCACCCTCACCTCGCGCGGGAGCGGCCAGGTCCTGGACGTCTCCGGCGGCTCCACCGCCGAGGGCGCGGGAGTCATCCAGTACCCCGGCAAGGGCAGCACCAACCAGCAGTGGAAGCTGGTGAGGACGGCCGAGTCCCAGACGGCCGGAACCGGACCGTACGCATGGAAGAACGCCCAGGTGGTGGGCGGCGGTTATGTCACAGGGCTGGTGTTCAACCCGCGCGCGAAGGGCCTGCTGTACGCCCGCACCGACATGGGCGGCGCCTACCGCTGGGACGTCGCGGCCGAGCAGTGGATCCCGCTGACCGACTGGGTCGGCGAGAAGGACTGGAACCTGCTGGGCATCGACGCGCTGGCCACCGACCCCGTCGACCCCGACCGGCTCTACCTCGCGGCGGGCACCTACACCAACAGCTGGGCGGGCAACGGCGCGCTCCTGCGCTCCACCGACCGCGGCCGCACCTTCCAGCGCACCGACCTGCCCTTCAAGCTGGGCGCCAACGAGGACGGCCGCGGGGCGGGCGAGCGGCTCGTGATCGACCCCGCGAACAACGGCACCCTGCTCCTCGGCACCCGTAAGAACGGGCTGTGGCGCAGCACGGACAGCGGTGCGACGTGGCGGCAGGTGTCCTCGTTCCCCGTCAAGGACGGTGCGGGCAGTGGTGCGGGCATCTCCTTCGTGACGTACGGCCCGGCCGGCAGCAGGACGATCTACGTCGGCGTCGCCGACAGGTCCACCTCCCTCTACCGCTCCACCGACGGCGGCAGCACCTGGCAGGCCGTCCCCGGCCAGCCCACGGGCCAGTTGCCGCAGCACGGCGTGCTCTCCGGTGACGGCTCGCTGTACCTGACGTACACAAACGCCCTCGGACCCAACGGCGTGACCGCGGGCTCGGTCTGGAAGCACACGCCGGCCGGCGGGACGTGGAAGGACATCACCCCGTCCCGCGGCTCGTACGGGTTCTCCGGCCTGGCCGTCGACCCGCGCAAGCCGTCCACGGTGATGGTGACCACCCTCGACCGCTGGTGGCCCGAGGACGAGATCTACCGCACCACCGACGGCGGCACGACCTGGAAGGCACTGGCGGACAAGTCGGTGCGGAACGCCTCCGCCGCTCCCTACGTCGGCACCCACACCGGGCACTGGATGACCGCCCTGGCCATCGACCCGTTCGACTCCGGGCACGTGCTGTACGGCACCGGCAACGGCATCTGGCGCAGCAAGGACGCCCACGCCACCGACGGCGGCGGCACCAGCCACTGGACCGCGGGGGCGCGGGGCCTTGAGGAGACCGCGCTGATGGACGCCATCGCCCCGCCCGGCGGTGCCACCGTCATCACCGCCATGGGCGACCAAGGCGGTTTCCGCCACGACGACCTGACCAAGGTCCCGGCCGGGCGGCTGGGCAATCCGATGATGACCAACAGCACGGACATCGATTTCGCCCAGTCCAACCCGTCGATGATGGTCCGCGTCGGCCGCGGCGGCGCGCAGGACGGCGCCTACTCCACCGACGGCGGCAGCAACTGGAGCGGCTTCCCGTCGGAGCCGGTGGGCGGCGCCGACAGCGGGCAGGTCGCGCTCTCCGCGGACGGCTCCGCCATCGTCTGGACCGAGGAGGGGCAGGCCCCGTACCGCTCGACCGACAAGGGGGCGAGCTGGTCGAGGGTCGGCGGACTGGGCACCGGCGCCGTGGTCGTCGCCGACCGCTCCTCGGCCAGGACCTTCTACTCCCTGGCCGGCGGCACGCTCCACGCCAGCACCGACGGCGGCGCGACCTTCACCGCACGCGCCACCGGCCTGCCCGCCGGCCGGCTCACGGCCGTCCCCGGCATCGCAGGGGACCTGTGGATCGCCGGCGGCGACAAGGGAGTGCTGCACTCCACGGACGGCGGCCGCACCTTCACCACGCTCACCACGGTGCGGTCCGCCTCCGCCCTCGGCTTCGGCAAGGCCGCGCCGGGCGCCTCCTACCAGGCCCTGTACCTGATCGGCACCGTCAAGGACGTCACGGGCGTCTTCCGCTCGACCGACAAGGGCGCCACCTGGATCCGCGTCAACGACGACGCCCACCAGTGGGGCAGCATCGGCGGCAGCGGCGTCGTCACCGGCGACCCCGACACCTACGGGCGCGTCTACATCGGCACCAACGGACGCGGCCTCCAGTACGGCGACCCGTCCTGACACCGACGCCCGAGCGGGGCCGCGGGCCGTTGTGCCCGCGGCCCCGCCACGGCCCGTGAGCATCACATGGCGTGGCAGATCCACCGCCGCAGCGCGACATGGGTGGTGTCGCCCAGTCGGCACAGGGCCTCGATGGCATCCATGTCGCCCGGCAGGGGTGCGATACCCGCGGTGGTGAGAGCGGCGTGCAGCTCCAGACGGCGCCGGTCGGCCGGCTCCAGACGATCGGCGGACGGACGGCCCGTCGGCTCCGGCGCGGTCAGCAGGTCGTCGCCGGGCTCCAGGACGCCCCAGACCGTCGACGTCCGCTCCGGCAGATCGTCGACGAGCGCGGCGGGAAAGCGGTACGGGTCGAGATCCCTCAGCGCCGCGGTGCCGGTGGTGAAAGCCTGAAAACCAGTCACGAATGCCTCCTCGGTCGTCGTGCCACTGCGCACAACGACTGCGGTCGGGGCATCGGCAGTTGCGGCACACGCCGCACTCCACCCGAATGTCCCCTACGGCATCTCGTCACAAGAGCGATCAACCAACCGGCAGGGCCCGCTGCGCGAGCGACCCGGGCCGCGGTGTGACTCAGGCGGTCCGCAGTGCTGGGCCGCGTCCTGTCGGCTCGGAGTGCCCCTGCGGGCCCGCGAGATCCTCGGCCGCCGCTCGGGGGTCTGAGGGCACTTACCGGGGCCGGACCGGCTCGCAGCTCGTGAGCTGGGCTTATCGTGGCGCCAGTCGGACCGGCGGGGTACCTGTGCGCCGAGGTGGGCGATCCGGGAGGGGTGGGGGATGACGGACGCGGGAGCGGCTGGGGCGGTGCGGGAACTGGAGGCGTATCGGGCAGAGTTGCTCCGGTACTGCTACCGGATGCTGGGGTCGCACGCCGAGGCCGAGGACGCCGTGCAGCAGGCCGTCGTCCGGGCCTGGCAGAACATCGAGCGGTTCGAGGGCCGGTCGTCCCTGCGGTCGTGGGTGTACCGGATCGCCACCAACGTGTGCCTGGACGCCCTCGCCGCCGGGAAGCGGCGGGCGCTGCCGATGGACCTGTCCGGGCCCGCGGACGGTGCCACGCCACCGGGCGCGCCGGCGGACGGCGTGCTGTGGATCGATCCCCTGCCCGGCGGTGATCCGGGGGCCGCGGTGACGGCCGCCGAGTCGGTGCGGCTGGCGTTCGTCGCCGCGCTCCAGCACCTGCCGCCCAAGCAACGGGCCACGCTGATCCTGCGGGACGTCCTGGGCTTCTCCGCCCGCGAGGTCGCCGACCTGCACGGCTCCACCGTCGCCTCCGTCAACAGCGCCCTGCAGCGGGCCCGCGCCACCCTGGCCGATCGCCGTGCGAGCATCGGCGGGCTCGGCTCCCCGGCGCCCGAGGGCGTCCGGCGGGTCCTCGCCGAGCGTTACGCCACGGCGTTCTCCCGGTACGACGTGGAGGAGCTGAACATGCTGCTCCACGTCGACGCCACCTTGTCCCTGCCGCCGTACGCGAAGTGGATGCGCGGGGTCGCCGACATCCGGTCGTGGCTGGCGGGACCGGCCGTCGGCTGCCGCGGATCGCGGCTCGTCCCGACCGTGGCGAACGGTTCGCCCGCCTTCGGCCAGTACCGGCCCTGTGCGGACGGGGCGGGTTACGAGCCCTGGGCTCTCCAGGTCGTCGAGTTCTCGGGTGACCGCATCGCGAGCGTCACCGCCTTCCGCGACACCGCGCGCCTCTTCCCGCTGTTCGACCTGCCGGACCGGCTGGGTTCGGATCGGCCGGGCGAGGGAGGCGAACCCGGCTTTCACGACTGATCACTTGTCGGATCCCGCGCCGGCCGACAGCCGGGCCGTCACCGCGCTCAGCCACAGCAGCCCGAGGCCGGCGCCGGCGGTGAACGCCAGGACCGAGGCGGCCGAGGCCATGAACCCGGCGAGTACGGCCACGGGTACGGCGCGGGACGCGACGGCCCAGCCCCGGAGGCCCCGGGCGGCGAGCGGACGGGCCAGGACGACGAGCGCGGCGCACAGGGCGAGGTAGCCGATCATGCCGCCGAACATGTGGACGGCGCCGTGCCCGCTCATCACGGTCTCCTCCGGCGCCCCGACGGGAAAGCCCGCACCGGCGTCGGCGGGGAAGGCCGCCGCGACCCAGAAGGAGACGCCGAACACGCCCACCAGGGCCGCCCCCCACGTCGCACCGGGGCCACCGCGCAGCACCCGCCGCAGCCCGGTCGCGCCGGCGATCAGCAGCGCACCGGTGAGCACGAAGCTCGCGGTCTGGATCCATCCCGCCGGACCGAGGGCGAGTTGGCTGATCGCGTTCCGGGTGAAGTCGAAGCCGTCGCGCGCGAAGCCCTGGGCGATTCCGACCGCCAGGAACAGCGGCCCCGCCACCACACCACCGGCGGCGGCCCACCGCGCCGCGGGGCGGGACGTCGGCGCGGTGGGGAGAGCGTTGTGGGGCGCGGAGAGCATGTCGGTCATGGCGGGCCTTCCTCGATGCGACGGTGTCACCCGTATGACCGACGGCGACCGGCGGAGTCATCGACCCCGCCGGTGTGCGCTGGACCACATGCCCTCTGGGGGTTCAGCGGGTCAGGGCGTCACGATCGGGAAGGCGGGATCGGGCTTCGTCACGTACGAGAACAGGCGGGTGAGGACCGCCGGGTCCCCCGTCGTGGCGATGCCGTCGAGGCCCTTGCCCGCGAGGACGCCCAGGAGCTGCGGCTTGGTGAGGGTGACGGTCACCCCGGCCGGGGTGCGCGGGTCCGTGACGACGCGGTGGGTGAGGGCCCCGTTGTGGAGGGTCAGGCGGTAGTGGCGCTGTTCGTCGGTGAGAACGAGGTCGACGGTGAGGTCCTCGTCCCAGGCCCGGGGGCCGCCGATCCGGATGGCAACGGAGTCGAGGAGCATGCCGGTCGTCAGCGCCACCGCCATCTCGGGGTTGGCACTGTCGAGGAGGGCGGCGTTCTCGCCGTGGCGCAGCTCCATGGCGGACGTCAGATAGAAGTTGCGCTGGCTCATCTCAACATCGCACCCACTTGGGCGCATTTCGGGATGATCGGCCCCCGCGAGCCGGGGCCGTTCCTCCCCCGCCGTCGGCGCGGCGTCCGGCCCCGGCGCCTCGTGAGCCCACGGGATCAGGCGGCCGGGCTCCGGTCGGTCGCGCGACCGGAGCGGCGGGCGGCCGCGGGGCGGGTGAGGGCCCGTCCGCCGAGGGCCGTCGCGAGCAGCCCCACCAGCAGACCGACGTAGGCGCCGCCCAGGCCGTTGCCGGTGCCGAGGCCACCGGACGCGGTGGCGGCGACGAGGCCGCCGAGGGCGACGGCGAGCAGCCCCGCCGCGAGCGCCGCGACGGCCCCGGTCCGCCAGGAGCGGCGCAGGGCCCGCCAGGCGAGGCCCACGCCGATCAGGCCGAGCACCGCGGCGATGCTCGCGCCCAGCCGCCCGGCGCTCACGTGGAGGACATCGGCGGCGAGCGGCTGGACCTCGGCGAGCGAGTAACGGTCGTGCATGACGTGCTCCTTCTCCTCCTGCGACGGAATGTCCCCCGAGCATGTCCGCCGCACCCCCCGCCGGTCGTCCGACGGACGCGGACTCTTCCGGCTGCCACGGCTGCGGCAGTCGCCGCGGAACTACCACGGACGCGGTAGTCGGCCCTCGTCCACGGGAGGGACTTGCCGGGGGCGGCCGCTTGGGTAGGTTGCGCCCATGAGCAGCACAGCGTCGCGGGGGTACGGAGTCGGGGGCGGGCTCAGGGCCGGGCTCAAGGCCGGTCTCAGGGGTGGGGTCAGGGGTGAGGCGCGCGCCGTCGTCACCGACGGGGTCATCGCCCTCGGGGTGGCCTCGGCGCTGCTGCTCACCGGCCTCTCCGGGGAGCACTCCCCCGCCGGCCTCCTCCCGCTCGGCCTGCTCGGTTACGTGCTCCTCGTCGCCGGCGGCCTCGTCCTCTTCGCGCGCCGCCGCGCCCCGGTCGCCGTCCTCGCCGTCACCGGCCTCTGCGGCGCGGGATACCAGGCGGCCGGCTTCGACGTCCCCGCCGTCGCGTTCCTGTTCGCGGTGTACGCGGCCGTACGGGCGGGCCACCGCACCCTCACGATCGCGGTCGGCGTCGCCATGCTCGCCGCGCTTCCCGTCGCCGCCCTGGTCTCGGGCCCGCACGACACGGCCGCGGCGTTCGCGCAGGCCAGGGGAGCCCTGGAGATCGCCTGGCTGATCGCCGCCGGTTCCGCGGGCGAGGCGCTGCGGCAGGCCGAGCGGCGGGCGGACGAGGCCGAGCGCACCCGGGAGGAGACCGCGCGGCGCCGCGCCGACGAGGAGCGGCTGCGCATCGCACGCGAGCTGCACGATTCGCTCACCCACCAGATCTCGGTGATCAAGGTGCAGGCCGAGGTCGCCGTGCACGTGGCCCGCAAGAGGGGTGAGGAGGTGCCGGAGGCGCTGCTCGCGATCCAGGCGGCGGGCCGCGAGGCGAGCCGGGAGCTGCGCGCGACCCTGGAGGCGCTGCGCGACGACGACACGGCCCCGCCGCGCGGGCTCGCCCACGTGCCGGAACTGGTGGAACGGGCCCGCGCCGGCGGCCTGGACGCGACCCTGTCGATCGAGGGCGGGCGGGACGACGTACCGGCGGCGGTCGACAGGACCGTCTACCGGATCGTCCAGGAGTCGCTCACCAACGTCGCCCGGCACGCGCACGCCGCGACGGCGTCCGTCACGATCGACCGGCGTGCGGACGCCCTCGCGATCCGCGTAGACGACGACGGCGGCGGCTCCGCCGGCTCGGCGTCCTCACCCGGCTCGGGGTCCTCTCCCGGCTCCGGGTCCTCGCCCGGCTTCGGCCTGCTCGGCATGCGCGAACGCGTCACCGCCCTCGGCGGCCGGCTGCGCGCCGAACCCCGCCCGGACGGCGGCTTCACGGTCGAGGCCGTGCTCCCCGTGGACCGTACGCCGTGATCCGCGTCGTACTGGTCGACGACCAGCCGCTGATCCGCAGCGGATTCCGCGTCCTCCTCGACCTGGAGGACGACATCGAGGTGGTGGCCGAGGCCGGTGACGGACAGGAGGGCATGGCCCTGATCCGGACCCACCTGCCCGACATCGCGCTCATCGACGTCCAGATGCCGGTGATGGACGGCATCGAGACGACCCGGCGCATCGCCGCGGACCCGGCCCTGGCCGGAGTGCACGTCGTGATCCTCACCAACTACGGCTTCGACGAGTACGTCTTCGACGCGCTGCGCGCCGGCGCGACCGGATTCCTCGTCAAGGACATCGTCCCGGAGGACTTCCTCCACGCGGTCCGGGTCGCCGCGCGCGGCGACGCCCTGCTCGCCCCCTCGATCACCCGCAAGCTGATCAGCCGGTACGTCGCCCAGCCGCCCCTCGACGCCCGCCCCCGCGACGGGCTCGAGGAGCTGACCAACCGGGAACGCGAGGCCGTGGCCCTCGTGGCGCAGGGCCTGTCCAACGACCAGATCGCCGACCGGATGGTGATCAGCCCGACGACCGCGAAGACCCACGTCAACCGGGCCATGACCAAACTCGACGCCCGGGACCGGGCCCAACTCGTGATCCTGGCCTACGAGTCGGGCCTGGTGGTCCCGCGTACCTCCTGAGCCCGGGGTCAGGACTTCGTCCCTCGGCCGGTCACCGCCATGCCGAGGGCCAGCAGGCTCAGGCCGAACATCACCACGCCCAGCGGGACATGGAGCGACGGTACGTGGGCGATGCCGAGCACCACCTGCACCGAGGCCAGTACGAGGAAGCCGGACGCGTACAGGATGGGGCGGGGCGACCCGCCCCCCGGCCGCCACGCCAGGACCGCGGCGAGCACGTACAGCATCGAGGCCCCGTACATCACGCGCGATCCGACGTCGTGCAGCATCGCGCCGAGCGACGAGGACAGCAGCATCCCGGCCGTGGCCGCCTGGAAGAGGAGGGACAGGGTCTGCAGGGCGAGCGCGACCCGGAGGAACGTCCAGCTTCCCCGGACTCCGGTCGTCGCCGCGGAGGTCGCTCCGGTCGTCGCTGTGTTCGTCGTGGTGTTCGTCGTGGTGGTCGTCGTGGTGTTCCTCGGTATGGCCACGGTGTGGTCCCCCTCTTCTGCCTCTCGGCGGTGGGTCGGTACTGTCTCGGTGATCCGACGACGCAGGGCCTCGAAACGTCAGGCGCGGCACGGACGAGGCGAACCAGGAGGCGGTCGCGACCATGGGCAGCGGGCCCGACCTGAGCGCGGTCCTCGACGAGCGGCGCCGGCTGATCAACGTCGCCTACCGGCTGCTCGGTTCGCTGGCCGAGGCCGAGGACGCCGTCCAGGAGACGTACGCCCGGTGGTTCGCGCTGTCGCGGCGGCAGCAGGAGGCCATCGCGTCGCCGGGCGCCTGGCTGACGACGGTCGCAGGCCGCATCTGCCTCGACGTGCTCGGTTCGGCGCGCGTGCGGCGCGAGCGCTACGTGGGCTCGTGGCTGCCCGAGCCGCTGCCCGACCGCGACGAGTGGCTCGGCGGGCGCGCGGACGGCGGCAGGGCCGGGTCGACCGACCCCGCCGACCAGGTCACCCTGGACGAGTCGGTGAACATGGCCTTCCTGGTCGTCCTGGAGTCGATGACGCCGGCCGAGCGCGTGGCGTTCGTCCTGCACGACGTCTTCCGGTACCCCTTCGCGGAGATCGCGGAGATCGTCGGCCGCACTCCCGCCGCCTGCCGTCAGCTGGCGTCCTCGGCCCGCCGGCGCGGGGGTGCGGGGGCCGCGCGGGTTCCCGCGGTCCGGACGACCGGACAAGCGGCCGGACAGTCGGCAGGGCAGGCGGGGCACGCGGGGCAGGCCGTGCTCGTGCGGCGGTTCAAGGAGGCGTGGGAGGCCAGGGACATCAAGGCCCTCGTCGGGCTCCTCGACCCCGACGCCACGATGGTCTCCGACGGCGGCGGCATGGTCGGCACCGTCCTCCGCCCGGTCGAGGGCGGCGCGGACATCGCCCAGTACCTGATCCACATCGCCGACAAGGCCCCCGGCCTCAGGCTGCTCGAGCGGACGGTCAACGGCGTGCCCGGCCTGGTCGCCCAGTACCGCGGCGTCACGGTGACCGTGGCGGCGTTCGGCCTCGCCGCCGACCGCGACGGCCGTGCCGACCGCGTCGACCGCATCTGGGCCGTCCGCAACCCGGAGAAGCTCGGCCCGTGGACGTGGACCGAGGACTGACCCGGGCGGCGCACCTCCGCTTCCCGCGCTCTTCCTCCTACCCTCGGCACATGACCGACGACAACGAGATCCAGCTCAAGGCCATCGCCGCCCTCACGGCTCTGCGCGGGGGCGTCGGGACGGACTACGTCTCCGAACTGCTCGGCGAGGTCATCCCCACCCGCTTCCTCGTTCCCGACAGCGACGACCCGACGGAGGTCGGCCTGGCCGTGCTGAGCCAGCTGTCCGAACCGCTCAGCGCCCTGATCAACGGCTTCGTACTGGCCTTCGAGACGGTCTCGGAGGCGTACGACCGGACGGAGCCCGACACGCCCACCGACGCGATCCTGCAGGCGCTCGCCCTCGGCATCGCACGGGACGACTCCGAGTGATCCGGCCGGAACAGGGAGCATCGACTGGCTCCGCCGCCATCTCGGCCCCGGCCACCGCGTCCACGAGATCGAGAGCCGGTGCCGCACGCCGATGCACATCGACACGACGTTCCTGCCGCTCGCGCCCGCCAAGGTGCTGGTCAATCCCGAGCCGATCCCGTGCGACCTGCGGCACTACGCCCCGTTCGGCGGCTCCTTCCACTGCGCGACGCTCGACGTCCGGCGCCGGGGCACGCTCCAGTCGTACGTCGACCGGCTTCTCCGCGGGGTACCGGTGGGAAAATGCTCCATGATCTACCACGTCGTGACCTCCGCCGAGTGGGCCGGATGGGACGCCCGCCCCGACGCGCCGTACGCGCCCGCCTCCCTGGCGGAGGACGGCTTCGTCCACTGCTCCCCCGACGAGAAGACCACCCTGGCCGTCGTCAACGCCTACCTCCGGAGCGCGCCGAGGCCCCTCCTCGTCCTGCTCCTCGCCGAGGAGCGGCTGACGTCACGGCTCGCGTTCGAGTCGGCGGCTCCGACACCACCGCCCGGGGTCGACGAGGACGTCCTGTTCCCGCACCTGTACGGTCCGGTCGACCGTGAGGCCGTCGACCGGACCCTGGAGGTCGTATGGGACGAGGACGGCCGCGCGACGGGCCTGAAGAACCGGAGCTGAAGCGACCGGAGACGAAGCGACCGGAGACGAAGCGACAGAGCCGGTGACGGAGCCGGTGACGGAGCGGCGTTGACGGCGCGCCAGCCGCCCTGCGTCCTCCGTCGTCGGCGGCTCGTCCACCGGAGATCTGACCGCGTCGTGGGGACCTGCGCGGAGCGGCCTCCCTGGACCACGGGGGCCACACACCCCGCGCCGATGTCAGGAATCGAGAAGCGGGGGTACCGGGGCCCAACTAACTTGTCGACATGGACATCACCATTCACACCACCGTTCTGCCGCACGACGACCCGGACGCCTCCCTCGCCTTCTACCGCGACGCCCTCGGCTTCGAGGTGCGCGGCGACGTCGGGCAGGGCAGGACCCGGTGGATCACCGTCGGACCCGTCGGACAGCCCGGTACGTCGATCCTGCTCGCGCCGCCCGGTGCCGACCCGGGGATCACCGAGGCCGAGCGGCGCACCATCGCCGAGATGATGGCCAAGGGCACCTACGGCTGGATCCTGCTCGCCACCCCTGACCTCGACGGGACCTTCGAGAAGGTGCAGGCGGCGGACGTCGAGGTCGTACAGGAGCCGACGGAGCAGCCGTACGGCGTCCGCGACTGCGCCTTCCGGGACCCGGCGGGCAACCTCGTCCGCATCCAGGAGCTGCGCACCCCGTAGCTGCCGTCCCCGGTAGCCACGTACCCGGTAGCTCCGTACCCGGTAGCCGCGTACCCGGTAGCTCCGTACCCCCAGCTCCGTACTCCCGCAGCTCCGTACCCCCGCGTCCAGCAGCTCTGCTGAAAGGGTTCTGCTCATGTGTCATCCTGCGTGGATGAGCGCACTGAACGAGGCGCAGCGCCTCGGTGATCTCGCCCGGTTGCGCCGGGTCCGTGACCGGATGGACCGGGAGTACGCGCAGCCGCTGGACGTCGAGGCGCTCGCCCGCGGCGTCCACATGTCGGCCGGGCACCTCAGCCGCCAGTTCCGGCAGGCCTACGGCGAATCGCCGTACTCCTACCTCATGACGCGGCGCATCGAGCGCGCGATGGCCCTGCTGCACCGCGAGGAGCTCAGCGTCACGGACGTCTGCTTCATGGTGGGCTGTTCCTCCCTCGGCACCTTCAGCACCCGGTTCGCCGAGCTCGTCGGCGTGCCGCCCAGCGTCTACCGGCGGCAGGCCGCGGACGGCGAGGCCGGCCTGCCGTCGTGCGTGGCGAAGCAGGTGACGCGGCCCGTCAGGAATCGAGAAGCACCCGTGCGGGCCCCCCGCATAGCGTGAATCCCATGAACGCCATCGCATCCGTCACCCTCGAGGTGGCCGACCTCCCGGCCGCCGACCGCTTCTACACCGCCTCCGGCCTCGGCGCCCATGTGCGCCTGCGGGCCTCGGACGCGCCGAGCACCGGTTTCCGCGGGTTCACGCTGTCGCTCACGGTGTCCCAGCCGGCCGACGTCCGGCAGATCACCGAAGCCGCCGTCGCCGCCGGGGCCACGGTCCTCAAGCCCGCGACCAAGTCCTTCTGGGGTTACGGCGGCGTCCTCCGGGCCCCGGACGGGACCATCTGGAAGGTCGCCACCTCGGCGAAGAAGGACACCGGCCCGGCCACCGGCCACGTCGACCAGTTCGTCCTGCTCCTGGGGGCCACGGACGTCGCCGAGACGAAGGCGTTCTACGTCGCGCACGGCCTCACCGTCGGGAAGAGCTTCGGGCGCAAGTACGTCGAGTTCACCGCCGGTGACAGCCCCGTCAAGCTCGCCCTGTACGGGCGGCGCGCCCTCGCCAAGGACGCCGGCGTCCCCGTCGACGGCGACGGGTCCCACCGGATCGTGCTCGGCGGCGTCGGCACCGGTGCCTTCACCGACCCGGACGGGTTCGCCTGGGAAGCCGCTCCGGTGTCCGCCACCGCCTGACCCGGGGCGCGCCGCCTGACCCCCGGCGGCACGGCACCTTCGAGGAGGGCCGCCCCGCTCGAGGGAATACCCGTGTCGCCCCGTGTGAATTCGGGGCGACACGGGTGAAAATTTGTCATGTAAACACACGGGATGCGGACGGGCGAAATCCTGTACCCGGCAGACCCCGCGACACCGTGCTACTGTCGATATCAGTTGCAGTTGTGGGTCCCGAACGACGAGTGCCCCTTCCGGTTTTCCGGCGCTGGGCACCCTTTTTCATTTCCGGGCTTTTTCCGGGCGGGGCGATCATCGCAGCGACACGGAGCGCGCACGGCGTGCGCTCCGAGCACTGCCCCGAAGGAGAAAAAAGATGGCTACTGGCACCGTGAAGTGGTTCAACTCGGAAAAGGGCTTCGGCTTCATCGAGCAGGACGGTGGCGGCCCCGACGTCTTCGCCCACTACTCGAACATCGCCGCCCAGGGCTTCCGTGAGCTGCAGGAAGGCCAGAAGGTGAGCTTCGACATCGCCCAGGGCCAGAAGGGCCCGACGGCCGAGAACATCGTCCCCGCCTGACACCCCGGCGGCGCTGACGCGTAGCACGAGCTGACGAGCTGAGGCCCGCACCTTTGGGGTGCGGGTCTCAGTTCTTTGTACCCCCATCGGTTGCGGGAATTTCCTGCCCGGCCCCCTTCTGGACCACTTCTCCGCAGGAGTCACCATGCGCTGTGTCATCGCCCGCTTCCCGTTCGAGCTGACCAAAGCCGGCGTGCTCGAATCGATGAAGGGCGTCAAGCCGGAGCCGGCCGTCGGTGACGTCGTCGTCATCGGACGCCGCCAGTTCCCCGTGAAGCAGGTGGGCGAGGTCGTCACCCGCCAGGACCGCCGCGACTTCAGCGCCGGCGAGGTCGTGCGCGCGATGACGAAGCTCGGCTTCACCTGCCTCACCGTCCCCGCCGAGCAGCCCTCCGACACCACCTTCTGAGGGCACGGCCTTCCGAGGCTCGGCCCTCCGAGGGTTGGGCGTCCGAGGGCCGGCCCGGCTCCTCGGACACCTCAGTCGGAGTAGCGGAAGTCGCCCACCGTCCAGGCGCTGACGTCCGAGAGGGCGACCCGGTACATGCCGCCGGTCTCCGGGATGCCCACCGTCCCCTGCAGGATGCGGGCGAGGTGGAAGTGCAGGTGGGTGGGTGGTCCCTCCTTGCGTCCGGAGGGGCTGAAGATTCCGGAGAACTCGCCCAGTCGGGACGAATCCGTCAGGACTTCCGACACGCGCTGTCTCCACAGGGCTTCCGGGGCCAGCCGTCCGGTGAGGACCGCACCCCCCACGACCACTGTCAGGGACATCTGATTGCTCTGCCCGGACTCCACCGTGGCGGCAATGTCAACGAGCAGCTCGTCAGGCTTCGACATGGAAGCCGATTCTAGGCGCCACGCCGACCGGCGGCCGAAACGCGTCCTTCGTGCGCGCTAGAGCGGTGCCGATTCGTCCGCAGGGAACGCCGGGCCGTGGCCGGGGACGATCACGTCGGCCGTGCCGAGGACGCGCAGGCGGGACTCCTTCAGGACCGTGTGGTCCGGGGCCACCGGGTCCTCCACCGGGCCGTTCGGCCGCCACCAGAGGTCCCCGACGAAGGCGACGACGCCGCCCTCCGTACCCGCGAGGAGCGTGATGTCCTCAGGGCTGTGGCCGGGGGTGCGGATCAGCCGCAGGGACGGGGCCAGCTCGTGGCCCTCGGCGTCGCGGTCGGTCCACTGGTCGTTCTCGTAGATCGCCTTGTGGTCGTGGACCCGGGCCCGTCCGAAGAGGCCGACGTTCATGGTGTTGTCCGGGTGGTGGTGACTGAGCACCACGTCGGTGATGTCGTCGGGGCCGAGACCGAGCGCGGCGAGCGGGCCGAGGATCCGGTCCCGGCTCGCCACCATGCCGGGGTCGACGATCACGTGCCGGTCGCCGTCCCGCACGTAGGAGACGGTGGCGGCGACCCCGGGACCGGTGGAGAGCGTGTAGCCGGTGGTCAGGATCGTGTACGTGGCGGTGCGGCCGCCCGGTGCGTCGTCGTGGTGTGTCATGCCCCCAAGTCTTCTGCGCGGCACGGCCCTTCACGAGTGGCCGTCCTGCCATTGATCGCGGGAATCGTGCCACGGGGCCCGCACCGCGTCGGCCCCGCGTGCCAGACTCGCCCCCATGCCGCCGCCCTTCGTGACCGTCGCCGCCTACGCCCCGCACGGGGTCGGCATGCTCGGCGCCGGCATCGTCTCCGAGGTGTTCGACGCGCGCGGCGGGGACCTGCCCCGCTTCGACTTCGCGCTCTGCACCGACCGGCCGGGGAACGTCCGCACCGACGTCGGACTGCCGCTGGTCGTCGAGCACGGTCTCGACCGGCTGGCCACGGCCGACCTGGTGATCGCCCTGCCCTGGGCGGAGTTCCGCACGCCCCCGGGGCCCGCCGTCCTCGACGCGCTGACCGCCGCGCACGCGCGCGGTGCCCTGGTCGCCGCCCACTGCGTCGGCGCGTTCGCGCTCGCCGCGGCCGGACTCCTCGACGGGCGGCGCGCCACCACGCACTGGCGGTTCGCCGGGCTCCTCGCCGAACGCCACCCGGACGTCACCGTCGAACCCGACGCCCTCTACGTCGACCAGGGCCCCATCGTCACGGGCGCGGGCGCCGCCGCCGGCTTCGACCTGTGCCTGCACCTGCTGCGCCGGGAGTACGGGGCCACCACGGCCAACGCCATCGCGCGAGACCTGGTGCTCCCCTCCCACCGCGACGGCGGACAGGCCCAGTACCTGGCCACCCCCGTCCCCGAGGACAGCCGGGACGAGCGCCTCACCGACGTCCTCGCCTGGGCCCGGGAGAACCTCCACGAACCGCTCCCCGTCGCCGAGCTGGCCCGCCGGGCCCTGATGAGCCGGCGCTCCTTCGCCCGCCGGTTCGCCGCCTCCACGGGCACCACCCCGCACGCCTGGCTGCTCTCCCTGCGCCTCGGCCGCGCCGAGGAGCTCCTGGAGACCACGGACCTCCCCGTCGAGGAGGTCGCCCGCGCGGTGGGCTTCGGCAGCGCGGCGGTGCTGCGCGCCCAGTTCGTACGCCGCCGGGGCGTCCCGCCCCGCTCCTACCGCCGCTCCTTCACCCGTACGCCCACCCCCTGAGAGGCCCGCGGACACCCTGGGCAGGACCACCGGGCGTACGCGATCATGCCGACATGAAGCTGCGCTGCGCCGTACTCGACGACTACCAGGGCGTCGCCCTCGCCTCCGGCGACTGGGGCTCGCTGGCGGGGCGTGTGGACGTCCGCGTCCTGCGCGAGCACCTGACCGACCGGGACACGCTGATCGCCGCCGTACAGGACTGCGAGATCCTCGTCGTCATGCGGGAGCGGACCCCCGTCGACGCGGCGCTCCTCGACCGGCTGCCCCGGCTCCGGCTCCTCGTCACCTCCGGGATGCGCAACGCCTCCGTCGACGTCGCCGCCGCACGCGCGCGCGGGGTCACCGTCTGCGGCACCGCCAGCAGCCCCGCGCCGCCCACCGAACTCACCTGGGCGCTCCTCCTCGGCCTCGCCCGGCACGTCCCGGCCGAGGCCCGGGCCCTGCGGGAGGGCGGGCCCTGGCAGTCCACCGTCGGCGCCGACCTGGCCGGCCGGACCCTCGGGCTCGTCGGCCTCGGCAAGATCGGCGCCCGGGTGGCCGCGATCGGCCTCGCCTTCGGCATGCACGTGCGCGCGTGGAGCCCGAATCTGACCGAGGAGCGGGCGGCCGAGCACGGCGTACGGCTCGCGCGCGACAAGCGGGAACTGCTCGCCGGGAGCGACTTCGTCTCGCTCCACATGGTGCTCTCCGACCGCACCCGGGGCCTGCTCGGGGAGCCCGAGCTGCGCGCCATGCGCCCGCACGCGTACCTCGTCAACACCTCACGGGCCGGTCTCGTCGACGGCGACGCGCTCCTTCGCGCCCTGCGGGAGGGGTGGATCGCGGGGGCCGGACTCGACGTCTACGAGACCGAGCCGCTGCCCGCCGACGACCCCTTGCGGTCCCTGCCCAACGTCCTCGCCCTTCCGCACCTCGGGTACGTCACGGAGGGCAACTACGCCCGCTACTTCGGGCAGGCGGTCGAGGACATCGACGCCTTCCTGAAGGGCGCCCCGGTGCGCGAGCTGGGCTGACCAGGCCCTATAGGGCCTGCCTTTCGGATCATGCCGGGCTCGCGGGGCCTGACCCCAAAGACAGGCCCTAGTCCAGGCTCGTACGCGCCAGGGCGAGGAACTCCTCGTCCGTCAGGCCCAGTTCCCGGGCCTCCGTCGCCGCCTCGCGCAGCCGGGAGACGAGGCGGGCGCGGTCGGGGGCGGTGGCGCCGGGGACGATGACGGCGCCGCGGCCCCTGCGGAGTTCGATCAGGCCCTCCTCGCGGAGCCGCTGGTAGCCGCGGAGCACGGTGTGGACGTTGACGCCGAGGGAGTCGGCGAGTTCCCGGGCGGCCGGAAGGCGCTCGCCGGGCGCGGCGGAGCCGTCGGCGAGGGCGCCCCTGACACAGGCGGCGATCTGGTCGCCGAGCGGGACGGCGGAGGCCGGGTCGACACGGAAGAGCACGGTCAGACCCTCCCATGCCGCTCGGCGAGCGTGTTGAGGAGGGCGGCCGCGGTGGCCGCGTCGGGCACGGTGACCGCGAACTCGCGGCCGCTCCCCCGCCGTACGACGAGGGTCTCGCCGGTGTGAAGCACCACGCCGGTCCTGTCGGCCCTGACCCGGTAGCCCCAGCCGCCGAAGTCGCGGAGCACGGCCGCGGTGTCCAGTTCCCTGACCGTCGCGCCCGCGACCTCGTCGAGCGGGACCCGGACGCGGGGCCGGGGGACGAGGGAGGGCCGGACGGTGACGCCGCGCCGGTCCACGGTGACCCGGACGCGGGCGAGGGCCAGGCCCGGCACCGCGATGACCAGGCCGAGCAGGGCGAACAGGGCGCCGGGCCAGGGCGCGAGGAGCAGACCGGCCGGGACCGCGGCGAGGGCGAGCGCCGAGAGGACGGTCAGCGGGCGGGAGGCGGTGGCCCTGGACCAGCCGGCGACCTCGCTCGCCCCGAGTGTGAGCCTCGGGCCTTCGGTGGCGCCGGGCCGGGCGGCGGGCTCGTCCGCGGGAACGAGGGAGGCGAGGGCCCAGCCGACGAGGGCGAACACGGCGGCGGCCGCGGCCGCGAGGGCCAGGCCGGTGAGCGGGGAGACGACCTGGGCGGGGTCGGTGGCGTCGAGGTTGGCCCGGAGGAGGAGGACGAACAGGGCTCCGACGAGACCGGCCGTCGACCACGCGCCCCAGAGGGCGGCACGGCGGACCAGGACCGTCCAGCCGGTGCCGAGGCCGACGAGCAGGCCGACGCCGAGGACGGCGAACGCGGTGCGCCCGGTGAAGCCGTCGGCGCGGCCGCCGTCGCCCACGGCGAAGTGGGTGGCGAGGGTGTCGGGGAGCCGGTCGGACCAGAGGGAGAGCAGCAGCAGGTACGTGGCGAGGGCGAGGACGAAGGGCAGCGCGGCGAGGGCGCGGAGACGGGGTGCGGCGAGGGGGCCGACGGGGTGCGTGGCACGGGTCATGGAAACCTCCGTTGTTCGCACCAGGATAGAACAACTTGTTCGTACTCTGCTAGAACAACTCCATTCCTTCTCGGGATGCGGGCGCTGATCTTCGACGGTTCACTGGTCCACATCCGCACGAATGGGGAGATACGCGCGCGCCGTCGGCCCGCCACCGTCACCGTCACCGCCACCGTCACCGCCTTCGCCGCCTTCACCGCCTTCGCCGCCGTCACCCTCCTCACCGCCGCGCTCACCACCGGCTGCGGCGTCGACCCCGACCACCCCGACCTGTCCGGACGTCGACGGCCTCCCCGTACGTCTCCGCCGTGGCCGCGCTCCTGCACCAGCAGGGCCTGGAACCGGCGGCCGTCATGCGGGCGATCCGCGACTCGGCCTCGAACCCGCAGAACCTCCCCAAGCTGGGCCTCGGGAACGTCGACGCGGCGGCGGCCGTGAAGGCTGCCGCCGAGAAGGACCGGACGCTGTCGCTAGTTGCCGCCGGCGTCCAGGGCGGCCCGCAGCGCCTCCGCGAACTCCGCCGGGGCGCCGTGCTGGCCGAACTCGCCGCCCAGGAAGCCGCCGTGGTGGCTCGGGAAGACGGCGAGCGGGGTGCCGAGTCCCTCGGCGACGGCGGCCGCCGCGCGGGCGGCGAACTCGCCCTCGGACTCCTTCCCCGCGGCGACGACGATACGGGTCGGCGCGGCGCGCAGGGCGGTGAAGTCGGGGCGGTAGGAGGTGCAGCCGCGCATGTTCTGGCCGAGCAGCGGGTCGCCGCGGGAGCCGTCGTCCTCGGCCGGCAGGCCGAACGCGGCCGGGGACGGCGCGGGCTCCTCCGCCCAGTTCGCCGGGAACAGGCCCTTCCGGCTCGTCAGCGCGAGGAACTTGGCCATCGCGGGCCCCCAGCCGTCCCGCAGATAGGTCGCGTGCACGTCCGCGCAGACCCCGAGCACGGCCTCCCGGTCCGGGACGACCTGCGCGGTCGGCGGCTCGTGCGCGACGAGGGTGTGCACCAGGTCGCCGCGCCGGGCCACCAGGGCGAGGGCGTTGACGGCGCCGCCGCTGCTCGCGAAGACGTCCACGGGGCCGGCGCCGAGCGCCTCGATCAGCCGGACCAGGTCGTCGGCGTGTTCCTCGGGGAGCGTCTCCGCCGCGCCGTCGGTGCGCTCGCTGCGGCCCACTCCGCGCGGGTCGTAGGTGACGACGGTCCGGTCGGCGAAGTGGGAGGCGAGCGTGGCGAAGCCGGTCGCGTCCATGGGGGAGCCGATGAGCAACAGGGGGATTCGTGTTGCGGTGCCGGTTCCGGTGCCGGTTTCGGTGCCGGTTTCGGTTCCGGTTTCGGTTCCGGGGCGTACGTCGTAGCGGAGGGTGGCTCCGGCGGTGTCCAGGGTGCGGGTCTCGGTCTCGGCCATGGGTCTCTCCTCGATGGTGGGACGGTCTAGGGGTAGACCTCCGCCACCGCGGGAACTCATCGGTCGCGCACCGGGGGAACGTCTACTCGGCACCGCCGCATTCATGGTCGGCGGCGTCGACCACGACCCGGTCGAGGAGGCTGCGGAGGAGCGCCTGCTCGGCCTCCGTCAGGTCGCCGAAGAGTTCCCGCTCCGCCTCGCCGACGGCGGCGTCGACGCGGCCGAGGACCGCGGCGCCCGCCTCCGTGATCTCCACGATGTGGCGGCGGCGGTCGGCCGGGTCACGGCGCCGCTCGGCAAGCCCCTCGGACTCCAACTCGTTCAGCACGGCGACGAGTTGGCTGGGGTCGATCTCCATGGCGGCAGCCAGTTCCCGCTGGCTCATGGCCCCGGGGGCGAGCCGCATCAGCGTCATCACGTTCCTCGGGTGGAGTCCGGCCACACCCAGGGCCGCACGGATGCGCGCACCGGTGAGTTCCCCGCGGAAGGAGAGGAGGAAGCCGAGGCGGTCGGTCGAGGGAGCTGCCATGCGTCCACCGTAGCAGCGGCCCTATTGTGGAGCGATGACAATCGTTGATACCGTTCAACGATTACAGATCCCGAATCATTGGATGACACTCATGTTCATCGGTCACGTCGTCGTCGCCGCGCTCGTCGCCTTCGCCCTCTCCGCCTCGGCCTTCCTGACCTTCACCCGGAACCCGCAGATCACGGGCAGCATGACCAAACTGGGTGTCCCGGACAGCTGGCTCCCCTGGCTCGCGACCGCGAAGGCCGCCGGCGCGATCGGCCTGCTCGTGGGCCTCGCCGTCCCCTTCATCGGCGTGGCGGCGGCGATCGGCGTGATCCTCTACTTCATCGGCGGGGCGATCACCCACCTGCGCGTGAAGGACTACGAGGTGGCGCCGGTCGTCGTCCTCGCCCTCCTCGCGGTGGCCGCCCTGGTCCTGCGCATAGCGTCCGCCTGACCGGCCCCACCCACCGACCCCCGTACGGCGGGCGAGGCCTCCGGCGAACCCACCGACGACTAGTCGTCGTCCGAGGAGCCTTCGAGGTCGCCCTCGGTCTCCAGGAACACCTGCCGCAGCGCGGCCAGGGTCTCCGGGTCCGGCTTCTCCCACATGCCGCGCGACTCGGCTTCGAGGAGCCGCTCCGCGATGCCGTGCAGGGCCCACGGGTTGGCCTCCTTCAGGAAGGCCTGGTTCGTCGGGTCGAGGACGTACTCCTGCGTCAGCTTGTCGTACATCCAGTCGGCGACCACGCCCGTCGTGGCGTCGTAGCCGAAGAGGTAGTCGACGGTCGCCGCCAGCTCGAACGCGCCCTTGTAGCCGTGGCGGCGCATCGCCTCGATCCAGCGCGGGTTGACCACGCGGGCGCGGAAGACCCGGGAGGTCTCCTCGACGAGCGTGCGGGTGCGGACGGTCTCCGGGCGGGTCGAGTCGCCGATGTACGCCTCAGGGGCCGTGCCCTTCAGCGCGCGGACGGTCGCCACCATGCCGCCGTGGTACTGGAAGTAGTCGTCCGAGTCGGCGATGTCGTGCTCACGGGTGTCCGTGTTCTTCGCCGCGACCGCGATCCGCTTGTACGCCGTCTCCATCTCGGCGCGCGCCGGGCGGCCTTCCAGACCCCGGCCGTAGGCGTAGCCGCCCCAGACCGTGTAGACCTCCGCCAGGTCGGCGTCCGTGCGCCAGTCGCGGGAGTCGATCAGCTGGAGGATGCCCGCGCCGTACGTGCCGGGCCGGGATCCGAAGATGCGGGTGGTGGCGCGCCGTTCGTCGCCGTGCTCGGCGAGGTCGGCCTGCGCGTGCGCCCGCACGTAGTTGTCCTCGGCCGGTTCGTCCAGGGACGCCACCAGCCGAACGGCGTCGTCCAGGAGGCCGATGACGTGCGGGAACGCGTCGCGGAAGAAGCCGGAGATGCGCAGCGTGACGTCGACGCGGGGACGGCCGAGCTCGGCGAGCGGGATCGGCTCCAGGCCGTTGACCCGGCGCGAGGCCTCGTCCCACAGCGGGCGGACGCCGAGCAGGGCGAGCGCCTCGGCGACGTCGTCGCCCGCGGTGCGCATCGCGCTCGTACCCCAGAGGGAGAGTCCGACGGAGGTCGGCCACTCGCCGTTGTCGGTGCGGTAGCGCTCCAGGAGCGAGTCGGCGAGCGCCTGCCCGGTCTCCCAGGCGAGCCGGGACGGCACGGCCTTCGGGTCGACGGAGTAGAAGTTCCGGCCGGTCGGCAGGACGTTGACCAGGCCGCGGAGGGGGGAGCCGGACGGGCCCGCCGGGACGAAGCCGCCGTTCAGGGCGTGCACGGCGTGCGTCAGCTCGTCGGTGGTGCCGGCCAGGCGCGGCACGACCTGCTCGCAGGCGAAGCGGAGGACGGCGTGCACCTCGGGGCCGTACGCGGCGGCCACGGACGCGATCGCGGCCACGGACCAGTCCGCCGCCTCCATCGCCTCGACCAGCTCGCGGGCCTTCGCCTCCGCCTCGTCGGCGGTGGTGCGGGTCGCGGCCGACTCGTCCAGGCCCAGCGCCTCGCGCAGGCCGGGCAGCGCCTGCGTGCCGCCCCAGATCTGGCGGGCGCGCAGGATGGACAGCACCAGGTTGACCCTGGCCTCGCCCTCCGGGGCGCCGCCCAGGACGTGCAGGCCGTCGCGGATCTGGGCGTCCTTGACCTCGCACAGCCAGCCGTCGACGTGCAGCAGGAAGTCGTCGAAGCCGTCGTCCTCCGGGCGCTCCTGGAGGCCCAGGTCGTGGTCGAGCTTCGCCGCCTGGATCAGCGTCCAGATCTGGGCGCGGATCGCGGGCAGCTTCGCCGGGTCCATGGAGGAGATCTGCGCGTACTCGTCGAGCAGCTGCTCCAGGCGGGCGATGTCGCCGTACGAGTCGGCGCGGGCCATCGGCGGCACCAGGTGGTCGACGAGGGTGGCGTGGACGCGCCGCTTGGCCTGCGTGCCCTCGCCCGGGTCGTTGACGAGGAAGGGGTAGATCAGGGGGATGTCGCCGAGCGCCGCGTCCGGGCCGCAGGCGGCGGACAGGCCGGCGTTCTTGCCGGGCAGCCACTCCAGGTTGCCGTGCTTGCCCAGGTGGACCATGGCGTCGGCGCCGAAGCCGCCGTCCTCCGCGCGGGCCGCGATCCAGCGGTAGGCCGCGAGGTAGTGGTGCGACGGCGGCAGATCGGGGTCGTGGTAGATCGCGATCGGGTTCTCGCCGAAGCCGCGCGGCGGCTGGATGAGGATCAGCAGGTTCCCTCGCCGCAGCGCGGCGAGGACGATGTCGCCCTCCGGGTTGCGCGAGCGGTCGAGGAACATCTCGCCGGGCGCCGGGCCCCAGTGCTCCTCGACGTGAGTCCGGAGCTCCTCGGGCAGGGTCGCGTACCAGCGCTTGTAGTCGGCGGCCGGGATGCGGACCGGGTTGCGGGCGAGCTGCTCCTCCGTCAGCCAGTCCTGGTCGTGGCCGCCGGCCTCGATGAGGGCGTAGATCAGCTCGTCGCCGTCGCCGGACACCAGGCCGGGCAGCTCCTCGGCGGGACCGAAGTCGTACCCCTCGGCGATCAGGCGGCGCAGGAGGGAGACGGCGGACGCGGGGGTGTCGAGGCCGACGGCGTTGCCGATGCGGGAGTGCTTCGTCGGGTACGCGGAGAGGACGAGCGCCAGCTTCTTGTCGGCGTTCGGGATGTGCCGGAGGCGGGCGTGGCGTACGGCGATCCCGGCGACGCGGGCGGCGCGCTCGGCGTCGGCCACGTACGCGGGCAGGCCGTCCTCGTCGATCTCCTTGAAGGAGAACGGGACGGTGATGAGCCGGCCGTCGAACTCGGGGACGGCGACCTGGCTGGCGGCGTCCAGCGGGGAGAGGCCCTCGTCGTTCTCCTCCCAGGCGGCGCGCGAGCCGGTCAGGCACAGGGCCTGGAGGATCGGCACGTCGAGCGCGGCGAGCGCGCCCGCGTCCCAGGCCTCCTCGTCGCCGCCCGCCTGCGCCTCCGCGGGCTTGGTGCCGCCGGCGGCGAGGACGGTGGTGACGATCGCGTCCGCGCCGCGGAGGGTGTCCAGCAGCTCCGGCTCGGGGGCACGCAGGGACGCCACGTACAGCGGGAGGGCCTGCGCGCCGGCGTCCTCGATCGCCTCGCAGAGGGCGCCGACGAAGGCGGTGTTCCCGCTCATGTGGTGGGCGCGGTAGTAGAGCACGGCGATCGTGGGGCCGGCGGTCGTCCGGGGGGTGCGCTCAAGGGAGCCCCAGGTGGGGGCGGCGGCCGGGGCCTCGAAGCCGTGGCCGGTGAGCAGGACGGTGTCGGAGAGGAAGCGGGCCAGCTGCTCCAGGTTCCCGGGGCCGCCGTGCGCCAGGTAGGCGTGCGCCTCGGTGGCGACGCCGATGGGGACGGTGGACGTCTCCATCAGCTGCGCGTCGGGGGCCTGTTCGCCGCTGAGGACGACGACCGGCTTTCCGGCGGCGCGGACCGCGTCGAGGCCGTCCTCCCAGGAGCGGAGCCCGCCGAGGAGGCGTACGACGACGAGGTCGACGCCGTCGAGGAGGCCGGGCAGTTCGGCGAGGGGAAGGCGGGCGGGGTTGGCGAAGCGGTACTCCACCGGGACGCCGGCGGAGGCGGCGTTCGCCGCGCGGGCGCTGAGCAGGTCGGTGTCGGAGTGCGACAGCAGCAGAAGCATGGCGAGCGCAGGCCTTCCTCGGGGTTGTCCGCGCCCCGGGTGGTCGTATGGACGGCGGGAGTTCCTGACTCACCCTTCCGTTTCCGGCCGGGCTCACAGTGGCGGGACCGCGCCGGATTCTCACCGGGCTTCCTCCCCGGGGTCCTGGGACCCCATGCCGTCTGCATAGTAGATCGTGCCGTCGGCGGGCCGGGGCGGGCCGGGGAGTCGGCCGGATCACACCCGGTGGCCGGGTGGTTCCCCGTGGGTATGCTCGCCGCCATGCCGCCCACCCCGCACACGACGCCCGAACCGGGCGAAGCTCGCATAAGGGACCGAGGCGACGCCTGCCCGGGGGCACTGCGCCTGCACCCCGCCGAGGACGGCCGCCTGGCCCGACTGCGCCTGCCCGCAGGCCGACTGACGTCCCGTCAGGTCGAGACCCTCGCGACGGCGGCGGAGACCCTCGGCGACGGTCGGATCAGCATCACCTCGCGCGGCAACGCGGAGCTGCGCGGCCTCACGGACGACTGCGGGGCCACGCTCGCGGCGCTCCTCGCCGAGGCGGACCTGCTGCCCTCCCCCACCCACGAACGCGTCCGCAACATCGTCGCCTCGCCCGCCTCGGGACTCGACGGACTCGGCCGCGCGGACGTGCAGTTGTGGGCGCGCGACCTCGACGCCGCACTGTGCGCAGAGCCCCGGGCGGCGGCCCTTTCCGGCCGTTTCCTCTTCGTCCTGGACGACGGGCGCGGGGACGTGGCCGGACTCGGCGGAGATGTGAAGTTGATCGCAGACGGGGACGGCACCGCCGTGCTGTGGCCCGGCGGCCCGCAGGTCTTCCGGCTCGCCGCCGCCGACGCCGTCCGTGCCGCCCTCGCCGCCGCCCTCGCGTTCCTGGACGCCGCCGACGCGGCCGGGACCGGAGCATGGCGGCCCCGGGAACTCGCCGTCACCCATGTCCCCGACTGGGCCGGAGCCCTGGCTGCGGCCGGGATCGCGGCCGAGGCCCTTCCCGTACCGCCGGCACCGTTCTCCGCGCCGCCCGGACCCGGGGCGCTCGGGGACGGCCACCTGTACGTCCTCGCGCCGCTCGGCCGGCTGACAGCCGCCCAGCTGCGGGCCCTGCTGCCCGCCGACGAGGTCCGGTTCACGCCGTGGCGCGGGGCGGTCGTCGTGGGGGCGGGGCCCGAGCGGCTCCGGGACCTGGAGGCGTACGGGCTGATCACCCGCCCCGACGCCCCCGGCGCCGGGGTCACCGCCTGCACCGGACGGCCCGGCTGCGCCAAGTCCCTCGCCGACGTACGGGCCGACGCCCTCGTCGCGCTCCCGGCCGCGCTCCCGGGGCCGCTGCCCGTGCACTTCTCCGGGTGCGAGCGGCGCTGCGGACACCCGCACGGCGCCTGGGTCGACGTCCTCGCCACGGGCACAGAAGGCGACAGCTACTCGGTGGACGGCGTCCCCACCCCCCGTACCTCCCTGTCAGAAGCCGTCGCGGCGGCCCGCGGCCCGGCGACACCCACGCACCCGGCGACACCCACGAGATGAGCGAGAGCGACACGATGTTCGACTACGAGAAGGACGGCGCCGAGATCTACCGCCGGTCCTTCGCCACGATCCGCGCCGAGGCCGACCTGACGGGCCTGCCCGCCGACGTCGCCCAGGTGGCGGTCCGGATGATCCACGCCTGTGGCATGACCGACCTCGTGCAGGACATCGCCTACTCCCCCGGCGTCGTCGCGGACGCCCGCGCCGCCCTCCGCGCCGGCGCCCCGATCCTCTGCGACGCCCAGATGGTCGCCAGCGGCGTCACCCGCAAGCGGCTGCCCGCCGACAACGAGGTGCTCTGCGCGCTCTCCGACCCGTCCGTGCCCGGCCTCGCCGCCGAACTCGGCACCACCCGCTCCGCCGCCGCCCTCGAACTGTGGCGGGACCGCCTCGAAGGCTCCGTCGTCGCCATCGGCAACGCGCCCACCGCCCTCTTCCACCTCCTGGAGATGGTCGCCAAGGGCGCCGGGAAGCCCGCCGCCGTCCTCGGCATACCGGTCGGCTTCATCGGCGCCGCCGAGTCCAAGGACGCCCTCGCCGCCCAGGAACTGGGCCTCGAATACCTCGTCGTACGGGGCCGGCGCGGCGGCAGCGCGATGACCGCGGCGGCCATCAACGCGATAGCGCACGAAGCGGAGATCCAGAAGTGACCGTCACCGGAAAGCTGTACGGGGTCGGCCTCGGCCCCGGCGACCCGAACCTGATGACGGTGGCCGCCGTGAAGGCCATCGCCGCCGCCGACGTCATCGCGTACCACTCGGCCCGGCACGGCCGCTCCATCGCCCGCTCCATCGCCGCCGAACACCTCCGCGAGGACCACATCGAGGAGCGGCTGATGTACCCGCTCACGGTGGAGACCACGGACCACCCCGGCGGCTACCGGGGCGCCCTCGACGACTTCTACGAGGAGGCCGCGGCCCGCCTCGCCGCCCACCTCGACGCGGGCCGCACGGTCGCCGTCCTCGCCGAGGGCGACCCGCTGTTCTACGGCTCGTACCAACACATGCACAAGCGGCTCGCCGACCGCTACGACACGACCGTCATCCCCGGCGTCACCTCGGTCTCCGCCGCCGCGGCCCGGCTCGGCGAGCCGCTGTGCGAGGCGGAGGAGGTCCTCACGATCATCCCCGGCACCCTGCCCGAGGACGAGCTGACGGCCCGCCTCGCCGGCACCGACTCGGCGGTCGTGATGAAGCTCGGCCGCACCTTCCCCACCGTGAAGCGGGCCCTGGAGCGGGCTGGCCGGCTCGACGACGCCCGGTACGTGGAGCGGGCGTTCATGGCGGGCGAGCGGACGGAGAAGCTGAGCGACGTCGACCCGGACACCGTCCCGTACTTCTCGGTCGCCGTCCTCCCCTCCCGTATCGACCAGGAACTCCCCGTACGGGACCGGGGCGAGGTCGTCGTCGTCGGCACCGGCCCGGCCGGCGCGCCCTGGCTCACCCCCGAGTCGCGCGGCGCGCTCGTCAACGCCGACGTCCTCGTCGGCTACACCACCTACCTGGACCGGGTGCCGGTGCTGCGCCCCGGGCAGATCCGGCACGGCTCCGACAACAAGGTCGAGTCCGAACGCGCCGAGTTCGCCCTCGACCTGGCCCGGCGCGGCCACAAGGTCGCGGTCGTCTCCGGCGGCGACCCCGGCGTCTTCGCCATGGCGACCGCCGTCCTGGAGGTCGCCTGCGAACCGGCGTACGCGGACGTTCCCGTACGGGTCCTCCCCGGGGTGACCGCCGCCAACGCGGCCGCCGCCGCCGCGGGCGCCCCCCTCGGCCACGACTACGCGACGATCTCGCTCTCCGACCGGCTCAAGCCCTGGGACGTCATCGCGACGCGCCTGCGGTCGGCGGCGGAGGCGGACCTGGTCCTGGCCCTGTACAACCCCGGCTCCAAGTCCCGCACCCACCAGGTGTCCGCGGCCCGCGACCTGCTCCTCGAACTCCGCTCGCCAGAGACCCCGGTGGTCGTCGCGCGGGACGTCGGCGGCCCGGAGCAGTCGGTCCGGATCCTGACCCTCAAGACCCTGGACCCGTCCGAGGTGGACATGCGGACCCTGCTCCTGATCGGCTCGTCCCAGACCCGAGCGGTCGAACGCGCCGACGGCCGGACGATCACGTGGACACCGCGGCGGTACGGGTAGGAGCGGCAGTACGTACGGGTGGGAGCGGGAGCCCGGAGAACCTCGGGTGGAACGCCGGGCAACCTTTGCCTGACCTCAGGGGTCACACGGGTGTCCGAAAACAAGGGCGTCGCAGTACGCCGCCCTCCCGCTCCACCCGATCTCCTGGGGGATCCGTGGCACGACTCCGTGCAGCCCTGGTCACCGCGACCGCACTCGTCGCCGGCGTCGTCCCGGCCACCGTGGCCGCGGCCGCTCCGGTCACGGCCGGAACGGTGACCGCCGGAGCGACCGAGACCGCCGAAGCCGGCACGGTGGTCCAGGAGGGCGGCCCGCTGGTCGTCCGCACGGGCCAGGCGGCGGTGACCACCCGGATCACGGTCACGCTGCCCGAGACCGTCACGGGCGCGGTCACTCCCCGGCTGGACATCGGTCTGCCCACCCCCTCGGCCGGTGACGAGTACGTGCCCGACACCGCCTGCTCGGTCAACGGCGAGCCGTTCGAGGACTGCAACTGGGGCTGGTGGAACCCGGACGACGTGACACCCCTGCCGGCCACCATGGCGCAGCGGACGATCACCTACGACATCCGGATCAGCGCCCTCGCCCACTACGCCTACGCCGGAGAGCGCGACGGCAGGCTGGAGATGCGGGACTCCGACGGCACCGTGGTCGCGAGCGGACCGGTGGGCTTCCATTTCGTCCCCGGCACCCCGGAGGCGGGGGACCGCACGACGGTGCACGCCCGCGACAAGGACGGCGTGCTCTGGCAGTACGAGAGCACCGCCGACCCCGCGCGCCCCTTCAAGCCGCGGACCCGCGTCGGCGGCGGCTGGAACGGCTACACCGCCCTCACCAAGCTCTCCTGGACCACCGCGTCCGGCCACGGCAGCCTGGTGGCCCGGGACAAGGACGGCGTGCTCTGGTACCACGAGGGCTCCGGCGACCCGGCGGCCCCGTTCAAGCCGCGCGTCCGCGAGGGCGGCGGCTGGAACACGTACACCTCCATCTCCGCCGGATACCACGGGCTGATCGCCCGTGACCGCGACGGCGTCCTCTGGAACTACCCGTACGAGCGCGGCGACAGCACCGGTGCACCGCTCAAGCCCCGCGTGCGGGTCGGCGGCGGCTGGAACGCGTACAACCTGATCAGCACCATCGGCGACCGGGTAGTGGCCCGGGACAGCGCCGGAGTGCTCTGGTCGTACGAGCCCAGGGCGTCGACGGCGCCGGACATGGACCGCGCCCCGTACAAGCCGCGCGTCCGCGTCGGCGGCGGCTGGAACACGTACAACGCGGTCCGGGGCACGGGCGACATCGACGGCTGGAGCGGCCGCGACGGCATCGCCCGCGACACGGCCGGGAACCTCTGGCTGTACAAGGACACCCCGGCCGCCACCCGCATCAAGATCGGCTGGAGCTGGCAGATCTACAACGCCATCGTCTGACCGGCGCACAGCCGACCGTGCCCTGCCGACCCGTGCTCGGCCGAGCGGCCCTGCCGACCCGTGCTCAGCGGGCGCGGGTGAAGGTGCCCAGGCCCTCCTGGTCCAGGTACTCGACGCGGACGGTCTTCCCGTCCGGGGAGAACGTGACGCCCGTGAGGCCGACGGCGTTCTCGCCGCGGGTCGGGAAGCTGAACGTGTTCCCGGCGTAGTGCGTGAGCCGGTACGACTGGGGCTCCGGCCCCAGTCGCAGGACCAGGCCGCCGCCCTCCTCGGCCACCGTCAGCCTGCCGTAGTAGGCGTTGGTGTACGTGCCGGTGTAGGCGCTGTCGGCCTTCGCGGGAGCGGCGTCGGCGGGCTTCTTCGCGTAGTCGGTCGGGGACCGGTCGGCGTCCGCCTGCTGCTGGTAGATCCCGTCGAGGAGCGGCACCCAGTCCCGGCTGGGCTCGCCGTTCTGCGCGGTCTCGAAGAAGTCGAGGGAGACGGCGTCCGCGACGCCCACCGGGGCACCGTTGGTGAGGACGACGATCCCGAGCCGCTCGCCCGGCAGCATCGTGACGTTGGTGTGCGCGCCGAGCTCGAACGCGCCGGTGTGCGAGAGGCGCAGCCGGCCCTCGTCGTCGTACGCCACGTTCCAGCCGAGACCGTAGAAGCCGGTCCGGCCCGCGGGCGCGTGCGCCGGTGAGGCGACGGACTCGGGGTGGTGGGTCAGGTCGAGGGCCTCCTCCTCGATGATCCGCTTCCCGTCCAGCGAGCCGTTCGCGAGCTGGAGCCGCAGCCAGGTCGCCATGTCGCGGCCCGAGGAGCTGACGCCGCCCGCGGGCGACTGGGCGTCCGGGTCCCGTACGGACGCCTTCCACGTCCCGTCGGCCTCCTTCACATGGCCGACGGCCCGGTCGGGGTTCGAGGCGAAGTCCTGGAAGCGGGAACTGGTGTCGTTCATGCCGGCGGGCCTGTAGAGCGTGTCCTCGGCGAGCTTCTCCCACGGCACACCCTTCTCGGCGGCGACGGCCTCCGCGGCAGCCGTCAGACCGAAGTTGGTGTACGCGTAACTCGCCCGGAACGGCGCCAGGGGCTCGTATCGCAGGTGGGACAGGATGTACTCCTGGTCGTAGCCGAGGTCCTCCAGGAGGTCGCCCGCGTGGTCGGGCAGACCGCTGCGGTGCGAGAACAGGTCGGCGACCGTCACGTGGGAGCTCACCCACGGGTCCTTCAGCCGGAACTCGGGCAGCTCGGGGGCGACGGGCTTCTGCCACCCCTCGACGCCGACGGCCCCGGCGACGACGGTGGAGGCGATCGGCTTCGACACCGAGGCGAGCTGGAAGACGGTGTCGCCGTCGACCCGGGCGTCCTTGCCGACCTCGCGCACCCCGTACCCCTTGAGGTGGACGACCTTGTCCTCGTACACGACGGCGACGGACACCCCGGGCACCCCGGTGCGCTTCATCAGCGCCGCGACATCGGCGTCGATCCGCCCGACGGCCCGATCGACGTCCGCCCGGTCGAGCACGGGCGGCGGCTGCGCCGGCGGCGGCTCGGGGGTCGGGGTGGGCCCTGTACCGGAGGCCATGCCCAGAACGGACACGAGCCCTGCTGTGACCAGCCATCGGACGGTCTCCATTCCTCCATTGAACGCCGGGAGGAATCACCTGTCGCGCGGAGGGAACGGGCCGGACGGAGCCGGGGCACCCCGGCACGTCTCAGGTCCCGGTCGGCCCCCGCAACACCCAGGCGGCGGCCTCCTCGGGGGTCGTCGCCACGGGTACGCCCGCCGGGACCGGGGGGCGGCGGACCACCACGACCGGGATGTTCGCCTCGCGGGCCGCGGTCAGTTTCGGGGCTGTCGCCGTGCCGCCGCTGTCCTTCGTGACGAGGACGTCGATCCGGTGGCGGGCGAGGAGTTCCCGTTCGCCGGCCAGGGTGAACGGGCCCCGGTCCAAAAGGACGTCCGCGCGGGCCGGCATCGGGGGCTCCGGGGGGTCCACCGACCGGACCAGGAACCACTGCGGGCAGGCCGCGAACGCCGCCAGGCCCATGCGGCCCGTCGTCAGGAAGACGCGGTCGCCGAGACCGTCCAGGGCCCCGGCGGCGGCGTCGAGGGACGCCACCTCGTGCCAGTCGTCGCCCTTCTCCGGGACCCAGCCTGGGCGGCGGAGCGCCAGCAGGGGAACATGGGCGGTGGCGGCCGCCCCGGCCGCGTTGAAGCTGATCCGCTCGGCGAAGGGATGCGTGGCGTCGATGACCGCGTCCACCGCGTGCTCCCGCAGCCACTCCGCCAGTCCTTCGGCACCGCCGAAGCCGCCGATCCTGACCTCACCGGCCGGCAGCCGGGGGCTCGCCACCCGCCCCGCGAGGCTGCTGGTGACCCGGACCCTGCCGTGCAGCAGGCCCGCGAGGGAGCGGGCCTCGGTGGTCCCCCCGAGAATGAGTATGTGCACCACAGGAGCCCTTTCGTGACGTCAGGCGGCGGGCGTGAGGCCCAACTCAAGCACACCGGTCTCCGGCCGGGCTGGACGACGGGCGCGTGCGCCACGGCCGCGACGACGGCCGCGTACACGGCCCTGCTCACCGGCGAGTTCCCCGACCCGGTGACGATCACGCTGCCCAAGGGCCAGACGCCGTCGTTCGCGCTCACCGCCGAGTCCCTGTCCGGCGGGTCCGCCATGGCCGCCGTGGTCAAGGACGCGGGCGACGATCCGGACGTCACCCACGGCGCCGTGATCCGCTCGACAGTACGGCTCCTGCCGCCCGGTTCCGGCGTCGTCTTCCGGGCCGGCGAGGGCGTCGGCACCGTCACGCTTCCCGGCCTCCCCCTCGACGTGGGCGAGCCCGCGATCAATCCGGTGCCCCGGCAGCTCATGCGCGAGCACGTCGCCGAGGTCGCCGCCCTGCACGGCGGCGGCGGCGACGTCGAGATCACCGTCTCCGTCGACCACGGCGCCGAGATCGCCCGCTCCACCTGGAACCCCCGGATCGGCATCCTCGGCGGCCTGTCGATCCTCGGCACGACCGGTGTCGTCGTCCCGTACTCCTGCTCGGCCTGGATCGACTCCATCCGCCGGGGCGTGGACGTGGCCCGCGCGGGCGGTCTCACCCACGTGGCGGGCTGCACCGGCTCGACGTCCGAGCGGACCGTGTCGACGCTGTACGACCTGCCGGAGATCGCGCTCCTCGACATGGGCGACTTCGCGGGCGCCGTCCTCAAGTACGTCCGCCGCCACCCGCTCGACCGCCTCACGATCTGCGGCGGCTTCGCGAAGCTGTCCAAGCTGGCGGCGGGCCACCTGGACCTCCACTCGGCCCGCTCCCAGGTCGACAAGGCCTTCCTCGCCGACCTGGCCCGTACCGGCGGCGCGTCGGATTCCCTGGCGGCGGAGATCGCCGGCGCCAACACGGGGCTCGCCGCCCTCCGCCTCTGCGAGGCCGCCGGCGTCCCCCTCGGCGACCTGGTGGCCGCCCGCGCCCGCGACGAGGCCCTGTCGGTCCTGCGGGGCGCCCCGGTCGCGGTGGACGTGGTCTGCGTGGACCGGGCGGGGACGGTGGTGGGGCGGTCGGTGGTGGCGGGGCCGGGGAAGTGAGGCTGGGCCGGGCGGGGGCGCGCGGCGGTTGCCGGTAATCCGGGCGACAGGCGGCCGGGGCGGCCCGCAGAATGCCCGGATGCCCGACTTCCTGCACAAGCCCATCCTCACCGGCGACCTGGTGGTCCTCCGACCCGTCACCGAGGAGGACGTACCCGCCCTCCTTCCGATGTTCGAGGACGCGGAGGCGAACCGGCTGACCGGGAACCACGCGCACTTCGACGAGGCGGCGCTGCGGAAGTGGTACGGCTCCCGCGGCGACCAGGACGACCGGCTCGACCTCGCCGTCGTGGAGCGGGCGACGGGCCGGGTCGTGGGCGAGGCGGTCCTCAGCCTGTGGGACGAGCCGAACGAGAGCTGTTCCTTCCGCATCGGGCTCGTCCCCGACGTGGTCGGGCGCGGCCTGGGTACGGAGGCGACCCGCCTGATCGTCGGGTACGGCTTCGGGTCGCTGGGCCTCTACCGGATCTCCCTGGAGGTCTACGCCTTCAACCCGCGCGCCCACCGCGCCTACGAGAAGGCGGGCTTCCGCGCGGAGGGCGTGCTGCGGGGGGCGCTGCTGTGGGAGGGGGAGCGGGTGGACGCGACGGTGATGTCGGTGCTGGCGCCGGAGTGGCCGGCGGGCTGACTAAAGAGCGCCGCCAAAGCCGCGCAGGGCATGCTCATCCTCCGGGAGATCCGACAGGTCAAGGACGGGAGTGGTCGCGCAGTTCCTCGATCCCCGGCAGCGTCCGGGCCACGTCGTAGACGGTCATGGGTCCATCCAAGACCGTGGCACCGACATGCGACGCCGGAGCCCCGAACCTAGGCTTACGAAGGCACACCCCCCGAGCGAGAGGGAGTCCCATGGCGAAGCGTGGCAACAAGAAGCGGGCCCGTAAGAAGAAGAAGGCGAATCACGGCAAGCGGCCGAACGCGTAGGCGCGCGGGACGTGACATGCGCCGGGGCCCCGGGGATCGGACTTCCCGGGGCCCCGCCGCACGCGGTCACGGACGGTTCAGCAGGCGTGGCGGTCGCGGGCGGTCAGCAGACGTGCCGCTCCCGCGCCGGGTCGTACAGGTGGCTGTCGCGGAACTGCGTGGCCGCGAGCGTGCGGCCCACCAGGATGACGGCCGTCTTCGTGATCCCGGCCTCCTTCGTCTGGGCCGCGATGTCCTCCAGGGTGCCCCGCAGCACGATCTCGTCCGGCCGGCTGGCCATCGCGACGACGGCGGCCGGGCAGTCGGCGCCGTAGTGGGGGACGAGTTCGGCGACGACCCGGTCGACGTAGCGGGCGGCCAGGTGGAGGACGAGCAGGGCGCCGCTGCGGCCCAGGGTGGCGAGGTCCTCGCCCTCGGGCATCGGGGTGGCCTGCTGGGCGATCCGGGTGAGGATCACCGTCTGGCCGACCGTCGGCACGGTCAGCTCCCGCTTCAGCGCGGCGGCGGCCGCCGCGTACGCCGGGACGCCGGGGACGACCTCGTACGGGATGCCCAGGGCGTCGAGCCGGCGCATCTGCTCGGCCATCGCGCTGAAGACGGACGGGTCGCCGGAGTGGAGGCGTGCCACGTCCTGGCCGTCGTCGTGGGCGCGGGCGATCTCGGCGACGATCCGGTCCAGGTCCAGGTCGGCCGTGTCGACGAGGCGCGTGTCCGGTCCGCACTCGGCGAGCAGCTCGGTCGGGACGAGCGACCCGGCGTAGAGGCAGACCCCGCAGGACGCGAGCGTGCGCGCGCCGCGCAGGGTGATGAGGTCGGCCGCGCCCGGGCCCGCGCCGATGAAGTAGACGGTCATGCTTCCTCTTCCTTGGTTACGGACCACTGCGTGACCGGCATCGCCTGGCGCCAGCCGGTGAAGCCGCCCACCGGGACGGCGGTCGAGACGGCGAGCCGGACCAGTTCGCCGCCGTGGCGGCGGTAGCGGTCGGCGAGCAGCGCCTCGGACTCCAGGGTCACGGTGTTGGCGACGAGACGGCCGCCGGCGGGGAGGGCGTCCCAGCAGGCGTCGAGGAGGCCGGGGGCGGTGAGGCCGCCGCCGATGAAGACGGCGTGGGGGGTGGGGAGGGCGGCGAGCCCGTCCGGTGCGGCGGCGGTGACGACCTGGAGCGCGGGGACGCCGAGGGCGTCGGCGTTGCGGGTGATGCGCGCGGCGCGCTCCGGGGACTTCTCGACGGCGATGGCCCGGCAGGAGCGGTGGGTCCGCATCCATTCGACGCCGATGGAGCCGGAGCCGCCGCCGATGTCCCAGAGGAGTTCGCCGGGGGCGGGGGCGAGGGCGGCGAGCGTGGCGGCGCGTACGTACCGCTTGGTGAGCTGTCCGTCGTGCTCGTACGCCTCGTCGGGCAGGCCGGGTACGGCGCCGAGCCGGAGGGTGTCCGGGTCGCGTACGCAGTCGAGGGCGAGGACGTGGAGGGCGTCGGTCCGCTCAAGGGCCCAGTCGGCGGCGGTCGCGTCGAGGAGCCGCTCGCGGGGGCCGCCGAGCTGTTCGAGGACGCGGACGCGGGTGCCGCCCCAGCCGGTGGCGCGGAGGTACGCGGCGACGTCGGCGGGGGTTCCGGGGCCTTCGCCGAGGACGAGGAGGCGGCGGCCGTCGTGGAGGGCGGCGGCGAGGGCGGCGAGGGGCCGGGCGACGAGGGAGACGGTCTCGACGGCTTCGAGGGGCCAGCCGAGGCGGGCGCAGGCGTACGAGACGGAGGACGGGTGCGGCAGGACGCGGAGCCGCTGGGCGCCGACGGTCTCGGCGAGGGTGCGGGCGATGCCGTAGAAGGACGGGTCGCCGCTGGCGAGGACGGCGATCGTCCTGCCCTCGTGGGCGGCGAGGAGTCCGGGGACGGCGGGGCGCAGGGGGGTGGGCCAGGTGATCCGCTCGCCGGGGCAGTCGCCGGCGGGCAGCAGGTCGAGCTGGCGGGGGGCGCCGATGAGGACCTGGGCGGTGCGCAGGACGCGGCGGGAGGTCTCGGGGAGCCCGTCCCAGCCGTCCGCGCCGATCCCGACGACCGGCACCACCGATATCGCAGCGTTCACGTCGGGGACTTTACGTGAGCCCGGCACGGACCTTGCTTCTGGGCGTTCCGCCCGAGGTGGGACGGCCCCTACTTCTGGGCGTTCTGCCCGACGTAGAAGAGGAGCCAGACGAAGCCGGCGAAGGCGTGGGTGGCGAAGACGTAGACGAAGACGCGGAGCATCACGCCCCGCTCCTTCCAGCTCTCGTTGTCGTAGGTCTTGTCGTATGTCTCGTCGTCGCCGGGGGTCATGCGCTCCAGGGTACGGGCGGGAATAGAGGAGGGGGGTGCGCCGTTGGAGCGGATAGTTTACGATTCAACCAACAGCCCCCGAGGCGAGAGGTGAGCACGATGCAGTTCGGGATCTTCACCGTCGGCGACGTGACGACCGACCCCACCACCGGCCGTACCCCGACCGAGCACGAGCGGATCAAGAACACCGTCGCCATCGCGCTCAAGGCGGAGGAGGTCGGACTCGACGTCTTCGCGACCGGCGAGCACCACAACCCGCCGTTCGTGCCGTCCTCCCCCACCACGCTCCTCGGGCACATCGCCGCCCGCACGGAGAACCTGATCCTCTCCACGTCCACGACCCTGATCACCACCAACGACCCGGTGAAGATCGCCGAGGACTACGCGACCCTCCAGCACCTCGCCGACGGCCGCGTGGACCTGATGATGGGCCGGGGCAACACCGGCCCGGTCTACCCGTGGTTCGGACAGGACATCCGGCAGGGCATCCCGCTCGCCATCGAGCACTACGCGCTCCTCCACAAGCTGTGGAGGGAGGACGTGGTCGACTGGGAGGGCAAGTTCCGCAGCGCCCTCCAGGGCTTCACCTCCACCCCGCGCCCGCTCGACGGCGTCCCGCCGTTCGTCTGGCACGGCTCCATCCGCTCCCCCGAGATCGCCGAGCAGGCGGCCTACTACGGCGACGGCTTCTTCGCGAACCACATCTTCTGGCCCAAGCACCACACCGAGAAGATGGTCCGTCTCTACCGCCAGCGGTACGCGCACTACGGCCACGGGACGGAGGAGCAGGCCATCGTCGGCCTGGGCGGCCAGGTGTTCATGCGCAAGAACTCGCAGGACGCGGTACGCGACTTCCGCCCGTACTTCGACAACGCGCCCGTCTACGGCCACGGCCCCACCCTGGAGGAGTTCTCCCGGGAGACCCCGCTGACCGTCGGCTCGCCGCAGGAGGTCATCGAGCGCACCCTGTCCTTCCGCGACTACGTGGGCGACTACCAGCGGCAGCTGTTCCTCGTCGACCACGCCGGGCTGCCCCTCAAGACGGTCCTGGAGCAGCTCGACATCCTCGGCGAGGAGGTCGTCCCGGTGCTGCGCAAGGAGTTCGAGAGCCTGCGTCCGGCCGGGGTCCCGGCCACGGCCCCGCTCCACCCCGCCGTCCTCGCGTCCAAGGAGGTCTGACGCCATGCAGACGCTGAAGCTGGTCGCGGTCTCCGCCGGACTCAGCTCCCCCTCCTCCACCCGGCTGCTCGCCGACCGCCTCCTCCAGGCGGCCCGCTACCGGCTGGCCGAGCAGGAGTACGCCGTCGACGTCCAGGTCGTCGAACTGCGCGACCTGGCCGTCGACATCGCGAAGAACTTCGTCACCGGCTTCCCCTCGGCCGCGCTCCAGGAGGCGATCGACACGGTGACGGGCGCCGACGGGGTCATCGCCGTGACCCCGGTCTTCACGGCCTCGTACAGCGGTCTTTTCAAGTCGTTCTTCGACCTGATCGACCCGGCCGCGCTGACCGGCGTCCCGGTCCTCGTCGGCGCGACCGGCGGCACCGCCCGCCACTCGCTCGTCCTGGACCACGCGCTCCGGCCGCTCTTCGCCTACCTGCGGGCCCTCGTCGCCCCGACCGCCGTCTACGCGGCGTCGGAGGACTGGGGCTCGGGCGGCGACGAGTACACGGACGGTCTGCCGTCCCGGATCAACCGGGCCGGAAGCGAGTTCGCGGACATGGTCGCGGCCCGGCCGTCCCGGAACGCCGACGAGGACGAGATCGTCCCCTTCGAGCGGCAGCTGGCGGACCTGCGCCTGGACTGATCAGCTCGCCGCGAGGCCCGGGTCAGACGGCCGGCGCCGCCAGGGGGGCGATCTCGCGCGGGAAGTACGCCGCCAGGTCCTCCCCCTGCGCGTACAGCTCGCGCACGAAATCACGGGCCCGCGCGACGACCTCCGGCTGGTCGTACCGGGTGGCGCCGTCGGGTACGCCCTCGGGGGTGTAGTCGACGACGTAGACGGCTTCGCCGCCGAGGACGCACAGCTCGGGCAGGGGCTCCCCCTGCTCGCGCGGTGCGACCCGCTCCGCGTCGAGGACGGTGACCCGCTCGCCGTAGCCGTTCTTGACGTGCAGGACGTTCAGCTCCCACTGGATGTACGGGGTGACGGGCCGCTCGACGATCCGTACCCGGTGGTGACCGATGCCCGACCGTTCGATCTTCCCGAAGTACTCCTCGTACTCCGGGCGCAGCTCCTCGATCAGCTTCAGCGACTCCTCCCACTCGCCCCGGCGGAACGCCCGCCAGCTGGGGAAGTCGCCCTCGTCGTAGGACTGCATCCGCTCCAGCTTCCAGAACCCCTCGGCCCCGATCCGCCAGAAGCGCTCCATGAAGTCGGGTGTGTAGGCGTCCTGTTCGAGCCGGACTCCGTCGACGCCTTCGAACATCTCACGCATGCGAAGAGTTCCTCCTTCTTCCGGTGGACCGCCGCGCCCCGATGGTCCTCCACCGGACGACGAGCCAGACGATGTGGACAGCGGCGAAGGCCGCGAGGGTCAGGACGGCGTCGGACACGTCGAGCAGGGAGTCCGCCGAGTCCAGCCGGTGCCGGGCCCCGCCCAGCAGGCGCACCTCCGCCGGGATGGTGAAGGCCGCGAACCCGGCCAGGCACACCACGGTTCCGACGACGAGGACGACGCTGTAGAGCCGCACCGCGCGCCGCTCGTGGGCCGGCAGGCCACGGCTCGGATCCTCGTCAGCCCGCCGCTTGCGCATCAGGCGTCCGGCCAGGTGCCGGGCGTAGGCCAGGCCGTCGCCGTAGAGGTCGCGGCAGCCGGTGAGGTCCTGGAGGACGAAGTAGACGTCGGTCCGCATGAACACCATGAGCTGGAAGGTGAGCGGCAGCAGCGCCCACAGCACCGTCGCGGCGAGCACACGGTGTGCCGTCGTGCCGGGGGAGGTCAGGGCGAGCAGCAGCACGGCCAGGGAGGCGAGGGAGAGGTTGACCCCGATACCGGCGAGGTACGCGGTGAGGCGGTGCCGCCGGGGGGCGAGTTCGATGCCGCTGATGTCGGTCTGCATGACGAGGAACTGCAGCCGTGTCCCGAAGCCGATCCTGCCGGGAACGCCCGCCGCCCTCGCCACCGCGAGGTGCGCGAGCTCGTGCACGAGGACGATCGACCAGCCGGCGATCAGCCCGCCCGCCACCACCAGGGTTCCGTACGGGCTCCACAGCAGGTCGCGGTAGGTCGGCGTCAGCCCGGGACGCGCGACGAGCACCGCGACGGCGGCGAGGAGCAGGGCGACCGGGACCCAGGGGAGCAGGGGATGCAGCAGGAAGGCCACATGGCGTGCGCGCAGCCTCGGGAGGCTCGCGGGACGCACCGGGGCGGACGGGACGGTCCGCCCGTCGACCTCCGCCACGAAGCCGAGCGCCATCAGGTCGCGTACGAAATCCGCGATGTCGGGTTCCTCCCCGGTCCTCGCGTGCAGCCGCGCCTGCGCCGAGGCGACGCTCACGCCCTGCTCCAGGAGGTCGAGCGCCGCCACGCCCTGGGCGGGGAGGGCCACGAACACCCGGGTCTCGCGGCGGCCGACGATCCACTCGGAGCCGTCCGCGCGCCTGCTCAGCGGATGCAGCAGCACCCGGGAGCCGGGTCCGACGGGGACCTCCACGGCCCCGCCCCCCTCGTCCCGGCCCCCGGTCACCTCACACACCGCCGCAGACGTGGCAGTCGGGGCGCCGGAGCACGGGTTCGAGACCGGGCTCGCCCGGAAGCACGAGGTTGAAGTCGAGGCGGAACCCCGGAGGGAGCGAGGGAACACCGGTGAGCGCCGCGATGGCCGCGTACACGAACAGGGCGCCCGCGAGGGAGGCCGTGACGGCGTTCACCGGGCTCCAGGGCATCCGGGGCGACACCGTGTCCTCGTCCGTGCCCGGCGGGAGCCCGAGGTCGCGGGACTCCGCCTGCGCGACCCGGTGGCACTCCAGGCAGCCGCTGCTGCCGGGCGTGTACAGACCGGCGGTGACCAGGGGGCCTCGGTAACCCCCGTCGACCCAGGGGGTGTTCGTCCGCAGACAGGCCCGGTTGGTCCAGGAGCGCAGGGCGGCCGGGCGGTCGGCGCTCAGCACCAGGAGGTCGTACGCAGCACCGTCCGCCGTCCCGGCGCGCAGGAGCCGTACGAGGTCGTCGGTGCCCCGCACCTCGCCGGCCTCTCCGGTCACCGTGACGTCGGAGTTCAGGGCCCGTAAGGACTCCAGGGCCGCGTCCACCTTGCCCCGGCCGATGTCCCGTTCGCGGTAGAGGACCTGCCGGTTGAGGTTGGAGAGTTCGACGACGTCGGGGTCGACGCAGTGCAGCCGGCCCACGCCGGAGGCCACCAGGCCCTGGGCCGCGATCCCGCCCGCGCCGCCGAGGCCGATCAGCAGGACACGCGCGCGGGCAAGGGCGAGCTGCAGGTCCCAGCTGTTCGTCCGGGGCGAGGAGTCCATCCAGCGGAGCAGCGGCACGCCCCGGCCGTAGCGGACCCTCTCCCGCTCGGACAGCTCCCCGGGCACGGTCGCCGCCGCGTCCTGGAGGAATCCGGCCTGCCGCAGGTCGGCCATCGCCCGGAGTACGTCGTCCTCGTCGGGGGCCGGGTGCGCCCCGGCGACCTCGGCGGCGATCCGGCGGGCGTCACGGGTTCCGTCCATCGCCTGGACCAGTGTCCAGACCCAGCCTTCGGGGTCCTCGATCTCCGCGCCGATGCCGTGCACCACGCTTCCGATGCGCACGTGCCCGTCGACCGTCCGGTAGGGCCGGTGCTCGGGCTTGACGCACGGCCGCACCAGATCGGCGGCCGTGTCGCTTCGCTCTCGCACCGTCCTCAACTCCCGGAGGCTGAAACGCATTTGCCCTCGCATGTCACCGTGGCAACGTTGGCATGCTAGCGCCACACCCACGTCGAGGAGGCAGAAATGGCCATCAAGATCACCATACGACCGCTGGACAAGAAGGAAACGACCAGCGACAGCAACGGCTCGAGCAACTAGGACCCGCTCCGGGAGCCCCGCCTCCCGGCACACCCCGAACCCGCGCGGGCCCGTCCCCGCACCGGGGCGCAGCCGCCCGGTGCGGGGACGGGGCCGGAAGGCGCTTGAGTTCCGGTTCCGGTACGACCGCCGACAGGCCGTCCGTGCACAGCAGCCAGCGGTCTCCCGGCCGGCCCTCGTGAAGGCTCAGATCCGGCACGGGGGCGGTCGTCCCCACGCCGTCGAGGCCTTCAGGAGCAGCGCCCGGCACCGCAGATGCTGGGCCTTCCCCGCGCGGGAAGGTCAAGGAAGGGCCCGGCAGGGAGGTCCTACTTGCGGTTGTAGAGGCGCATCGTGACCGCGCCGAAGACGGCCACCAGGGCGACCGACCAGCCCAGGGACCAGGCGATGTCCGTCGCCGGCCAGTTCCCGGCCATCAGTTCGCGGACCGACGTGGCCAGGTGGGTCACCGGGCTGTTGTTGACGAAGGCCTGCAGCCAGCCCGGCATGGTCTTCGGGTCGACGAAGACGTTCGACAGGAACGTCAGCGGGAAGATCACCATCATCGAGACGCCCATGACGGACTTCTCGCTGCGCAGCAGCAGGCCGAACATCGTCCAGACCCACGAGAACGAGAACGCGAAGACGAGGAGCAGCGCGACGCCGAGCAGGACGCCCGCCACCCCGCCCTCCGGCCGGTAGCCGATGATCATGCCGACCGTCAGCATCACGGCGGAGGCGATCAGATAGCGCACGACGTCGCCGAGGAGGTAGCCGACCATCGGCGCGGGCCGCCAGATCGGCAGCGTGCGGAAGCGGTCGAAGACGCCCTTCTCGATGTCGGTGTTGACCGAGACGCCCGTGTACATCGTGATCATCACGACGCTCATCACGAGGATGCCCGGCAGCAGGAACTGGATGTACGACGAGACCGAGCCGGCCAGCGCGCCTCCGAAGAGGTACGTGTACATCAGCACCATCATGATCGGGAAGGCCGTCACGTCGAACAGCTGCTCCGGCACGTGCTTGATCTTGAGCATGGCCCGCCAGCCGAAGGTCAGCGACGCGGACAGCGCGCTGGGGCGCGGGGGACGCTCGTGGCCGACGAGGAGGGCCGCCAGGTCCTCCGCCCTGGGCGCCTCGAACGCGAGGGCGTCGGTCTGCCGGGGATCCTTGCCGGTGGTGACGGTGGTCATGCCGTCGTTCCCTTCCGGTCGGGGTTCGGGGGCGGGGTGCCGTCCGCAGGTCTGTCGGTCAGGGCCAGGAACACCTCGTCGAGGCTGGGCTGGCCGAGCCCGAAGCTGTCGACGGTGATCCCGGCCCTCGCCAGCTCCGCCAGCGCCCGCGCGGCCTGCTCGGCGGCGCCGAGGTCCGTCCCGTGGCCGTCGACGGTGGCGGTGAGCGCCACCGGGTCCGGTTCGAGCGTGACGGACGCCTTCAGGGCGGCCCGCAGGACCCGTTCGGCCTCCGGGCGCCGCTCCGGGTCCCTGAGCCGTACGTGCACCGAGCCCGAGCCGACGGACGCCTTCAGCTCGCCCTTCGTGCCTTCCGCGATCACCTTGCCGTGGTCGATGACGGCGATGCGGGACGCCAGCTGGTCCGCCTCGTCCAGGTACTGGGTGGTGAGGAGGACGGTGGTGCCCTGGGCGACGACCGCGCGGACGATGTCCCAGACCTGGTTGCGGCTGCGCGGGTCGAGGCCGGTCGTCGGCTCGTCGAGGAACAGCAGGTCGGGGGTGTTGAGGATGGACGCGGCGATGTCGATGCGGCGCCGCATGCCTCCCGAGTAGTTCTTGATCTGCTTGTCGGCCGCCTCCGCGAGCCCGAACGCGGTGAGCAGCTGCGCGGAGCGCTCGCGGGCGGCCGGCCGGCTGTGGCCGAGGAGCCGGCCGAGCAGGACGAGGTTCTCGGTGCCGGTCAGGTCCTCGTCGACGGAGGCGTACTGCCCGGTGAGGCTCACCCGGCCGCGCACGCTGTCGGCGTCCTTGACGACGTCCTTGCCGAAGACGCGGGCCCGGCCGCCGTCGGGTCTGAGGAGGGTGGCGAGCATCTTGACGGCGGTGGTCTTGCCGGCGCCGTTGGGCCCGAGGACGCCGTACACGGTCCCTGCGGGGACCCGCAGGTCGACGCCGTCGACGGCGCGGTTCGTACCGAAGACCTTGACCAGGCCCTCGGTCTCGATGGCGAGGTCGGTCATGTCGGTCATACCTTTCCCCTCCGGGGTGCGGGAGAAGAGAGCACGCTCCTGTCAGTCTCCGTCGCCCGGCCTCGTACCGCCAGAGCGCGGAGGCCTCACCGGCTGACCCCTCCTCCCCCGTCCGGCGGAGGAGGACGGGCCTCCCGGCCGACGTCCGGGCCCACGTGGCGGCGGGACGCTCAGGGCATGATGCGAATCCGAGCCCTTCCCGACGTGCCCCGCTGGGCCGTCCTCGCCGCCCACGCCGTCCCCCTGGCCACTCTCCCGTCCGGCCTGTGGCGGCTCGCGCTCGTCGCCGGTCTCCCGGTCACGCAGGACGCCGAACTCGGCGCGATGTCCGCCGGCGAGTCCGTGTACGTCGTCTCCCTCAGCGTGGTGTCCGAGCTGCTCGCCCTGCTCACCCTGGGGCTCGTCCGCTCCTGGGGCGAGGTCTTCCCCCGGTGGCTGCCGTTCCTCGGCGGACGCCGGGTGAACCCGGCCGCCGCGACGGGCGCCGCCTTCGCGGGGGTGGCGGGGCTGTGCGCCATCGCCGGATGGGGCGTGTACGCGTCGTACGCGGACCTGGGGCCGGGCATCCCGGCCACCGCGGCCCAGGACGCCCTGCTGATCGCCTGCTACGCGCCGCTCGTGGCCTGGCCTGTGCTGCTCGCCGCCGTGGCGGCCGCCTACTACCGGCGGCGGCGCCACGGCGGGAAGCGTGAGGGTGGCGGCGGGCGTCAGTACGGCGCGGGCCGGCCGGCCGCGTCCTCGTGGGTGTAGAAGAGGTAGTAGGCGGCGGCGCCCGCCACCACGGCGAAGGCGAGGCCGAGCCCGCTCGACGACAGGATGCTGGCGTCGGACAGGCTGAAGAGGAAGCCGACCGCGACTCCGGTCAGGGTGCCCCAGGCGACGGCCCGCAGCTCGCGGGGGAGGACGTGGCCGTGACGGCGGAGCACGTAGATCCCGCCGGCGAGGACGGCGGCGGAGATGAGGCCGAGCCACAGCTGTCCCAGGGTGGCGGGGCCGCCGTGGCGGGCGACGGTCGTCGCGTAGAGGCCGTAGAGGACGCCGAAGATGACGGGGAGTCCCCAGCCGTGCGTACTGATCTGGCGCCGGACGGGTACCGCTGCGTGTGCCGCCATGGCAGGAGCTCCTTCGTCTCTCGCCCCCCTGCTGCATCCCGCACCCTCCAGGGCACACCCGCGCCCGGCGCCCCGCAAGTGGATCAGGCGGCGGGCCGTACGGCGACGGCGTCGATCTCGAAGAGCATCCCCGGCAGGGCGAGCGCCGCGACCCCGCTGAGGGTCTGCGCGGGCAGGCGCTCGCCGAAGTGGGCGTGCAGGGCCTTGCCGAGGACCTCCAGCTTGGCCATGTCGTGCTCGACGATGTACGTGCCGAGGCGGACGACGTGGTGGAGGCCGAGGCCGACGCCCTCCAGGGCGAGCCGCAGGTTCGTCAGGGAGAGCTCGACCTGGGCGGCGAAGTCGCCGGGGACGGGGGCGCCGGTGGCGTCGGAGGCGTACTGGCCGCCGATGAAGACGAGTTCACCGGGTGCGGCCACGGCGTGGCTGTAGCCGAAGGGGGTCGGGTCGTGGAGGGTGCCGGGGTTGGTGATGGTGCGGTGGTCGGCGGTGCCTTCGGCGGTGGAGGTCATGGCTGATCGTTCCTTCCGGAGAGTGCGGCCACCGGGCAGGCGGCCAGGGCGAGTGCGGCGCCCGCGAGGAGCACCGACGTGAGGGAGTACGCGTCGGCGAGGAGCCCTCCGAGGAGGGCGCCGAGCGCGATGGCGAGGCAGAAGACGCTGACGTTGAGGCCGGTGGCGGTCTCCACGTCGTCGGGTGCGGCGGCCATGAACCAGGACTGGAGCGCGACCGACACCCCTCCGTGGGCGAGCCCCCACAGGAGGAGCAGTCCGGTGCCGGCCGGGGCCGAGTCCCCTGCGAGGAAGGCCGCCAGGAGTACGGCGCCGAGCGCGGCGGCGATGGCGGTGAGCGTGCGGCGGGGGGAGCGGGCGGCCCGCGCCCCTGCGAGGAAGTTGCCGGCGACCCCGGCGACGCCGTACCCGAGGAGCAGGGCGCCGAGGAGGGGGGCGGGGATCTTGGAGTGGTCGGTGAGCAGCGGGCGGACGAAGGAGTACGCGAGGAAGTGGCCGGTGACGAGGGTGAGGGTGAGCAGGAGCCCGGCCCGGACCCGCTGGTTGCGGCGGGGCAGGGCGAGGAGCTTCCGCAGCCCGCCGCCGGTTGCGCCGGACGTTTCGAGGGCAGCCCTCGTCCCCGTGCCCGGCAGTCTCGGCAGCAGGGCCCTGAGGGCGAGGGCCGCGAGCAGGCCGAGTGCCCCGGTGGCGGCGAACGCCCAGCGCCAGCCCGCCTGTTCGGTCACGAGGGTGGCGGCGGGGACGCCGAGGACCGAGGCGGCGGAGACGCCGCCGAAGATCAGGGCGGTGGCCCGGCCGACGGCGGCGGAGGGGACGAGCCGGGGCGCGAGGCCGCCCGCGAGCGCCCAGAACCCGCCGATCGCGACGCCGAGGAGCACCCGGGCGGCGAGGACGGTCGCGAGGTGTCCTGCGAGGGCCGACACCAGGTTGGCGGCGGCGGCGAGCAGCAGGAAGGCGACCAGGAGGGTACGGCGGTCGGCGCCGGCCGCGCGGGCGGTGACGAGGGGCGCGGCGAGGGCGGCGACGAGTCCGGGCACGGTCACCATGAGGGCGGCGGTGCCTTCGGAGACGCCGAGGTCGGCGGCGGCCGGTGTGAGCAGTCCGACCGGCAGGAGTTCGGCGGTCATGACGGTGAAGATGCCGAGCGTGACGGCGGCGACGGCGGACCGTCCCGTGGCGCGGGGCCGGGCCCCCTTGGTATCACTGATCTGGATGTCTAACATCCAGAATCACCCCCTTCGGAAGCCCTCCCGGCGGGGAGGGCGTGGCCGTGTCAGACGTTCGCGAACCAGTGCCGGATCCGGTCGGGCGCGGCCGGCGCCTGGAGTTCCGCCCGCTGCCGGACGTCGTCCAGGGTCTGGGCCATGAGTTCGCGCCGCCAGGCGAGGTCGGCCCGTCCCATGGCTCCCGCGATGGCGCACTCGGCGGCGTACGTCCCCGGCGCCCCCGCACCGGGTCCCTGCTGCCGGATCTCGGTGCAGCGGAAGGCCTCGTCAGGGCCTTCGACGGCGGCGACGACGTCCATGAGCGTGATCCGGTCCAGGGCGCGGGCCAGCCGGAAGCCGCCCTTGGGGCCGGAGACCGAGGCGACGATCCCGGCGCGGGCGAGGGCCTGGAGCTGCTTGTTGAGGTAGGCGGGGGGCAGCTCGTGATAGGCCGCGAGGCGCGCGGCGGTCACCGCCCGCTCGGGCCCGATCCAGGCCAGGTTCAGGCAGCTGTGCAGCGCCCATTCCACGCCGTCGCTCATCTTCATGATCCTGGACTTTACATGTCCAGGATGGGGAGGGCAACGAGACAGTGCCGTCACCTCCGGCGCGCGTTCACGCCCCCTCGGCCGCCAGCTCCGCGAGGCGGGCCAGTGCCCCGTCCAGGACCGCGTGGGGCGGCGAGGCGAGGCCGATCCGGATCGCGTCGGGGGCCGGGGCGGTGCCCGTACCGACGGCGAAGGCGCTGCCCGGGGTGACCGCCACGCCCGCGCGCGCGGCGGCGGCCGCCGTGAAGGTCTCCGCCCGCCAGGGCGCGGGCAGTTCCCACCAGCAGTAGTAGGCGTGCGGGGAGGTCCTGAGAGCGTGTCCGGCGAGCCGTCGCAGGACCAGGGCGTGCCGGGCCTCCGCGTCCGCCCGCTTGGCGGCGACCACCTCGGCGACGGTGCCGTCGCCGGTCCAGCGGGTCGCGGCGGCGAGCGCGAGGCCGCCCGCCGTCCAGGCGCCGGAGCGCAGGGCCTCCGCCGCCGCCGTACGCAGCCGGCCGGGCACGACGAGGTAGCCGACCGTCAGGCCGGGGGAGAGCCGTTTGGAGAGGCTGTCGACGAGGAGGACCCGTTCGGGGGCGTGCGCGGCGAGCGGGGCGGGCGCGTCCGGTACGAGGAAGGCCCAGGTGGTGTCCTCGACGGCCGTGAGGTCCAGGCTCCGCAGCGCTTCGGCCAGTTCGGCCCGGCGTCCTTCGCCTGCGGTCGAGGAGGTCGGGTTGTGCAGGGTCGGCTGGAGGTAGACGGCGGCGAGGGGCGCGGCCCTGTGCGCCGCGTGGAGGGCTTCGGGCCGTACGCCCTCGGCGTCCAGGGCGAGCGGCACGAGCCGGATGCCGAGGCGTTCGGCAACCGCCTTGACCAGGGGGTACGTGAGCGCCTCGACGCCGAGCCGGCCGCCGGGCGGGACGAGCGTGGAGAGCGCGGCGGCGATGGCCTGCCGGCCGTTGCCCGCGAAGAGCACGCGCGCGGGGTCGGGGGCCCAGCCCGGCCGGGCGAGCAGGGACACCGCCGCCTCCCGGGCCTCCGGCGTGCCGGTGGCGGCGGCAGGCCGGGAGACGGCCTGGGCCATCACGTCGGGCCGGGCGAGGGCCGCGAGCGCGCGGGCCATCAGCTCCGACTGCCCTTCGGCTGTGGGGTAGTTGAGCTGGAGGTCGACGGGCGCGGTGCCGGTCGCCTCGGCGAGCGCGGGCCCCGGCAGCGGGGGCGCGGCCCGGACGAAGGTGCCGCGCCCGACCTCCCCGACGACCAGGCCACGGCGCGCGAGTTCCCCGTACACGCGGATGGCCGTCGAGTTCGCGATCCGGTGGCGGCGGGCGAAGACCCGCTGCGGCGGCAGCCGGTCACCGGCCTTGAGGCGCCCGCCCCGTACGGCCGCCTCGACGCGGTCCGCGATCCGCCGGTACTCCTCCATCCCGCCCCCGCCCCTTCCTTCATTGCACCGAGAGCATTGGATCTTATTGCACCGAGCAGGAGGCCGTCCCTAGCCTCCGACCATGGACTTCGCACAGATCGACGACCACCTGACCGCCTACGAGGACCGCGGCTCCGGCCGTGCGCTTCTCCTCGTCCACGGCCACCCCTTCGACCACACCATGTGGCGTCCCCAGATCGAGCGCTTCTCGCTCACCCACCGGGTGATCGCCCCCGACCTGCGCGGATACGGCGCCACGCCCCTCGGCGACACGACCGGCTCCACCGGGCTCGGGGTCTTCGCCGAGGACCTCGCCGGCCTCCTCGCCCACCTGGAGATCGACGACTGCGTCGTCGTCGGCCTCTCCATGGGCGGCCAGATCGCCATGGAGCTCCAGCGCCGCCACCCGGAACGCGTCCGCGGCCTCGTCCTCGCCGACACCTTCCCCGCCGCCGAGACCGACGAGGGCAAGGCCGCCCGCAACACCATGGCGGACCGGCTGCTGCGGGAGGGCATGCGGGGGTACGCCGACGAGGTGCTCGACCGGATGGTCGCCCCGTACAACACCCACGCCGCGCCCCACGTCCACCGCATGATGTGCGCGACCGACCCGGCCGGCGCCGCCGCCGCGCTGCGCGGCCGGGCCGAGCGGCCCGACTACCGCGAGACGCTGACCACCGTCGGCGTGCCCGCGCTCGTCGTGGTCGGCAGGGACGACACGTACACCCCGGTCACGGACGCCGAGGAGATGCACGCGCTGCTCCCCGACTCCACGCTCGCCGTGATCGAACGGGCCGCGCACCTGCCCAACCTGGAACGGCCCGAGGAGTTCGACGCCGTACTCGACTCCTACCTCCGCTCACTCGTTCGGCCCAGTTGAAAGTTCGGAATCGTACGAACGCTCCGACGATGGGCTCATGAGCCAGAACACCGCACCCCGCGAGCCGCGCACCACGCCGAGCACCTCCGGCGCCTGGGCCTCCGGCGGCACCCTCTTCGCCGGCGTCCTCATGCTGGTCACCGGCTTCATGGACGTCTTCCAGGGCATCGCAGGCATCGCCGAGGACGACGTCTACACCCGCGTCGGCGACTACGTCTTCAAGTTCGACCTCACCACCTGGGGCTGGATCCACCTGATCCTCGGCGTCATCCTCGCCCTCGCCGGATTCGGCATCCTCAGGGGCGCCGAGTGGGGCCGGGTCGCCGGTATCGCACTGGCCTCCCTCAACGTCCTCTTCCAGTTCCTCTTCCTGCCCTACCAGCCGTGGTGGGCGCTCTTCTCCATGGCCATCTCGATCTTCGTGATCTGGGCCCTGGCCACGGACGACGCCTACGGCCGCGACAAGACGTTCTGAGGCCGGGCCCATGAGACGCACCACGGCAGCAGCCCTGGCCCTCGCCGCGGCCACGGCCCTCACCCTCACCGGGTGCGACGCCGCCCAGGAGAAGGCGGGTGACGTCTTCTCGTCCGCGACCGCCGCCGTCGCCTCGGCCGCCGAGGAGAAGATGAACGAGGTCAAGGACGGGGTGAACGCCGGCGGCGACGTCGAAGCCGGACCGACGAGCACCGACGGGGACCGCACGGTCGCCCAGATCACCGCGACCAACCCGAAGGACACGGCCGCCGACTACACGATCATGGTCAACTTCCGTGACGCGGAAGGGAACTTGCTCGACTCCGTCGTCCTGAGCATCAGCGGCGTCGAACCGGGAGCCTCCAAGTCCGGTACGGCACGCAGCAATCGGACCCTCACGGGCGCCACCAAGGCGGAGATCTCCCAGGCCCTGCGACACTGAAGGGCGTGGACCGAGCCCTCACAGCCGAGCCCGTGCCGAACGCCGCACCGGCAGCCCCAGAACCGCCGCCCCTCCGGCCCAGGCACCGCCTCACCGCCTGGGCCGCCGGGCTGCTCCTGGTCGTCCCCGCCGCCGTCAGCGGCGGCCGCCTGCTCGACACGGACGGGGTCACGCCCCTCCCGCAGCTGCTCTCCCTGCTGCCCTGGTTCGCCGTGCCCGCCGCGCTCGCGGTGCTCCTCGCCGCCGTCGCCCGGCGCCGCGGCCTCACCTTCACGGCCGTCCTCGTCCTCACCGCCGTCGGCTGGGCCTCCGTACCGCACATGCCGCAGCTCGTCACCTCCTACGGCCTGCCCCTCGCCCAGGTCCGGGTGCTCGCCGCCAACGTCGAGTTCGGCCAGGCCACCGGGGCGCTGACCGACACGATCCGGCGCGAGCGCCCCCAGCTGGTGTTCGTCTCCGAATGCGACCGCGCGTGCGGGCGCGCCCTCACCGACGCCTTCGCCACCGAACTCCCCCACCGGGCCTCGGTGGACGCCGACGGCTCCGTCGGCTCGGTGCTCCTGAGCGCCTACCCGCTGACCGACGAACGGGTCGTCCCCGCGATCATGGGCATGCCCGGCGCCACCGCCGAGATCGCCGGAGTGCCCGTACGCCTCCAGCTCGCCCACCCGCTGCCGCCGCTGCCGGACCAGGTGGACGTGTGGAAGCGGGAACTCGGCCGGATCGAGGAGGACGCCCGGCAGAACACCGGCCCCCTCCTGATCGCCGGGGACTTCAACGCCTCCCAGGACCACGCCGCCTTCCGCTCGATCCTGGACACCGGCCACCTCAAGGACGCCTCCCGCGTCGCGAACGCCGGCCGCACCCCGACCTGGCCCATGGAGGGGCCGCTTCCGCCGTTCGTCCAGATCGATCACGTCCTGATCAGCAACGACTTCAGCGTCCGGGGCATCCGCTTCCTCGACCTCGCGGGCTCCGACCACCGGGCCGTCCTCACCGATCTCGACCTGCGCGGCGAGCGCTGATCGGCCACGCTGGAAGGCATGGACAACGAGGAGATCCTGGACGACATCGGCGCCCTCGTCGAGGAGGAGCGCACCCTGCGGCAGCGCACCGGCGGCCTCCTCCCGGAGGAACGCGCCCGCCTCGCCGAGCTCGAGGTACGCCTCGACCAGTGCTGGGACCTGCTGCGCCAGCGCCGCGCGAAGGCCGAATTCGGCGAGGACCCCGACACGGCGGCCCTCCGCCCGGCCACCGAGGTCGAGTCCTACCGCAACTGAGCCCGATCCGGACGACAGGCCTCACGCCCACGTGTCGGGGCGGCGAGGAGATCGCCCGCGTACCGACCGACGACTTCGGCAGCGCGGCACCGGCCGGTGTGCCGCCGGCCTCGGCCGAGGCCCAGGAGCGGGAGCCCTCCGCCGCAGCCGACGTAAGTTGGTCGCATGGCACGACCCGCAGGCCCCGTACGGCTCTCCCCGCCCGCCTGGCTCACCGCCGGGCTGAAGCCCGCACCCACCCCCATCCCCTGGGCCGCCGTGCTCCGCGCCTCCGTCGCGCTCTCGGCGCCGCTCGCCGTGGGGCTCGCGGTGGGGCAGCCGGCGTACGGGGCGCTCGTCTCGATGGGCGCCCTGTCCGGGGTCATCGGCGACACCGCCGACGCCTACCGGATGCGGGTCTTCAACATCGCCGTGCCGCAGCTGTTCGGGGCGATCGGCGTCACCCTCGGGACCCTGGTCTTCGGCCAGGGCTGGCTCGCGGTCGCCGCGCTGACCCTCGTCGCGCTCGTCTCCGGGATGATCTCCTCGATCGGCGCCGTCGCCTCCGTGTCCGGGCTGCTCCTGCTCCTCAACGCCGTCGTCGGCGCCGGCCTGCCCATGCCCGACCCCTGGTGGAAGGCGCCGCTCCTCCTCACCCTCGGCGGGCTCTTCGTCCTCGTCCTCACGCTGCTCGGCTGGCCCCTGCGCCGCGCCGCGCCGGAACGTTCCGCCGTCGCCGCGACCTACCGGGCCGTCGCCGACCTCTACGAGGCCACCGGCACCGCCTCGTACGACGACAAGCGGCACGCCGTCACCGCCTCGCTGAACCACTCGTACGACCTGATCCTGGCCCACCGGGCGCGCCAGCACGGCCGCGCCTCCGCCCTGGTCCGGCTGCTCGCGCAGCTGAACGTCGTCATCCCGCTCGCCGAGGCCGCCCCCGCCGCCCATCTGCGCGCCCAGCTGTACGGCCCGCTGTCCGCCGCGATCCCGGCGGCCGTACGGGAACTCGCGGACGCCGTCGAGGAGGGTCGCACCGGGACCCCCGTACTGGATCTGCCGACGCCCGAGCGGCCCGCCGAGAAGGCCGTCGACCACGCCCTGCGGCACGCCGCGACCGTCGTGCACAAGGCGGAACCCGACCCGTACAACGTCGACGACCGGCTCGGCCGGCCCGCCGCGCTGCGGGTCCGGGTCCGCCGGGCCACCCGCGCCGTGCTGTTCTCCGAGGCGTCCTGGCGGTACGGCCTGCGGCTCGCGCTCTGCATCGGCCTCGCGCAGGCCCTGGTCTCGCTGATCGCCGTGCCCCGCTCGTACTGGGTCGCGCTCACCGTCACGTTCGTCATGAAGCCCGACTTCGGCTCGGTCTTCTCCCGGGCCGTGCTGCGCGCCTTCGGCACGGCCCTCGGGCTCCTCCTCGCCGCGCTCGTCCTGGCCGAGGTGCCGCGCGGCTGGTGGGACGTGCCGGTGATGTGCGTCCTGGCCGCCCTCGTCCCGGCCTTCTCCGCGAAGGGGTACGCCTTCCAGACGGCGGCCATCACCCCGGTGATCCTGCTGCTCTCCGACACCCTCAACCAGGAGGGTTTCAACCTGGTCATGCCCCGCCTGTACGACTCGCTCATCGGCTGCGGCATCGCGCTGATCGCCGGCTACCTCCTCTGGCCCGAGTCCTGGCACACCCGGATCGGGGACAAGCTCGCCGACGCCGTCGCCGACGCGGCCGCCTATGTGGCCTGCGCCTTCACAGGAGACGCCGCGGCGCACGGAGGCGACGGCGGCGCGCGGCTGCGATCCCGGCGGAAGCTCTACCGCGATCTGTCCGGCGTCCGCTCGGAGTTCCAGCGCGCGCTGACCGAGCCGCCGCCCACCGGCGCCCGCGCCGCCGCCTGGTGGCCGCTCGTCGTCGCCGTGGAGCGGATCGTGGACGCGACGACGGCCGCCCGGATCCGGGTCGACCACGGCGCCCCCGCCCCCGACCCGGCGGAGGTCGCGTCCGTGGAGCGGGAGCTGCGCGAACTCTCGGCCGGACTCCGGGAGTCCGACATCCTCGTGGAGGTCCGCACGGAGCTGCCCGGCGACGAGAACGGAGTCCTCGAACCGCTCCGCCAGGAGGTCCGCGCGGCCCGCGCCATCGCCGGTCCCGACCTGCGGTAAACCTCCGCCCGGGGGCGTACGGGCGGACTTACCGGCGGTCACGGAACGGAAGCCTCCCCACCGCCGTTACCCGAATCCATCCGGGCGACTACGATGCGCTCGATTCACCGTGATCCGCGCCCGCCGCCGTCGGCAACCGGCCCGGCGGACGGGCCACTTCGCCCTGCCACCGCACCGCCTCACCTCTCGCGCCCCGAGGACCCCGCCATGCGCACCACCACGAACAGAGGGCTCCAGCCCAATGTCCTCGGTACCTTCGACACGATCGTGATGGCCGTCGCCGGCAGCGCCCCCGCCTATTCGCTGGCCGCGACCACCGCCGTCCTCTTCGGCGCCGTCGGCTTCGCGGGTCCCGCGGCCCTGCTGTACTGCGCGATACCGATGTTCGGCATCGTCCTCGCGTACGCCCGCCTCGGCCGGATCGACGTCAACGCCGGTGCCGGCTACTCCTGGGTGGGCCGTACCCTCCACCCCTTCCTCGGCTTCCTCTCCGGCTGGGCGCTGGTCTTCGCCGCCACCGTCTTCATGGTGGCCGGCTCGCTGCCCGCCGGGTCCCTCACGCTCTCCCTGATCGACCCCGATCTCGCCGACAGCACCCCGCTCGCGACCGCCGTCGGCGCCGCCTGGTTCCTGCTGATCCTGCTCGTCGTCCTGGGCGGCGCGCGGCTCACCGTGCGGGCCCAGCTGATCATGTCCGGCGTCGAGATGCTGATCCTGATCGGGTTCGTCCTGGCGGCCGTGGCGCACCGGGGCCGGGCCGCCGCCTTCGACTGGTCCTGGTTCGGCCTCGGCCAGTTCGACGGGCCGCAGGGCTTCGCCGCCGGCGCGCTGATCGCCGCGTTCTACTACTGGGGCTGGGACGTCACCAGCAACCTCAGCGAGGAGACCAGGAACAGCCGCCGCACCGCCGGACTCGCGGCGCTCGTCGGCGTCGGCTTCGTCTTCGTCCTCTTCGAGGCCTTCACCGTCGCCGTGAACGTACTCCTCAGCGCGGAGGAGATCCGTACCGCCGGACCGAACGTCCTCGCCGTCCTCGGCCAGGAGATCTGGCCCGGCGTCGGCGGCAAGCTCCTCGTCGTGGCCGTCGTCCTGTCGACCGTCGCCACCCTGGAGACCACCCTCCTCCAGGTCACCCGCTCGCTCTTCGCGATGGGCCGCGACCGGACCATGCCGGCCGCGCTCGGCGCCGTGCACCACCGCTGGAACACGCCGTGGGTCGCCATCGCCGCCGTCGGCGGCGCCGCGCTCCTGATGTTCGCGGCAGCGGCGGCGGCCGGCTCCGTGCAGCAGATCCTCAGCGACGCGGTCTCCGCGATCGGACTGCAGATCGCGTTCTACTACGGCCTCGCGGGCATCGCGGCGGTCGTCGCGTACAAGTCGGTCCTGTTCCGCTCCGTACGCAACCTGGTCCTCGGCGGCCTGTGGCCGCTGCTCGGTTCCGCGTTCATGCTCTGGGCGTTCGTCGAATCGCTCGGCGAACTCTCCACCACCGCCCTCACGATCGGCCTCGGCGGCCTGCTCGTCGGTGTCGTCCCGCTGGTCGTGTACTGGCGGAAGGGCAGCGACTACTACCGCCCGGCCCGCCTGGACGCGGTCCGGGCGCTGGCCGCGACGGAGGACTGGGGCCCGGTCGCCCGCCCGCGCACGGGCACGAGCGACAAGAGCTACGCGACGGACTTCTGAGCCGCTCCCTCCCGGAGCACCGGCCCCGCGGCCTCCGGAGGGAAGCCGGACACCTCCCCGCCACCGACCTCCGAGCGAAACCGAGCCCCTCTCCCACGACTTCTGACGGCAGCCGAACCCGAAGGAGGCCACCGATGGCCGTACGCCGACGCTCCGCGCGCTCCGCGCGCACTCCGCGTCCGGAACGCTTCGTGCCCGACTTCGACCCGGACTTCGGGGACCGCGCGCTCACCGAGGCCCGCCACGACATCGTCATCGGCCGCTGGCAGGGCGTACGGGACCTGCTCGCCGCCACCGGCGAGAACTGGGCCCGCCGTACGCACCGGATACGGCTCCTCTCGCACGCCGCGGCGGGCAGTTCCACCGTGGAGACCTGGCGGGCCGCCGAGCCGGGCAACCCGGACGCGGCCGTACTGCGGGCCGCGACCGAGGTGGTCCGGGTCTTCGACGCGGCCATCGCGGCCGGCCGGGGCGCCGCCGTGGAGCGGGGCCGTGTCGACGCCGCCGTCGACGCCTGCCGGGGCGCGGCCGACGCCGCCCCCGCCGACCCCATGCCGTGGGTGTCGCTGCTGTCGGTGGCGAGGCTGTACGAGGGCGGGGTGCCGCGCCGTGAACTGCGGCACTGGTTCGACGAGCTGCGGCGCCGGGACCCGTACAACACGGAGGGCCACATCCAGGTCCTGCGCTACTGGTCGGCGCGGTGGCACGGGACGCACGGCAGCATGTACGACTTCGCCCGCGACGCGGCGGGGGTGGCGCCGCCCGGCTCGCCGCTGCCGGTCCTCGTGCAGGTGGCGCGGGTCGAGGAGTACCGTTACATCGCGGACGGGGCGCTCGGCCGGGGCCCCGTGCGCGGCTTCGACCAGCACTGGAAGCACGAGCTCGCGGTGACGGAGCTGCGCCGTACGCACGCGCGGTGGATCGGCGGCAGGGACCCGGGGGAACCGGTCGCGCCGGAGGAGGTCGGCGACCTCAACTTCCTGGCGCACGCCGCCTGCTACGCGGGCCAGGTGGAGATCGCCCGGGAGGTGCTCGGGATGCTGGGCACGCGGGCGGCGTGGGTGCCGTGGGCGTACACGGGGGAACCGGCGGAGCAGTTCACCAGGTTCAGGGAGGGCCTGGGGGTGGAGTAGGAACCCACCCCCAGGCCCGCCCCGGTGTCATCAGACGCCGATGTCGCGGCCGTCCGTACGCCACACGGAGACGACCGAGGGGCGGACGAGCTTGCCGGGTCCGTCGGGCCACTCCGACTTCGGGGTCTCGACGGAGGCGCCGTCGAGCTCGCCCGGGTGCTGCACGGCCACCAGGACACGGCGGTCCTGGATGATCGGGCCGCAGGTCTCGGCACCCTTGGGCACGGTCAGGAACTGCTTCAGCTCACCGCGGCGCTCGCCGTGGGTGGCGACGCCGAACAGGCCGTCGTGCGAGCCGAGCTGGTTGCCGTCGGTGGAGATCCACAGGTTGCCGTGCGGGTCGAAGGCGACGTTGTCGGGGCAGGAGATCGGGGAGACCTTCTCCTTGGGGTAACCGGCGAAGTAGGTGGCCGGGTCGTTCGGGTCGCCCGCGACGAGGAAGAGGCGCCAGGCGAAGCCGTCGGAGGACGGGTCGTCCCAGTGCTCGGCCAGTTCGAGGATCTGGCCGTGCTTGTTGAGGTTGCGCGGGTTGGCCTCGTCGGCGCCCGGGTTGGTGCCCTTGCCGCGGTTGGAGTTGTTGGTGAGCGCGACGTAGACGCGGCCGGAGCGCGGGGACGGCTCGACGTCCTCGGGGCGGTCCATCTTGGTGGCGCCGACCTTGTCACCGGCGAGGCGGGTGAAGACGTACACCTCTTCGGCGGTCATGCCGGGCACGTGGGAGACGTCGCCGGTGGCGAGCGGGATCCACACGCCGGAGCCGTCGAACTCACCGTCGTTGGGAAGCTTGCCGGTGCCGTCGATCTCGGCGGCCGGGGAGTCGCCGGTCAGCTTGGCGACGTACAGGGTGCCCTCGTCGAGCAGGGTGAGGTTGTGCTCACGGGCGGCCCGCGAGCCGCCCTTCTTCATCCGCTTGCTCGACACGAACTTGTAGAAGTAGTCGAACCGCTCGTCGTCGCCCATGTAGACGACCGGGCGGCCGTCGGCGGTGAGGCGGGGCTGCGCGGCCTCGTGCTTGAAGCGGCCGAGCGCGGTGCGCTTGCGGGGCGTGGAGTCGGGGTCGTACGGGTCGAGCTCGACGACCCAGCCCTGACGGTGCGCCTCGTTGGGCTCCTGACGCAGGTCGAAGCGCTTGTCGAACCGCTCCCACTTGCGCTCGGAGGCGCCGGTGCCGATCCCGTACCGCTTGTCGGTCGGCGACGAGCCGTACGCGAAGTACTGGTTGAAGTTCTCCTCGCCGTGGAGGGTGGTGCCCCACGGGGTGGTGCCGCCCGCGCAGTTGTTGAGGGTGCCGAGGACGGTACGCCCCTCGGGGTCGGCGGAGGTCTTGAGCAGGTCGCCACCTGCGGCGGGCCCGGTCAGCTCGAACTCGCTGGTGGTGTGCAGGCGCCGGTTGAGGTGGTGGCGGGTGACCGGCGTCAGCTTGCCGGAGCGGTGCTCCTCCTGGACGACGACGACCGAGAGGCCGTGCGCGGCCCAGGCGATCTCGACCTGCTCGCGGGTCGGGTTCTCGGAGTCGTATCCGCGGAACATCAGGACTTCGTCGGTGTACTCGTGGTTGGCGACGAGGACCTGGCGGCCGTGCTCCCCGCGCAGCGGCAGCAGGGAGAGGAAGTCGTTGTTGTAGCCGAACTGGCCGGCCTGGGCCTTCGCGGTCTGCTTCTCGGCGTCGAAGGCGGGGGCGCCGCGGAGGATGGGCTCGCCCCAGCGGATGACCACGTTGTGGGTGTAGCCGGCGGGAACGGTGACCTGGTCGGCGGTGTTGGGCGCGACCGGCGCGAAGCGGAGGCCACGGGCGCCGTCGGTCTTCACCTTGCCCGGCTTCTGCGGCCTCTCCGCCAGGGCCACCGCTTCCGGGGCGTTCCCGAGGACGACGGCACCGCCGGCGGCGGAGGCGACGGTCACGACGGCGGCGGCGCGGAGGGCGGAACGGCGCGACAGGACACCGGCTATGACGTCGCCGACGTACTCGTTGTCGCTCGTGTTGGGCACCTCGTGGAAGCAGGCGTCACCACACCGGAATCGGCAGGTGAGAGCGGAACGGCCGCCTCCGTGGGGGTTCGTGCTCAGGAGCGGCAGCAGTTTGCGCACTTCGTCCTCCTCCGGCGCACACTGCGCCGACATGCTGTCGGGATACCTACGGCGGCGACGCTATGTGCGTAGATCTGCACGGGAACGGCGGCGGAGTGAACGCCGAATGAATGCACGGCAACCGGGGGCGACCGGGTCACGGAGGAGGGAGGGGGTGGCCGCTAACCTTACGTGTCCGCCCTGGCCAGGGATGAACGTCCTGAAACGCCCAGTTCGGACATTCCCACTGCACCCCCACTCATGCGAAAGGGTTCGCCCATGGGTATTCGGAGCATGCTGCGCAAGGTATTCGGTCGGGACCGCGAGGACACCCCGGCAACCTCCGTCCCGCCCCAGACGCGTGAGACCTCGTCCACGTCCACGTCCTCGGACACCCCCGAGGACGCGGCCCGCCGGGCGGCGGACGACCTGGTGGCGGCCTCGTTCGACAACCCCCAGATCCCGAAGGCCCGCGCCAGGGCCAGGGCGGGGGCGCCGGTGACGGCGACGGCGCCGGCGCCGGTGACGGTGGATACGGCTGAGGCGACTGAGGCGACTGAGGCTGAGGAGCCGAAGGCGACGCCGGCCGTCGAGGCGGAGGCGGAGACGCCGGTCGTCGAGGCGGCGACGCCGGAGCCGGTGAAGGCTGAGGAGCCGGTTTCGGCCACGGCGCCGGAGGCGGAGACGCCCGAGCCGGTGGCCGCCGAGGAGTCGGTTTCGGCCACGGCGCCGGAGGCGGAGACGGAGGTTGCCGCCGCCGCGGCCGAGTCGGCGAGTGAGCCGACCGCGCCGGTCGCCGAGGAGGAGCCGGTCACCCCGACGGCGGAGGCGGAGACCGAGCTCGCCCCGGAGGCGCCGGAGCCGGAGGTGACGGCCGAGGTGGAGGACGCCCCCGCGACGGCCGCCGCCGACGAGCCGCAGCCCACGGAGGAGGCGGAAGCGAACGCCGACGCGGACGCCGACGCGGAGGAAGTCGCTGCGGAGCAGGAGCAGCAGCAGGAGGTGGCGGCGGCGGCGGTCACGGAGCCGGCGGAGCCGGAGACGGACGCCACCGAGGAGCCGCAGGCCGAGGCCGTTCTCCCGGCGGAGCCGGAGACGACCGCCGACGTGAACGCGGACGCACCCGCCGCCGAGGAGCGGGAGCCCGTGGCGGCCGCCGCCGAGGCCGAGGCCGCCCCGGCGAGCACGGACACGGACGCGGACACGGACGCCCCGCAGTCGGCCGGTCCCGCCCTCACCCTCCCGGCCGTGAAGGCCGCCGCCCCGCACCTCGCTGACGCCTACAAGGCCGCCGGGGCCCAGCTCAGGAAGCAGGGGCTCGAAGGGGCGCGGGCCGCCGTGTACCTCGTGGTGGACCGGTCGGGTTCGATGCGCGGGTACTTCAAGGACGGCTCGGTGCAGCGACTGGCCGAGCAGGTCACCGCGCTCGCGGCGCACCTGGACGAGGCCGCCACCGTCACCACCGTGTTCTTCTCGACGGACATCGACGGCACCGTGGACCTGACGCCCGCCGACCTCACCCCCACCCGGGTGGAGGAGATCAACGGCACCCTCGGCCGCCTGGGCCGTACGAACTACCACCGCGCCGTGGAGGAGGTCCTCGCCCACCACGAGAAGGCGGACCCGGCCCGCCCTGCCCTGGTGGTCTTCCAGACGGACGGCGCCCCGGAGTCGAAGACGGCGGCCACGCAGGCGCTCATGGAGGCGGCGGGCCGCCCGCTGCACTGGCGGTTCGTGGTCTGGGGCGAGGAGGACAACAAGGCCTTCGACTTCGTCCGCAAGCTCGACGGGGCGCCCCGTACCGCCGCGTACTTCGCGGGCGTGACCCCGCTGGAGACGGCGCACGCCGCCTTCTACCGCGGTCTGCTGGCGGGCCTGGAGTTCTAGGAAGGACCCCCAGGGGGGCGGTGGTGACCGACAAGGTCGCCACCGCCCCCCTGGCGCACCGGGGCGGCCCCCGGCGGCCCCCGGTATATGGATGTGAGTGGATCTTCGTCCGACGGTTAGGATTTCGACCATGGCGGCCACTGGATCCGAGAAGCAGGGGGCGAAGGCGTTCTACGTCACGACCCCCATTTACTACGTCAACGACGCTCCTCACCTGGGCCACGCCTACACGACCGTCGCAGGCGACGTGCTCACGCGCTGGCACCGTCAGCGCGGCGAGAAGGTGTGGTACCTCACCGGCACGGACGAGCACGGTCAGAAGATCATGCGCACGGCCGAGGCGAACGACGTCACGCCCCAGGCCTGGTGCGACAAGCTCGTGGAGGAGGCGTGGAAGCCCCTCTGGGAGCACCTGAACATCGCGAACGACGACTTCATCCGCACCACGCAGAAGCGTCACACGGACCGCGTGCAGGAGTTCGTGCAGGACCTGTACGACAAGGGCGAGATCTACAAGGGCGGGTACGAAGGCCCGTACTGCGTGGGCTGTGAGGAGTTCAAGCTCCCCGGCGACCTCATCGAGGCGGAGGACGGCACGAAGCTGTGCGCCGTCCACAAGAAGCCGGTGGAGATCCTCAAGGAGGAGAACTACTTCTTCAAGCTGAGCGAGTACGGCCCGAAGCTGCTCGAGTTCTACGAGTCGAACCCGGGCTTCGTCCAGCCGGAGTCGGCCCGCAACGAGGTCCTGAACTTCGTCAAGCAGGGCCTGGAGGACCTCTCCATCTCGCGCTCGACGTTCGACTGGGGCATCCCGGTCCCGTGGGACGACAAGCACGTCGTGTACGTGTGGGTGGACGCGCTCCTGAACTACGCGACGGCCGTCGGCTACGGCGCCGACCAGGCGAAGTTCGACGAGACGTTCCCGGCGAACGTGCACCTCATCGGCAAGGACATCCTCCGCTTCCACGCGATCATCTGGCCCGCGATGCTGATGGCGCAGGGCCTGCCGGTACCGGGCCGCGTGGCCGCGAACGGCTGGCTGATGGTCGGCGGCGAGAAGATGTCGAAGTCGAACCTGACGGGCATCAAGCCGCAGGACCTGACCTCGCACTTCGGCGTGGACGCGTACCGCTGGTACTTCCTGCGGGCGATCGCGTTCGGCCAGGACGGCTCGTTCTCGTGGGAGGACTTCTCCGCCCGCTACACGAGCGAGCTGGCGAACGACTACGGCAACCTGGCGTCGCGCGTCGCGGCGATGGTCGGCAAGTACTTCGGCGGGAAGCTGCCGGCCTCGGCGGCCGACGGCGCGGCGGAGACGGCGATCCACGAGGGCCTGGCCAAGGCCGTCGCGACGGCGGACCAGAAGATCGGCGAGGACCTGGACTTCCAGGCCGGCATCCTGGCGATCTTCGACTTCGTGAAGCAGGTCAACGGCTACATCACGGAGCAGGAGCCGTGGAAGGTGGCCAAGGACGAGTCGCCGGAGGGCCAGGCCCGCCTGGCGACGATCCTCTACACGGCCGCCGAGTCGCTCCGCGCGGTCGCGGTCCTGCTGAACCCGATCATGCCGGAGACCTCGCAGGCCCTGTGGGAGTCGCTGGGCGCGGAGGAGTCCCTGGGCGCCCTGGCGACCCAGCCGGTCCAGTCCTCCGCCACGTGGGGCCAGCTCCCGGCGGGCGCGACGGTGACGAAGGGCGCGGTGCTGTTCCCGCGCCTGGAGGAGAAGAAGGACTGACGTCCTCCCGTACGACGAAGGCCGCCGTCCCCTTTCGTAGGGGGCGGCGGCCTTCGCCGTGTCTCACGCAAGCGCGAGGGCGGCGACGGCGGGGGCCATGTAGACCAGCGGGAAGGGCACGTGGGCGTACGAGCGGGCCCGCAGGATGGTGATCACGGCCCCGGCGAAGTACAGGACGAGCCCGATGGCGGCGAGCGTCCCGATGACGGGCACGAAGAACCCGACGAGAAGCCCGACGGCCCCGGCGGCCTTGGCGGCCCCGAGCCAGTTCCACCACGCCCGGGGCACCCCGTACGCGGCGAGCGGCTCGACGACGAAGGCGGCCTTGAAGAAGATCGCCGCAGCGGAGAACCCGGCCATGAAGGCGGCGACGGCGGTGACGACGACTGCGGTGGTGGACATCTCGGCGAACATCACGACGGCTCCTTCAGCCTCTCCCGTGTCCGCCCCGACCGAGCCGGACACAGCACTGACGGAGCCCGGAAGGGATGTGTGACAGCCCGCGCGAAAACTCAGTGGACCCAGTTCTTCAGGGGCTCGGTGTCGAGCTCCATCCCCACGGGCTCCGGCAGCGTGACGCTCTTCCCGAAGGGCACGGTCACGACCATCTCGTACCGCTCGCCGTCAGGTTGGGAGTGCACCCTGACCTCACCGGCGGTCCTGTCGACCAGCAGGTACACGGGAATCCCGGTCTCGGCATAGGCGCGCGGCTTCTCGACCCGATCCCGCCGCCCGGTGCCCGAGCCGCCGGAGGTGACCTCGATGGTCATCAGAACACCGTCGGGGGCGGCCCACTCCCCCTGCCCCACGAAGGCGTCGAGCGGCACGAGGCATCCATCAGGGCGGGCATTGCCCTTGCGGTACTTCTCAGCCCGGAGCCCTTGGCGGGGATAGAGCCACCAGCCGGCGTAAACCTGGATGCACCGGCGCGTGAGCGACTCGATGATCCGCCCGTGGCTCCCGTCGGGCAGCACCTTCTCCTCGATCTTCCCGTTGAGGAATTCGAGGCGCAGGGATTCGTCCACCCGTTCGCCAAGACGGGCGAGTTCCTCGAACCCCTCCTGAGTCAGAACGCTCACGCAGACTCCTACTGGTTACGGAGGTGAGCGGCGGGTCAGCCGGTCGTCGCGTACGAGACGAAGCCCGCCCAGGCGCCGGGCATGAAGGCGAGCTGCGGGCCGTCCACGCACTTGGAGTCACGGACGTGGACGGTGGCGGAGGCGGCAGCGACCTCGACGCAGGAGTCGCCCTCGCTGCTGCTGCTGTAGCTGCTCTTGCGCCAGGCGACCTCGATGCAGGACTCACCGTCGTTGCCGCCGCTGTAGCTGCTCTTGAACCACGCCAGTTCGGAGGCGTCCCCGGCGGAGGCCTTGCGACTCATGTTTCTCCCAGCAGTTGCTCGATGAGGGCCAGCGACTCCCGTGGAGGGAGGGCCTGCGCCCGGATGGTGCCATACCGCAGCTCTAGGATGCGGAGCTGCCTCAGGTCAGAAACAGGCCGCCCGCTGAACGCCCCATCAGAGCGCCCCACCGCCGTACCGTCCGCGAACTTCAACAGCTCGATCCTGCCGTCCAGGCCGGAATGGACCTCGCTGTGCGTCGGCATCACCTGAAGCGTGACGTTGCGCAATCGTCCCACCTCCAGGAGACGTTCGAGCTGCCTCCGCCACACCATTGTGCCTCCGAGAGGGCGCCGCAGCGGAGCCTCTTCCAGCACAAAACTGAGCGACGGTGCGGGGTCCCGAGCGAAGACGGACTGCCGGGCCACGCGGGCGGCGACCATGCGCTCCACATCGTCCTGCGAGTACGGAGGCTGCGCCGCCTCGATCACGGCCCTCGCATGCTCCTGCGTCTGCAACAGACCGGCGACGATGTTGCACTCGTACACACCGATCTCGACCGCCTTCCCTTCCATCTTCGCCAAGGCCCGCACCTTCTTCGGGTAACGAACCTTCGCCACGTCCTCCTTCATGGCCGAGATCAGCCCGTCCGCCCCCAGCACCTCGTCCGCCTTGTCCAGGAACTCGGGTCGCGGGATCCGCGCACCGCTCTCGATCTTGTAGATGAGGTCCTCGCCGTAGCCCGTGGCCGCCCCGAGCTCGGCGGCCCGCATGCCCACCGCCTCCCTCCGCAGCCTCAACTGCCGTCCCACGGTGGCGACTACGGCCACTCCCCAGTCATCATCCGGGTCGACCTCCCACCCCGGCTCGTCCGCCTCGGTCTTGAGCCGCTGTGCCCCACCGTCCACCGACATACCCGCACCCTTCCCTGGCCCCTTCGTGGCGCGATGCCCCTACCCCTGAGGAAGGTCCGGACAGCCCGGACAGCAGTGGACAAGCGCCGGACAGTGACTCTACGCATCGGCTCCGTCACTGTTCACGGTAGCTCGGGGCGGCCACGCTCGGTGACGTGAATCAGCAGAAGATCGCCCAAGTCCATTCCCCCACCAGTCACTTCAGCGTCCTCCTGTCCCCCACGCCACGTGGGGCCCGGCTCGCCCGGCTGCTCGCCGCCGAGTGGATGCGGGATCACGAGGTGCCGTACGGCGTGACGGAGGCGGCCACCCAAGTCGTCGCCGAGCTGGCGACGAACGCCGCCACGCACGGCCGGGTCGCCGGCCGGAGTTTCCGGCTCGCACTGCTCGGTCTCGACGGAGCCCTCCGCATCGAGGTGACGGACACCCGAGCCGAGAACCTCCCACGCGTCCAACGCACCTGCCCCGACGACGACTCCGGCCGAGGACTGCTCCTGGTGGAGGCACTGACCGACCGATGGGGCGTAGGGCTCGGCCCCGTACCCAGGAAGACCGTATGGGCCGAACTCGACCTCCCACACCCCTGACCTGCGGAAACGACTCCAGCACCGGATGCCGGAAACGTGGGCTTCGGTGAGGCGGACGGTCTTCCCAAGGACAACAACAAGAGAGAAAGAAACCAACCAAGCCCCACCCCTCCCCCCGCTGCGGCAGCACTCACTCACTCGGGTGAAAAAGGCCAACACAGCTGGCTTCGGGGTGGGTTGGTTGATCTACGCTCTGCCCAGCTGGCATATGACCGCCAGGCCGACATGCGTCGGCCCCCGCCGGGACGGCAATCCCGAGGCGAGGGCCTGACCATCAAGGAAGTAGACCCTTCCCGATGGATACTCAGCACACTAACGTGCGCCCGTCCGCCCAGTCCCGTAACGACGGGAAAAACCACCCCTCCCGGCGAACCGGGACGACGGCCGCCTCCTGCGGCGGGGGTGTCACCCACGACAACGCCCGCCACACCACCCGCTTCACGGTGATCGGCAACCACCTCGCCCAGCACGCGGAGTTGTCGCTGCTGGCCATCGGACTGGCCGTTCACATCCAGTCGCTGCCCAGCGGCGCATCCGTCGGGATCAGGAGCCTCGCGGCCCGCTTCCCGGAGGGGACGACGCGGATCGCCGCCGCCTTGCGCGAGCTGGAGACCCACGGCTACCTGCGCCGTACGCGCGAGCGCACGCAGGACGGGCGCATGGTCACCCGTACGGTCTCCTGCAACCAGCCGGGCCGAACCGGCGCCACGCAGGAACCGAAGCCGCCGCGCCCGGCCCGCCGGGAGGACAAGCCGCCACCGCGCCGCGCGCTGCCGGCCGTGCCGCAGCCGGCGTACCCGGCCCCCGACCTCCTCCAGACCGCCCTGGGGGTCCTTTCAGGCCTCCGCCGCACTGATCCGCGGCTCCTCATCTCGGCCACGGACGCCGAACACCTGGTGCCGGGCGTCGCCGCCTGGCTGGAACGGGACCTCACCCCCGAGGCCGTCCACAGCGCCCTGACCACCGACCTGCCACCGGAACCGCTCCACCGCCCGGCCGCCCTCCTGGCCCACCGCCTGAGCGCCCAACTCCCGCCCCTCCCCCTGTTCCGCGGCGCCCCGGCCACCCGCCACCCCCTCCAGAACTGCGACACCTGCGACCGCGCCTACCGCGCCCCGGAACCGGGAACCTGCGGGGCCTGCAGAAGCTGAGGGCCAACGGCCGGACCTCCGATCCGCAGGCGGCTCTCCGGCGGGTTCCACGGCATTTCCGATCACCTCACCGACGTGACGAATCGGACCTTTGTTCGTTGCTCGCGTGAACGGTCACCTGGCAACATGCCCGGGTGACTGAGGACGGGGACGGGAACAGGGACGACATAGCGGAACCGCAACGGGTGTCGAGGCTAGCCGACTTGGCGGGCGGGTCGGCCCCCGTGGCCGTACCGGAGACGCGCGCCGCTCCGGAGGGCCCGGCCGCGCGGGACGAGCGGGATCTCGGGGGCGGCAACGAAGTCGCGGCGGCGCGGCGGGAGTTTGCGCGTTTGCTGGGGGAGTTTCGGCGTACCGCCGTGCTGGTGCCGTTCGACGCCCAGGAGAGTCTGTGGACCGCCGACTTCGGCGGCGTGCGGTGGATCTGTGCCTTCTCGGACGAGGAGGCGCTCGCGCGGTTCGCGGTCGCGCGGGGAGAAGCGGGGCGGGAGTGGACGTACCGCACGGTCCTGGGCGCGCGGCTGCTCGATGTGATGGTGCCGATGCTGCCCGGCCCCGGCGGGGTCGCACTCGACGCGGGAAGTGAGGACGGGACGCTGTTTCCGCCGGTGGCGGGGATCGTCCCGGATGCGGTGGCTGTCGATCTCGGGGGGACACGATGAGCGGGAACGAACCTGATCTCGCGGCGCCGGCGGCGGCGCTCGCGGAGATAGCGAAGGGCATCGACCTGGCGCATGCCGAGCTGAAGGAGCTCGGCATGATCGGGGAGGCGTCGGCGGGCCGCGGGTTCTCCGATCTCGGCCTGTCAGGAGTCGAGTTGGGGCACGGGGGTCTGACGTCGGAGTTCGAGACGTTCTGCGACCGGTGGGAGTGGGGCGTCCGCTCCCTGACGCTGCAGGGCAACGGGTTCGCGCAGGCGGTCGGCCTGTCGGCGGGCTCGTTCGCCGAGCAGGAGCAGTACATCAAGGACTCGATCAAGATCGGCGCGAACTCGCTGAACGGCAACCCGCACCTGTCCGAGGACGAGGTCAAGCAGATGCGCTGGGACACCATCCGCGACCAGCACATGTGGTCCAACCCGGACTGGAGCCCCGAGTCGGCCATCAAGGCTCAGCAGGAGGTCGAGCAGACCTGGCGGAACACCGGGTACGACGTCATGGACTCGGGGCTTGACTCGATGGAGCGTTCCGGAGTGATCGACCCGGGGGCGCGCGACCACATGGACGAGCGGCTCAGGGAGGAGCTCGCCCCTGATCAGGCGACCGTCGAACAGGCCGAGCAGCCGCGCTGGGGGGAGAGCCGCTGATGGTGGACATCGGTGGTCTGTTCGACAAGGGCATCGACAAGTTCGGTGACGCCGTCGACAAGGGCAAGGAGATCGTCGGCGAAGTCGTCGACGAGGCGACCGACAAGGTCGGCCAGGGCCTGGAGAGGGTCGGCGCGCACGACTGGGCGGACGCGGTCGAGGACTGGGGCGACGGGGCCGCCTCCTCGCTCGGCGCGGAGGTCGGGGAGCAGCAGCTCGGGCAGACCGAGGAGGCGAACGAGCTCGTCCACGGCAAGCCGGAGAAGATCGCCGAGACGGTGAAGAACCTCCGGGACTTCCACCGGGCGTTCGACCTCGTCGGCAGCGGGATGAAGAAGCTGGACGCCGGTCACTGGAAAGGCGAGGCGGCCGACGCGTTCCGGGAGAAGTTCGCGACCCTGCCGACGGACTGGCTGCACGCGGCGGACGCCATGGAGAGTGCGGCCAAGGCGCTGGAGACGTACTCCAGGGCGGTCGTGAGCGCGCAGGGCAAGGCGCGTGAGGCGATAGCGCTCTACAAGGAGGGCGACCAGGACTCCAAGGCGGCCGTCGACGCGTACAACAAGAAGGTCGACGCCTACAACGCGGCGCGCACCGGGGACAGTCCGCTCCCGGACCCGGGGACGTTCTCCGACCCCGGCAAGGCCAAGCGGCAACGTGCCCGGGAGATCCTGAACGACGCGCGCACGGCACGCAACGAGGCCGGGGAGACGGCCAGGAGCGCGGTCCGGGCCGCGCTCGCGCACGCGCCGAAGGAGCCGACGGGCCGCGAGCGGGCCAAGGCGGAGCTGATGGACTTCAGCCTGAGCCAGGGCATCGAGCTGGCCCACTTCGGCGGCGGAATCATCAAGGGCGGCGCCGGCCTGATCAACTTCGTCCGGTCGGTGAACCCGACGGACCCGTACAACCTGACCCATCCCATGGACTACTACAAGGGCGTCAACATGACGCTCGCCGGCCTGGTGTCCACGGTGGCGAACCCGGACCGCGCCCTGAAGAACGCCTGGGAGGCGGCGAAGGGCGACCCGTCGGAGTTCCTCGGCCGACTGGTCCCCGAGCTGCTCGGGACGAAGGGCGCGGGGCTGGTGCGGGGCGGGCTGCGCGCCGGTCTGAACGGTACGAAACCGGGGGGCGTGAAACCCGAGGGGACGAAACCCAGTCGCCAGGACCAGGAGAAGGACCCGCCCACCACCTGCAAGCAGGGCAAAGAGACCCGGTGCGAGCGGGATCCCATCGACATCGCCACCGGTCGGATGCTGCTGCCGCAGACGGACATCACCCTCCCCGGCTCGCTCCCCCTCGTCTTCCGGCGTGGCTTCGACTCCTCGCGCCGGTCGGGACGCTGGTTCGGCCCGACGTGGTCGAGCACGGTGGACCAGCGGCTGGAGATCGACTCGGAGGGTGTCGTCTTCAGCTGTGACGAGGGCAGCCTCCTCGCGTACCCCCATCCGGCCCCCGGGGTCCCGGTCATGCCCACCCACGGCCGGCAGTGGCCACTGGACCGGGTCGAGGGCGGCTACACGATCACGGACCCCGTCACCCGCACGGTCCGGCACTTCGTCGACCACGGCGACGAGCTCGCGCTCCTCGCCCAGATCGACGACCGCAACGGGCGCTGGATCGCCTTCGAGTACGACGAGTCGGGCACCCCGACGGCGATCGCCCACCACGGCGGTTACGTACTGAAGCTCACGACCGCCGAGGGCCGGGTCACCGCCCTCCACCTCGCGGGTGCGGCGCCGGACGGCTCCGACCAGGAGATCCTGCGCTACGGCTACACCGAAGGACACCTGACCGAGGTCACCAACTCCTCCGGCCGCCCGCTGCGCTTCGGCTGCGACGAGCACGGCCGCATCACCTCGTGGACCGACACCAACGGCAGCCGCTTCGACTACGTCTACGACGACCAGGACCGCTGCACCTACCAGTCGGGCACGAACGGCCACCTCGAAACCACGTTCACCTGGGACGACGTCGATCCCGCGACCGGGCTTCGGGTCACCACCCTCACGGACGGTCTGGGGAACACCGATCGCCATGTGATCAATGACCTTGCGCAGGTCGTCGCCGAGATCGACGCGTTGGGCGCGGTCACCCGCTTCGAGTACGACCGCCATCACCGGCTGCTGTCCCGGACGGATCCGCTGGGCCACGTTAGCCGCTCCACCTACGACGACCAGGGCCGCGTGACGGCGGTGGAGCGCCCGGACGGACGGCAGGCGCGCGCCGAGTACGACGAGGCCGGCTTCCCCATCCGGATCGTCGGCACCGACGGCAACGTCACCCACCAGACCTTCGACGAACGCGGCAACCGCACGTCGGTGACGGTCCCCACGGGCGCCCGGACCCAGTTCGCATACGACGAGGCGGGCCGCCTCACGTCGGTGACGGACCCGCTCGGCGCGGTCACCCGGCTGGTCATGGACGACCGCGGCCTTCCCGTCGAGATCACGGATCCGCTGGGGGCCACGACCCGGTACGCGCACGACGCCTTCGGCCGTACGGTCCGGATCACCGACCCCCTGGGCGCGGTGACCCGGATGGAGTGGACGGTCGAGGGCCGCCCGTCCCGGCGGACCGCGCCCGACGGCACGGTGGAGTCCTGGACGTATGACGGCGAGGGGAACTGCCTCAGCCATACGGACGCGATGGGCGCCACGACCCGCTTCACGTACACCGACTTCGACCTGCTGACGTCCCGCACGGGACCGGACGGGGTCAGGTACGAGTTCTCCCACGACACGAACCTGCGGCTGACGCAGGTGACCGACCCGCATGGTCTGACCTGGGACTACGCCTACGACCCGGCGGGCCGCGTGGTCAGGGAGACGGACTTCGACGGCCGGACGCTGAGCTACGACCACGACGCGGCGGGCCGGCTCTCCTCCCGCGCCAACGGGCTCGGCCAGACGATCCGGTTCGACCGCGACGGCCTCGGTCAGATCGTCCGCAAGGACGCCGAGGGAGCGGTCAGTGCCTACGAGTACGACGTCTTCGATCAGCTGGCGTCGGCGACCGGCCCTGACGCGACCCTGCAACGCCTCCGGGACCGCTACGGCCGCCTCGTCTCCGAGACCGTCAACGGCCGTACGCTCTCGTTCACGTACGACGCGATGGGGCGGCGAACGGGGCGGACGACGCCGGGCGGGTCGACGAGTACGTGGTCGTTCGACGCGGCGGGCCGTCGCACGGAACTGACGTCCTCGGGCCGGACGCTTGCCTTCACCCACGACGCCCTCGGCCGGGAAACGGCCCGCCACATCGCCGACTTCGCCGCCCTGACGTCGACGTTCGACGCGATGGGCCGGCTCACCGACCAGGACGTCACCGGCGGTTCGGGGCACCGCCTCCAGCACCGGGCGTACACGTACCGCGCGGACGGCGGCCTCATCGGCGTGACCGACGCGCTCTCCGGCAGCCGGCGCTTCGACCTGGACCCGGCAGGCCGCGTCACGGCCGTCCACGCGCGCGACTGGACGGAGCGGTACGCGTACGACGAGGCCGGCAACCAGACGGAGGCGTCCTGGCCTTCCACGCACCCGGCCCACTCGGCGACGGGCGCACGCGCCTACGAGGGCACGCGCATCACCCGCGCGGGGGCCGTCCGCTACGAACACGACGACCAGGGCCGGATCGTCCTGCGCCAGAAGACCCGCCTCTCGCGCAAGCCGGACACGTGGCGCTACGAGTGGGACGCGGAGGACCGACTCACCTCGGTGACGACACCGGACGGCACGGTGTGGCGGTACGCGTACGACCCTCTGGGCCGCCGCATATCCAAGCAATCCGCGCTGGAGACGGTCCACTTCACCTGGGACGGCACGACCCTCTGCGAACAGACGACGGCCGACGTCACCCTCACCTGGGACCACGCGGGGCTGCGCCCCCTGGCCCAGACGGAACGCCGCACGACCCCGGACTCCACCGACGAGCGCTTCTTCGCGATCGTCACCGACCTGATCGGCACCCCGACAGAACTCGTCGACGAATCAGGCGACTTGGCGTGGCGCACCCGCACGACCCTCTGGGGCACGACGACCTGGACCCGCGACGCCACCGCGTACACCCCCCTCCGCTTCCCGGGCCAGTACTTCGACCCGGAATCGGGCCTGCACTACAACCACTTCCGCTACTACGACCCGGAAAGCGCCCGCTACCTCACCCAGGACGCACTGGGCCTGGCCCCTGCCCCGAACCCGACGACGTACGTCCACAACCCGCACACGTGGAGCGATCCGCTGGGCCTTGCGCCCGACGGGTGCCCTCCCCGAGTCGACGGCGGCGGGTGGGATCTGCGAGAGCGGAACCCGCTGGACGTCGTTCCGGAGGATGCCGAGATGCGGCAGTTGACCCCAGATTCAAATGGCGGGGCTCAAAAGGGTATCGAGTACAAATGGACAGACCCGGTGACAGGGAATACTGCCCGACTTCGCGTGCACGACGCTGACGGAACCGCGCCCCCCGGATCCAACGCCGCCAACGGCGACGTGTACCGGATCTCGATCGGCGGCCGTTACCAGGACGAGGCGGGAACGCTCTATCATCGAAATGTTCACAAATCGGCGAGTCCACATTACGACCCTGATGCCGCGAACGACACACACATCCCGTGGCCGAGCGCCTATCCACTGCCCTACTGACCCGAGAGGTGCTCTCGATGCCGATTTCCGCTTCTCAACTCCTTGAATTCGTGCAGCACATTGCCGCCGCCGACCCAAGAATCCGGGAATTAGCGGCGGATCAGGTCACTGATCTCGTTTCCGGCTATTCATTGGCTGACGGGCGAGTCCTTACCGGCGTGCTCGCGGCTGCGGCAGCGTGCGAAAGCGACCCCGGCGCCTTGGAAGCGCAGTTGAACGCGATCATCCAGCTCGGTTCCCTGGCCGAGCCGGATATGGTTGCGGCCCTGCGGACCCTTGACATCGAGAAACTCCCCGGAGAACTCGGCGACTATGTGATGGACATCCTCGAAGGCTGAGGAAGAGGAGAACGCCAGAGGGGCCCGGAACCGTCGTCGGTTCCGGGCCCCTCTGGCGTCAGTACTGCTTACCGCGCCGCGTCCGGGTGGACCGCGTCCGTGATCGGGCGGTCCTCCGTCGGCTTCTCGACGAGCTTGGACTCCACCGGCTTGCGGAGCTGGATGTTCAGCTCGCGCAGGCGGGACTCGTCCAGTTCCGTCGGGGCGCCCATCAGGAGGTCCTGGGCGTTGCCGTTCAGCGGGAAGGCGATCGTCTCGCGGATGTTCGGCTCGTCGGCGAGGAGCATCACGATGCGGTCGACGCCCGGGGCGATGCCGCCGTGCGGCGGGGCGCCGTACTCGAAGGCGCGGAGCATGCCCGCGAACTCGTGCTCGACGGTCTCCTTCGAGTAGCCGGCGATCTCGAAGGCCTTGAACATGATCTCGGGCTCGTGGTTCCGGATGGCGCCGGAGGAGAGCTCGATGCCGTTGCAGACGATGTCGTACTGCCAGCCGAGGACGTCCAGCGGGTCCTGGGTCTCCAGGGCCTCAAGGCCGCCCTGCGGCATCGAGAAGGGGTTGTGCGAGAAGTCGATCTTGCCGGTCTCCTCGTCCTTCTCGTACATCGGGAAGTCGACGATCCACGCGAAGCGGAAGACGTTCTCCTCGAACTGGCCGGCGCGCTTGGCGGCCTCGACCCGGACCGGGCCCATGATCTTGGAGACCTCGTCGAACTCGCCCGCGCCGAAGAAGATCGCGTGGCCGGGGGCCAGGCCGAGGCGCTCGGTGAGGACCTTGACGTTCTCCTCGGTGAGGAACTTCGCGATCGGGCCGGTCAGGGCGTTGCCCTCGCCCACGCGGACCCACGCCAGGCCCTTCGCGCCCAGGGAGACCGCGAAGTCGCCCAGGGCGTCGAAGAACTTGCGCGGCTGGTCGCCCGTGTTCGGGACGGCGAGCGCGCGGACGTGCTTGCCGGCGAAGGCCTTGAACTCCGATGCCTCGAACACGTCGGAGATGTCGACGAGCTCCAGGGACGTACGCAGGTCGGGCTTGTCGTTGCCGTACTTCAGCATCGACTCGCGGAACGGGATCCGCGGGAACGGCGAGGTGACGTGACGCCCGCCGCCGAACTCCTCGAAGATCTCCGTCATCAGCTTCTCGATCGGCTGGAAGACGTCCTCCTGCTCGACGAACGACATCTCGACGTCGAGCTGGTAGAACTCGCCCGGCGAGCGGTCGGCGCGGGCGTCCTCGTCGCGGAAGCAGGGCGCGATCTGGAAGTACCGGTCGAAGCCGGAGATCATGAGCAGCTGCTTGAACTGCTGCGGCGCCTGCGGCAGCGCGTAGAACTTGCCCGGGTTCAGGCGGGACGGGACGACGAAGTCGCGGGCGCCCTCGGGGGAGGTCGCGGCGAGGATCGGGGTCGCCATCTCGTTGAAGCCGAGGGCCACCATCTTGGAGCGGATGGAGGCGATGACGGCGGAGCGCAGCATGATGTTGCGGTGCATGCGCTCGCGGCGCAGGTCGAGGAAGCGGTACTCCAGGCGCCGCTCCTCGTTCACGCCGTCGTCGGTGTTGATGGTGAAGGGGATCTGCTTCGCGGCGCCCAGGACCTCGACCTCGGCGGCCTCGATCTCGATCTCGCCGGTCGCCAGCTCGGGGTTGACGTTGTCCGCGCCGCGGGAGACGACCTTGCCGTCCACGCGGACGACGGTCTCCTTCGTCAGCTTGTCGAGGACCTCGGCCGCGGCGGTGCCGGGGCGGGCGACGAGCTGCGTGATGCCGTAGTGGTCGCGCAGATCGATGAAGAGGATGCCGCCCAGGTCGCGCCGATTGTGCAGCCAGCCGCTCAGCCGGACGTCGGTGCCGACGTCAGAGGCGCGGAGCTCGCCGCAGGTGTGGGACCTGTACCGATGCATCGTCGTTCATCCAGTCTTCGGGATCTGTGGGTCGTGGGCCGCCGCCCGGGGTCGCTGTGACGGGACTCGGGACTCGGGACCCGGGAGTCACGAGTCAGGCGTCGCGGATGTCACAGAACACGCGGGCAGACCCACCCAGGGTACCGGCCGGGCGTCCTCGCTTTTCGAATACGCTCAGTGGCGACCTGGTGTCCGATATTCATAAAGTAGGGCAATGCGCACCGAGGACGTCCTGGCCGCGATCGCGACCGGCCTGTGGCGCTGGGACAACGCGTCCGGGATCGTCTCGCTCGACGCCGAGGCAGCCCGGCTGCTCGGGCTGCCCGCCGAGCCGGTACGGCTCACCGAGGCGGCCGTCCGTTCGCGTTTTCATCCCGTCGACTGGAACGAGATCGACGGGGTCGTCAACCTCGCCGTCGCCGAAGGCACCCTCGCCGAGGCCCGGCTGCGGATCATGGACGAGCACGGCCGGGTGATCCGTACCGTACGGAGCAGATCGAAGCCGCTCATCCGGGGCAACGACTACCAGCTGGTCGGCACCCTCCAGGAGGTCGCCGAGCAGGTCCCCGGGACCGCCGCCCGCACCCCCATCACCGGTGACTGGCGCCGCTCCCGCGAGGCGTTCCTCCTCGACGCGGGACGGGCGCTCGCCGAGGCGCGCTCCACGGCCGAGGTGCTGCGGGTCGCCGCCTCCCTGTCCATGCCCGGCTTCTCCCCCGACGGGCTCGCCGTCTTCGGCGTGGCCGGCGACCGGTTGACCGTCATCGGGCACCACGGGCACAGCGACGGCGACGAGGGGCCGTTCTCGTCGATGTCGCTCGACACCGACTACCCGGCGGCGGAGGTCGTACGAACCGGCCGCGCGCTCTACCTGCCCACCCCGGACGAGTACCGGCGCCGCTTCCCCATGACCTGGCCCCTCGCGCAGCGCTTCGGGCGCCGCTCCTGGGCCTTCGTGCCGCTGATCGTCGCCGGGCGCACCATGGGCACCTGGATGGCTGCCTTCAAGCACCCGGTGGCGTTCACGCCCGACGAGCGTTCGGTGCTCACGACGGTCGCGCGGATGCTGGCCCAGGCCCTCGCGCGCGCGGGCGTGGCCGAGTCGGAGCGCGAGCTGTCCCTCGGCCTCCAGCGCACCATGATGCCGGTCCTCGGTCCTGGCATCCCCGGCATCCAGGTCGCGGCCCGGTACGTGCCGACCGGCGGCGGACTCCAGGTCGGCGGCGACTGGTACGACCTGATCCGGCTCCCCGGCGGGACCTCCCGCACGGACGGGCGCGGTCCCGGCCGCGTCGCCCTCGTCATCGGCGACGTCCAGGGGCACGACGTGCGGGCGGCGGGCCTGATGGGGCAGCTGCGGATCGCCCTGCGCGCGTACGCCTCCGAGGGCCACCGGCCCGACGCGGTCCTCTCCCGCGCCTCGCGCTTCCTGTACGGGATCACCGACGGGGACGACGGCGAGGAGTACGGCGGGCCCCGCTTCGCGACCTGCCTCTACCTGGAGGTCGACCTGGAGACGGGGACGGTCGACATCGCGCGGGCCGGGCATCCGGACCCGGCGGTGCGGATGAATGACGGAACGGTTCTCCTCAGGCCGACGGCCGGCGGCCTCCCGCTGGGCATCGACCCCGACACCGACTACCCCACCACCCGGCTCACCCTCGACCCCGGCGAGACCCTCATGGTCTGCACCGACGGTCTTCTGGAGACCGGCGGGCACGACCTCGACACCGGCTGGGACCGGGTCAGGAAACTCCTGGAGGCCCACGACGGCGAGGACCTGGAGCAGCTCGCCGACACGCTCGTGGAGGCCGTCCACGGGCCCGGCTCCCACCACACGACCGGGCCGCTGGCCGACCGCCGCGAGGACGACATCGCCGTCCTGCTGCTCTCCCGCCGGCCCGTGGGACCGGTGGTGGAGGCCCCGCGCCGCACCCTGATGACGATCGCCCAGGCCGAACCGGAGCGGATCGCCGAGGCCCGCGAGCAGATGCGGCAGCTGCTGCACGACTGGACCGACGGGGACCAGCTCGACTCGGCCGTCCTCATGGTCTCCGAGATGGTCACCAACGTCCTCGTCCACACGGACGGCGACGCCCTCCTCGTCGCCGAGGTCGCCTGCGCCGCGAAGTCCCGGCGGCTGCGGGTGGAGGTCTCCGACACCAGCGACGAACTGCCGCACAAGCGCCACCCCGGCGAGATGGCGTCGAGCGGCCGAGGCCTGGTCCTGATGGAGATGCTGGCGGACGCGTGGGGTGTCGACCCGCGCGGCGAGGGCAAGGCGATCTGGTTCGAGCTGAACGAGGCTCCGGGCCCATCCAGGGAGGGCTGCTGCGGGTAGGCGGACCCCGGTCCCGCGCCGCTCGCGGTCCCGGCGCGCAGGGGCCCGTCCGGCGGCGCAGACTTGTCTCGTACGGCCGCCTCCGGGGGGAGCACGGAGCTTGCCATGGACACCCACAAGGTCGGCAGCGACACCACCGTCCTGGCCGACAGCCTCGAAATACCCGGGATCGGGCACATCCCCGTCAACGCGTACGTCCTCACCGCCGCCGAACCCGTCGTCGTCGACACCGGGCTCTCGATAGCCGACCGGAACTTCGTCAACACGCTCGGCTCGGTCATCGACCCGGCCGACGTCCTCTGGATCTGGCTCACCCACCCCGACCGCGACCACACCGGCGGCATCTTCGACCTGCTCGTGGCCGCGCCCCGGGCGAAGGTCGTCACCACCTTCATCGCCGCCGGGATCATGACCACGGAACGCGCGCTGCCGATGGACCGGTTGTACTTCCTCAACCCCGGTCAGTCCCTCGACGTCGGCGACCGCATGCTGCGCGCGTTCCGGCCGCCGCTCTTCGACAACCCCGCCACGGTCGGGTTCTACGACGAGAAGACCAGGATCTGCTTCTCCTCCGACTGCTTCGGCGGGCCGATGCCGACCGCCGAGCTGGCGGAGAGCGGGCACGCGAACGACCTCAAGCCGGAGGAGCTGCGGCAGGCGCAGCTGCTGTGGGCGACCCTGGACAGCCCGTGGGTGCACGTCGTCGATCCGGACAAGTTCCGGACGACGATCGACCCGCTGCGGGACATGGCGCCCGAGATCGTGCTGTCCACGCATCTGCCGCCGGCGGTGCGGATGACGGCCTCGATGGCCGACACGATCTCGATGGCCCCGGACTCGGACCCGTTCGTCGGTCCCGACCAGGCGGCCCTCGAGCAGATGCTCGCGTCCTTCGAGCCGGGCGGACTGCCGGCCGCGACCTGAGGAGCGGGACGAGCGGGCTCACCCCCCGGCGTCCGGCTTCGGCGGTGGTGGTGGAGCCCCGTACCGCGCCTTCAGCTCGCTGAGGACGCCGGTCACGGCGGCCGTCAGGGGTACGGCGAGCAGCATGCCGAGGACGCCCGCGACGGACGCCCCGGCCGTGATCGCCAGCATCACCGCGGCCGGGTGCATCTGCACGGTCCGGCTCTGCACCACCGGCTGGAGCACGTTCCCCTCGATGACCTGGACGGCCAGGACGATGGCCAGCACCCACAGGGCGATGGCGAAGCCCCGGTCGGCGAGGGCGACGAGCACGGCGACGGCGCCGGAGAGGAAGGCGCCGAGGTACGGGATGTAGGCGGTGACGAAGACGAGCGCGGCGAGTCCCACCGCGCCGGGCACGTCGAGGACGACGAGGCCGACGCCGATGAGGAGGGCGTCGACGAGGGCCACGAGGGTCGTGCCGCGCATGAAGCCCTCGACGGCCTCGAAGGCGCGGCGGGCCATGGCCTCGACGAGGTCCCCGGTGACGGCGGGGACGAGGGAGCGCAGGGCGCCCGCGGCCCGGTCGGAGTCGCGCAGGAAGAAGAAGATGAGGAGGAGGGCGAGGACGGCGGTGGCGAGCACCTCGCCGACGACGCTGAGGCCGCTGATGACCCCGGAGGCGGCGGTTCCGCCGAACCGCTCCAGGAGCGTCCTCGCGTTCTTCGCGAGGTCGTCGAGGGAGGTCCCGGCCGCGCCGAGGTGCTTGGCGATGTCGGTGGCGGCCTGCCGGAGGGAGGCGATGATCTGGTCGCCGGTCTCGATGAGCGCGACGACGACGATGTACGTGGCTCCGCCGACGACCGTGAGGACGGCGACGACGGTGAGCGCGGCGGCGAGCGACTTGCGGACCTTCATCCGGAGCAGGCGCCGGTAGAGGGGCCCGAGGAGGGCGGTGCCGAGGATCGCGAGCAGGACGGGCGTGACGGCCGTCTTGAAGACGACGCACAGCCAGATCCCGACGGCGGCGACCCCGGCGACGAGCAGCAGGACGGCGCACCAGGCGGCGACCCTGCGGACGGGTTCGGGAAGGAGCGGGGGCGACGTCTGCACCCGATCACCGCACCACGCCCGCCGGCGTGTCGTCGTGCGCTGACGGACCGTACGGGTGACGGCCCGTCAACGCCTGCCGCGTGCCGCTACTCGCCCATCCCGTGGACCGCCGGGACCGTCCCCAGCCGGCCGGCCTGGAAGTCCTCGAAGGCCTGGCGCAGTTCGGCCTGGGTGTTCATGACGAACGGGCCGTAGTGGGCCATGGGCTCGCGGATCGGGCGGCCGCCGAGGAGGACGACCTCCAGGTCCGGGGTGTTCCCGTCCTGCTTCTCGTCGGCGCGGACGGTGAGGGCGCCGCCCTTGCCGAAGACGGCGGTCTGGCCCATGTGGACCGGTCGCCGTTCGGCGCCGACGGTGCCGCGTCCGGCCATGACGTACGCGAGGCCGTTGAAGTCCTCGCGCCACGGCAGGGTGATCTCGGCGCCGGGGCGCAGCGTCGCGTGGATCATCGTGATCGGGGTGTGGGTGATGCCGGGGCCGTCGTGGCCGTCGAGCTCGCCGGCGATGACGCGGAGCAGCGCGCCGCCGTCGGGGGAGGTGAGGAGCTGGACCTGGCCGCCGCGGATGTCCTGGTAGCGGGGCGCCATCATCTTGTCGGCGGCGGGCAGGTTCACCCAGAGCTGGAGGCCGTGGAAGAGGCCGCCGCTGACGACGAGGGACTCCGGCGGGGCCTCGATGTGGAGGAGGCCGGAGCCGGCGGTCATCCACTGGGTGTCACCGTTGGTGATGGTGCCGCCGCCGCCGTTGGAGTCGTGGTGGTCGAAGGTGCCGTCGATGATGTAGGTGACGGTCTCGAAGCCGCGGTGGGGGTGCCAGGGCGTGCCCTTGGGCTCTCCGGGCGCGTACTCCACCTCGCCCATCTGGTCCATCATGATGAACGGGTCGAGGTACTGGTAGTTGATTCCGGCGAACGCGCGGCGCACCGGGAAGCCCTCGCCCTCGAATCCCTGGGGAGCCGTGGTGACGGCGAGCACGGGGCGGGCGGTGGCGTCGGCCTGGGCCGCGACGCGCGGCAGGGTGAGCGGGTTCTCGACAGTCACGGCGGGCATGACGGACCTCCTGGGTGCGGCCTTGGCGACCTTCTGCGTCCACTTTAGTTGAACGATGAACTTTCTGCCACCCGGAACGCGGAACGCCCGGGAGGAATTCCTCCCGGGCGCCCCCGTGGGTACGAGATCCCCGTACGTCCCGGCTTCGTCCGGTTCCGTACGTCCCAGCTTCGGTCAGCCGTACATCCGCCGCATCGCGAAGTCGACCATCTGCTCCACGGCCTTCGCGTCGAAGACCATCCGGTGGTCGCCCTCCATGTCGAGGACGAAGCCGTAGCCCGTCGGCAGCAGGTCGATCACCTCGGCCCCGGTGATCACGAAGTACTTCGACTCCTTGCCCGCGTACCGCCGCAGCTCCTTGAGCGAGGTGAACATCGGGATGACCGGCTGCTGGGTGTTGTGCAACGCGAGGAAGCCCGGGTTGTCGCCGCGCGGGCAGTAGACCTTCGAGGTCGCGAAGATCTGCTGGAAGTCCTCGGGCGCGAGCGTGCCCGTCGTGAAGGCGCGCACGGCGTCGGCGAGGGAGGGCGGCGAAGGCTCGGGATAGAGCGGGGCCTGCTGCTGCCCGTACCCGCCCTGCGCCGCACCCTGCGGGTCGTACTGCTGCTGCGGGGGAGGCGCGTACTGCTGAGCACCCGGATTCTGGTCGTAGCCGTACATGGGCTCCAGCCTATCGACCGGGCGACCGGGCGGGGCCGCCCATCCGATTCTTCTCACGCTCCGGGATCCCTTGCTAGGTTCGCACCAGCAATCTGACTGTCATACACAGGGCTTTGACACGGGGGCGGGAATGACGCTGAACGCACGATGGCAAGGGCTCTTCGAGGACACCGCGCCATCCGGCCCGTCCGAGCGCCCGGCCGCGATGACGCTCGCGGGCACCACGGCCGGGGACGGCGGCGCGAGCGGCAGCGGTGGCACCGACCTCAAGGCCGACGTCGGCCCCTGGCACCAGGCGGGCAACGCCTCGGGCGAGCTGCGCGTCTCCACCGGCACCTCGCTGACCGACCTGGAGCGGGGCAACGAGGGCGTCGCAGGCGGAACGGCCGGATTCGACTCCTCCGCCGCGCTGACCGAGATCCTCGGCACCTGGAAGGCCCGCCTCACCTCCGTGCGCGACGAGTGCGGACGCCTGGAGGGTGCCCTCAAGAGCGCGGGCCGCGACTTCGGCGAGCGCGAGGCCGACACCCAGCGGCGCATCGCCGCCGGGGCGCCCGCCCCCTCCCGGACGAAGGAGGGCTGACCCGGATGCCCACCTGGCAGCAGCTGCGCGACGTGAAGCTGAGCGAGTACACGGACGCCGCGGACGACTGGGGCCGGATCTCCTCCCGCTCCAACGCCGACAAGGACCGTGTCGACAACGGCATGTTCGCCCGGATCAACGACACGCAGAAGGGTGAGACGGCCGATCGTGCCTCCGCCGACGTCCGGCAGCTGTCCCGCAACTTCCAGTACCTGCACACCGAGTGCGGCCTGATCCGTACCGCCCTCAACGGCTTGGCCACCGAACTCGCCGCGCCGCAACGGAAGCTGAAGCAGGCCCTGGAGGAGGCGGAGAGCGCCGGGTTCACCGTCCTGCCGGACGGCAGGGTGCAGTACCCCACCCGGTCGTTCGTCCTCGCCCCCGGCAGCGGGACGGCGGAGGCCGGCGCACCCGTCCCGTATGCCCCCGGCATGGGCGAGGGGGTCGGCAGCGCCGACGCCAACAAGGGCAGGGCCGAGGACATCGCCGAGCGGATCGCGCAAGCCGTCCGCGAGGCCGCCGAGATCGACGGCCGCTACGCCGCGGCCCTGCGCGGACTGAAGGCCGAGCCCGGCCTCACCGTCAGCGACGAGACCCTCGCCGACGCCGCCAAGGACACCAAGGCGATGCAGGAGGCGGCCGGCAAGTACGCCGACGACGACAAGATCCCGAAGGGCAAGTCCCCCCAGGACAACGCCGAGTGGTGGAAGTCGCTCACCCAGGAACAGCGCGACGAGTACGCCACGCTGTACCCGGCCTCCGTCGGGGCACTGGACGGCCTGCCCTCCGCCGTACGCGACGACGCCAACCGGATGGTGCTCGCGGAGACCCGCGCCCAGACGCAGCTGGAGCTCAACGCGATCCCCAAGCCGCCGCAGCAGTACCTCCCCAACCCCAGCGGCTCCTATCCCGCCGTGATCACGAACCCCGCGTACCGGGAGTGGCAGGACAAGTACGGCGACCGGAAACCGGAGCTGGAACGGATCAAGAACGGCATCGACGCCGTCCAGGGCCGCTTCGACGCCACGGGCAAGGACGGTCTGCCCGAGGCGTACCTCCTCGGCTTCGACCCGCGCACCAACAACGGCGACGGCCGGATCATCCTCGCCAACGGGAATCCGGACACGGCCGACCACACCGCCGTCTACGTCCCGGGGACGGGGACCGAGATCGGGGGCATCGGGGGCGACCTGGAGCGGGCCAACAGGCTGTGGACGGCGTCCACCCGGCAGGGGGCTGACGTGTCGACCATCATGTGGTTCGACTACGACGCCCCGCGCTCGGCCTACCCGACCGACAAGGGCGACGTCTTCCCCGAGGCGGCCCGCAACGAGTACGCGGAGAAGGGCGCCCCGACCCTGCACACGTTCATGGAAGGCACCCGGGCCGCGCACGAGGCGGCGAGCGGCTCCAGCGGGCACACCACGCTCATCGGCCACAGCTACGGGTCCACGCTGGTCGGCGAGGCCACGCAGGCCGGCCGGATCTTCGACGGTCCGATCGCCGACGACATCGTCGTCGCCGGAAGCCCGGGCATGCAGGCGAACCGCGCGGCGGACCTCGGCATCTCGGGCGAGCACATGTGGGCCATGGGCGCCGAGGGGGACAACGTGCCCCTCGGTGGCAGCCTGGTGGGACTCGGTGAGGACTGGGTCGTACCGACGGACCCCGAGTTCGGGGGCAACGTCATGAAGACGGACACCCATGGCCACAGCGACTACTGGAACGAGGGCACCCTCAGCCTGAACAACCAGGCCAAGGTGATCGTCGGCGACTACGAAGGTGTGATTCTTGAATAGCAGGCGCAGTCTCACGGCCCTGGCCGGCGCCGTCTCCGCGGCCCTTCTGATGACGGGATGTTCCAGCATGTCCGAGAAGACTCCGGAAGAGATCCTGGGCTACCAGCCCGAGGTCCGGGAGTACAAGCCCGCGAAGCAGCAGGTCAACGACGTCTCCAGCAGGCTGCTTGACTGGATGGCCGTCAAGGGGGCGCCGACGCAGGTCAGCGCACGCGTCACCATCTGCGAGTCCGTGGATCCCGACTTCAAGACCCACTACCTCGTCGAGCACCCCTGGGCCGTCTACGACCTCACCAAGGGCTCCTTCGAGCAGGCGATGCAGAACCTCAGGGAGCAGCTGCCCCGCAACGGCTGGAAGATCGTCAAGGACGGCTTCACCGAGTCGAAGCGCAAGGACCCGCAGATCGTGGCCGAGAACGACACGCTGCGCCTCGGGCTCAACGTCGAGTGGATGCGCAACCGCTCGGGCGACCTCAAGGACGGCATCGCCGTCACGGTCATCTCCCGCTGCTACCGGGCACCGGAGGGAACGACCCCTTACGGTCAGTGACGTCGGACACCCGGCGAGTCAAGGGTCCGAGAAGGGGCGCAGCCCCTCTCGGGCCCTTTTTCCGTGCGGCTCGGGTCACATGCGCCGACTCAGGGGTTGCTTATATTACTGATGGGTAGCATCATCGGAGAGAGCGTTTTGCTACTTGCTGGTACGTCTACGAGGAATCCGCCTCCCCGAGCCTTACGGAGCCGTCGCCATGGGGCACTACAAGTCGAATCTCCGCGACATCGAGTTCAACCTCTTCGAGGTGCTCGGCCGCGACAAGGTGTACGGCTCCGGGCCGTTCGAGGAGATGGACGTCGAGACCGCCAAGAGCATCCTCGACGAGATCCGCCGCCTCGCCGAGAACGAGCTCGCGGAGTCCTTCGCCGACGCCGACCGCAACCCGCCGGTCTTCGACCCCGAGACCAACACCGCCCCCGTGCCCGCCACCTTCAAGAAGTCGTACAACGCCTTCATGGAGTCCGAGTACTGGCGCCTCGGCATCCCGGAGGAGATCGGCGGCACCGTCTCCCCCCGCTCCCTGATCTGGGCGTACGCGGAACTGCTCCTCGGCTCGAACCCGGCCATCTGGATGTACTCCTCCGGCCCCGCCTTCGCCGGCGTCCTCTACAACGAGGGCAACGAGGCGCAGAAGAGGATCGCCCAGATCGCGGTCGAGAAGCGCTGGGGCTCCACCATGGTCCTCACCGAGCCCGACGCCGGCTCCGACGTCGGCGCCGGCCGCACCAAGGCCGTCCAGCAGGAGGACGGCTCCTGGCACATCGAGGGCGTCAAGCGCTTCATCACCTCCGGTGAGCACGACATGGAGGAGAACATCCTCCACTACGTCCTCGCCCGCCCCGAGGGTGCGGGCCCCGGCACCAAGGGCCTCTCCCTCTTCCTCGTCCCCAAGTACGAGTTCGACTGGGAGACCGGCGAGCTGGGCGAGCGCAACGGCGTCTACGCCACCAACGTCGAGCACAAGATGGGCCTCAAGGCCTCCAACACGTGCGAGATGACCTTCGGCGACCAGCACCCCGCCAAGGGCTGGCTCATCGGCGACAAGCACGACGGCATCCGCCAGATGTTCCTCATCATCGAGTTCGCCCGCATGATGGTCGGCACGAAGGCGATCTCCACCCTCTCCACGGGCTACCTCAACGCCCTGGAGTACGCCAAGGAGCGCGTCCAGGGCACCGACCTGGCCAACTTCATGGACAAGGCCGCGCCCAAGGTCACCATCACGCACCACCCCGACGTCCGCCGCTCGCTGATGACGCAGAAGGCGTACGCCGAGGGCATGCGCTCCCTCGTCCTCTACACGGCCTCCGTCCAGGACGAGATCGCGATCCAGGAAGCGGCCGGCGAGGACACCAAGGCGCTCCACGGCCTGAACGACCTGCTGCTCCCGATCGTCAAGGGATACGGCTCCGAGAAGGGCTACGAGCAGCTCGCGCAGTCGCTCCAGACCTTCGGCGGCTCCGGCTTCCTCCAGGAGTACCCGATCGAGCAGTACATCCGGGACGCCAAGATCGACACCCTCTACGAGGGCACCACCGCCATCCAGGGCCAGGACTTCTTCTTCCGGAAGATCGTCCGCGACCAGGGCGCCGCCCTGAACACGCTGTCCGAGGAGATCAAGAAGTTCCTCGCGGTCGGCACCGGCGGCGACGACCTGGCCGGCGCCCGCGACGCGCTCGCCAAGGCCGCCGTCGACCTGGAGGGCATCGTCGGCACGATGATCACCGACCTCACCGCCACCGGCGAGGACGTCAAGAACATCTACAAGGTCGGCCTCAACACCACCCGCCTGCTGCTCGCCTCCGGCGACGTCGTCGTCGGCTACCTGCTCCTGCGCGGCGCCGCTGTCGCCGCCGAGAAGCTGGCCGCGGGCGCCACCGGCAAGGACGTCGCCTTCTACCAGGGCAAGATCGCGGCCGCGAAGTTCTTCGCCGCCAACGTCCTGCCCGGCGTCTCCGCCGAGCGCGCGCTCGCCGAGGCCGTCGACGGCTCGGTGATGGACCTGGACGAGGCCGCGTTCTAAGACGCGCCCACGTCCTGCAGGGAACGGCCCGTCCCCGGGGAGGGGGGCGGGCCGTTCTGTGTTTTCTGGGGCTCGGTTCGCCTCCGGGGCGCTCAAGCCGGGCTCACAGGGCCGACCGTGCTCGCCTCCCTCGTTCCTCGGGAGGCTCCGCGCGCTCGGCCCTGTTC